>NZ_JBVKAP010000024.1:0-1300 GCF_055639315.1 Streptomyces sp. NPDC039465 | reverse complement strand
GGCGGTTTCTAGGGGTCGTTGCAACACGTGGTCGTGTTGATCAGGCCGCGAGCAGTTTATGCAGGCGCTCGGCTGGGGTTTCCCAGCCGAGCGTTTTGCGTGGGCGGCCGTTGAGCTCGGCGGCGACGGCGTCGAGGTGTTCGCGGGTGTGGACCGTGAGGTCGGTCCCTTTGGGGAAGTACTGGCGGAGCAGGCCGTTGGTGTTCTCGTTCGAGCCGCGCTGCCAGGGGCTGGCCGGGTCGCAGAAGTAGACCGGGACGTCGGTGGCGACGGTGAACGAGCCGTGGGCGGCCATCTCGGATCCCTGGTCCCAGGTCAGGGACCGCACCAGATGGGCCGGCAGGGGCTGGACGGTTTCGACGAGGGCGTCGCGGACCTGTTCGGCGGTGCGGCCGTGGGGCAGGTGGACGAGCATGACGTAGCGGGTGGCGCGTTCGACCAGGGTGCCGATCGCGGAGGCGTTGTCCTTGCCGATGATCAGGTCGCCCTCCCAGTGGCCGGGCACGGCCCGGTCCTCTGCCTCGGCGGGCCGCTCGCTGATCATGACCATCGGGGTGGTGAAGCGCGGTTGCCGGGCGGCGGCCTGGCGGTGGGGCTTACGGCGGGCGCGTCCCGAGCGCAGGGCGCGGGCCAGTTCACGGCGCAGTTCCCCCCGTCCCTGGACGTAAAGCGCCTGGTAGACGGTCTCGTGGACCACGTGCATCTCCGGCCGGTCGGGGAACTGTGCCCGTAGAGCCTGGCAGATCTGCTCCGGGCTCCACCTCAGGGTGAGGCGGTCCTGGATGAAATCGCGCAGGTCCGCATTCCGGGCGATCTTCCCCCGCTTGGGGCGGGGCCGGCGGGCATCGGCGCGGGCCTGGGCCGCGTGCGGCCGGTAGGCGCCGCTGTCCGGGTGCCCGTTGCGGCGGATCTCCCGGCTGACTGTCGACGGGCTGCGGCCCAGCTCGGCCGCGATCACACGGACCGTCGCCTTCTCCCGCAGCCGGTCGGCGATATGGATCCGGTCCGCCTCGGACAAGTACCGCGAAGGCGCAGACGGCGGCACCACCGCATATATCGGTGGTGCCGCCTTGTTCCCGCCGGACGCATTGCGTCCGTTGCGCCAGCGCTTCCCGGTTCGCGGGTTGATCCCGACGATCCGGCACACTTCCGTGCTGCTCAAGCCCTGATGCATGAGCCGGAAGTATGCCTCCCGCTCACGCACGAGCTTCCTGCGTCCCTGCGGCTGCCGGTCCTCGCGGATATCGAAGTCCATGCCACCCCTTGAGCTGGGGTGTTGCAACGACTCCTAGAACCCGAG
>NZ_JBVKAP010000023.1:0-4484 GCF_055639315.1 Streptomyces sp. NPDC039465 | reverse complement strand
CGAAGGAGCCTCAGGCACCACCCGCTGGAACAACTCCCACAACTCGTCCGGCACCAGCCGCTCAACAATCCCCACCACGACCGACAGATTACCGAACCGCCAAATGAGATGACGTCTAAACCCACTCAACTCCCAGCTTCCGCAGCGCGTCCAGCTGCTCCTGGGTGAGTTTGTCGCGCCTGGCTTTGATGTTGCTGTACCAGATGCCGAGCTTGGTCTCGGTCCCGTCGGGCAAGATCTCCACCGCCTTCCGGGGCACCGGCCCCTGACCCTCCCGCTCGATCCACTGCGTGAGGGCCGCGAGGCCGCGCTGGAACGCCTGCTGCGCCTTGCGCGGGCCCTTCGCCGTACGCTTGGCCGCCGCGGGCGGCGGCACCTCAAGCGGCTGTACGCCCAGCCTGGACAGCCGCTCCTGCTGCTCGGTCGACAGCTGCGCCCAGGTGCTCGGCTGCTTCTGCCGTTCCAACCACCGCCCGATGTCATCGCCGTCCATCAGCACGCCGGGGGCGATGTCGGGCAGGCTGCCGTCGGCGTCGACCAGGTCGGCGAGCACGCGGTAGTGGCGTTGCCAGTCGAGTGGCCATGGGCAGTTCCAGTCCGGGTCGATCGCCGTCAGCTGCGCGGCGCGTTCCGCTGCCCGCTCCGCGTCCTTCCCCAGACCGCCCTTCCGGCGCAGATTGGCCATGTGCTGTCCGACCGGCACCATCGCCTCGCCCTCGCCCCACACCGCGTCCTGCCGGGGAGCGAGGTGCCCCGTGGCCCGCCGGTAGGACCGGAGCGCGGCGAGTTTGTTCTCCCAGGCTTCCTCGCCGGGCTCCCAGACCATCCCGGCTTCGGGCGCGTCCAGCAGTTCCTTGCGGTGGGGATCGAGTTCGCCGGCGCGCAGCGTCTTGCGCTGCTGGTGCACCCACCGCCCCAGGGGAAACGCCTTGGTGACGCCGACCTCGACCTCGACGTCGTAGGGGACGGCGTGCAGGCCGGTGATTCCGTTCTCCCTGCGCCATCGCAGCAGCGCCTCGTAGCCCTCCAGCCACACCAGGGACTCCGGCCGGTAGACCCGGGTGCGCAGGAACGCGGCGATTGTGGCGGCGTCCCGGGGAGAGGAGAAGTGGAGCAGCGCGGATTCGGCAGCGGCGTCGGTGTCGTCCTGCTCCTGGTCTTCGCCCGCCTCGCCGCCGGCCCCGACGATGCGCCCCTCTTCATCGCGTCGGACGTGGACCTTGCGCTTGCCGCTGGTGAGGGCTCGGGAGGCGAGCTGCTCGACCAAGCGCTCATCATGCGAGCGCAGGCCCTGGAGCACGGCTACGAGGGGGCGGAAGCTGGCGGAGGCGACCATGTCGGTCGGGTCCTCGCCGGGCTGGAGGAAGACCGGCACGATGATCCTGGCCACCTTGGTGGTGCCGTCGCGGTTGAGCCGGAGCGCGCGGCCGATGTTCTGCACGATCTCCACCTGGGAGCCGCGGGTGTCGGCGAAGCAGATGGCCTCCACTCCGCGCTCGCCAGTGATGTCGACGCCTTCCCCGAGCACCCGCACTGAGGCGAGGAACGCCCGGTGCATGCGCCGGTTGTTCGCGTCGATGCCGCCTGCGAACTGGCGCAGGACCTCGCGCCGCTCGGACACGAGGTGGTCGCCGCACAGCCACGCCGACCACACCCGGTCCGGGGGTACGTGGCGGCCGGCCTCCAGCTCGTAGAACTCCGCGTCGATGGAGGACTTCGGCAGCTTGTCCGCGGTGGCCAGGTCCTCGTCGGAGACGTCGTTGACGTACAGCTCGGCAGCGGTCTCCGGCAGCTTCTCCGCGAACGCGGCGGCCTCCTCTACCCGCTGGTGGAACGTCATCACGGTGCGCAGGTTCCACTTCGCGGAGTGCTCCAGGAGCGCCGTCTGCAGCAGCGCCATGCGCCGGCCCCGCAGCGCCTCGTCCGACTCCCCATAGACCGGGGAGGGGTCGCGGATCTCCAGCACGTCGATCTCGAACCCGGCGAGGATTCCCCGCTCGATAGCCTCCGATAGCCCCAGCTCGGCCAGCCACGGCCCGTAGGTCTCGGAGTCCTGGCCCATCGACGCGAGTACCAGCTCCTGGCCGTCCGCGCCCTTCTGCGGCCGGGGCGAGGCGAGGATGCGCGGGGTCGCGGTGAGGTAGAGCCGGAAGTCCGCCGGGATCCGCTGGTTGTCGTGGATCGCCGCCCACGGACGACCAAGATCACCGGCAGTTCCATGGGCCTCATCCACGATCGCCAGGTCGAAGCCTGCCATCTGCTGGCCGTAGAGCCGCTCCCCGCCCGTCAGAGCGGCCTCCAGCGGCCCGCGAACCTTCCGCTGACCCTCGGGAGCGTCGATGTCCTCACGGTCCACGAGAGAGGCGTACGTGGCGAACACGATGACCGGTCCGTGCCTGGCCCACAGGGCGAGCTGGATCGGGTTGGTGGTCGTGCGCACGCCCAGTTCGTTCAGCACCGGGTCGTTCTCCAGCGAGCACACCGCGACCATGGGGGAGCGGTGGCCCACCGCCCGCCACGCCTGGGCGGTCTGCACGAGCAGGTCCAGGGTGGGCACGGTGACGAGGATCCGACTCTCGGGGAAGCATTCCAGGGCGCTGGCGGCGGCCATGATCGTTTTTCCGGAGCCGGTCGCTGACACGATCGTGCCCCGGGCACCCTGAGGCGGCACAGATGATCTTGCAGGGAATCCGACCCACCTACGAAAGGCCGATTTCTGGTCGATCTGGTGTTTCTTGAGCGGAATCCTGCTCATCGCCCGCCCTTTTCACCCATGTCGTACAGCCAGCTGTCGTGAAGCCTTTCCAGCGCGGTTTCCTCCTGGCCGTGCTTCGCCCAGATCCCTTCGAGCCAGAGCGGGGATGTCGCGATTCTCTCGCACAGCACCAAGAACCCGGGCAGGTCGATCAGCACGAGCTCGCCCGCGAACATCCCGCCAGGCCCGTAGCGGCGCCACAGCCGCTCCAGCCGCGCCCGGTGCTCGTGCAGGTACGCGTCCAGTGCCTGCGGGTAGGTCTCCGGCTCCGCCAGGTGCACGGCCCGCATGGCGATGTCCACGAGCTCCCGGGACGACTCCTGGTCCCACTGCTCGGAGCTGGTGCCGGTCACGGCCGCATAGTGCAGTTCGCACACGGCGGGGACGCGCTCGACAAGCTCCGCCGGCGCCTCGCTCTCCTCCCCTGACTCCGCGCCACGAACGGAAGGCCCCCCGACACCCATGTATCTATCGGGCAGGGCGCGCAGTTCGCCGGTGCGGGCGCTTGCCTCCCCCAGGTCCAGGCCGCGGTCGGCGAGATGAGCCAGGAACAGGCGGGACAGGACCTCTCCATCCCGGGCATGCAGCTGAGCATTGCCCTCACCGCTGTCGGGAGAGACGATGGCGCGAGTGAGGACTGTGTCGAAGAAGAACTCGGACAGGACGCCGATCAACTCCGGGCGAGCGGATGCCAGCTGGTCGTCCAGCGCGGCAACAGCAGCGTCCATGACCGCGGTGAGGAACCGCTCGCGAGCGTCCCGCAGCTGACGCGCCTCGCTTTGCGGAGTTTCCTCGACGGCCTCCACAACGCGGTACAGGCCCTGGTCCCCGTACAGGCCACCCGGCTTCTCCTTCGCCCGGCCCACCTTCGTCACTGCCTCCTCAATGGACCGCGCATAGGTGTAGTTCGTCACCACCGAGGCCCCCAGGGTGCGCCGGGTCAGTCCGCTGCGCCACGATCCGATAGCGGATCAGCCCGGGGTCAGCCTCCACCGCCCCACCGCTCGCAGCTTCCTGACGGCCCCGCAGCGCTTGGCGCCAGCGGTCTGCCTGCGCGTCGTTCTCCGCGGAGTAGGCGTCCCACGCCGTGCCGCCCATCAAGTTCCAGATGCGCCGCAGCTCGTTCCGCCGAACAGCAGCCAGCCGCTCCTCCGCGCTGAGCGGCCTTGGCTGGCCCTCCCGGCTTTCCAGGCCACCAGCCGCTCGTGGATCTGTTCCGCCGTCAATCCGGTAACCTCATGCTGGATTTCCTCCCGCGCCTTGAGGCGCATTTCGACGCTCAACGAATTCAAGTCTTCCACCTCCTTCACGCCCCCGCCCGGGTGGTTGGGGGTGTCCAGCATTTTCACCAACGGTACATGCTGCATCATCCTGATGCACGGGCTACACTAGAAGCCGACACGAACGAGCGACCCCCTCCCTCGTAGCCAGCCCGGCCCGCGCAGCGGGCCTCAACGGTCCTGGAGGCGCAGCCGGAAGGGCCGTCAGGCGGGGGAGCGCAGCGGACCCGCCCCGCCAGGCTGGAGCGAAGCGGAAGCCTGGTAGCGGGACGAAGTCCCGCAGCTCCGGGAGCGCAGCGAACGGAGCGTCAACCCGCCTGCTGCGCAGGCGGGTTGAGCGGGACGCGCAGCGTCCCGCCAGCGCTCCCGCGGAGCGGGAGCGCAACAACCGTGCGCACCACGGTTGTTCGCTTTCACATCGCGTAGCGATGTGGTACCCGCTCCGCGGG
>NZ_JBVKAP010000022.1:0-5156 GCF_055639315.1 Streptomyces sp. NPDC039465 | reverse complement strand
CTTCAGAACTAACACAGTGGACGCGAGCAACTGAGGACAAGCCCTCGGCCTATTAGTACCAGTCAGCTCCACCCGTTACCGGGCTTCCACATCTGGCCTATCAACCCAGTCGTCTACTGGGAGCCTTACCCTCTCAAGGAGGTGGGAATACTCATCTCGAAGCAGGCTTCCCGCTTAGATGCTTTCAGCGGTTATCCCTCCCGAACGTAGCCAACCAGCCATGCCCTTGGCAGGACAACTGGCACACCAGAGGTTCGTCCGTCCCGGTCCTCTCGTACTAGGGACAGCCCTTCTCAATATTCCTACGCGCACAGCGGATAGGGACCGAACTGTCTCACGACGTTCTAAACCCAGCTCGCGTACCGCTTTAATGGGCGAACAGCCCAACCCTTGGGACCGACTCCAGCCCCAGGATGCGACGAGCCGACATCGAGGTGCCAAACCATCCCGTCGATATGGACTCTTGGGGAAGATCAGCCTGTTATCCCCGGGGTACCTTTTATCCGTTGAGCGACGGCGCTTCCACAAGCCACCGCCGGATCACTAGTCCCGACTTTCGTCCCTGCTCGACCCGTCGGTCTCACAGTCAAGCTCCCTTGTGCACTTACACTCAACACCTGATTGCCAACCAGGCTGAGGGAACCTTTGGGCGCCTCCGTTACCCTTTGGGAGGCAACCGCCCCAGTTAAACTACCCATCAGACACTGTCCCTGATCCGGATCACGGACCGAGGTTAGACATCCAGCACGACCAGAGTGGTATTTCAACGACGACTCCACCTGAACTGGCGTCCAAGCTTCACAGTCTCCCACCTATCCTACACAAGCCGAACCGAACACCAATATCAAACTGTAGTAAAGGTCCCGGGGTCTTTCCGTCCTGCTGCGCGAAACGAGCATCTTTACTCGTAGTGCAATTTCACCGGGCCTATGGTTGAGACAGTCGAGAAGTCGTTACGCCATTCGTGCAGGTCGGAACTTACCCGACAAGGAATTTCGCTACCTTAGGATGGTTATAGTTACCACCGCCGTTTACTGGCGCTTAAGTTCTCAGCTTCGCAGGATCGAAACCCCGCTAACCGGTCCCCTTAACGTTCCAGCACCGGGCAGGCGTCAGTCCGTATACATCGCCTTACGGCTTCGCACGGACCTGTGTTTTTAGTAAACAGTCGCTTCTCGCTGGTCTCTGCGGCCACCCCCAGCTCACGGAGTAAATCCGATCACCAGACGTGGCCCCCCTTCTCCCGAAGTTACGGGGGCATTTTGCCGAGTTCCTTAACCATAGTTCACCCGAACGCCTCGGTATTCTCTACCTGACCACCTGAGTCGGTTTAGGGTACGGGCCGCCATGAAACTCGCTAGAGGCTTTTCTCGACAGCATAGGATCATCCACTTCACCACAATCGGCTCGGCATCAGGTCTCAGCCTTAATGTGTGACGGATTTGCCTATCACACGGCCTACACCCTTACCCCGGGACAACCACCGCCCGGGCTGGACTACCTTCCTGCGTCACCCCATCGCTTACCTACTACCACCTTGGGTCAGCGGCTCCACCACTTTCCTTTCCCCGAAGGGTCCGGAACGGCTTCACGGCCTTAGCATTAATGGGCTCGATATTGGGCGTTTCAAAGCGGGTACCGGAATATCAACCGGTTGTCCATCGACTACGCCTGTCGGCCTCGCCTTAGGTCCCGACTTACCCTGGGCAGATCAGCTTGACCCAGGAACCCTTAGTCAATCGGCGCACACGTTTCTCACGTGTGTATCGCTACTCATGCCTGCATTCTCACTCGTGAACCGTCCACAACTCGCTTCCGCGGCTGCTTCACCCGGCACACGACGCTCCCCTACCCATCCATACGGTCGTTGGACCTATTGTATGAATGACACGACTTCGGCGGTACGCTTGAGCCCCGCTACATTGTCGGCGCGGAATCACTTGACCAGTGAGCTATTACGCACTCTTTCAAGGGTGGCTGCTTCTAAGCCAACCTCCTGGTTGTCTCTGCGACTCCACATCCTTTCCCACTTAGCGTACGCTTAGGGGCCTTAGTCGATGCTCTGGGCTGTTTCCCTCTCGACCATGGAGCTTATCCCCCACAGTCTCACTGCCGCGCTCTCACTTACCGGCATTCGGAGTTTGGCTAAGGTCAGTAACCCGGTAGGGCCCATCGCCTATCCAGTGCTCTACCTCCGGCAAGAAACACACGACGCTGCACCTAAATGCATTTCGGGGAGAACCAGCTATCACGGAGTTTGATTGGCCTTTCACCCCTAACCACAGGTCATCCCCCAGGTTTTCAACCCTGGTGGGTTCGGTCCTCCACGAAGTCTTACCTCCGCTTCAACCTGCCCATGGCTAGATCACTCCGCTTCGGGTCTTGAGCGCGCTACTGAATCGCCCTATTCGGACTCGCTTTCGCTACGGCTTCCCCACACGGGTTAACCTCGCAACACACCGCAAACTCGCAGGCTCATTCTTCAAAAGGCACGCAGTCACGACATGCAAGCAAGCTTGCATGCGACGCTCCCACGGCTTGTAGGCACACGGTTTCAGGTACTATTTCACTCCGCTCCCGCGGTACTTTTCACCATTCCCTCACGGTACTATCCGCTATCGGTCACCAGGGAATATTTAGGCTTAGCGGGTGGTCCCGCCAGATTCACACGGGATTTCTCGGGCCCCGTGCTACTTGGGTGTCTCTTAAACGAGCCGCATGAATTTCAGCTACGGGGGTCTTACCCTCTACGCCGGACCTTTCGCATGTCCTTCGCCTATCCATACGGTTTCTGACTCGTCTCACCGCCGGCAGACGATGAAAAAGAGATCCCACAACCCCGCATGCGCAACCCCTGCCGGGTATCACACGCATACGGTTTGGCCTCATCCGGTTTCGCTCGCCACTACTCCCGGAATCACGGTTGTTTTCTCTTCCTGAGGGTACTGAGATGTTTCACTTCCCCTCGTTCCCTCCACATACCCTATGTGTTCAGGTATGGGTGACAGCCCATGACGACTGCCGGGTTTCCCCATTCGGAAACCCCCGGATCAAAGCCTGGTTGACGGCTCCCCGGGGACTATCGTGGCCTCCCACGTCCTTCATCGGTTCCTGGTGCCAAGGCATCCACCGTGCGCCCTTAAAAACTTGGCCACAGATGCTCGCGTCCACTGTGCAGTTCTCAAGCAACGACCAGCCACCCATCACCTCCACTCGAAGAGTGAAGTTCACTGGGGCCGGCATCGCGAAGGCAACGACCAGACGGCCGTACCCTCAGATACCCAACAACGTGCCCGGCACCCTCGCCGTCCCTGTCCTGTGTTCCACGCCGAAGCAGTACTAACAGTCCACGAACATCGAGAGTGCCGAATAGTCAACGTTCCACCCATGAGCAACCGTGCGAGTCATTCGCTCGCAGTCGGCTATGTGCTCCTTAGAAAGGAGGTGATCCAGCCGCACCTTCCGGTACGGCTACCTTGTTACGACTTCGTCCCAATCGCCAGTCCCACCTTCGACAGCTCCCTCCCACAAGGGGTTGGGCCACCGGCTTCGGGTGTTACCGACTTTCGTGACGTGACGGGCGGTGTGTACAAGGCCCGGGAACGTATTCACCGCAGCAATGCTGATCTGCGATTACTAGCAACTCCGACTTCATGGGGTCGAGTTGCAGACCCCAATCCGAACTGAGACCGGCTTTTTGAGATTCGCTCCGCCTCGCGGCATCGCAGCTCTTTGTACCGGCCATTGTAGCACGTGTGCAGCCCAAGACATAAGGGGCATGATGACTTGACGTCGTCCCCACCTTCCTCCGAGTTGACCCCGGCAGTCTCCTGTGAGTCCCCATCACCCCGAAGGGCATGCTGGCAACACAGAACAAGGGTTGCGCTCGTTGCGGGACTTAACCCAACATCTCACGACACGAGCTGACGACAGCCATGCACCACCTGTATACCGACCACAAGGGGGCGACCATCTCTGGCCGTTTCCGGTATATGTCAAGCCTTGGTAAGGTTCTTCGCGTTGCGTCGAATTAAGCCACATGCTCCGCTGCTTGTGCGGGCCCCCGTCAATTCCTTTGAGTTTTAGCCTTGCGGCCGTACTCCCCAGGCGGGGAACTTAATGCGTTAGCTGCGGCACCGACGACGTGGAATGTCGCCAACACCTAGTTCCCAACGTTTACGGCGTGGACTACCAGGGTATCTAATCCTGTTCGCTCCCCACGCTTTCGCTCCTCAGCGTCAGTAATGGCCCAGAGATCCGCCTTCGCCACCGGTGTTCCTCCTGATATCTGCGCATTTCACCGCTACACCAGGAATTCCGATCTCCCCTACCACACTCTAGCCTGCCCGTATCGAATGCAGACCCGGGGTTAAGCCCCGGGCTTTCACATCCGACGTGACAAGCCGCCTACGAGCTCTTTACGCCCAATAATTCCGGACAACGCTTGCGCCCTACGTATTACCGCGGCTGCTGGCACGTAGTTAGCCGGCGCTTCTTCTGCAGGTACCGTCACTTTCGCTTCTTCCCTGCTGAAAGAGGTTTACAACCCGAAGGCCGTCATCCCTCACGCGGCGTCGCTGCATCAGGCTTTCGCCCATTGTGCAATATTCCCCACTGCTGCCTCCCGTAGGAGTCTGGGCCGTGTCTCAGTCCCAGTGTGGCCGGTCGCCCTCTCAGGCCGGCTACCCGTCGTCGCCTTGGTAGGCCATCACCCCACCAACAAGCTGATAGGCCGCGGGCTCATCCTTCACCGCCGGAGCTTTCAACCAGCCCCCATGCGGAGGCCGGTGTTATCCGGTATTAGACCCCGTTTCCAGGGCTTGTCCCAGAGTGAAGGGCAGATTGCCCACGTGTTACTCACCCGTTCGCCACTAATCCCCTCCCGAAGGAGGTTCATCGTTCGACTTGCATGTGTTAAGCACGCCGCCAGCGTTCGTCCTGAGCCAGGATCAAACTCTCCGTGAATGTTTACCCGTAATCGGGTGTGACACTCGCGTTGAGCGGAACCGGGAGGAGGAATAATCCTTCCGGTTCACAGCGTCCTCGCTGTGTTTTTCTTCAAAGGAACCTCATCTCCGTGATGGAGACGGGGTATCAACATATCTGGCGTTGACTTTTGGCACGCTGTTGAGTTCTCAAGGAACGGACGCTTCCTT
>NZ_JBVKAP010000021.1:0-28924 GCF_055639315.1 Streptomyces sp. NPDC039465 | reverse complement strand
ACGAGTAGAGATCATGGCTTGAGGCTAGGAACAGCATGCGCCACCAGCCATCAGGGAAGCGCCCCTTCGCGTACGGGTGCCAGCCGGATGGACAGTCGCAGACCGGGCGCCCAGCAGATCCGCCTGTACCTTGCCACCCTCACTGTCCTTTCCCGGAAACCATGTCGGGGCACACGCCGATTCGTTGATCGCGAAGGAAAGCCGGGGCCGCCGTACGTGGTGAGGAGCCGGCGGAGGTCGACGGAGAGGTGTTCGGGCCAGTGCGGGGCATGCAGGGCCGTCGGGCGTGGGCGCCCTTGTGGGTGGCGCGTTTCCGGGTGCACTTCGCGGCGCGTCTGCTGAGCTGGTCGGGCGGGGCGATCGCACCGGTCGGCCTGGCCTTCGCGGTGCTGGGGCTGCCCGGTGAGGGTGACGGCGGCGGACTCGGGCTGGTGCTCGCGTGCGGCACCCTTCCGCAAGCGTTGCTGTTGTTCCTCGGCGGGGTGGGGGCGGACCGGTGGCCGCGCGTGCGGATCATGGTGGTGGCGAACGTGGTCTCCGCGGCTGCCCAAGCGAGTGCCGCACTGCTGTTGTGGTTACACCTGGCGTGCCTCTGGCATCTGGCGCTGCTGGCGGCGGTGTGCGGAGCGGCCTCGGCGTTCTTCCTGCCGGCGTCCTCGGGTCTCCTGGCGGACATCGTTCCGGCGGAGATGCGAGCAGCGGCGAACGCGCTGCTGAGGTTGGGGCAGACCGCGGTGCGGGTGGGCGGCCCGGCGGTCGGGGCCGCGCTGGTGGTGGGTGCCGGGCCGCCCTCGGTCATCGCCTGCGACGCCCTGTCGTTCGCCGGTGCGGCGGTGCTGCTCGCGCCGCTGACCGTCCGCGGTACCGTGCCCGCGCCGCGGGCGGACTTCCGGCACCAGCTGCGCGACGGACGGGCGGACTTCCGGTCGCGGCGCTGGCTGGTGGTCATAACCTGGCAGTCGGCTCTGATCCTGCCGGTGTGGATGACCGGCTACCAAGTGCTCGGGCCGGTGTACGGGCGGCGCGTCTTGGGCGGCGCCGGCGCCTGGGGCGTGGTGATGTCCGGCTTCGCCGCGGGCCTGGTCGGCGGCTCCGGCGTGGCGCTGTGGTGGCGGCCGCGCGGCGTCGGGGTGGTGGCGTGCGTGGGCACGGTGGTCCTTTCCTATCGCGGGCTTCCGGCGGCAGCCGTCTTGTTGTGGTGCGGAAAGGGTTCGTCCGGTGGCGGAACGCCGAGGAAGGGGGCGAGCAGTTCGTACCCCTGTCCGGCGGCGATGTCGAGCGTCAGCAGATCGTCGTCGCGGGCGGCGAAGTGGCGCAGCGCCTCCGCGGTGTGTTGCCGGGCCACCCGGCGGAACCGTTCCGGGTGGAAATCGTGGCAGCCGTACACCGCGGCCCGTAGGAAGCGCTGGAGCTCCACGTAGACCCGGCCGCGGTCCGCCTTGCTCTCGATGGGCCGTTCCCAGTGCTTGCGGCAGGAGCGCAGCCAGCTCTCCTCCTCGCGGACGGTGAGGACGAACTTCGCCCCCGGCCACAGCAGGTCCAGGTCCTGGTAGCAGTGCGCGACGGTGATGTCGGTGATCCCGTCGTACCGGTCGAGCAGCGGGAAGCGGGCGGTGCCGGCCAAGAGGGTCGCGTAGGTGGCGGGATCGGACGGGTAGTGGACCACGTCGAACCCCAGCGTGTGCAGGGCGCTGGTGAGGGAGGTCCGGTGCGCGAGAGGCCGATGCCGAAGACTTTCGGCTTGGTACGGCGCCCGTTTGTACGGGGCGACTGAGAGGGCGGCGGGACGGGATCGGGCCGGTCTGTACCTTCGGCTGTCACGGTCGGCCTCCCCGGCGAATGGACGGGACGTGGCTCCGGCAGGTCCGAGCCGGACCGGCTGCAGTCACCGTGCCAGACTGCCGGGCCTCCTTCAACCGCGCCTCGCGACCGGTCAATTCACGCCGTCGCCGCGCTTCGGGCGGGCGGACGCACCGTTGTGCGCGGACGGGGCCTTTGGTCAAATCGTGGCGACGACGGTGCTCGCCAGACTGTGCCGGGAGGCATGATGTCCACGTCAGGGCACACCCCGGCCACACCGGTACGGCGCTGGGAGCCGCAGGTCTTCACACCGTTCGCGGAGAGCCCGGGCATCGTCTTCGCTCGGACGGCGGCCCGGTCGGCCGAGTTCGCCCCGGCCGGTACGGCAGGCACGACGGGCACCCCTGGCCCGGCAGGCACGACCGGGGCGCACGGTTCCGATGACGTGGTCGTGGGCAGCGCCGCCGGGGACGATCCCGCCGACGTCGCCCGGCGGGCCCGGGGCGAGCTGCTGGAGCGGATGGGCAACATCCTGGCCGGGCGGCGGGCCGAGGCCGACCCACGGTGGGTGGGCTCCTACGAGGACTGGCGGCGGCGCGGCGTGCCGGCTCTCGACCCGGCCGCGCTCTCCGGCGCCCCGGACAGCCGCGCAGGGCACGCACCGACTTCTACGACCCCGCGCTCAAGAAGCGCAACCTGCGCGATCTGACCAGCCGCCCGGGGTTCACCTTCCACCGTGCCGATCTCCTGACCGCCGACCTCGAACCGCTCCTCGACGGCACGGACGCCGTCTACCACCTGGCGGGCCAGCCCGGGGTGCGGCCCTCGTGGGGAGCGGAGTTCCCGCTCTACAACGCCCGGAACGTGCTGGCCACCCACGCCCTGCTGGAGGCCGTACGCACCTGGCACATCCGCAGCTTCGTCTACGCCTCCAGTTCCTCGGTCTACGGCGACGCCCGGAGCTGTCCCACGTCCGAGACGGCCTGCCCACGGCCCGTCTCCCCCTATGGGGTCACCAAACTCGCCGGCGAGCACCTCTGCGAGCTCTACCGCGACGCCTACGGCCTGCCCACCGCCTGTCTGCGGCTGTTCACCGTCTACGGGCCCCGGCAACGCCCCGACATGGCCTTCGCCCGTCTCCTCGACGCCGCGTCGGGCGGCGCCCCCTTCCCGCTGTACAGCGACGGGGAGCAGACGCGCGACTTCACCTACGTCCTCGACGCCGTCGCCGGCATCCGGAACGCGGCGCGCTCGGGGTTCACCGGCGTCGCCAACCTCGGCGGAGGCTCCCCCGTGTCCATGAAGCAGGCCATCGCGGCCTTCGAGTGCGCCGTGGGGCCGGTGCACGTCGTCCCGCGCGCCGCGGGGCCCGGCGACGCACGGCACACGGGCGCCGACATCACCGTCGCCTCGCTGGCGTTCGGCTTCCGTCCCCGTACGGCGCTGCACGACGGGATCCTGGCCATGGCGGGAGTACGCCGGTGAGCGCGCCCTACGGGCGCACCGACCCGGCCCAGCCGCTGCCGGCGGCGGTGCACGCGGTGGCCGCGGCCGAAGACTCCCTGCCGGTATCGCTGCGCCACGTCCTGGACGGCGCGCTGATCGCGATCAAGGGCGGCCTGCAGCGTGGCGGAGTATTGGAGGCCATCCGGCGCGAGACGCTCCTGGCCGTCGCGCGGGCGCTGCCCGGTCCCGACCCCGATCGGGTCGGCGCGTCCCTGGAGAGGCTGCACCACCACGCGGACACCGCGCGGATCGCGGCGATCCGCACGGAACTGGAGACCCGGCTCAGGCCCCTGGCCGAGACGGTCCTGCACGATGTGGCGCGCGCCCTCGCACCCCAGGGCGCGCCCCTCTATCTGGGCGGCCACCTCGGCATCCGCATCATGCCCCCGCTGCGGTCCATGGGCCCCGGCGGTGAACCTCCCGCCTTGGAAGGGTTCCTGACGCCGCGGGACGCGCACGTCGACTCGTGGTTCAACACCGCCGTCAACTCGATCAACCTGTGGATGGTCGTGGGCCGGGTCCGCAGGGGCAACGGGCTCGTGTTCTACCCCGCCGCCTACGGGAGGGTTCTGAGCCACGACGGCCACCACACACTCACCCCCGGCCAGCACACCGGCCCGCCGGCGGACATCGAGCTCGACCCGGGGGACATCCTGCTGTTCGCCGGCGACCATCTGCACGCCTCGCAGCCCAACACCACCGACGAGACCCGTTTCGTCATCACCAAACGCCTCTGCCTCGGCCCGCCGCGCTACCCCCGCCACGCCACCGGCTGGGACCCGCGCCTGTTGGGCACGCCCCTCGAACCCCTGGCGTCGCTACGGTCCCGGCTGACGGCGGGCGGTGTGCGGGAGCTTCTGCGCACGACGCTGGGGGGTGGGAGAGGGCCGAGGTCCGTAGGCACCGCGCACCACACGCTCCTCCGGGCCAGGGGCGCCGGGCTCACCCGCCTGCGGTATCAGGCGATGTCCAGGACCGCCTTGCCATGGAGCCGGCGGTGGAGAAGTGCGTCGATGGCTTCGGCGACCCCGTCCCAGCCGCTGCGCCATGAGATCTGCGGGGCGAGTTCGCCGGCGGCGACGCGGTGGGCAAGCCAGGTCAGGTCGGGCGCGAGACCCGTGCAAGCCGGCAGGGCGAATGCGACGATCGAGCGGTTGTGCCGACCATGGTCGCCGAAGAGGGCTCCGTAGGGGAAGGTTTCGCCCTGGTGCGCGGAGTGCCCGACCGCGACCAGAGTGCCTCCCTGAGCGAGCATGCCGTACGCGTCGACGAGTTGCCGGCCGCCCACCAGGTCCACGACGCCGTCCACCGGTTCCCTGACCTCGAGTGGTCCAGCCACCACTTCGTGCGCCCCGTTTTCCCGCAGGCTGTCGCCATGCCTGTCCGGGTCTCCGGTGGACGCGATGACGTGTGCTCCACCGAGGCGGGCGAGCCGCACGGCATACCGGCCGGTGCCGCCCGTGGCGCCGGTGACCAGGATTCGCCTGCCCAGGATCGGGCCGGTGCGGTGCAGAGCGCGCAGGGCACTGGTTCCGGCGACGGGGACCGTGCTGGCGGCTCCCGGATCGGCTCCGGGCGGGACCGTGCCGATCCAGTCGGTGTCCACGGCGCGGAGTTCGGCCCATGCGCCGTCGATGCCGAGCGTAACGACGGCGGTGCCGGCTGCCGGGCCGGACCCGTCGGCGGCGGGTCGTTCCACCACACCGGCCGCGTCCCAGCCGAGGACGGCGCCGTCGGGCGCTTCTCGCAGGCCGAACCGTACTTCGCCGTAGTTGAGGGAGGTCGCCGTCACCCGAATCAGAGCCTGGTGTGGGGCCGGCTCGGGATCGGGCACCTGAGCGAGGCGCAGTCCGGTGGGAGCGGAGCGGTCAACGAGCAGAGCACGCATGGGGTTGCACCCTTCGAGGAAGATCAAGAACCACAGTTATGCCACCCAGTGGCATAAGCGCGCAAGGGGCGCTTGCCTCTTGGGTACGATTGGACCGTGACTGCTGAGCTTCCGACGACCGACAACAACCGGCTCCCGCTGCGCGAGCGAAAGAAGCTGCGCACGCGACAGGCGCTGATCGACGCCGCCCTGGAGCTGTTCACCACGCACGGCTTCAACGGGGTGACCCTCGACGAGCTCTGTGACGCGGTAGACGTCTCCAAGCGCACGTTCTTCCGCAACTTCGCCAGCAAGGAAGACGTGGCCCTGGCGCCGACGCAGGACTTGTGGCAAGCCTTCCTGGACGAACTGGAGACCCACGAGCCCGACGGCCGCCCGGTAGCGGAGATGATTCAGCAGGCGCTGTTCGCCGCGCTTGAGCGAATGACCGAGGAAGCCTGGGCCCACCGCGTCCTGCTCAGCCGACGGCTGGCCAGGGAGACCCCCTCCATCGACGCGCACGGCCTGCACTTCTGCCACCGCACCAGCCGCACGGCGCTCGACACCCTGCACCGCCGGCTCGACTTCGCCTCCCCCGACGACCTGCGACCCCAACTCGCCCTGGACTTGCTGGTTGCCGCCTTCCACCGCGCACTCGACAGATGGACGTACCGCCCGGACACTCCCACCCGCAGCGACCTGGCCACCGAAATGCGCAACGCGTTCACCACGGTCCCCGGCAGCCTGACCGTGGCCGCCAACCTGCGGACTGACCAGCGGACTGACTAAGCGTTCAGTGGCCAACTGGTGCCGCATCAGGAAACGTTCGCCTTCTCGCGGACCTGCACAGACGCGGGTTGAGCCCTTCGTGATACCTTCGGCGCCGCCGTGCGCTGCTGCGAACTGAGGAGGTGAGACTGATCAACGCTGTGACAGGTCGGGCCTCCCTCTCCCGCATGGCCTAGGGAGTGCGCGCAGAAGGCATCCCGAAAGGCTTGAAACGCTATGCGCTTCACCTCTGAGACATCGTCCGACGGTGTCCGCGAACAGCTCTTTACCCTTGGCGAGATTCCCGGCGTGCTGTGGACACCGGACGCTGCCGGCACTCGCCCCCTGATCCTGATGGGGCATGGCGGCGGTCAGCACAAGAAGGCCCCCGGCATCCTGGCCCGTGCGCGCCGCTTCGTGGCCGAGTGTGGTTTCGCGGTCGTGGCAGTCGATGTGCCCGCCCATGGCGACCGGCCGAAGGTTGAGGAGTACGACCGGATCGCGACCGAGAACCAGGCTCGCGTGGAGGCCGGGGAGGAGTTGGCTCCGCTGATTGCCGGCTTCCAGGCGCTCGTGGCCCGCCAGACCGTCCCGGAATGGCAGGCGGTCTTGGACGCGGTCCAGCAACTCGAGCATGTCGGCGTTGGTCCGGTGGGCTACTGGGGGGTCTCGCTGGGGTGTGGGCTCGGCATTCCCTTTGTTGCCGCGGAACCCCGGGTCCGCGCGGCGGTGTTGGGTCTTGGTGGGGTCTTGGCCTCGGCCGAGGACGCCGCGCTCATCACTGTCCCGGTGGAGTTCCTGGTGCAGTGGGACGATGAGCGGGTACCGCGTGACCAGAGTCTGGCACTGTTCGATGCACTGGCCTCAGCCGAGAAGACGTTGCACGCCAATCCCGGCAAGCACGGGGAAATCCCGGCCTTCGAGCTGGACAGCACACTGAGGTTCTTCTCCCGGCACCTCGCCTGATACCGCCGCTTTCAGTCCGCGGACGCGCCGATCGGCATCCGTTTCCGATCGGCGCGTTCGGCGAACACTGGCCGGCGCGGCCGGGAGAGTTCAGGTTCGGGAGATCGACGATGACGAGGGGCAGCGCCTGTCGTGGATCATCCGCAGGGGTACCGGGTCGGTGGTGGCCTGGCGGCGGGCTCGGATGGTGCTGTTGTCCGCGCAAGGCATGCCGGTGGCGAAGATCACCGAGGTGACATTCACACGCATAAAGACCTGGAAAGTCACGGGCTGCTCAACCTCCAGCCCCACCCAGGGCGGCAGTGGGCCGAGCACGGCGGGCGGCATAAGGACCCCGACCGCGAGCCCCGGCCCCGGCGGCGGGCGACCTACACCCGCCCGCACGGGGTCAGTCACCTGTTCGCCGCCTACGACCTGGGCAAGGACAAGCTCTACGGGCACATCAAGCCGAGGAAGAACCGGACGAGGTTACTGGAATTCTGCCGCTACCTGCGCAGTCTCTACCCGCCGGAGATCCGCGTCGCGATCGTGCTCGACAACTTCTGCCCGCACCTGACCACGAAGAAGAACGCCCGGGTCGGTGACTGGGCCGCGGCCAACAACGTCGAGTCTGCCTACGGCCCGACCAACAGTTCGTGGCTGAACCGCATCGAGGCCCAGTTCACCCGCTGCGCTACTTCGCGCTGAATGGCACCGACCACGCCAGCCACAAGGAGCAGGGAAGCATGATTCGCCGCTACATCATCTGGCGGAACAAGCACGCTGCCGACAAACGGCTACGCGAGGTCGTCGACAGGGCGAACGTTGCCTGATGCGGCACTAGTGCTGCTCCGCAGAAGTTCGTTGAGGGGGTGTCCACCGGCTCGCCGTCGGCATGCGCAACCTTCAGGTGGTTTCACCATGGAGTTCGGGCACCCGGGCCGGTCACCCCGGGCGCTCGGGTAGGTCAGCCGTCTAGCCGGCGGCCCATCAGGATGTCGTCCACGTAAACGCCGTCCAGCAGGAACTCCTCCGGTAGCACGCCCTCGACCCGGAACCCGCACCGCTCGTACAGCCGGCGCGCCGGGACGTTGTGGCCGAGCACGCGCAGCGAAATCCGGCGGGCGTCCTGGGCCCGGGCGGCCAAGCAGGCGGCCTCGACCAGGGCCTGACCGACGCCGCGGCCGCGGACATCAGTGGATACCTGCAGGCCCCTGATCTGCCGGACGTGTTTGTTGCTGGCGAGTGGGGTCGCCGGGACCTGGCGGATGTAGCCGACCACCCGGCCGGCGAGTTCGGCCACCAGGAAGTCCTCTGCTGGGCACTGCTCGTTGAACATCACCGCGTCCTCGGCCCGCTGCGGCGTGACCTCGCTCAGCCAGGACCAGCCAGCACGGTCGAGCGCGATCAACGGCGGGCCATCCGTCGCGTAGGCGGGACGGATCATCAGATCATCATGTGGCATGGCGGCATGCTATTGCTGCTCCAAGACGTTCATGGGCAGTCAAGGGCTTTCTGCGGGGAGCTGGCGGGCAGTCCACTGGGCAGGATGTTGTCCTTCTTCGGCCACCGCTCGCGGGCATGGCGGTTCAGGCGCCGGCGCCGGTGGTGCTGCATCGATTCCGGGGACTCTTAGGCATAGGCCCATCCTTCCGGGCGCACATACAGTCCGCCCTGATCATTGGCCGTGACGGGTGGGCGGCGGGCGGGGTTGGCAGTTGCGGTGAAGCTGGATGCGCAGGTGCGCGAGCTGTTAGTGCGGACGGTGGCATCGGCGAAGTCCGAGGTGCGGGCGGTCCTGCGGGCCCGGATCGTGCTCACGGCGGCCGACGGGATGGCCAACGGTGCGCTCGCCCGGAAGCTTGCGGTCAGCGTGAACACGGTGCGCAAGTGGCGCGGGCGGTTCACCGCCCGAGGCATCGATGGCCTGCGCGATGCCGGACGGTCCGGGAGGCCGAGATCGTATGGGCGTCCTGTCGGACGCGAACGGACTGCCCCTCCTCGTCGGCATCTCCGCCGGCAACACCCACGACAGCGAAGGGCTGAAGCCCATGGTCGAGGGTCGCCAAACGAGACACGACCCTCACAGCGGCCACTACTTCAAGCCCCGACGCCTCCATGCAGACAAGGCGTATGACCGGCCGACCTGCGCAGATGGCTTCGTGGCAAGCGGATCGGAGTCCGGATCGCCCGCAAGGGTGCTACAAACGAGTCGCCCGCCTCACCACATAGGACACGGTCTAACAGCCGCACCGCAGCGATTCGTTCCCGCTGCGGGTGTTCAATGGCATGGGACAACAACAGGACGAACGTCGCCTGATGCGGCGCCAGAACGCTGCCGGGCTGACCGGGGTCGGCGGCCGGATCTCAGCCGGTCGCCTCCGCCTCCACGGTCAGAGCGAAGTCGGGGCGGAGCTCGAGGTTCCTGAGATCGGGGTCGTCGCTCTGTCCTGGCGCACAGCGGCGGACATTCTTGAAACCGGCCGATTCGAGTTCGGCCGCCAGGGTGGGAAAGTCCCAGAGGTATCCGATGTGATGGCCGCAATCCTGGAAAGTCGTGCGCAGCAGGTCGATGGGGTGATGGATCTCGTAGCCTTTCCGGCGCCACCTCTCCATCTCCTGTCGGGTCTCCTGGTCGTCTGCCGTGTAGAGCCGGACCACGTGTTCCACATCCGGAGTGGACAACCTGATGCGTCCACCCGGGACGAGTACGCGATGCGCCTCACGGAACATGCGGCGATTGGGCTCCAGGCGGATGTGCTCGATCATGTTGTCCGCGTAGACATGGCTCGCCGAGGCGGTGCGGACCGGCCACCTCCTCGTGGCATCCAGGTAGTGCCGTGTACGCCAGGAGATGTCGGTGCAGATCCAGCCCGGGCGTCGGGCTGCGTGGCTGCCGATTTCGATCTTCAAGGGGGGCGGCGACTTCACGGCCAGGGCGAGCCGGGACTGGGCAACCGGACGGTTCAGCGGACCGATCACTGATTTGATGATGCTCTTCGCATTGGCCACGCCCAGCACGCTAGGCCGAATCTTTCGATGACCTTCAGGCCGCCGCACGTTCCCCGGTCGCCGTCACCCGAAGGTGCTTCCTGATTCCTCCGGGGGATGCAATTCACCACTGAACGTGGAGGGTTTTCCGGACGGGTGGGGAGCCAGTCGTGTCATGTGCCGTGCACGCGAGTAAAGGCCACTAAGGTGTTGGTGATTCACGGAGATGCCGTTCCAGCTCGGCTCCGGCATCACCCGAACCTCGGCCCGACACGGCGATGCGCGAATCCCTCGACATTCTTGGCCACCCGCGGCGGCGGGTGCTACAGGAAATCGCCGACTTCTCCGGGCAGCCACGCAAAGGAGCAGTACGACCGTGACCCTCCTCCACCGCGTACGCAGCGCCGTACAGCGTCTAGGCATCGACATCGCCCGCTACCCGGCGACCTGGTCAGGCCCGCAACTCGTCCAGCTCATGGGACAGTTCGGGATCGACCTGGTCATCGACACAGGCGCACACAGCGGTGGATACGGGACGATGCTGCGTCGCAGCGGCTATCAGGGCCGCATCGTCTCCTTCGAGCCGCTGAGCGGGCCGCGTGCGGAACTGCGCCGCCGGGCCTCGTCCGACCCCGCCTGGACCGTGCTGCCGTACGCGCTCGGCGACCACACCGGCACCATCATGATGAACGTCGCCGGCAACGCGGGTGCCAGCAGTTCGGTGCTCCCGATGCTGGAACGTCACTCGCGGGCGGCCCCGCACGCCGGCTACACCGGCGAGCAGACGGCCGAGATCCGCCGGCTCGACGATCTGTGGGAGCAGATCGTCGTCCCGGGCGAGCGGGTCTTTCTCAAGATGGACGTCCAGGGATACGAGGCACACGTGCTGCGCGGTGCGGGCGCCCACGCGGCGGACTGCCTCGGCATCCAGACCGAGACGTCCTTCGTTCCGCTGTACGAGGGCGGGCTGCTCTTCAACGAGGCGTTGAACCTGCTCCAGTCGGATCTCGGTCTCACCCCGATGTCCGTCATCCCCGGCTTCACCGACCCGCAGTCCGGTCAGATGCTCCAGTGCGACGTGGTGCTCTTCCGCTCACGAGAGGCGGCATACGTATGAGGCCGCTGCGGATCGCCCTGGTGCACAGTTTCTACAGCACCTCCGCCCCCGGTGGTGAGAACGAGGCTCCCCTCGACCACGCGGAGGCGCTGCGCAGGGCCGGGCACGAAGTACGGATGGTCGCCGCGCACACCGACGAACTGAGGACCCGCCCGCTGCACGCGGTCCGGTGCGCGGTCACGGTGGCCGGCGGGCGTGGCCGCTCCCCCCTTCCCGAACTGCGGGCCTTCTCCCCCGACATCGTGCACGTACACAACCTCTTCCCCAACTTCGGCCGCGATTGGCTGGCCGGATGGCGTGGTCCGCTCGTGACGACGCTGCACAACTTCCGCCCGATCTGCGCGGCGGCGACGCTCTACCGCGACGGCGCGATCTGCACCAGGTGCGTGGACGGGGACCGCTGGGCCGGGCTGCGCGCCGGCTGCTACCGCGGTTCCCGGCTCGCCACACTCCCGCTCGCCTGGGCGGGGCGTGGCGGAGCGGCCGCCGACCCGCTGCTGCGCCGCGCCGACCGGATCGTGGTCCTCTCCGAGCTCGGCCGCACCACCTATGCCCGCGCCGGGGTGGACGAGCGGCGCATGGCGCTCATCCCCAACTTCGTGCCGTCGGTGGACGGCCCGGCCGTCGAGCCCGGGGAACGCTGGGTGTATGCGGGCAAGCTCACCGCGGAGAAGGGCATCCTCGACCTTCTCCGCCGTTGGCCGGCCGACGCACCGCTGGACGTCATCGGCAACGGTCCGCTGGAAAAGGACTGCCGCGCCGCCGCACCCCGCTCGGTGCGGTTCCACGGCGTGCTCGGCCGCACCGAGCTTCGGCACAGACTGCCGGGCTACCGCGGCCTCGTCTTCCCCAGCCGCTGGTACGAGGGCATGCCGCTGGTGTACATCGAGGCGCTCGCCGCCGGCCTTCCCGTGCTCGCCTTCGAAGGTTCCGCGACGCACGTCGCGGTGCGGGCCGAGGGCACCGGCGCCGTGATCGGCTGGGAGGAGCCGCTGGCCCGAGTGCTGCGCGAGGTGGGCAGCAGCTTCCCGGGTCTGCGCGCCCACTGCCGACGGGTGTACGAGGAGGCGTACAGCGAAGAGGTCTGGGCCGGACGGATGGTGCGGCTCTACGGAGAACTCCTCGGTACGGCCATGCCCCTGGAGCCGGTATGAAAAGGGCTCGTGTCGTCTTCGTGCAGCCGTACATGACCTCCTACCGGCTGCCCTTCTATGCCCGGCTCGCCGATCAACTGGAGGAGCTCGACATCGAGTTGGCGATCGCTCACGGTACGCCGACCGGCTACTGGGTGGACCGCCGCGACAGTGTCACGCTGCCCGGAGCGATCGAGCTCCCGCAGCGTGACTTGTGGATCGGCGGGCGCCGCATCGTGTGGCGTCCGCTCGGCGCACTGGCGCGCTCCTGTGACGCGCTCGTGCTGCCCCAGGCGCTGCACCAGCTCGATGCGTACCCGCTGCTCGCCCGTCGACGCCGCAGGACGCGGGTCGCACTGTGGGGGCACGGGCGGACCTACAGCAGGCGGCACCGCATGCCGGAGCGATGGGCCAAGGCGGCGCTGACCCGCAGGGCCGACTGGTTCTTCGCGTACACCGACGCGGGCGGTGAGTACGCGGTGCGGGCCGGGATGCCGCCGCAGCGGGTCACGGTGGTGCAGAACGCACTCGACACCCGGTCACTGGCCGCGGCGCGCGACGCGGTCACGGACGCCGAGGTGGCGGCCCTGCGTGAACGGTACGGGCTGAACCCCGGGCTGACCGGGCTGTACATCGGCGGGCTCGACCGGAACAAGCGAATCCCTTTCCTGCTGGCCGCGGCCGAGGCGATCGCCCGCCGTGTCCCCGGCTTCCGGCTGCTGGTCGCGGGCGACGGCGCCCAACGAGATCTGGTGGCGGCCGCCGGCGGCCCGGTCGTCCATGTGGGGCACGCCCATGACGGGGACAAGGCGCTGCTCGGCGCTGCCGCCGACGTCATGCTGATGCCGGGAACCGTCGGACTCTGCGCGGTGGACTCCTTCGCGCTCCGAACACCGCTGGTGACCTGTGTCTGGCCCCTGCACAGCCCGGAGTTCGAGTATCTGGAAAACGGGCGCAACGCCCTGGTGGTCGACGGCGACGCCGACTGCTATGCGGCGGCCGTGACCGCGCTCCTCTCCGATCCCGACCGGTTGGCTTCCCTGCGGCGTGCCTGCCGCGCCGACGCGACGCGTTACACGGTCGAAGCGATGGCCGACAGGTTCGCCCGTGGTCTGGAATGCCTCGTCCACGGCAGTGCGTGACCGGACACTGCGAACAGCTCCCGGGCGCCGGCCCGGACGTCCTCCATCGGCTCGACGCACAGCACGCGCACAGAGTGGGGCCGGGCCGGCCGTCTCACGACCGGTCCGAGGAGCGGGCGACAGCATGCGAGCCAACGGCGCCTCTGCCGAGACGGATCAGGCCTCGTCGGCGCGCCATCGCGTAGGCGGGCAGCCTGTCCCGAAGGAGCGCGACCCCGGCGACGAGCGGCAGTGCAGCAACGAGTCCAAGATACGGGCCTTGGACGAGGCCCGCGTGGCAGACCCCGAAGACGGCGCCGCCCACCGCGGCATGCGCTGCGTGCGCCCGCAGCACGGAGTTGGCCAGAGGGCCGCCCCAGCACACCAGCTGGACGGCGTGCGCGGCGAGTGGGCCGGCCACCGCGGCTGCCAGAAGCACGGACAGACTCTCCTGCCGGAACGCGGCGACCAGGCCGCACGCGATAGCCAGCACGGCAGCGAGCTGGGAACCCACCATGGCGCCCGGGGCCTGCCGCACCTGGTTGATGGAGTCACCGACCCAGGCCAGCAGGGAGAACGCCGCGCCCACCGCGAGCAGCGGCACGAGCCGCGCAGCGGACTCCCAGCCGGGGCCGAGCAGCACACCGAGCAGGGCGGGACCGACACCGGCGATGGCACCGAACCCGATCAGGCCGATGGCCGAGGCCCCGCACAGCGTGTCGTACTCGCCCTTGCGGCCGCGTGACTCGGTGAGGGCGGGCGCAGCCGCACGGTTGATGCCCTGGGCCAGCATTGCCACCGGAAGCTGGGTGAAGAGGGATGCCCGCGAGTAGTACCCGGCTGCGGCCGGACCGAACATGGCGCCGACAAGCCACAGGGGAGCGGTGTTGCACCCGTACTGCACCAGGCTGAAACCGGTGAAGAAGGTGGACGGACCGAGCAGCTCCGCCAGTGGGGGACGCGGCCCGTCCGGCAGAGGTTGTGCGGCGAGCAGCCGCAGCGATCCGGCGAGTACCACGGCCGCGGCGAGCGGTGTGGCGACCGCGAGGCCGTACGGGCTCCAGCCGGCCACCAGCAGTGCGAGGGAGAGGCCGAACCCCGAGGCCTGGCCCAGCAGTTCCAGACGCACCACTCGCGCCGCATGTCCGCAGCGCCGCAGGGCGGCCGTGGCCGCGAGGGACATGGGAGTGACGAGGAACTGAGCACTCAACAGCCGCACGAGTGACACCAGCCCTTCCATGTCCCAGAGCAGGCCGACGGCCGGTGCGGCGAGCTGCGCGGCCACGAAGCAGCAGCAGCCGGTGACCGCGGTCGTGCGCAGGGCAAGGCGGGTGAGCGGCCGGGTGAGCCGGCGGGCTCGGAGCAGGCAGACGGACACGCCGCCGTTGGCGAAGTAGGCGAGGATTCCGAGTGCGGCGGTCGCGATGGCGTACGCCCCGAAGGCGTCGGGCTCCACGAGCCGTGCGGTCAGAGCGGTGTAGCCGAGCTGGAGGATGACGGCCTGCGCGGCGCCCGCGAAGTTCCACAGCAGGCTGTGCACGGCGGAGCGGGCGCTGGTCATCCGGTGGGTTCGCCGGCCGGGAGCGGGCGCCGCGCGAAGAGCGCCGCCGGGCCGTGGTCCGGTGGGGAGAGGGTCCGCGCCGTGCCGACGCCCTGCGCCGGCACGGATGCGCTCGCGCCCGTCGGCCGTGGCGCGGGCTCGTCGCTGGGATCCAGGCCGGCGAGCCGGGTCACAGCGTCCGAGCTCCCGGGATTGGGGCGCCCAGCTCCGCGTCGGTCATGATGCGGGCCAGTTCGGGAGTCAGAACGGTCGGCCGCCAGCCGAGCTCGCGTTCCGCCTTGGACGCGTCGCCAATGAGGGCGGGGACCTCGGACGGTCTCAAGTACCGTTCGTCGAAGCGCACATGGCGCTCCCAGTCCAGTCCCACGCGCTCGAAACAGAAGGTGAGGAAGTCCCGGACGCTGTAGCTCGTGCCGGTGGCGACGACATAGTCGTCGGGCTGGTCGCGCTGGAGCATCCTCCACATCGCGTCCACGTACTCGGGCGCGTACCCCCAGTCGCGGCGCGCCTCCAGATTGCCCAGATGCAGGTACTGCTGCTCGCCTCTGGCGATCTTCGCCGCGGCGCGGGCGATCTTACGGGTCACGAAGGTCTCACCCCGACGCGGGGACTCGTGGTTGAAGAGGATGCCGTTGACGGCGTAGATGCCGTACGCCTCACGGTAGTTGCGGGTGATCCAGTACGCGTACACCTTGGCGGCCGCGTACGGGGATCGCGGGTGGAAGGGGGACCCCTCGGACTGCGGGGGTGCGGTCGTCCCGAACATCTCGGAGCTGGATGCCTGGTAGAACCGGCACGGCAACCCGGTCATCCGGATGGCTTCGAGCAGACGCGTGGTGCCGAGTCCGGTGGTGCTGCCGGTGAACTCGGGTTCGTCGAAGGAGACCCGGACGTGTGACTGAGCAGCGAGGTGGTACACCTCCTCGGGCTGAATGCGCTCCAGCAGCGTGGCGATGCGGGAGCCATCGGCGAGATCGCCGTAGTGCAGTTGCAGCCAGGTGTCGGGCTCGTGCGGGTCCTGGTAGAGGTGGTCGATCCGCTGGGTCGTGATGGTGGACGAGCGTCGAACGAGGCCGTGCACCAGGTAGCCCTTGGAGTGCAGAAGCTCGGCTAGGTACGAGCCGTCCTGACCGGTGATACCGGTGATGAGTGCGGTCTTGTTGGGCACAGCGACTCCTGGGTCGTACGGGGACTGGGTACGTCGTTGCGCGGCCGTGCGCAGGCCGCCAGCAGGCCGAGGATCACGGCCTGTTCGGGGAAGAGCGGGTAGGTGGTCATGAAGACCAGGTGGCCGCAGATCAGCAACCGGATCAGCAGACCGTGCTCGCGGTCCGCGCCGGCCGCGCGCCCGGCCGTCGCGTACAGCGTCAGGAGTGCCGCGACGCCGAGGAGCCCGAGGCGCAGCAGCACTTCCAGGTAGTAGTTGTGTGGGGAGAAGGTGATGAGGACCCCGTCCATCATGCGGTCGTAGCCCGAGCCGAACGGCAGCCCCACCAGCCAGTCCAGCACTCCATCGAGCCTTGGCAGCAGCGCGAGCCAGCCGTCCACGCGCCACACGAGCGTCGTGTCGTCCTCACTGGAAGCCCCGAGGCTCGATGTAACCCCTTCGGCGAGACCCCAGGAGACAGCCAGCAGACCGAGCGTGCTCAGGGAGCCCAGGACGGTGAGCGCCGCGAGACGGGATCCCCCTTGATGACGGCGCGACAGCAGCCAGCCGATGAACATGATGCCGACGGCCAGCCAGACGGTGCGATGCTGCATCAGGACGACGACCATCAGCAGCGGCCAGGCCAGGAAGCTGGGGCCCGCGAGGCCCCGGCCGCACAGTAGGAACACGGCCGCCTGGCCGATGATCAGGGCTTCGGCCGGCCCCAGCGCACGGGCGTTGGTGAGCACCCCGTCGACCATGACCTGCTCGGAGTTGGAGCCGATACCGGCCTCCAGCCACCACAGCAGTGCCAGCAGGGACAGAACGCAGGCGGCCGCGACCCAGACGCGGGCAACGGTGCGCACCAGCGGCCGGCCCGGAGAGAGGACGGCGACGAAGAACGCGACGCACAGGAGCTGGATGAAGTGGGTCCGGGCCTCGTTGCCTACCGTCTGGGCATCGAAGCGCCCGAATCCGCGGAGCAGCGCACAGGCGGTCAGGGACAGCAGGGCGAGGAGCGCCAACGGGGCGCGGTACCCGCTCCTCCTCGCGAGGATGATGAGCGACGCAGCCAGCAGACACACCGTCAGCGCGTCGGTGGGAAGCAGATCCACGCCCGCGCTCGACCGGGATCCGGGCATGGACTGATGCGACTGCCAGAGCTGAACGGTGGTGTACACACCGATGGCCCAGCCGGGCCAGCGGACGAAGCTCGCGATGAGGGCGGCCCCGAGGAGGAACGCGGTGCAGCCGAACAGCGGTGTCGTCGGGTCGAAGGACAAAGGATCAGCCCTCTGCGGAGGAGCGGCGGACCGCGGCTCGCGCCGCCGTCTTCGCGTAAGGGGAGAGCAGCAGCAACGGGGCCCACGGCCAGGAGTGCCGCAGGCAGTAGACCCACCACTGACGGGGCGGCAGTTCGCGCTGTGAGGTGACACGGCGCAGCGCCTCCCGCACCCCGATGCCCGGTTCACGGGAGCCGGTCATGGGCGGGCCGTAGTCGCAGCTGCCGACGTGGCGTGGGGTCACATAGGCGGAGATGCCGGCTCGGCGGGCACGCAGTCCGTGGTCGTAGTCCCCCATGCCGTGGCGGAAGACCTCGTCGATGTCCCCGACCCGTTCCCACACGGCGCGGGGCAGGAGCACCACGTTCCCGTTGTACGTGTCGCAGGGCTCGGGCCGTCCAGTGGGTTCGACCAGCGCGAGGGCTCGGCCTCGGCGCCCGGAGTACGTCGTGCGGAGGCCGTCCCGTGCCCGTACGGCGCCGACGACAACCTTGCTGGACCCGACCGTGCGGGCGGTGTCGAGCAGTACGGCCAGGGCGTCGCCGTCCAGCGTCACATCGTCGTTGAGCCAGAGCTGGTAGTCCCATTCCGGCTCGTCGGCCCCTCGGCTGCCGCGGCTGGCGATGCGCATGCCGTGGCCCCAGTAGACATCACTGCCGACCGTCGTGACCTGTACTCCCGGGTGGGTGGCGCGGACCGCACCGGGGGTGCCGTCGGTGCTGCCCGCGTCAACCAGATAGGTCCGGACGGCCGTGTCTTGCGGCAGTCCACGCTGTTCTGCGAGCGCGGCAAGCGCCGACATGGTCTTTTCGCGTCGATTGTGGCTGGTCATCAACACGGCGATGCAGACTGACGGCACGGAACACTCCTCAACTCGCGCATCCCATCATTACCAGACGGAAACTGCGCAAGTGCTAAACCGGGCCGGTGCGCTGATCCAAGTCCGATAAACTTCGCGCCGGCGACCTCCTACGCCGACGGCGTGATTCCTCCGTGGAAGCGTTCTTGAATACCGGGAGGGTTTCCGCACGCTGCTTAGGGTTCCGGTCAAGACGGTCACTCCAGTGGCATCCCGCGCGCTCAGCACCGAGGCTCGCAAGTGGCCGGGTGGGCGGTGACGCGGAACGACGAGCTTCGCCGGCCGTTGCCGAGAACTGCCATCGAAAGGGCCGTGGTGACACTTCTAGTCCGACGGATCAAACTCAAGGCAGCGGAGGTTGTCGTACCCCGGCTGACCCGGATCCTGCCTCGCGACGATCTGGAACGTCTGGGCAGTGATTACGGGGGCTGGTGGATCCCCACCGGCCTGATCAACGAAAACTCGGTCGTCTACGCGGCAGGGGTCGGTGAGGACGCGAGTTTCGACCTCGCCCTCATTGAACGGTTCGGCTGTGAGGTATGGGCGATGGATCCCACACCGCGCTCCATCGAGTACGCGAGCCGAATCACCGAACCCCGATGGCACTTCCTCCCCTTCGGACTCTGGAAGGAGGACGCAGTTCTGCACTTCCACCCACCGGCTGACTCCGCGCATGTCTCCCATTCCGCGACGGAGGTCCGCGGCAGCGGTCCGGGGTTCGACGCCCAGTGCCATTCGCTGGCGACATTCACCGAGAAGCTGGGACACGACCATGTCGACCTGCTGAAGATGGATATCGAAGGTGCGGAGGGTGCGGTGCTGGACTGGATCGTGGCAGAGAGGATCCTGCCCCGGGTGCTCTGCGTGGAGTTCGACGCACCGGAGAATCCCTGGGTCCTGCGTCGGCGACTGGGTGGCCTTGAGGCAGTCGGTTACGTCGTCCGCCGGACAGAAGGCCGCAACTACACCCTCACCCTCGGCTAGCACTCCAGCGGTAGATCGAGATCTTCATGTCTGGGACCCGTTACCGCACCGGCCCTCAAGAGTGGGTGAACACCACCGGCTCGGGCTTGGCAGCTCCCAGACGACAGGAGAACAGCAAGGCATCGAAACGGGAGGCGACCTGGGGGAACAAGTCCGGAAGTGCTTCCAGCAGCAGGGGGTCGTTGTCGGTGAGCAGGGCGGTGCGCAGCGGACGCACCGTGTCCGCCAGCGTGAGCACCTTCGGATCCGGTTCGAAGGCACGACACCAGAGCTCCTGGAGCGCCCGAATGCTTCCTTGGAACCCCAGCCTCTCTTGGATCGTGCGGTGGATCTCCGAGGGAGAATCGAGGCCGAGATCCCACCGTGAGATGAGCCCGGATGCGTAGAGTCCGCTCTCCACCTGCTCGGGAGTGATCCCGCATGCCCTACCAAGCGCGGCAAGGCGCCGCTCTGGATGGAAGCGGCAGACGACGCCCCCGAGGTCAAAGAAGATCACCTTTGGCTGCATGCGCTGACGATAGCTGCACCGGCGTACCGGCAAACGGTCTTGCGCCGTTGGTCCGCGGAGTTGGTGCAGCCCAACGAACCCGCCTGGTCTCAACACCAGTGCGTGCCTGATCACGATCTATAGCTGGAGTACTGGATCACCGGAATCCAGCTTTTGCCGATTACGCCAATCGGCAGGAAGTCGCCTCCACCCGCCTTGTCGAAGCCGACCTGCCCCGTCTCTGCGTCGCCCGCTCCTTCGGGCGAGAAGCTCAGCAGTCGGTCCCTTGTGCACGACCCCGCTCCCGCATCAGCTCGGCCAGAGTCGCGGCCACCCCATCGATTTCCTGCCCGCAGGCCAGCAGTACGTCGTACGGGGCTCCGCGGGGATCGGCGATCCCGTCCGCAGCCCGCGAGACAGGCGCCAGGCTGCCGCGAGCGGCCGCGGCTCGGGAGATCACTTCCCGGGGCGGTGCCGCCTCCCCGCGGGCGGACTGCGATCTCCACACCGATTCGCCGCCCGCCCCGGCCAGCCGCAGGAACTCCCTGACCGTGAAGCACTTGCGCAAAGCAACCGGCCACAGCCGTACGGCCGCCTCCCGGTGCTCCAGGTCAAGACCCAGTACGAGATCTGCCTCCGCCACCAGTTCCGGCATCAGCCTCCGGGACGTGAACCCCACGCCATTTCCGCCCAGTTGTTCCAGCACTGATCGGGTCGCCGGGTGCATCCCCGTGATGTGCTGGGCCATGGTGCCCGCACTGCCCACCCGTGCTTCCGGGAGCCTGGCTGCCAGCAGCCGCTCAGCCAGCGGGGAGCGGTGCACATTGCCGGTGCAGACGAAGAGGATGGTCAGCCGAGCCGCGACGTCAGCCATACGTAGGTCTCTTCGATTCCCTCGCGCAGGCCGGTCTTATAGATGCAACTGGAGCCGAGCAGCAGCAACCGTTCGACGCCGTACTCGCGCGCCGCGTCGAGGACATTGAGCGGTCGAGGCGCGTCATTTCGCCGCACTGCGCAGCAGTGCCGCCCCGCGGGACAGTACCGACCCGGTGCGCGGACGCGGCGGCACGGGAGCCGGGGTCTGCCCCGCGGCCGACGGGTCTCCGTAGCCGTATTCATATGCTGCGTACCTCGGCATCGGGCTCATGCTGAAGACCGCGCCGAGGGTCCGCACTCCCACCGTGTGCAGGGCTTCAGCGGCCGCTCTGACCCGGTCGCGCGGGGTCTTTCCGGCCCGTACGACCAGGAGTGCGCCGTGGGCGAAAGTGGCGAGCCCCGCCGTGTCGGCGACGGGCAACAACGGGGCGGTGTCGACGATTACGGCCTCGTAGTCGGCGGCGAGGTCACGCAGCAACTCCGCCATCCGCTCGGAGGCGAGCAGCTCGGTGGGGTTGGGCGGCACGGGGCCGCTGGTCAGGACGGACAGCCCGCCCGCGCTCTGCATCACTTCCCCGATCCGCGCCTGGCCGATCAGCACGTTGGTCAGTCCGGCGTCCCGGACGAGCCCGAAGGTATGGGCCACGGCGGGGCGGCGCAGATCGGCGTCGACGAGGCAGGTGGAGACGCCGCCCTCGGTGAGCGAGAGGGCGAGGTTGACCGCAGTGCTGGTCTTGCCCTCGCCCGGCAGCGAACTGGTGACGACGATGATCCGGGGCCGGTCGCCGATCTGGGCGAAATGCAGATTCGTCCGCAGATGGCGGTAGGCCTCGGCCCGTGCCGAGTGCGCCGCGGCACCGGAGGCCAGCGGCTGCTGCGGACTCTCCTTGTCGAACGGAATGGAGCTGAGTACGGGCAGGCTGGTGAGGTCGGTCACGGCGTCCGCGGTCTTGAGGGTTGTATCGAGGGTCTCCCGGAGGACGGCGGCGCCTGCGCCCAGCAGCAGCCCGGCGAGCAGGCCCGCGGCGAGGTTGAGAGCGGGGCGCGGGCTGACCGGGGCCGAGGGAGCAGAGGCGGTCTGGGTGACGCTCAGCTTCACCGGGGACGTGGCCGCCTTGGCGGGGGGCACGGGATCGAGGCTCTCCAAGCGCTCGACGACGTCGCTGAAGCGGTAGGCAACGGCGTTGGCGATCTCCGACGCGCGACGCCGCTCCGTGTCGCTGACCGTGATGTTGACCAGCACGGTACCGATCGGGGCTTCCGCGGTGATCCGGCCGGCGAGTTCGTCCGGCTTGGTGTCGAGGCCGAGGGAGGAGACGACGTGCCCGGTGACCTGACGGCTGGTCACGATCGATGCATATGACTGGACCCGGGCCAGTGAGAAACTGTTGCCCTGCTGGAGCTCCATGGTGTCACCACCGGACTGCGCGGAGACGAACAGTTGGGCGCGCGCCTGGTAGACGGGAGTCGACAGGGTGGTGGCACCCCAGCCGGCCGCGACGCCCAGCAGGATGCAGGCGAGGACGACGGGCCAGCTCCGGGTCAGCGCTTTCAGGATGCTGCGGAGTTCCAAGCTGTACACCTCATCCGGTTGTTCAGGGCAACGCAAGCCAGGTTAGACGCATTTGCCCTGTTTTGTCCGCAAATGATGTGTGTCTGATCGGAGGAGTCCTGCGTGTTACGCGGGCCGGTCACGACCTCATGGCGAAAGCGTCCTCCCCAGAAGTCCGGCACCTTCTCAGCGACGGTTCCGAGCCAGAATCCCAAAGGTGTTCGGCGGGCCGAACCTGTCGCCGACCGCTTGCAGCAGCCCGGACTGAGTAGACCAGTAGCGCTGCAGCTCCACCTTCTCGAAGGCGGGTTCCAGCACCGCGCACAGTGCCTGTTCGTCGAGCCCTTTGCGTACGACGTGGTACTCGACCATGTCGGCCTCATTGGTCTCGTCGTAGACGCCGCGCAGCCGACGCATCCGGGTGGCCACGCCGCGGCGGAATTCGCCTTGACCCAGTCTCCAGAGCAAATACGCATTGCGGTCCAGGCTCATAGACGTCCGAGACCGCCGTGGATACCAGAGCGGGTCCTGAATGCTGAAGAACCCGCCACCGGGCTGGATGCGCTCTACGAGCCGCTTCACCGTCTCAAGATAGTCCGGAATATGGTGCAAGACGGAGATGCAGACAGCCGCGCCGAGCGGACCCCCGTTGCGATCCGCCTGCCCGTCGCGGTCGAAGGTCACAGTGACTTTCGGATTGTTCCGGAAGCGGCTCCGGAGGACCATCGCACTTGGCATGCTCATCTCCGTCACCTCGACGTCGGCTCCGGCCGCCACCACATGATCGGTAAAGGTGCCGTGCCCGGCGCCGAGCTCCAGAACGTGGCATGCGCCGTTCCGTTCGATGACATCACCTACCACGGAGTGCACGCCCGCGATCACCCGCTCGCGGACGCTGTGGTGACGGATGTGCGGTGAACCCTTCGCGTAGTCGTGGCCGGCGCCATGCCCGTGCTCCTGGAGCGTCCCCATGGAGGGATTCGCTGGAATGACCGTCATGCGGGGAAAGTATGCGTTTGGCGTTCCCTCTACCGGAATTCGGGCGCGGGATAGCTGGGAGTTCATTCGTTCGGCCTCCGCGCACCGCCGACCGACGATCGCCAAACACCTCGGCTACCAGAGCTCGTCCTGCGTCTTGTCGTACGCGTTGTACAGGCCCTTCGGGAGCGGCTTGTCCTCACGCAGAGCCTTGAAGAGTTTCTCCGCCTGGTCCTCCACCATCATGTAGCCACCCCTGTAGCTGGGGTTACAGGGAATCGTGACCAGCGACGTCCGCTTCGCGGGGATGCCACGAGCGCCTTCCACCAGGCCGTACAGCTCACCGAGCGAGTCGAGCCCGCGGTCGGCGACCAGCGAGGACGTGACCGCGTTCAGCACGGGATAGAGGCGCGTCGGGTTGGCGAGCGTGCCGCTGCCGCGCAGCTCCCGCAGCAGATCGTTGATGAACTCCTTCTGACGCTCGATGCGCTGCAGATCGCTACCGTCACCGACGCCTGTTCGCGCGCGTACGAAGACGAGCGCCTGGTCGCCGCGGAGCAGTTGTCTGCCGGGGCTGAGCTCTACGGTGGAGTCCGGCACGCTCATGGGTTCGTGGACCTCGACCTCCACGCCTCCGACCGCGTCCACGACCTTCTCGAAGCCGGTGAATTCGACGACGAGATGGTGGTCGACGCGGACGCCGGTGAGCTTCTCGAAGGTGCGGATCGCACAGGCGGTCCCGCCGAACTGGAAGGCCCAGTTGAACTGCGCGTACTGCGCCCGGCTGCGCGTCCCGTCGGGCCGCAGACAGCTGGGGATGTCGACCATCATGTCGCGCGGCACGCTTACCAGCGAGGCGCTGCGGCGGTCTGCCGAGAGATGGAGCAGGATCGTGGTGTCGCTGCGCTCGCCGCCGTAGTTGCCCTCCCGGTCGGAGCCGAGAAGCAGGATGTTCTCGGCGCCGTGCGCAACGGCCCGGGGACGGGAGCCGTGGTCGGTCGCGAGCGCGCGGGCGGTCTTCTCGTCCGTACGGATGTTGCCGTCGAGGCGTTGATAGAGGACCCAGCCGACGCCGCCTGTGACGGCCAGGAGAAGGGCCGCGCCGAGGCCGACGACGCGGAGGAAAGGTTTGAAGCGTAGATCACGTACTGCCATGGAAGAGCCCTTCCTCTCTCCACGGGGCGAGCTGGCGGCCATTCCCCCGACCGTGTAACGCGTTGCGCCCGTATGGCAGGAGCCCCGCAGGCCGGCCGACCAGCTCGGCTGAGCGAGGCCCGGTCAGCCCCTAATGCTCGCGCCCACCGCCAGTTCGGCGTCCGTGACCGTGTCCCGGGCCGCGGCCGGCGCGGCAGCGTCTGTTCGCTCACGCCCCGCCGCGGTGGGCCGGGCATGGGCGGTGAACGAGGGTCACTGCCGGGCTCCTTTGTATGCTGCCCAGAGGAAACGGGGATGCCCCCACAGCACCCGGCGCCACAGCCGGCGCGGTTCGCTGCAGAGTCGGAAGAGCCATTCCAGGCCGTGCCGCTGCATCCACAGCGGGGCCTGCGGCTTGTTGCCGGAAACGAAGTCGAAGGCGGCGCCGACGGCGGCGAACACCGCGGGGTGCGCGCTGGCCAGCCGGGCGGCCTCGTAGTCCTGTTTCGGGGTTCCGAGGCCGAGCCAGACGATGTGGGCGCCGCTCGCTCGGATCCGTTCCAGCTGCGACTGTCGCTCCGCGTCGGTCGGTTCGCGGAACGGCGGTGACTCGATGCCGACGATCCGGGCGCGCGGGAAGCGGGCCCGCAGTTCGGCGGCCAGCCGTTCCAGTACCGCCGGGGTGGAGCCGAGGAGGTAATGGCGCAGGCCCACCTCCTGGCCGTTACGGAAAACGTCCAGAAAGAGGTCGGGGCCGTACACCCGCGTCGGTGGCACAGAGCGGCTCCGGTGGACGATGCGGTTGACCCAGACCACCCCTTGCCCGTCGGGGAGGTTGAGGGTCGCCGTTCGCAGCGCCTCGGCCAGTCGCGAATCCCGGTCGGCGAGGGCGAGGGTGTACGCGTTGCAGAGGTGGACGTCGGCCGCCACGCCTTCGGCGGCGAGACGGACCACCGCGGCGGCCGCGGCGGCCGGAGTCGCAGCGGCCACGGGAACTCCGGCACACAGGACGGTGGGCAGGCCGGTGGACACATTCGTGCGCGTTGTGGCCGACAGGCGCACGTCCCTGCTCGTCATCCGCGTGCCGTATCGATAGCGCTGGCCGCACGGGGGCGGCGCTCCCGGCGCCTGGGCCGGCCGACCCGGCCGGGCTCGTACACAGGGACCCTGAGCATGCTGCCGCAGGCCAGCACCGCGACGCCTGCCACCGGCAGCACGGCGGAGGCCGGCAGCCAGGCGTGGTGGATCAGCAGCCCGATGAGCGTCCCGACGAAAGCGATGACGCCCAGTACCACAGCCGTTTCGGGTGCCGTCAGCCCGAGCCGCCGCAGCCGGTGCGCGATGTGGTCGGTGCCGCCGAGCAGCAGCGGGCGGCCCTGCCGGTGACGGGAGACGAGGACGAGCGCGGTGTCGGCGGTGACGACGAGGGTGAAGGCGAGCAGTGCGCCCGTGGTGCGGACCGGGGTGTGACCGGTGTGCAGCAGCACAGCGGCGGAGGACAGTACGAAACCGGTGAACAGCGAGCCGCAGTCGCCGAGGAAGATCCGGGCGGGATGCCAGTTGTGCAACAGGAAGCCGGTGAGGGCGGCGGCCAGTACACAGAGCAGGAGGGCGAGGCCGGTACGGCCCTCGGTGATCGCGCAGATGGCGAGCCCCAGCGCGGTGAGGGCCGCGACTGTCCCCATCACACCGTCCGAATTGTCCAGCAGGTTGAAGGCATTGGTGACGAAGACGATCCACAGTACGGCGAGGGCTCCGGTCACCAGCCCCAGTCCGCTGCCGTACGCGACGGTCCCCGCGGCACCCGTCTCGACGAGGAGTCGCGCGCGGGGTCCCAGCGGCCGCAAGTCGTCGACGAGCCCGAGGATGGCGACGGCGGCTCCTGCCATGAGCAGCGTGCCGATCTCCCGGCCCAGCAGCGCATGCCCCGTCCACGGCCCCGAGGAGGCCACGCCGAGGGTCCCCACGGCCACGGCGATCCCGCCGAGGTGGGGGGTGGGGCGAGTGTGCGCCTTGTGGGCGGCGGGACGGTCGAGGAGACCGGCACAGGTATGTCGCCATCGCAGCGCGAGGGCACGCAGGAGTCCGGCCAGTACGGCGGTGAGCAGCAGGGCGGCCGTTGCGGCCGCAAGCGTGTAGGGCACGGTGAAGTCCTCTCAGACCCGGGTCAGGCCGGCACCGCTACGCGCTCGGCGCGCGCCTCGGCAATGGTCGCGTCGAGGATGTCGTCGAGGGTGCGCTGCGGCCGCCAGTCGGTGAGGGCGCGGATCCGCTCGGTGTCGGGCAGTCGGCGCTCCATGTCCTCGAAACCCTCGCCGTACACCTGGTGGTAGGGGACCAGCCGGATCTCGGAGTCGCTGGCGCTGCGTGCGATGACACGGGCGGCCAGCTCGGCGATGGCGGTCTCTTCGTTCGTCCCGATATTGAAGACTTTGCCGACCGCGTCCGGATGGGCGAGAAGCCGCAGCAGGGCGTCGACGACGTCGGCGACGTGCGTGAAGCAGCGCCGCTGCTTGCCGTCGCCGTGCACGGTGAGCGGTTCACCCTGCACGGCTTGGCGTACCAATCGGGGCACGACCATCCCGTACGCAGGGCTCTGCCGCGGTCCGACCGTGTTGAACAGCCGCACCACGATGGTGGGCAGGTTCAGTTCGCGGTGGTAGGCGAAGGCGAGGATCTCGTCGACGGCCTTGGCAGTGGAGTACGACCAGCGCGCCACGCTCGTACTGCCCAGGATCCGTTCGGAGTTCTCGGTGAGCGGTCCCGAGGAGTTCTTGCCGTAGATCTCCGAGGTGGAGGCGAGGAGCACCCTGCGGCGGTAGCGGTGAGCCGCCTCGATGACCGTCTCGGTGCCGGAGATGTTGGTGGTGAACGACTGCAGCGGCCGCTCCACGATCAGCCGGACGCCGACGGCTGCGGCGAGATGGACCACCGTGTCGCACTGCCGGACCAGTTCGTCCACGAGCAACCGGTCGAGCACGGAGCCGTGGACGAAGCGGAAGCGTGGATTCTGTCGGGCTTGGTCCAGGTTCTCCTCACGGCCGGTGGTGAGGTTGTCGAGGACGACGACTGTATGACCCTGTGCGAGCAGGGCGTCGGTGAGGTGTGAGCCGATGAAGCCGGCACCGCCAGTGACCAAATACGTCGTGGGATTCATGCGCCGCCTGTCCGGTTGCGTTATCCGAGTGACGCCAGAACGGCATCTGGCATATGACAAAGACAAAATACCCTGTTTTATACCAATATGGAGCGAACGACATGGATTTACCGTGCATCGATCGGAGACATCACGTGGGATCAACAGCGACCTCGGCACCACAGAACGTCGTCCTGGTGGTCGGGCTGGGATACGTCGGGCTGCCGTTGGCGGTGCGTGCGGCGGAGGCGGGCTTCCGGGTAACCGGTCTGGACAGCGACGAGCTGCGCGTCAAACGGCTGGAGGCCGCCGACTCGTACATCGAGGACATCCCGAACGAACGACTACTACCGCTGCTCGACTCCGGACAGTTGAGCATCACCACCGATTACGCGACGGCGGTCGGCTTCGACGTCTGTGTGATCTGCGTGCCCACTCCGCTGCGCGACGGCACCCCGGACCTGCGGTGCGTCGAGAGCGCGGGGCGGTCGATCGCTCCGCTGATGCGCCCCGGCGCCGTTGTCGTGCTGGAGTCGACGACGTACCCCGGCACCACCGAGGAGATGCTTCTGCCGATCCTGGAAGCGGGCAGCGGGCTGCGGGCCGGCAAAGGATTCCGGCTCGGGTACAGCCCGGAACGTATCGACCCGGGCAACACCCGTTGGCATCTGGAGAACACCCCGAAGATCGTCTCCGGCATCGACGACGACTCCCTCGAAGCCATCACGGAGTTCTACGACCGGATCGTGACCCGGACCGTGCCGGTCTCCTCTCCGCGCACCGCCGAGTTGACCAAGCTGCTGGAGAACACCTTCCGGCAGGTGAACATCGCGCTCGTCAACGAACTCGCGATGTGCGCCCGACCCCTCGGTGTCGACATCTGGGAGGCGGTGGACGCGGCCGCCACCAAGCCCTTCGGCTACATGCCCTTCACCCCGGGGCCCGGGGTGGGCGGTCACTGCCTGCCGGTGGATCCCTCATATCTCTCCTGGCAGGTACGTCAGAAGCTCCAGCATGACGTGCGGTTCGTCTCCCTCGCCCACGAGATCAACGAGCACATGCCCGAGTACGTGGTACGGCGCGTCGAAGACGGCCTGGCCGGACTCGGACGGCCGCTGGCCGACGCACAGGTGCTGGTGTTGGGGCTCGCATACAAGAAGAACACCGGGGACGTACGGGAGTCTCCCGCCGTCAGCGTCGCCGAACTGCTGATGGCGCGCGGCGCGCGGGTCCGGGCCGTGGAGCCGCACGCCGATCCGCAGTTGCTGCCGCCCCGGGTGCTGTGCGTCGAGCTGACCGAGGCGGAGATCGCGGCCACGGACGCGGTCTTGGTCCTGACCGACCACGACGACCTCGACTACGGTCTGGTGGAGCGCCATGCGACGTATGTCTTCGACGCCCGCAACCGCTGTCGGGGAGACCGGATCGACCGCATGTGACCGGCGGCGGCATGAGACCTCAACGTGAAGCTCGGCGCGAACGGCCTGAGCCTGGCCGCAGTGCCGAGTGCCCGTTCACGTGGTGCGGCACAGGGCGTTGTCGATGAGGGTGCGCAGTGCGTCCTCCTGACGGGCCGCGGTCTCAGGGTCCGCGGCGCGGCTGTGGGCGGAGACGGTGATGGTGCGTCGGGCGTCCGTGGTCGTCGCTGCCCGGATGACGTATCCGAAGCCGCTTCCTCC
>NZ_JBVKAP010000020.1:0-29647 GCF_055639315.1 Streptomyces sp. NPDC039465 | reverse complement strand
GGCAAGGAGAAGTCGGCCCTCAGCTAGCCGGCCCCCGGTCCCTTCCTTGGGGCCCGGCATCCCCCTCCGGCGGCGCGCCCGCCCCACCCCCCTGGGCGGGTGCGCCGCCGGACCCGAGCACCACCCCGGTTCGACCTCTGCTCCACTCCACCGCGCACCACAAGGGAAACCGCTCATGGACCTGACCCTCGACGGCAAGGTATTCCTGGTCACCGGCGCCTCCGCCGGTATCGGCGAGGCCACCACCCGGCTGCTGGCCGCCGAAGGCGCCCACGTCGTCGGTGTCGCCCGCAAGCCCGACACCCTCGCCGCCCTCGGCGAGCGCGTCACGCCGCTGGCCGCCGACGTCACCGACCCCGGCGCCGCCGCCCGTATCGTCGAAGCCACCCTCGAGCGCCACGGCCGTCTCGACGGCCTCGTCAACAACGTCGGCGGACTCACCTCCCGCACCTCCTTCCTCGACGTCACCGACGAGCAGTGGAAGGCCACCTTCGAGCTCAACTTCCATTCCCTGGTCCGCATCACCCGCGCCGCCCTGCCCGCCCTCCTCGACACCGGGGACGCGGCCATCGTGCACCTGGCCAGCGAAGCGGCCCGCTTCCCCGACGCCCCGCTCATCGACTACGCCGCCACCAAGACCGCCCTGCTGTCCCTGTCGAAATCGCTGGCCGCCGAGTTCTCCCCGCAAGGGGTGCGCTCCAACATCGTCTCCCCGGGCCCCACCCGCACCGCCCTGTTCGACGCCCCCGGCGGCTTCGCCGAACAGCTCGCCGCCCGCTTCGACATGTCCCCCGACGACGCCGTCGACCACTTCGTGCGCACCGTGCGCGCCCTGCCCACCGGCCGTATCGGCACCCCCGACGACGTCGCCCGCGTCATCGCCTACCTGCTCTCCCCGCTCGCCCGGCAGGTCACCGGCGCCGAATGGGCCGTCGACGGCGGCGCCCTGCGCCAGATCTGACCCCCGCGCCCCCCTCCCACCTCCACCTGCCTCGGGCCGCCTCGGCGGGCACGCACCCGGCCGCAAAGGACACCCCTGTGACCACACACCCCACCCCGGTTGGAGAAACACCCCAGCAGCGCGCCCAGCGGTTCGAACGCGACGCACTCGCCCACCGCGGCCGGATGTACGCCGAGGCCCTGCGCCTGACCCGCAACCCCGCGGATGCCGAAGACCTCCTCCAGGACACCTACGCCGCCGCCTTCCGCAGCTTCCACCAGTTCGCCCCCGGCACCAACCTGCGCGCCTGGCTCTACCGCATCCTGAAGAACACCCACATCAACGCCTACCGCAAACGCAAGGCCGAACCGCCCCACGCCTCCCTGCGCGACGTCGAGGACTGGCAGCTCGCCCGCGCCGCCTCCCACACCTCGACCGGCCTGCCCTCCGCCGAATCCCAGGTCCTGGACGCCATGGCCGACCCCGACGTCAGCCACGCGCTCGCCCACATACCCGACGACTTCCGCACCGTCGTCCTCCTCGCCGACGTCGAAGGCCTCCAGTACAGCGAGATCGCCCACCTCATCGGCGTACCCCACGGCACCGTCAACTCCCGCCTCCACCGCGGCCGGCGCCGCCTGCGCACCCTCCTCAAGGACCACCCCACCCGGCGCCGGGAGACCCGCTGATGCCCCCCGCGCTCATCGCACTCGCCCTGGGCGCCTTCGGGATCGGCACCACCGAATTCGTCATCGTCGGCCTGCTGCCCGAGGTCGCCGCCGACCTCTCCGTCTCCATCCCCGCCGCCGGCATGCTGGTCACCGGCTACGCCCTGGCCGTGGTCGTCGGCGCCCCGCTGATGACCGCGGCCGGCTCCCGCCTGCCCCGCAAAACCATGCTCGCCGTGCTGATGAGCGTCTTCATCGCCGGCAACCTGCTGTGCGCCCTGGCCGACAGCTACCCGCTGCTCATGGCCGGCCGGCTGGTCGCCGCCCTCACCCACGGCGCGTTCTTCGGCATCGGCTCCGTCGTCGCCGCCGGCCTGGTCGCCCCCGACAAACGCGCCGGCGCCATCGCCCTGATGTTCACCGGCCTCACCGTCGCCAACGTCCTGGGCGTGCCCATGGGCACCTTCCTCGGCCAGCACTTCGGCTGGCGCTCCACCTTCTGGGCCGTCACCGCCTTCGGCATCATCAGCCTCGCCGGCGTCCTGGCCCTCGTACCCCGCCAGCCCCCCGAGACCGCCGGACTGCGCGGCGAACTCGCCGTCTTCAAACGCGGCCAGGTCTGGCTCGCCCTGGCCACCACCACCCTCGGCTTCGCCGGCGTGTTCGCCTCCTTCACCTACATCGCCCCGATGATGACCGACGTCGCCGGCTTCTCCGCCTCCGCCGTCACCTGGCTCCTGGTCCTCTTCGGCGCCGGGCTGTGCGTCGGCAACGTACTGGGCGGCAAAATGGCCGACCGCAGCCTCATGCCCAGCCTCTACGTCATCCTCGCCGCCCTCGCCGCCGTCCTCGCCGCGTTCGTGTTCACCGCACGCGCCCCGCTGCCCGCCGCCCTTACCCTGGCCGTCTTCGGCGCCGTCGGCTTCGCCACCGTCCCCCCGCTGCAGATGCGCGTCATGCAGAAAGCCGAAGGCGCCCCCGCCCTCGCCTCCGCCGCCAACATCGCCGCCTTCAACCTCGGCAACGCGCTCGGCGCCTGGCTCGGCGGACTGGCCATCGACCACCACCTCGGCTACACCGCACCCAACTGGATCGGCGCCCTGCTCACCACCGCCGGCCTGGCCACCGCCCTGCTCTCCGGCCTCCTCGACCGCCGCCACCGCCGCCGGCCCACGCCGCCCGCCACCCACCCCGCGGCCACGCCCGCCACCGCCGCGGAACCCGGCCCCGGCCCGGACCCCGCCCGGCCCCCCGCCGCCGTCTGACACCCCCCACCCCCCACCCCGCACAGCCGCACCACCGCGTACCACCGCGCCCGGGCCTGTCGGCCCCTTCAAGGACCGGCCCCGGGCGCACCCGCACGCCCGCACCCCTGCACCGTGCGCGGGCGGGGCGTGCTCCGGCCCCAACTCCGTACACCCATCACAGAATCCGAGGTATCGACGATGAGCGGTATCGACCGCCGTACCGTCCTGGGCCGCACCGCCGCGGTCGCCGGCACCGCGCTTGCCGCAGGAGCCCTGGCCCCCGCCGCCCGCGCCGCCGCCCCCGCCCAGAGCTCCGGCGCCGCGGCCGAGACGACCGGCGCCACCATCCGGCCCGGCGACCCCCGCTACGCGGGGCTGACCACCGGCAACAACCAGCGGTTCGTCGCCGAACCCGACTACATCAAAATGATCCGCTCCGCCAAGGACGCCGAACGCGCCCTGGAAGCCGCCTTCAAGGCCGGCAAGCGCGTCGCCGTACGCTCCGGCGGCCACTGCTTCGCCGACTTCGCCGCCAACGCGGACATCGAGGTCATCCTCGACTTCTCCGAGATGACCCACGTCGGCTACGACGAGACGCGCCGCGCCTTCGTCGTCGAGCCCGGCGCCCGCCTCATCAACGTCTACGAAGCCCTCTACAAGGGCTGGGGCGTGACCATACCCGGCGGCATCTGCTACAGCGTCGGCGCCGGCGGCCACATAGCCGGCGGCGGCTACGGCCTGCTCTCCCGCGCCCACGGCCTGGTCTCCGACCACCTGTACGCGGTCGAGGTCGTCACCGTGGACGCCACCGGTCGCGCCCGCACCATCGTCGCCACCCGCGAGAAGAACGACCCGCACCGCGAGCTGTGGTGGGCCCACACCGGCGGGGGAGGGGGCAACTTCGGCCTGGTCACCCGCTACTGGTTCCGCTCCCCGGGCGCCCGCGGCACCAACCCCTCCGACCAGCTCGTCTCCCCGCCCTCCACCGTCCTCGTCTCCGCCGTCGACCTGCCCTGGGACCAGCTGGACGAGGCCACCTTCGCCCGCCTGCTGAAGAACTTCGGCGCCTGGCACGAGACCCACAGCGCCCCCAACTCGCCCTACCGGCACCTCTCCAGCCTGTTCAACGTCAGCTCCAAGGCCCACGGCAGCCTGGGCATGTTCACCCAGGTCGACGCCACCGTCCCCGGCGCCAAAAAGCTCCTGGACGACTACATGGCCGCCATCCTCGCCGGCACCAAGGTCACCCCCCGCGCCCTGACCCGCGCGAACGGCGAACTGCCCGCCATGCCGCAGCTGGCCGCCCCCCAGCACCTGCCCTGGCTCCAGGCCACCCGCCTGGTCGGCACCAACAACCCCACCATCACCAACCCCACCTCCCGCGGCGCCCACAAGTCCGCCTACATGCGCACCAACTTCACCGACCACCAGGTCGCCGCCATGTACCGGCACCTGACCCGCCCCGACTTCCACAACCCCGACACGATGATCGTGCTGTTCTCCTTCGGCGGCCAGGTCAACGCGCTCGCCCCCGACGCCACCGCCAACGCCCAGCGCAGCTCCGTGTTCAAGATGTGCTTCCAGACCTTCTGGGCCGACAAGGACGAGGACGCCTTCTACCTCGGCTGGGCCCGCGGCATCTACGAGGACTTCTTCGCCAAGACCGGCGGCGTGCCCGTCATCGACGACACCACCGACGGCTGCTACATCAACTACCCCGACACCGACGTCGCCGACCCGCGCCGCAACCGCTCCGGCGTCCCGTGGACCACCCTCTACTACAAGGACAACTACCCCCGCCTGCAGCGGGTCAAGAAGGCCTACGACCCCACCGACTACTTCCGCCACTCCCTGTCCATCCAGCTGCCCCGCCGCTGACCAGGCCCCAGGCCGCCCGGGCGCGACCCCCGCACACCCGCGGGGGCCGCGCCCACCCCCATATCCCCTCCACTCCACACCCTTCACCCCGCACCACATCACTGCGCACCACCGCACCCCAACCGACCCGCACCCGCTTCCGGGACAACCCCGAAGGACACGCCCATGCCCGCAAGCCCGCCCGGCCGACCGGACCTCTCCCACATCGTCAAGGCCTACGACATCCGCGGCACTGTCCCCGACCAGTGGGACAGGCCGCTGGCCGAACTCTTCGGCGCCGCCTTCGCCAAGGTCACCGGCGCCGACGCCATCGTCATCGGCTACGACATGCGGCCCACCTCACCCGCCCTGGCCCAGGCCTTCGCCCAGGGCGCCGCCCTCTACGGCACCGCGGTCACCGACATCGGGCTCGCCTCCACCGACCAGCTCTACTACGCCTCCGGCGCCCTGAACCTGCCCGGCGCCATGTTCACCGCCTCGCACAACCCCGCCCAGTACAACGGCATCAAGATGTGCCGCGCCGGCGCCGCCCCCATCGGCCAGGACACCGGCCTCGCCGAAATCCGCGCCCTGGTCGAACAGTGGGCCGCCGACGGCCCCCCGCCCTCCTTCACCCCCGTCGGCACCATCCGCCGCCGCGACGTCCTGGCCGACTACGCCGCCCACCTCACCTCCCTGGTCGACGTGGCCTCCATCCGGCCGCTGAAGGTCGTCGTCGACGCCGGCAACGGCATGGGCGGCCACACCGTCCCCACCGTCTTCGAAAACCTCCCCCTCGACCTGGTCCCCATGTACTTCGAACTGGACGGCACCTTCCCCCACCACGAGGCCAACCCGCTGGACCCGAAGAACATCACCGACCTCCAGGCCCGCGTCCGCGCCGAAGGCGCCGACCTCGGCCTCGCCTTCGACGGCGACGCCGACCGCTGCTTCGTGGTGGACGAACGCGGCGAGCCCGTCTCCCCGTCCGCGATCACCGCCCTGGTCGCCGCCCGCGAACTGGCCAAACACCCCGGCGGCACGATCATCCACAACCTGATCACCTCCTGGTCGGTCCCCGAAGTCGTACGGGAAAGCGGCGGCGTCCCGGTCCGCACCCGGGTGGGGCACTCCTTCATCAAGGAAGAGATGGCCCGCACCGGCGCCGTCTTCGGCGGCGAGCACTCCGCGCACTACTACTTCCGTGACTTCTGGAACGCGGACACCGGCATGCTGGCCGCCCTGCACGTCCTGGCCGCCCTCGGCAGCCAGCAACGCCCGCTCTCCCAACTGGTCGCCTCCTACGACCGCTACGCCGCCTCCGGCGAGATCAACTCCACCGTCGACGACCAGGCCGCCCGGATGGCAGCGGTCCGCGCCGCCTTCGAAACCCGCGACGGCGTCACCCTCGACACCCTCGACGGCCTCACCGTCACCGCCCCGACCTGGTGGTTCAACCTCCGCGCCTCCAACACCGAACCCCTGCTGCGCCTGAACGCCGAGGCCCACGACGAACCCACCGTCGCCGCCGTACGCGACGAGGTCCTCGCCCTGCTCCACTGACCCCGCAGGGGCCCCAAGGCCCCCTGCAAGGCCCTGACAGGGCCGCGCACCCCTCCCGAAGCCCCCGGCCGCCCCCGCGGCACGGGGGCTTCGTGCTGCCCGCCCCCAGCCCGCGGATCCAGGTGTGCAGCCAGCTGTGCAACTGAATCTGCACAGCGTTGACGCACATCTATCTCACGGGAAAGATATCTATCAGCGAGAGGGGCACAGGAGCCCAACACCAGCCCCCCGCAAAGGACTTGAGAACCACCCGCGTATCCCGCCCAGCCGCCCCGCCCGGGGCCGGCGCTCCGCAGGCGGCCACCGCACACGCCCATCCCGGGGCGACGAAGCCCCAGCACAAGCACACCCGCACCACTGGCACCACCCGCATCACGGACCACCCCCCATCAGGCGCCATCACCGCCACCTCGGCCCTCTTGAGGCCCTCCCCACCCAAGAAAGCGAGACCTTCCCATGCGCTCTGTCGCCGTCGTCCTCGGCACCCGCCCCGAGGCCATCAAGTTCGCCCCGGTCATCCGCGCCCTGCAGGACGACCCGCGCTTCGACCCGGTCGTCATCTCCACCGGCCAGCACCGCCAGATGCTCGACGAGACCCTCGAGGCGTTCGGCCTCAAGCCGGACATCGACCTGGAGGTCATGGCCCCCAAGCAGACCCTCTCCCAGGTCACCTACCGCTCCCTGCGCGGCCTTGGAGAGCACTTCAAGGACACCGCCGCCGAGGCCGTCCTCGTCCACGGCGACACCGCCACCACCCTGGCCGCCGCCCTCTCCGGCTTCCACCACCGCATCCCCGTCATCCACGTCGAGGCCGGACTGCGCAGCGGCCACCTCGGCTCCCCCTTCCCCGAGGAGGGCAACCGCCGCCTGGTCGCCCAGGTCGCCGCCCTGCACCTCGCGCCGACCCCGGGCAACCTCTCCAACCTGCTGCGGGAAGGCATCGACCAGGACACGATCGTCGTCACCGGAAACACCGTCATCGACGCCCTGCAATGGGCCTGCGACCAGTCCGAGACCTACGGCGACGCGGCCATCGAGGACCTCGACACCGACCCCCGCCGCGTCATCCTCGCTTCCGCCCACCGCCGCGAGGCCTGGCCGCACCTGCCGGACATCGCCGCCGCCCTCGCCCAGATCGCCGACGAGCCCGACACCCGCGTCGTCGTCCCCCTGCACCGCAACCCCGTCGTCCGCGAGGCGATGCTCCCCATCATCGGCGCGCACCCGAACATAACGGTCGTCGACCCGCTGCCCTACCTGGCCTTCTCCAAGCTCATGCGCCGCGCCGACATCATCGTCTCCGACTCCAGCGGCTCCCAGGAGGAAGGCCCCGCCCTCGGCAAGCCCACCCTCGTCCTGGGCGACGTCACCGAACGCTCCGAGGCCGTCGTCGCCGGCACCGCCCGCCTGGTCGGCACCACCACCGCCGGCATCGTCGACGCCACCACCGAACTCCTGCGCAACCCCGCCGCCTACCTGCGCATGGCCACCGCCGCCAACCCCTACGGAGACGGCCGCGCCACCGCCCGCACGGTGGCCGCCATCGCCCACTACTTCGGCGACGGCCCGGCCCCCGAGCCGTTCGTCCCCGCCACCCCCGTCGACGAGCTCTCCGTCGAGCTGGCCCGTACCTCCGCCTACGCGAGGACCTGATGACCACCGACCTGACGACCACCCGCCACACCCGCGAGCTGGCCTTCAGCGGCCCCGCCGTGCAGGCCACCGTCGTCCGCAACGCCAAGGACTACGTGATCGGCCCCGAAGCCATCGTCATCAACCCCACCCCCCACCCCGTCCCCCTCGGCCACACCCCCCGCAAGGCGATCGAGCCCCTGACCTCCACCGTCCTGGCCAACACCCGCATCGAACACGCCGACACCCTCCTGATCCTGCGCCCCGCCACCGGCCTGGACGCCCACCCCACCGACGCCATCACCCAAGAGGCCGGCTGGCAGCACCTGACCGACCGCCTCGCCGACGAGGGAAACCCCACCGGATTCCCCACCACCACACCCCTGTTCACCAGCCCCCAGGACACCGCCGCCACCCTCCACCTCGACCCCGCCCACCTCCTCAAGGAAACCGAAGCCCCCACCGACATCCGCCCCTTCGACCTCAAGGTCAACCTCTGGTACGCCCCCGCCGGCACCGACTGCCTCATCCACAACCAGCACGACTTCATCGAAGTCCACACCCAGATCCAGGGCCTGGGCCGGATGCAGAAATTCACCGCCGACGACCCCGCCACCCGCTACGAGGACATCCGCATGGCCCCCGGCTACACCACCCCCGACCCGTTCTGCTCCACCCGCCCCGACGGCACCTACCACTACCCCTGGCACCAGTACTACGCCGACACCGACGCCCTCTGGCTCGCCCTCGAGTTCCACGCCCGCTGACCCAGCCCCACCCCACACCTCAGGAGAGACCCGCCATGACCAGCACCAACAACGACCTGTCGACCTTCCGCTCCCCGAAGTTCACCGCCGAGGTCGTCGCCGACCAGCTGCGCGACGGCTACTGGCTGGAGTCCCCGGACATCGACGGCGACGGCCGCCCCGACCTGTTCGGCTACGGCCTGCGCCTGGGGGAGATCTACTGGTACCAGAACGACGAGAACTTCACCCGCCGCCTGGTCGCCGACCGCATCAAGATGCCCGTCGGAGCCGACTTCGCCGACGTCTCCGGCAACGGCCACCCCGACATCATCGTCTGCTACGACCTCTACGGCCCGATCGGCACCATCCACGACGCCAACACCGAAGGCGGCAAGATCGACTGGCTGGAGAACCCGGGCCACCCCGACAAGGACGAGTCCCGCTGGAAGCGCCACTACGTCGGCCGCGCCACCGGCATGCACCGCCTGCGCGCCGGCTACTTCACCCAGACCGAACGCCTGGAGATCGTCGGCTTCCCCATCGTCGCCAAGGAAGACGTCCACGCCGTCCTGCCGGTCGTCATGTTCACCCAGCCCGACGACGTCCACGCCGCCGAGGAATGGCCCATGACGATCGTCGACGACAGCCACTTCCGCATGATCCACGGCGCCGAGAAGAAGAAGGGCCTCATCCCCGGTTCCGACCTCGAATCCCTCCTGCTCGCCTCCGACGAGGGCGTCACCTGGCTCTACTGGGACGAGCACAAGAAGGAATGGATCCGCAAGCTCATCGGCACCGGCGAGGTCACCCAGTTCGAACAGACCGGCTTCCGCGGCAGCGGCGACCTGAACGCCGGACGCATCGGCGACGACCCGATGGCCTACGTCGCCGCCATCGAGCCCTTCCACGGCAACACCGTCGCCGTCTACACCAAGGCCACCGACGGCCCGGCCGGCGACGTCGAATGGAACCGCGTCCTGCTCGACGTCTACGGCGACCCCAACGAGAACGGCGAAGGCCCCGGACACCAGATCGTCACCGCCGACTTCGACGGCGACGGCGAGGACGAGTTCCTCGTCGCCCTGCGCGGCCCGTGGCCCTGGCAGGGAGTCATGTACTACAAGGCCATCGACCTGAAAAACGGCGTCTGGGCCAAGTGGCGGGTCTCCGACGAATCCGTCGCCCGCATCGCCACCGCCGACTTCAACGGCGACGGCCGCCTCGACTTCGCCACCATCGCCTACTCGGTCCAGAACTACTACGTCGCCAAGGACGCCAAGCTCATGCTCTACCGCAACCAGATCGACACCGGCACCCAGGCCGACAGCGACTAACCCCCGGCCGGGGCGGCCCCACCACCGGGCCGCCCCCGGCCCCCGGCCCCACCGCACCGGCCCCGCGGCACACCCGCCGCCCGCCAGGTCACCGCCCCGGCCCCCGGCCCACCGGCACACCCGCCGCCCGCCGGGCCCGCGCCCCTCACACCGCGCCCCCGCCCCACCACCCCCGCCAACCCCAGACCCAGCCCCCACCCCCCGCCAGCACCCTGCAACCCCCGGTCAACTCCCGCCCCACCCCTCCTTGTTGCTGCCTCAGCCCCCCATGCGCACCACACCCCCCACCGCCCCACCGCCCCGCCCCACTCGAAGCCGGAGCACCGCTCCAGCGCCCACACCCGGAAGGTCTCCCCACACCATGTCCACGCCCGCTTCCGCCGCCGCCGCGGCCACCTCGGCCAAGCGAGCCAAACTCCCCTCCCTGACCGGCCTGCGCTTCTTCGCAGCCCTCCTCGTCTTCTTCTTCCACGCCTCCCTCACCGACTCCCCGATCCCGCCGAACGCCCCGATCAACCCGTTCGCCGACACCTCCATCGCCGACTTCTTCTCCACCGCCTTCGGCAAGGCCGGCTACATGGGCGTCTCGTTCTTCTTCGTCCTCTCCGGCTTCGTCCTGGCCTGGGCCGCGAAGCCCGGCGAGAAGGTCACCGCCTTCTGGCGCCGCCGGATCATGAAGATCTTCCCGAACCACCTCGTGGTCTTCGCCGCCGCGATGATCCTGTTCGCCGGAGCGAGCATCACCAGCGTCGGCCAGTGGCTCCCCAACCTCTTCCTGCTCCACACGTTCTTCCCGCAGCCCGCCATCAACCTCAGCGTCAACCCGCCCACCTGGTCCCTCGGCAGCGAGCTGCTCTTCTACATGCTCTTCCCGCTGCTCATCGTCCCGATCCGCAAGATCGCCGAGAAGCGCCTGTGGCTGTGGTCCGGCCTGATGGTCGCCGGCATGGTCGGCGTCCAGCTCATCGCCACCCACCTCGTCCCCGCCACCCCGAAGTCCGCCATCACCCCCATATCCGACCTGCAGTTCTGGTTCGGCTACCTCTTCCCGCCCGGCCGCGTCTTCGAGTTCGTCCTCGGCATCCTCCTCGCCCGGATCGTCCTCGCCGGCCGCTGGCCCCGCGCGATAGGCATAGCCCCCTCCATCGCCCTGGCCGTCATCGGCTACGGCGCCGCCCTGATCGTCCCGTTCCAGTACGGCTTCGTCGTCGCCACGATCATCCCGGTCAGCGCCCTGATCGGCTCCGTCGCCGCCGCCGACGTCGAAGGCCGCCCCACCCGCCTGCGCGGCCGCGTCATGGTCTGGCTCGGCGAAGTCTCCTTCGGCTTCTACCTCGTCCAGGGCGTCACGATCTTCTACCTGCGCTCCCTGCTCGGCGAGAACACCTACAGCGTCCCGGTCGCCCTGCTCACCGTCGCCGGCTTCTTCGCCGCCTCCCTCCTCGGCGGCTGGCTGCTCTACCGGTACATCGAGATGCCCGCCATGCGCCGCTTCAGCCGCAGCCGCAAGGAACTGGCCGCGAAGACCGCCGCCACAGCGACCGCCCAGGCCACCCCTGCCCCGGCAGCCGACCGCGAGCCCGCCCTGACCACCACCGCCCCCCGCGCCTGACCCACCCGGGGGCCCGTCCACCCGGGCCCCCGCCCCACCACCCAGCCCCTGCAAGCCCCTACGCCCCACCCGCCCCAACCCCCAGCCCCACAAGCCCACCCGCCTCCCAGTCCCCCGAGCCCCCGTCCGCCCGGCCCCGGCCCCGTAACCCCCTACGCCCCAAGCCCCGCCCCCCGAGCCCGCAGCCCTCCCCTTCCGCCCCGGCGAGAAAGGCCCGTCATGTCCGTCGTCCTCACCCACGGCACCGAGGTGCACTACCGCACCGAAGGAAAAGGCCCCCACCTCCTGCTCGTCCACGGCTCCACCGCCGACTCCCAGTCCAACTTCTCCGCCCTGGCCCCGCTGCTCACCGACCACCACACCCTCATCACCCCCGACTACGCCGGCAGCGGCGACAGCCCCCTGCCCGAGGGCGGCGAGCTCACCCTGGACCTGCTCGTCGAGCAGATCGCCGCCACCGCCCGCGCCACCACCGACCAGCCCGTCGACCTCGCCGGCAGCTCCCTGGGCGCCGTGATCGCCGCGGCCACCGCCGCCGCCCACCCCGGCCTCGTACGCCGCCTGATCCTCATCGGCGGCTGGGCCCGCAACGACGACCCCCGCCAGCAGGCCTTCTTCACCCTCTGGCGCCGCCTGGCCGACCTCGACCCCGCCTCCTACGAGGAGTTCATCACCCTCTTCGCCCACTCACCCGCCCACCTCGCCGCCCACAGCACCGACCAGCTCGCCGACATGTACGCCGCCTCCCAGCCCACCGAAGGAGCCCGCCGCCAGATCGACCTCGACCTCACCGTCGACATCCGCGACCGCCTCGGCAAGATCACCGCCCAGACCCTCGTCGTCGGCGCCGCCCTCGACCACGTCGTCCCCGTCCACCACGCCCGCGAACTGCACGCCTCGATACCAAACAGCCACTACGCCGAACTCGACTGCGGACACAACACGCTGCACGAGCGGCCCAAAGAACTCGCCGACCTGATCAACCAGTTCCTTTCCTGAATCACCCGGCCCGCAGGAGAACAACGCGGGGGAGGGGGTGCGCAGACCCGACAAGGGCCCGCGCACCCCCTCCTCGCCGTTTCCCCCCGTGACCCCCCGCCGCCCGATCTGTGCAAGTTGCCGAGGTCTCGGCACATACCAGCGGCTTACCCGAGGTCCGGACACCGCCTTTCGTAACCTCGGCGACAGCCGCCCACAATCCCGCCTTCCAAGGAGCGATGCCCCATGCCGGCCCACGCCCCCGACTTCCTCGTCCTGCTGGGCGCCGACTACGCGGGAAAGTCGACGGCGATGGCCCGCCTGCGCCAAGCCGGCCCGGCCGATGCGGCCGGCGCCGCACCCCGGCGCCGCGCCCTGTCCACCGACGACGACTTCCTCGGCCCCCAGCACCAGCTGCTGACCCGGCTGCGCCGCGACGTCGTCAAGGACGTCGCCGCCAACGAGCAGGCCTACTCGCCCGACTTCCTGGCCACCCTGCTCCAGACCGCCGCCGTCCACCTGCGCGACGAGATCCTGCGCGACCCCAGCGCCCCGGCCGTCGTCGACTCCTACTACTACAAACTCCTCGCCAAATGCCGCCTCGCCGGCGCCCGCGACAACTCCCTGTTCACCTGGTGGCGCAGCTTCCCCCAGCCACGCCGGGTCATCTACCTCCAGGTCAGCCCCCCAAGCGCCTGGCGCCGCGCCGGCCACGGCCGCGCCCTCAACCGCCTGGAGTACTACGGCCCACGCCCCACCCTCGACGGCTTCACCCGCTACCAGGACGACCTCGCCAAGACCATGCACGACGAGATCGCCCACCTCCCGGTCACCGTCGTCGACGAACACACCGACCCCGACGCCACCGCCCAGGCGATACAGAAGGTGATCGACCATGAACTCGGCTGACACATGGACCCACCCCGACCGCATCCGCCGCTACCGCGAACGGGTCTTCGCCGAACGCGCCCGCCTCAAAGCCGCCTTCACCGACCCCGCCGCACACCGGAACAAGGTCCTGGCCGACCTGCTCGCCTTCAACGCCGCAACCGACTACGGCACCCGGCACGGCTTCGCCCGTATCCGCACCCTGGACGACTTCCGCAAAGCCGTCCCCGTGCAGGACTACACCGCCCTGGAACCGTGGATCGAACGCGCCGCGGCGGGGGAGAGCGGCGTACTCAGCGCCGACCAGCCCGCGCTCTACTTCACCTCCAGCGGCTCCACCGGCGCCCACAAGAAGATCCCAGTCACCCCCCGCTTCATGCGCACCACCTTCTTCCCCTTCTACTACGCCGCCTGGGCCCCGCTCATCGAGCACTTCCCCGACGTGCTGGCCCACCCCGACGCCGTCCTCAACCTCAAACACGACCCACTCGCCGCCCCGCCCACCACCGCCTCGGGCCGCCCCCACGTCGGCGCCAGCCAGGTCGACTTCGGCACCCGCTTCGGCGAACCGCTCTCCGCCGAACCGGGCACCGGCGCCCACTGGGCCACCCTCCCCATGAACGTCGACCCCGCAGCGCACCTGGAGAAGATGTACCTGCGGCTGCGGCTGGCCGCCGAGGCCGACGTCCGCTGCGTCATCGGCATCAACCCGGCCATGATCGCCGCCCTGCCGCACCAGCTGAACCTGTGGTGGGACCGGATCGTCAAGGAGATCCGCGACGGCACCCTCGGCGGGCTGCCCCACCGCGCCCCCAACCCCCAGCGCGCCGCCGCTCTCGAACGCCTCGCCCACCGCCACGAGCGGATCCTGCCCGCCCACATCTGGCCCCACATGCGGGCCCTGTTCTGCTGGACCACCGCGATGGCATCGCTGTATCTGCCGCGGCTGCGCGAGGAGTTCGGGCCCGGCGTCACCGCCCTGCCCGCACCCGTCGCCGCCTCCGAAGGCCCCGTCGGCGTCGCCCTGGACCGCCACCCCACCGCCGGCAGCCTCGTCGTCACCGCCGCCGTCCACGAATTCGCCGACGCCGACACCCCCCTGGCCCCCGACACCGCCACCCTCACCGCCGAAGAACTCGAACCCGGCCGCGACTACCACGTCGTCTTCAGCCACGTCGGCGGCCTCTACCGCTACGCCGTCGGCGACGTCGTCCGCGTCGCCGACCGCGTCGGCGGCATCCCCCGCCTCGAATACACCGGCCGCTCCACCCGCTCCAGCGTCGCCGGCGAAAACCTCCGCGACGCCCACATCATCCGCGCCCTCGCCGCCTCCCTCGCCGCCACCGGCCTGGAAATCCGCGGCGCCGCCTGCCGCACCCAGGGCGACCCCGTCCCCGGCTACCACTTCGCACTCGCCCCCCGCACCCGCTGGAGCAGCGACGAACAAGCCACCTTCACCGCCCTGCTGGACACCCATCTCGCCCGCGAGAGCGCCGGCTACCAAACCGCCCGCCGCGCAGGCCGCCTCACCCCCTGCACCCTGCAACTCCTTGCCCCGCACGCCTTCCAGGACGACTGGATCACCTCCGTCGCCTCCGGCATCCGCCCCACCCAGGTCAAAGACCGCCTCCTGCGCCCAGACCCCGCCGCCTGGAACCGCCTCACCACCCCCACCACCCCCTGACCTCGTATCGCCCTTTAGGGAAGGACCCCGTACGCCATGACCACATCCCTGGACGCCGTCGAGCGCACCGCCCTGCTCACCGCCGCCCTGCGCGCCGCCGAGACCCGCCGCCCCGACAGCCTCTACCAGGACCCCTACGCCGCCGCCCTCGCCGGCGACATCGGCCCCGAACTCCTCGCCGAGGTACGGGCCGCGACCTTCCCGCCCGGCCAGGCACGCACCCTGCCCTCCACCCCGGACTACAACGCGATCCGCACCCGCTTCTTCGACGACTACCTCCAGCAGGCCGCCGCCGACCCCACCACCACCCAGATCGTCCTCGCCCCCGCCGGCATGGACTCGCGCGCCTACCGCTTCGACTGGCCCGCCCGCATCCGGTTCTTCGAGGTCGACCGGCCGGCCGTCCTCGCCTACAAGGACGAACGCCTCGCCACCACCGACGCCCGCCCCCGCGCCGACCACCGCAAGGTCGCCGTCGACCTCACCTCACCCCACTGGGAGGCCGACCTCAAGGCAGCCGGATACGACCCCACCATCCCGGCCACCTGGCTGCTCGAAGGACTCCTCTACTACATCCCCGAGGCCGACACCCACCGCATCCTTGAGCGGGTGGCCGCCATCAGCGCCCCCGGCAGCCGGATCGCCGCCGACATCGTCAACACCGCCGCCCTCACCCTGCCCCACATGCGCGGCCTGCTCGACGTGTTCGCCGGCTGGGGCTGCCCCTGGCTGTTCGGCACCGACGAGCCCGAAGCCCTCTTCTCCACCTACGGATACTCCGTACGCGCCCTGCAGCCCGGCGAGGACGGCGCCGACTTCGGCCGCTGGCCCGATGCCGTACCCCCGCGGGACATCACCGGCGTACGGCGGGTGTTCTTCGTCCACGGCCGGCGGCGCTGATGACCCCCGCCGCCCCCGCCGTCATAGCCGGCGCCTCCATCGCCGGCCTCGCCACCGCCCTCGCCCTGGCCGCCGCCGGCCACCCGGTCACCGTCCTGGACCGCGCCGACGCCCCGCCGGCGCCGCCCGCCGACCCGGCGCGGGACGGCACCTGGTTCACCCGCCGCCCCACCGTCCCCCAGGGCGCGCACTCCCACACCCTCACCTCGCTCGGCGTGCGCACCCTGGCCCAGCGCGCCCCGCACGTCCTGGCCGCCGCCCAAGCCGCCGGCGCCCACCTGCTCGACCTCACCGACGCCCTGCCGCCCGGCGCCACCGACACCGCCCGGGAGATGGGCGACGACGACCTCACCGCCCTGGCCTGCCGCCGCCCCACCCTCGAACACGTCCTCCACCAGGCCGCCCGCACCACCCCCGGCATCACCCTGCGACCCGCCACCACCGTCGTCGCCCTCGACCTCCACGGCGACCGCGATCGTGTCGAGGCGGTCCGCACGAGCGACGGCACGCGGCTGCCCGCCCGCATCGTCATCGACGCCACCGGCCGCCGCGCCGCCTCCCGCGCCTGGCTCGCCCAGGCCGGCATCCCCCTCGCCGAGGACCACACCTGCCCCTCCGGGCTCACCGGCCACACCCGCTTCTACCGGTTGCTGACCTCACAGCGGCCCGGCCCGCTCGGACGCGGCAACGCCGCCGGCGACATCTTCGACCACTACGCCGGCGTCCTGCACCCCGGCGACGGCGACACCTTCTCCATCGCCCTCGCCACCCTCCCCGGCGACCGGGCCCTGGCCGGCCTGAACACCCCCGAAGGGTTCACCGCCGCCGCCCGCGCCACCCCCGGCCTGACGATCTGGCTCGAAGACGGCATCAGCGAGCCCCTCTCGCCCGTCCACGCCATCACCGCACCGCCCAACACCCTGCGCGGCAACGCCACCACCCGCCAGAAACCCCTCGCCGGTCTCTTCCCCGTCGGGGACGCCGCCTGCATCACCAACCCCCTCTTCGGCCGCGGCATGTCCCTCGCCCTCGCCCACGCCTACGCCCTGGCCGACCTGCTGGCCGCCCACGACCCCGCCGCCACGGCCACCGCCCGCGCGGCCGCCCGCCTCGCCGAAACCCTCTACACCCCCTGGTACACCCACGCCGCCCACGCCGACCGCCTGCGCATCGCCCGCTGGCGCGCCGCCGTCACCGGCACCCAGCCCCCGCCCCTGAGCGACACCGACCGCCTGATGGCCCAGATCGCGCAGGCCGCCCGCAGCGACGGCACCGTCTGGCGCGGACTGACGCGGATGCTGATGACCCTGGCCACCCCCGCCGAGATCCTCGACGACAAATTCCTCACCCGCATCCAGCACGCCCCCGCCGCCCCGTCCCGGCCCGCCGGCCCCACCCGCGCCGACCTCGTCCGCCTGGTCACCGCCGCCGAAGGAGCCGCCCGGTGACCACCCAGCCCCTCGCCCCGCCCCGCCCCCACACCCCTGCCTCCACCGCCCCGCGCGTCCTGCTCGCCCCCATCACCATCACCCCCTCCAAACCCCTCACCCCCAGCCACCTCAAAGGGCTGCTGTGGACCGACGTGATGTACCGGGCCACCCGCCACCTCGCCCCCGTCACCTACCGCTACAGCCACACCACCTACCACCCCACCGAACAGACCCTGGGCTTTTGGGAGTTCCTCGACCGCACCCTCGGCGACATGGACTACACCCACGCCACCGAGACCGAGATCGGCGCCCACTACGTCACCTTCCGCGCCCAGACCCAGCGCCCCACCGCCCACGCCCTGCGCCCCTACGCGGACGCCGCCGAACACGGCTGGGTCCACCCCGCCTCCGCCCGCATCCTCGACCTGTGGGCCGGCCACTACCGCCGCCTGGGCCTGACCGACCCCGGACTCACCCTCCACCAGCCCCCCGGCCTCGGCCTCGAAGACACCCTCACGTACCTCACCGACGCCGGCATGTGCCTGGACCTGCGCCGCTACGGCGGCCCCGTCCACCTCGACCTGACCCGCCACGGCCTGCCCCTGCGCAAAATCGTCACCCCCGACGGCCGCCCCAACTACCTCGCCTGCGCACTGCGCGAACTCATCCCCCTCGCCCCCGGCTTCGACGAGATCGTCCTGCTCTACGACCCCGAACTCGACCCCGACTACCAGCTCCTCGAACGCGTCCTGACCCACCTCGGCCCCACCGTCCACCGCGTCCCCGTCGGCCGCGTCCCCATCGACGGACACATCCGCTCCGCCCGCCACGGCGACTGGCAGCACACCCACGCCGCCGCCCTCCTCGACGCCGCCGGCGACCACCACAGCGACGACGCCGTACGCCTGGGCATGCGCCTCTACTTCATCGCCGTCCTCGGCCCCGGCCAGCAGCAGTCCTTCCGCCCCGACCTGCTCCACCAGTGCCTCACCCGCGCCATACGCCTCCTGGACGCCGCCGCCCCCGCCGCCGGCGACCAGCTGCCCGCCCTGCTGGAACGCCACCGCCGCGAGACCACCCACCTCGACCCCTACAAACTCACCTCCGCCCTCCTCGGCAAACGCCGCCCCGCCCCACCGGCCGACCTGCTCACAGGGGTGTTCCTGTGACCACCGCCCCTTCCGCGCCGGGTGTTCAGGAGCAGCTGCGCCGGCGCGTCGCCACCCGCCTGGCCGCCGCCCGCCCCGACCTCGCCCGCCGCCACGACCTGACCACCCCCACCGGTCTGGCCGCCGCCCAGCACACCATCGCCGACCAGAGCGAAGAGACCACCACGCTCGCCGCCGTCGTCGTACGCCACCTCGACCTGCCCGCCTTCGCCGCCGCCACCTGCGCCTACACCGCCGGCCTCGACGAAGCCCAGCAGACCGCCTGGCGCCGCGACTTCACCCGCACCGTCTTTCTGGCCGGCAACCCCGCAAACCTGCGCCACCGCTTCACCTTCGCCCACACCGACCCCGCCGCCGCCCTCGCCTACACCGCCCCGGGCCCCGCCGCCACCACCGCACCCCTGCGCCGGCTGCTGAAACTCTTCGACGCCCCCGCCCGGCTGCCCGCCCGGCCCCCCACCCTCATCACCATCCCCACCCCGCCCGGCCGGCGCCCCACCCGCCCGCCCCGCCACCGCCGCCTCCACCTGGCCACCGCCGGCTGCACCCTCGCCCAGGCCCTGGTCCACCTCAACCACCTGCTCGCCGAAGCCGTCATGGACGGCCTGATCACCGGCGGCGACCGCCTCACCCTCATCCAGGAACCCACCCTCACCACCACCGCCACCGGCCCCTCATTCGCCGCCTGGCGCATCACCCCCCACCCCGCCACCCCCCACACCGCCGGCCGTCTGCACGCCGCCGCCGCGCTCACCGAGGAGACCCCGCATGCCTGAGACCACCCCCGGCCCCGGCCCCGGTTTTGGTCCTGGTCCTGGTCCTGCCGTGGTCCGCCTCGGCTACCACGGCTCGGCCAAGGTCGCCGACACCCTCACCCGCCTCGCCGCCGCCTCCCACGTCCCCGCCCAGCCGCTGCCGTACGACATCACCGACCCCTTCGACGGCATCCGCACCCGCACCCTCGACCTCATGATCGTCAAGTTCGCGCTGCGCGAGAGCGACATCGCCCTCAGCCGCGTCCTGACCTGCGACCCCCGCGCCGTCGTCGTCGCAGACAGCCACCCCCTGGCCCGCGAGAGCGCCGTATCCGTCGAAGACCTCGCCGGCCTGGACCTGTTCGGCAAACCCCCCGGCACCCTGCCCGACTACGTATGGGACGAGGTCGTCCCCCCGTACACCCCCACCGGCCGGCCCCTTCGCCGCACCCATGTGACCGGCGACATCGCGGCCATGATGAAACTCGTCGCCGACGGCCAGGCCGCCCACCTCTCCCTGCTCTCCCTGGCCGACGTCGCCCCGCCAGGGGTCCGCGTCGTGCCCGTCCACGACCTGCCGCCCGCCCCCGTCGCCCTGGCCTGGGCCCGCGGCCAGAGCCTGCCCGGCCACGTCGCGCGCTACCTCACCGCCGCCGAACAGGAAGCCACCCGGTGACCGCCACCCGCCCCCAGCCCATCGTCCTGCTCCACGCCCTGTCCCTGACCTCGGCCATGTGGCAGGCCCAGGCCGATGCCCTGCGCGCCGACGGACACCACGTCCTCACCCCCGACCAGCGCGGCTTCGGCACCACCCCCCTCGGCGACGACCCGCCCAGCCTTACCGCCGCCGCCGACGACCTCGCCCGCCTCCTCGATGAGCACGGCCACCCCCACGCCGTCCTCGCCGGCTGCTCGCTCGGCGCCTACACCGCCATGGCCTTCCTCGCCCGCCACCCCGGCCGCACCCGCGCCCTGGCCCTGATCTCCGCCCGCGCCACCGCCGACACCCCCCAAACACGCACCCAGCGCCGCCACTTCGCCCAGCTCGTCCAGGACCCCGCCACCGGCCCCGCCGTCATCGACCGCACCACACCCCTGCTCCTGGGCCCCACCACCCGCACCCGCCACCCCCACCTCCTCGCCCAGACCCTCACCCAGGCCCACGCCGCCGACCCGGCCGCCCTGGCCTGGACACAGCACGCGATCGCCGACCGCGCCGATGCCACCGCCACCCTCGCCGCCACCCAGGTCCCCGCCCTGGTCATCCACGGCGCCGAAGACGGCCTGGTCACCGCCGCCGAATCCGCCCACACCGCCGCCGCCCTGCCCGACGGCGAGCTGATCACCCTGGACGCCACCGGGCACCTGCCGCCCCTGGAAGCCCCCGACGCCGTCACCCGCCACCTGCGCGCACTGCTGGAGAGGACCCGTTAGGCCGCCATGCTCAACGACCGCGTACGCAACGACCACGCCGCCTGGGGCCACACCACCTCCACCGGCCTCTCCTTCACCCACCACCACATCGTCGACACCCACTTCCGCGCCTGCCACGGCCCCTACCTCGACCTCCTTGACCGCGCCCCCCTAGGCCCGGGCCAGCACATCCTGGACGCCGGCTGCGGCGCCGGTGACTTCCTGCCCGCCCTCGCCGACCGCACCGGCCCCACCGGCCGTATCACCGCCGTCGACCTCGCCCCCGAGAACACCGCCCTGACAGCCGCCCGCGCCACAGGCCTGCCCTGCCCCGTCGACATCCAGCAGGCCACCCTCCTCAATCTGCCCTACCCCGACCACACCTTCGACGCCGTCTGGTGCTCCAACACCACCCAGTACCTCGACGACACCGAACTGGCCGCCGCCCTCACCGAACTCACCCGCGTCACCCGCCCCGGCGGCACGATCACCATCAAAGACCTCGACGCCCACCTCATCACCGCACGCCCCACCGACCCCTACCTGTTCACCGACTTCTTCCGCACCGCCGCCGCCCAGCCCGGCTACGCCCGCCAGCTCCTGCGCACCCGCGACACCTACCGCCACCTCAAAACCGCCGGACTCACCGACATCACCCAGCACACCCTCCTCATCGAGCACCACACCCCCCTCACCGCCGACGCCCACGCCTTCTACACCACCGCCTGCGCCCAACTCGCCCGCCAAGCCCTCGACCTCGGCCTGAGCCGGCAGTGGCAGCGCTACCTCCTGGACCCCACCGACCCCCACCACCCCCTCAACCACCCCGACGGCTACATCAGCGAAGGCAACGTCCTCGCCACCGCCACCGTCCCCACCCCCTGACCCCCCCTTTTTTCCGGGCCTGTTCTCAAGGAGTCCGCCGATGGCCACCGCCACCGCCCCGCCCGCCCGGCTCCACGCCGTCGCCAACCCCGCCCCGCCCGCCCCCGGCCACCTCCCCCTGATCGGCCACGCCCCCGCCCTGCTGCGCCGCCCCCTGTCCTTCTTCGAATCCACCCGCACCACCGACCCCCTCGTACGGATCGGCTTCGGCCCCATCCGCCTCTACCTCGCCAACGACCCCGCCCTGGTCCACCGCATCCAGGTCGACACCACCACCTTCGAACGCGGCCGGTTCTTCGAACGCCTCGCCGCGAACTTCGGCAACCCCCTCATCGCCTCCAGCGGCCATCCCCACCAGCACCAACGCCGCCTGCTCATACCCGCCTTCAACCGGCGCGCCGTACGCGACCACGCCCTCGCCATCACCCAGGAGACCGAAGCCCGAATCGGCGCCTGGCGCCCGGGTGCCGTCATCGCCGCCGACGAAGAGATGTCCGACCTGGTCGCCGCCGTCGTCCTGCGCTGCCTGTTCACCACCCAGCTGCCCGCCCAGACCGTCAGCGACATCCGCGACACCCTCTACGCCATCGCCCGCCGCCTGCTCGCCCGCACCGTCTTCCCCGACGCCCTCACCCGCCTGCCCACCCCGGCCAACCGCCGCTTCACCGCCCAGATAGGCCGCTTCCACACCACCGTCGACACCCTCATCCGCGAACGCCGCGCCGAAGGACCCCTGGAAGAGGGCCACGACGTCCTGGACGCCCTGATCGGCAGCGTCCACCCCGAAACCGGCCGGCCGCTGAGCGACACCGAGATCCGCGCCGAGTTCCTCATGCTGCTGTTCGCCGCCCTGGAAACCACCAGCACCTCCCTCAACTGGGCCGTCTTCGAAACCGCCACCCGCCCCGACGTCCAGCGCCGCCTCCAGGACGAAGCCGACCAGGTCCTCGCCCGCGGCCCCGTCACCTACGCGAAGCTGCCCCAGCTCACCTTCACCCGCCAGGTCCTGGACGAGACCCTGCGCCTGCACGCCCCCATGCTCTTCACCCGCCGCACCGTCACCGACGTCACCCTCGCCGGCATCCGCGTCCCGGCCGGCTCAGAAATCGGCTACAGCCCCCGCGCCATGCACCGCGCCGGCGACCTCTACGACAACCCCCACACCTTCGACCCCGACCGCGCCGGCCCCGACCAGGGCACCGACCGTCCCCGCGGCGCCTACTTCCCCTTCGGCACCGGCCCCCACCGCTGCATCGGCGAACACCTCGCCCTCACCCTCATGACCACCGCGCTCGCCACCCTCGCCGCCCGCTGGCACCTGCGCATCGCCCCGGGCACCACCATCCGCGAAGCCAACAGCTCCCTCCCGCACGTCAGCCACCTCCCCCTCATCCCCACCCCCCGCTGACACCCCGCCACCCGGATCAACCCCGGCTCCCGCCCGGTGTCCAGGCCGGGGCGCCAAAGCCGAACTGCCGGTATCGGCCGACGCGCTCACCACGTCGGCCGATACCGGCAGTTCCGCGCGGGCGAGGTCAGGCCGCCGCCTGCGCCCGCACAGCGCTGGGGGTCTCCTGCCGTACGACCCGCCGGCGCCGCGACGGCATGCCCACCGTCGGGTTGGCGACGCCCCAGGCCGCGCCCTTGACGATCAGTTCCTTGTAGATGGCGGCCACGCGGCCCGTGATGGCGCGCTCGACCGCTCGGTCGTCGGCGGTGACGAACTGGGTCAGGCCCTCCTTGCGGCCCAGTGAGACGCACTGCTGGAAGTAGCGGATGGGGACGTGGGGGACCTTGATGCCGGCGAGACGGGCGGCGAGGGCGTCGGCGGCCTGCCAGGCCATGGGGACGCCCGAGGCGCACGACATGCGCAGCGGCTTGTCGTTCGGGCCGATCGCCATCGCGGCGTCACCCACGGCGTACACCTCGGGGTGGGAGAGCGAGCGCATCGTGGCGTCGACCATGATCTGGCCGCGGTCGGTGGTCTGCAGGGTGGTGGCCCGGGCGAGCGGGTGGACGGCGAAGCCGGTGGTCCACACCGTGACGTCGGAGGGGACGCTCCGACCGTCGGCCGTCCGCACGCCGTCCGCCTCCACGGCGGTGACCGCGGTGTGTTCGTGGACCGTGATGCCGAGCTTGTCCACCACCTTCCGAAGGTGGGCGCGGCCCTTGTCGGAGAGCCAGTCGCCCAGCACGCCGCGGGCGGCCAGGGCGACGGCCAGGTCCGGGCGGGCCTCGGCGATCTCGGTCGCGGCCTCCACGCCGGTCAGGCCGCCGCCGACCACGACCACGGGCCGGCCGGCGTCCAGGGCGGCCAGGCGCTCGCGCAGGCGCAGCGCGCCGGGGCGGCTGGAGACCTCGTGGGCGTGCTCGGCGGCGCCGGGGACGCCCCCGTCGTTCCAGCCGCTGCCCAGGGCGTAGACCAGGGTGTCGTACTCCACCTCCTCCTGCCCGGGGCCGTGCGCGGCGGTGAGGGTCACCGTCTTGCGGTCCACGTCCACGGCGGTGACCTTCGCGAGCTTCAGGGCCACCCCCGTGCCCGCGAACATCTCACTGAACGGCCGGGGCCTGAGGTCCTGGCCGGCCGCGATCTGGTGCAGCCGGACGCGCTCGACGAAGTCGGGCTCGGGGTTGACGAGGGTGATGGTGACGTCCTCGCGGTGCAGCCGCCGGGCGAGGCGGCCGGCGACGGTGGCTCCGGTGTAGCCGGCTCCGAGGACGACGATGCGGTGCTGCATGGGCCTGCTCCAGTCTGCGAGGGTTCCGCCGCTGTCTTCGCGGTTTCGCCTCTTGAACCGGGCAGCCCGGCATTTCCTGACAGGATCAGGATGTGAAGCACGTCACACCAGGTCGGAGGGGTCGCAGGGGTTGGGTCAGAGGGTGTGGAGCGGGGGCTCCCCGTGGCCGGCGGCAGCCCACTGCCCGGTCGCGCGGACGAGCTTGTCGGGGTTGACCTGGCTGCGGATCGCGACGATGCCCTCCGCGGTGACCTCCAGGCACGTGATCCCGACGACCCTGCCGTCCACGACCGCCACAATGGCGGGCTCGCCGTTGGCGGTCGTGGCGTAGATGTCGGGCGCGCCGCCGATGTGCGCCCGCTTGGCGTCGCTGGGCTTGAACATGCCGCGCAGGAACGTCGCGACCGCGCGCGCACCCTCGAACGCCTTCGCGCGCGCCGGGACCTTCCCGCCGCCGTCGCCGACCGAGACGGCGTCCTGGGTGAGCAGGCGTACGAGGGGTTCGGTACGGCCGCTGGTCGCCGCGGCCAGGAACTCCTCGACGATCCGCCGGGCGGCGGCCTCGTCGATCTCGGTGCGCGCCTTGCCGTCCGCGACGTGCTTCTTGGCCCGGTGGAAGATCTGCTGACTGGCGGCCTCGGTGATCTCCAGGATCTCGGCGATCTCCCGGTGCGGGTAGTCGAAGGCCTCCCGCAGCACGTACACCGCCCGCTCGTTCGGCGACAGGCGCTCCAGCAGGACGAGGACGGCGTACGACACCGACTCGCGCTGCTCGGCGGTGTCGGCCGGGCCGAGCATCGGGTCCCCGGCCAGCAGCGGCTCGGGGAGCCACCGTCCCACGTACGTCTCACGCCGGGCACGTGCCGAAGTGAGCATGTTGAGGCAGAAGTTGGTGAGGACCTTCGTCAGCCAGGCCTCAGGCACCTCGATCCGCTCGACGTCGGCCGCCTGCCAGCGCAGGTACGTCTCCTGCACGGCATCCTCCGCCTCACTCGCCGAGCCGAGCAGCCGGTACGCCATGGCCTCCAGCCGGGGCCTGGCAGCCTCGAACCGGTCGACGTCACTCATGATCAGGACCATGCCCGCGATCCTAATCGCCCCCACTCCGGCCCGGGCCGGCAGATACGGCGCCGGCCCGGCCGGGCCCCTCCCTCACAGGGGCCCGGCCCGGGCCGGTTCCGCATCAGCGGCGGCTCACACCACCGCCGGCTCCACGCCCACCGGCGCCGCGGGCAAGGGGCCACCCTCGCGCGGCAGGTCGAACACCTCGGCCAGCAGCTGGTACGACCGCAGCCGGTCGGCCGGATCGTGCGTCAGCGTGTTCACCACCACCTCCGACACACCGTGCTCCGCGGCCAGCCGCGTCAGGCGCGCATGCACCTGCTCGGGCGTGCCGAACACCAGCGAACGCCGGTTGACCGCCGCCCGCTCCAGCTCGTGCCCGCTCCAGCGGTGCGAGCGGGCCGTCTGCACCGACGGCAGCGGCAGATCCAGCCCCAAGTCCTTACGGCTGCGCCACAGAAGCACACTCTGCGCCAGATCCTCCGCCTCGGCGGCCGTGTCCGCGCTCACCACCCGCACCGCCAGCGCCGCACCCCCGCCCCCCGCGCCCGGCCGAGCCGCGGCACTCTCGTTGCGGAAGGTCTCCATCGCGGTGACCCCGGGAGCCGGCGCCAGGAAGTGCGCGAACGCGAAATGCGTGCCCAGCCGCCCGGCCAGCTGCGCCGACCGCGTCCCGGCCCCCAGCAGCCACATGTCCGGCCCCCCAGCACTGCCGGGCCCGTCCAGACCGAGGAACTCCCGCACCTGGGCCACCTGCTGCGGGAACTGCGCCGCCGGCCCACCGGCCCGCCCGATCCCCAGATCCACCCGGCCCGGATGCAGCGAGGCCAGCACCTGGAACACCTCGGCCACCTTCACCGCCTCGTAGCGCGGCAGCAGCACCCCGCCCGTACCGATCCGCAGCCGCCGCGTGCGCTCCAGCAGAGCCCCGGCCAGGATCTCCGGCGCGGTCCCGGCGAAACCGGGGGAGTGGTGATGCTCGGCCACCCAGTAGCGGGTGTAGCCCAGCTCGTCGGCGGCCTGCGCCAGCGCCACCGACGCGCCCAGCGCCTGCCCGGCACTGAACCCCTCACCGATCGGCGACTGGTCCAGCACCGACAGCCGCAGCCGCAGCCGCCCCGCACCCAGCCCCTGCTCGTCCGCCCCGTACACGTCACTCATCCCGCTCACGCTCACTTGTCCTCATCCTTCACACCGTTGACGCCGAACACGCTGTGCGGACCGGCGGGCCTCGCATGCCCGTCGAGGGGGCGCACCACCTCCGGCACGATCCGGAAGTCACGCTGGAAGACCAGGTTGTGCAGATCGGCCGCCGCGATCGCCCGCAGCGTGGGCACCTCGGCCGCCGCCTGCTCGTCGGTGAACACATTCAGCGGCCACTCCGCCACCGTCGCCCCGCGCAGATGCGGATGGTGAAAACCCCGCCCGAAGTACGCGATCAGACTGATCGGCTCGATACCTGTCTCCCGCTGCTCGGGCCACGTCAGCGCCCACCGGGCCACCAGCGACCCGTCCGGCGTCCGCTGCACCCCGCCGGTCTGCACCTCACCGGTGTCATGCAGCAGCTGCGTGTTCATCTCCGCCAGCACCTGCCGCGCATAGGGGTCCAGCAGCGGCACCGTCGCCGCGAACACGGCCTCCTTGTCCCTGCGCGAGCTCACCTCCCCGTGCGTACCGTCGCGCAAGTCACCGAAGTGCCGCAGCAGGGACCCCACATGGGCCGTGGCCGGGCCCGCCGCGGGCGCCGGAGTGGACGTGGTCGTGTTCATCAGATCTCCAGTCGACAAGAACAAGGGGAAACGGAACGGAACAAGAAGGGGGGAGTTGCGAGCGGGCGCCCTCACCCCCCGGGCCCCCGGGCGGGCGGCTACACGGAGCGCGCCCCGGGACCCTGACCCTGTGGTGCGGGCGGCGCTACCACGCCGGCCAGCCGCTCCCGCAGCGTGCCGCCCAAAAACGCCCGCAGCGGATACGGGTCGGCGCCCGGCCGGTGCTCCGACATCTGCAGGAACGCGCCGTGCATCATCCGCGGGAACTCACGGAAGGCCACGTCATTGCCCGCCTGCGACAGCCGCCGCGCGAACTCCCGTACGTCGTCGGCGACCGCGTCGAACTCGCCCACCCCCACGATCGCCGGCGCCAGACCCGACAGATCCGCCACCTCGAACGGCGTGCTCGGCATCCCCGGCACCACCCGTGTCCCGCGGTAGTCCCGCCACGCCTGCGCAAGCCCCTCCCGGGTGGGGAAGTTGTTGACGAACCGCGTGAACGACGCGCCCCGGCAGGACGGATCCATCGGCGGATAGGCCAGCACCTGCGCCCTCAGCTCCCGCCCCGTATCCCGCCACACCACCGCCGCGCCGGCCGCGATCGTCCCGCCCGAACTGTCCCCGCCCACACTCACCGGCCCGAGCCCCTCGGCCGCAGACCGCTCCTGCGCCCAGTCCAGCACCGCCAGGACGTCCTCAAGCGCCGCCGGGTGCGGGTGCTCCGGCGCGAGCCGGTACTCGACACTGACCACCGCGCATCCGGAGCGGAGCGCCAGGTCCGCGCACGCCTGGTGCCAGCCGGCCACCGAGCCACTGCGCCAGCTCCCGCCGTGCGCCCACACCAGCCAGCCGCGGTGCCCGCCCCGGGGAAGGAACACCCGCCCGGGCACCTCGTGCGTGGCCGCGGGCACCCGCACGGGCTGCCACTCGACGGCGTCTGAACTGCTGACCGCGGCATTCGGCATGGTCGCTCTCTCCCTCTTCCAGGATCGGTTGGAAGAGATCCTGCGCCTGCCCGCCGACCGCAACCAGTGCCCTGTCGTGACTGGTCATGACATGACCACCCTTAGGGGCATCCGGGTGTGCGGCCGGCGGGTTCCGACCCACTCCACTTCCTGGAACAAGACCCCCGCGCCGAAAGGTCCCGCCGAAGGGCAGTGGACCTGCCCAAGACGCACCGAACCGGCGTTACGGACGACGGACGGCCGGGTCAGCCTCCGCTCTCCCCGGCGGCCGGGACGACCGCGACGGGGCAGGGGGCGTGGTGCAGGACCGCGTGGGCCACCGACCCCATCAGCAGCCGGTGCCCGGCGCGGTGGCGATGGTGACGGCCCACCACCACCAGCGCGGCGCCGGCCGCGTCGGCCACCAGCTGCGCGGCCGCGTCCGCCGGGACGACCACCGGCGACAGCGGCAGATGCGGATGGCGCGCGGCGTGCGGCGCGAGGCGCTCCTCCTGCTGCCTGACCGTCTGCCGGGCGAGCTCCGAATAGTCCTCCTCGGCCATCTCCGGCAGCGGCATCGTCGGCGCCGGCGCCCCGACCAGCAGCATCGGCGAGGGCGGCACCGGATAGGCGCTCACCACCTCCAGACCCCCGCCGAACAGCTCGGCCATCACGCATGCGAACGCGACGACGTCGTCATGGGTCTCCTGCGGATGCAGCCCCAGCAGCACCCGCCCGCCCAGCCCCTCCGCGCTCCGAAGGCCCTCCCGGCCCTCCTGGCTCTCCTGGCTCTCCCGGCCGCCCTCGGCGCCGCCGCTCTCCGGGCTGCTGGCCGTGCCCTTCGGGGTACGTGCCTCGTGCGGCACCACCACGACGGGGCACGGCGCCGTGGCGGCCAGCGCCCGGCTGGTGGAGCCCAGCAGCAGACTCGCGAACCCGCCCCGCCCCCGCGAGCCGACCACCAGCATCCCCGCCCCACGCGCCTCCTGTGTCAGCGCGTCGGCGACGGACCCCTCCAGCGACACGTACCGTACGGGCAGCTGCCCGGCCCGCTGTTCGAGCGAGCCCTTCACCGTCTCCAGGACCGGGTCGGCGATCTGCGGATCCTGCCCCAGCGACCGGATCCGGGCGAGCCCCACCTGCAGGTCCTCGGGCAGCACATGCGCCACCACCAGCGAGGCCGACAGCAGCCCCGCCGCCCTCACCGCCCACTCCAGGGCCAGAAGGCTGTGCTCGGACCCGTCCACGGCCACCACGACCGACTCCATGCGCGTCTGCTCATCGTTCATGAACGGAGCATTCCCGGCATAACGCCGGATTGGGCACGCCGGGCGCAAAGGTGCCGCGTACGGCCGGAGAAGACGGTCTCCGGCCGCACGCGGCGGCATGGGGCCCCGGAGGGATCGGGGGGGTCAGGCGCGGCGCCGGTCCGA
>NZ_JBVKAP010000019.1:0-50850 GCF_055639315.1 Streptomyces sp. NPDC039465 | reverse complement strand
CGGATCCACAACACCCTCAACAACACCGACGGCGCCTCCGCCGGCCTGAACATCAACGCGACCACCTCGTACGGCAACATCACCGCCCGCAGCCTCTGAAGCGGCAGCCACCAGGGCCGACTTGACCCCCGCGGCGAACGGGCTGCGCACTGCGGCGGCAAGACCGTCCTCGACGGCGCCGGCCCGGCCGTCCGGGGACAAGCACCTTCGCCCGGACGGCGCCGGCAAGACCACCGCCGTCCGGACCCGTTCCCACCCTGCCTCACCCGGCCCGCGAGACGGCGAAAACGCCCTCGCTCAAGCCCCCATGTCATGATCAACTTCGCCGTAGCGGCGCCACCGTGGCGTCCCATGCCGGCACCAACACCGAAGAGGGCCACAGAACATGAGCACCACTCAGGACTACCAGGCCGCGGAACAGCTCCTGCGCCGGCCCGCCCGCCCCGGCGAGCTCGTCGTCGGCGACAAGGTCAGGCCGCAGTGGATCGACGGGGGTGCCCGCTTCTGGTACGCGGTGAGCAACGGCGCCGGCAGACGGTTCGTGCTGGTCGACCCGGCGACGGGCACCCGGGAGCCGGCCTTCGACCACGCCCGGCTCGCCGCCGCTCTGGCCGCCGCCTCCGGGCAGCCGGTCGACCCTGAGGCCCTGCCGTTCATGGCCATCGAACTGACCGGCAACGCCGTGGAGTTCGGCGCGCTCGGCGCGTACTGGCGCTGCCGCCTGGACGACTACACCTGCGAGCAGGCAGAGTTCACGCCGCCCGGCAACCCGCTGGACGTGCCCTCACCCGACAGGAAGCTCGCGATCTCCCAGCGGGGCCACGACCTGTGGGCGCGTTCGCTGTCCGACGGCCGCGAGTGGGCGCTGACCACCGACGGCGAGCCCGACCACCGGTACGGCTCCGGCCCGCAGTGCACGGGCAACGCCACCCTGCTGCGCAAGTTCGGCCTGCCGCACCTGCCGCCCGCGGTGGCCTGGTCGCCCGACTCCACGAAGGTGCTGGCGCACCGGACCGATGAGCGCAACGTCCGCCAGACGCACCTCGTGGAGGCCAGGCCCGCCGACGGCGGCGCGCCCCTGACCCACACGCAGCGCTTCGCCTACCCCGGTGACGAGCACGTGCCGCAGGCCGAGTTGGTCGTCCTGGACGTGCAGGCGGGCACCATGGTCCGCGCGCAGGCCGAGCCGCTGCTCATGCCGCAGCTGTCGCCGATCATGATCAAGTGGGCGTGGTGGGCCGAGGACAGCTCGGCGGTGTACTACCTCAGCCGGCCCCGCGACCTGCACACGCTGACCCTGCACCGGCTGGACGCGGTCACCGGCGAGGTCACCACCGTGCTCGCCGAGAGCGGGGAGACCCGCGTGGAGCCCAACCAGTGGATGTTCGAGCCGCCGATCGTGCGGGTCCTGACAGACGAGGTGCTGTGGTACTCGCAGCGGGACGGCTGGGGCCACCTGTACCGGTACGACCTGCGCAGCGGCGAGCTGCTCGGGCAGGTCACGTCCGGGCAGTGGGCGGTGCGGCAGATCCTGCGCGTGGACGAGGCCGCGCGGGTGGTGTACTTCACCGCCTCCGGGCTGGTCGAGGAGGACCCGTACCGGCGCACGGTGTGCCGTGTCGGTCTGGACGGCTCCGGCTTCGCCAAGGTCACCGACGACGGGCTGGACCACATCGTCACCATGGCGGACAGCCAGGAGTACTTCCTCGACTCCGCCTCCACGGTCGACACCCCGCCGGTCACGACGGTCCGTGACTGGGCCGGGCGGGTGCTGGTCGAGCTGGAGCGCGCCGACATCAGCAAGCTCACCGCCACCGGCTGGACGGCGCCGGAACGGTTCTGCGTCAAGGCGGCCGACGGGGAGACGGACATCTACGGGGTGCTGTACCGGCCGCGGGGGTTCGACCCCTCCCAGCGCTACGCCGTGGTGGACAACCTCTACCCCGGCCCGCAGGTCAACCGGGTCGCCCCGTGCTTCGACCCCGGCGGGATGGGCCTGGATGCGGAACCCCTCGCGGCGCTGGGGTTCGTCGTGGTGGCGGTGGACGGGCGCGGCACCCCGGGGCGGAGCAAGGCCTTCCACGACGCCTCCTTCGGGCGTGTGGCCGACGCGGGCGGCCTGGCCGACCATGTCGCGGCGCTGCGGCAGCTGGCCGAGACCCGGCCGTGGATGGACCTGGACCGGGTGGGCGCGTTCGGCCACTCCGGCGGCGGGTTCGCCGCGGCGCGGGCGATGCTCGACTTCCCCGAGACGTACAAGACCGCGGTCGCCCTCTCCGGTTCGCACGACGCCCGCTACTTCAACCTGGGCTTCGTGGAGACCTACGACGGCGCGGACAACCCCGAGGCGTGGGCCCGGTCCTCCAACGTGGACCTCGCGGACCGGCTGGCGGGCAAGCTGCTGCTCGTCCACGGCGAAATGGACGACCAGGTCCACCCGGACCTCACGCTGCGGCTGGCCGACCGGCTCATCGCCGCCGACAAGGACTTCGAGCTGCTCATCGTGCCCGGGGCCGAGCACACGTTCATCGACCACCTGGCCTACGTCCGGGGGCGCTGCTGGGACTTCCTGGTACGCGAGCTGATGGGCACGCAGCCGCCCGCCTACCGGCCCTCCCCCATCGCCGTCGGCCCGGAGCTGCTCGCCGAACTGTTCGCCTGAGCGCGGACACCCCACGCTCGGGCCGCCGAGCCGTTGATGCGCGGCTGCCGGCAGGCAGGTCCCGCTTGGTTCGCTGCCCCTCCGTCACGCAGGCGGAGGGGCAGCGAACTGTCGGGGCGGCAGAGCGGTCCAGGCCGCGACCTGACCACCGGACCTTTCCCGGTCACAGCACTGGATCGCCCGGCAAATTGATCGTCTTGTACTCCAGGAACGAGCTGAGGCCCTCGGGGCCGAACTCGCGGCCGATCCCGGATTCCTTGTATCCGCCGAAGGGGGCGGCGAACTCGATCCGGTACCCGTTCAGCGTCAGGGTTCCGGTGCGCACTCGGCGGGCGATGTGCATGGCCCGGTCCGGGTCGTTGGTCCAGACGCTTCCCGACAGGCCGTACTTGGAGTCGTTCGCGATGCTGACGGCGTCGTCGTCGTCGTCGAACGGGATCACGACGAGCACGGGGCCAAAGATCTCCTCCTGCGCGATGCGCATGGAGTTGTCGACGTTGGCGAAGATCGTCGGTTCGATGTACCAGCCCTTTGGCTGGCTCGCGGGTCGGCCGCCGCCGACCGTGATCGTCGCGCCGTCCTTACGTCCGCCGGCGATGTAGTCCTCGACCCGCCGCCGCTGGCGCTCGGCCACCAGTGGGCCGACCTCGGTCGAGGGGTCATCCGGATCGCCGACCCGCAGCGCAGCAGCTGCTTGGGAAACCGCATCCACAACCTGCTGGTAGCGGCTGCGATGAGCGAGGATCCGGGTCTGCGCCAGGCAGTGCTGGCCGGACATCATGATCGCGTACGGCATAAGGGCGGGCACGACGCTGTCGATGTCGGCGTCCTCGAGTTGGCGACCCGCGAGCAGCAACCGGCGAACCTTCCCGGTCACGGCACGAGTCGCCGAAGTTGTGACGCGCCGGGTCTGTGGCGGGGGCCTTACGGCGGCGGACGCCGGCAGCTGCGGCCTGGGTGACCGATTCCGAGAAGGGCGGTGATCGGGCGGTCGCCTAGCATGCCGGCCATGGCGATGTTCGTGCACGTGACGTCGGCGGCGAACGCGCCGCGCATCCGGCGGTCCGGGATCCGCGCGGCCGGCTGCGGACAGGGCGGTGCGCGGGGGGTGTACTGCTTCCCGGTGCTGCCGTCGTACACCCTCACGCACCAATGGCTGCGTGAACTGGCCCGTTTCGGCAGCCGGGGCGGGCTGGTGGCCGTCCATGTGCGACTGGACGACGCCCAGCCCGTGCTGGTCGGGCGCTACAGCGACCGCAGGCGGGACGCCCAGGCCACCGTCCCCGCGGCCGAGGCGGTGCGGCGGATCGCGGTGCTGGAGGACCCGCGCGGGTGGGAGGTGTTCGTACCCCGGGCGATCCGGCCGCGCGAAGTCCACCGGATCCGCACCGCGCCGCAGGTGGTGGGCTGGCGGTACCAGCCGGACGCGCACGGCGTCCCTCCCTGCACCTGCTTCGGGTGCCGGGTGCGCGGCGGATACGGGGCGCGGCGCCTGCTGGAGCGGCTGCCGCATCCGCTGGACGGGCCGCCGCCGCCAGCCAGGGTGCTGCTCGCCAGGGTCGCGGCGGCCGGAGCCCCCGGGGACCCGGCCGCCCTGCGGGAGGCACTGCACTGGTTCGGCATGCGCCGGCGGGGCCCGCTCGCCCAGTTGAGCCCTCTCGCTGCCCACCCCGACCCGGGGGTGCGGGAGGAGCTGGTGTGGGCGGTCGCCCGCTGGTCCACCCCTGGAGTCGCCGAGCTGCTGGACGGCCTGGCCGACGACCCGCATCCGGACGTACGGGAGGCGGTGGAGGTGGTCCGGGCGCCGGAGTGAGGCACGATCGGCGTCGGTGGGAGACTGGCCGGCCGTGCAGTGAACAGAAACAACAAGGGGGATGGAGATCATCGTGCGACGGCGACAGGGGCGCACCGCCCTGGCGTCCTTGGTCCTGGCGGCGCTGATGACGGCGACGGGCTGCGCCGCCCCTCTGCTGAGGGACCTCGGGCCTCTGCCCCCGCGTTTTTCGGGTCCGCCGCTGCCTGCGGACACGGCGGTGGCGGAGATGACGTCGGTTTTGACGGCGGAGGGCATCACGGTGGAGCGAGAACCCTCGAACGTTCTGGGCCGATGCTTCGAGCGGCTCATGGGACGGCACGATCCGCAGACGGTGGACGCCGCCCTGAAGGCGGCCTTCGCGCGGGCCCGTTCCCAATACGGCTGGCAGAGCGGCCCCGACATGGGCAGCGAGACCCTCACCCTCGTGAAGGGCAACTGGACGGTCCTGGCCGGCCTTCCCGGGGAGCCGGCCCAGGGCCTTCCGGCGACGGTCGTCATGTCAATGACCTGCCTGGACGGCGGTACGCCCTCTGCTCCCCCGGGATCGTCCGTACCGGAGCTCACCCCGGCACCGGCGAAGTCCTGAGGGGCGGCAGGGCTTGGCCGCATCCGCGGCCTGACCGCAAAGGAGCCTTGAAAGTTCGCCGCGTCGCTGCAGGACCCCGCCGATCGTCGTCGTCCGGGTGAGGATCGCGTGGGTGCGCCTGGGCGACTTCCGCTCCCTACCGCGGTGGTGCGGGAGACATCCGGTCCGTGGGGAAACGGACCTGACGCTTCTGTCAGCAGTTCTCGGTGATCACCTGCTCCAGGGTGTCGAGAGACAGCTCTTCCTGCTGGAGCTGCTCCCGCAGGCTTGTCAGCCTCTGCTCGAGGGCCGCGATCGCCTTCTGGTCCGGGTCCGGCTGCCCCTTGAGGTCACTGATTTCCCTCTCAAGACGGGTGATCTCCTTCCCGCGGCGGATGATTTCGTCGCGGGCACTGTCCGCCTGGCGGCGCATCATGGCGCAGGGACTTTCGGTTCTTACGGCCTCGGCTGCCATCTCAGAACTCCTTGCTCTTGCGGCACTTCTCCTACGGGGGTGGTGTGGTCCGCGGCGGCGCGCGCATCCCAGCCAGGTCACGGGTCGAGTCGAGGCGGGAGAGGGTCTTCACCCTCCAGCCGCCGCTGCCGCCGCACCCGTCGTGGTGGGTGTTTCTCGCCGCTTGCGCTCACGAGTCCACCTTGAGGGGCGGGGGTGGCCCACCGCCCTCCGAGACGGGGCGGACGGGTGAGGGCGGCGAGGTGCCCGCGATCTGCGCGGGCGGGGCGGCTGCCTGAGGCAGGAGAACGGGACCACGCCGAGGGATCAGGTCAGTCCCACTGCTCGTCGGCGAGGGAAGTGACCGGCTGCGGCTTGCCGATGACGGCCAGGGCGATGAAGAAGTTGATCTGGCCGATCGCGATCGTGAGGGTGGCCAGCGCCTTGTCGTCGTAGTGCTTCGCCACCTCCGCGTACAGCTCGTCGGAGACGCGCTCCTTGCCGTGCGGTGCGGGCTGGAGGGTGGCCTCCACCAGGGCGAGGGCGGCACGCTCGGCGTCGGTGAAGTAGGGGGCGTCCTGCCACGAGGAGACGGCGGTGATGCGCTCCTCGGACTCCCCCGCCTTCCGCAGGAAGGAGGTGTTCAGGATGGTCAGGTAGGTGTTGCCCACGATCTGCCCGGCGCGCAGGTGAACCAGGCTCATGGTGGTGCGCGGCACCGAGCGGTTGCCGGTGGCCCGGAAGAGGGCGGCGCTGATGTCGCTCAGCTCGGGCACGAACTCGCCGGGGTTGGGCATCCGGGAGACGGAGGGGTTCGTCATGGCTGTGTCCTTCGTGTTGGCTTGTTCGGCGTCTTCACTGCACTGACGGAGGGGCGGAGAGAGATGTGACAGGAATCCGGAAAAGATTTTTTCCGGCGCGCGCGGGCAGGGTGGCAGCCGTGTCCGAGGTCGTGGTTACGGCGTGGTGGACGGCCGCGTGGGACGTTCGGGGCGGCCCGTGGCGGGCGCCGTAGCAGACCTCGACCGCACCACCGGCCGGGTCATCGCCGGGCCGTGTCCCTCTGATGGCAGGAGCAGCGAAGTGCACCTACTGACGTACGGCGACATCAAGGCCGCCGCCGACCGGATCGCCGGGCACGTTCGCCCTGTCACCGTGGCCAGGGCCGAGCCGGGCGCGTTCCGCACCGCCCGCCGTGACGCTCTCGGCGACGCTGTCGGCGAGCGGCCCGGGGAGGCGTGCGAGGTGTGGCTGGCGCTGGAGTTCATGCAGCACACCGGCAGCTTCAAGGCCCGGGGCGCGCAGAACTTCATCCAGGCCCACCGCGGCGGCCGGCACCCTGCCGGACGCCGGGGTGACCATCGCCTCGGGCGGTAACGCCGGCATGGCGTGCGCCTGGGCCGCCCAGCAGCAGGACGTCCGGGCCACGGTCTTCCTGCCGGCGACCGCCCCGGCGGTGAAGGTCGCCAGGCTCCGCGGCTACGGCGCCGATGTCCGCCTGGTCGGCGCCGAGTACGCCGAGGCGCTGGCCGCCTGCGAGGAGTTCGCCGCCGCCACCGGCGCGCTCGCCTCGCACGCCTACGACCACCCGCTGATCGCGGCCGGCGCCGGCACCCTGCTGGAGGAGATCCAGCAGCAGATCCCGGGCCTGGACACCGTGGTGGTCGCGGTCGGTGGCGGCGGCCTGTTCGCCGGGGTGGCCATCGCCGCCCAGCACCACGGCATCCGCACCGTGGCGGTCGAGCCGGAGAACTGCCGCGCGCTGAACGCCGCGATCGAGGCCGGCCGCCTGGTCGACGTCCCCGTGGACTCGATCGCCGCCGACTCCCTGGGCGCCCGCCGTACCTCCGCCATGGCCCTGCACGCCGGCCAGCAGAACGGCGTCCGCTCCGTCCTGGTCCCGGACGCCGAGATCGTCCGCGCCCGCCAGGCCCTGTGGGACCACCGGCGGATCGCCGTGGAGCACGGTGCGGCCACCGCTCTGGCGGGCCTGCTCGCGGCCCCCGTGCCCGACCGAGACCTGCCGGCCCAGCCGACGATGCCGAGCCGCGGCTACCGGCCCGGCAGCGGCGAGAAGGTGTGCGTGGTCCTCTGCGGCGCGAACACCGACGCGGGGACGCTCATGCACCCCTGAGCCCCGACCAGCGGCGCCCCCGTGCCTCTCGTACGAGATCATCTGGGACGGACAGAGCAGACCCGCGAAGGGGCCAGGCCGCACACACGGTCCGGCCCGTCCGCCGCTCCCGGACGGAGCTCGGCCCAGGCACCGCCGTACGCTGGGCGGGTGACCCTGCGCAGCCTTCATGACCGATCCGACCTGGCCGAACGCTTCGGGCGCGATCCGATGATGCACCTGATGGAACTGGGCGACCTGGACGACCTGTTGTGGCCGCACACCAGCTGGTACACGGTCTCCGAGGGCGGGCCGGTCGCGCTGCTGTACGCGGTCGGCGACATTCCCACCCTGCTCGCCTTCTCCCGGCCCGCGCAGGCCGCGGAGCTGGAGGAGCTGGCCGGTGCGCTGGTGCCCGTGCTGCCCCGGCGCTTCTTCGGGCATCTGACCGGAGCGGCGGGCAAGGTGCTGGAGTCGGCGTACGCGGTCCAGACGCACGGCACCCTGCTGCGGATGGCGCTCACCGGCCCCGATCGCGCCGCCCTGCATCCGGACGGCTCGTGGCGTCCCGCGCCGCTGAGCCGGGCCGACCTGCCGGAGCTGCTGGAGCTGTTCGCGCAGGCCTACCCGGGGAACTGGTTCGACGAGCGGATGCTGGACACCGGCCAGTACGTGGGGGCCCGGCAGGACGGGCGGCTGGTCGCCGTGGCGGGCGTGCACGTCTACTCGGCCGCCTACCGGGTCGCTGCCCTCGGGAACGTCACCACCCACCCCGAGGTACGCGGGCAGGGCGCGGGCGGAGCCTGCGTCGCCGCGCTGTGCCGGCGGCTGGGCAAGACCGTGGACCACATCGGGCTGAACGTCCGGGCGGACAACGCCACCGCCGTCGGGCTCTACCGCAGGCTGGGCTTCACCGAGGTGAGCGAGTTCACCGAGGCCACCTTCACGGCGCTCCCGTAAACGCCGCGTCCGGCTGAGCCGGCCTGTCCTCGCCCTGTATCGGGTCGGTCCGCCGGAGGCGGCCGTCGTACGTCTCGGTGACGATCTTCGGCCGTCCGCGTAGCACTTGAGGATGACGCCGCACCCGTACGTAGATGGACTTCGCGGCCTGTGCGGAACCTGCGCCTCCCACCAGCGTCTTGATCATCAAGTCGACTGGTGGAGGTTGTTTTGATGGCAGGTCAGGTCAGTGAGGCAGGACGGGTGAAGGCGTCCGCGCCGGAGTACCAGGGGGCTTTGGGGTCGCTGTCGGTGAACGCATCCCTGGACGAGGTGCTCGCCCGGGGTGTCGAGGAGCTGGCGGCGGCCGAGCGGGCCGGGGACCGGTCGGAGGTGGCGCGCTGCGGGCTGGCCGTGGCGGAGGCGTACCGGAGGCTGGGGCGGATCGAGGAGGCCGACCGGGCGTGGAAGGCGAGCTACCGGGCGGCGCGTTCGGCCGGGCACGAGGGCGCGATGGCGTGGGCCTTGTGGAGTGGTGGCACGCTGGCCCGGCAGCGGGGGGCGTTCCGGCTGGCGTACCGGTTGCTGCGGCTGGCGGCCGAGATGGGTGAGCGGGGCGGGGACGTCGTCGTGCGGGGCTATTCACTGGCGGGGCTCGCCGAGACGGGGCGAATACAGGGCGATTACGAGGCCGTGGGCCGGCTGCACGAGCAGTTGCTGGCCGAGGCCCGGCGGCGTGGTGAGGCGCGGCATACGGTGTGGGCGCTGGAGGGCATCGCGCAGATGCACCGCAACACCGGCGCCTACGACAAGGCGCTGGCGCTGTTCGAGGAGGCCGCCGAGACGGCGTTGCGTGCTGAGGACCGGCGCGGGTGGGCGTGGGCGCTGCGGGGCATCGCCGATGTGGTGTCCGTACGGGACGGGGACGTGGAGCGTGCCCTGTCGCTGCTGTCGCGGGCGGAGGAGGCCTGCCGGGAGATCGGGTTGTCGAGCGCGCTCGCCTACAACCACAAGATGCGCGGCAACGTGCTGTACCGGGCGGGCCGGTACGCCGAGGCCCGTGAGCTGTATACGCGGGCGCTGGCGGAGTTCCGCGAGATGGAGGAGCCGCGGGGTACGGCTCTGTCGCGGCTGGGGCTGGTCAAGGCGCGTGCCCGGCTGGGCCAGGATGCCGCGCGCAGCGCCGCCGAGCTGGCGGAGCTGCGCACGATGCTGGACCGTATCGGGCTGCGGCACGCCCGGGAGATGGTGGAGAAGGCGGCGGCCGAGCTGGGCGTGGGCCCGCTGCCCGAGGCGGCCGAAGGCGGGACGGGGGCCGGCGCGCCGGTGCTGCCCGCGGACGGGGCGCAGGCGCTGCGGGCGGCCGACGTGGACGGGCTGCGGGCGGCCGGTGCGGAGGGGCTGCGATGAGCTCTTTCCTGACAACGTCGTCACCGTCGCAGGCGCAAGCGCCTGCTGGCGACCGGGCCGCCGCGGTGGCCGGTGTCCTTGGGCGCTGTCGTGAGCTGGTGAGGCCCGCGCTGGTGGAGGCGGTGGGGCAGCTGCATCCCTGGACCGGTGAGATGGCGGCGTACGCGCTGGGCTGGAGCGATACGGCCGGGACACCGGATCCGGACGGCTCCGAGGGCAAGGGGGTGCGGCAGGCGCTGGCCGTGCTGGGGGCCGAGGCCGTGGGGGCGGACGGCGAGGTCGCCGTCGCCGGTGCGGTGGCCGTGGAACTGGTGCATACCTTCTCCCTGCTCCACGACGACATCATGGACGGCGACGGACTGCGGCGGCAGCGTCCGGCGGTGTGGAAGGCGTACGGGACGGGTCCGGCCGTCCTGGCCGGGGACGCGCTCCTCGCCCTGGCGGTGCAGAGGCTGGCGGAGGCGCCGGGCCCCTGGTCGGCGGCCGGCGTGCGGCAGTTGTGCGGGACGCTGAACACGCTGGTGTGGGGGCAGGCGGAGGACCTGCGCTTCGAGCGGCACCCGTGGAGCGGGCCGGGCGCGGTGGGGCCGGAGCAGTACCGGTCGATGGCGGAGGGCAAGACGGGGGCGTTGCTGGGCTGCGCGATCGCGCTCGGTGCGGTGCTCGGCGGTGCTGGAGCCGGGACGGTGGCGGCGCTGGAGCGGGCCGGGCGCCATCTGGGCGTCGCCTTCCAGGCGGTGGACGACCTGCTCGGTATCTGGGGTGACCCGGCGGTGACGGGCAAGCCCGTCCACGGCGATCTGCGGCAGCGCAAGAAGACCTTCCCGGTGCTCGCCGCGCTCGCCGGGGGCGGGCCGGCCGCGCGCGAGCTGGCGGTGCTGCTGGAGTCCCCCGGGCCGCTGGACGGCCCGGCGGCGGCGCGTGCCGCCGTACTGGTGGAGGAGGCGGGCGGGCGGGCCGCGACCCGCGCGGAGGCGCGGCGGCATCTGGACGCCGCCCGCCACGGCCTGCGGGAGGCCTCGCTCACGGCCGCGGCTGCCGGGGATCTGGACGCGTTGTTCACGTACGTGATGGACCGCAGCTGGTGACTGGGCCGGCGGCGGGGTGCGGGTGTGCGGCTGGCCGGCGGACGCGCCGGTGGCGTGTCGGCGACATCGGCGTCGAGGCGCTCGCCACCCGTCCGGTCGTCGGCGGCACCTGTCGTTCTTCCTTCCGGGGGATGCCGGGCCGGGTTCGGATGCCGTTGCCGGGCGGACGTGGTGTGCTGGCCGTGGGCTGGGCCGCCACCAGCGGCCACAAGGGCACCGCACCGCGCACACCAGGAGAGACCAGTTATGGCGATCTTCGTCCATGCCGTAGTTCCGGGCGCCACGACCGAGCAGTACGACGCCCTCAACGCGAGGCTCCAGCAGCTGCCCGGCATCTTCCAGGGGTGCCTGTCCCACACTTGCGCACCGACCAGCAGCGGCCTTGAGGTCTTCGACCTGTGGGAGTCGCAGGAGGCCATGGTCCGCTTCGGCGAGAGGATGATGCCCATCGCCAAGGAGCTCGGCTTCCCCGCCGCCCCCGACCAGCCCCAGGTCCTCCAGGTGCACAACTACTGGTTCGCCGGCTCCTAGGAACGTAACTGCCTTTGCAGGAAGCGGTGTTGGGCCGGGGCGCTCGTGGTTCTGGTGGGGTGCGCGTGGATGATGGGCGTATGGCAGAAGACAGTCGGGCCATCTCCAACCACCACACCGGTGACAGTACCGGTCCGGTCATCCAAGTCGGTGTCGTCCACGGCAACATGACGGTCCACACCGCACCGCGTCAGCCCGCGACCGCGCTGTCGGTCTCGGTCACGGCGAAACGGGTGGAGAGCACGGCGTACCACTACGACGGGGTGAGGCGGAATCCCACGCGCGAGGTGCATGTGTTGCTGGAGGCGTTCACCGCGCAGGCGGTGATCCTGCATCGGCTCAGCCCGGTCGTCGTGCGCAGGATCGAGGGCGACGTCGGGGTGAGTCACGCGATGATGATGCGGCCGCGCGCATACACGGCACGACTCGACCTGCCGCGGCCCACGCTGTTCGATGCCGGGCTCGACGAGCAGGCGCTCCTGCCGGACCCGTCTCGTTGCGACCGCACGAGCGGTTTCCCGTTCTACGTCACGGCCAGTGAGCCGGAGTACTTCGTGATCAGGCCGCAGGGAGCGGACCGGGTCGAGTGGCGGTTGGAGCTGGAGTGGTCGAGCCTGGGCCGGCACGGCACCGTCGTGATCGATGACAGGCGTGATCCGTTCCTCTTCTCCCCTGCTGAAGCGGTCCGTTGGCGATGAGAGCCCTTGGGCGGTAGACGTATCCGCAAGACGCGCACCGGACCCGGTACGCAAGGGCCGGCACCCGTTGCCCTCGATGTCCTGCATCACAATGCATGGATCGTTGTCGTCATGCAGCGTGCGCTTTAGGCCTCAAGCGGGGCCAGGCGCTCTTCACGGCCCGGCCGGGGCCGTGCCCCGGGACTCGGGCATGTACGGATCGTCCCAGCTCCGCATCCGGGAAGGAACAGCGGGTACAGGCATACCGTGACAAACATCCACAACAGGCGCGGCGAGGGAGGCATCATGACGAACGGAACCGCCGGTAACCCCGAGACCGGTGGAGTCACCGGCACCAAGGACAAGGACTACAACCTGCTCTGGTACGTCGAGACCTGCCTGGCCAACGCCCTGCGGCTGGAGACCTACATCCAGGACGCGGAACGCGACGGCGACGCCGAAGTCGCCGAACTGTTCCGCAAGGCCCAGGCCGACAGCCGCAAGGGCGCCGAACTGGGCAAGCGACTCCTGCGGACGCGCATGGGAGGCTGATGCGGCCATGAAAGCGGTTGTGTGGCACGGCGTCGGCGACTCCAGCACTACCCGTTCGGTGAAGCGTTCATGAAGAACCTCATGTTGAAGACGGGCAACTGCCATCACCGTCGCTATCTGCCCCGCCTCGTGTCCCTGGTCGGATCCGGCACGCTCGACCCGACGCCCCTGGTCACGCGCTGGTCCGCGCCGGAGGACGCCATCGACGCGTACCGGGCCTTCGACCGGCGGGAATCGGGCTGGACGAAGGTCGCGCTCGGTCTGGACGACCGAGGAGCCGTCGCCCCGGGCATGGGAGAAGAGGCCGGCACCGGTGCCGCCACCACGGCGGGCTCCCACGAAAGCGGCAACGGCGGTTCCCGCGCCGGCTGAGCGCGACCGCGGCCGGCGTCGGCCCGCCCGGCCCGTCCGGCCCGTCCGCTGGGTTGCCCCACTGGAGCACACAGCACAGGAGGAGACCACGACGCCGCCTAACGGGGCACACCCAGGACCCGGCGGGCCGCTGCCAGCCAGCGGTCCTTGCGGGCTTTCGCCTCCTGAAGCCGGTCGGAGTTCTGCTGGATCAGGCGATGCTGGACGCGGGTCTCAGCCGCTGCCCAGACCTTCACCAACTGCGCCGACTTCTGGCAGGCCACATCGGCGCGGGCGGTGGCACGTTCGGCCGGTGTGGGGTCGGGCGTCCTCCAGCGCTTGTCGTCGACGGCGGCAAAGGTGTCCGCGTAGCCGAAGCCCGCCTTCGCCATGCATGCGCGCAGCGCGTCGCGGACTTCGGGGGTACGCCGGGAGGTTTCCAGTGCGGTGCCGGTGAGCTGGTTGAAGGCCTGGTAGTCGGGTGGGGCGGTGTCGCCGACGAGTTGGCGCTGGGCGGTCTTGACGCATCCGCCGCCCTTGCCCGGTGAGCCGTAGGCCGCGTTCAGCACCTTTGCCGGGAGCGCTTCGCGCTCGTCCCAGGCGCGGTTGCGCCGCACCACCGACGGCGGGTAGGGGCGCGGGTGGTATCCGTGGCGGGCCGCTTCCGCCTCGGCTCCGTACCGGCCGCCGGGGCCGCGCCTTCCCAGGGCGCCGCAGTGCAGGTCGCCGCGGACAGCCACGCGGACGCTGTCGAGGCCAAGGGCCGTGTCGGGAAGGTCAAGGTGTTCAAGGACGCCAATTACAAGGGCCCGAACACGATCTTCACCGAGAACATGAAGAATCTGAAGAAGGACGGCTGGAACGACACGATCAGCTCCGCCAAGAACTTGGGCAACCGCGGGGTCACCTTCTACCAGCACGCCGGCTATCACGGAGCCGACGCCTACCTGGCAGCGGGCCTGTCCGAGCCCCGCCTCAGCAGCCACGGCCTGCATGACAGCACGAGCTCCATCAGGTTCAACTGACAGCGGGTTCCGTCGGTAGCGCATTGCTGACAGGTGGGGTGCGGCGACCGGGCCGCACCCCACCCCCCTGCCGCGAACTACACCCGATTCAACGCGCACCACGCACCACGCACCGCACGACGAGAGGCAACCATGCCGCCCTCCCGCGCCCGGATCACCACCACGCTCGCCCTGCTGCTCCTGGCCACCACCGCCTGCACAGCTGCCGGGGAACACCAAGAACACCAACCCCCGCCCGCCCCGCCCGTCAAACCGATCCAACTGCCCCTGGACGCCTATGCGCCGAGCGTGACCGAGACCCATCTCATGGAAGACGCACAGGACATCCTCATACGCCGGTGCATGAACGACCTGGGCATGGAGTGGAAGACCCTGCCCCGGGTGGACGCCCAGGACATCGAGCCGCCGAACCTGCGGTCGCCGATCCCACGCCGACCAGGCCGGCGACACTAAGCGCCACCACACCGAGCGACATGGCCACATTCTGCTTCATAATTCATCCCCTCGTTTTCCAGCAGTCCGCTTTCTCCCGGACCGCTGCTTTCTGAATTCCATTCTGGCGGGGCGGGATTCGCTTTGGAAGGGGTTATTGATGCGGCCGAATTCGCCACTGATACCCTGCCTGCATAAGTTCGGGACAGGCGACCAACTGTCCTTGTTTGGGGGAGGATTCATGACCACGGATCCCAGTACGCATCAGTTACGTCTGCTGCTCGCGCTCGCGGAGGAGTTGCACTTCGGCCGGGCAGCCAAGCGCGAGTTCATCAGCCAGCCCGCGTTCAGCCGCCAGATCCGCGCCCTGGAGGAGCACTTGGGCGTGGGCCTCGTGGAGCGGTCCACGCGCCGGGTGGAGCTGACACCGGCCGGGAAGGCGCTGCTGCCTCGGATGCGCGCCGTGGTGGATGCCGTTGACGACCTGCGTGGTGCCGCCGCGGGAGAAGCGCAGGCGCATTCGGGCCGCGTGGTGATCGGTTCGTACATCACCGCTCTGCCGGCGCTGCGGATACTCCTGGATCAGCTGCGGGAACGCATGCCGGGCCCGGAGGTGGAGTGGCGGGCGGTGGACAACGTCGAGCAGCTGAGCCTGCTCGTGGACGGCCAGATCGACGGTGTCATCTGCTACGAACCGCTGCCGGAGGGCATCAGCACCCTCCGCCTCGGGACGGAGGAACGGTTCGCCTGCATGCCGGAGACCCACCCGCTGGCCGAGCGCGAGACGCTGACCCTCGCGGACCTGGCCGACCTGCCCGTCATCGGCTACTCACCGCACGTGGACCCGGAGTTCCGTGCCTTCTGGGCCGTCGACCCACGCCCCGACGGGACCCCGGTGCGCTACACCGACCACGCGGCGACCACCCTGGAGTCCTATGTCGCCCTGGCCAGTCTGGGGCACGGCATCCGTTTCATCCCCGAAGGCTGCCTGCACCTGATGCCCCGGCCCGGTGTCCGCTTCATCCCCGTCACCGATCTGCCCCCGTGCACCCCGGTGCTCGCCTGGCCGGCGTCCCGTCCCCTCACCCCCGCCTTCGGCGCGCTTCTGCACGTGCTGCGTGCCCACGCCCGGACCACGGACCGTGAGACGCTGCGAAAGACCAACAGGCGCTGGTGGAACGTGGCCTGACACGCCGCTTCACTTGCCGCAGGGAGCGGGACGGGCGGCGCTTTGACCGGCGCGGGGGGTGTTCAGGGAGTTCCGGCGTAGGCGATCGCGAGCACCGTGAGGGTGCGGGTGGGGTGGCCACAGAGAACGACTGCGGTGACGTGGCCGTGGGCGACTGTGCGGATGATGCCGTCGTCCTCGCCGTACGGCTCCGAGTGCCCGAGCGGGTCCTCCTGCGCGTCGACCAGGCATACGGCGAGGTCCCGGCGCGCACGGTCGGGGAGTTGCTTGTAGGTGTCGAAGACGTCGGCGGGAAAGTTCAGCCGGTACGTCACGCCGCGCCCTGGCCGCGCTCACCGCGGGGACCGGCGTCCCTGAGGACGTCCGTGGTGTGGTCCTCGGCGGCCACGCCGTCGGGGAGCGTGCCGCGTCCCTTCGCCCTTGCTGTCAGGCGGGCTGTCTCGATCCGCCCGGCCGCATCCTGTAGCTGCTCAGCGGCCGTCGCCCACCGCTCCAGCACGGCCGGCAGCTCGTCGATCGGGGTGAGATTCACGTCCGCGAGGAGCTGCTGGCGGGAGGCTGAGTGCGGCAGGGCGTGGTGGAGTCTGTCCACCGTCCACCTCTCACGTGCGCTCACTGCGACCTCCCCTGCCGGGTGTTCCCATCTCCCCAGCTTACGCGGCCCGGTTGGAGCGGGTCAGGCGCTCTGAGCGGTCTCGCCCGGGGAGCGCTGTGCGCAAGCGCGGGCTCGGCCAGGCGCAGGTCGCCCGCACCCACGCCACGGAGAGGGTCGCGGAGACAGGCACGCATCGCCGTCGGCCTCGCCGGGAACTCATGGGTGCGCCTGGGCAGATGGGGGCGATGGCGGCCCGCTTCCGGTGGCGTGCGGCCCGCGCCCTGCCGTGCCCCCCCCGGGGTGTCAGCGGAGGCTGGCGCCCTGGGCGCGGAGTTCGGCCTGGATCGCGGCCACGGGGACGTCGCGTGGGCTTGTGCGCCGGGCCGAGGCGAGGGCCGCGCAGACGCCGGCCGCCTGGCCGGTGGCCATGGAGATCGGCATCACCCGGTAGGAGGAGTGGGCCACGTGGTCGCCGGAGATGCAGCGGCCGGCGACCAGGACCCGGTCGAGGTCTCGGGGCAGCAGGCAGCGCAGCGGGATGTCGTAGGACTGGCCGCGGGGCACGCGTTTGAGGATGGTGCCGCGGCCGCTGGGGTTGTGGATGTCCACGGGGTAGGCGCCGCGGGCGATGGCGTCGTCGAACGTGCGGGCGGCCAGCACGTCCTCGCCCGTCAGCTGGTACTCGCCCGCGATCCGGCGTGTCTCGCGGACGCCGACCTGGACGCCGCTCTGCACGACGTAGGAGTCCTTGAAGCCGGGCACGCGGTCGCGCAGGAAGCGGGCGATCTGTGCCATCTGGCGGTGCGCGGTGAATTCGGCGCGGGTGAGGTCCCAGACGCTGGTGCCGAGGACCTCGGTGACACGGGTGGAGTTGACCGCGATCTCGCCGGTGTTGGGGGTGGCGAAGAAGAGCATGTCCTCACGCGGCAGATCCAGCTCGCCGGCGTCGGTGGCGGCGCGGACCAGGTCCCACAGCCCGTGCACGCCCTTCCACTGGTCCGGGTGGGCGTGGGCGTACGCGGCGAACTCGTCGTGGTCGAAGCGGACCATGCGGAACATCAGCGTCATGGGCTGGGTCCAGCCGTCCTCCGGCCGGCCGATGTCGTACGTCGCCCCGGCCGCGGCGGCGATGTCGCCGTCCCCGGTGCAGTCGACGACCACGTCCGCGTCGATGACGACCGGCCCCGACTTCGTCTCGAACACCGCTCGTGCGCGGTCGGGCAGCGGGATGAACCCGGAGGCGGTGGCGTGCAGCAGGGTGCGTACCTCATGCGTCTCCAGGAGCTCGTACAGCACGAGTTTGAACAGCTCCGCGTCGAAGGGCACGGTGTAGCCGGTCTCGAGCGAGGGGCGGATCGCCGCCTGCGCGCGCACCAGCTGTTCGAGCAGGACCCACAGCACGCCGCCGACGACCGGCTCGCCCTCGCCGTGGTCGGGCGGCAGCAGGCGGGCGGAATCGCCGGCGACGGCCTGCTTGACCTCGTTGTGGAAGCTCATCAGCGGCATGACCAGGGCCGCTGTGGCGTTGCCGCCGAGGAATCCGTACCGCTCGACCAGGACCACCTGGGCGCCCGCGCTCGCGGCGCCGAGGGCCGCCCCGATGCCGGCCGGTCCGCCGCCGACCACCAACACCTGGGTGGAGCCGGCGTGCAGGGCCTGGCGCGGGGGCAGCTCCACGCTCCGTGGCACGCGGGGCGGCATCAGGTAGGTCACGGTTCCTCCCGTCAGGGATCTGGGCGATCACGGGCGTCAGGTGCGGGTCGCTGCCTGCGGTGCGGGGTGGTGGTCCAGGGGCCGCGGGGCGGCGGCGTCGAGGTAGCTGATGAGCCGGTCGGCGGTCTGGGCCGCCCGCAGCTTCATCGACGCCGTACGGGCGGCGATGTGGGCGACGCGGGCGGGCCGCTCGTCCCACAGGCGGTCCACTTCGGCCAGGAGGGGGCCGGCCGCCTCCCTGACCACTCCGCGCAGGGCGGGCGCGCCGATCTGCTGGGCGAAGTCGAAGACCTTTCCCGCGTACGGCAGGGGCAGCAGGGGGATGCCGGCCAGCGCGGCGAAGATCAGGAAGTGCAGTCTCATGCCGATGGCCAGGTCCAGCTGCTGGACGATGTCGAGGACCTGCTGGGGGCGGTAGGTGCCGTGCAGCACGTGGCAGCGATCGGCGTGGATCATGTGGGAGACCACCGCGTGCGCGTGCCGGATGTCGTCGCGTTCCATGGGGACGAAGACGACGTGGGCGTCCAGCCGGTGGGCGAGGAAGTCGCCCACGTTCGCCAGGAGCTGGTGGTAGCCCTCTTCGTCGAGGTGCTCGGCCGCGCGGCCGGGCTCGCGCACGCTCATCCCCACGAGGCGGACGCCGCGGGGTACCCCTTCGGCGCGGAGCAGCTCGATACCGCTGTCGCCGGGTTCGAGCAGCAGTGCCGGGTCGGCGGTGACGGAGACGGGCCGGGCCAGCCCGGCTTCTTCCAGTACCAGCTTCGACTCCTCGTCGCGGACCGTCACCTCCGCCGCGTCGGAGAGTGTCGCGCGGACCCAGGCGCAGTCGGCTTCGTCGGTGAGCGGACCGGCGCCGACGGCATAGGTGAACAGGGGGACGCCGAGGTCCTGGGCGGTGCGGGCCAGCCGCAGGTAGCGGCGGGCTTCGGTGTTGTAGAGGATTCCGCCGCCGCCGAGCACGAGCACGCTCAGCCGCCGCAGGTCCTCGGAGATCTGGTCCCGGCACACGCCTTCCCAGCCGACCACCTCGATGTCCGGATAGGTGCTGCGGCTGTGGGCGGGATCGCGGGAGAAGAGCATCAGGCGGGCGTCCGGACGCGCGAGCCGGATGCCTTCCAGCATGGCGGTGAGGATCGCTTCGTCTCCCACGTTGCGGCCGCCGTAGGAGCCCAGCACGCCGATGGTCATGCTGCTTCGACTGTCCATGTTCAGCCCCCTCGCAGGCCTTACAGGTCTTACGGGTTTACGGCCCTTACGGGTCTTACGGGTCTGGTGTTGCGCGGCTGGTGTGGTGGAAGGACGGACGCGGGGCCGCCTTGGCCCCGGGCCGGCGGCGGGCCGGTCTTTTGCCGTGCTGCGGCCTTTGAGGTGCTGCAGCTTTTGACGTACCTCTCCACCAGTTCACCCCCCTGAACGGTTTTGCGCCTCTCAGCGCCGCGGGGCGGCGGCTCGACCGAGGCGTACGGCGTACGGCGTACGGGACGCATGGCGGCTCGGCTACCCGCCCAGGGCGCCGTCACCCCTGTGGGCCGGCCGGCCGGTGAAGCATGCGGCACGGGCAGTCATGCCGGACGGGTGAAACGTGGAGACGTGCGCGGCCGTGTCGGCGGGCGGCGGTGGCGGCCGGTCGCAGGATGAGCGCTACATCCCCCTCGTTGCCAGGAGCGTATTCCGGTGCTCGAACGCAAGCAGGTCAAGGGCCGCGCCCAGATCACCTTCGTCCTCCCGGAAGGCAACCCTCCCGGCCCGGTCAGTGTGGTGGGCGACTTCAACGACTGGAAGCCCGGCACCCACGTCCTGAAGCCCCGCGCGGACGGAATGCGCGCCGTCACCGTCGCCCTGCCGGCCAAGGGCGTGCACTCCTTCCGCTACCTGGCGGCCGGTGACTACTGGTTCGACGAGGAGCACGCCGACGGCCACGACGGCACCAACAGCCGCCTGCACACCTGACCCACCCACGCCGCCCCAGGCCGCAGGGCCGAGCGGGTCCCTACAGGTCGAACTCCAGGTGCTCGATGTCCGTGAAGCGGATCTCCTCCAGGGAGCCGGCGCGGCGGCCGCCGTCTTGGAAGTAGACCTCCTTGAGGGCTTCGGCGGCGATCTTCTGGAGCTCCTGGTCGCCGGCGCCGGCCTCCCTGGCCTCGAAGAGGCGGGCGGCGTGGCGCGGGGGCAGGGCGACGGTCAGGTGCCGGATGCGGGTCTCGTCCGTCGTGCCGATCGGCGCGGTGTAGCCCAGGCGGGCGCGGGTGTCGATGACGATGCCGTCGGTGGTCGCCGCCTTCTGCCGGGCCTTCGCGCGGATCTGCGGCTGCCACCGGGCCTGGACCTCGCGCTCCAGGCGGGCCGCGAGGTCGGGGCGGGGCTTTTTGATCTGGCCCTTCACGTACCGCTCGACGGTGCGCTGGGAGATCCGCAGCATCTGGGCGACGGCCCTGGTGCCTTTGAGCTGCTTGACCAGGTAGCGCATCTGCGCCCCGGCCGACTTCGGGGCGGGCCGGGTGAACGCCTTGCGTACCGCCTGGTCCAGGCCGTCGGCGAACATGTTCATCGCGCTGCGCCTACTCCCCGTTGTCCGTGTCGGTCACGGTGCCGTCCTTGATGTACCGGGCGAGGTTGAGCTCGGGGGCGTCGAACTGCTCGCGCACGCCCTCGCCCCACAGCACGCTCTGGGTGCCCTCCCACTTGACCAGGCCGGGGTTCACGCCGAGCCGGAAGCCGCCGGGCAGCGGTTTGCCGTCGCGGTAGGGCAGGAAGTCCAGCGGCGAGGGCCCGTCGGCCGCGTACACGGCGCAGTCGGAGAGGATCGCGACCGGGTACTGCCCGGTGAAGGCGGCGTGCTTGAGGATCTTGCGGTGCATGTTGATGCGGGTGCGGGAGATGACCGCGGCGCGGATGTCCGGGCGCCAGGTCGGGCGGGCCAAGGCGCGCCAGGGCTGGCCGGGCTTCCAGCCCTCGCCGCGGGGGCGTTCGCGCAGCTTGCCGATGCCGCCCTTGACGGTCGCCTTGACCGCCGACACCACGATGGCGAGGTGCGGGTCGCGCTGCCGGTAGGTGTCCATCGCGGCGAGGAAGTCCTGCGGCGCGAGGTCGGTGCCCACGCCGAGGTCGGCCATCGTGGCGAGGTAGGCGTCGCGCAGCCGGTTGTACCAGCCGTCGAGGTAGCGGCCGTTGTCGTGGCGTACGTACGCCTCCAAGGGCGCGACGTCGTAGCCGAGCTCGACGGCGTAGGCGACGGTGGGTGTGGCGTACCAGGCCGGGCCCTGGGGCCGTTCGCCTTTCGGTGTGAACGGGCTGGGCAGCAGGTCGCCGTCCAGCCGCACCCACTCCTTGCCCGACTTCACCCTCGACAGGTCGACGTGGGAGAGGTCGACCAGCCAGGAACCGGGCAGCTTGGGGTCGAAAGCCGGGTTGGTGAGGTGCGTGGGTGCGCCCAGACCGACGGTCAGCCCGTTGGCTCCGGCGGCGAAGGCCATGTTGACGTCGATGCCGACCAGATGCCGCTTGGTGCACTCGGCGTCGGTGAGCGGACGCGCCCAGTCGTAGGCCTCCTCCACCAGGACCTCCGCCGGGCCGCGGCGGTGGAAGCGCGGCAGGCCGGCGAGGAGCGGGTGGCCGTCGGGCGCCTCGCACGGCGCGCAGTCGACCGGCTCGCTGCCCAGCGAGCCGGGGTTGTGCTCGGAATGCCGCTTCCCCGTCGCGTCGGGCTCGGAGGCGCGGGTCGGCGGGTGCAGGGCCGTCATCAGCTCCAGGCCGGTCACGGCCGTCGAGCCGCGCGGCGTCATCACGCGGGCCGCGTACGTGCCCAGCAGCCGGGCGAGTTCGGCCGGCGGGAGCTGCGCGGCACCGTTCCAGTGGCGGGCGTCGAGCGCGTCCCAGGACGGGATGCACAGCTGGACGCAGGCGCGCTCGGAGCCCTGCGCGGGGCGGTAGATCCGCGCCCACGGTCCGAAGCCCCGCTTGGTGAGCCGCCAGTCCGCGCGCGCCAGCTGCTTGACGACCTTGTGGCTCTCCGGCAGCCGGCCGGCGAGGCGCTCCTCGTCGGTGAGGGTCACCGGCAGGCCGTAGCGCTCCAGCGCGGTCTTCGTGAGGACGAGCAGCGGGTCGGCGTCCTTGCCCGCCCCGGACAGGCGCGGCTGCCCGAGCTGCGCCTCCTTGAGGGTCCAGTCGACCAGGGCCGGGACGGACTTGGCGGGTACGTCCAGGATCAGGCCGCCGACGCAGTACGCGAGGACGTGGCCGTCGTCGGTGACGTCGAGGACCGCGAGCGGGCCGTTGGCGAAGCGCGGGTCGGCACTGGAAGGGCCGCTCGCCGCCTGGGTGTTGGCGGGGGTGGGGGCGGGCTTTCTCGCGGCCGGGGGGCGCGGCGCCGACGACGGCCTGGCGGTACGGGGCGGGCGGGGCGGGGCCTCCGGCTCAGGGACGGGGACAAGGGCAGGGACGGGGGCGGTGGTGGGGGTGGGGGCTGCGGTGGACGTGCCCGGCGCCGCTGCGGCCGGCGCCGTGTCCTGTGCCGGTGGGGGCGTGTTGGTGGGGTCGGGGGCGGGGTAGAGCTCCGCGAGCTTGTCGAGCAGGCGGGCGTACGCCTCGCGCTCCGGCCCGCGCGGCTCCGTCCTCGTCCTGCTGGACTCCCAGCCGCTGACGGTCGCCCGCCTCACCTGCAGCGCGGCGGCCACCTCGTCCAGCGTCAGGCCGTGCGCCTGGCGCAGCCGTTTGCGCTCCTGCGGCGGCGGCAGCGGGGCGCGGGACGCGACCAGGGCGTCGACCGCGTCGAACAGCTCGGACATGCAACACCTCCTGTTCCGGCCCACACTAATCCACGAACCGTACGCATCGCGTACGGCGACCGTACGGTTCGCGTACGAAGCGCGTTCGGTGAGGCGGCAAGGCAGTTGCTCGGGAGGCAATCGGGCAGTGGGGCAGTCAGCCCGGGAGGCAACCGGGCGGCCGAGGAGCTGCGGCCGGGGCTGGGGGCAGTGCCGGGCTGAGGGACATGGCTGCGTGGACGACGGCCTGGATGACCGGCTCGGCGCGGTTGGTCCGTAGCCAGGCGAGTGCCGAGGTGGACGGCGGCAGGTCGGTGACGTCGACATAGCGGACGCCGGGCCGGGGGAAGAAGTCACGGGCGGCGGCGGGCAGGAAGCACATTCCCCTGCCCTGGGCCACGAGGTGCAAGAGCCCTTCCATGTCCGAGGCGACCGGCCCATAACGTACGGAGGTGCCGTCGGGTCTCGGGTCGACGGCCCAGAAGTCCCACCAGACCCGTGGCACCTGGGGCGGGACATCGATCACGAGGTGGCGGGCGAGCTGGGCGAGGGTGATCCGTTCCCGGTCGGCGAGGGGGTCGCCCGCCGGCAGGCAGGCCACCCGTGCTTCCGTGGCCAGGTGCAGCACCTCGATGCCGCCGGGAACCGGCGGACGGAGGAAGACGACGTCGACCTCCTGCCGGAAGAGGGCGTCGACGTGGTCGATGAAGTTGAGGCTGCGCACATCGATGTGTAAGCGCGGGTGCCGCTCGTGCAGCAGGCGCAGCACCGCGCGTGTGTGGGGCATGGCGGCTTCGGCGCCGATGCTGCCGACGACGAGCCGGCCCGAAAGCCGGCGGGCCTGGGTCCGTGCGCTGCGGCTCAGCCGGTCCACGGCGACCACCGCCGCGCGCGCGTCCGCGAGCAGTACGCGTCCCGGTGCGGTGAGGGTGACGGCCCGGCTCGTACGGTCGAACAGCTTCAGGCCGAGGCGCCGTTCCAGGTCTTTGATCTGCTGGCTCAGCGCCGACTGCGTGATGAACAGGCGAGCGGCGGCCCGGGAGAAGTGGAGTTCCTCCGCCAGGGCGACGAACAGCCGCAGTTGATGCAGGCTCGGCGTCCGCGGGTCCGGGTCTGCCAGTGGAGTGCCGCCGTCAACAGCCGCTTCGCCTGCGGTCATGATGAATCCCCCATCGATCGTCCCTCATGTCGCATGGTCGCAGGCGATGACATGAACACACCCGTGGTGGAAGGCTCCCGAGCGACGGCCGCGGTCGGCAACCGCAGGGTGCCGCAGGGCCGTTGAGACCGATCTCTTCATTCTCTGCACCGGGGGACGAACATGTCTGTGAGACAAGCGGTGGCGGTGATCGCTGCCCTCCTGGCCGTGATGTTCGGTGCAGGCGCCGCGCAGGCCGAGAGCCCACGAGCCGCCACCGCGCACAGTGACGTACGCACGGCCGCCGTAAGCCCCGCTGCCGTAAGCCCGGCCGCCGTACGTACGGCCGCGGCCGGCCCGTTCACCGCGCAGGGCTCGTGCACGTACCGCAACGTCAGTCACTACGACGCCTACACCAAGCGCACCTGGAGCGGTGACTGGGTGTGCGGCAACCGTGCCGGGGCCCCGCTGTACGGCTGCGCCAGCTTCATCTCCGCGTGCCCGGTGATCGGCTGGCTCGACACCTCGCCGAGCTGGTTCGTGTGCTGGGGCAGGGGCGCCTGGCACAACGGCGGCAACAACATCTGGTACTACACCAAGGGCGACCGGATGGCCTCCGGCGAGGCCGGTCATCACGGCTGGGGCTTCATCCCCGCGGTCGATGTGTGGACCTCGACCGACCCGTGGCCCGGCATGACGGAGTGCAACATCCCGTAAGCCGCCGTGAGCCCGTCTCCCTTAAGCCGCTAAGCCGCCAAGGCGCCTCTCTGCCGTCTCATCGCCTCAGGACGGACGACTTGCATGCGTAGCACTGCCCTCTCCCATGCCCCCGCGCGCCGACGGGCGGGGAGTCTTCTCGCCGCGACGGCGGCGATCTGCTCCCTCCTCTCCCTTCTCTTCACCGCGACGGCGTTCGCTCCCTCCGCCGCCGCGTCAGCGCAACCCGTGCGCGGTGCCTCGTCCGGCGAAACGGCCGGTGCCCAGGTGCCCGTCGGTGTGACGGCCGGGATCGCCGTGTTCGACCGGCAGACGGGCACCTTCACCGAGCAGCTGAATGCGGGCGCACGGTTCCGGTCCGCCTCGGTCGTCAAGCTCCTGCTGGCTTTGGACTTCCTGTGGACCCGGAGCCCCGACGCCGTCCCGGCCGGCGACCGTGCCCGGCTGGAGGCGATGCTGCGCAGCAGCGACGACGACGCGGCCAACCACTACTGGTCCACCTACGGCGGGCCCGCGATCGTGCAGCGGATGATCCCGCGGCTCGGCCTCACCGACACGGCGCCGCCCCGGCCGGCTTCGAGGGTGTCCACCTGCTGGTTCTCGAAGTCGGGTAAGTGAGCGTAACCATGTATGAGTGAGTGTCGTTGTCTGAGCGTGAATCTGACGGAATGGGCGAAGACGCAGGGCGTGCATCCGCAGACCGCGTATCGCTGGTTCCGTGAGGGGACGTTGCCGGTACCGGCTCAGCGGGTCGGGCCACGCACGATCCTGGTGAACATCGACGCAAACACCACGCCCGAGGTCATCGGCGGTCTGGGCCTGTATGCCCGCGTGTCCTCGCACGATCAGAAGACCGATCTGGAACGCCAGGTCACACGGCTGTCGGCGTGGGCGGCGAAGGCCGGTCACCGAGTCGTTCGTGTTGAGGCGGAGATCGCTTCTGGGATGAACGGCTGCCGTTCCAAGGCCCGGCGTCTGCTGGCCGACCCGAACGTGACCACCGTGGTGGTGGAGCACAAGGACCGGCTCGGCCGGATGAACGTCGAGCTTGTCGAGGCCGCCTTGTCCGCGACGGGCCGTCGCCTGCTGGTGCTGGACGACGGCGAGGTCGAAGACGACCTGGTGCGGGACATGGTGGAGGTGCTGACCTCGTTCTGCGCCCGCCTGTACGGGCGCGGGTCGGCGAAGAACCGCGCCCGCAAGGCACTGGAAGCCGCCGAACGTGGCTGACCTCCGCCCGGTCGCCGCGCCGTTCGTCGCTCTCGGCCCGTCCGGTGTGGCGGTACGTACCCGGCTGGGGGACCTCACGCCCGAGGACGAGAAGGTTCTGCGCTTGGTGGGTGCGCACCTGGGCTCGCTCGCCTCGAAGGACCTCAAAGCGCGTTGCGCTGACGGCCTGGAGCACTCCACCGAGTCATGGGCGGCCCGTAAGCGGGACCTGACGGCCGAGTCGTCGTCCAGGTGGGCCGGGTCGATCACGAAGGCCACGCATGACCAGTGGGCGCTCGCCCGGCGCGGCCAGGCCGCGCACGTGAAGTCCCTCGAAGCCGGTATCACGACGATCCGGCACCGGCTGTCGCTGCCGGTCGGGCAGAAGGGCACCAAGCAGGCTCCAGGCGGCTACCGATCCGCGCACGAGTGGTTCCACAAAGCACGCCGCCTGCATGTGCTGGAGGACCGGCTCGATCAGATTCGGGTCGACCGGGAAGCGGGCCGGGTGCATGCCGTGCGTGGCGGTAAACGTCTGCTGAAGGCTGTCCCGTAACCATCCGCCCTGGATCGGTTGCCACCGAACTTGGACCGGTTCCTGCGTGGCCGTGGCCGCGAGGCTTCATGCGTTCGTGCGGTAGGTCATGAACCAGTGAGTGTCGAAGTAGTGGGCCATGGTGAAGGGGTGGTCCTTCTCAACGAGGATGCGGCAGACGAACTCTGCGGTTGAACAGTCGAAGGGGACGTTCTCGCCGTCGAATGTCTGTATGGTGACGGGCCAGTGGTCAGGGTCTCCGTCGTCGATCTGCCAGCAGTACCGATTCTTGTGTTCGGTGCCTGCCCAGACGAGCAGGCCGTCCTTCTTCCAGTCGGTCCACGGTTCCTGGTTCAGATGGAGGTACGCGTCGAAGGCGCCCTCCCCGAACGTCTCCACCATGCGTTTGTAGTCGCGGGGAAGACGCGTGCCCGTGCGCGCCTCAATCTGCGCCCAGTCGACGTCCGGTCGCTGGGGCGGCAGGATCCAGCCGGTGATGCCGATGAGCCGCTCGACCCAGTCTTCGTCCTGGCGGGCGATCCCCGCGGGCAGTGCTTGGATCTGCCGCGGGGTGACCGCCAGCACCGGCACGATGTCGCCCTGCGCATCCAGTGCAGTACCCGCGCCGAGCCACTGTCCCCCATGGGCCCAGGCCACTACCGTCTCGGCACGGTCTTCGAGGAGGTCGAGGAGATTTGTGCCATGAACCTCGCTTACGCCCGGGGCCATGACGCCGTCCAGGACCAGGGCCCGTGGTTCCCCGTGAAGGGAAGCCAGCTTCTCGACCAGCGCGTGCGGGTCGGTGTCCTGCGAGAGGTACAGAACCCCGCTCGGCCGGGGGATCCGGTCCAGCAGGTTGTTGAGCATCGAATGAGTGAACTCCATGGAGGACAGGAAAGCGCACTCCACTGACAAGAGCCCAGGATCCGACTCCGATGACAATCGGTCCAAGTTCACTGTCCGAGGACAGCTACCGTGCGACGCCATTCGAGCAAGACGGTCCGCCCGCGAACCGCTCCCCTGCAGGGTGGGGCTATCCGGTGAGGGCGAGGTTGTGCAGGCGGGCGATGCCGTGCATCGCGTGCTGCACTCCATCGCCCCTCAGGCGGCAGTCGCGCAGGATCTTCCAGGTCTTCATCCGGGCGAAGGCGTGTTCGACGCGGGCGCGAACCGACTTGTGAGACTTGTTGTGTGCCTGTTTCCAGTCGGGCAGATCCTCTCCCTTGCGGCGACGATGCGGCATGACGAGTCCGGTACCCGGGTAGCCGCCATCGGCGATGGTCATCGTGTTGCCGACGGCGTCCTTCGCACCGGACTCCGCCCACGCCCGGCAGTCGTTGCGATTGCCCGGCAACGGCCGGCCGACTACCACGACCAGGCGAGTGTCGGCGTCGATGACCACCTGATGGTTGGTGGAATAGCGATAGTTCTTCGACTGCTCGGCCACCTCATGGTCCCGGGTGGGCACCAGGGTGCCGTCCACGATCAGCACCGCGTCCTTGGCGAACCGTCGGCGGGGACGCAGCGCAAACCTCGGGCCGAGGTCGTTGATCACCCGGTCCACGGCCGACTTCGACACCCCGAACAGCAGGGCCAGTTGCCGCATCGTCAAGTTCGTCCGCCAGTAAGCGGCGACCAGCAGCACCCGGTCCTCCAACGACAGCTTCCACGGCCGGCCTCGGCCCGGGGAGTCGGCACCCTCGCGACGCAGCGCGGTCACCAACCTGCCGAAGACGCGGGGACTCAGACCGGTGAACGGAGCTATCCAGGACGGCTCGGACGCCGTGATCACGCCTGACATAGTCGAGATCATCGCAGGGCAAGATCGCTTACGGGACAGCCCTTGGGCACCCGTCACAACCTCGACAAGGCGCAGCTCACCGAGGCCGAGTGGCGTGAGCGGTGGGAAGCCGAGCGCTGGTTCCTCCGGGCGGACGGCGAGTCGGGGAAAAGGTTCGGCAACGAGACGATCCGCATCACGCCCGAGGGCGAAGTGTCGATCAAGCTCCCGGCCCCTCTCGCCGACCTGGCGAACGCCAAGCACGGCCGGTACGTACTCGCTGCGAAGGTGCGGTTCCCTCACCGGGGGCAGGAGTGGGCCGACCGTGTGGAGGCCAACCGGGCCGTGGCCTACCGCCTCCACCACGACACGGGGCGCGGGCGCTGGTACGTTGACGCCTCCTGGCAGATCCCTCTCACCAAGACCGTCCCACTCGAAGCCGCCCTCTCCGAAGGCGTGATCGGCGTGGACACCAACGCCGGCCACCTCGCCGCATGGCGCCTCGACACGCACGGCAACCCGAACGGCCGGCCGCGCCGGTTCTTCTACGACCTGTCCGGCAACGCCCAGCACCGCGACGCCCAGGTACGGCACGCCCTCACACGGCTGCTGAACTGGGCCAAGAGCTGTGGCGTCAAAGCCATCGCGGTCGAAGACCTTGACTTCCAGGCCGAGAAAACCAGAGAGAAGCACGGGCGCAAGCGCCGATTCCGGCAGCTCATCTCCGGCATGCCGACCGGCAAGCTCCGCGCCCGGCTGACCTCCATGGCCGACGCCACGGGCATCACGATCATCGCCGTGGACCCGGCCTACACCAGCAGGTGGGGCGCCCAGCACTGGCAAAAGCCGATGGCCGGCCCCACCCGTAAGACCACCCGGCACGATGCGGCGAGCATCGCGATCGGACGACGCGCCCAGGGGCACCCGATCCGGCGACGGACGACACCGCCCCGTGCACACCAGAGCGATGTGCACGGGCATCGGACCGTCCAGGCCGACCGGCGTGCCCCTGGGCGTGAGGGACCCCGCCCCCGCATCCCCGGACCACGGGCACGATCCGTGCCGCCGGACGCGGCGAGTACGCGGGCGACCAGGACATCCAAAACCGTTCGGGATGTCCGCCGTGACCAGGTATGGGTCCAAGACTCACTCCTGCTCACTGATTAGGAACGGTACTGGGGCTACACCGCCATGTCGGCCCGCGACACCGTCAGAACGTACCGTCACATCCTGGATGTGGCTCCCCCGGCCGTACGGGACTTCCTCATGGGGCCCTGCGGGGTTCGACGCGGTGCGCGTCGGACACGTTCGACCAGCACTTCGGTATCGCGGCCGCGTTCGACCGCCCCTGGGCCGTGAAGCAGGGCTGGTCGGGCCGGTACGCGAAGGGCACCTGCGGCCCCGGGAGCGGTGCCGGCAGCGCTGCCGACAACCATGCCGTGAGTGTGGACCTGAGCCGTCCGGCGCTGCACACGACCGGCACCGTCGGGGCCGGCGACCGGTCCATCGTGGCCGTCTTCACCCTGCACGCGGACGGTACGTCGTACGGCAAGGCGTACACCGACCTCGGCCGCCTGACGCGTTCGCTGTGATCGGTGCCTTCCTGTGCGTGCTGGTGTCCGCCTTCGCCACGGGCCCGGCCCAGGCGGCCTCGGACACCCCTCGCGAGAGCGGCAGCTACATGATGATCATGCCGCCGGCGCCTGAGGGCGCGAACGCGCCGTCGTCGCCGTCGTCGCGGGCTGTGGCGGCGGCCTCCCCGACGGTCTCTCCGTGGGCGGACTATGTGCACACGACGTCGGGCAACCCCGTCGAGTGCAAGGAGGGGAACCTGTGCGCCGGGGTGTGGGACCCGGCGGTGGGCACGTACAAGGTGTTCTTCCTCTACCGGTGCAACCTGTACTCCCTGTCGTACTGGAACGGCTGGGGCCAGGCGGTGAACAACCAGATCGGCGCCGCCGCGTTCTTCTACGGCCAAAACGGCCAGGTGCGGGACGTCGTCCTGCCGGAGAACAGGCCCTTCACCTACGACTGGACGCCGGTGTGGTCCATCCGTAACTGCTGATCCGTAACTGCTGATCCGTGACTACTCAGCGGTGGGCGTCACCGACGGCGATGGCCGGGTCCATGGACTGTCCGGATTCCCCGGACTCCACGGACCCGGCGAGCTGCCGATCTGGCGGCTGATGTCATCCCTGCGGGACGCGCGCCGGAATGCGGGGTCCGGCATCCAGGTGTGCTGCGATGCGTGTGATCGTCCGGGCGTTGTCCTCGAAGAGGTGCGCCTGCATGCCGGCTGCCTGGGCGGCCTCGACGTTGACTGCGACGTCGTCGATGAAGAGGCAGTGCTCCGGGCGTACGTCCAAAGCGGCGCAGGCGGCCTCGAAGGCGCGCGGGTCGGGTTTGCCGATGCCGATCTCGTGCGAGTAGACGATCTGTTCCACCAGTTCGTCGAAGTGGTACAGCGCCGTCTCCCGTTCCCGGGCGCCGACGAAGCTGTTGCTCAGGATGCCGAGCCGGCAGTGTCCGCGCAGCCCTCGCACGTAGGCGATGAGTTCCTCGTTCGGCGTCCCGAGGTATTCCGTCCAGAGGTCGGTCATGAAGGCGTCGACCTGGGGCGCGTCGAGGCCCAGGCGTGCCGCCACCTGCTCGTGCACCTCGCGTTCGCTGATGCGGCCGATGCTTCCCGCGCGCCACACCTCGTGCATCCGCTCATTGACCGTGCCCGGCGGCAGCTCCAGCCGCTCTTCCCACCGCTGCACCCAGCCCGTGTCGGGCGTGAACTCCAGTACGCCGCCGATGTCGAGAAGGACGCAGGTCGCGGTCGTACGAACTCCCATGTGATCCATGGGCACACTGTCGCAAAGCACGGTCAGGGGTGGTGCGGCGAGGTGGCCTTGGGCTTCGTCCAGGAGCCGAGCAGGTAGCGGATCTTGCTGGGGTCCTGGCCGGTCGCGTCGGCGGTGGCGGTGATCGAGCAGCCGGCGATGTGGTGCAGGACGACCGCCTGGTACTGCAGGCCGACGTCGGCGTGCAGGGGCAGCGGGCGGGTGCGGGCGTTGAGCCAGCGGGTGAAGTGGTCCCAGGCCTCGGCGGTGGGGTTGAGCCGGCTGACGATGTCGGACCAGTGGGTGACCAGGTCGCCGAAGGCTTCCCGTACGGCGGTCGTGGCCGCCGGGGCGTCCAGATGGGCCTGGGCGTAGGCGAGGTAGCGCGCGTGGTGCAGCCCGTAGAACGCTTCGAAGGCCGGCGGGAGGCGGAGCGCCGGCGCGTGCCCGGTGGCGGATGGGGCCAAGGGCGTGGGCGGGGTGGGAAGCGTGTGGGTGAGGCTCATGGGTGTTCCTCCCCTGGTCGGGCGGCGCGGGCGGTCATCGGGCGGGGGGCGGTCATTGGGGGGGCATCGGGCGGGGGCGGGCGGCGGGTTCGGGCTATCCGAAGGCTGCTGCGGGCAGGGGGGACGGGGTCGTGATGGTGGGTGCGGGTTGGGGGTGGGCGGGGGGTGCGGCGGCTTCCTGCCACAGCGGGCGTATGTCGGTGGGGCGGCCGCTGAGGGCGGCGACGAGACGTCCGGTGGTGTTCCAGTCGGGTACGTAGGGGCCGCTGAGGACGCGGGTGATGGTGGCGAGGCTGAGGACGTTGTCGCTGTTCGCGCGGATCGTCCACAGGTCGGGCCGGTCGGCTGCCAGGTGGAGGCTGCGGATGGCGGTATGAAAGCGCCGGGCGGGGTTGTGGTCGGGGTGCGGCGGCATCGTGCCGGGTGTGCGCTGCTGGTGGGCCGCCTCCCACAGGGGGCGCAGGTCGGCCGCGTCGACGTCGTACGCCTCGGCGAGCCGCTCGGTCACCGGCCAGGACGGCAGCCGGGTGCCGGCGAGGATCTTCGAGACGTACGACGGTGTGATCAGGGCGTAGGCGGCGATCTCCCGGACGGTCTTGTGGCCGGCGCGCTGGAGGTGGGACAGCGCGCGGGCGAGCTGGTGGGGGCCTGTGCCGGTGGGCGGCAGGCCTGCTCGGTGGGCGGTACGGGGGCGCGGGGCGCCGCCGGCCTGAGCGGGGTGGGAGGGGGGTGTGGGGCGGGCGGTTCTCGGGCCGGGGATGAGCGCGTTCTGGAAGGCGGGGGTCGCTTCGGTCTCCGCACGGGAGGCGCGTAGTTCGAGGCGGCGTTCGAGCGCGTCGTTGGTCCACTTCTTGCGCAGGCGCTCGGGGCTGATGCTCAGGGCGACGCTCAGGTCCTCCCAGGACTCGCCGCGCGCCCGGCCGCGCCGGACGACGGCGGCCTCGAAGTCGTCCAGGTGCCGCTGGAGAGCGGCGCGGCGGTCGAGCAGTTCGGCGGAGGACAGCTCCGCGTACACGTCGGAGACCAGGTCGGCGGCCTCGCGGCTGATGTCTTCGCCGATCTCGATGACGGGGAGCGTGTAGGCCGAGGAGTCGGGAGGTTCGGCGGCTTTACGGCGGCTGGCGGCTCCGCAGGCGGGGGTGCAGTACTTGTTGGGGCGGCCACGGCCGCCGGGGCGGGTGAACTCCTTGCGGCAGTTGGGGCAGATGACGGTGCGTTCGACGTGCGGTGCCATGGCGGTGGTGCCCCTTTCGGGGGAAGCGCGAGGCCCGGTTTTGTGTGTGAGACCTGGTCGTCCACGGCCGCTTTTGCAGCAAATTCCCGGACCCGTTGTGAGTGAGCGGTGAGGCAGGCGCTGCCGGGCCCCCGTGCGGGGGTCCGGCAGCATGGATGGCGGCGAGGCCCGTCAGTGGCCGCGAACGCGCAGGTAGGAGGTAGTACTACCGGGTCCGGCCGCGGTGAGGAAGGCGACCAGGGCCATGGCAGCCCAGTCACCCGATGCACCGCTGACGAGAACGATCGGCATCACGACGAGCGCGATGAAGAAGTATGCGTACAGCGGGACTGCCATGTCCTCGCCCTGTCGGGTTTCCCAAGGTGAGAAGGACGGCATGATACTTTCAACGCCCGACGCCAAAGGCCCTACCAGGCCAAGGCGATGATGACGGCCCAGATACATGAGCAGTCCCTTCCAGTGGATGCGGCTCAGGTGCGGCAGGTCGGAATCTTGGTGATCGACAGGCCCTGGCATGGTTTCGACGGCCCGCCAGGGTCACTGTCTTTTCCGGCGTCAACTGCCGGTTCCCGGACACTACTTGGGTATCGCACGGTCGCGCCAACGCCACGGAGCGTTATGGCCAGAGACGACCATGCGCGCTACGCAAAATCCCCTCGCCTCGCAAGACCACCCAGTGCGCCCTGTTTCCACCACAGGAAGTCACTTTCGAAAGAGAGCGGTCAGCTACCGGCACGCATTGATCGGAACAAGCCGCGCAAGGCCTCCACCGAGCCTTGCGGGGCCTCGTCGGTGCCCCTTCTTCACCGACACTGACCAGGGAAAACCCCGGGCAAATCGCCACCATGGGGGGCAGGGACCGTACGTTCGTCCAGGACCGGTCAGTCTCCCTTCGGCGCGACGGGGTGGCGGGAGGCCGGGGGACGGGCCGTCCCCGGCCGCTGTCATGGTCACGGCCAGCGGGAGTATTCGTAGCGGCGCAGGCGGGAGCGGGCCTCGGGTTCGGTGATGCCGAGGCCTTCGGCGATCCGCTGCCAGGGGATCTCCTGGCCGTTGACCGCCATGAACGCTGCCGTCGGCCCGGTCGTGGCGATGATCGTCTCCAGCCCGCTCATGGCCTTGAGCGCGGCGAGCGGAGCATCCTCGGCCAGGCGGTCCAGCCGCTGGTCCAACTGCTCCAACAGGTCGGTGATCTCGTCCGGCAGGGGTACGGTCCGCGCCTCGACGTCCTCGATGTGGACCTTCCAGTCCTGGGCGAGTGGGGAAGTGTCGTACGTGAACGGTTCGCGGCGCCGGACCTGGCTCCAGTCGATCGGGTACGAGGCCTGTGCGCGCCAGCCGCAGTCGCAGGCGGCCCTCATCCGCTCGGCCCGAGGGGCGCCGAGGGTGCCGTCGTAGATCCACCAGTCGGTCGACTTGTGGAAGTTGCCGCCGCTGCCCATGTCGAAGTAGACCGCGCGCGGTTCACTGCCGTCGGCCAGGAGAACCCCCACCGTTCCCTCGTGCGCGGGGAACCCGTCCCTCTGCCAGTCCATGGCCCCTCCTCGTCCGTACGGCTGGGCGCTCGCAGCGCCCGCTGTTGCGGCAACGATGGGGCAGCCGGGGGCGCTTGTCCGGCGAACCGGGAAGAACCACCCTCCCGGGCGATCGCCAGAGTCATATGCCGGGGGTCTTTGGCTCAGCGTTGGACGAGGCAGAAGGGGTGCCCGGCCGGATCGGTGAGGACCCGCCACCTGTCCTCGTTCGGCTGATGCTCCGGCCTGCCGGCCCCCAGCTCCACCAGCCGGGCCTCGGCCCCGTCCAGGTCCGCGACGTCGAAGCACATGTGCAGCTGCTGCGGCACGGCCTGATCGGGCCAGCTGGGAGCCCGGTAGCCCTCGACCCGCTGGAAACCGATGAGGAGCCCGTCCTCCCGGTTGAGCCCGGCGAAGTCGGCGTTCGACTTCGGGTGGGGCTCGAGACCGGTGGCCTCCTGATAGAACGCCAACAGGGCAAGCGGATCAGGGCAGTCGAGCGTTATCGCACTCAACTTCATCCCCAGGGCGTCGGCCATGGCACCTCCAGGTCAGGTCGATCGGTGAACTCCCCCGAACGCCCACCCTAGATGCGGCCGCCGACGCCGATCACTCCTTCAGGGCCGTCCCCTGGCAGGGCAGGCGGGGACGTAGTCGCCCGCGAGGATCTCGTTGCCGTCCATGTCGCTGATGTGGAAGCAGTTGCCGCTGGCCCACCCCGTGACCGAATCGGCCCGATGATTGACCTGGAACGGCTCGTCGCCGCGCAATGTCCCTGGCCCTGAGCCTGTGGGCGGTCAGCTCCAGCGGCGTGCCCTCGTCGTTGCCGACGACCAGCCGCGCCGTTCTCCCCGTCACCTGCGCAATGAGATCACACGACGAGCGCGGCCGACCTGCGAGCGCGTCCCCTGCGGATCAGGGGGGCAGGTCAAGCACGCGCACCGGCTGTCGTTCCCACCGATCGCGGGCGGTGGTCGCAATGATCGCCCGCCGGGACAGCCCGGGTTGGACTGTGCCGCGTACTGGCTGTGCACCGCGGCCCAGGTCGAAGGGTTCCGGGACACTAGTCCGCCGACATCCAGAAACCGAGCGCTGCTACCCGAGCCTCACGTCTACGCTGAATTCCCTGAGAACACCCACAGCGGACGCCGCTAGCGAGGCGCCCATCCTTTCCTGCGCACCGGAAAAGTGTTCCCATACCAACTCGAACGGATCGCCAGAGTATCGCCGCCGGCCTGCGCGGTGGCAAGGACATCCCCGACCAGGTCGCTACCCATCCCCGCGTCTTCGCCACTCTCACCGTGCCCTCGTACGACCCGGTCCACGGGCGACGCGTCAACGGCTCGGCCCGCTGCCGCTGCGGACGCACCTGACGGGGCTTCATTTTTACGTTCGCAACTTATCTGCTCGCACGCTGAGAGCTACGGCCTCACGACCCAGAGAATCTCGCGAAGAGATCACGATCGCGCCAGGAATCAGAGAAGGCGTCCAGCATGGCCTCGTAAAGTCGAAGATTGCTGACGTCTCCTCGGGGGTGTCTGATCCTTTCTTCAATCGCCTCTCGGACAGTCTCCCAACGCAGCACATACATCAGGAAAGAAACCATTTCAACGACACCCCCCTGAGGGGAATCGATCAGGGCAATCATGCGATTCTCGAATTGCCCTCTCGATCCAGGGTTCTCCTGCAAAATTGCAAGAGCACGCTCCAATCCCGGCTCGAGTTCTTCGGTGCCGCAGGTCTCCTCTGCAATAGCTAGGACCCTCTGGACGACCTGCATGAACTCTGCGACCGGGTCAGCAGCTAGGCCGCCACGCCTCGATGTACTTCCCATCAGCACCAAGTCCATTCCTATTGAAGGCATCCACTGCCGCCCTCTGAGCGTGGGCACCGTAAGGCTGATAATGACCAGACTTATTGTCGAGGTACACGACTTGACCGCCCTTGGTCTTGAATTCTCCGGCAGCCAGCACGTCCCTCCCCTGGGCGAGGCTCACATGCCCAGCCGTTCGCTTCCCAATGACGAGCTCACCATCGCCGGTCACCACGTATGCATAGTTTCCCGAGCGAGAGAGAACGGTGCCGGGAGCAATCGGCTTGACCCAATCCGGCGTATCGGCCGGAATCAAGTTCGAGAATGAGGTGGGGTCAGGGCCCGATCCGCTGTTGTGAACCAGGACCGGAGTCTTGCCCGCCAGCACATAGTACGTGTGCAGGCCCTCGACGGTGAGGTTGTAGGTGCGGGCGTGCGTGGTATAGGGGCGGTTGTCCTTAACCGTGACGGACTTCCCGTCGTCGACGAGGAGGGTGGTGCCCTTGATCAGGCGGCCGGCCGCGATCCATTCCTTCTTTGTGGGTGACCAGAAGGGGTGCTCGTGCGTAGCGGTGAGCTTTTGCGGGCCAGTTTTGGTCTGGATCGTAAGTTCGTTGAAGTGCTTGTCGTCTTCGGTGACGATCAGCTGCGTTACCTTGCGGGGTTCGGACTTTCCGGTTTCGGGGTCAGTGGCCAGAACCTCGTCGCCCACACGGATTTTGTCAATATCCTTCGTGGACCCGACCGCCATGAGCACATCCGTGCCTGCCAGGAAGCACTTGCAGCCGGGCCGATTCGGCTTGTTCGTCTTTGCTGGCCGGTGCGAAAGCATTGCGAGCAGGAGGCCAGGCGCTTGGTAGGCGTCACTCGATGTGTCAAAACCAAGCTCTGCGAGCCATTCATCGTACTGAGAGCCGTAGTCGCATCCCGGTGCGCCGGCGCCGCCTCCTTTATGGCAGTCGCTGTCGACTAGCCAGCCGCCGAGTTCGGCAGCGTAGGGGACGTTTGCAGCGAGGCCGACGAATACCTCAGCCTGTACACGTGCATGGTTCCGGAAGAAGTCTGTGACCAGGTTGCCGCGATCGCTCCCGCCGTTGCCCTTGGTGCCGTTGGTTCCCTGGGTCGTAGGTTGCGGCCCGGCACAAAGGCCGACGCAGATGCCGACGCCTCCACCCCTGGGCTTGCCGCTTCCCTCGCCCGTCTTCTTGCCCGGACGCTCTGTACGGCCGGTGCCGTCGTCTAGGCCGAGGCCCGTGGGGTCGCTGAAGGTGACGGGGTTGTTGGCGGCGTAGCTGTAGCCGTTGAGGGTCTGGGGCTTGTCGATCTCGAGCAGCGGGTCGGCGCTGATGAACTGGCCCAGGGTGGGGTCGTATTCGCGGGCGCCGATGTGGGTGAAGCTGGTGGCGGTGTCGATGTCGCCGCCGACGAAGCCCTTGTGGCCGGGCCAGAAGGCCGGGGCCGCGCCGCGCTCGCCTCCGTAGGGGAGGGTTTTGCGGCGGTTGAAGGTGAGGGTGGTGGCGCTGACGGAGAGAGTGTTGGTGTTGTGGTGGTCGGCGACGAGGAAGCGGAGCTTGCCGTCGTTGCTGGTGCGGATCGCTGAGCCGCCGGGGACGGTGTAGTAACGCGTGCCGTCGACCTTGTTGGTGGCGAGGGTGAGGAGGAGTTCCTGGCCGCCGGGGAGGTAGAGGGTGGTGGTGGTTGGTTCCCGCTTGAGGATGCGGGTGCCTTCGGCGTCGTAGAGGAACTTCGTGGTCTGGCCCGCGATGGTGGAGGTGGCGTTTGCCTTCCTCGTTCCAGGTCAGGGTCTGGGGCGCGCCCGAGGCGGTGTCCTTGACCGTGAGGTTGCCGGTGACGTCGTAGGCGTAGGTGTCTGTTCCGGTGGCGCCGCCGGTTGCGGTGACGCTGCGGACGCCGTGCGCCTGGGCCGCTCCCTCGGTGGTGGGGTAGGCGTAGGTGCGGGTGGTGTCGGCGGTGACGGGGCCGGCCTTGTGCTGGGTTTCCGTCTTGCGCTGACCGGTGTCGGTGAAGGTCCAGCTGGTCCAGTACGGGTCGACGGTGCCGAGGTTCGGGGTGCCGGAGCCGTTCACGGGCTTGGTGGCGCAGGCGTCCGCGGTGGTCCAGGCCTCGGTGAGGCGGCGGGCCCAGTCGTAGGTGAAGCACTGGTCGTCGACGGTGGTGCCGTCGTTCTGGGCGTCTCGGATCCGGGTGATGTTGCCGGCCGGGTCGTAGGTGTAGGTGAGGCGCGACAGCAGGGAAGGACCGGTTGCCTCTCGGTCGACGTCCACGGTCATGAGGCGGCGTGTGGAGGTCTCGTAGGTGAGGGTCTGGATGACCCGCTTGCTGGCGTTGCCGAGTTGCGCCTGTTCGAGTTCGCCGAAGGGGCTGTAGGCGGCGCCGCGCAGGTAGGCCTGGGCGATGGTCCCCGCCGTGTTGGTGCCGCTGACGATGGCGAGCTGGTCCTGGGCGCCGTACTGGCTGGTGACCGTCTCCTCGGGCAGAGCGGTGGTGGCGTTGGTGGTGGTGGTGCTGTAAACCGCCGTGCTGGGGAGGCCGTTGCCCGGTGTGGCGGTCGTGGCGACGGTGTAGGTGCCGGCGAGTTCTTCTTCGCCGGTGACTGTGGGAACCGTGACGGTGTTGCCCGTTGAGCGCCCTGCGGTGTCGTAGCCGGTCACCGCCGTGGTGTAGGCGGCGGCGGGGGTGACGGAGTTGTCGTAGCGGACCGAAGTGGCCGGCAGGCCCTTGCCGCCAGGGGCGGTGTCGTAGGTCCACTCGGCGAGCTTGGCGCCGGTGACGGAACGGCACCACCTTCCTCTACAAGCAGTTCCAGCCCACGCCCGGAGAGGAAGCCGGCGACATCTGGGCCACCACGCCCGCAGACACCCGCACCGTCACCTACGCCGACGACGCAGGCACGACGAAGACAACCACCTGCCCCACGGGCTGTCTGCTCATGTACCCGGGATGGACGGCGGGGAGCGCCAACCGCCTGCCCAGACTTGTCAGCAGCGGCGCCTGGGCCAGCACCGTGATCAACATCTACTGAGCCCCGCCCCGCGCACCCGTGGTCCCTACCCGCCTTCCCCGGCGCGCAGGGACCGCGGGTGTGCTGACGTCTGGCTGGCCGCGACTCGATGCACGGACCGCTTCCAGGACGGGTTACCGGTCAGGTGGTGGTGGGCCAAGAGCGCAGCAGGGCGGCGACCTTGGCAGCTGTGCAGGCCGGGTCGAGGAGAAGGTCCTTGAGGGCGATGGCGTCGTCGCGGGTGGGTTTGACGGTGATTCCCGCGGCTTCCAGGTACATGACGCCGGTGGCGGCGGCGACGGCGAGGTTGGAGCGTTCCAGCCAGCGGCAGCGGCCCAGGGTGTGGACCAGGGCTGCCGCTTTGGCGTAGGGGCCGTCGTAGACGGGCTGCTCGAAGAGTTCGCCGCGGTGGCGTGCGACGGCGGCGAGCGGCACGCCGTAGTCGTCAGGGGCGGGATCGTCGGCTCCTGCGGCCTCGGCGACCTGGAGGATCCAGGGAACGTCGATATGGAGTTCCATCAGGCGGCGCGATTCTTCCCGGGGGCGGTGCGCTGGGCGTCCTCGGCGTCGTCGAAGACGTGCTGGTGCTCGGCGAGGAAGCGGGAGGCCGCGTCCACGGCGCGGGCGCGCAGTCCGCTGGTGTCGTCCTCGATGAGGCGGGCGAGATAGTCCCCCACGCTCAGCCCGAGGTCGGCCGCGCGCTTCTTGGCGAGGTCAGCGACATCCTGGTCGACTCGTGCACCCAGCTGTGTCTTACCCATACCCCGGATGGTAACAGCTGTTACCAAACGCTCGGAGGTGCGCGGCCAGGGGTGGCGAAAACCCGTGGGTGGCGGGGGCCGTCGGGGTGCGAGGCGGGGGTGGGTGTCGTTAGAGGCGGGTTCACCTGCCGGGCTCCGCCTGGGCGGCTTCGTGCCGCAGCCGGCTGTACTCGTCCAGGAGGCGGGCGGACTCCACCGGGTCTTCGGACGTAGCGGCGCGGGCTTCGAGGTCACGCAGGTGCTCTGCCAGAGCGGGGTCGCGGGCGATGGCGTACTCGGTCCACCACAGGCGCATGAACGCGGGCACCGGAGTCAGGTTGACGGCCTCACCGATCGCGCGGCGCCAGTGCGCTGCGAAATCGGGCAGCAGGTGCGGGGCATGCTCCTGGATGGCCAGGCGCAGGGCCTGGGGGGTGCGCTCGGGCATGGGCGGCACGCGGCGGGGTCGCTCCCCGCCGGGGCCGTCGAAATACAGGGGTTGCCCGGTCATGAGATGGCTCCTGAGTCGTGGCGCAGGGCGTCCAGCCGGGTGCGGCCGGGGGCCGAGCGTGGGCATCTGCTGGAGGAGAGGGCCGAGTTGGGGGTGGGGCGTGAGCGATCGCCCAGCAGGGTAGCTGACTGCCGGGCACGCGCCGGTGCGACCCAATTGCGCCCTATCGTCCCGGGATGCCAGCGCCGAGTCTGCGTCACATGGGGGACATGGAGGACATCGGCCGGATATGCCAGAGCTGCCAGGCGGGCGGGCCCACCGTGCGGGAACGCGGACGGGTCAGGCGCATCGCCGAGCTCTGCGAGACCTGTTGGAACGTCCACGCCAACCAGCGGGCCCTTGAGGAGGGCGCCACCGCTCCTCCCCGGGCCGAGCCCGGTCCCGACGACGTCGCCCCGTACGAGCCGCCGACCTGCCCCGACTGCGGTGCCCAGGTCGGGCAGTACCCCACCACCTACGACCGGTGGGTCCACCTGGCCCTCGGCGACCTCCCGGCCCGGGACGTGCCCCCGCGCTATCGGTGGCGGCTGGAGACCGTCCCGGGACGGCACACCCGCATTCCGGTCGACATCGTGGCCGTACGCGTGTGCGGCATCGAACCGCTCCCCGGCGACCTTGTGCGCCCGGCGCACCGGGCGGTGTGCCTGAGTCCGGACGCCGCGTGGGAGGCCGAGCGGGAACGGCGGGCCGCCCGCGCCGCCGGCCCGGGGTGAGCGCGCCCCAGCAGCCCGTCAGGCGGGGCGGCCCGTGGCGTTCAGCAGCAGCTTGCCCGTGCTCGTACGCGTACCCATCAGCCGGTGCGCCTCGGCCGCCTCCGTCAGGGGGAACTCGGCGGTGACCGGGAGGGTGACGGTCCCCTCGGCCACCGTCGCGAACGCCCGCTCCGCCAGGGCCCGCAGGGCGGCGGGGGCGGTGGTGGCGAGGGTGAGGATGGAGAAGCCGCTCACCGAGATACCCGTGGGGTAGAGCTCGGGCTGGCCCACGGTCCACGGGTCGGCCGAGCTCGCGTTACCGAAGGAGACCAGGCGGCCGAAGACCGCGAGCGAGGCCAGGGCGCCGCGGAAGGTCTCGCCGCCGACCGGGTCCAGGGCCAGGTCGACCCCGCGCCCGCCGGTCGCCTCGGCGACCGCCTTCTCGAAGTCGCCGACGAAGACGTCGTCGTAGCCGTACGCGCGGGCGTAGTCGGCCTTCGCCGCGGACGACGCCACGCCGTACACCCGGCCCGCGCCCGCCGCCTTCGCCAACTGGCCCACCACCGTGCCGATTCCGCCCGCCGCGCCCTGCACGAGGACGCTCTCGCCGGGCTGGAGCCGGCCCACCGCGTGGACGAGGGCGTACGCCGTCGGCAGGACCGTGGGCAAGGTGGCGGCCGTACGCAGGTCGAGTCCGGCCGGGAGCGGGAAGACGGTCGTGGCGTCGGCGAGGGCGACCTCGGCGTATCCGCCGCCGTCGGTCAGGGCGGTCACCTCCTGGCCGACGGTCAGGCCCCGGGTGCCCGCGCCGAGCGCGCGCACCCGCCCGGAGACCTCCAGACCGGGGCGGAAGGGAAGCGCCGCGACGCGGTAGCCCTCCGTGCGCGCCTTCAGGTCCGCGAAGTTCACCCCGGCGTAGGCCACATCGATGCTGACCTGACCCGGGCCCGGGTCGGGTACGGCGGTCTCGACCACCTGAAGGACGTCGGGACCGCCGTACTGGCCAAACTCGATCGCGCGCATGCCACACTCCCCGCTCGACTGTTCAATCAAAAGCGAACACCCGCGAGTGTATGGTTTCCATCGAACACTCGGCAAGCGACGGCAGAGGCCGGCGCCCCCGGCAGGCAGGTACGTTCACGGAAAGGAGCCGGCCATGACCCCGCGCGGCACCGGTCACCGGGCAGCCCCCGAGCACACCCACCCCGACGACGTCCCGGTCCTCACCGCGCTCGCCGCCCTCGCCGACCCCGTACGCCTCACCCTCGTACGGGAACTGGCCGGATCGCCCGAGTGGACGCGGGCCTGCGGCAGCTTCGACGTACCCGTCGGCAAGCCCGCCCTCAGCCACCACTTCTCCGTCCTGCGCGCAGCGGGCCTGGTCGAGCAGCGCGACGAGGGGGCCAGGCGGGTCAACCGGCTGCGCCGGGATGAGTTCGACGCCCGCTTCCCCGGGCTGCTGGAACTGGTGCTGCGCGCCGATCCCCTCGGCTAGAGGGCCCAAGGGGAACACGACGTAAGCCGCCTTCTCTGTCACTCAATCACTCAGTTGCCGCTGCGCCGGGGCCTGCTCGGCGATCCCTGTTCGGCGGCGGGGGTGCGGTGGCGGCGGTGGTAGGAGAGGGTGACGGCGGCCAGGAGCGGGCCCCAGAGGAACAGCGGCTGGTAGAGGATGCCGACGACGAGGCTTCCGGTCTGTGTCATGTCATCGTGAGGCACGGTCCACCACCAGGGGACCAGGGCCCAGAGCAGGGTCAGCGCCGCCGCGCCCAGGGCGGCGGGGACCACGGCTGCCATGGGGCGGACTCTGCGCCCTCCGATCAGCGGTATCCAGCGGGGCACGACCTCCCCCCATGGCCGTACCAGACCGATCGTGAGGAAGGCTGCGAACTCGCAGACCACGCTGAGCGTCACCATCCACACCTTCGCGCCGACCGTCTGGAAGCTCTCGAAGCCGGCGTCGGTGTATCCGGCCGGGTATCCGAGCACCAGGGCAATGCGCCACAGTCCACTCGGCAGCACCACCCATGTCGTCAGATGCGCAGCCCATACAGCCCAACGGGGTGGTGCGGCGGGGCAGATGACGGTCGTGTCGTCGGCGTGAGTGCTCATATGGCACATCGTCACGCGCCGCCGAACAGGCTTCATCAGCCTGGGCGACCGACTCGGACGGCCCTGGGGAACGAGGGCACGGCGCGGGTCTCCCCCGCGTGGCGGAGACCCCATCCCCCTCCGAGGCCTCGGCGGCGGCCGGAGTTGCACCCCACACAACGGGGATTTCCTGATCCCCAGCCGGCCCGCGAATCCGGCTCCGGGGGCGGAAAAGGGCTGGTCGGGTAGCGGGCGGGGGGTTAGGTTCGCGGGGCTGTCTGTCCCGAACTGCCCCTGCCCTGCGAAGGCTTCCCCTGTGACGTTGATCCGTGCCGCCCGCCCCGACGAACTCCCCGCGCTGCTGGAGTATCCCGGCGACACCGAGCGCAACGCGACGACCCGCGCGTACCTCGGCCAGCTGCTCGACACCACGTGCACCCGGCCCTCGTGGTGCCTGGTCGCCGAGGACAGCGGGGATGGCGGGGGGGGGCGGCTGGTGGGCAGTGTGGTGCTGTGGACGCTGCCCGGGCATGAAGTCCCGTACGCCTTCGTGCTGTTCGAGGCGACGGCGCCGGGTACGGGGGCCGCGCTGCTGGAGGCGGCCGTGGCGAAGGCGCGCGAGCTCGGGGCGGACGAGCTGGAGCACGTCGTCGACACCCCCGCGCAGGCGCCGCAGTTCCAGCGGGAGCCGGAGCGCCGGGGCGAGTTGCTGCGGGCCGCCGGGTTCCGGGTCGTCCGCGACGGGCGCAGGTTCAGCCTGCGCGTTCCCGGGAGCCTTGGTGAACTGCCGGCGGACGACGCCCGGCTGACCTTCCGCAGCCTCGCCGAGCTGGGGCCCGGGCCGTTCGTCGGTCTGCTGGAGGAGCTGCTCGCCGTCACCTCCGACGCCCGCCTGGCCGCCGACGTCGAACGGTATGGGGCGCGGCGCGCCGCCGAGCAGCTCTTCGCGGAGACGGCCGAGCTGCGGCACGAGCCGCAGTGGTGGGAGATCGGCTACGACCCGGACGGCACCGCGGCGGTGATCAGCCTGCCCGCGCAGAACCCGAGCGTGCCGGTGATCGGCTTCGTCGGTGTCGCCCCGGCCCATCGCGGCAAGGGCTACGCCACCTCGGCCGTCATCCGCGGCACGCGGATCCTCTCGGCGCACGGCGCCACGGAGATCCGCGGCGACTGCGACGCGGCCAATGCGGCCATGGCGAAGGCGTTCACCAGGGCCGGGTACGAGAACTTCGCGGACAGGCTGGAGTACAGCCGCTCTCTGTGACCGTTCCCGAGGGGCCCGGGCCGGTCACGCCTTCGGGCGGGTGGTGCCGGGCAGGCAGCGCACGGTGGGGTTGTAGACCTCGAACATGCCGTGGGGGTTGTGCTTCCACAGCCACACGTGCAGGGCGTAGTGGACGGGCTGGCCCTTGAAGCGGCCGGGGAAGGGGCCCTTGAACGGCCGGCCGAAGAGGCTGGGGCGGTCGTCGTCGGTCGTGGTGTTGCCGTCCCGGTCGGCGACGACCCACTCCAGCGCGGTCAGGCGGCGGCTGCCGTGCCGGCCGTCCTCGTAGATGAGCGCGGCGGGCCGCCGCGGGTCGAGGGAGTTGTCGTAGGCGTGGTTGAAGTGGGGGTAGCCGAGGGCGCCGGGGCCGGCTGGGTTGGGGACGCAGTACCGGTCGGGTACGTATCCGGCGGCGGCAGCGGCCCGCGGATCGAGGTAGCGGCTGCTGGCGACGAGGGCGGTGGCCAGGGCGGCGGCGTCGGTGATCGCGGAGCCCCCGAACACGGGGCCGGGAGCCAGGGCGGAGGCTGGAGCCGGGGCTGGGGCGGGGGCTGGGGCTGGGGCTGGGGCTGGGGCTGGGGCTGGGGCTGGGGCGGCGGACAGGCCGCCCAGGAGAACGGCGGCGAGGGCGGAGGCGGCAAGCTGCATGCGAGCAGCATCACCTCGGCCCGCCGGAGCAGGCCTGCAGACCGGGCCGGGCGGGAACCGATGTTCCACCACAAGGGCCAGTCGGGGCGGTTGTCACGGGCCGGGGAGGGTGGGCCGGGCCGGTCGGATGGAGGCTGCGGTGGTGCGTACGGACTCGAACCGGGGGAAGGTCCGTTCGATCGCGACGGTGTGCTCGTTGGCTGCGAAGGCTGACATCGCGTCCGCGACGGACTCGCTGTCGTAGCCGTGGTCGGCGGCGGCGCGGGCCGTGGATTCCACTCCCCTGGTGGTCACCAGACCCGCGACGACCACGGTGTCCACTCCCCTGGCCCGCCTGGTGCCCGTCCAGGCCGGTGCGGTGGAACGCGCCCACCGTCCCCTTGACGATCTCGATGCCGCCGGGCCGCTCCACCCGGAGGGCCACCACCGGCAGGCCCTTGGCCCGGAAGCCGTGGGCGAGCTGGCGGCAGCGTTCGGCGACCGGTCCCGTGGGGCGCTCTCGCCTGCCGTGCTCCCGGGGCGACGGCGCCGACGCGGAGCCGAACGGGGCGGGGCGGTTGCGGGGCGGGGTCAGCCTTGGCGGGACTGGAGGGCCTGGAGGCCCTTCTTGAGGTCGTCTGCGTTCATGACGGGTACGACTTCGACCTCCGCGTTGAGATCATTGAAGAACTTCTCCGCCACGAGAGGCAGCTGCGAGCTGTCCGGCATGTCGAAGACGAAGATGCACGAGCGCCTGCCCATGCTGGGGTAGAAGTAGGCCGCCTCCGGCTTGAGCTGCTCCATCACCGAGTTCATCAGCTCCGGCATCGTGCCGTTGCGGATCGCTTCGTTCCCGGCCTCGGTGTCGACATGGGCGTGCAGCAGGACCCTCATGGCGTTCGCTCCTTCGGCGCAACCAGGGCCGGCGCGGTCCACTCCGCGCGCACGCTGAAGCCCGGTGGCGTCTCGCTCAGCGTCACCGAGGGTGACGGGGGCGGCAACATCTCGTCGACCGTCCGTGCACAGGGGCGCCCCAGGCCGGTGCGGCCCGGGGGCACCGGGGACCGCCCGGCCGGATCCGTCCGCTGCACCCGGCTACGGCGACGGCTGTCCCGAAGAGCGCGGCGGGCCGCCAGGGCTCGCCGCACCCCGGCTCCCGCCGCGCACGAGGTTCAGTGCTCGCAGAGGGAGAATTCTCGTTCGTAGAGCTGCTCGTTGTGTTCGTCGACGAAGAACTTGCGTTCCCGCATGAGCTCTTCGCGGTAGTTCTTGGCCTGTTCAAGCGTCATGGTCGAGGTGTCGGACCAGGGCTGCTGCGGCGGCACATCGGACGTCGACACGATCTTTTCCGACGGGTCGACCAGGAAGAACGCCAGAATTTTGCGATATCCCGGGCGGGTGGGATCCGTGAGGCCGAATGGGCCGACGCGGTGCTGCAGGATGTTCGGGAACGCCAGGCAGCGGCCCGCCGGGGTCGATGCCGATCCCAGCATCTGGTTCAGGGCGTCTTCGTCCTCCAGGCCGTAGACGTCCCGCACACCGTTGTCGTCGTTCTGCTCGTAGTACGGGTCGTCGAGCGCAGCCCGGAAACTCAGCCGGCTTTCGGTGATGTTCTCGCTGTCGAAGTAGTAGATGCCGGTCGAGACGATCCGCTCGTTCAGCATCCCCTCGACATGCCAGGAACCGCCGGGGTACTCGGGCTTGTCCGGGGTGAGGTGAATGGTGGCGAGCTTGACGATGACCTGCAGACTGCGGCCGCGCAGGTCGACTCGGGCGGATTCGTCGGGCACCTCGGGCGCGGTGAAGTCCGGGGCGTCCGGGAGGACCGGGCGGCGGTTGTCCCACCAGTCGTCCTGGGCCACTTCATAGGCACGGAGGGCTTGCTGGTAGGCCTCGTCATCACTGTAGGAGGATTCGTCCGGGTGCTCCGGCTCCGAGTCGTACCACCCGAAAGGATCGGCCTCGATCCGCAGGGGCCGTGGATGGCGCAGATCGGTGAGCACGTTCTCCAGCAGCGGGCGGAAGCGTGCGAACAGCTCCGGCAGGACGGCGGCCAGTTCGTGATGAGTCTCGGGGTGGACGTTGTTGACGGACGAACGGAAGTCGACGACGCCGTCGTCACTGACGTCGAGGTCCGTGGGCAGCCACTGGAACTTCTCCGAGAACTCGTACTTCGAGTAGCGGTCCGTCGGGTTCTGCCAAGCCCGCTCGGGCGCGCCGCTGACCTCTCTCACCAGGCAGAACAGGGAGGGATGCACCAGATCCAGCACCTGGCCGTCGGATCCGGGATGCCAGTCCTTTTCTGCTTCGGGAACCTCTTCCAGAACCCGGACAGCCTCGCGCAGGCGGGAGCTGAGCTTGTCGTCGATCAGGGTGTCCGACTGCCACACGCCGTCGACGGCGGACACCTCGATGCCGGTTGATTCATCCCGCAGCGCGGCGTAATGCAGGAGTTCGGCAAGCACGTAACGCACCTGCGCTTCGGTCAGGCCCTGGGCGACCGCTTCTTGCGTCCACCTGGCGACGATGTCGGCATCGTGCATCTTGTCGAACCATCCCGGCTTTGACCGGATGTGTGCGCTGCACTGAATCATCTCAAGTTCCCGCAGCGTTCGGGGCGTCGCGAACGCTATGGAACGGGAAGCTTGAAAGGGCAGCGGGAAAGCGGACAGGCCGGTCAATTCTCTTGATCCTCACAGTCGGTGCGCGGTGGCGGGAAGGATACTTCAGCCGACTGACACCACTGCCGCGGCGCCAGGCGCGGCGGTTTGGGCAAGTTGGTCAAGTGCGGTGCGCCGTAGGGGGGTTGCGGGCAGGGGGGCCGGGACGCGGTTAGCGTTTTGGGGCTGCGTATGTGCGTGCCGTTGCCGGGTGCGTGGGTGCGCGTCGTGCCGCATGTGGGGGAACCGCCGGGAGGGGTGCCGATGGGCTACGAGAGGCTGCCGCAGTACGAGGTGTCCGACGCCGACATCGCCCAGGTCAACACGCTGGTGACCGAGCTGGAGAAGGCCGGCTGCGATCCGGGGCTCGGGCTCTTCCATGACGGGGCGTGGGAGCTTTTGGAGGGGCTTCCGGCCGGGCTGCGGTGTTTCCTGGAGGACTTCAGGCGTGAGGAGAGCGCCGGGGCGTGTGTGGTGCGGGCCTTTCCGGTGGACGATGTGGCCGTCGGGCCGACGCCGGGGAGCTGGAGTGTGGCCGCCGCCTCGACCAGTACGCGCCGTGAGGAGCTGCTGCTCGGGCTGCTCGCCCGCTGCCTTGGGGAGGTGTTCGGCTGGTCGGGGCGCCAGGGCGGCCGGTTGGTGCAGGACGTGCTGCCCGGCGGGGCGCACGGCGGCGCGGTTCAGCGGGAGGAGTGGCACACCGAGGACGCCTCCCACCCCTACCGCTGCGACTATCTGGCGCTGCTGGGGATCCGCAACCCGGCCGCGGTGCCCATCATGCTCGCCTCCCTGCGGGATGTGCGGCTGCCCGCGCCGCTTCGGCGGGTGCTGTTCGAGCCCCGGTTCCAGATCGCCTCCGACGCCGAGCCGGTCGCGGTCCTCTCCGGCGCCCAGGATGATCCGTACCTGCGAATCGATCCGGGTGTGATGAGCGGCGTGCCCGGGGACCGGGCGGCCCGGCACGCGCTGGGGGCGCTCATGGCCGAGCTGGAGTGCAACCGCAGGGACGTCGTCGTGGATGCGGGCACCCTGCTCGTGGTCGACAACTATCTGGCCGTGCACGGGCGACTGGCGTACCGGGCCGGGCCCGGCGGCAGCGGGCGGTGGCTGAAGAAGGCCCATGTCACGCGGGATCTGCGCAAGTCGCGTGCGGTGCGGGCCTCGGCGGCCGGGCGGGTGCTGTTCAGCGGGTGAACGCGCCGGCCCGGGCCGCGGCCAGCGCGGTGCGGGCGGCCCGCAGCGCGTCCTGCCGGGTCGGTACGGCGCCGGTGACCACCCGGTGCGTGAGCGGCGCGCACACCGCGCGGACGGTCTCGGCCGCGTCCGTGCCCGTCGGCAGCTCGCCGGCCGCCACCGCCTGGGCCACCAGCGGCGCCCAGGTGGCGTCGCACGCCCGGTAGAAGCGGGCCAGCGCACCGGCCGCGGGCGCATCGAAGGTGGCGGCCGCGATCGCCGCGCGCAGCAGCGCCGCCTGCCCCGCCTGGGTCAGGGCTTCTTGGACGTGCAGGGCGCACGCGGCGAGGTCTCCGGCGAGGTGGCCGGTGGTGGGGCGCGGCGGGAGCGGGTGGGCGGTGGCCTCTTGGAGGAGGTCGGTGACCAGCGCTGCCGCACTCCCCCACCGGCGGTGCACCGTGCTGCGGCCCACACCGGCGCGGGCGGCGACCTGGGCGAGATCCAGGCCGGTGAATCCTTTCTCCGTCAGGATCTCCGCGGCCGCCGCCAGCACCCGGGCGCGGGTGCGTGCGGTGCGGCCCCCGGGGCGGACCGTGCCCGCCCGTACGTCCCGCTGTGGCAGCAGGCCGGTGCCCGGCCCTTGCGGCCGTACCGCACACAGGGGCCGGTTGTCGCCGGGTATGTGTGCGCCCTCCATGCGGGTCTGTCCTCCAACTCCGCCCGGCGGGCGGGGGCTTCAGCGGGACTCGGGGTGCGACCAGGAGGTCTGGTCGGTCAGGGTGTCCAGGGTCAGGGGCACGGGCAGGGAGCTGGCGAGCAGGCGCAGGGCGGCCTCGGAGGGGGTGTCCTGTTCGGCGCTGTAGGTGAGCATTCGCTGGCCGGAGTCGTCGGCGAGCTGCATGCTTTCGAAGGCCAGCTCCATCGCGCCGACCAGGGGGTGTCGCAGCTGTTTGGTGCCGTAGGTGCAGCTGCTGACCGGGTGGCGGGACCACAGGGAGGCGAACTCGGGGCTTTTCATGGCCAGTTCGCCGATGAGTTCGGCCAGGTGCCGGTCGTCGGGGTGGCGGCCGGCGGTCAGGCGCAGGGCGGAGACGGACGTACGGGCCTCTTCCTCCCAGTCCGAGTGGAGGCGGCGGGTGGGCTCGTCGAGGAAGAGCATCCGGGTGAGGTTGGGGCGGTGTTCGACCGTGTCGGGGCCGTGCGGGTCCAGGTGGGGGCCGAGCAGGGCGTGACCGAGGGGGTTCCAGGCCAGGACGTCGTTGCGGCGGTCCACGACCACGGCGGGGACCTCGTCCATGGCGGCCAGGAGCTGGCGCAGCGCCGGGCGGGCGTGGGCGGGGCGCGGCGGGCTGGGGCGGCGCTTGGGGCGGGAGGGGCGGGCGAGGTCGCGCAGGTGGGCGCATTCGTCCTCGCTCAGGCGCAGGGCGCGGGCGATCGCGTCGAGGACGGCGTCCGAGGCGTTGGTGTTCTGGCCCTGTTCGAGGCGGGTGTAGTGGGTGACGCTGACGCCGGCGAGGAGGGCGAGCTCCTCGCGGCGCAGGCCGGGTACGCGCCTGCGGCTGCCGTGGGGGGTGAGGCCGACATCTTCCGGCTGCAGCCTGGCGCGGCGACTGCGCAGGAAGTCCCCCAGCTCGGATGGTGTGTCCATGGGCCCAAGTGTCCCTGATCACGCGGGTGATCGGGGAGCGGGAAGGTAGTCATGTCGTGACCAGTCTTACGGGAACCATCCTGGGGTTGGGTAGCCAGAACAGAGGGCTGGGTAGTCAGCGGCGCCGGGTGCACGCTCTTGTTCCGTAACCCCCAAGCGGATCGGAAGGGAGCGCTGACCATGTCGGCGGTTGATGAGGTGTCTGTTGCTGGTGGTGTGCGGGGGGTGGAGCCCGGGCCGCCGACGGTGATGACGGGCCGGCTGCGTCTGGTC
>NZ_JBVKAP010000018.1:0-52183 GCF_055639315.1 Streptomyces sp. NPDC039465 | reverse complement strand
TCATCGGTGCTGCGGGCCCCGTCGGCCCGCTGCTTTCTGACAGGTGAAACGCTACGTTGCATTCGAAAGTCCGGCAATGACTTCGTTGCTCATGATCGACATAAGCGCAGGTCAAGTCCCTGAAATCGTTGCAGTGTTGATGAAGCGTAACGCAACAACGCCACCCCGTTCGTTGCAATGGATTGGGGGTGAACGCTATTGTGGGGACAGGACACCACAGAGCGCGAAGGAGACCGCGATGCCGGGAGGCAGGCTCACCCAGCCCGAACGCCAGCAGATCGCGCTGGGACTGGCCGACGGCCTCGCCTACGCGGAGATCGCCAGACGCCTCGAACGCCCGACCTCGACCATCACGCGCGAGGTCATGCGCAACGGCGGCCCCACCGCCTACCGCGCCGACCTCGCCCACCGCGCCACCGAACGCCGCGCCCACCGCCGCAGGCAGGCCGCACCCCGCGGGCCGGGGGCGCTCCCGCAGGAGCACGGACGCGACGCGGAGGCGGTGCGCGAGTACGAGGAGACGTTCACCACCGTCCTCATGGCCTCAGGCCTGCCCAAGATGATGGCCCGCGTGATGGCCTGCCTCTACATCACCGACAACGGCACCCTCACCGCTTCCGAACTCGCCCAGCGCCTCCAGGTCAGCCCGGCATCGATCTCCAAGGCGATCGCCTTCCTCGAAGGCCAGGGCCTTGTCCGCCGGGAACGCGACGAACGCCGCCGCGAGCGCTACATCGTCGACGACGACGTCTGGTACCAGTCGATGATGGCCAGCGCCCGTTCCACCGCCCAACTCGTCGACACCGCACGGCAGGGCGTCGGCATCCTCGGCCCCCACACCCCGGCCGGCGACCGCCTGGAGAACATCGCCCGCTTCCTCGACTTCGTCTCCGAAAGCATCGTCCGCGCCGCCGAACAGGCCCGCGACATCCTCTCCTCGCCACCCCGAACGCCCTCGGACGCCACCACCGAGCCGGCTTCGGACCGCGCATAGCCAGCCGCCTGCACCGTCAGTACGTCACGGTGATGCGCCGTGCCGGGCCGTCGACACGGACCAGGCCCCCGTAGGGGATCACCAGCTGGGGATCGGTGTGCCCGAGGTCGACGTCGAAGACCGCCATGGTCCGCGGGGCGTAGGCGGCCAGCGCCCGCAGCACCGCCTCACGCTGCTGGACGACGTAACGCTGCTTGGCCTCAGGGCCGTTGGGCTGATCGAAGGACCAGGCCTTGGCACGTCCCATCAGCACGGCCGGGAAGCGGGCCAGCAGGCCCCGCTCGCCCATGTTGCGCAGGATCCGGAAGACCTCCTCCGCGCGCGGCAGCTCCTCCGAGGTTTCCAGGAACAGCACGTCACCCTCGTACGCGGCGGTGTCATGCTCGATCTCGCGGTCGGCCATCAGCAGCCAGGAGAGAATCTCCAGGTTGCCGCCCCAGGCCCGGCCCTCGACGGTCCGCTCGGGCTGGTGCCAGATCCAGCCGCCGGCGGGCTGCGAGTCCGGTTCCGCCTCGAAGGTGGCCGGGTCCGCCCAGTCGCGGTCGGTGTCGCGGTAGCGCTCGGCGGGGCGCAGTTCGTAGGGGCCGGAGGTGAACAGGGCCGCGCGCAGGGAGTCGGCGCTCTGGGGGTGCAGGGTGTGCGGACGGCCGAACTCGGTCATCAGGCTGCCCCCGTGGTAACCGACGATGCCCAGGTTCCGCAGGAGTACCAGCAGATTGGTGTTGTCGCTGGTGCCGAAGAAGGGCTTGGGGTTGGCGCGGATCAGCTCACGGTCCAGCAGCGGAAGGACGGTGATCTGGTCGTCGCCGCCGATGGTGGCCACCACCGCCTTGATGTCCGGATCGGCGAACGCGGCATGGATGTCGTCGGCGCGCTGCTGGGGCGTGGAGCCCATCTTCCGGGTGGCCGGGTACTCCACGGGCTCCAGGCCGAACTCCTCACGCAGCCGCCTGAGTCCCAGCTCGTAGGGGAGCGGAAGGAGCCCTGGCAGGCCGGAGGCGGGCGAGATGACCGCGACGCGGTCACCGGGCACGGGCTTGGACGGATACACAGGTGGCGTCATGCGCCGAGAATAGGAATCCGGTTTCGCCTGCGCACCTGCGTTTCCCCTCCAAGCCGCCGAGCCCTCAGCTCGCTGCGATGTCCAGCTTCGGGAAGCCGACGGACGACTGAGGGTCCCCCCGCGTCCATCACATGTTTACCCTGCCGCCCAGGCCGCGACGGCCCCCCTGCAGTGCGACTCGCCCCCGGCCCCCGTACCCCGGCCGTGAACGGGCCATGACCTGGGGAGCCCTCAGCGGCACGGCAGGCCGCCGGCCCTGGCCTCGGCAGGTATGGTCACCGGCCGTGCGCGTGGCCGGCCGGCCGAGGCCCAGCCCTGGTGCTAGTTACGGCCCTGGGTGTCCTGGGCGACGATGAAGTACACGCCGCAGTCACCGCCGAACGCCCACGTGCCGCGGCCGACCCACTTGCCGTAGATGGTCTTGCCGTTGCTGCAGTCGGTGACGGCGCGGGCCTGACCGCTGCGGACGGTGCAGGTCGCCGTCCACTTGTTGACCTTCGTCTTCCAGTTGGTGCAGCTGTAGTTGCCGCCGGCGGCCGAGGCCGGGGCGGCGACGGCCATCCCTCCGGCGAGGAACGATGCGGTGGCTATGGCCACGGCGGCGCGGCGCAGCATGGTGTGCTTCAAGGTTCTGCCCCCTGAAATGCCCTGACGGGCGGACGTACAGTTGATCATGAACACCCGGAGAGCGTTCATGATCATTTTACGTCGCGTCCGAGCCCGCTGATCCGCCCCGGAGTACGTACCGGACCGGGCGCGGCAAGCACTCCCGCGGCTACGCCCTGTAGCCACAGGTGCCCGAGGGCGGCCGGTCTGGCGGTCGGTGCATGAGACGGCCGTGAGGGGAAACCCGCCCCCTGTGACACGCACACCGAAACCACAGCCCGGTGACCGCGAGCCCCTTGCCGCAGGCCGGGACGACAGCGCGGGCCCGGACGAGCAGGTCCAGGAGCGGGCCCCCGATCAGCTCTCGGAGCTGCCCAAGCGGTCATGGATGGCCGTGCTGCGCGGCACCCTGAAGGAGTTCAAGGACGACGAGCTGGCCGACCGGGCAGCGGGGCTGACCTACTACGGGGTCCTGGCTCTCTTCCCCGCCCTGCTGGTGCTGGTGTCCCTCCTGGGGGTCGCGGGCGAGTCGGCGACCCGGCAAGTGCTGGACAACCTCGAGAAGCTGACCCCGGGCCCGGCCCGCGACGTGGTGACAGGCGCGGTCCAGCAGCTCCAGAACAACGCCGGCATCGGCTCACTCCTGGCCGTCGTCGGCCTCGCCGTCGCGATCTGGTCCGCCTCCGGCTACGTCGCCGCGTTCATCCGTGCCTCCAACGCCGTCTACGACATGCCGGAGGGGCGTCCGGTGTGGAAGCTGCTGCCCCTGCGGCTGGGCCTGACGGTCACGCTGATGATCCTTGCCGTCGTCAGCGCCCTGATCGTGGTCTTCACCGGCGGCCTGGCCCGCCAGACCGGCGCCGCCCTCGGGATCGGTGACACGGCGATGACGGTGTGGTCGATCGCGAAGTGGCCGGTCCTGGTCCTGCTCGTCACACTCATGATCGCGATCCTGTACTGGGCCGCGCCGAACGCCAGGGGCCGCGGCTTCAAGTGGGTCACGCCCGGAAGCTTCCTGGCCCTGCTGATATGGATGATCGCCTCGGCCGGCTTCGCGGTCTACGTGGCGAACTTCGCCTCGTACAACAAGACGTACGGCACCCTCGCCGCAGTGATCATCTTCCTGGTGTGGCTGTGGATCACCAACCTGGCCATCCTCCTGGGCCTGGAGTTCGACGCCGAGCTGGTCCGCCAGCGCGCCATCGCCGGCGGCCACCCGGAGGACGAGGAGCCCTACGTCGAACCCCGGGACACCAGCAAGTGGACCGAGGAGGACCGCCGCCGCCTCGGTGGAGACGTCTGACGTCCCCGAATCTGTCCTGACCCATGTCTGCTTGGCCTGGGACTTCCCGCGGGTCCTTTCCTGTGTCGCGCATCACATCCGGCCCATGTCACGTCCAGGCCGCCTGCTCCCATCTGGGGGGTGTCAGCAGGCGAGCCGAGGAGGACGGAACGATGAGCGCACAGCAGAAGACCGGCACGGCGACCGGCACGGAGACCGCGCACCGCGTGGTGATCCTGGGGGCGGGATACGCGGGCATGGCCGCGGCCGTCCAGCTCGCGGCCCGGGTGAAGCGGCGCGGGGGCGTGCAGGTGACCGTGGTGAACGCGCAGGAGCGGTTCACCGAGCGCCTGCGGCTCCACATGACGGCCACCGGGCAGCGGACCGCCGAGCTGAGCATCCCGCAGCTGCTGGAAGGCACGGGCGCGCAGTTCGTGCGCGGCTGGGTGACGGCGGTGGACGCCGAGGCGAAGACCGTACGGATCGACGACGACCGGGTCCTGCCTTACGACACGCTGGTGTACGGGCTGGGCGGCGTCGCCGACACCTCGGCGGTGCCGGGGGCCGAGGACCACGCGTACACCCTGAGCAGCGCCCAGGACGCCGAGCTGCTGGCCGGCCGGCTGGAGCGGCTCGGCAGCGGAACGGTGGTGGTCGCCGGCAGCGGCCTGACCGGCATCGAGTCGGCCGCGGAGATCGCCGAGCGGCACCCGGAGTTGGACGTCGTGCTGCTGGGCAGGCAGGAGCCCGGGGCGGCCATGAACCCCAAGGCCAAGGCGTATCTGCACGCCGCGCTCGACCGGCTGGGCGTTCAGGTACGTACCGGCGCCGAGGTGGTGAAGGTGCTGCCCGGCACGGTGGAGCTGGCCGGCGGGGAGAGCATCGCCGCCGACGCGGTCCTGTGGACCAGCGGCACGCGGACCTCGCCCCTCGCGGCCGCCGCCGGGCTGACCGTCGATGACCGCGGACGCATCGTCACCGACGCCGCGCTGCGCTCGGTTTCGCACCCCGAGGTGTACGCGATCGGCGACGCGGCCGCCATCCGCCAGGAGTACGGCGTCATGCACGGCACCTGCCAGGGAGGCATGCCCACCGGAGTGCACGCCGCCCTGTCGATCGACCGGGCACTGCGCGGCAAGCAGCCCAAGCCGTTCCGTTTCGGCTACTACCACACACCGGTGAGCCTGGGACGCGGTGACGCAGTGGTGCAGTTCACGCGGCCCGATGACACCCCGCGCCGAATCTGCCTGACGGGCCGCACGGCCGTCCGGTACAAGGAGACGGTGACCTCCTCGCCCTGGCCGACGTACGGCCGTATGAAGAAGATGCCCGCCTCGGGCGCGTTCTGGCCCCGCGGGGGCCGCTTCACCCGGCTGAGGGGCACCAAGTGACCGGCCTGCCCGCCGACCCCGACCAGCAGGTCTTCCACGAGCACCGCAGGCTGCTGTTCTCCGTGGCCTACCGCTTCCTCGGCAGCGCGGCCGACGCCGAGGACACGGTCCAGGACGCCTGGATCAAGTGGTCCGCCGCGGACCGCTCACAGGTGGCCGACCCCAAGGCGTACCTGACGCGCATCGTCTCCAACCTGGCGCTGGAACGGCTGCGCTCGACCCGGCACAAGCGGGAGACGTACGTGGGGCCGTGGCTGCCGGAGCCCATTCTCACCGGCGGGGACGCCTCCGAGATCGTCACGGACGCCGAGTCGGTGTCGATGGCCATGCTGGTGGTGATGGAGACCCTCAGCCCGCTGGAGCGTGCGGTGTTCGTGCTGAAGGAGGTCTTCGACTTCAGCCACGCCGAGATCGCCGAGGCGGTGGAACGCTCCGAAGCCGCGGTGCGGCAGGCCGCGCACCGGGCCCGCGAGCACGTGCGGGCCCGGCGGCCGCGCTTCGCCGCCGACCGGACCCGGCAGCGCGAGGCCACCGAACGGTTCTTCGCCGCCGCGACCGGCGGAGACGTCAATGCCCTGATGGAACTGCTCTCCCCGGACGTCACCTTGTGGACCGACGGCGGCGGCAAGGTCCGCCAGGCCCTGCGCCCGGTGGTCGGCGCGGCCACGGTGGCCGCCTGGTTCGCGGCCATCGGCACCGTCACCTACCAGGGCATCGAACCCGCCGACATGAAGGCCGAACTCCTCGAGATCAACGGCGGGCCGGGCATGGTGTTCAGCGGGCCGGGACGCGTGATCGCCACCGTCACCTTCGACTTCGACGCCGACGGCCGTATCACCGCCATCCACAACGTCGCCAACCCCGACAAACTCCAGGCCGTCGCCGACGGCACCGCGTACGACATCGGGACGCGGTGAGCGCCGTCACCGCGCGCGTTCAAGGACGTTTCTCCGGCCGGAGGTGAATCCTTTCCGGGCTGCCCCGCCTCTTGTCCGTGTACCGGCCGAACGGGCCGGCGGAACCGGGAGGAAACACCAATGTGGGTCACCAGCCTCGTCGTCGTCGCAGCCCTGCTCGTGGGCGCGTGCAGCTGGCACCTGATGCGGCGCTACAAGAGCCGACGCTGACCAGCGCTGCCCCGCGCGGGCACCTTCCGGAAACGAGGAGCAGATGAACCCACGCTTCCCCTGGCCGGACGAGCGGCTGATCAAGGCCGCTCAGGACGGCGACGTCACCTCACTCACCACCGTCGTCATGGAATCGCAGCCTCATGTGCGCAAGTTCGCCCTGTCGCTGTGCGCCTCACCGCAGGACGCGGAGGACGCGGCACAGGAGGCGCTGATCATCCTCTACCGGAAGATCGGCACCTTGCGGGCCACCGGCGCGCTCGCCTCATGGATGTTCCGGATCGTGCGCAACGAATGCCTCCGGCAGGTACGGCTCCTCGTCTCCCGCAGCGACGAGGCGCAGGCCGAACCGGAGGCGTCCGCGGAACCGTCCGCCGAGGACGCGGTGCTGCACCGGCTGGAGGCGGAGCGGATCGCGGCCGCGGTCAGCGCCCTTCCCCGTGACCAGCGGCAGGTCCTGATCATGCGGGACGTACAGGGCCTGCCCGGCAAGACCGTCGCCCATTCGCTCGGTCTGAGCACCGCCGCGATGAAATCACGGCTGCACAGAGCACGCGCGGCACTGCGCGACTCACTGGCAGCGCCCGACCACGTACCCGATCAAGTCATCGACCAGCCAGCCGGAGGGGGCTCACGCCCGTGAACACCGCGAACACCGCGAGCACCGCGAGCACCGCGAGCACCGTGAACACCGCGCAGGGCGTGAAGGGGCGGGCCGCCGCACCCTCCGCGGCGCCCGGGACGAACTTCGCCAGCAGCTCCGTCCCGCGCCACCTGGCGCGCGGCGCCATCGGCTTCGGGCTGATCATCGGCTCGATCGCCCTGGTACCCGTCGCCGGCCCGGCCACCCTGCTGGCGGCCCCGTTGGCCCTGATCGCCTTCCGTGGCTGCCCCACCTGCTGGATGGTCGGCCTGGCGCAGACCATCTCCCGCGGCCGTCTGGAGCGCCAGTGTGTGGACGGCGTCTGCACCCTCACCAAGGCGCACCCGGCGGCGAAGACCGTAGGCGAGCCGACAGCCGACATCAACGCCCCGGCCGCTTCCCGGTGACCAGGCCACGGCCTGTCCCGCGCATGGCGCCACCGAACCGTGGTCCGGTCCGCATGCTTCCTGAGTGCGGATCTACGGTGACGTCATGACTCACGGCATCACACGCTTACACCACGTCGGCCACGTCGTCAGTGACCTGGCCAAGGCCATGGCGCTCTACCGGCGGTTGGGCTTTTACGTGCCGCCGCCCACCGTGCCGGCGCTGGCACCCCGCGAGGGCGCCGCGCCGGAGCCTTTCGGGGCCGCGAACACCCATGCCGACCTCTCCCGCGGCTTCGTCGAGTTGGTGACACCGGTGAAGCCCGGGAACACGGCGGGCCTGCCACCCGACGCGCGGATCGTCCCGCTCCAGGCACCACCGGAGAAGCTTCCCCTGCTCCTGTCGCGGATCGAGGCGACCAGCGCCCAACTCGGGGGATGGTGCGATCGCTTCGAAGGGCTGCACATCCTGATGTTCTCCTCGCCGGACATCGACGGCGCGGCAGACCGGCTCACCGCTGCCGGTGTCGGCCACGACGGGGTGAACACCGTCGGCCGGCCGGTCGAGACCCCCAACGGCGTACGCACGGAACCCGTCCGCTACCTGGAGATCGACGGAGCGCCGGAAGGCCGGGTCGGCGTCGTCGCCGACCTGGACCCGGAATTCCAGCACACCCGACACCTCGACCACCCCAACGGCGCCCAGGACCTCGTCGAGGCGGTGCTGTGCGTACCCGACGGACAACTTCCCCCGGTCCGCGAGCGGTACGAGCGGTATCTGGGCCGGCCGCTCTCCGCCGAGGGCCCAATCACCCTCCTGACCCCTGCCGACCTCCCTGCTCTGCTGCCAGGTGAGGATCCGCCCGCGCTCCCGGCGCTGATCGCCTGCACCGTCACCGTCCCCGACATCGCCCGCGTACGCGCGCTGCTTGCGGACAACGGATTGCCCGTACGCGAGACGGCCCGAGGGGAGCCTTTCGTTCCGGCCGAAGCGGCCCTCGGCGCGGCTCTGATCTTCCGGGAGGCCTGACAGGGGTGAGGGCCGTCGGCGGTTTCCCGGCCGATGCGTACCGCCTCGGTCACCACGCGAGGGCAGGGCACCGCGCGGCCGCCACGGGGGTGCGGCCGCGCGGTGCCTTCCCGCCCTCATGCTGTCCCGACGGGGTTCCAAGGCGTCAGTTCATCAGCAGGAGCCGCGTGTTCGGCACCAGCTTGCGGTTCACGCTGGTGCTCTGGACGAAGATCGTGAAGTCGTCGTTGTGGTCCGGCTTGACGCGGACTTCCGCGTCCGGCAGGCCGAGCAGGGCTCGGGCCTCCGGCCCGGCGTACACCCGGTCCGTCTTCTTCTCCAGCACCGCGATCTGCTTCCGCGCCTGGACCTTCTCCGACTTGCTCAGCTGATAGAACGCACCACCGGTACGGTATTCGTGCCCGCATTCAATGACCCAGTCCCGGATCGCCGCGTCACGAGAAACCGCTATCAGCTGGTACTCCGACGGATTCACCGGCGTGAGACCGGCCGCCTTGATGGTGTCCTTGTTGACCGCCTCCGCACCCGTGGAGAACACCGCCCGCGACCCCCGGATGCCCTTCGTGCGGCCCACCATGAATTTCTCGGTGGCCTCCTGGATGACCTGCCCGGCCTCCTCCAGACCTTGCGTGCTCGTGGCGTCCCAGATGGCGATGTTGTCCTTCGGGAAGCCGTACTGCATGGCCTCGCGCTTGCCCATCTGGTCCGGCACAAGGACGGCCAGCGTCCAGTTGTCCTCCTGCGTCTCGATCATCTTGGCCACAGCCTCAACCAGTTGACGCTGGTCCCGGGCAGGGGCATCCGGGCAGCGGTGACTTGCGTTCTCCTGGCCGTCGGTCAGTACGAACGTCAGGAAGCTGTGGTCGCCGTACAGCTGAGCCGTCTGCGCCAGCTCCCGCTGCGACTTGAGCGTGGCCGCCAGCAGCGCCGTCATTCCCCCGACCCGGTACAGCTGCTTCAGGGACGGCATCCGCAGCACGTCCTTGTCGTAAATGACGCACTCCACCTTGTCCGCGAAGACGTACACCGTGACGCGGGTTTCCTGGTCCAATTCCTTGGACCGGCGGGCCAGATAGGCAATCTGCTGGTCGGCGACTTCGACGACCTTGCGGCTCAGGTTCGACATGGACGAACTGGCATCCAGCACAAGAGCAACGTGGTTGATGTAGTTCTGGATTCCGGACATGACGGCTCCCCCTTTTTCTTCCGACTTGATGCTTCGATCCTCTCACCCACCACTGACAATCGATCTTGGATCGCTGACCGACGCGGACGGCCGAAGGGCCCGGGCGGGCGCGGGCCGGGTTCGTGGGTCAGTGCGTCCGGTCGTGGGCGGCGCGGGTTTCGGCGGCGGACTTCAAGTCGCGCAGCCATGCTTCGAGGCCCTCCCGCAGGAGCGTGGTCGCGGTGGGGACGTCCGCCTCGACCTGGGCTCCGGTGTGGGTTTCCTCCGTACTCACGCGGACACCGCCCTTGACCTTGGTGAAGTTCCACACGTGGACGCCGTCGATGTGCAGCCCTTCGCCGATCGCCGGGCCGGTCCAGCGGATGCACGCGTGGTGCTTGAGCTGCCGGACGGTCGAGGTGATCTCCAGGCTGGTGGCGGGAGTTGAGGGGTTGGGGGTACCGGCATCGTCCACCGGAATGCCGAACCCTTGCGGAAGCGGCCGTGGTCGAGGCGTTCCGCACTCTCGACCGGGCTCTGCCAGGACGGCCGGCGCTCCACGTCGGTCTGCAGCCTCCAGATGGTGTGCAGCGGGGCGTTGATCGTGATCTCGGTCCGGTGGCGGACGAGGGCGTCGGGGTCGACGCCCTTACCCCGGCAGGTGACGGAGCTGGCGGTGTGGGGGCCGGCGGCCCCGGCGGGTGCGGCAGCACTGCCGAGGAGGCCAAGGACGATCGGGCCGGTGACGAGGGCGGCGCGGACGCCGGTGCTGGGGACGGTGGCGGACATGGCGACCACAGGCGCGAACACCCCACGGGAGCGCTACCGCACCCAGGTAAGGGCGGAGATCACGCAACGCGCCTGGGAACAGATCGCCACCGCGGGCGCCTCCGCGCTCTCCCTCAACGCCATCGCCAAGCAGATGGGCATGAGCGGACCGGCGCTCTACCGCTACTTCGCCAGCCGCGACGACCTGATCACCGAACTCGTCCGGGAGGCGTACCGAAGCCTCGCCGACACCCTCCGCGCGGCCTCCGACACCGGCGCCGACCTGGCCGGGCTGGCCCACGCCCTGCGCGGCTGGGCCCTGGCGGACCCTCAGCGCTACTTCCTCGCCTACGGCACCCCCGTCCCCGGATACCACGCGCCCCCGGACACCACCGCCATCTCCTCCGAGATCATGACGACCCTGCTCGACGCGTGCACGGCCCTCACCCCGGACAGCGCCGCGACACCCTTCGCCACCTATCTGAAGGACCACCGGGACTGGGCGGCCGGCCACCCCGCCCCGCCGGAGGCCCTCCACCGGTTCCTGACCTTCTGGACCCGCCTGCACGGCGTCCTGTCACTGGAACTCGCCGGCCACTTCACGGGCATGGACCTCGACCCCGCCCTGCTCTTCGCGGCCGAACTCGACGACCTCCTGACGCCCCGAGCCTGAGGCCACCCGCCTCCCGGCACACTCCAACCCCCGCCGCGTCAACCGAAGAACGCACTCGGCACCAGAGGTCAGTCGTTACGGGGTGCTGCCGCGCCCGTCCCGGGGACCGAAAGCAGCGAGGGCGTCCGCATCCGTCGCGCGGGCTCGCAGGAAGTAGTCCGCCCACTCCGAGATCTCTGGGTAGGAGGAGTCCTGGGTCACTTGGCTGATGGCGGCCTCGATGTCGACGTTCGTGGTTCGCAGTTCGATCCCGGGGCCAAGGAGCGCCCAGTGGGCTCCGGTCCGCCCGTAGGGCATGCCGACGCTGCCGGGGTTGAGGACGAGCCGGCCGTGGACGAGGCGGACGAAGGGCATGTGGGTGTGTCCGAGGACGACGGTACGGATGTCGGCGTCGAGGTCTCCGAACACGTCCTGCCAGCGCTCGAGGCTTGAGTCGACGAGGACCACTTCCTCATCGTCCCGAGGGGTGGCATGGCAGAACAGGACCTTCCCCCATTCCCCCAGGGGCAGGGTGAGTGACCGTGGCAGGCGGGCGAGCAGGTCGAGGTGATCTTCGCGTAGCTGCTCGGCGGCCCAGGGCCCGATGGGGTCGGGGATGGTGTCGCGCCGGCCGCGGCGGTATTCGAGGAGTTCGCGGTCGGCGTTCCCGCTGATCCAGAGGACGCGGTCGCCGAGCCCGGCCAGCAAGTCCAGGACCTGGGCCGGTTGCGGGCCGGCGGTGATGTCACCGGTGAGCACGATACGGTCCGCGGCGCGCACGTCTGGCTCGTCGAGCACCGCTTCCAGGGCGGGCAGGACTCCGTGGATGTCGGAGAGGACGGCTACCTGACTCAGCATGGTCACCACTGTGGAATGACGTCTGGCTGAACATCGGGCCGTTCGCTGCACGCGTAGCTGCATAGCTGCCTAGCTGCGGCGCGGGGGCGGACCGCCGACGTTCCGGGTTCGCTGCTGCACGGCTGCGAGGACTTGGTGGCACGGAGCGAAGCAACCCAGTCGCTGGGCGGGCACGAGACAGATCGGCATCTCAGGAGCTCGTCGACGATTCCGGGAGCGGCGGCCGGTCTCTATGGTCGCTTCGTCGGGATGGGCCGAAGCCCGGGCCAGCGAGCGAGCATGCGTTGGTGCATCGCGGTGCAGAGGCTGCTCATGCCGCCGAGCGAGGTGTGGTCGGCCGCCATCTGGCTGACGACACCGAGCCGGTGGACGAGTCGTTGCCGGGCTGTCGCGGTGCCCCACGTCCAGTCCCGGTGCGGGATCCGGGCCAGGTGATCGGTGCTTTCACGGCGTGCCCGCTCCACCAGCGCATCGCCGCGCAGCAGCCAGCCGGCGCACGCGTCGGTGAGGTCACCGTGGGGTCCGGAGCCGGTCACCGTGCGCCACTCCTCGCGGTACGCGCTCTCCGCCCGTTCCAGCAGCGGCTCCGAGGCCGAAGTGACACACCAGCAGGTCGGAAAACCGATGCGCAGATAGGCGAGTTCCATCAAGCCGCTGCCCAGTGACGCCTGCTCGAAGTCGATGAATCTCACCCCTGCCGCGGTGTGCAGATCATTACCGGGACAGGGATCACCGTGGAGAAGGGCATGCCCGGATGCCTGGTCGAGCCGGGTCACGAGGTCATTGAGTTCGCCGGACACGCCAGGGGTGACAGGAACCTCCAGAGCCGCGGCCAGCCGCAGGAAAGAGCCGACATCGGCCCGGTTCGGGCCCTGCCACCGGGGAAGTACCCCGACGTCCTGCGGCCGGGCGGTGGCATGCAGCCGAGCCAACGCGCCTGCGTAGTCGACGATCCAGTCGCCGGCCGGGCGCCGGTGATCCAGATGCTCCAGCACCAGGACCCGCTCGCCGGGATCGGTCGCCAGCACCGCGGGCACCACGGGAGTGTCCGCTCGGGCGGCGAGCCGCAGGGCGGCAACCTCACGGGCGTATCGCTCTTCGGCATCAGGACCGCCGACGATCTGCTTCACCACCGCCGTCGCCTCCGGCAACTCGACGCGCCACACGCGCGAGCGAGGACTGCTGCCCAGTCTGCGAGAGCGTCTGGGTGATCCCAGCTCGGCCCGTAACGCGTCCCCGAACGGCAGTCGCCACCCCATGGGCTCAGCCTTCCACGCGATCGAACGCCCCTGCTGCCACTGCGCACACCTGGCCGTCCTGCTTCACGCCGCCGCAACAGCGAGAACAGAACTCCCTCAGCCAGAAGTGGCCTTCAGGGAGAGGACTTCCGTCAGGGCCGAGATGCTGTGGTCGCCGTGGCCGGCTTCGGCCGCTCGCTTGAGCAGGTCGTGGAAGGGGTGTTGCCACTGCGTGTCGAGGTTCGCTTCCTTGCCGAGTTCCTCGTCATGGGGGGCTCCGGCCAGAAACATGTTCACCGATGACGCGGGCTTGCTGTAGTCGCCGCGGTCGATCTCCTCGGCGAAGACCGGCAGGATCGAGTTGATCATCTCGAACCACTTGATGCTGAAAGGAACCATCGAGGCGGCCGTGAGGCCACGGGCCCGCAGAGCGGCCGCGCCCTGGAAGAAGCCGACGAGCGCGGGCAGCAGGGTGCCGCCCACCGCCATCTCGTACAGGGCGGCGAGGTCCGCATCAGCGTCGAGATAGACCGTCTCGCCACCCAGCACCCGCAGCGTCGAGACGAACTCGTCGAAGACGCTGCGATCGCCGCTGTAGTACAGCAGGGTGTCCTCGGCGCCCACGGCGGACGGCACGTTCTTGACGGCCCCATCGAGGTGGCGTGCGCCGTGCCCGAGCGCCCATGCGGCCATCTGACGAGCCCCGGCCGGTGAACCGCTGTTGAGGGTCACAAGAGCACGCCCCGTGAGTACGGCAGCAGCCGGCTCCAAGGCCTCCATGGTGCTCTCGTACGTGGTCAGGCAGGCGATGACCAGCCCACTCGCCGCGACCGCCTCGTCGATCGTAGGCGCGTACACAGCACCCTTGGCAACGAGCGGCATGGCCTTCGACGAGGTCCGGTTCCAGACGGTGGTCGGGTGTCCCGCGTCGATGAATGCCCGGGCCAGGGCGCTGCCCATGGAGCCCAGCCCGACGACGGTCACGGGCGTGCGCTGGTGCCTGTTCATACGTTGCTCCTGCCTGACAGCGATGTATGTACCTGGAGCCCGAAAGGGGGCCAATAAGCGGGCTTTCGCGCGGAGTTGTTGCGATCTCGGTGCGATGCCTGCTCCATCCTGCGAGGACACCAACGCTTCGGCAAGTACCTACAATTTTGTCAGGTACCCACATTTTTGTTAGGGGAGTGCTGGTGAAGAGCCGGAGCTACACCTGCGGGCTGGACGCTGCCATCGACGTCATGGGAGGGAAATGGAAGGGACTGATCCTGTTCTGGCTCGACGAAGGGCCGCTGCGCTTTGGCGAGTTGCGCCGGACCGTGGACGGCATCAGCGAGCGGATGCTGACCCTGCAACTGCGGGAACTGGAGGCCAGCGGCCTGGTGCACCGCGAAGTCCATCAACAGGTTCCACCGAAGGTGGAGTACTCACTGACCGAGTTCGGCCACTCGCTCGTCGCCGCACTCACCCCACTCGGCCAGTGGGGCGAGGAACACATGGAACGCCTCGAGACCCTCCCGTGAGCCGGCCACACCGGACCCACCGGAGGGCAGCTCCACGCGAATCGCCCTGTGGGCTCACGACGGCCACATCACCACGGGTCAGCCCTTGAGCCCGCGGCAGCGAGCGTCTGCGTGAGCGCCCCCCCGACGCCGACTCGCCGTCCCGCACACCGGGTGAACTCGCCCCACGACGAGCATTGCCTTCCCTGGTAGACGGGCTCGGCAGCCGCGCGGTCGGTCTTGGGATCTTCGGACGGTGCCAGGCCGCGTGGTGCCCTGGGGGAGGGGCGCCCTCCGTCTACCTGGGTCTCAGTGATCAGCACCCGTGGGGGGTTCTCCGTCATGCTCTGCTCCAGATGTGCCACACAGGTGGCCGCCGGCAACTCGAGTGAGCGCCCGGCCCGATGGGCGGGGTCCCGCGGGACGTATCCGGGAGGTCGTCGAGGCCATCCCGCCACACCACGCGTCATCAACCCCAGGAGGGCCGCGGCGAGGAACCCCCTATGTCTCGCCACCGCCCCCAGGGGTGTGGTTCATCTCGCGCCGCCGAAGGGCCAGGCCTCTATGTCGCGGTAGTGAATCGGCCCGGGCCCGCGGCCGTAGTTGCTGCCGACCAGGTGCAGACGCTCGGCCTGCCATGTGCGGCCGGCGAACGCGGAGAGCCCCGCAGCGGCCTCCACCACGCTGGACGTATCGTCACGGCGGGACCGGGCGAGTGTCAGGTGAGGGTTCAGCGGCCGGTCCGCGAAGGTGACACCGTGTTCCTTCACCAGCGCCCGTACCTCCCCAGCGAGCAGCCGCAGCCCTTCGAGATCTCCGCCGATCCCGCTCCACAGCACACGCTCGTCGAAGTGCCCGCTGCCGTGCAAGGCCAGTTGCAGGGGCTGACGCCTCGCCGCGAGTTCCGCGAGCGGCGGCATCAGCCGCGAAACAGCCGGCTGCGGCAGCTCACCGAGGAACGCCAGCGTGATGTGCCAGTCCTCGATGCGGTTCCACCGCATGCGCGGGTAGGCGTCATAGGCGGGCCGCAGCGCCTGCGCCAGCTCCTCCTTGGCGTCGTCGGGCGGAGCAAGGGCTATGAAGACGCGGACGGTCGCGGCCTGGATCTGTTCGTTCACGAAAGACTTCGTACACCACCGCCGCCGGCTACTGCTGTGCGCGGTGCGCTGCCGCCCAACGGCGGGGGAGCGGCAGCCCCCGGCCGCCCCCGGCCGCATCCCCAACCACCGGTCCGGGGCTGTCGCGACGGATGCCCCGCGCGCCGGCCCGGCCCTCGGCGGCCCGCGCCCGTGCGCCGACCCACACGTACGACATGATCTCGGTCTTGTCCCGGGCTCAGCAGCCCGCCTACGCTCGGACCGTTTTGGTGCGAAGCGATGTGCTTGCTCCCGGCACAGTGAGGCGGCTTCCATGCCTGGATGGATGGACTTGGCATATACCACGGCCGGCGGTGTCGTCGGTGCCGCGGTGACCAACTACCTCTCCATGAACCAGGAACGCCGGCAGCTGCGAGCGGCGGTCATGCAACAGCTCCTGCGCGTCGCAGCGGTGCGCGAGGGGGTATGCGACATCGTGCCGAGCCGGAGGGAGAGTCCGTCGCGGCACTTGGCCGGGCCACGACTGCTTGCCACGGCGCGTTTTGGCGTCGCGGCGGTCCTGGAGGACGGCCGTGACGCCGAGCACGCCCAGCGGGAAGCGATCTCCGATCTTGTGGTGGCTGCGCTCTCGGCGGGCATACCCCGCAGGGTCTTGGACTTCGCCGGAGGCAGCGAGGAACGTGCCTTGCAATGCGAGGTCATCAGAGTGATCGATCTCCGCCTGGGCGGTGTCCTGGGTGAGTCGCTCGACGAACTCATGACGCGGTGTGAGGAATACCGGCAGGCGGCAGCCCAACACCTGCTCCGGGCGCTGTGGCACCCATGGCAGACGCGGTTGCGGATGCGCGTGCGCCTTCGCGGGTTGCGTAAGGACGTCGCCGCACTCCATCGCAGACAAGAAGCGGCGATGTCCGTCCTGGCTCAGCCGCAGCACATCGATGCCCTCGCCGAGCGACTCGGCCGCCTTTCCGGTCAAGACCCACAACGCGTCAACGACCTGGGGCCCGCGGCCTAGACAGTGCCGCATGGCATCGACATCGACCGGATCCTTCCGCAACGTCATGGAAACCGGACGCGCCCCCGCCGGCTCGTCGACCAGCCCGATGTACTGAGCTGCACGTGTCCGGGGGACTTGAGACTCCGTTCCCGGGCCGGCGTTCTGATCCCCGCTGCCTTCCTGACCGCCAACCGGGGCAGCGCCCGGACGCGCCTGGTACGCGCTGGACACCCGCCGCCTCCCCCCCCAGCAGATCGTGGCCGCCGGAACGGCTCCACACCCTCACGATGACCACGCAGGTGTGCGAGGAGCTGGGACTGGCGGCCGCGCCGCGCGAGGTCACGCCGGGCCTGCACCGCGCCTCTCCCGGGCAACCGTGGCCCTACGCTGACGCCCATGTCGATCACAACCTCCATACCCGTCCTGCGGGGACGCGGCAGCACCGTCCTGAGCTCGGAGCAGGACGGACTGGCCCTGGAACGCCCCGACGAGAAGTTGACGATCCCCCTCAGAGCCATCGCCCGTGTCCACGCCGAGGCCCGGAGCGTCACCGTCGAGCTGCGGGCCCTTGCCGGGGGGACGCCGTCCGTCCACCGGATCGAGGATGTGAGCGCGGCCGCGGCTGTCGCCTTCGCCGACGCCGTGAACGCCCTGCTGCCGCGACCGGTCGAGGACGTCGACGGCGACGCCCTCGTCGACCTGCGAACCCTCACCAAGACCTGGCTCCAGACCTACCGGCGCAGACTCAGACGGGTCATGCTCGGTTATCTGGGCGGGACCCTCGCCCTGGCAGTGACCACCGCAATCGCGGGGCACGAGCGCACCGCCATAGCCGGCGCGGTGTTCATCGTGACGTTCGGCGTCATGGCTGCCTGGCCCTTGTGGCTCGGCGCGATGTGTCTGGGGTCGTGGTTCCACGAGACTCGCCTGCGCAGGCACGGTGTGACCGTTGCCGCGGTGCAGGCGGACGCCCCGAGGACGTACCAGTACACGGACAGCAGCGGCACCACCCGTGTCGTCTCCTACCCGAGCATTGCCCCGTCCGTCCAAGTCGCCTACGACACGCGGGACCTGTCGAACGTGGTCGTACTCCAGGATTCGTCCCCGCGGCTCTTTGAAATTGTCCTGGGGCCCTGCTTCTTCCTCCTCGGGCTCGGTGGGACCGCGGGCGTGATCTGGCTGGCCGTCATGACGATCCTCGGCAAACAACTGCCCTAGCCGCCCCGGCACGCCCAACGGCTTTCAGAACTCGCCAACCATTGAGGCATCCGCGACAGACCGGTGCTCTCCACGCCGACTACAAACGCTCTCCGCTCTCGCCTACGTAGCCACGCGTAGGACATCCGCCCGGAGAAAAAGACCCCGCGCCCTCCGGAATACCCGCGCGCGTGGTGTCGCGCGTCCGCCACCCTGCGCGCGTCGGACAGCAGCTGGCGACGGAGAGTCACAGCCGGACACCGCCGGAAGGGGGCGAAGACGCCCCCGGCATGTAGTTGAACCGTTGAGCGAGGCGCCTGTGAGCTGGTCGGTGCCGGGGTGGCGCGGCTTTGACATGGCTGGCCATCCACGCTCCGGTGCCTCAGCTCGGTGTCGTTCGCAAGCCGCTCGACGCGGGGCTCTTGCCCTGCCAGACGCCTCGGGGGAGCGCTTCCGTGCCTGCTCAGAGGGGGTTAGCGAGACAGGAGCGCGGTGTCGATCCACCCTGGAAGAGTTACGCCCGATCGGGTGCTCAATGCCGGTCATTGTCCGAGGGCAGGAGAGGACCATGAGCGAGAGCGATCAGATGGGGGCGAAGGACACAGCCACCGAGCCGGAGATCGTCAGGGACGTGGCGAAGCGCGGAACCTGCTGCATCTGCGGCGAGACCATCGCAGGCACCTCCGCGGCGTACGCGATGTGCGCGCAGTGCAAAAGCGAGTACAGGTAAGAACTCCACGACCGACGCCCTACACGGTCCGCCGCCTCTTGGCCAGGCCGGGTGAGGACAGAGTCAAGGTGCCCCGCCCGGGGCACCTTGACTCGCATACCTCAGCATCAGCCGACGGCCGGCTTCTGGGTCATGGCCGCGCCCCGACTCACCGGGACCAGCGCGCGTGCCGTACCGCCGTCATGGCGGTGACGTGTGCGGGCGCCCGGGCTGCCGTGGCGATCATGGGCGCGGGGTCGTGTCGCATGGCCTTTACGGGGCGGTGAAGACCAGCACGGCGTTGTGTCCGCCGAAGCCGAACGAGTGGCTGACGGCCGCGCGCACCCGCTGGTGACGGATCTGGTGGGTGACGCAGTCGCCCGGGGAGGCGGACTCACGAGGCCGCCCTCGCGTTCACCAGTTCACGAGGTGGGCGACGGTGTCCCGCGAGGTGATCTGCACCTCTTCCAGATCGATGGCCAGGCGCTCCTCGATGATCAGACGGAATTCCTCCAGAGCGAGGGAGCCCAGCCGCAAACTGGTGCAGTGCGGTGTCCGCACACCCGGACACGGGCCTCATGTCCTTAAATCACACCCAGGGAGGATGGCGGCGCCCCGCTGGTGGACCAACCCCCGGCCAGGGCCTGACACTTCGCCCCCACCTCCCCGAACTCCACGCGCCCCCGCGGAGGGCAGCCTGGTCACCGCACCCCAAACCTCGACGGACCGGGGCGCCATCACCCGTACCCCAAGCGCCAGTTGCCGAGCGAAGTTCGCGACGCCGAAGAAGAGGAGGGACAAGTGCTCCCGGCCGCGCGCGGCCCTGGCACGCGCCGGCGGCCTCCAGCTCCTTCAGGATGTCGGCGACGTCCTCGGTGTCTTTGGTGAGAATCACCTCGGTGAAGTCGGCGCCCATGGCGGCCACGTCGTTCGCGATGGTCACCGCGCTGTGCACCTACGGTCGCCTGGCCGCCGCGCCGCCTGCCGGCACGAGCTGCCGCGCTGGACCCTCGTCGAGCCCGCTACGGGTGAGCGGCCGGGACGTTGCCCGAAAATCCGGACGTCCTCCCGAAAAAGCGTGCGGGGGCGGGGCAACCCTGCCCCCGCCTCACGAGTCACACAGGCGTCTGACGTTTCACGTGATCCGCCTCGGTCCGGAAGGGGCCCCTTTCTCCGTGATGACTCGTACCCGGCTGAGCACGCTGGCCGCGACGGCCGCCCTCGCCGCCGCCGGCGGCCTGATCACCGCCGCCCCGGCCTCCGCGGCCGTGACCTGTACCTCTCCGGTCTGGACGGCGCAGTACTTCGCCAACCCCTCGTTCAGCGGCACCCCGAAGCTGACCGCCTGCGACTCGGCCATCGCCGAGAACATGGGCTCCGGCGACCCGGCCGGCGTCACGCTGCCGAGCGACAACTTCTCGATCCGCTGGTCCCTCACCCGGGATTTCGGCTCCGGCGGCCCGTTCCGGCTCTCCGCGGCCACCCAGGACGGCATGCGCGTCTACGTCGACGGCGTACGCAAGATCGACCTGTGGAAGAACGTCTCCACGACCGCCCGCAAGACCCTCGACCTGAACATCCCGGCCGGCCGCCACACGATCCGCGTGGACTACGTCGCCTGGACCGGCTACGCCTATGCCGGGTTCACGTACGCCCCGCGCACCGAGGCGAGCGTCGACACGGTCAAGCCGCTGCAGCCCACCGGCCTCACCGCCGCGTACGACCGCGACACCGCCACGACCACCCTGCGCTGGACGGCCAACAAGGAGATGGACCTCGCCGGGTACCGCGTGTACCGCCGGCTGAGCACCACCCAGTGGGCGAACGTCAGCGGCAGCTCGCTGCTGACCTCCCCGTCCTTCGTCGACGCGCCGCCCGCGACCGGCCAGACCTTCCTGTACGAGGTCCGCGCCGTCGACAAGGCCGGCCGCGAGTCCGACGGCAGCCTCGAGGTGACCGCCGCGACCGTCGACCGCACGGGTCCGGCGGCCCCGACGGGGATCACCGTCCAGGGCGACTCGTACATCACCACCCTGCGCTGGCAGGACGTCGCCGACGCCGCCCGTTACGAGGTCCACGCGGCCGACACGGCCACCGGGCCGTTCACGCTGCTGGGCAGCACCAGCGGGGCGATGTACGAGGACCGCGGCGCTCCGGTGAACAGGAACCGGTACTACCAGGTCCGCGCGTTCGACGAGGCGGGCAACGCGGGCGAGTTCTCCGCCACGGCGATCGGCGACGGCATCGACCGGACCCCTCCCGAGGCCCCGACCCACATCACCGCGGACACCCGTGGGGACGGCACGAGCATCTACTGGAACATGCCGGGCGAGTTCTTCCAGGACCACGACAACGGCGGGCATTTCCGTGTCTACCGCTCGCCGGGCGCCACGCTCGACCGGACCCAGCTCACGCGCGTGACCTGCACGTACTACTACGTTCAGGGCTCCGACCCGATGGAAGGCGTGTGCACGGACACCGGCATGGGCCAGGGCGCGTACTACACGTACGCGGTCACCGCGGTCGACGCGGCCGGCAACGAGTCCGAGCTGTCCGGCCCGGTCACGGTCCGCACCGCTGACAGTGTCGCGCCGGGCCCGGTCACCGGCGTGAAGGCCACCCCGCGCAAGGACGGCGTGCTGGTGAGCTGGGCCGCCTCGACCGAGGACGACATCGCGGGCTACGGGGTGTGGACCGGCGTCCGACAGGACGACGGCACGGTCAGGTGGATCTCCTCCGACTGCCGGGAGGGCACGGCCGACCCGCTCGCGGTCCTCTGCGGCGACCTGCCGGACGGCGAGTCGTACGTGTACGCGGTCGTCGCGAAGGACCGCTGGGGCAACGCGCTGCGCCCGAGCGATCCGAAGGTCACCCTCGTCGAGGCCACCGAACTCGACGTCCGCCCGTCCGTGCCGGCCGTGCGGGACTGGGAGTTCGGCACCGTGGCTCATGACACGCTGACCAGCTCCTCGCCCTCGTTCAACTGGAAGTGCGACAACACCACGCTGTGCGGAACGGTCGCGGGTTACCGGATCAACCGGTGGAACCCGGCGACCGAGGCGTACGAGCCCCTGCCCGGCGGCCAGCTGCCCGCGCAGACGCGCAGCTTCATCGACACCACCGCGACCAGGGGCGACACGTACTTCTACACGCTGGAGGCCCTGCGGGCCGACGGCAGCGTCGCGGGCGTCTACCCGTGGTACACCGTCGTCCAGGACCGCGTCTGAGGGACCTGGGACACCCCAAGGTCCGAACGCAGTACCCAAGCGGCCGCCTCCTGCCGGAGGCGGCCGTTTCCACACCGGGGAACCGGTGGCCGGCGGACCAGCCGAAAGCTCCTGGCAGGGGGCGGCGGCATCCGGCCACGGTGCGAAACCGTCGCCCACCCTCCGTTTCAACCCTTGTCCGGTCTATCGAAACTCGATAGATTCCCATCGTAAGTCGATGGAAGGCTGGGTTATGGGAAAACTGGCAGTGGGTGCGCTGCGCGCCGTGCTGGTAGTGGTGTTCGCCGGCACCTTGTTCGTTCAGGCCTTGATGGTGTGGGCGTTGGCCACCGACCCGGAGGACGGGTCGCTCCCGCTGACCCCGCTGCGCGTGATCACGATCCTGGGCATGGTGTCCGCCCAGGTTGCCCTGGTCTGCGTGTGGCAGTTGGTGGCGATGGTGCGACGCGGAACCGTGTTCTCCCACGCCGCCTTCCGGTACGTGGACGGCGTGATCGGCGCGATCGTGGCGGCTGCCCTCGTGTGGTTCGCGGTCACGGCCCTCAACGCGCCGGGCCAGCGGGAGGACCCGGGCGTCACCGTCATCATGGGCGGAGTCGGCGTGGCCATCCTGGGCGTCGCGCTCATCGTGCTCCTGCTGCGGATGCTGCTCGCCCAGGCCGTCGCGCGCGATGTCGAAGCGACGCAGATGCAGGCCGAGTTGGACGAGGTGATCTGATGCCGATCGCCGTCGACATCGATGCCGTGGACGATCGCGTATTTCCCCAGGGGTAGGTTCACGTAATTCCCCTGGGCCTGGAAGTGCAGGGTGTGCACGTAGATCCGAAGCCCACGTCCTGCGGACTGCGGTCGACCGTCGCGATCGAAAGATCACTCGCTTCAGGCAGGGGCACAGCACGGGTAGGGACTTGGCCTCGTCTGCAGTGATGCATACGGAAGACTCCAGAGTCAGCGGCGTGAGTGCGAGATCGTTGCGGCACTATGAGGATGAGGGCTTGATCGTCCCTGGCCGTTGCAGCAATGGGTTCCGCGACTATTGCCGGTCGACCATCGACCGGATGCTGGCCATCCGCTCTCTGCCGGAGTCCGGCTTGCCCGTGCGGTTGATCGGGGAAGTCCTGCCCCGACTCACTGACGGCTCTGACGCCGGCCCGGACGAGGTGAGCGCGGAGTTCCGCACCAGGCGCAGAGCTACCGCGATCGGCTGGCCGCACACATCGCCGTTCTCAGTGGTCAGCAGGCGGCACTCGACACCTACCTGCGAGAAGCCCGCCGCACCTGTGACGTCACTCGACCCTGACGTTAGTGTCACGCCTTTACGTTCGGCGCATGGAGATCAACGACGAGCAGCACACCGCTGGGCAGACGGTACGGGCACTGGTCCAGCAGTCGCGCCGAGGGCCAAAGGATCTGACCCTGACGACAGTTCACCCACTCCCCGCCCCAGGGCCCGGCGAGTATCTGATCCGCGTGGGCGCCGCCGGGGTCAACTTCGCGGATGTGATGCAGACCTACGGAACGTACGGGGGAGGCCGCAGGCACCCTACGCCGCGGGCTTCGAAGCCGCCCGCGAGATCGCGGGTGCGAGCCCCGAGGTCGAGGACCCGCTCCCGCTCGGCACCCACGTCGTGGGAGTCGGCCCGGGCGCCTTCGCGCAATACATGACCATGCCGGCCGCGGGTGTACTTCCTGCGCCTTCCGGCTGGAGCGACGCCGAAGCTCTCGGCCTGGTGCTGAACAGGGCGACCGCCCTGGCGGCGCTGAAGCCGCTGGGCGGGATCCAGTCGGTTGACGTCGTGCTCGTTCACGCCGCGGCCGGAGGCGCGGGGCAGGACGCTGTCCGTCTCGCCCGCCACTACGGTGCACGCGTGATCGCCACGGCGTCCCCGGCCAAACACGACACCGTCAGAGCCCTCGGCGCCGACGAGGTCCTGGACAGCCGGCGCCCTGATCTCGCCGAGGAGATCACCCGTCTGACGGGCGGGGTGGACCTGGTCCTGGAATCGGTGGGGCGAGCCACGTTCGAGGCCAGCCTGTCGGTCACCAAACCCTTCACCGGACGCGTCGTCGTGCTCGGCGCCGCTTCCAGCGACGCCGGCTTGACCACGCACGACCTGGTATTCGTCCACCAGGTACAGGTCAAGGGCCTCCACATCGGCGCGCTGGCCGCCGCAGCCCCTTCCGTCTACCGATCGTTGCTCGCCGAGACCGAAGCACTCATCGCCCAGAGCGCGTACCCACCCGGCACTCCAGAGATCCATCCCCTGGCCGAAGGGTCGGCAGTGCTGCGACAACTCGAGGCGGGCCGGACCCACGGCAAGCACGCCCTCGATCCGTGGCGCTGAAACCCGCCCGTGGCTCACCGCCCCGCCACCGGCCAGCAGAAGCCCGAACGTCCAGGCCTCCCGGCCTCGATGGACGCGTTCAACGCGCCTGCCCGTCCGACGCACGGGTATGTACTGCGAGCCGACCCCAGCACGTCACGGGGCAAAGCCCCCCGTCGCTCGCCAGCTTCCTGGCGCCGGGTGACATCCGGCACTGAGCACACTGCCGTGCCGCGCCGCACAGAAGGCCCCGCCCTCAATGCATCTGCGGCCCGAACCGGCGCCTGTATGCCGAAGGAGTGATGCCCGTCTCGCGGCGCATCAGCGTGCGCAAATTGGCAGCGGTGCCAAGCCCGCTGCGCCGCGCGACCATCTCCATGCGGGACTCACCTCGCTCGATCAACCGGCATGCCAAGGCAAGGCGTTCCCCCGTGAGCCACGTCAGCGGCGTCGTTCCCAGTTGAGCCCGGAAACGCCGATGCAGCGTCGCCGCACTGACCGCCGCGCGCGCCGCAAGGTCAGAGACCGTCAGGGGGGAGTCCAACCGTTCCTGGGCCCAGGCCAAGACAGGTGCCAAGGACTCGTCAGGCACATCGGGTATCGGCCGCTCCACGAACTGCCGCTGGCCTCCGTCACGGTGCGCCGCGAAGACCAGACGCCGGCTCACAGCGTTGGCGACCTCCGCACCGTAGTCGCGGCGGACCACATGCAGCCCGAGATCGAGCGCGGCCGCGCTCCCCGCAGCGGTGAGAATGTCACCGTCGTCCACGAACAGCACGTCCGATTCAAGGTGGACAGAAGGGAAGCGGGCCCGGAAGGAATCTGCCCACTGCCAGTGCGCGGTAGCCCGGCGCCCGTCAAGGACCCCGGCTTCGGCCAGCGTGAAGGCGCCGCTGCAGAAGCCCACCAGGCGCGCGCCGCGTGCGTGCGCCCGCCGGACGGCGTCGAGTACGGCGGGGCGGCGGGGCACCTCGACATCGGGGCGGTTGGGGACGATCAAGATGTCCGCCGTGTCGGCCGCTTCCAGACCGGCGACTCCCGTGAGCGTGAAGAATCCGTCCCGCATCAGAGTGCAGGGCTCAGGGGAACAGAGCGTGAAGTCGTAGAGATCCCGGCCGATCTCCGGCCTTCGCAGACCGAAGACCTCGGTCGCGCAGCCGAGCTCGAAAGGGTTCGAGTTCTCGTCGACGATCACGACGACCCGGGGTACGCCCATCGAGCCCGGTGCGTGCGAGGATTCTTTCGCCATGCGCAATTCCTAGCACTCACGGCGGCCACGCCAAACAGCCGAGGATGAGCCCATGAGCAACGACCCCATCCCCCTGAGCAAGGCCCTGGCCTCCTTCGATGCCCTGTGGAGCCCCCGCATCGTCACACGCGTCAACGACTACGACGTCCGCGTCGCCAAGGTCGAGGGCGAACACATCTGGCACGCCCACGACGACACCGACGAGTTCTTCCTCGTACTCGACGGAGAGCTGCACATCTCCTTGCGCGAACCCCATGGGGAGCGCACGGTCCTGCTCCCGCAGGGGGCGGTCTTCACCGTCCCCCGAGGCACGGAGCACAAGCCGTACGCTCCGTCCGGCGCCGCAATCCTCATGTTCGAACCCACCGGGACGCTGACCGTGGGCGATCGCCACGACGAGATCCCGGACCATGTGGACGCAACGACCGGGCACACACTCAATACCTGAGCTGACGGGCTCCGGCTGCGGGCGCGAGTGCCTGCAGGTGGGAGAGGGTGATGCGACGCCGTGGAAGGTCGACGTCCAGGATCTTCACGGGGAGGCTGTCTCCGGCCTGAACAACATCCTCGGGCCGGTCCACGTGTCCTTCAGCCAGCTCGGTGAGGTGCACCAGGCCCTCGAGGCCGTCCTCTCTGTCTTCGATGCGGACGAAGGCGCCGAACGGTACGAGTTTGGTCACGACGCCGTTCGTGATCTGGCCGACCTGCTGTATGAACCGCGGCATCGGGTCCTCTTGCAATGCCTTCAGGGACAGGGGCACGCGCTCCCTGACCAGGTCGACGTCGAGGATCTCGGCCGAGATTCTCTGGCCGACACCGACGACGTCGGAGGGGTGATGGAAACGGCGCCAGGACAGCTCCGGAATGTTGATCATCGCGGTGAAGCCGCCGATGTCCACAAAGGTCACACCGAAGCTGGCGATCTCGGTGACTGTGCCGGTGCAGATCTGCCCACGGTGGAGAGTCTTCAGAAAGGCCCAGTTCCGGTCGCTCGGTGTCGGCTCGGTCCTCCACCGCGCGCGCAGGACGCCGTCGCTGTCGGGCAGGACCGCAGTGAACAGCGGGTGGCGTTCGTCGAGGGCCAAGGACAGGGCAGCAGCCGCACGGGCGCCTGCCACATGGGCGGACAGTTCCCGGTAGTCGGACTCGTCGGCCAACGTGCTGGAGATAACCCCGTTCTCGTCCTCCCATACGAACTCCACCGGACCTTCGTCGGGAAGCGAGGCCAGGACCGCTTCGACATCGGTTGACAGGTCCGGCCAGACGGTCAGCTGCGCACGAGGGGTAAGCCGGGCGCGTACCGCATCGAGAGTGCTGCCGGTGAGGCGGTGCCAGCGGGAGGCATTGTGAAGGTACCCCTCCTCCAATATCGCTGCGTGCCGCATGGCGACGGACCAGCGCAGACGGGCCCAGAAGTCCTCGTCCGCCGGCCGCTGCACGCCGGGCTCGTCGAAGTCCGCGTCGTAGGGCGAGACCTCCAGCCGCTCCGGGAAGAGACCGAGAGCCCGGGTGCGGGCAAAGGCGCGCTCGCAAGGCTTGTTGCTGCTGACGTAGACGTACTGGTCCCAACCGACCTGCACACCGAACCTGTCCTCCACCTCCAGACGGCACCAGGCACCGTTGTCGCGGAGCATGACCCGGACCAGCTCCAGGCCGAGGGAGACAGGCACCTCCGCTCCGTCGTGGAATCCGCTGAGGTCGGGTGGGAAGAGCCCGGCAAGGCCGTGGCCGTCGATCGCCGGCTCCCGGCCGAAGTGGGCAAGGCCGGAGATCCCGGGCTCACGAATGGCCAGTCGGTCGATGCCGGTGTCCTTGGCGAAGGCGGCAATCGCTTGCAGATAGGCCGCCTCGACCGGTCCGTGGTCGCTGGTCGAGCCCTCGGCGCCGATGTAGCTGCCGTGCTCGTCGCGGTCGGCAGGGTCGTACTTGGTGATCCGGTAGACGAAAGGCGGCACGTTGCTCCCGTGGTTGCTGACGATGCTCGCTCAATGGCCCGATCTCGTGATCGGGAGCGTAGGGCGGGATGGGCCGGCGCATCGCCGCCTTTGAGGATGGCCAGCGAGATCACCTTCTGCAAGCGGGTTCCCGTGTCGCAGGATCGGGCGGCGGCCGCACCCTCCGACGACCCTGCCGCTGAGCCACTGACAGCTCGTCCTCAGCCAGGCCACAGGCGGGCACCACTGCCTGCTCGGCGAGCATCGCGCACCCCCGGGGCTCCGGCGCCGGCAGGCCGCGCCAGCCCCGCCAGCCCCGCCAGCCACCCTGCGGGGGTCTCGGCCGGATCGGTGACCGGCCCTGGGACTGGTAGGCCCGCAGCAGCCGTGTGTTCGCCGTGGCCGTCGGTCGATCGCCCCCTGCTGTCGGTGCTCTGCGGCAGGATGACCGGCGTGAACACCGAGATACGGCCTCAGGTTCGCCGCTTTCCCTGACGAGACGCGTGGTGGTCTTGTCGTGGTAGCCGAGGGCCCGGGCAACGCCGGGAGCAGGGGCTTGAAGCACGAGCCGGCGGATCGCTGAGGCCCGGCCCCGCTGGATGGGCACTCCGATGTCCCCAAGGCGGTCGAGGAGGCTGACCTGGCTCATCCGCTGTCCGGGGTGCCGGCCAGAGAACAGCCAGGCACGGCTGCGGCTGCTCGCCCGGGCGAGGCCAGTGACGGTCTCCCGTGAACGAGGGCGCTCTGGCCGCCGAGCTACAGGTGCTCTCGTCACTCGTCAACAAAGCCAGCCAGGGAAGCGGCCTCGCCCTGCAGGCTCGCCCCGACGGCGTCCTCGTCTCCTGGAGCGCCGACGCGCTCATCAGACCGACGCTCGTCGCGCACGCCTCAGACCCCGGTGTCAGCACCCGCCTCACCCTCACCCTCACCGGCAGCGCGCTGGGCCCTGGCCGCCACGCCGCGGATGGCCTCCTCCTCGTCACCCGGCACCCACCCGCGGCCCGCCAGGCAGTCAGCCTGCTGCCGCACTTCCACGAGGAGACGCAAGGGGGCAGGCTGCCGCTGGCCTCGCGCACGACCTCGCCCTCCGGATCCCCGTGCCCTCCGGATCCCGTCCGAGGAGCGCTGAGGTCGCGCGTCCCTCCCGCCCGCCGCGGCACCCGCCCTCGCCGGACGGGCTCACGACTCCTCGGCCACGGTGTCACCGCAGGACGGGGCCGCCCTTCTTCTGCGGTACACCACCACCCCGCACGCCGCGAGGAGGAGAACGGCCACGGCGGACACCCCGAGGGCCGTCCGCTCGGCGAAGAGCCTTCCCAGCACTTCGAGCACGCCGAGCCCCGCGGTCGCGTAGATCAGCGCCCAGGCCGCTCCGCCCACGAACAGGGCAGGGAGGTAGCGCGGCAACGGCATGCGCATGCTGCCCGCGAGGAAGTTGGCGGCGGTCTGGAAACCGACGGTCAGGAAGGAGACGGTCACCACCGGCGCGCCCCACCGCTGGATCGCCCGCTCGGCGCGCCGGAACTTCGCCGAGGAGATCCGCCCGGCGAACCTGCTGCGCCGGGCGCCGGCGCCGGCGAGCCACCCGACGGCGAACGTCCCTCCGGCGCGGAGCAGGACAATGACATACAGGGCTCCGGCCGTGAGCGCGATCCTATCCACGACGCCTCGTCCCGAGCTCCGGGCCACAACCCGGGACGCCCGTCACCCGCATGGGCGTCTGCCCAGCGGGCGCACGACGCGCACAAGCCCGGTCACCGTCTCTCACCTGCGCCCTGCCTCTGCCGTTCCGTCCAATGGGTGCCACCTGCGGCACCGGAACTCGAACCCGCACGCCCGCACGCCAGGCAAGGTCAGCCTAACCGAACACGTATGCGGGGGTACAGGGCGCCGGGCTAGTGCTGGACCAGCACCACCGGAAGCTACTGGTCCCCGGACCGCCAGCTGGCCCACATCAGCGGCCGCGGGGTCGGAGTAGTGGCCTACCAGGACAAGCACACAGGCAGCAGCGGGCTTATGGCCTCTTCCGAGGACGCCTGGGAGACGACGCCCTTAACACCGAAGAGGACACACCCCAGCTGACCGCACCGGTTGGCCTGTTCGATCAGCAGAGCGGGACAGGCCAACCGGCCCTCATCCCACCCCGGAGGAACGACAGACGGGATCAGTAAATCTGGGCGCCTCACCCACGGCGTAGGCACCCTGCCGGTGGGGCAGGGGCCTCGCTCTGGCCGATCGCCCCCTCGCCGCACCCCGCGGGGTTCTGGTCGCTGCCGGCACCCGGTCGACCGTAGAGCCGTTGGACGACCGCAGCCTCACCCCCGGTGAGCTTCGGCCGGCGCCCGCCTACCCGCCCGCGGGCCCGCGCGAAGGCGAGACAGTCATGGGCGGCTCACCGTACGGGTCACGCCCGCGACGATCGTCGTCGCCAAAATCCAGCCGGTGATGACCAGGCCGTACGACAACCACTGGTACCAGCCGGCAGGGGCGAATGCCGCCTCCTGGCCGAAGCTGACGATCGGCAGGAGCAGGTCGAGGGTGTAGAAGACGGGGTTGAAAGCAGGCGCCTCACTTGCCTTGACGGGGCGCGGGTGGTCCAGGCCGTACGCGATCGACCCGACGGCCGTCAGCGACAGCAGCCAGAGGGCCGCGCGCAACGGGCGGAAGCCGTAGCCGACGGTGCCGTCCTGGAGGTACCCCCACAGCCGTCCGAACAAGGTGAGCGTGGTGCGTCGGCGGCGCTGCTTGGCGAGTTGGACGAGACGGGCCGCTTCGTCGTCACCGACGTGGCGGTAGGCCGCCGTCAACTGCTCGTAGCCGTACGGCTCATAACGGTCGCCGTCCCGCTCCAGCATCGGAAGGCGCCGCTCGGCGGGCTCGTGCGGGGTGAGTACGGTGTAGGTGAGATTGCTGAGATACACCTGGTCCGGCAGCATCTCCGGTTCGAGGTTCATGATCTCTATGCGAGAACGCCGCAGATTCAGGGCACCTTCGATGCGATCGCCGCCGTGCAGCCAGAGTTCCCCGATGACACAGCTGCTGGCCCGCAGCGCCGTGTCGCCCGGATGCGACAGGCGGGCGTGGAGCAGGTCGAGACGGCCTGATATGCGCGCGCCCCGCAGCTCCACCCCGCCCTGCGTACGTATGCGCCGCGCCCGCACATGGGCCCCCACGCTCAGGTTCTGTGCGTCCAGTGCGGTGCCACCGGGCTGGTTGAATTCGGCGTCCTGAACGTTGATCCGCCCGGCGATGGAGGCGCCGGTGAGACGTATCTGGCCGTTCGCGCGCATCTCCGGCGCCCACAGGTCGGCACCGATCACGGCCTGGTTGAGCTGCAGCACCGGCTCGGAGTCGTCCGCCGCCGTGAACTGCGCCTGCTCCATGAACAACGCCCCGGAGATCTGCACCCCGCCCAGCCGCACCGGCCCCCGCACACGGCAGCCCGTCATCCGCACAACCCCCTCAACCCTCAAGGTCGCCGAGGTCAGGCCCGGCAGAACCGACTTGCTCAGATTGAGCTGGCGCAGCTGGGCACCGTACAGGTTGGGAACGCCGTCGAACTGGCAGTGGCTCAGCCGGATGGCGGCGTCGATCCGGGCGTGCTTCAGGTCCAGTACGCCGGTGATCCGCGCCCCCGTGATCTTGAGCGCGGCGATCTCTCCCTCCTCCTGCGGAGCCTTGATCAGCAGTGCCCGCAGCACACTCGCCCGTACGGTCCGCTCAGCGCCCCAGGCGTCGCCGAGCGCCGGATCCTCCTCTGGTGCGGCACGGAAGTCCACGGACTCGCCTCGCGGAAACGCCCGCCATACCCGCGCTTCCGCCGGCGTCAGACCGTCGGTCTCGCTCACGCCGGGACTCCGACGTGCCGCGTTCGAGCTGTCACTTGCCGCACAGAGCACGCCATGCTGTTCGAATCCCCCGCCACGCCCCGCCCGGCCGGCGCCGAGCCCGGCCCCAATTTATCAACTGCGCGTTCATCACGATCTTCACCACCTCCCGAGCAGCGTCGAGGGACTTCCGGAGCCCAAGGACCCGTGTCGGTCTGCCCGTATCGTGCCCACTACACGAGGAACGCGGGCAGCGCATGTTGGGCGACGGTCCTCGCTCGTAGGGGTCAAGGCCCGATTGCCCGCCCCCGTCCGGGGGCAGTCTGGGCCTGCCCGCCAGGCCGAACGCGGCCGCCACTCGTCCGCAGTGCTCGGCGCCCCAGGCCTGGAACCGCTCCACCTCGGTGAACCCCAGCTTCGCCGCCAGGCGCATCGAGCGGACGTTGGTGCTCTGGGTGGTGAGCACCACCGGCTCGCCGGGAAGGACGCCGGCGAACCGGTCGAGTACCGCCGCGCACGCCTCGGCGGCGTATCCGTATCCCCACGCCCGCGGCAGGAACAGGTAGCCGAGATCGGCCTTCCCCGCGGCAGCCGGGTGACAGTGCTCCGTGTCTTTGGTGAGCGTGATCTGCCCGATCATCGCTCCGTCGGGATCGACGATGAAACGACCGGGGCGCCGGCTGGGTGCCCCGGGCATCGCGCGCTCGATTGCGTCACGCGGTTGAGGACCACCGATGAAGGTGCCGACCTCTGGCGAGGCGAACAGCTCGATGACCGCCGCACGGTCCCGGGCCTCGGGCTCACGAAGGACGAGCCTCTCGGTCCTGATCGGGGCAGGCGGCCAGGCGACGGGTCCGAGATCAGTCATACCGGCCAGCCAAGCAGCACGCTTAGCAGCGATTCAATTCGCCGACCCCCTAGGCTTCTCAGCCCCTGAGACGTCTTGACACCGCACGTTCCCCACGCCGATCAGGTCGCGGTCAGGGGGATGTGTGACAGAGGGCCCGCCGCGCGGCGCGCGATGCCGGTGCGGCGCATGATGCGCGCGTCACGGTGGACCAAACGACGGCGGGTCTCCTGCCCCACGACCGCGACACCGTCCAATAGGGCCTGTACGCCACCGGCGCCCCAGCCGAGGCCGTCGAGCGGGAGAAGCCCTCGGGCAGGACGGCGCTGACTGGGCCATCGGCCACGTGCGCCAGGGGAACCGTTCCGACCGGCACAATCGTCGGTTACGGATGTGACTGAAGTGACGCCGACGCTGCCTGCCGACCACCGCGAACTGATCTCCGACCTGTCCGGGATTGTCAGCGACTACCCCTATGCAGATCCCGAATCGACCCTCGCCGTCCTCGCCGACGACGCGGCGGAGGCGCTCGGCCGCGAGGCCACCCCGCAGGGCCACCGGGAGCGGACCGGGTACACGATCCTCCTGCATGCCACCTGCTGGTACGTCTCCGCACGCATCTTCAGCAAGTCCCTGTTCGCGTCGTACGTACGGGCCCTGGACGGGTTCCGTGCGCAGTTGGACCCGGCCTCCTGCACCTGCCCGGCCGGCGCCCACCCCGCGGAGCTGGACTCGGAGTACGAGGTCGAGGCCGGGGTGAGCATGCTGACCGAGGCCGGACGGGCCGCATTCGCCGAGGACTACGGTCTCGACACGGAGGAGTCGGCGGTGTTCGACTGCGAGGGGTTCCTCGCCGACCTCGCCGATGAGGCCCTGGGCCGCTTGCACGAGGCGCACCAGGAGCTCTTCGGCGGCATCGACGTCTCCCATCTGGACGCGCAGTTCGTCCGGGACGACGGACGCCTCGACGTCGTCGCCATGCAGAAGGCGATCAGCCGTAGCTGGGAGGACAACACCGGCCCGGTCGCCCTGTGGTCCGCCCGCCGCTGGCTCACCGGGCAGGTGCGGGACGAGGAGCGGATCGGCGTGTTCCTGTGCCTGTGGATGGGCATCGCCCAGTCCTACGGGGGGCTGCCGCCCTCGTACGCGCGCGACCTGGCCGCCGCGCTCGCCACCATCGACCTGGACGTCTCCTGCGAGCACCGGCAGCACCCCTGGTCCACCGCCGATTCCACCGTGCAGTCCCGGTACCGCGCGGTGGTCCACCTGTACGCGCCGGACGACCACCCCGACACCCCCGTGCCCGCCGAGCTCTCGGCCCGCGAGCTGTGGGAGTGCCCGGTGCAGTACGCCCAGTTGGCGCGGGAGGCGTTGGAAGACCTTGAGGGATGGCGCACCATGCGCGGCGGTGACGACGAGGACTGGGAGAACTGAACGGGTACGGGGCCGCTTCGGTGCTCGTCCTACTCCCAGTCCAGCAGGTACCCCTGAAGACGTACGCATCCTGAGCCGGCAAGGAGGGTCGGTGAGGTGGGCGAAGTGCCGGTCCGAGAGGTGGGAGCCCTCCCGCTGAGCCGTTATAGATCATGCGGGTACTGCGCAACACCAGGCGACTCGTGGGTCAGCTCTGCCTGGATCTACCTGCGCGACGCCGGCCTGACTCTGCAGGAGCCGCTTTCCATGGTGACGAGCGTGGCCCCCTCCTGGCTCCGCCATGGGGTGATCACGCACTGGAGCCGTTCTCCTTCGCATTGCGGTAGGTACGGTGGTGACCCTGGACGACTGATGTGCCGTCCAGGGTTCCAGCCGGGGCGCGAATTTGTTCCCTTGTGGGGTCAGAGGGGGCTATGGGTCAGCTGATTGCGGTGACGGAGTCCCACCCGCTGTGACTGACCACGGTTCCGGGCTTCGTCGGGTCCGCGTACCACAGGAGGGCGCCGGCCTCATTGGTGGCCCACAGGTCGGCGTTTCCGTCGACGTTTGCGTCTCCACCGGCGAGCAGCGGCCGGGTGTTGGGATAGAAGTACTTGCCGAGGACTGTTCGGCTGTTGAACGGGCCGTTCTTTCCGTCATAGACGTAGAGGGAGGCCTGTTCGTTGGGGTCGCGCACGAACAGGTCTGGGACACCGTCCTTGGGAGTGGTGGGGGTGGCTACATCGCCTGCGGCGGTGATCGTCATCGGTTCCCAGCTGCTGAGCCCGATCGGTTGGGTCGGGATCTCGACTGCGGCTCCGCCGGCTTGGGTCCACTTGTTCTTGTAGAGCCAGAGTTTGTCGTCGGCGTTCACCACGAGATCGGTCAGCCCGTCGCCGGTCAGGTCACCGACGCTCGCGACCTTTGCGTTGGCCGGAAGGTCTGCCAGCTTCTTGCCCGCCATCAGGTGCCCGTCCATCTTGGACGGGTACACCCGCAGTACTGAGCCGGTCCCGTTGGGGATGGCGGCGATGAGGTCCTCGCGGCCGTCACCGGTCCAGTCGCCGCGATGGCTGACCGAGGCGCCCGCCCAGCCGCTGCTGCCGAGTTCGGTCCGGGCGGCGAAGCCGCCCGGGATCTCGTCCTCGCCGCTGGCAGCGCCGACGCCCGTGTAGACGTACAGCTTGCCGTCCTTGCCGACTGCGACCAGATCCGGCTTGCCGTCGCCATTGCGGATGTCGCCAGGCACCTTCTGGATGGGCGGGACCGCCGCGGCGCCGAGGTACGCGATGACCGGGGCGTGGTCCGACATCCCGTTCGGCGGAAGAGGGAGGTGACCCTGTGCAGGCGCGTCGTTCGGGGTCGTGTCCATGCGGGACTCATCGATGTCGCATCCTGCGAACGCCTTGCCCTGGGTGGTGCTCACCAGGATCTGGTCACGCTCGGACCACACGTGCTGCCTGTTGGCGATGTCGTACCCGTGGTGGGTGATGCCGGTGATGCACGTTTCCATGCCGAGCTGTGCCATCTCGGGAGCGCTGGCGGCGCGGTTCACGTCGCCCCCGAGCACGGTGGTGGTGATGGCGCGCGCTGCTGCGTACTCGTCGATGAAGCTCTTGACCCTGGCGATCTGCGTGTAGACGTCGTCCCCAGGCGCGCTGGCCTTCTTGGGAAGCAAGTGGGTGTTGCAGATGGCGGTGGTTGTTCCCTTCACCGTGACGCACTGCACCGGAAGACGGATCGGGTTCACAGGATCTGCAGGCTCAGGGAGAGTCTGGGCCCAGTCCGGGTTCTCGATGGCACCCTTGACGATGATCAGAGTGCCGAGCCTGCCGTTGAGGACGCCACGGCACCGGCTTCCCTCGTTGGGGGTCGCTGCTGTGTCACCCAGGTTCGTAGCCGGGGAGAAGTAGTAACTCCACGTCGACGTCGGGAGCAGCTTCTTCAGCGCGTACTCATGCGTGCCGAAGTACCTCTTGCCATCCGCGCTCAGAGAAGGGCCCTGTGACCCGCCGCAGACCTCCTGCAGCATGACCGCGTCTGCGTTCCGGTCATCCTTGACCAGCTTCGCGATATCCTTGACCTTCCTGGCGTTCTCCTCCACTGTCCCGCGGTTCGCGCAGAATCCCTCTTCTCCTCTTGGGGCACCCGCTTCACCGCAAATGTTCCACGAGATGACGGTCATGGACGGCGCCGCCGCCTGAGAAGACGGCACGGCCACGCTGAGCAGAGCCATGCCCCCCACCAGCGCCCCGGCCAAGATCCGGGTGAACTTCATTCACTGTCCTAGGTGTCATGAAAGCCGTGCGCCCGCGTCGTGTGCGCATAACCTGCCGACCTTCTGTTGATCATTTGCCGGATCCATGACACACGCCACAACCGAAAGGTTGTACGGAGCGGGCGGGTTGAACGACAAGGGAGAACAGGGCGAGGCCGGCGGGGAGCGGTCAGATACAGCCGCCGAGAAAGTGTTCGGCTTTGCGTTCGCACCCGCCGGGCGTCGGTGCCGCGGAGAGCAGGTGTGCGCTGATCGCCTGTCACACCAGGGCGCCGCGGTAGCGGAGGGGGGTGTGGCCCGGCCTGGGTGTTATCGGGGCAGGTGGGCTGGGCGGTGTACCAGATCGCGAGCGCCTCGCAGGTGACGCGGGCGAGTTCGGGATCGGTGTTCACCGCGGCGAAGAGAGCAGCGCCGGACTCGGGCTGTCCGGCCGCGGTGCGGTACGCGTCGATCAAGAACGGGTGAGCGCGGCTGGACAGCGGGCGCCGAGGCGGGTGCGGTGTGTGTCGGCGGCGGCCTGGTCGAGTGGCCTCTCGCCGGTTGGGAGTTCGGACAGGGCGCGGAAGTCCGCGGCGTGGGTCGTGGCGCTTCTCGTTCAGTTCTCGACGAAGACGAGGTCCTCGGACGGATGGGTCATCCGCACCTTGCCGTCGATGACTTCGACGATTTCGTCGAGGCCGGTGGTGGGGTGGCTGGTGGAGATGATCCAGAACTCGTCCGCGGCCTGGTCGAGGAAGGCCGGGAAGCCGGACAGGTCCGGGTCGTCCGGGTCGCCGAGGTACAGGTAGTCCACCAGCCGCCGGAACAGCTTGGGCAGGATCACGACATCGTCCTGGAGGGAGTCGATGCCGGTGACGGTCGCGCCGTCCAGCGTGTCGTCGTCCTTCCACAGGCCTTTCTTGGGAACGGCCTGCTGTGCCTGGCGCACCGCGGCGGTCAACTCCTCGCGCAGGTCGGGGAAGAGGTTCGTGTAGTACGTCGGGTAGGCCAGGCCCTCCGCGAGCACGTGATGGTTGAACGTGGTGCGCAGCAGCGCCTCGTCGACGTGGATCTGCGTGCCGCTGGTGCCCGGGGGCGTGCCCTTGCCGACGAGGGCGATGCAGCGCTTGTCGCGGGCCGCGCCGCGGGTGAGGATCCAGCCGGGTCTGGTCGTGGGAGTGGCCGCGGTGACGGTCTCGTCCTCCGTGCGCTCTACGGTGGTGAAGCCGAGCCAGTTCGTCAGCGCGTCCCGGGCAGCGCGGCCGTGGAGCCACGGCTGGTGGACCTCGGGGTTGCCGTTGCGCGCGTAGTGGGTCTCCAGCGTGTCAATGGCGTCCAGCCGCAGCTTGGCCTTGCCAGACTCGTTGTGCTCGACCTTGTGGGGCCCGGGGACGAGGTTCCACTCCTCCTTCTGGTCCGGCTTGAAGTGGATGGTGTCTCCGTCCGACCGGCCTCCGATGAGATGGTACGAACCTTTGATCAACAACATGGGCATGACGACGCGGCTCCCTCGCGATGGGTACGAACAGCGAACAGACCTCACTCAGCGTTACAGAATAGGAGCACCTGAATACACAGCGGGTGAAACCACGCACCGGGTTCACTCGTTAAGCCTCTTTCAGCCCCGGACCCTTCGCCAGGGCGTCAGCAAGCCGGTGATCGCCCGACGCGGTATCGCCCACGATTCCGGGCCGGGCAAGGTGCCGTGGGTGGTCGAGCGCATCTTCGCCTGGTTGCACCAGTTCAAACCACTGAGCATCCGATACGAACGCCGCGCCGACCTCCACGACGGGCTGGTGGAACTGGCTTGCAGCCTGATGTGCCTACGGCGACTCCAGCAGACGCGCCGGCTGCTGGGTCAGTAGCGAAGGCGAGCCTCAGACCCGTTTATGCGCAGCTGCAGTCCTTGAACACCCGCAACGGCGGCTGCTGGTCGTCTACCGGAGCCGGCCTGAGCTCCAAGTCCTGCAGCGGTTTGACCACAGCGACAGTCCGAGGCCCATCCGGGTCCGGCCCCATGAGAGCCGCCCACGCCTCGAACAACGCCCTCACGCTCTCCCAGCCTGGCCCCGGAGTGAAGCGCGCCAAGAAGAACGGCTGATCGCAGCCGCACTCACTGAGTTCACCGGCCAAGCCCCCCCCGCAAGAGCCGCCACTGCGTCATCACGTGCCCCCGTCCTCCACCGCCCCCTCGTGGCCTTCGTTGATGTCTAGGAACAGCGTTTGTCGACTGGTTCCGGAGTCAGTTGGTGATCATGCGGTTCGTGAATGTCGAGCAGAAGTGACGGCGTTCTCGCGGGGCGGCGAGAAAAGGGAAGGCGGAAGCCAACTGGCCGTTGACAGGATGTCCGCGCTGAACACCCGAGGGGAAAGGACCCCACGACCGTGGCTCGTGCCATCACTTTGATCCGCTCCACCGCTCTGTCCGACGTCGCCGAGTACGCCTACGCGGCCACGGCGCCCGCCGAGTCACGCCTGATCTTCCTTGCAGGGGCGTGTCCGCTGAACGATGACGGCTCCACAGCAGCGATCGGGGACTACGCGGGCCAAGCGGCGAAAGCCATCGAGAACATGCAGGCCGCTCTTACTGCCTCAGGCGCGTCACTCCAGGACGTCATTAGCACACGGGTTCTCGTCGCATCGGCCCGGCGGGAGGACCTGGTGGCCGCCTGGCAGGTTGTCCGGGACTCGTTCGCTGACCATGACGTCCCCAGCACGTTGATGGGCGTCACCGTGCTCGGTTACAAGGACCAACTCGTCGAGATCGAGGCCGTCGCCGCCGTGCTCGATTCTTGAGACATCTTCCAAGGACACCGCAAACGCCGGGACGGCCAGGCGTCCGCCGGGACGGCTGGCCATCGAGGAACGTAGGCTGCGGTCAGCCGGCCAAGGCTTCCTGGCCGCAGGAGGCGAACACGCGGCTGGTGCTGGCGGACGTGCTCTCGCTGCAGCTTCGTACGCCGCCAGCTCCGGCAGACCCACTGTGGAAGCGCGTCCTGCACGGTGAGCCGTCCGAGGTCCTTCGGATGAGGTGGGACGAGACGGAGGACGTGCTCCATGTGCGGGACGGCGGCTCGGCGCTCGTCTGCCGAGGCGGGACCTGGCGCTGGCAGACCGGCGGCTGAGCGACCCACGGCGACGTGGCCACGCGGCTCCCGCTGGACAGATCCCGCGCCTAGGGCCTGTGTGATGTTGTGACCCGAGACGCAGTTGCCGCACGGCCTGGTCCTCGATGGCGAACTGGTCGTCTGGGACGCCGAGGCAGGCCGGTTGTCGTTCGAGGCGTTGCAGCGGCGGGCCGTCACCCGCGCCCGCGGCGCCGCCGGCCCGGCCGCCCGGCGGCCGGCCTACTTCGTCGCCTTCGACCTCTTGCAGCAAGACGGCCAGGAGCTCCTCACACGCCCGTACTCCGAGCGGCGCGCACTGCTGGAAGGGCTGCTCTCCGAGCACGCCCTGACGGCGCCGTGAACGTTGATCCCGCAGACGACGGATCTGGCCAAGCACGGGAATGGCTGGAGTCCTGGACGGACGTGCCGGGCGTGGAGGGGATCCTGACTAAGCCCCTGAACAGCCGCTACCTGCCCGGCTACCGCGGCTGGACCATGATCAGAAGGCGGGACACCACTGAGACGATCGTCGGCGCGATCACCGGCACCCTGACCCGACCGCAGCTCCTCGTCCTCGGCCGCCACGACCAGGACGGCCGGCTGCGCGCTGTCGGCCGGACCGTACCGCTGCGCCCGGACGCCGCCCGGCAGGTCGCCGAGCACCTCACCCCGCCGCCCCCGGACACCCGTGGACGGGCGTGCGCTTCTCCGCGACGTGGGGGAGCCGCGACGTCCTCGACACCCCCCTCGTCCAACTCCGCCTGGTCGCCGAGATCAGCGCCGGCCGGGCCATCGACCGCGGCGGCGTCTTCCGCCACCCGCTCAGCAGTCCCAGGCAGATCGGCCGCCTAGAACCCCACCAAACACCCCTACTGGGAGTCCGCGCTGGTCTCCGCAGCCGCGGCGATCGCCGCGTACGCCGTCCGCCGCCTCCGGCCCACCCCGCCGGACCCGGCGCCGAACCCCGCCCCCACCGGGGACCGCCGGACCCCCGGACCCCCTGAACCGGGGGCGGGGCGCCCGTCAGACGGGCTGGGCGGCGAAGACGAAGAGACCCCCCGCGCTGCGGACGGCGGCGTACCCGTTCGTCGTGAACTGCGGCATCTCCTCGATCCCGGAGGCCAGCAGCTTCTTGTCGCGGGCGTCGAGCGCGGCTCCGGTGCCGTCCAGGTACGCGTAAAGGACGCCGTTGCCCGGGAGGGAGCGCGGCGTGATGTTCACCTCGTCCGCGGCCTGGCGCCACAGCTCCTTGCCGGTCTCCGTGTTCCAGGCGACCGCGCCCTTGCCGTACTGCACCACGGCGGTCTTGCCGTCCGGGGAGATGGCGAGGCCGTCGTCATCGATGGTGCCGTTGGTGTCGATACCCGGCCCCTCGGCGAGCCGGCGGCCGCTCTTGACGTCGATCAGCGTCATAACCGCTTCGGAATCGCCGTACGAGGACCATTCGAGGAGGGCCTTGTCGCCCTGGAACGGCATCAGCCGCGCACTGGTCGCCTTGGCCGAGGTGACCAGCTTGGCGATGGCCGCCGGCGGCGCGAGGTCCTTGGTGTTCCACACCTTCTTGCCCGTGCGGATGTCCGTGGCGGTCAGCCACTCGGCGGAGGGCTGGAAGGAGATGTCCTGCTGCGAGGAGTAGCCGAGACCGGAGCCGACCACCCCCTTGAGATCGATGTCCGAGGCCTCGGTGGTCAGGGTCTCCCCGTCACCGATCGGGACGAACTTGGCGCCGCCGGAGCCGCTGGTGTCCAGGAGGTAGCCGTGCCGGACCGGGGTGGACATGTGGGCGTCCCCGTCGAAGGAGGAGCTCCCCAGCTTCTCGCCGGACGGCGCGTACATGGTCAGCACGGTCTGGGTCGAGGCCTTCTTCAGGCCGCCCGCCGGGGTATCGACGCGGTTGCGGATCAGCAGGGCCGGCGAACCGTCCCGCCACTCGCCCACCTGCGCGAGGGCCACCGTCGGGGAGGACGTGGACCCGCCGCTCTCCTCGGGGAGGGCGAAGTCGAACTTCTTGCGCAGCTTGCCGGTCTTGGCGTCGAGGAGCCGGGCGGTGAAGGTGCTCGTGCCCGACTGCCCGTCGCGGTCGCCGGTGACGATGACGGCGTCCCCGACCGTGCAGACGTCGCGCTGCGACGTGTCCTTCTCGGACGCCTTGCTCGCGCAGTTCCCCGCCTCACCGTCCGTCAGACTCCACGCCGGCTGCGCGGCCAGCCCGGGCACCGGCTTACCCTGATAGACCGGGCCCTTCGGCGCCGCGGACGCGGACTCCGCGACCTTCCCCGTCTCCCCGCCGCCGGCCTTGGCATCGGGGCCCGCCCCTCCGGAGCACCCGGTCACGAGACCCGCGGACAGCACCAGGCCCAGCGCCACCGTCGTACGTATGCGATTCAACTTCCTTGCCCGTCTTCCTGCTTGAGTGATCACGCCCAACGGACCACCTTACTTCGATCACGACCCGCCCCTGCCCGGCATGCCTGCGCGCCCGCAGGCCGACCACGGGCGCGGTGGCCGGTTCCGGCGTGGATGCGACGCGGCGGCAGCCTCAGGTTCAGGGTCTGCCGGTGAACGGACGGCCCAGGGATGGTGAGCCGACCAGCTGCGCAGCGTGCTGGCCGATGACGTCCTGGCCGGAGGACACCGACCGGTGGGCCGGCACTCGGACACAGTCCGCGGCAGCAGGCCGGACACCGGCGAGTGCCACTCGGTCCGGAACGTGCAGCCGCCCGGGGTAGCGGCGGCGCCGTTCGGGAGCAGGCGGCAGAAGCGGCGCCACCCGCTCCCACAGGTCGTCAGGAACAAGATCAGCAGGCACCCCGGACACCCTGCCGCCCAAGATCGTCGAGCACAGACCCACAGCTCAACTCATCCTGAAACGAGCAGCTAGGCGACCCTGGGCAAGCCTCCGCTGTCGGTGGCCTGGGACACCGGGACGCATCGACCTGCCGACAGGGCCGGGCTCACTGATGTCGACCCCGCCGTGAACGCGCCTCGGGGCCGACCCGCCCAGCGGTCGCGAGGCTGGTGTTTCACCTCTCGGCCTGCACAACGCTCGGCCAGGAACTGGAGCCGAAGGTTTCTGTGCCGACGATGGCCAGCCATCGCCGGCCCACGACGGGTGACCGGTTTCCTCAGAAAGTTGCACGGGCCGGTCACGCCACTGACGTGCGGTTGACCGATGGCGCGGACGCATCGGTCACGCCGGTCCGGGTGATCCCTCACCCACCCGGGCAAGTCACATAACCGGTGTTGGCGTATCAGCGGTCCCGGCTGCGGTCGAGCTGGCGAGCAGCTGCCCGGATGGCCTCCGCGTACGGCGCATCGAAGGCGCGGGTCTCCGGGTCGAGATCGTCGAAAGGGATCAGCGCTACATGGGCGCTGTTCACCGTCTGCATCCACGCGGCCCAGGCATCGTGGACGTCCTCGTCAGTCACCTCCTCCCCCTTGGCTCTCAGCAGCACTGCATACATGAGGAACAGGGCTGCCGAATCTTCAGGAGGTTCAGCCTCCGGGGGAAGGCAGGTGCGGATCAGGGCGGCGAGGGGATCGAGGTAGGTCACGCCGTCAGTGTGCCCACAAGCAGGAGTAGATGCGCCGCGACGAACACCAGAGGCACGACGCGTTCAGAGCTACCCAGCTCAGCGTAACGCTTGCGCCAGCCGGAGATCGGATCCCGGCGCAGGGCCTCCCACTCGTCCGCGAAGATCTTGACCGGGAGGCGTTCCTCGATTTTGTTGATGCCCTTGAACTTCGCCGTGTTGAGGTCCCGGTAGCTGCGGAGCTGCAGCCACCAGGTTGCCGACAGCGTCACTCCCGCCAAGGCCACGGCGACTGCCGCCCACCAAGGGGACTCGGCCAGCTTCGGGAATCCGAAGCCTACGAGGCCGATGAACGCGGTCTGGACGGACAGGAAGAAGGCGTTGGCGGTCCCCCGGCGCGCGGAGACGCGGTCGGCCATCTCCACGGCGAGCTTGTAGAGCTCAAGGACCTCCGCCCGCTGGTTCGGCTCAGGAGGCACCGCCTCCCCGGGCGGCGTCGTCACCGAGCCCCTCCGACGAGGGCCTTGAGGCCGTCCCACGTCCACTCGTAGAGCTCGTCGCCGGCCTTCGCCGTGGTCGGCTTCTTGCCGGTCTGGCCGTTGTACCCGTTCAGCAGGAAGTAGTCGATGGCTTCCTCCTGAGCCATCTTGAGCTCGATGGCTACCCCCACAGCGGCGTCGGTGTGCTCACCGCAGATGACGATGACGACGTCCGACGCCCTGATCCTGCGGCGGGCCTTGTCCTTCCAGTCGGGCGAAGCCTCCTTGATCGACCAGTCATAGATCTCGAACGGCGAGTCGGGGTTCTTGGCCTGCCCGATCAAGAAGTCCTTGAGGGTCTTGTCGTAGTCGTAGTCGAAACTGACGAACACACGCTTCGGCATGGGCGCTCCTTACCCCAAGTGGAGGAATCTGCGCGCATCGTAAGGGCAGGCACTGACAGCGGTCATCAGATATACGGAACAGAAGCCGCTGCACGGCCAAGGGCATCGGTGCGCACCCGAATCCGGCCCGCGGCGACGGAGCCGCCCACCACTTCCGTGTCACCTGACGCCAGGGAAACCTCGTAGGAGTGCGCGGCCGGGCCTGCTTACGCTGGGCGCCGCGTCTGCACCGAAACTCCACCACTATGTGCCGCAGAGCTACCTGGCACGGTTCGGGCGAGGCGACATGGTCAGCTCCAACGCAACAACGTCCTCAGCGATATGTACCAGGTGCTACTCAACAGCAATGCGCCCAAGGGATCCGAGTGGAACCCGGCCTGCTCGATGGTTATGGGCAAGCTCGGCATGCAGCCACCGTGGCCCACTGGCCCCGAAGCGGCCGCGGACTGGCAACTGGCGCACGATCTCGAGGTGCTCCAGTCCGCCCGAACTGATGGTGATTTCGCCTTCCGCCCACGCGTCTGTCATGGCGGCGGCAGCCACCCTGGAGCCGGGCGACCTCAGCACGCTGTCCCGGGACCGGGACATTGTGACGCCCAGCGGCCTGCTCGTACTGCCTGAGCCTGTGGTGTGCGCGAACCGGACCGGATCAGTGTCCGACACGGCCGCCTTCGGCTGGCGATTCATCACCCAACACCAGGTAATGCCCACCGCTCAGTACGAGGGGGTGTGCATCAGCACGTTCATGGACCGCGACGGACCCGTCCAGCCCGACGAGTGGCGCGCAGCCGTGACTCAGGCACGAACCTCCGGCCATCCCATGCCTCGACTCATTCCCGACGGCATGTATGGGATGCGAGGTGACGCGGCCGTCACCGCAGCGAATGTCGCAACCATGGACTCCCTGTCAGAGCAGCACAAGAAACTACATGCCACGCTCAAACAAGCATCCGCCTGGCGTGCCGAGCCTGCCGCCGATACCGGAGAATGGTCAGGAGGCCGCGTCGACGACCCGAACGACGACTTCGCCTGCCGCTACATGTTCGCCCTCTGGCGACTCGTCGCCCAGGGCATCACCACCACCCACCGCCTGCCCGGACCCTCCGCTGGTTCCCACACAACCGGGCGCCCGCACGATCCTGCAGTCCGGGTTGTGCGTCTTGCCCAGCAGCTCCCAGCGCAACGTACGAAGGAGACAGCTGAGGACGGTCAAGCCCCGCTGACCTGCCAGGAGTTGGCCGCCTGCTTCGGTCTGGACCTGGTGCCCGCGAAGGTCGAGGCGTTGCGGTCGAAGGCGAAGCGGCTGACAGCGCGCGGGTGGCTGGCCGAGCCGGCGCCGGGCCGGTTCACGCTCGCGAAGAGCGTGGCCGGGCCAGGCGGCGGGTCATGAGCTGCGTCATCAACCAGTAGACCATCGCCTCCGCGCGGCTGGTGGACCGTTCGAAGTCGCGCACGAGGCGGCGGCTTCGCATCAGGTGGGCGAAGAACCGCTCCACGATACAGCGCTTGGGAAGTACGACGAAGCCGCGCATGTCGTCGCTGCGCTTGACCATGGCGAGGACCATGGCGAGGGCGGCGAGGCAGTACTCGACGAGGCTGCCGGTGTAGCCGCCGTCGGCCCAGACCAGGGCCAGCGGGTGGTGCGCGGCGGCGACCTGGGCGAGCAGGACCTGGGCTGCCGCACGGTCTCCGGTGTCAGCGGCGGTGACCATCACCGCGAGCAGCAGGCCGAGGGTGTCGAGCACAGCGTGCCGCTTGCGGCCGCTGACCAGCTTGCCGCCGTCGAAGCCGCCGCTGTCGGCGCGACGACGGCGTCTGCCTTGACCGACTGGGAGTCGATCACGCCCGCGCTCGGCTCTGGATCCCGCCCGGCCTGCTCACGGACCTTGCGGCGGAGCCGGTCGTGGAACTCCTTGACCATGCCGTGGTCGCGCCAGCGGCGGAAGAAGGCGTAGACCCGGTCCCACGGCGGGAAGTCGCCCGGCATCGCGCGCCATTTCGTTCCGTTGTCGACCAGGTAGCGGATCGCGTCCAGTATCGCGCGGTGGCAGTACGCCTCCGGCTGCCCGCCCCGGCCCCGCAACCAGCCCGGCACCGGCAGCAGGGGCCTGGCCACCGCCCACTCCGCGTCGGACATGTCCGTCGGATAGCGGCGCTCGCGCACCCCGTGGTCGCCGGCGTTCCCGAACCGGTGAGCCAGGCAGTCTCACGCAAGGGTGGCAGAAGTGGACTCCGCCCACGTGGTGCCGTAGAACTGCGTCAACAGGGCCTCTTGGACAGCTTTTTGGCGTAGACACCCTTTGAGCTACCAAGAGGCCCTGCTTTCACGCGCGGAAACCGCCGCAGTCACCCAATCGAGACTCCCGTTCGATCGACAGCCTTCAAGATCGGTGCGGGCAACAACCACTTACGTGTCGGGATGCTCCGGCAGGGCGAGCCAGTCCGACCAGGAGATCTCGCGGCCGAGGAAGCGTGGCTGCTCGAACGGCCAGTCGGCGGCGATCCACTGTGGCACCAGCGCGTCGAGGGCTTGCTCGACCTTGCTGCCCTCCAGTTCGTCCACCACCCACCAGGAGATCTCGGCGTCCGCGCCGGCCCTCTCCGGTGGGTCGATGTAGACGCAGCCGAGCAGAGCTGTCTCCGCCGCGTTGAACAGCGCGTAGTTGAAGGACTGGTGTGCGGCGATCTCCTTCTCGTGCCGCAACAGGTCGGCCTGGTCGGCCTCGTAGGTCATGGTGGCCGCGGGCCAGCCCCAGGCCGGGCCGAAGATGGTCCACAGCCGCTCGCGCGAACCCATCACAGCCGGATAGTCGAGCGGGGTGTCCGCCTCCCGGATCGGCCGCAGGTGATGACCACCGCCCGGCAGCGGTACCAGGACGGGGTGGACGAAGTCATCGGGAAGCCAGCTCATGGCGCTCGACCGTAGCAGCGCGCGGCCGTCCGCTCCCCTGGATCTTCCCGTATATCGCCAGGCCCTGCTCTCATGCCGGGCAGGGTTCGCGCGATCACCCGATCGAGACTCCCGTTCGATCGACAGACTCCATGATCGGTATGGCAACGGCTTCTAAGTCCAGAGCTTATCTCCACAACACCGACACGAACGTGCGGTGGCAGAGCCCAGGCATACTGACCAGTCATGGACAGACGCAGCACACGGCGGTTGACCCTGGTGGTCGACGGGGAGACGTTCGATGTCACCGAGCGCCCTGACGAGTTGGGCACATACGACTTCACCTGGCTGTCAGGCCCCAACCCCGGGTACGGCTTCACTTCTGCCGTGCAGCCGGCCAGAGCATTGAGCGAGCCGGAACTGCAGGCGTCAGCGCGGGACTTCTTGAAGCAGGTGGACCCAACCACCGGACACATTCAGTAGCCCCCACGTGCCCTCGCAGCCAGCCAGGCCCGCGGCTGTGACTGGGGGGGCAGCAAGTGGACGTCAGCAGGATCGCGGTGTTGATGTCCTGGTGGTGGGCGTGACGTGGGGCTGGGGTTGCTGTCACGGAGTGACCAAACGGATGGTGTGGCTAGCAGGTTGGTTGCTGGCTGTCATGGCTTTCGCTGTTCCTATGTGAGGGCTGGCGGGGTCGTGTGGGCTGGGCCGTATGACGGTTCAGGGCGTTTCGGCGGGTGAGGCCGGGTCGGGATCGGCTGCTGTGGTGCCGGCCGGGGGGCCGCCGTTGGCGCGGGTTGTGGTGGTGCAGCGGCTGCTGGCGGTGGACCGGGGAGAGGACGGTCTGTCGTCGTTGCACGTACGGATTGCGGCTGGTTTGGCGGGGGTGTCGGAGCGGACGGTGTGGCGGTGGCTGGCCGAGGGACGCGAGGGCCGGGTGGGAACGCGGCCACGGTAGGGCGGGTTCGTGATGAGCGACGCCGTGTGGGCGGTGCTCACCCAGGCCGGCGGGAACGTCGCCGAGCTGCGCCGCAGGATGCTACGGGCGCAGGACGACGGCGTGCTGGAGGAGTGGGGCGCGCAACGGCGACCGCGCCGGCGAGGCCGCGAGCAACAGCGTCAGGGTCGTGCTGAGGTACGCGCCGAAGGTGAAAGGCGAAAGCCAGCACGCGGGCAAGTACGTCGTCTACACGTACCTTCCGCTGCCGAAGAAGCCGTAACACGGCGACCATGGGAACGGGCACCCCTCACGCCGGGGGGTGCCCGTTCCGCACAGGAGGTTGATCATGGCGCACCCGCGCGAGGTCCACTACTACGCCCATTCGGAGGACTTCGGGTTCAGCGGCCTCACCGGCACGCTGTGCGCCCGTGCGGCCCTGCGGCTCGACGGGCCGGTGGTGCTCGCTCTCGCCGGGGCGCAGGCCGCGGACGAGGACGACCAACTCGGCCGGGACGTACGGCTGCTGCTGGACTCACCCGTGCCGGACGAGGTGCTCGGCACGGTGTGGCTCGCGGCCGTACGACGCTGTTTCGACCCGGCCGAGGAGGGCACGGACCCGCGGGCGTGGCTCCGCCGCCTCGCGGACGTGTGCCCGCCGCGCACACCGGAATGGAGCCCGTACGAGGTGGCGGCCCTGGACAAGGTGCGGCCGTCGGTGCCGGAAGAGGAGCTGCGTGCGACCGTCTCGGCGGAGATCGAGGCGGCCGCGGCCGGGCTCGAACGCTGCGTCGCCATACCGGGAATCGCCCCGGCGCTGTCGCGAGTGGTGCACGAGGCGGACGCCGACCTCGGGTTCCGGCTGTTCCTGCGGGCGCTGAAGGCGTACTCCGTACCCGTTGCCAAGGACCAGTACGACCGGCTGGTGGCGATCGGCGAGCTGCTGGCCTTCCCCGGGGTCGCCGTCCACGAGGAGCTGCACGTGCGGTGGCCTCCGCTCGATCCGGGCCGGCGCGACGTGGGGACCGGCCGGTTCGGTCTGCCGTTCCTCGCGGCGGTGCTCACTGGGACCGACTGGCAGTACGAGGGCACTGTGCGGGAGAACACGCAGCGCGTCGTCCGCGCCGACGCCGGGGAAACCCCCGGCACCCAGGCGGCGGTCCTGCTCGAGGACGCGCAGCGGCTGCTCGCCTCCCCCCTGTCCGGCCATGCCGTCACCACTCTGTGGCGAACCGCCGCGGCGCGGTCGTACGTCTCCGGCGTGGACGAGTTCGATGCCGACGGCCGGGCCTGGCTGGAGCAGGTCGTCCAGGGGTGCCGGGAGTATCTGGCGGAGGTGGACCCCGTCTACTCACCCTCCTTGTCCCCGGCCCGGACCGATCTGGCGGAAACGGTGCTGCGGGTTGTGCGCGAGGCCGTGTGCGCCGACGCCGCCGAGGTGCGGGACGTGGCGCCGGTGCTGGAGGAAGTGGTCACCACCGTGGACCCGGACCTGGGCTTCCGCTTCCTGCTCCAGATCCTCTCCACGTACGACGTCCCCGTCCCCGACGCCCGTCGCGACCGCTACCGGGCCCTCGCGCAGCGGCTCGGGTACGGCGCGGACCACTTCGACGACTGGCTGCCCCATCCGTCGGACTGACGGAGCGCGGCCCTCTCCCCGCCCCGCCGGAGGGCGGACACCGCCGGCCCGGAAGGGGCAGTCGTGCCGGCGGGCAGCCGCGCGCCGTACGCACCAACCCGCCGTGCTGTTCACCGGGGCCTCCCTCCAGCAACTCGCCACCGCACGCCCCCGCGACTACGACGCCGCCGCGGCCACGCTCGCCCTGCACGACCGCGCCCGCTACACCGACGGCTGTGCCGCCCACCCCGTACCGCCCTGGGCCGGCGTCTTCCTGCGGGCCGCGGCCTGCTTCGCCCGGCTCGTATCCGGCGAGGACCAGGAACTGCTCGCCACCCCAGGAGACCGTGGACGCCTGCTGCGCGCGGCCGAGATGGCCAGGCTGTGCCCGCCACAGCCGCCCGCCGCCAAAGCCCGGCTGGCTGTGTGGAGTGGGACTGGCGCGAGCGGCAGGAAGCCGAGAGGTACGAAGCGGTGCCAGCCAGTCGCGTCAGGCCCTCGCGACGCTGAACCCCCTGACGCATTTCGCTCGAGGGGGCAGGCTCAGGCGATCGAGAAGTCGGCGAACTCGACGTCGCTGAAAGCGATGTGCAGACCGTGGGCGCGGCCGCCCCATTCGCGAAAGTAAGCGTGCCCAAGCGCGCGGGCGAGGATCACCATCTGCTGCTGCTCGCCCGCGTCGGCATCCCGGGCGGCGAACAGCTCCCGGCTACCTCTCCCGTCAGGTACTGGGTGATCCACCGCACCCGCGGATCGTCCGAGGACCCTGCAGGAGCCGCGAACCCGAATCGCGCCCGGGGATGGAAGAGGAAGCCCTCCGTCTCGGCCTGGGCACGCCGACGGGCCCGTATCCGGGGCTGCCACCGAGCCAGGACCGCTTCCTCGATCGCCAGGACCTGCAGCGGACCCGGCGGACGACGCGCTCCTGGCTTCTTCGTCACCCGCCGCTGCACAGTGCGCTGCGACACCCTCAGCACGGCGGCGACCCTCCGAGTGGAACCACGGTGCGCTGCCAGCAGAAACCGCAGGCGGGCCTCGGTGCTTGAGGGAACGGGCCGGGTGCGCAACGCACGCTCCAGCCCCTGCTCGATCTGCCCCACGTCCGCCTCTCCAAGCGGCCAGCCGACAGGTCGGCACCCCGCCGTCCATAGCGTCAGTTCTCCCACGCCGCCCGCCCCTGCCCGCCAGTTCCGGTGTCTTCGGGACAGCACCGGCCGAAGTCGGCTACGAGAGTCCCCGGCGGCGTGCCAGCGACGGACAACTGGCCTGCAGGTCACCTTGAGTCACAGGTTGTCGGCCCATGAGGGGACGGGGTAGTTGTGGACGTCGTCGAGCGCGAAGCGGAGCGGTCCGAGGAGACGGTGGGCGAGGCTGGGGAGAGGTCCTCGATCGCGAGTGCCACGGCGGCGAAGCACACGGTCTTCTGTTCGTCTGAGAAGTCCCGCACGCGTTTGCCGTGAGCGCGGGCTGCTCTGTTCAGTGCTGTTTCGGTGTGCTTGATCAGCACGTTCTTCAGTTGGGCCCGGTTGGTGGTCGCGGCGAGGTCTTGTGCCTCGTACCAGGCTGGGTCGTCGCGGTCCGCCGGCCATGCCTTGTTGTAGGAGCGGCGCAGGGTGAGGACCTCTTCCCAGGTCAGCTTTTCCAGCCGGGCCAGCAGTGCTGCTGTCCGCCCCTGGGGTCCCAATGCCCACCAGGCCGGCGCGCGGAACCATATTGTCTGGCCCCAGGTCCGTCCGGAGAGTTCCTCGTCGTCGCCCGGGGTGAGGCTGATGATCCACAGCCCGAACGGGATGTCGGTCGTGAACGGGAGGTATGTCGCACCTGATGCGTACGGGGCTGCCCGGTGCCATGGCTGCTTGCGGCGTCGAAAGGCGACACCGGGAGATTCTTCGACGAGGATGCTGCGGCGGTCGCGGAGAGCGGCGGCGTAGTCGACCAGGTCGTCCCCGAAGCCGAGGCCCGAAGGACGTGTCACCTTCCAGCCCCAGTCGGCCGGCAGGCGATTCGGATCCACCCTCGCGGCTGTCCAGTCTTCCCACCCAAGTCCAGGCATCCGATCCCCCTCCGCGACAGCGCTGGTGACCTATCTTGAAACATCCCGGAGCGGGCGTGCCTGGGCGAAGCCGGAAGAGTGCTGGCGCCGGGCAGGGAACGTCCGGGTGCGCCAGGCATGGCTCGCTGCTCCGACGCTTCCCTGGGGCGCCAGAAAAAACAAATGGGGTCAGATCGCGGCAAACCCCATTGCTCGAGCGTCCTGCGCCAACAGCACGCCCACCTCGCATCGCGGTACACAGTCCGGGTCAGAGGCTGAGGTGCCCGGCGGCTGGACCAAAGTAACGGCCCCCGCTGACAGCACGCGCCCCCGGGCATGAGGACGCCCGGGCGCCGGAGGGACGGATGGGGAAGGAAGAGGACGGTTGCGGGTCTGTCACCCCTCGGTGTCAGTGGGCGGTGAGAGACTCATGGAACGGCTTTGCGATCACCTCTTTGCCTCGACGTGGACACGCTGCTGGCGCAGGCGGAATACCACGAGATCGATGTGCCGCAGCGCGAGGAGATCGTGGAGACAACGATCAAGCGGCGCTCGGGCGGCGGCAAGTTCAGTCTGGGAGCTGCTGGAGTCGACGCGTCGGGCGGGAGCGATGTGCAACGCCAGGCGACCTACAGCCTGGAACCCCGCGAGAAGGCCACCGTCAGCAAGGTGATTGACGGACTGATCGGCAAGGATGCGGTCATCAGCCGCCCGGATGCCACCACTGTGTTGACCCGGGACGCCCTGGTAGAGATCGAGGGAAGAACCAGGATCACGGCCGCGAGTCTGTTCGGCAAGATGCTCTTTATCCTGCGCCGGTTCCTCGAGGGCGGAAGCTTGGAGAACCTACCCGACACGCTCAGCGCCACCGATCCCCGCCTGCTGGAACAGAGTGAAGAGGTCTACCTCCGCAACGAGCTCCCGCCCATCCCCATCCTGCTGGAACTCGAAGACTCGGGGCTCCCGCAGAAGGCGTACATCAACGTCACCCCGGACCACTTCATCGACATGGCATCGATCAACCGGGTCGAAGGTGAGATCCGTGTGCTCGGCACCGTGTCAAGACTGATCGATGACTCCCCAGATGGGTTCCTGAGCGCGGAAGACCGGCTCCTCTCGGGATGGGAGTGGATGTTGAGGCGCACAATTATGACGCGTATGGACGACGCCCTCGTCGAACTGCGCCAGGTGATGTCCAATCAGGGCATCGTCCTGCCGGACGAAGACGTCGATGCCTACATCATGGGCCCGGCCATCGTTGTGGACGCCATCGCGCTGTACTGACGCCCGACACCCTGGGCCGACTGTTAAGAAGTCATCTCATTTGGTGAGTCTGCGGTAGCAGATGAGGGTGCAGGCGATGCTCGTGAAGGCGAGGAAGTGGTTGGCCTTGCGTTCGTAGC
>NZ_JBVKAP010000017.1:0-60282 GCF_055639315.1 Streptomyces sp. NPDC039465 | reverse complement strand
CGTCGCTGCCGAACTCAACGGCCGCCCACGCAAAACGCTCGGCTGGCAAACCCCAGCCGAGCGTCTCTCTACACTGCTCGCAGCCGCCCAACACGATCACGTGTTGCGATGACCGCTGGAATCCGCCATCGGTCAGTTCGGAACACCCCCGCCTGCGCGGGGAAGACGTGAGCGGTGGCATGGGGTAGGTGTCGCCGAGCGGAACACCCCCGCCTGCGCGGGGAAGACCACGCGACCCACCACCTTTCCCTGAACGGGAGCGGAACACCCCCGCCTGCGCGGGGAAGACCCCGAACGCAACGAGATCATCAGCACCGAGTACGGAACACCCCCGCCTGCGCGGGGAAGACCCGCAAGCAGGCCGGCGGCCTCAAGGGATCGACGGAACACCCCCGCCTGCGCGGGGAAGACCGCGATCACTGCCCCATTTGGGGAGTTGACTGCGGAACACCCCCGCCTGCGCGGGGAAGACTCGTGCCGCGGGTCCTCGCGGACGCCTGACGTCGGAACACCCCCGCCTGCGCGGGGAAGCCTGTCCGTGACGGGTGATATCGAATCGGCCGGACGGAACACCCCCGCCTGCGCGGGGAAGACGACGTCGAGAAGGCAATCAGTGACCTGATCAGCGGAACACCCCCGCCTGCGCGGGGAAGACGCCACGTAGCCGCCGTCGTCCGGCGGCAGCGTCGGAACACCCCCGCCTGCGCGGGGAAGACAGGCGAGCTCCAGCTCACGCAACTACCCGCTCCGGAACACCCCCGCCTGCGCGGGGAAGGCGGACGGGGCGAGCGGAAACACCTGCCTGATCACGGAACACCCCCGCCTGCGCGGGGAAGACCGGTGACACCCGCGGAGTCCACCCAGGTGATCCGGAACACCCCCGCCTGCGCGGGGAAGACGGAGTGAAGGCACGGCCGATGAGCCCGACCGCCGGAACACCCCCGCCTGCGCGGGGAAGACCGCGGAGGCACCGGCTACATCACCCCCGGCACCGGAACACCCCCGCCTGCGCGGGGAAGACGCCGCGGTGGGTCACGACGTATGTGGATGCGACGGAACACCCCCGCCTGCGCGGGGAAGACTTCCGCCGGGTCGTCCGGCACACGGGGAAGCGCGGAACACCCCCGCCTGCGCGGGGAAGACTAGGCCGGGCGCATACGGATGCCGCGCATGGCCGGAACACCCCCGCCTGCGCGGGGAAGACTACAAGCTCAACGTCGAGCTGCAAGGAGTCTGCGGAACACCCCCGCCTGCGCGGGGAAGACGCTGAACCGTGACCTCCGGTGTAGGCAGCGGAACACCCCCGCCTGCGCGGGGAAGACTCGGGCCGGAGTACGAGGAACTGGTCCGGCGTCGGAACACCCCCGCCTGCGCGGGGAAGACAACGCCATCGACCCGGATGAGACGGCCTGGTTCGGAACACCCCCGCCTGCGCGGGGAAGACGTGTGCGCGGCGGTGCCGAATTCGAAGGCGGGCGGAACACCCCCGCCTGCGCGGGGAAGACGCTCGAGCGTGACAAGTGGTGGCTCGCCGGCACGGAACACCCCCGCCTGCGCGGGGAGACCCGCACCGGCTCGAAAACGAAGCCCGCCTGCTCCGGAACACCCCCGCTGGCGCGGGGAGGACGGGGCGGCGTCGATCAGCGCGAACGGAGCATCCGGAGCACCCTCGCCTGAGCGGGGAAGACGGCGCTGATCTCGCGGTCATAGGTCTCGGATACGGAACACGCCCGCCTGTGCGGGGAAGACTCCTCGTGCGTGACGCCTCGGACGTTGTCTAGCGGAACACCCCCGCCTGTGCGAGGAAGACGAGGCCGACTGCCGACCAGAGCCAGTAGTACGGAAGACCCCCGCCTGTCTGTAAGCACTTGTTTTGGCTCCAGTGCACGGAGTTGTTTTGGCTCCATGGGCAGGCCAGATGGGGCGTGCGAGGAGAGGGTTCGCGCCCCTGTAGCAAGGTGATTTGGCCCCACTTCGATCGAGTGGTTCCGCTGGGCGGGACAGGGGGTCGGCACGGTAGTTTTGGAGCCTCGGTCAGACCTCCGTCAGCGTGCCCCCGACAGGTGCGTGGAGGCTGCCGACCCGACTCGACTCAGGTTGCGGGCCGCCCAGTGCCCGTGGCGGCTGGACGAGAACGGGCGATGGTCCGGTCGGCACTGGGACTCGACGGCCGGGCTCAACGCGGCTGCGGCCGGCGTCCCATGCGGGAGGCCGGCCGCAACTGTCGTTCGAGGTCAGCGGCGCCGTTTCTTCTGGCTCTGGGCGAAGCGGTAGGAGTCGGTGCCGGTCTCGACGATGTGCGCGTTGAAGGTGACGCGGTCGACGATCGCCGTGCAGAGACGGGGGTCGGTGAAGGTCTGCTTCCACTCTGAGAACGGCGCGTTGGACGCGATGGCGATGGCGCGTCGTTCTTCCCGCTCGGTGAAGATCTGGAACAGCAGCTTCGCTCCGGACTTGTCGAGGTCGAGGTAGCCGAACTCGTCCAGACACAGAAGGTCGACGCGTCCGTAGCGGGCGATGGTGCGGGCGAGTTTCTTCTCGTCGGCGGCCTCGGCCAGTTCGTTGACCAGGTTGACGGTGGTTGTGTAGCGGACACGCAGCCCGGCTTCGGCGATGGCGGTGCCGATGCCGATCAGCAGGTGGGACTTGCCGGTGCCCGAGTCGCCGATGAGGCAGAGCGGCTGTCCGGCCCTGACCCAGGCCGGATCGGAGAGGGTGCCCACGATCTCGGGGGTGACGTTGGGGTTCTCGGTGAAGTCGAAGTCCTCCAGCCGCTTGGGGCGGGGGAAGCTGGCGTCCCTGACCAGCCGTTGTTTGCGGCGTTCCTCGCGTTCGGCGCACTCGGCTTCCAGCAGGTCCGCCAGGAAGTCCTTGTAGCTGGACCGCTGGCGCATCGCCTCGTCGGCCATCTCACCGACCCGGCTGCGGATGGTGGGCAGGTGCAGGCTCCGGCATGCCTCGTCGATGGCCGTGTCCACGGCCTCTTCCGGTCCGACATCCCGGCGGGGTGGAGGGACGTGCTGGCGGGTGGGTGCGGCGGTCGTGCTCACGCGGTGCCTTTCGGTTGGCGGGTCAGGAGCTGGTCGTAGTGGTTCACGGTCGGCAGCGGGCGCTTGTCCTCGGGGAGCTGGGCTCTGCGGGCCGTCAGCGACACCACCCCGCTGGGCTCGGCCCACGGCGGCGGGTCGTCCCCGTCCTCCAGTTCCTCGGCCGGAGCAGGTGTCTGCGCGGCGGCCTTGCGGGCTTCGACGGCCACGACGTCCGCGGTGGCGGCGCCCGCCCGGATCGCGGCCGCCATGCCCAGCTGGACCGTCTCGGCCGGCATGCGGCGGTGCAGCAGCAGAACCTCGATCAGGGCCCTGGTGCCGGCCGCGTCTCCGTGCGCGGTGCGGGCCGCGGCCCAGAACGCCTCATGGACCTCGGTGAACGAGCCGTTCTGCCGGGCGGTGGCCAGCGCGGTCGAGCCGGCCATGGCGCCGGGCTTGGCCAGCAGGATCTCCAGGTAGTGGTCGAGTTCGTCGCGGAACTCGCCCCGCCGGGTCAGCCGCGGGTGACGGGCCACGACCTTCCGCCGCTCGAACACCAGCAGCTCGTTGCCCCGCAACAGCACGCGCACGTTCTGCCCGATGAAACGGGCGGGCACCGAGTAGTGGCACTGGCGGACCGTGATCCGGCTGCTGCGGTCGACCTTCGGTGTCAGGGTGATGCCGCACTCGAACTCCTCGAACGGCAACGGCGCCAGCTGGTCGGCCTCGGTGATGAAGTTGAAGCCGATCGTGGTCAGCCTGCCCGACAGGATCCGTGCGTCCTCGGCCGTGTCGATTGCGGCGATCTTCTCGTTGAGCTCGTCCAGCGAGGCGACGTCGGGAACCGGGACCAGGTGCGTGCGGCGGAAGCGTCCGCCCTCATGCTCGACCCCGCCCTTCTCATGGGCGCCTTCTTGGCCGGGAATGCAGTAGAAGGCATCGAAGCCGTAGTGGGCGCGGAAGGTGAGCCACCGCTCCGATTCCACCCGGCTGCGGCCGGTGCAGATCCGGTTGACCGCCGGCTTCAGGTTGTCGTAACGGATGTGCCGGGTCGGAACCCCGCCCAGGGCGTTGAACGCCTCGACATGCCCCTCCATGAAGGACTCCTGGGCCTACGAGGCATAGACCCGGTGGACAGCCTTGCCCGAGTACGACATCCGCAGCGTGAATAGGTGGCACTTGACCACCTCGCCGGCCAGCCGGACCCACACGTCGGCGAAGTCGACCTCCGCTTCCTCGCCGGGAAGATGCACCTGAGGGACCATCCCGTCCATATGCCGGTGCCCCTCCCGGGCCTCCGCCTCGATCTCCGGACGCCGGACCAGGACGTAGTCGCAGACCGTCGAGTACGACGCCTGGTCGAAGCCGTAGTCCTGCGCGAGCCGCTGATGGATTCGCCGGGCGGTGTGCTTCTGCTTGCGCGGCGCGGTGAGGTCCTCCCGCAGCATCGCGTCGATCCAGCCCTTGGCCGGGTCCAGGACCGTCGCCCGCGGCACCGGTTTCTTCCTCGACGGCGGAACCGCCGAGTTCAGAGCCTGGCGCACCGTCCGCCGGTGCACTCCGTACTTCTCCCCGAGGGCCCGCTGCGACATCTCCGGATCGAGACGTCTGTCCCTCCGGATCGCGGCGAACAACTCAGCCCGCGACAAACTCACCCCGGCCTCCCGACACGACCGCGATCAACACCCACGGCCTCCGACAAGACCGTGATCGACGCACACACCCTGCCGTCGCCGGGCGGACGGAGCAGTGCATTCACTCCAAAGAGGGCACGTCGCCCGACGTCGGAGCCAGTCACACCCGCTTAACTGACCGTTTCAGAATGAGGCTGTTATGGCCGACGCAGTGGTGTGGAGCGCGCGATGCGGAATCCCACGTCGTCGATCCGGAAGGTCGGGTGGCTGCGCCGCCGCACCGACGCCCGGCAGCTCCAGTGCTCGTCGGCCCATCCACCACCACGGAGCACCCGGTAGGTGCCATACACCTCGGCGTCGTAGACGTCCCAGCACCAGTCCCACACATTGCCCAGCATGTCGTACAGGCCCCATGCGTTGGGCTGCTTGCCGCCGACAGCATGGATCCGCCCATCAGAGTTGCCTTGGTACCAGGCGACGTCGTCGAGCTGGCCGTACCGCGCGCCAGTAGTCCCCGCACGGCAGGCGTGCTCCCATTCGGCCTCGGTCGGCAGCCGGTACCCGTCTGCGGAGGTGTCCCATTCGGCCGTCTCGGCGTCGACGCACAGGTCGTACGCGGGCGTCAGCCCCTCGCGCCGGGACAAGGCGTTACAGAACTGGACCGCGTCCCACCACGAAACACCCTCGACCGGCAGCCGCTCGCCTTGGGCGCTACTCGGCCGTCGGCCTGTGATTAGTGCATACCAAGACTGAGTGACTGGGAACGCCGACATCTGAAACGGCGCGACCTCGACCGGCCAATTGCTCTGCGTCCGCCGGTCCGACAGCGTCACCCGTCCCGACGGGACGGCAACCATCTCGTTTCCTGCCCCCGCGTCCACATAGGACACCCTACCGGCGTCTTCCCACCGCTCTACCGCTCTCTCTGAGGGATCTGAGGAGGCAGCGGAGCCGTTGTCGGACCAGCGCCCAGCACCTGCGTCCGCTCAGCGGTGGGGCCAGATCAACTTCGTACGCCGTGGAGCCACTTCTCGTCCGTGCGGTGGAGCCCAAAGAAGCGCTTACAAACACCCGCCTGCGCGGGGAGGACAGGGCGGCGGTCAGGGACAGAGCGGTGACGGTCGGAACACCCCCGCCTGCGCGGGGAAGACCCGCAGCTGCCCGAGCACGTCCAGGCCGTGGCCGGAACACCCCCACCTGCGCGGGGAAGACCCCAGCCACGCCGTACGGGCGGTGATGAGCGCCGGAACACCCCCGCCTGCGCGGGGAAGACGCCGGGGAAGCCGACGAGACGGCCGATCGCCGCGGAACACCCCCGCTTGCGCGGGGAAGACGGACCCGGCCGACCGGGAACCGCCGGCTGCCGCGGAACACCCCCGCTCGCGTGGGGACCACTGCCTGGAGGCTGGCATCCTCACGCAGCGCCACGGAACACCCCCGCTCGCGCGGGGACAACTGGATCGGGTTCGAGGACGTCGGATCCGGAAGCGGAACACCCCCGTTTGCGAGGGGGACGCGATTCCCTCCGCGGGGGAGCGGAACTGGCCCGTGATCCGGGCCGCGGGCTGTCGAGAATCGCCCGCCGACGGGGCATTGCTTTCACATAAGGGGTGACGGACCCCTGGGATCCGTCACCCGTGGCTCAGATGAGCCAGCTGACGAGTTCGCTGATCAGGACACGGAGTACCGTGCTGACCACTACACGAGAGGCCTTGAGGAGGGTCTCGCGACGCAGGGCGAACTTGGGCAAGAACCGGGACACTGTATCTCCACGTGGCATCACACGGCCGAGGGCAAAGCGCCACGTCCCTCGGGAGGGTCATGTGTTTGTCCCGACAGTGCCGCCGGCTGGAGAGCCAGTGGGGTTCCGCTCACCTTAGGGAGGCGTGCAGCGGTAAGTAGTCTACTGCGTAAAGATGTTGGCGTGCTTGCGGTTGACCGAAACTTCGCTGGCCTTCGTATCGCCCCTGCGAGGTGGCGATATGTTCAGGTGTGGATCCTTCCGCTTCCCGCTTCTGGAGCAGGCATGCGCCGCGAATCTGCGACAAGGAGAATCCGTGTCACTGGACTCCCGTCTTTGGGGCAAGCATGCCGGGCTGGGCAAGAGTGCCGGCGGTGTGCAGCACGCGCACCCTTTGATCTGTCATCTCCTGGACACGGCAGCTGTTGCCGAGGTCGTCTGGGACGAGCTGTTGACCGTGCACCAGCGGAGCATGGTGACACAGGCGCTGCAGGTTGAGGATGAGCAGGCGCGGGCGCTTGTGGCGTTCTGGGCGGGGCTGCATGACGTCGGGAAGATCAGTGTCCCGTTCCAGCTGCAGAGCGGAGGGCCGAAGCGTAAGGACAGGGAGCTGCTGGCACAGGAGTTGATCGGTGAGCCGGGATACGGATTTGGTGCTAGCGCTGCGCAGGACAAACAGTCGCATGAAGCGGCGACCCACTGGTGGCTGGTGCGGGCGTTCAAGGAGATCGGCTACCCGTCGTCACAGCGGCGTCCGCAGACTCAGCTCAGTCATGCCGTGGCCCAGTTGCTCGGCGGACACGGCGGTGGTTTCCATCCGGTGGTCTATGACAAGGACTCAAGGTGTCCTGTCGCGCGTCACCCCGGTCTGGGAGCGGGAAGCTGGGAGGAGCAGCGGCGGATCCACTTCGATGAGGTACGCAGAGTCACCGGGGCAAAGGGGGTTCCGGCAGGGCAGATGACGCCGGGGGCGGCTGTTGTCCTGGCGGGGCTGGTGATCGTGTCGGACTGGCTGGCCAGTATCCAAGACGGGGTCCGGACCCGGCTGAGGGGGGAGGGGTGGGCTGGAACTCCGGACGAACTGGATGCTTACTGGCAGGTTGCCCGCACCGCGGCTCCGCCTCTGGTGCAGCAGACGGATTTGCTGGGTACGCGCTTTGCTCGGCCGTCCTACCCGCCTGCGCGTCTTGGCGAGTCTGGCCTTGCGGCAAGCGTCGCAGACCAGTTGCCTGACTTGGTAGCCGAGCATGGGCCGGGCATGGTGGTGGTGACGGGACCGGCGTCACAGGATCGTACAGAAGTGGCTCTTCATGCAGCGGCGGTTCTCGGGCATGCGGCGAATGCGCGGGGGCTTTTTTATGCGCTTCCGACCGGTGCAGCGGCCGACAGTCACATGGAACAGGTGCTTGATTTCGGGCGGCAGGCTCTGACAGGGCCCAAGGGGGCGCTGTTGCTTCACAGCTCGTCCCGGTTGAAGCCGGCGGAGGCCATGGAGCAGTGGGTGCAGGCCAATGCGGCAAGGGAGGTCTGTGCGGAGGCTGGTGAGGAGTGGGCCCTGGCAGCGGACAGTTGGCTCAACTCTCACCATCGTGCGCTTCTGGCTCCGTTCGGTACGGGAACGGTGGACGAGCTTTTGCAGGCTGTCATGCCGGTGAAGTTCAACGTGATGAGGCTGTTTGCCTTTTCCGGCAAGGTCATTGTGGTGGATGAGGCTCATGCCCGTGGGGCGTGGGGGCAGAAGCTGATGCTCCGGTTCCTGGAGTGGGCGGCTGCGCTGCAGATCCCGGTCGTCCTGGCCGCTTTGGCTGCGGACAGGTCGGTGGATGCGATGCTGGCGGCCTACCGTCGTGGCGCGGGAGGGGGGAAAGAACCTCTGACGCAGCCTCGGGGGCTACCAGGGTGGTCGTTCGTGGATGCGCAGTCCGGAGGCAGACACCTGCCCCTCCAGCCTGCCGGGGATATCCATACCGGCACTCTCGGCATCACGGTCGCTGGCGGTGCGCCGTACGACGAGATCCGGCAGGCCCTTGCACCGCTGGCCGCAGCTGGTGATGGAACAGCCGCTGTGTACTGCTCGACGCCCGAGGAAGCCATTTTCACGTTCCGCCGGCTCACGCAGGACCTGCCCGAGCTTGATGTGACCGTGGTTCACCAACAGATGCGCAACAAAGACCGATGGCAGCGTCTCGCAGCCTGTCGCAGTGTCTTCTCTGCCAAGGGTGGGGTGGGCGGCCCTTCCGTGCTGGTGACGACGCCGATGCTGGAGCACGTCCGGGGTCTGCACTTCGACCTGGTCATCTCCGGCCCGGCGCCTCTCGTGAGCCTGATGGCTCGTGCGGCGCAGAGCACGGGTGAGAGCGCGCGGCTTGTCGTGCTTCAAGCGGGCAACCGGACCGAACTGGACGACGCCGCGCTGGTGCGGCGCACCGGCATGGTCCTGGGAACGGGCAGGACGGTTTCCTTGCCCGAGGCCCTGCCCTCACTGCTGGATGAGGTGTACGCCGACGACCTCGTCGACGGCCTGGGAGAGCGAGCGGCTCGTGAGCTCCAGCGGCTCGACAACAAGCGCACGGTTCAAGAACGCAGAGCTAGCGGTACCGCAGGTTGGCTGGCGGTACCTGGACCACGGGACCTCGATGGCGACCTCAGCCTGCTGAGCCGCGATTACGGCGGTATGGAGCCCGAACTGCTCTCCTCCGTGCTCGGCGAGGATGCCATGCACGTGGTGTGCCTGTACCCAGGGAATCTGCTGGAGGACGGTGTCCTGCAGGTGGAGCTCGAGCGGGACTCCAAGAAGAAGAGACCGAAGCCCGGCCAGCTCGTCCCCTATCTGATTCCGGTGCCCAAGCGACTCGTCGAGGGTGTGGAGGGCGATGCCAACGCATCGTGGCGTGAGGTGGCCGCGCTCAAGACCGTCCTGCGGTTCAACCTCACCCTGCAGGACGGTGAGTGGGTGTACAGCGACGGGGAAAACCGCTTCTGCATGACGGAAACCGGCCTGATAGCTGGCCGGTTTCCGTAACACCCCGCGCCACCCCGCCCGTCCGTCTAGCATTCGGTGCACGTCCGACACGGGGGAGGGGCGTGACCACGCCTGCGTTTAATCTGATCGACCAGCCATGGATTCCCGTCGCATGGGTGGAGGGAAAGTCAGGCCCACCGGAAGTGGGCCTCAGGGACATGTTCCTACGGGCACCAGAGATCCGCTCTTTGCTGATCCCGGAAGCTCCGGCCCACTCCGCTCTGCTGCGCGTGCTGTACGCGCTCACCGCCCGAATCACCGGCCTGGACGAAGCCCGCCCCGGAAGCTGGGGCGATCGGCGTGAGGAAGTCCTCGAACAGGGCCTCTTCGAGCGGAACAAGGAACTTCCCCATGGCCGCCAAGCCGGCGTCGAAGGCTACTTCGAGCAGTGGAGCCACCGCTTCAACCTGTTCGATCGTGATCGTCCATGGCTTCAGGACCCCCGCCTGCCCGACCAGTGCGACAGCAAGAACACTGCCGGGGCCCATAAGCTGATCATGAGCCGGGCAGCAGGCAACAATCACTCCTGGTTCGGGCATTGGAGCCATCACGACCCAGTCCCCCCCAGCCTCGCGCAAGCGACACTGTCACTGCTGACCTGGCATTACTGGGGAGCCCCCGGCACCCTCTCGACACGCACGGTTGGCGAGGTAAGCCACCACCATGCGAAGGCCGCACCCCTGCGAGCTGCACTGTCGTATCACCCGGAATGCGACAACCTTTTCCTGACGCTACTGGCCGGACTGACTCCGCCTGCGGACGAGGTCAGCCGGCAGACCGATTTGTGCCCCTGGGAGCGTGACGACCTCCCCGACCCGCTCAAGCCGATGCCCGAACCACAGGGCCCCTGCTCACAACTCACCGCCTGCTCACAGCACTCGCTCTACCTCGTTCCCCACCAGGACGGTGAGCACGTGGCTGACGCGTACGTCACCTGGGCCTACAACGCCGAACGGATCCGGCCGCAGGACGACTACCTGATCTGGGACATCGACGACGACGGAGACACCTTCCCTCGCCTCGCAGACTCCTCCCGCTCTCTATGGCGGGACATCGACGCCCTTCTACTCAAGCAACTGGACGACTCCAGCCCCATCCAGCCAAGAGTCATGGACCACGCCTTCGACGTCAGCGAGTACCTGCGGATACGCGCGCTCGGCTTCGAGCAGGACGCCGCCCAGGCGGCCAACCGCCAATACGTCGATTCCACGACTCCCATGCTCCTGACCCGAGTCGAGCAAGCGGCGATGAGCACCGACCTGCCCGTACGCCAACTCCGCGAGTTGGGCGAGCTCTTCTGGGAACGGCTGAATCTGGCCACCAAGGAAGCCTGGCTGAAGTACACGGATGACAAGAAAAACAATCCGGGAACCTGGCAGGACGCGGTCGCAGCACGCTACTGGCCGGCAGCGGAGGACGAGTTCTGGTCACGATTTCGACAGTTGGCACGATCCGACAAAACCGCGGAATCCAACTTCGACTTCCAGAACGCATGCCGGGCCTTCGGGCAGCACGCGCTGGGAGCGTACGACACGGTGACCGGCTCCGTGACACGCACAGCACGAGGCGCGAAGGCCGTCGCCGGCGCGAGAGCGATCATTCTTGCCGCGGTGAAGGACCCGCTCAAGGCGATGGAGCGAGCGAAGAAGAAAAAGGCGGCCAAGAAGTCGTGACCGCCCCCGCCGACTCAAGGACCCCCGCAGTGACCTCTCAAGCCCCTGAAGCGAGCAAGCGCCAGAAGAATCGTGCCGCTTACGCCGCGTTCACCGCGAGCATCGAACGCTTGTGCCGTACGGATCCAGGCGCACATGCAGCGCTACGAGCGGGGCTGCGCCGCGACCTCAACCACCCGCGCGCCCGCCCCATGCACCGGCTGCTGGCCTCCCGAGTGCCGGAAGAGTGCGACGACGCCACAGCACAGGCGTATTACACCGTAGCCTCGCTGATCGCCGCCCAGCCCCGACACGCCTTCTCGCCCAGCCAGGAAGAAGACGAAGACAGCACAGACAAGCCCGAGGCGGCACAGGAGCAAAACCTCCAGGAGAGCGGCGAAGCGGGCAAGGAAGATGCTCCCTCTGTGCCCGCCCCGTACGGCTCTTCGTTCGGCTCCACTCTGGGACAAGCCGTCATCGCACAGGGCGCCTCCCTTCGGATGAGCGCCGCAGAAAACCGCATCAACCTTCTGACACGGCAGAGCACCCGCGGCATCCAGCTGCACCTGCCTGCTGCGGTCAACCAGGTGCGCGCCGCGGGCGCCCCCATCGATTGGGGACAGCTGCTGGCAGACCTCGTCGACTGGCCTTACCGGTCCGGACGCATCAGCCGCCGCTGGCTGCAGGACTTCTACCGGACCACCGCCGCCTACCAGGACTGACCCTTCCTCACCCACAGGAGCCACCCCATGAACCTCAAGCCACGCTTCATCGACATCCACATCATCCAACCCGTCCCCTACGCGAACCTGAACCGGGACGACACCAACTCGGTGAAAACCATGCTCTACGGCGACGCCCTGCGTACTCGTGTGTCCAGCCAGTCCTGGAAACGGGCCGTCCGCGAACACTTCCAGGACAAACTCGGCGACAAGGCCCTGCGCACACGCCGCATTGGCGAGCGGGTCGCCGATGCCCTCCGCGAACGGGGATGGGACCAGGCGATCGCCGAACGCGCCGGCGCGCATGTCGCGACAGGAAGCAGCATTAAGTGGGAGGTGGCCAAGGGCAAAGACAAGCAACCCATCACGAATAAAATCCTGACCAACGCACTCATCTACCTCCCCGAAGACGCTGTCCAAGAACTGGCAGACATCGCTGAAGCGCATAAAGACGCACTCGCGGTCGACTTCACGGGCAAGGCAAGGAGTAAGCCTGAGAGTGCATTGAAAGGAAAGATCGACAAGGTCCTTATCAAGAGAAACGGAGTAATCAACCTCTTCGGCCGCATGCTCGCAGAGGTCAACCAAGCAGGCGTCGACGGCGCCGTGCAGGTCGCACACGCTTTCACCACGCACACCACCGAAGTCGAACTCGACTACTTCGCAGCCGTTGACGATGTCACCGCGGCGAAAGACGACGAAACCGGCAGTGGCCACATGGGCACAGCCGAGTTCAGCACCGGCACTTTCTACCGGTTCGCTACCGTAGACCTCGAGGAGCTTGTCAAGAATCTGAGCGACGACTACGACATCGGACTCGAAGCCGCCCGCGAACTCGCCGGCCAGTTCCTCCTCTCCTTCATCGAGTCACTACCGCAAGCGAAGAAGAACTCCACCGCTCCACACTCGCTCCCGCACCTGGTGCACGTAGCAGTCCGCTCCGACCGGCCGCTGTCATTCGCCGCCGCCTTCGAAGAACCCGTACGCTCTGCCCAACACGGCGGCTACGTCGCGCGGTCAGTCCAAAATGTCGACGCCTATTCTGAGGCCGCGAATAGGCTTCTCGGCCGCGACCGCGTCCTGCACGCAGGGCACGCTTCTCTTCATTTCGACAAGCTGGAGCACCTTGGAGAGCGGCACTCCTCCTTCGAAGCTCTCGTTACCGCAGCCGTAGCCATCGCCCTTGCCGAGCACCCGCAGTGACCGCAAGGCCCGCCCGCGGACTGCTACTGCGCCTAGCAGGCCCACTGCAGTCCTGGGGCACCCACAGCAAGTACCTGCAGCGTGACACAGCCCGGTTCCCCACCCGGTCCGGCGTCATCGGCATGCTGGCTGCAGGTCTCGGCCGACCGCGCGGCGCCTCCCTGGACGATCTCACGGCGCTGTCGATGACCGTCCGAGTCGACCGCCCCGGTGTCGTACTGTCCGACTTCCATACCGTAGGCGGCGGACTACCGGCCGACGAGACAGTCATTACCGTCAATGGCGAACACCGGTCCGAGGGTAAGGGCACTTTGGTGTCCAAACGCTACTACCTTGCCGACGCCTCTTTCACCGTTGCACTCACATCCGACGACGAAGATTTGCTCCAGTCGTGTGCTGACGCCCTGAGGACCCCGCGCTGGCCCCTCTTTCTTGGCCGTCGATCCTGCCCGCCAGAGGGACCGATCCTGCTCGGAATCGTGGAGGACCCGCTGCAGCACCTGACGCGAATGCCGCTGGCAATCAAGAAGCCACGCACTAGTCCGCAGCCGATCGAATTCTACGGCGACAGACCGCTCGGGATTCTTCCCCTAACCAAAGTCGTCCCAGACCACGACCACGGCGACCATCACAGCGGCGAAGTCACCGACGAACCAATGTCGTTCGCACCGTCAGCACGCCAGTACAGACCCCGATCGCTGTACCGTCGTTCTGCCCTCCTCCCGGATGCCGAGTACGGAGGCTTCGCCACCGACTACCTGAAGAAGCTCCAGCTTTATACCGACACCCATTTCACTGCGCCAAAGAGGAGTGCCTGGTGACACTGTGGCTGACCCGCATCCTGCCCTCGGCCAGCTCTCCTGAAGTCCACCGGGACCTTAGTGGCAACGCTCAAGGAATCCGGTTGCATCAACGTTTGCTCCAGATGTTCCCTGACGGAGTCGAAGGTCCTGCCCGAGTAGCATTCGGCGTCTTGTTCCGAGCCGAGGAAACCCCACGCGGGCCGCAAATTCTCCTGCAAAGTCAAGTCAAACCCGACCCCTCGCGCCTGCCGGACACCTACGGCAGCATTGAAACCCGCTCGCTCGAGAGTCTGTTGTCAAGCCTTTGCAAAGGAACAGTGGTCCACTACCGCTGCGTGGCCAACCCCGTGCGTAAACCCGGAGCAACCTCCCGCGAGGCGTACAAACTCCCTCCCGTTGTCGCCCTGAGCGGCAATGCCGCAGTCGGATGGTGGGAACGCCAGGCCACCGCAGCCGGCCTGGAACCCTTGCACATCGACGCTCAGCCACTCGTCATGGTGAGCGGCTACAAACCGTCCAAGAACCGCACCACAAAGCAGCTCATCCAGCACTCCCGCACCCAATTCGACGGGACAGCCCGAGTCCTCGACGCCGACCTGCTGCGCGAGAAGATCGCTGCAGGCATCGGACGGGGCAAGGCGCATGGGTGCGGAATGTTGACAGTTGCACCCATACAGCAGCGTTCATGAATATGGTTCCTGGCCCAAGGCCGCCGGACACTCGTTGCTGCGGCTGCTTTCTGTGTTCGCGGCCGACGTCCGGCAGCCGGTCTCGCAGTCCTGCTCTTCACACGCGTGGGGATGACCCCCACGGCTTGTTCACAGGGAACTGCGGCGCCCAACTGCCCCCCGCCTGCGCGGGGACCACTGCCCGCCGGTGACCTCCGGAACACCCCCGCTCGCGCGGAGACCACCCGCTCCAGCCCGACGTCGTCGTCCTGGTCGCCGGAACACCCCCGCTCGCGCGGGGACCATTCACAGTCAGGGATGTCGCACAGCCACGGAACCGGAACACCCCCGCTCGGGCGGGGACCACTTCTGGCGCGAGGAGGACGAGCCCGAATCCGGCGGAACACCCCCGCTCACGCGGGGACCACGATCCCGGCCGTGGCGACTACGACAACCCCAGCGGAACACCCCCGCTCACGCGGGGATCACTCAGCAAACCATCGTCATCGACGCCCGCGAAGCGGAACACCCCCGCTCGCCCGGGGACCACGCTGCCGATGACGCGGAGCGCCGGGCGGCTGACAGAACACCCCCGCTCGCGCGGAGACCACGAGGGCCTGCCCTCCCTGGAGGAAGCACGCGACGGAACACCCCCGCTCGCGCGGAGACCACGATCTCCCAGCCCCAGTCGTAGCGGCGGTCGGCGGAACCCCCCCGCTCGGGCAGGGACCACGATTCGCGGGCGGCCTCAGTCGCCTCCCACGCCGGAGCACCCCCGCCTGCGCGGGGACCACTGAGGATATGCCGCGCGAGGTCATGCGCTCGCCGGAACACCCCCCGCCTGCGCGGGGACCACTCGATCTGGAACACCACATCGCGGGCGTTGTACGGAACACCCCCGCTTGCGCGGGGACCGCGTCGAAGAGCCCGGCACGGCCAACGTGGAGATCGGAACACCCCCGCCTGCGCGGGGACCACGACTGGGACGCATCCGCCCATGAACTCGCCGCCGGAACACCCCGCCTGCGCGGGGACCACAAGACCACGTGCGACTTCATCGCCTGGCTGACCGGAACACCCCCGCTTGCGCGGGGACCACCTCCCCGGGTGGATGCTGCCCGACGAGATCACCGGAACACCCCCGCCTGCGCGGGGACCACGAAGTAGACCGCCGTGAGCACCGAGGCCATGACGGAACACCCCCGCCTGCGCGGGGACCACTTCTTCGGCGTGGTCTGCTGCTGGGTCTGCTGCGGAACACCCCCGCCTGCGCGGGGACCACACACGGCGACGGCTCGCGCGGCACTGGCGGAACGGAACACCCCCGCCTGCGCGGGGACCACGTCCGCGTAGTCGGGGTCGAGGCCGGTGGTCACGGAACACCCGCGCCTGCGCGGGGACCACGACGGACGACGGCTCTATCTCACCGACCGGCCCGGAACACCCCCGCCTACGCAGGGACCACTCTAGGCGCCATGGTGCGTCACCTGCTCGCTCAGGAACACCCCCGCCTACGCAGGGACCGCGACTCGGACTGGCCGGACCCGTGCCAGATCTACGGAACACCCCCGCCTGCGCGGGGACCACGACATGCCCTCGGTCGCCGCGGCCCACGCCGACGGACCACCCCCGCCTTCGCGGGGACCACTACACCGACCGCGCGGACCGTGTGGCGCTGGTCGGACCACCCCGCCTTCGCGGGGACCACACGAGGGCGTTGATGGTGGCCGGGTTCCGCAGCGGACCACCCCCGCCTTCGCGGGGACCACCCGAAGATGCTGCCGATGGAGCCGACGTTCGGACCACCCCCGCCTTCGCGGGGACCACCCGAAGATGCTGCCGATGGAGCCGACGTTCGGACCACCCCCGCCTTCGCGGGGACCACGGCGTCAGCACGGAGAACACGCTCGGCTCCAGCGGACCACCCCCGCCTTCGCGGGGACCACACGGCGGCCGGATGGCACGTCGAGTGCGTGTACGGACCACCCCCGCCTGCGCGGGGACCACACCTGGGCGACGGCGAGGAAGTACGGCTCGTACGGAACACCCCCGCTTGCGCGGGGACCACGACCCGGACTACCGGGACCTCATCGACCGGGCCGGAACACCCCCGCCTGCGCGGGGATCACGAGACCGCGCGGTCCAGGACGGCGACCAGGTCCGGAACACCCCCGCCTGCGCGGGGAGGACAGCATCCCGCCCACCGACGTCACGCCCGGCACCGGAACACCCCCGCCTGTGCGGGGAGGACGGCCGAGCCGATGAAGGGAGGCCAGCGATGACCGGAACACCCCCGCTTGCGCGGGGACCACACGGTCGACCTGCCATCCGTCGCCCTCCGGGCCGGAACACCCCCGCCTGCGCGGGGACCACCCGCCGTGGGGCGGGCACGGTCTCGGGCCTGCCGGAACACCCCCGCCTGCGCGGGGACCACTTACTCGTCAGCTGATCGAGCTGATCCAGCGGCGGAACACCCCCGCCTGCGCGGGGACCACCACGGCATCACGAGCACCACCTCGCCGCAGGCCGGAACACCCCCGCCTGCGCGGGGACCACTGCCCCACGCTCGCAAAGCAGCCGAGCGCCATCGGAACACCCCCGCCTGCGCGGGGACCACGCCGTCAAAGCCGCAGGCGCGGGGGGCTCCCACGGAACACCGCCGCCTGCGCGGGGACCACTGTAAGGTCACGTCGTCTCCGGCCATGTGGGTCGGAACACCCCCGCCTGCGCGGGGACCACCTTCCTGAGCTGGGGTTTCAGGTGTCCTTTGCTGTTTCTTTGCCTGTGGCTGGTCTGTCTGTGATGCCTGCATTGTGTCAGAGGGCTTGTGCCGCAGTGAGAGAGCATCCTGTGGCCGCCGGGCGACTGTCGGCTGTTCCCCGTCCGGGCGGGGCGTCGAGGGGTTGGTTGGCTTGGGGGTTGGTCGGCAGTGTTGTGTAGTTGTGCTTCTTGAGCAGGGGAGCGAAGTCGTCTACTCCTCAGGGTCATGAAGGTTCTTGAGCCATGGCGTGGGGGCTGCTCAGTTCGGCCGACCCGGTATCACAGGATTAGTGACAGGGCCCGGTGGTCGGTGTGTGGCTGGGTGCGTTCGCGTGTGTGCCGGCACCGGGGGCCGGTAGGGGTGTCAGGGGCGCCGGCGACGTGTTCGTGTGTCGTGTGGGGTCCGGGTAGCAGCGCCTTGATCAATTGGGCGGATGCCGTCCTGCTCGTCGTGGATCTTCATGGCCTGAGCGCACCAGGCGTCGTGGGGCCGGGTGAACGTGCCTGCAGGGCGGGTTTGTTGGAGAGCGGGGGAGCCGGGAGGGCGCCGGGCTTGCGGACCGGGGTCTCTGGGTGATGGTCCGGCTGCAGGCGGACGGCGCCGTTGGTGATCAGGTGCTCGTGCCGGTTCATTTCCGGTTCTGGTGGTTGGCCACCAAGGGAGGGGCGGGGGTGCGGGATGGCCTCACCCGTTTGCCGATCAGCCGGATGGGAGTGAGTAGTGGTTGGTGCCGGTCGGGGTTTGGCCGTAGTGGTCAAGCTGAGGGGTGAGCAGCCGGCCGGTGTTGAACGGCTCCTTGGGGGAGCGGTAGTGGCTGTTGGAGCGTGAGGCCCTCGGCCGTCCGTCTTGGTCTGGAGCCGGTCTTGCAGGTGTGGTGCTGGCTGGTGGGTGCCGTGGCGTGTGTGTTTATGCGGGTTGGGGGTTGGGGGGTGGGGGTGGGGGTGAGGTGGTGGTAGGTGTAGGCGGCTGAGACGAGGGTCATGTGGTGGTGCCAGCCGGGGTAGGAGCGGCCTTCGAAGTCGGTGAGGCCGTAGTGGTGTTGGAGGGTGTTGAGGGTGTGTTGGGTGTGGGTGGTGTGGTGGGTGAGGGTGGTGAGTTGGTCGATGGGGGTGTGGGTGAGGTTGGTGAGGTAGATGGGGGCGGGGGGGTGGTGTGGGGGGCGGGTTTGGGTGAAGAGGCGGTAGGTGCGGTGGTGGGTGGGGTGGTGGGGTGTTGTGGGGTGGGTGGGGAGGTGGATGAGGGTGGAGATGGTTTTTTGGGGGTGGTGGTGGGTGGTGGTGTGGTGGGTGTGGGTGAGGTGGTGGTGGGCGGTTTGGGTGTGGTGGGTGGGGGGTGTGTGGCGGTAGTTGGTGGGGGGTCGGTGGTGGGTGGGTTGGATGGGGGTGGTGGGTGGGATGGCGAGGATGAAGTCGTGGTTGTGGCGGGTGAGGGTGTGGGTGAGGGGGGTGGTGGTGTCGGGGTGGTTGGTGAGGTCGGCGATGAGGGGTGGGGGGGTGTGGGTGGTGTGGTGGGTGAGGGTGGTGATGAGGTCGAGGGTGTGGGCCCATAGGGGGCGGTGGCGGGCGGTGGTGGGGATTTTGGTGCGTTGGCGCAGGGTGGGGTCTTGGTCCCAGGGGTCGGGTAGGAGGAGGCGCCAGTCGACGGGGATGTGGGCGGTGGGGGTGGCGAGGAATATGCCGAGGCCGACTTGGCAGTTGACGGTGCGTCCGGCGGTGGGGTCGAAGCGGCGGTGGACGCCGCAGGAGTGGGCGCCGCGTTTGGGCAGGACGGCGGTGCCGATGGTCCAGGCGTGGATGGGGGTGTGTTGTTCGGTGAGGCGGGCGAGTTCGGCTCTGGCGGGGCGCCAGTCCCAGGGGCTGGCGTTGATGAACTGCTGGAGGGACTGGGAGGCGGTGGGGGAGGTGGAGACGGCGGCGGCGAGGCGGCGGACGGATTTTTTGCCGGGGGTGGTGAGGAGGCCTTTGAGGTAGACCTGGGCCCAGCGGCGCTGGTCGGCGCGGGGGAGGTGGCCGAACAGCGTTTCGGTGTAGGCGTAGAGGTCCGCGTCGTCTGCAAGGTGGCGGGTGCCGGCCGTGTGCTGGTCGGTCATGGTGCGTTCCCTTCTCGGTGACGGCCCCAAAAGAATAGAGAACGTTCGCTTTCTTTTTCTAGCGGGGTGGAGGGGTGTGCGCAACTTGGGCAGGTCGGTGGGGGGTGGGGGAAAGTGGTGGCTTCTTTCCCAGGTCGGTGTTGTGTGGGGGGTGTTGGGGGGCGAAGGGTGGTGTGGCATACGCAACGGCAAGGCCCTCTGGAGACCTGTGAGCAGTCCTTTTCCTTTCTGTACCGGCCCTGGGCGCGGCCGTGTTCCTGTCCGCGGCCGCGCTCGTGGGGGTTTGTGTCCGCCCCGCGGCGGCCTTGCCGTGGTGCCCGGCTGTGGGGGTGTGGTGCCGGTGTCCCGCCGCCGGCGGGCCGCGGGTGGTTGCTGCGGTCCGCTTGCGTTCTCGCGCAGGGGTGGTTTGCTCGCGCCTGACGCCTGTGGCCCTATGGCTTCGCGGCTGGGGCTGTTCGCGGCCGGTTGCGCTGCGGTGGCCGTGCACCGGCGCGGACGTGGGGCCGTGGGTGCGCGGAGTTGGGTGGGCTGGCGCAGGGGTCTGCCGGCGTGGGGCGGTGGGGGTGGGCCGGTTGCCGGGTGTGGACGTCGTCCTGGTGCCTGTCGTGGCAGCGGCCTGGTGGGCTCGCGTCGCTGTGGTGGCCTTCCGCCGCACGGCGGTGCTCTGACTGTCTGGCGCCGCTGTGGCGTGGTGGGCGCGGGGGAGCAGGGTCCGGTGGCCTCGGCCCGTCGTGTTCTGCTGGCTCCTGGTCTGTGCGTTCTGCTGCCCTCGTCGTGCGCCGGTGTTGTCGCTCACTCGTATCTGGCGGGCTGCCGGCGGGCTGGCGTGGTGGTTCGCGGGGGTTACGGTCTGGGGTCCTTGGCCCGCGGTGGGGTGGTGGGCTTGGGTGTCTGCGCGCCGGCGCTCTGCCGCCGTGGTGGTCATCTGGCTGGTGGGCAGGGCGGCTTGGCGGCCGTGTCCTGCCGGCGTGGTGGCGCCGCCTGTGCTTTGGCTGGCTCCCCGGCTGCCTCGGCGTTCTCGGCGTTCTCGGCGTTCTGGGTGTTGTCGGTTTGCTGGGTTGCTTCGGGGTTGGTGCCGGGTGTGGCCGGTGGGGGCCGGGCGGCGGGGCGGGTGTGGGTGGGTGGGGGGTTGTGGTGAGGCAGGAGCGGGCTGAGCGGACGCGGCGGGTGTTGGTGGCGGCTGCGGCGGGGGAGTTCGACCGGGCGGGGTTTGAGGGGACGTCGCTGGCGCGGGTGCGGGCGGCGGCGGGGATTTCGATGGGGGCGTTGACGTTTCATTTCCCGACGAAGGATGCGCTGGCTCAGGCGGTGCAGGGGGAGGGGATGGCGGTGGCGTGTGGGGTGGTGGAGAAGGTACGGGCGCAGGGCGGGGGTGCGCTGCAGGGGGTGGTGGCGTTGACGCTGGAGCTGGCGGGGTTGCTGGAGTCGGAGGCGTTGGTGCGGGCGGCGGCGCGGCTGGCGCGGGAGCGCGGTGGTGTGGGGGGTGTGTGGTGCGGGGTGTGGGCGCCGGTGATCGAGGAGTTGCTGGAGGGCGCGGACCAGGAGGAGCTGGGCGCGGGGGGTGATCGGGTGACGCTTGCGGCGCTGGCGGCTCATCTGGTGACGGGTGCGGAGGCGCTGGTGCGGTGCCGGCTGGCGGGCCCCGGCGGCGGGGATGGGGCTGGGGGTGGGCATGTGCATGGTGGGGGCAGTGCGCGGGAGCAGCTGGCGGAGATATGGGCGCTGGTGATGCGCGGTGTGAACGTGCCCCCGGGCGGTCCCTGATCCCCCGGGCCGGGCTCCGGCTGCCCGGGGGCGGTGTGCCGATCCGGTGTCTTGATCTGCTCGCGCGGCCCCGGTTCCCGGCCCCGGTTTGCTGGTGTTCTGCCTGAGGGCGGTGCGGGTGGTGGGGTTGCGGGGCGGGTGGTGGCGTGTGGTGCGGGTGGTGGGGTTGCGGTGCGCTGGGGTGGTGTGGGCCAGGGGGCGTGTGGTGGTCGGGCTCGGCCGGGCGGGTGTGGGGGTGGCCGGCTGCCCAGTCAGTGGTGTTCGGGGCGGGGCGGGGTGGTAGGCGGGCATGGTGGCCGGTGTGAACCGGGGGGGTGTGCGGGCCGCGGAGAACGGGGGGTAGCTGCTTGGGGGGAGTCGGTGTGGCGGTCGCATGTCTTGTGCCGGGTGCTGGTCAGGAGCGGTGATCTGCCCCCTGTGGCCCGGTTCCCGGGCTGGAGGGGGGAAGGTGATGAAGGGGTTGGGGAAAGCGGCCAGGGGTGCTGTTGGGTCCTGACCGGGGTGGTGGGCAGCATGGCGGGCAGCTGTTTGCTGGGCCAGTGTGCGCGGGTGTGCTGCACCGGAATTCCTTGATCATCACTGGTGTTGAGGCCTGCCGTCAGACCCCTCAGGTGAAGGGCTTTTCGTGCGCGCCATACAGATCGATCACTTCGGCACTCCTGACGTCCTGGGCGTCGTCGAGGTCCCCGAGCCTGAACTGGGCCGGGGAGAGGTGCTGATCCGCACGGTTGCGACCAGCATCAATCCTGTCGATGACAAGACGCGGCAGGGAGCCATCGGGGAGGGAACGCCGCCTTTGCCGATGACGCTGGGCTGGGACCTGGCCGGCATCGTGGTCGACGGTGGCAGCAGCGCCGCTGCGCGCCGGTGAGCGCGTGATCGCCATGTCGCACCAGCTGGGCACCGGCCGGGGAACCTGGGCCGATCTGGTCGCGCTTCCCGCGCAGGCGGTGGCCGCCGCGCCGCGGTCGGTCAGTCTGCTGGAGGCCGCCACGTTGCCGCTTGCGGGGCTGACAGCCTTGCAGACGCTGGACTGGCTGGCGGTCGAGGCCGGGGAGCGGCTGCTGATCGCCGGCGCGGCGGGGGCGGTCGGCGGGCTCGCGTTGCAGATCGCCCGGGCACGCGGCGTCACGGTCGATGCGCTGGTCTCCCGCGATACGCACGTCGCTTTCGCCCGTGACCACGGTGCCGGCCTGGTGACCACCGAGGCCGGCGCTCTGCGGGAGCGTCAGTATGACGCGGTCTTCGACACCTTCGGGGCGTTCGTGACCGGGGCAGTGGCCGATGGCGGCCGATACGCGTCGATCGCCACCCAGGCCGGCCCGGTCCCCGACCTCTCCTCCTCCCGCCGGGTGCGCACGACCGTGAACCAGGTGCGCGAGGACGGCGCAGGGCTGAACGAGCTGACCAGGCTCGTCGACGACGGCTCCCTGCACCTGCGCGTGCACGCCGCCTTCGGCCTCCAGGAGATCCACGCCGCGCACACGTGCTTCCTTCAAGGCGGCTTGGCAGGAAAGGTCACGGTGGTCTTGTGACGCAAGCTCCCCCGTCGTCGGCGCTTGGGCTGGGCCGCACTGGTCCCTCCTGTTCGGTATTGCTGCTGGGTGCAGGGCTTGAACGGGCGAGGTCTGGGTTCGGCGGATCGCTCGGGGGCGGCATCGGTTCGGTGAGTTGGGAGAAGTGCGTCAGGGGCTGTCGTGTCGGCGTCTTTGCGCAGGCAGGGCCGATGCGCGGGGGGTACGTTCCGCTGCGCGGGTCAGGCTGTGGAGCGCGTGCCGATGATCGGTGACCTGTAGCGCGCCGGGGGGCGGCCCGTTGGGTGGCTTTGCTGAAGCGGGCTGTATCGATTCTTGGCACACGGTCTCGGTGCCGGGGGTGTTCCGTGAGCGCGTAGCGAGGGGTGTCTGCGGTGCGGTCCGGCAGCGGATCGACGGGGGGGCCGGTTTCGGCGTCGACGAGCACGGTCCTGTAGGTGTGTCCTTTGCGGAATGCGGACTCGTCCACGCCAGGGACCCGAGCGGTGCCCACGGGCGGATCAGGCGGCAAGCGGAGCTGCCGCAGGATCGCCGCCCTGGTGGTCCGCAGCCCGAGCCGGGGCCGCCGGCCGGGCGCCGGCCGGGCCACCCGCGGCCAGGGCGATCGTCTGAAGCATGCGTCGTGATCACTGCCGGGCAGCGCCCGGGGCCATGGCCGCGGTTCGGGTTCGTCCCGGGCCGGCGGCGCTCGGGCAGGCCGCGCACCGGCCGGGGCGGATGCGCGCCGGGTGTACGTCTGCCGCCCCAAGACGTTGCCGGGCCCGCCACCGCAGTAAGCGCGGCTGTGGGGGTTGTCCGTGCGGGGTTTGGCCCGGTGGGCTGCACGGCCCGTACCGCGGGCGGGTGCGCTACCAGCCGCCTGGCCGGGGCGGCGGGCTGCTGTGGGGTGGCCGTTTCGTGTTGCGGCTGTCAGCGAGTGCTGCGCGGGGTGGTGATCAGGCGGCTCAGGGCGGGGAGTACGTCCTGGAGGTCGCCGCTGTCCACGGTGAGGGTCGCGGCCGCCCGCGCTGGGGCGGTGGCGTTGAACGCGATGCTCAGGGGGAGGGAGGCGAACAGGGGCAGGTCGGAGCGGCTGTCGCCGATGGCGGCGCACGCGTGGGGGGCCAGCCGCAGGTGGTGGGCTTGGGCGAGGGCGGCGTCTCGTTTGTCGTATTCGTCGAAGTAGCGGGCGACGCGGCCGGTGAACTTGCCGCCGAGGGTCTCCAGCCTCGGTCCGCTGAAGGCGTGGAAGCCGAAGCGGCCGCTCAGGTAGCTGCCGACGGGTGACCAGGCGAGGGTCGCGAGCATGGGTACCAGCCCGTTGCGCCGGCACCAGGCAACGGTCTGGGTGATGCCCGGGATGAGGGGAAGCCCCTCCAGCCAGCCGCAGACGTCTTTCTCGCTCGCGCCCGCCCAGCCTTTGGCGTCGAGTTCGCAGACGTCCCGGTTGTCCCAGTCGCCGCGGGCGTAGGCGGTCTCAGCCATGGCCAGCTCGTCCCGGTGGCCGAGGAAACCGGCCAGATAGACCGAGGAACTGGTGCCGGGGACGAGGGTGCCGTCGACATCGAAGAACACGGCGCCCACAGGGTCGGATGAGAACACCGGTCAAGGATGTCACCCCCCCGCCAGAGCCAGAGCGGCGGGGGCGGCCGGGGCAGGTCCGGTACGCGCCCGGGGGCTTAAGCCTGCGGGCCGGGGGCTTCACCGGCTGACCCACGCCCCCGCCTCCCCCCCTTTTTTTCCGGTCACCGGCTGGAAGGGGCGTGAAAAGGGGTGGTGGATGGGCTGAAGGGTTCACCGTTGGCGCTGTGTGCGGCGCGGCCGGCGCGGGGGGTGCGGGGCGGGTGTGAGTGTGGGGCGGGTGTGCGTGCGGGGTGCGGGTGTGGGGTGGTGGGAGTGGTGATGTGGCGGGCTGATGGCTGGGATGTGCGGGTGCGGCTGGGGGTGTTGGTGCCCCATGGTGATGTGGGGCCGGAGTCGGAGTTGCGGGCGATGGCTCCCTGCGATGTGGGTCTGCACGCGGCGCGGGTGCCGTTCGCGGCGATGAAGCAGGACGGGACGATGGATCCCACGATCGCGCTCGCCCCGGTACGGGCGTTCGCGCAGCCGCCGCATGTCGACGACGCCGCACACCTGCTGGCCGCCGCGCCGCTGGCGGTGCTCGCGTATGCGTTCACCAGCTCCGCCTACGTCCTTGGCCAGGCGGGGGAGGCGCAGATGATCGAGCGGTTGTCCGCGCGGGCCGGCGGGCGGGCGGTGGTGGCCACGGGGGCGGCCACGCTCCAGGCACTCGACAGGCTGGGTGCGTGGCGGGTGTGTCTGTTCGACCCGCCGTGGTTCGACGACGAACTCAACCGCCTGGGCCGCGCCTACTACCAGAGCGCCGGGCTGGAGGTGGTCTTCAGCGCCCCGTGCGCGCTGCCGAGCAGACAGGACCTGATCCACCCCCAGGAGCTCCATGGTCACGTGGCCGCGCTGGTTCCTGATGGAGCGGATGCGGTGGTGATCGGCGGCAACGGGTTTCGTGCGGTGGGCGTCATCGAGGCCCTGGAGGCCACGCTGGGCCGGCCCGTGCTGAGCGCGAACCAGGCGCTGCTGTGGTCGGCGCTGCGCGCGGCCGGCACCCACACCCGCGACATCACCGGCTACGGACGCCTCTTCTCCATCTGACGACAGGGCAGCTGCTGCTGTTCGCGGTGACGGTCTGTGCCGCTTCGGGGCAGGAAGGGTCCCCCCCGGGGGGGGCCAGGTGCCTGGAGGGCAGCAACCGACGAGGTCCGGCTCGAGGGTCCTGCCGAGGTGTCCGCCGCGGCCGAGTGCGTGCGGCAGATGGCGCGTCGCGTGCAGCCGCGGCTCAAGGCGCTGATCGGTGACGGCCCTTGCGGGCGCAGGGGCGAGTGCGACGCCGCGTACCGGGATTTCCGGGAGGCTTACGTCATGTTCATTCACCTGGCGAGGCAAGCGCTGGAGGTGAAGGACGAAGAAGGGTGACCCTCTCAAGACGCGGGGTATGGCCGTGCGGGGCCGGGGCCGAGGGGGCGTGCAGGTCAGGTGCAGCAGTCGCAGGTGTGTGTCGCGGTGGCGTCGGGCGGTGCCGTCGCGGGGGCGTGTGCGGTGCAGCAGGCCTTGCCCTGCCAGGCGTTGTGGCCTTCCCTGGCGGCGAGGGCGGCGATGGCCAGGGCGGCGGCCGGGTCGGCCCAGGACCAGCCGAGGGTGGCGTTGAGGACCAGGCCCGCCAGCAGGGCGGCGGACAGGTAGGTGCACAGCAGGGTCTGCTGGGAGTCCGCCACGGCCGAGGCGGAGCCCAGTTCGCGGCCGGCGTGGCGCTGCGCGGCGGACAGCAACGGCATCACCGCCAGGGAGAGGGCGGCGATCAGGATGCCGGGCAGGGAGCGTTCGGCCTGAGGGGTGCCGGCCAGCGTGCGGACGGCGTCGAGGGTGACGTATGCGGCGAGCGCGAAGAAGGAGACGGCGATGATCCGCAGGGTCGTCTTCTCGCGGGCCTGGCGCACCGCGTGGTCGCGGGCGGAGAACTGCCAGGCGAGGGCGGCGGCGGAGGACACCTCGATGACCGAGTCGAGCCCGAAGCCGATCAGCGCGGTGGAGGAGGCGAGGGCGCCGGCGGTGAGCGCGACGACGGCCTCGATCACGTTGTAGGCGAGGGCCGCGGCGATGAGGAACCGTATCCGGCGGGCGAGAGCGTCACGGCGCGCCGGGGCGGGGCCGGGGGATGCCGGTATGTCCGCGGCCATCAGCAGCACCCCTTGTCATCCGCGTCCGGGCAGCTGCGGTCCGTCTCGACAGCGACCACGGCCGTGCGCAGACCGTCCAGGGCCCGGCCGAGGCGCTCGTCCGCGAGCTCGTAGCGGGTGCGGCGGCCGTCGGGGACGGTGACGACCAGGCCGCAGTCACGCAGACACGCCAGATGGTTCGACAGCCTGGTACGGGAGACACCGAGGGCGTCGGCGAGATCGGCGGGATAGGCCGGCGCCTCACCCAGGGCCAGCAGAACGCGGCAGCGGATCGGGTCGGCAAGCGCACGGCCGAACCGGGCCAGCACCTCGACGTCGGACGCGATAGTCAGCACACCCACGACAGTACACACATTCCTGAATTCAGGAAATGGTGGATCGATGGCGGGGGCCGGGTGCGGCCGGGCTTGAGGAGGTGGGTGCGGCTTTTGGAAGTTGGCGTTGTTCGGGGGGCGGGGTGGGGGTGAGTGTGAGGCCAGTGGCCGGCCATTGAGCCGGCCGCCACGTGGCCGGGTGTGTGGGGAGGGTGTGGTGACGGTGGCCCAGACGGGCACGGGCACGGGTGCGGGTGGGGGGTGGCTGCTGGGAGTGGTGCTGGGGGGCGCCTTCCTGGCGGTGTGTGACGCGTTCGTGGTGAACGTGGCGCTGCCGTCGCTGCGGGCGGAGCTGGGGGCCTCCTTCGCGCAGGCGCAGTGGGCGGTGTCGGGGTATGTGCTGGTGTACGGGCTGGGGCTGGTGATGGGCGGGCGGCTGGGCGACCTGTACGGGCGCCGGAGGTTGTTCACCGCGGGCCTTGGGGTGTTCACGGCGGCGTCCTTGGGGTGCGCCCTGGCCTGGGGCCCGGGCGCGCTGGCCGCCTTCCGGGTGGTCCAGGCGGTGGGGGCGGCCCTGTTCTACCCGCAGGTACTGGCGGTACTGCAGGGCGCGTTCACCGGCCGGGCCCGCGCACGGGCGTTCGCCTGGTTCGGCGCCGTGATCGGGGTCGCGTCGGTGGCCGGACAACTCCTGGGCGGACTGCTGGTGCACGCCGATGTGTGGGGCCTGTCGTGGCGGGCGGTGTTCTGGATCAACGTACCGCTCGGACTCCTCCTCCTTGCCGGCGCTGCCCTGACCATCCCCCGCAGCGCGGTGGGGGCTCCGCGTGCGCCCGGTGGGCTGGATACGGCGGGAACGCTGATCGGGGCGTGCGCGCTGGGGCCGGCATCGGTGGCCCTCACCTTCGGCGCCCAGGCCGGCTGGGCGTGGTGGATCTGGCTGATCCTCGCCCTGGGGACGGTCCTGGGGGTGGTGTTCGTCCGCTACGAAGCCCGCCTCGCCCGGCGCGGCGGGCGGCCGGTGGTGGACCCGGCGCTGCTGCGCGGGGTGTTCGGCCGCGGCTGTGCGCTGGCCGTGGCGTTCTTCGCCGGGAACGCGGCCCTCTTCTTCCTCCTGACCCTGTATCTGCAAGACGCCCTGGGCCTGAGCCCCTCGGGCGCCGGGCTGGTGTTCACCCCCCTCGCGCTCGCCTTCACCGCCGCCTCACTCCTCGCCCCCCGGGCCACGGCCCGCTGGAACACAGGCACCGTCCTGGCCTGCGGATACGTGCTGAACCTGGCCGGCACGCTGGCCCTTGGCGCCCTCGTGCTCGGCCCCGGCACAGCGGCGCTGTGGTGGCTCGCCGGGCCGCTCACCGTGATCGGCCTGGGTCAGGGCCTGGGCGTCAGCCCGCTGTTCGCCCACGTCCTGGCCCACGTACGCGAGCGGGAGGCCGGAGCCGCCTCCGGCGTCCTGGAGACGGCGACCCAGCTGGGCATGTCCCTGGGCGTCATGGCCGTCGGCCTCGTGCTCACCGCCACCCTCCCCGCCCCGACCGCCGGTAGCGGGGCAGCCGGGGCCGCGCCGCGGGCGTTCGCGGCCGCGGTCGGGCTGTGCGCCGTACTGGCCCTGCTCGCACTGGCGCTGGCCAGACGCCTCACCCACCCCCACCCCGGCCCCACCGCGAACACAGCCCCCGCCCCCGCCACACCCCCGGACCCAGCTGCGGATGCGGCTGCGGGGGCGGCTGCGGTGACGGCGGGCCGGCCGTGACCGCGCACCGGCCCGGTCACACCCCGCACGCAAGGAGGCGGCTGCCGTCGCTGACCGGGCTGCGGTTCTTCGCGGCGCTCGGGGTGTTCGCCTTCCACGCCACCTTCGACAACCTCTTCGCCGACCGGGCTGTCGGGCAAGCGTTCGCGTTCTGGCTGAGCAGCGCGGGCTGGGTGGGAGTGTCGTTCTTCTTCGTGCTGTCGGGGTTCTTGCTGACCGTCTCGGCACGGCCACACGACACAGCCCGGGCGTTTTGGCGCCGGCGGCTGGTGAAGATCTACCCCAGTCACCTGGCCGCCGGCGTACTGGCTCTGGTGCTGATGTGGCTGACGGGCCGGCAGATCACCGCGGTGTGGGCGAACGCGCTGCTCGTACAGGCCTGGGTGCCGGACCTCGACGTCATCTTGTCCCTCAACCCGGTCAGCTGGTCCCTTGCCTGCGAGGCGGTGTTCTACCTCGCCTTCCCGCTCCTGATCCGTGGCGTGCGCAGGCTCGGCCCGCGAGGTCTGGTCGGGGCGGCGGCCGCCCTCGCGGCCGCGGTGGGCCTGATGCCCGTACTGGCCGCACTGCTGCTGCCCGGCGGACCGCCCATGGGCTGGCTGCCCGTGGCGGAAGACCGCTACTGGTTCCTGCTGGCCTTCCCCCCGGTACGGGCGCTGGAGTTCGTCCTGGGCATGGTGATGGCCCGCCTCGTCACCACCGGCCGCTACCGCGGCCCCGGCATGGCCTGGTCACTGGCCTGCCTGGCCGGCGCCTACCTGATCGCCCTGCACGCCCCGATCGAGTACTCCTTCGCCGCCCTCACACTCCTGCCGGTCACCGCGGTGATCTGCGCCGCCGCCCGCGGCGACCTGTCCGGGGCACACATCTGGCTGCACCGGCCACTGCCGCAGTACCTGGGCGCCTGCTCCTTCGCGTTCTACCTCCTGCACCGCCTAATCCAGTTCTACGGCCACCACGCACTCGGCCCCACCCGCACCTTCCCCACCCCCACCGCCCTCGCCCTGATCGCCGCGTCCGCCGCAGTGACCCTGCTGGCCGCGCACCTGATGCACACCCGACTCGAAACCCCGCTGATGCACCGCTACGCCCACCCCCGCCCCCACCGTGACCCCCGCCCCCACCCCCGCCGTGACCCCCGCCCCCGTTCCCGTCGCGGCCGGGGGCGGGGGCGGGTGGTGGGGGCGCGCATCGATGCCCAGGAGCGTTCATGACCGTCCGTATCGACATCTGGTTCGACTACATCTGCCCCTACAGCCTGATCGCCCGCCAGGTCCTGGCACGGGCCACGACACCCTCGGCCACGGGAGGTGTGGAGGTGGAGACGGTGTGGCATCCGCTGGAGGTCAACCCCAACTGTGTGGAAGAGGCGGGGGAGTACCCGCGGGGCGTGTGGGAGAACAAGGTGCGGCCGCTGGCCGACCGGCTCGGCGCGGTGCTGCCCGGGCCGCCGGGGCATCCGCTGCGCAGGGCGCGGATGGCGTTCTTCGGCTACCAGTACGCCCTGGAGCACGGCCTGGCCGCCCGCTACAGCGACGCGGTCTTCCACGCCTACTTCCATGAGTGGCAGGACATCTCCGACCCGGTGGTGCTGACCGCCGTGGCCGCACGGTGCGGGCTGGAGCGGCGGGCCTTCCGCCAGGCGCTGCTGTCCGCCCGCTACGCCCGCCTGCACATCGAAGCGGACGCACGGGCCCGCGGGGTGACGGGGGCGACGATGGTGCCGGTGGTCACGATCGGGTCGTGGCGCATGGACGGGGTGCCCACGGACCAGGACCTGGCCGGCGCGATCACCGACGCCGCCCTGGGCGCTGCCTGACCGCCGCCCCCTGAGAGGGCCGGTCGAAAACGGCGTTGACCGGAGACCGGTGAATCCCCGGGCCGGCGGGCGCCTGGCCAAGCAGGCCGGTGACGCCGAGGGCCAGCGCCCACACCAGGAGGGGAAACGCCGCGAGGCGCTCCATGCCGCCCATGCCCAGAGCGAGATAGCGCTCGGAAAGGAAGAGCCCGAAGGCCGTGAGGGCCGTGATGCCCAGCAGACCGGTCATCCAGCGCAGCAGGCGTGGAACACCGGCGGCCAGGCCGGCCGCCGCCAGCACCAGAGCGATGTTGCCCGCTCCCATGACGAGCAGGGCCCCCAGCGCGTGCTGGTTCTCCTCCACGTCCGCGGGCGCCAGCCCCGCCAGCACGAACCCCACGCCGGCACCGGCCAGCAAAAACCTGGCCGCACCCGCCACCGGGCCCCTGCGCCACACCCCACCGGTCAGGGCGGCACCCATCACCAGCAGCGCTCCCAAGACCATGAACGAGGCGTTCATCAGGCCGTGTTCGGGCGAACAGATGTAACGCGGCACGGGATCCGGCTGCAGGGCGCAGTGCACGTTACCCAAGTCACTGATGTTGTTCCGCGCCCAGCTGTACGGTCTCGCCCAGGCCCACTCGACGATCCCGTGGACCACGAAGAACTGCACCACACCCGCGACGAACGCGGCGTATCCGATCCGAACCTTCACCCAGCCGCCTTCTCTCGCACGTTTGTGTGCGAACAGCCGATCATGCGGCGCCGGCCGCCGGCACTGGGAGAAGCCCCCGCAACAGGGGTAGGGCAGACCCTACGTACGCCGCTCGAAGGACTCACCGAGCAGGACCCGGGCCAGCGCCAGCACGCTCAAAGCGAACATCACGATGCCCAGGGGCACATGGAGCGAGGGCATGTGCGCGATGCCCAGGGCCACCTGCACCGAGGCGAGGAGGAGGAAACCGGACGCGTACCAGAGGGGGCGCGCCGCCCCGCCGCCCGGCCGCCACGCCAGGATCGCGGCGAGCACGTACAGCATCGACGCGCCGTACATCACGCGCGATCCGACGTCGTGCAAGGCCGCGCCCAGGGACGAGGACAGCAGCATTCCGGCGGTGACCGACTGGAAGAGCAGCGCCAGGGTCTGCAGGGCGAGCGCGACCTGCGGGAAAGTGATCCGGCTGATGCGGCTGATGCGGTGCTGCTGTGCCGTCGTGGGTGCGGCCATGACACGGGTCCCCTGTTCTGCCTCGCGGCGGTGGATCGGTACGCTCTCGGCAGTCCGACGACACAGGCCCGCGACATGTGAGGTGACGCGCCAACCCCGCAGCCGGCCTGCGGTGTTGCGGCTGTCGCGGGGAGGGCGGAAACAGACGGTGAACAACCAGTGCACGGGGGCGCCGTTGTCTGGGCTGCTCTTCCCCGGTCAGGTTCGTAAGAGCCAAGGCCTGGCCTTCGTCTCCTCGCCGTCTAGGCCAACGCGTCCCCGAGCTGGTCGTGGGCCCGCCCGTCGAGACGCCGGTGCAGGGCCTCGGCCCTCGACCGGATCAGCCCTTCGCGGTAGCTGGAGGGGAGTCGGTCGAGCACGCCAGCCGCCATCTCGGCGGCCGCCGAAGGATCCCCGTCCGTACGCAGGCACGCGGCGGTGTCCATGGCGATCAGGGCCCTGGTCATCACGGACGGCGAGTCGGTGAGCGCGAGCGCATCGTCCTGTGCCTCATACGCGGCGGAGGTGTTTCCGAGCAGCGTGTAGGCCTGCGACAGGTGGACGAAGTGCTTCTGCCCGGGGTAGCCGAACCAGGTGTCGGCGGCTTCCTGGCCGTCGAGCCGGTCGGCGAGGTTCCGGACGTCCTTCACCGCACGGATGGCGCCCCGGTCGTCGCCGATGGCGGCGAGGGACCGGGCGGTGACCGCTGCTGCGAGTGCGGCGGCCGCCGTGGTGGTGTCGCCGGCCTCACGGCGGGCATTCGCGGCGATTCGGGCCGCGAGGCCGGGGGCCCCGTAGTTCAGCGGCACCATCGCGTGCCGGGCCAGGACCCAGGCGGTCATGCGGCGGTCACCGGACTCTCGGGCGGCCTGCTCGGCGGTGGTGAACCAGCGGAAGGCGTCGCGCTGGTCGCCCCGGTCGTGCTGGATGATCGCGACGAGCCCGGCGATCCCGGCCGTGGTGCGGGCCAGGTCGGCCCGGTCCTTCGCCGGATGCGGCCGGTTGAGGACCTGGCCGAGGAGGTCGAGATCGCCTCGTATCTCGGCGAGCACGGCATCGGGGGAACGGCCGTGGTAGCCGCCCCGGTGCCGCTCGAACGCCGACTCCAGATAGGCCAGGTCGCCGCCACTGGCGCCCTTGAGGCCGCCGTCGATGCCCTCACGGGCCTGTGCGATGCCGGGAAGCGCGGTGATGCCCGCGGCTGCCACTCCGATGAAACGCCGCCTGTCCACGTCCTTACTCTCCTTGCCCTGGCTACGCCGGTGCTGCCGCGAGGCGGCGACAGCCCGGCGTACGTCCTCGACTGTGAGCCCGTAGGCGTCGGCGATCGCTCCGTACGAGGCCTGAACGGGGAGGCGTTTCTCGTTCTCCCAGCGTTTCAGGTTGTCCGGGTCGAACCACCGGCCGCCTTGCGCGGCCTCCATCAGGCGAGCCTGGTCTTCTCGGGTCCGGCCGGCGTCCTGCCGGATCTGCCGGAGTAACGCGCCGATCCCGTCCGGGCACATCATGGGCCGCCCCTCCCGCGGGGGTTGGTGTGGGTTCCATCCTGGCCCCCCAACCTGGCCCCCCGCTAAGGAAATGCACCCCTTTCTGGCCCCTCTCTCCTTGTGTGCCCCGGCCGTTGAATGGGCGAACGCCGCCGGAGCGCAGGCTTTCGGACCAGGCCCATGGCCCGGTGGCAGCCCCTCGTACCCCCTTCGAAGGAGGAGCCATGCGCTTACGCGTCCTCGGCCTGGACGCCGTACTCGGCTGGATCTGGGCCGTCGGCACGGCGGCCGGGTTTGGCACCGTCGCGGTCGTCACGGCCGACGAGCTGCACGTGCCTGAGATGGCCCTGTCCCTCTCGGACACCGAAGCGCCCGCCTGGCGGTCGGCGTGATGCCTCCCGCACCGGAGGCGGTGTTCGCGTACGCGGCCGGGCAGGTCGAACGGGCCGCCCACGGCCTGTGGCCGTGCGCCGAGGTGCGGATGGGGGCGGTGGTGCCGTCGGTTACCAGCTACGTCCAGCAGATCGACGTGGACGACCGCCCCCTGTTCGCGAAGCTTTCGATTCTCGGCGTCTCCCTGGTGTCGCTGCTGCGCGGGGCCTGCGGAGACTGGGATACCGTCCAGAACGCTCAGGCCGCCTATGTCACTGCGCCCGGCACTCTGCTGGAGCGGGAGCGGGACCAGCTCCGCACCCTGCGCGGCATGGCCGGCCTCCGAGTTCCAGACTCCGCCGGATACCGCGGTGGGGTGCTGTTCACCGAGCCCGCCCACGGGCCCACCCTCGCGGACGTGATCGCGAAGGAGCCGCAGCGCACCGCCGAGCTGCTGGGACTGGTCGTCGACGAGGTCGGCACTGGTCTGCGGCGGCGAGGGGTCGCGGCACGGGTCGAGAAGATGGAGATCCGGGAGCGGTCAATCACCGCGACGTTCCTGCGGAAATTCAACGGCCTATCGGGCGGGGCGTACCTGCGGCAGACCGACCACGCCGAGACGCTGACCACGGTGGTCACCCGGCTGCGGAGGACCCAGCGCGTTCCAGCCCCGCCGACCAGGGCGGTGGTGTTCGGGGACCTCAAGCCCGAACACGCCGTGCTTTCTGACGGCGGTGACGGCAGGCCGGTATTCCTCGACCCCGGTCTGATGCGCGGCCGCCCGGCCGGGGACGCCGCGAAGCTCGTGTCCCGCACCGTGCTGAACGTGATCGCCTGCCCCCCGAACCCGAGCAGCGTGCGGGCGGTCCTTGGCGGGATCGCAGCGTTCGCCGCGTCGGCGACGGCCCGCACCGACCGGGCCGGGCGGGACGCCTGGCTGCGCCAGCTCTTGCTCTTGTGGCTGATGGACACCACGAACATCCTCTCCACCTACCTCACCGCCCCCGTCGGCCTGCCGCTTTCCGAACATGCGGCCGCGGTGGTGGCGAGGGCGCGAGCGGTGTGTGACATGCTCGACCGCTCAACGGCCGCTGTGGTGTCGTTCCGGGACGTCCGCAGCGTGTGGCGGCTGTGCCTGGACAACGCGGCGAAGGCGGCGATGTCGTGACCACGGTCGGGGTGATCGGGGCCGGGGCCGTCGGCCAGGCCGTCGGCGCGCTGCTGATGAGCACCTCGTGGTGCGACACCGTCATGGTGACCTCTGGCCACCCGCGGACCAGCCTGGGGCTGGTCACCGATCTGGACGACATGCGGCAGGTCATCGGGTCGCCCGTCCGGGCGGTTCACGCCCCTTCGTTGGCGGCCATGACCGGGTGCGACGCGATCGTGGTGTGTCCGAGGGCCCCATTCACCAACACGGCGACCACCAACGTCCGCATGGCCGGTCTCGCCGCGAACGGGCCACTGATCGCCGCCCTCGCCCGCCGCTTCACCGGATACGGCGGTGTCGTGGTGATGGTGACGAACCCGGTCGACGTCATGTCCCGCCTGTTCTCCACCGTGTCCGGCTGCGGCAGGGTCCTCGGCGTCGGCAGCAACACCGACACCGCCCGCTACCGGCTCACCCTCGCCAGCCTCCTGGACGTCCCCGTCGAAGCGGTCGCCGGGCACGTCATCGGCGAACACGGCGACCACGCCGTGATCTGCACGTCCTCCACGACCGTCCACGGCCAGCACGTGCCGGTGCCGCTGCAGCAGGTCCGCGACGAGCTGAGGCACCGGCCGCGCCGCATCAACGAAGGGATCGGCCGCACCCGATCCGGCCCGGCCGGGGCCGTGATCGCCGCCCTCACCCACGCCCTCGGCCTGGTGGACGGGGTGATCGAGCTGTCCGCGCCGTGGCGGGACGGGTGGCTCGGAATCCCGTTGCGGTTCACCGCCGGCCACCCGACCGTATGCCTTCCCCCGCTCGACGACGGCGAGACCCGCCAGCTCGAAGCGGCCAAGGCCAAGACCAATGGCGCCTACGACACGCTCACGCTTCTCGAGGAGACACGAACCTGATGACCGACCTCAGTGCCACCCGCATCGCCACGGCCGACGGCCAGGCCGTCACCGTCACCAGCTACTCGGCCGCGGTGACCCACTGGGCTGCCCGCTACTTCGGCTCCTGGTGGAACGCGGCCCCGGCCGAACCCCCGACCGCCGGGCCGATCGTGTCGGCCGACGTCGATGCGGAGGACTTCGCGGAGCTGGCCGAGGCCGTTCTCAACCGAGACCCGGCCGAGATGGACTACGCAGGCTCTCCCATGCGGCACACCCGTAACGAGGACGGCACCGTGATGGCCGTACAGGCCGACGGCGGGCTCGCCTACAGGTGGGACCCGGCGATCCGCCGCCTGCGGATCGCCGGACGCGACAAAACCGCCGTGGCGACCGCCGCCTCCCGGCTGGCCCGCGAGCTCGTGCGCGGAATGCTCCTCGTCGACGGCTGGCAGATCCTCCACGCCTCCGCCGTCACCCGGGAGGACGGGGCAACGCTGCTGACCCTCGGCGACAAGGGTGCGGGCAAGACCACCACGGCGGTCCTTCTGGCCCGCGCCGGCTGGAGGCTTCTGGCCAACGACCGCGTCTTCGCCCGCGTCGAGAACCACCGCGTACGTGTGCTGCCTTGGCCGTCGGCCGCCGCCTTCGGATTCGGCCTCCTCGACTCCCTCGCCCTCTTCGAACCCGTCAGCGAGCGTCTGCGGGCCGGGGAGCTGATGCACCCGACCCAGGACCAGCGGGTCACTGAAGCGCTGCTGCAGGACCGCCGGGAGCCTCTGTGGAAGGGCAACGGCCGGGAGATGAAGCCCCAGTTCTTCCCCGACCAGCTCGACACCTGGCTCGGGATGACGCTGGCCACCGAAGGCACCGCCGCAGGGCTGCTGTTCCCGCAGATCACCCCCGGCACCGAACCGCGGCTCGTCGACGAGCCGCGCAGCCTCGGCGACGGGGACTTCTTCACCGCCGGCACCGAGGACCGCTACCCGGACGTGTTCGGCCTACTGCCCTTGACCGGCGCCGCCCCGGGCCTAGTCGACCAGCTGGCCGCACTCCCGCACCAGGCCATCACCCTCAGCCACGACACCGCCGCCAACGCGGCCCTACTGGAGAAGACCGCCGTCAGCCTCGTCGACTGACGCAGCCCTCCGGCGCCGACGGGCGCAGCAGGCTTCTGCCTGGCGACCGCTGGGCAGATACGGCACCACCGACCCGATGGGAGACACACCATGTCCAAGAACAGCGGAAGCGGCGGGAGTGGCGGGAGTGGGAGCGGTGGCAGCGGAGGCGGCAGCCACAGCGGCGGATCCGCGCCGATCTCCACCCCGCCCCCGCCGCCCCCGTCCAACCCGGACACCAGCACGCCTTCCGGTGGCGGGAAGCACAGGTAGCCGATGACAGCGGCAGCACACCAGGAGCGCCCCAGCCGTACCGAGCTGGGGCGCTGCCTCACCGCATCCGGCGCCCTGCACTCGGACTGGGCGCCGACGTTCGCGGCCGTTGACCGGGCCTCGTTCCTGCCCGACGTGATGTGGCCATTTATATCGACCGACCGACCGCAGCGGCCCGACGACGTCGCCGCCAGCCGCTGCTTCGCCGTCGACCGCCGCACCGACCCTGCCGCCTGGTACCGGTATGCCGACTCGGACCTGTCGATCGTCACCCAGTGGGACGACGGCCGGCACGAGGGGCCCGAGCCGGGCACGGTGCCGACGTCGTCTTCATCGCAGCCCAGCGTGGTTCACCGGATGCTCGGCGCGCTCGATGCCGACGAGGGCATGAGGGTGTTCGACGCCGGCACCGGCACTGGGGAGACCGCCGGACGTCTTGCCCACCGGTGCGGAGCCCTCAACGTGACCACCAGCGACGTCGACGGGGCCGTGTCGGCGGCTGCACGTGAACGCCTGCGCAGCCAGGGCCTCTACGTCAACACGGTCAGCGGGGACGCCCTTGCCGGGCACGCGCCGGGCGCACCGTATGACCGGCTCCTGTGCACCTTCGGTGTCCGCACCGTCCCGGCGGCCTGGCTGGAGCAGATACGGACGGGCGGGGTGATCGTCGTCCCGTACGGCACCCACTACAGCAACCAGGACACCCTCGTTCGCCTCACCGTCCACGCCGACGGCACTGCGTCGGGCATGTTCGTGGCCCCCGTCGAGTTCATGAAGGCACGAGCCCACCGCCTGGAATGGCCAGCCGCCGACGAGTACGTGAGGGACTGGCCCAAGCCGACCGGGACCGACATCCGGCCCGCCCAGCTCGCCGATGCCGCCTTCACCATCAGCAACGCCATACCCGGCATCGCTCACACCGACCACACAGAACCGGATGGTGCTCCGGCCGTCTGGTTCTACTCGCTGACGGACAGGTCCTGGGCGGCCGTGAGGTGGTCGGATGAGCAAGGGCCGGGTGAGGTGTACCAGCAGGGCTCCCGGCGACTATGGGATGCGGTGGAGGCCGCCTACGGATGGTGGGAGGACCAGGGCCGCCCCGGCCTTGACCGATTCGGCCTCACGGTTACCCCGCGGGGTGCTACACCATGGTTGGAGACTCCCGGCAACGTCCTGCCCGGGGCGCGGTAACGGAGGAGCCGAGCGGCATGGGTGAAGAGCCGCTGGACGCGTGGGCCGCTCGCCGCGACCGGCGACGGGCGTCCGACCAGCAGATCACCGGAAGCCGTCGCGTCGTGCCCCTCGCCGCTGGAGCCAGAGCCGCTCACATCGCCCCCGACGAGCCGCGTCTCCTGCTCGAACGTGACAATAGCGGCTGCTGGGTCCCGGTTGGCGTCGCCGAGAACGCTGCCCAGGCCACCGCATTCCTGAATGCGGTCCCGCCCCGATGAAGCCCTCACCACCCGACCGAATGCCGGGCGTCCGCAAGCAGGCCATCGAACGACGGTGCCGACAGCAGGTCACTGGCCAGCCTGGGCGGCGCGTCGGATGGTGACCTCCATGAGGTTGAGCGCGTCGGACGCTGTACGCCCTGGGGCGCGGTTCCAGGGGCCGATGAGGTCGGTCCAGCCCTGCGCACGGAGTTCGGTGATGATCCAGGCCGCAGCTCGGTTCATGGTGTCGGCGGAACCGTAGCCGAGGCGGTGGGCGCTGAGCAGGGCGCCGCACAGGCAGCGGGCGCCACGGGCGTCACGGAGCTTGTACGGCTGGTTCTGCCAGCCCCACTCGGTGAGGACCCGGCGGGCGTAGGCGAGGTGGACGCTGGGGCGCACGTCGCTCTGCCCGATGCGGCGCCAGGCGTGCAGGCGGTCGGGGAGGATCGCGCCGAGCCGTCCTGGCAGGGGGCGTTCGGTGGGCGGCGCGGCCGGGAGGCTGCTGAGGGCGGTCTCGATGAGCTGCTCAACGGGCACCGTGAGCAGGGCGCGCCACGGCTCCGCCCGTACGCCGCGGGACGGGGAGCGTCCGGTCTCGGTCCCGGCGGCCGGCCGAGGGTGGTCCGGTTCAGGGGCCGCGGTTTTCCAGTGGGTGACGATCTGTTGCCAGGCCGCGGTGTCATAGAGGGCGCCGGCCTGTTGGTCGAGTGTGTCGGGGGTGAGGAGGGCGGCGGTCGGCATCTCGCGGGGGTCTCCATCTAGCGGTCCCTGGTGGTGAGGGTGATGTCGGCGGCGCGCAGTGCACGCTTCAGCGGGCTGTGGCGTTCGGGCGTACGGGGGTCGGTGCGGGCGATGAGGAGCCGGCCGTCGGGAAGGCGGGCGGTCACCGCGCCTGGGCCGTAGGGCTGGTCGACCCGGCCGACGGTTCTGGGCACGGGCTACTCTCCGGCGGTCGGCGTCGGTCCAGAAGTAGACGGCGCGGCCGGGCTCGGTGATGTTGGGGTGGGCGGCGAACCAGTTCTGGATGGAGGTGTCCGACGGCGGTGTCTCCCCGGGGTAGAGCTTGAGGAGGCGTGCGCGTACGTCCGCCACGGTGAGACCTTCCTGGCCTGATTCGCGGACCCAGTCGCAGACCTCGGTCCGGCGGGGATGGCGCCGGTCCGTCTTGGCTGGCTTGGCCAGGTTGACTGCTGCTCGGCGGGTGAGCTCCTCGACGCCATCGATGAGGGCGGCGATGTCTGCTTGCCCCACCGTGGGTTCTGCGGGGCCGCTGCCTTTGGAGTACTGCTGGCCGCGCTTGATGTAGTGGTCCAGCGACGGCAGGGGCGTCATGGTGCCGCTGGTGGTGGTCCGTGGCCGCGGGGAGGGCTTGTCGTCGGGGCTGTTCGGCTGGCTGACTGAGGCGGGCAGGCCGAGCGCGTCGAGGAGCCACTCGATGCACTGGGGGTCGGTCCAGCGGGTGGAGTAGCCGAATGCGCCGGCGTCCTTTTGGGCGTCCCGCTCGAGGTCGGGGCGGATGGCCCAGCGCTGGACGGCCAGCTGCTCAATCACGCGGGCGGGGGTTCCGTCGGGGTACTCGTCGTCGTCGAAAGCGAAGAACACCTTCGCCTTCTCCGGTCCCCGGCCGCTCTTGGAGCGGGCTTCGTCCAGGATGAGGAAGGCACCGTTGCCGGGGAGCTTGGACAGATCCACCCGCTGGTAGTAGTCGGGAAAGACGAATTGTCCTTCCTGCTTCTTGGGGAAGCGGCCGCCGATGACCGTGTCGTACTGAGACATGACCTCGCCGCCGCCGGTGTTGGGGCCGGTGCCTCGCTGGGCGGCGTCGACGTAGTCGACTGCGGCCTTGCGGCCCTTCTTGATGCCCCGGAAGTCGATGACGCCGGCCGAACGCGTGGCGTTCATCCTCCACGACGTCTTCCGCTACCCCTTCGCCGAAGTCGCCGAGATCCTCGCCCGCACCCCGGCGGCCTGCCGTCAGCTGGCGTCCTCGGCCCGCCGGCGCATCCGCGCCACCCACACGCCCGCCACCCTCGCGGCTCCGGCAGGCGGGCAGGCCCGTCTGGTACGGGATTTCAAGGAGGCGTGGGAGGCCAGGGACATCGAGGCCCTCGTGGGTCTGCTCGACCCCGACGCCACGATGAGCGCTGACGGCGGCGGCCTGGTCGGCACCGTCCTGCGCCCTCTCGAGGGCAGCACACGTATCGCCCAGTATCTGATCCACATCGCCGACAAGGCCCCCGGGCTGACGCTGCTTCAGCGGACGGTCAACGGCCGGCCCGGCCTGGTCGCCCGGCACACCGGCATCACCGTGACGGTGGCCGCCTTCGACCTCGCCCACGACCGCATCACCCGTATCTGGGCCGTGCGCAACCCGGAGAAACTTGGCGCGTGGACCGAGCCCGGACCGCTCTGATCCGCCGCCACGCCGCAGGCAAAGGGGGCCGCCCCCGCCGGCGAGGCCGCCGGCGGGGGCGCCGTGAGATGCGGGGCGGGGCGGGGGTCAGGGGGCGGTGTGGGTGACGGTGTGGTGCCAGTGGTCCAGGAGGGCGTCGGTGGTGGCCGGGTCGGGGCCTTCGGCCCACAGGCGGGTGGTGGCGGTGGCGGAGTCGGGCAGGACCAGGGTCCAGCTGCCGTCGTCCTCGATGACGCGCACACCGTCGGTGGTGTCGATGGCACGCTCTCCGGCGTGTTCGACCACCGAGCGCATGACCAGGCCCTTGTCCTGCCAGGCGGTGGGGATCTCGCGGTGGCGGACGTGGGTGCGCGGGAGACGGGCGACCAGTTCGCTCACCGGGCGGGGATGGTGGCGCAGGAGATGGGTCAGACGCACGAACGCGGCGACGGCGTCGGGGTGCAGGGAGAAGGCGGGCAGGACGAAACGGCCGTGGCCGTCGGCGGTGAGGATGGTGCCGGCGTGGGTGGCGGCCCGGGTGAGTTCACCGGGCGTGGTGGGGATACGGCGGATCTGGCCCAGGTGGGCGGCGGCGCAGCGTTCGGCGGCGCGGGTGGCGGTGACGGGCAGGGCGACCAGCCCGCCGCCGTAGTGGGCGGTGGCCAGGTCGGTCATCAGCAGCAGGGTCTGCTCGTCGCTCAACGGCCGGCCGCGTTCGTCGACCAGATGGATACGTTCGGCGGCCGCGTCGATCCGTATGCCGAACGCGGCGCGCTGGGCGGTGACCAGGGCACCCAGGCGGTGCAGGGCGGCCAGCTCCTGATCGGGGCTGGGAGCCGGGGCGCCGGCGGGCGCCTCAAGGGTGTTGTTGACACACAGCGCGTCGATGTCGAGATGCCCCAGGACGGCGGGCAGGGTCAGCGCGGCCGACCCGTGCGCGGTGTCGAGGACCACCCGCATCCGCGGCCGTAACCCCGCACCCACACCCGCACTGGTGGGGGTGTTCAGGCGGGTGGTGAGCTGGTGGGCGTAGGTGTCCAGGGCAAGCGGGGTGGTGTCCAGCGCGCCGATCTCGCCGGCCAGTACGCGGCGGTATTCGCGGCGGTTGAAGACGCGCTGCAGGGTGCGTATGCGGGCGGGCGCCAGTTCGGTGCCGGTGGCGTCGAGGAAGCGGATGTCGACACCGGCCGGGTCGGCGGGGGTGGTGGTGACCAGGATCGCGCCGTCGTGGGCTTCGGCGGTGTGGGCACGGGCCAGCGGCAGCGGCACATGGCCCAGGTCGCGGACGGTGACGCCGGAGGCGCGCAGGGCCGCGGTCATGGCGGGCAGCAGGACCTGCCCGCCGTGGCCCAGGTCGCGGGCGAGCGCGAGGCGCGCCCCGCGGCGCAGCAGCGTGGCGTAGGCGCCGGCGAGCCGCACGGCCAGATCGACGGTGATCTCACTGCCCAGCGTGCCGCTGACCCCGCTCGGGGTGAACAGCGTCTTCGTACCGCGCGATTCCCAGATCAGGCTGTCGGTGACGGTGGTGTGCGCCTCGATCGTCTTGCCGGGGTAGACCAGGACGTCGTCGGTGAGGGCGGAGTCCTCCTCCATCACACAGCTGGGCCCCAGCACCGACCCCTCGGCCAGACGGGCCTCGGCACGCAGCGTCGCACCGCGCCCCACCACACACCCGCGCAGCTGGCTGCGCGGGCCGGCGTAGGCGTGGGGGTGGATGACGGCACGCTCCAGGACGGCGCCGGTGTCGATGACGGCGTGCCGGCCGACCACCGAATGGGCCAGGCGGCTGCCCGGACCGATCTGGGCGTGCGCGCCGATGTGCAGCGGCGCCTCGAGCACGGCCGACGCATCCACGCTCGCGGTCGGATCGACATGAATACCGGGCGCCACCTCCACCCCCTCCCGCTCCACCCCCACCCGGCCCTCCAGCACATCCGTCTGGGCCTTGAGGTAGGCGGCGTGGGTGCCCACGTCCTCCCAGTAGCCCTCGGCGACGTACCCGTAGATCCCGCCGCCCTGGGCCAGCAGGCGGGGAAAGACGTCCGAGGACCAGTCGCACGGCTCACCCTCGGGCACCAGGTCGAGAACCTCCGGCTCCATCACGTAGATACCGGTGTTGACGGTGTCGGAGAACACCTGCCCCCACGTCGGCTTCTCCAGGAAACGCTCCACCCGCCCGTCCTCGGCGGTGATCGTGATACCGAACTCCAGCGGGTCGGGCACCCGGGTCAGACAGACGGTCACCAGCGCCTTCTTCTGCCGGTGGAAACGGATCAGAGCCGACAGGTCGATGTCGGTCAGCGCGTCACCGGAGATCACCAGGAACGGCTCACCACCCAGCTCAGCGCCCGCGTTCTTCACACTGCCCGCCGTGCCCAGCGGCTCCTCCTCCTTGGCGTAGCTGAGCTCCATGCCCAGCTCACTCCCGTCCCCGAACTGCTCCTGGATCCGGGCGGCCAGATACTGCACGGTCACCACGGTCTGCCTCAGGCCGTGGCGGCGCAGCAGCCGCAGCACGTGCTCCATGATCGGGCGGTCCGCCACCGGCAGCAGCGGCTTGGGCAGATCCGAGGTCATCGGGCGCAGCCGGGTGCCCTCGCCCCCGGCCATCACGACAGCCTTCATGTGCGGTGATCCCTCCGTTGACGACGCGTCGAAGACGCCGATAGGTCGGTGCGTAGAACGAACGTGCAGATACGGGCAGGTACGTGCAGATACGTGCGGGTGGTGCCTCAGGCGGCGAGCGGGCTTGCCGGTCCCGCCGGGGTTGTGGGCGGGGTTTCGGTGACGAGGGTGACGGCCCGGTCGAAACCGCCGGCCGCAAGCACGCGGCGGATGTCCTCGCCCGCGCCGTCCAGGACGATCTCCGCACCCCGCGGCAGCTGCTGCTGGGCGAAGGCCAGACAGCGGATCGCCGCGGCCGAGACGGAGACCAGATCCGCCATCTTCAGCACCAGCCGGCTCGGCGGGCGCGTCAGCGCCTGCTCGATCAGCCGGCGCAGCGCCGGGACCTGCTGGTCGGTGAGGTGCCCCGACAGGTACACGGTGGCGGCCGAGCCGGTGAAACCGAGATACGCCTCGAAAGTCATACGGTCAACTCCTCGTCCATGCAGGGGTGTTCGCCTCATACGCCGCCCGCCCGCCACTCGTCCTACGCGCCCCGGCCGTGGCGGGCACGGCGCTGGTGGGGGTGAGGCGGACCTTGACGGTGACCCGGTGGGCCGTGTCGGGCAGGGTGACGGTCAGCGCGTCGGGGTCGAAGGCGTGGTAGGGGGCGCCGTCGATCAGGACGTGCTCCAGGCGGATACGGCCGGGCGGCAGCAGGTCGGGGGCCACCCGCAGCAGCCGGCCGGGAAAATCGGCGTCGGGGTGCGGCTTGAACCACAGATCGACGCTCTCGCCGCGCAGCAGCAGCCGGGTGTAGACCTCGGCGAGGTAACACAGCTCGGCCTTGTGATACATGGCCATGGCGTGGCTGCCTTTGAGGCGTTCGTTGCCGAAGAGGAAGGGGATGCCCTGGGCCAGGACGGTGAAGTGGACCGAGCCTTCGTCGTGGTCGAGGAAGAAGGCGTTGTAGAAGGCGGAGGCCTCCTGCGCGTGCCGCAGCCACTCCCGCCCACCACCACCAGCCCCACCACCGGCCGCCGCACCGCCGGCCGCCGCACCGCCGGCCGCCGCACGGCCGGTGCCCGGGCTGCTCCCGGGAGCGGGCGGGGTGCGGTCGGTGCCGGCGAGGATGAGGTAGGCGAGGATGGCCTGTTCCTGCTGCCACCAGGTTTTGCGGTCGTGCCAGGCGAAGTCGTGCCGGCCGCCGGTCGGCTCGCGCTGCAGCACGTCGTACCAGCCGCCGCGCTGTCCGTCGCGTCCGTGCGCGGGCAGGGTCTTGGCCAGGGTGCGGGCCAGCTGCGCGTATTCGCGTTTGGGCAGGGCGCTGTGCATCCGGGTCAGGTTCCAGGCGATCTTCAGGTTGTGTCCGACCACGGCCCGGTTCTGCTGCCAGCCCCAGGTGTGGTCGGGGGTCCAGTCGGCGTGGAAGCGTTCGTTGACGAACGGCCCGGCGCCCGGGGTCCGGTCGGGCATGTGGGTGACGATCATGTCGAAGGTGTGCTCGAGCATGCGCCGGTAGCGTTCCTCGCCGGTGGCCAGGTACAGGTTGATCAGGTAGGCGGGGGCGTGGTCGCCGACCGAGTTCCAGTTCTTGCGGGAGTGGTTGGGGCCGAGCGAGTCGTGGTGGGGGCTGAGGGTGACCGGATCGATGTGGGAGTAGTAGCCGCCCAGGCGCGGATCGCGGAAATGCTCCTCGAACAGGCGGACCGTGCCGTCGATGTCGGCCTTGATCACCGGGTCGCCGGTGATGCGGTACGTCTGGGCCAGGCCGACCAGCGCGTAGATCTGCTCGTAGGCGGGGATCGCGCGGTAGTCGTCGCCGAACTCCGAGGCGAACAGCTTGCGTTCGGTCGTGGGCCCCACGTCGATGCCGTGGTACCAGTACACCAGCCCCGCGGCCTCGTCGAAGAACCGCATGTGGTCATGCAGGTAGCGGGCACCGCGTTCGGCGACGTCCAGGAAGTCTTCGTTGCCGGTGAGCATGTACGCCGACGCCATCCCGTACACCATCCGCGAGAGGGTGTCGGTCTCCTGGACACTGCTTTGGCTCTTGTGCCCGCCGGGGCGGATCTCGGTGCGGTAGTCGGCGAAGTCGACCGGGCCGTCGCCGAACTGGCAGCGCCGCTGGAAGCGGGCCAGTTCGGTGAGCTGACTGGTCCACCAGCCCGGCTCGTCGAACCGGAACGGCACCTCGCCCTCGCCGGTGAACACCAGCTTGTCCGCCTGGAACCGCAAACCGGCCGGCTCCGGGTAGACCGGCCCGTAGCAGAACACCAGCGCACCGGGCCGCAGATACCGCTCCAGCTGCCCGGTGACGTCCCGGTAGGGCTCGCCGAGATTACGCAGCAGCTGCGCGCAGGTCGTCTCGGTCAGGTGGATGGCAGTCGCCCGGCCGTCCAGCGTGGTCAGGGTGAACCGGCTGCCGCGGTGCTCGGTGACGTACCCGCAGGTCAGCTCCGAGAAGGTGAAGGTGACCTCAGCCACCGCACACCCCCCGCCCGGCGCGGAGACGATTCTGCACCCCGGCCCCGGCCCCGGCCCCGTCCGCGACCGTGATGAGGCCGGTGGTGGGGGTGTGGGGGGTCATGCGGCGGCTCCGGTGGCGTGGCCGGTGCCGGTGGGCTGGGTGAGGCGTTCGATGACGGTGCGGGCCAGCAGGTGGCAGTGGTCGGCGGTGCGGGAGGTGATCAGGTCGCGGTCGACGACGAGGTCCTGGTTGAGGTAGACGGCGCCCATGTTGCGTACGTCGGCGGCGAGGTTGTTGTGGCAGGCGACCGGCCGGTCGCGGATGAGTTCGGGAGCGGCGGAGAGCAGTTGCAGGCCGTGGCAGGAGAAGGCCTTGATGAGGCTGGGGATACGGAAGGCGCGCCGGAGCAGTTCCAGGGCGGGCGGGACCTGGTCGACGTCCTCGCTGAACCGCAGCCGGTCGGCGACCATGCCGGAGGGCACGATCAGCGCGGAGTACTGGAGCAGTTCGTGGTAGTCGAGGGCTTCCAGGTCGCCGTCGACCTGGAGGGACCCTTGGTGCTCGTGGCCGGTGAAGGTGAGCTGCGGCTGCCCCCACAGCCGGGTCAGCAGCCGTGGATGGGCGCCTTCCTCGGCGAACCGCCGCTGGTAGTAGGCGATTTCTTCCTCGACGAAGTCGCTCTCCAGAAGGATGCCGATCTGCTTTCCGGCGAGCCGTCCGGTGGGCAGTGGTTGCACGTGTCCCATGTGGGTTCCCGAGTCGAGAGGGCTGATGAAACAGAAAAGCGGAGTGGGAGCGGGGCCTTGGGGGAGAGGGGAAGGGGCCGGCCTCAGGTGTACGCGGTGGGGGCAGCGGCCCCCGGGCGGAGGGGCAGCGGGGTGGTCACAGCGGGGCGGAGCCGGGCAGCGGCGTGAGGGAGTCGACCCGGTAGGTCAGGATCTTCCAGGTCCCCTCGGGGCCCGGGGTGAGCGTCCAGGTCTGGGCCGCGTCGAAACCGAGCCACTGGCTGGTGGGGGCCGGCGCCATCCAGCGCCGGGTCTGCCAGCGCACCTGAACCCGCACCCGCACCAGATCCCCGCCCGCCACCGGGCCGGCCTGCGCGCCCGGGGTGGTGTCCGGGTGCGGGGGCGGGTCGATGTGGACGGCGGTGACCTCGTGGATCTCGTCGAAGAAGAGGTGGGTGACGGTCTCGTACCAGAGGCAGAAGCCTTCGATCCCTTCGATCGTGCCCTCGGGGAACTGCATCACCAGCCCCTGCGGTGCCAGCATCCTCAGCAGGTCGGCCACGTCGTCGTGCCGGTCCAGGGCCGCGTACCAGTCGCGTACGAGGGTGTGCACGGCGGCCTCGTCGACCCCCGCCCCCGCCCCCGCCGCCGCGGCCTGGTCTGCGGGGGGTGCGGGCGGGGCGGTAGGAGTCGTGCGGGGCGCGGGTATGGCGGGCGCGGGCATGGCGGAGATCTCCTGGGACGTGAGGCGGGGGTGCGGCTTGAGGGGTGATCAGGCGGTGATGAGGTCGATGAGGTAGGGGCCGTCGTGGGTGAGCATCCGGGTGACGGCGGCTTCGATCTGGCCGGGGTGTTCCACCCGCATGCCCTCCACGCCCAGCGCGCCGGCGAGTTCGGCGAAGCGGATGTCGGGGCGGGAGAGGTCGAAGGCGTCGGGGTAGGCGTGGCGGGGGATGCTGCGGGCGCGCCAGTACTCCTCGATGTTGAGGTCGAGCAGTTTGTAGCGGCGGTTGTTGCAGATGACGAACTTGGCGCCGATGCCGTAGCGGGCCGCGGTCCACAGCGCCTGGATCGTGTACATCGAGCCGCCGTCGCCGCTGAAGCCGACGACGTCGGCGCCGGGGCGGGCGAGTTTGATGCCCAGCGCGCCGGGGATCCCGACGCCGAGGGACCCGCCGCGGGTCTGGAAGTAGGTGCCCGCGACGCGCGGCGGGAGCTGCGCGGTCAGTGCGGGGGAGGCGGTCAGTGCCTCGTCGAACACGGTCAGGCCGGCCGGCGCCCTGGCGGCGAGCTCGGCCGCGAAGGCGCCCATCATCCCCCCCGCCCCGCAACCGGACCCGGACCCGTCCGCGGGGCCGCTGGCACGGGTGGCGGGGGTGGTGTGGTGGGTGAGTTCGTCGGCCAGGGCTTTGAGGGTGAGGCGGGGGTCGGCCGCCAGCGGCAGGTCGACGGGGAAGTTCTTGGCGATCTCGTACGGGTCGGCGTCGATGTGCACGGTCCGTACGTCCTGCGGGAAGGGGCTGGTGCGGTGGGGGAACACTTCGGGGAACAGGTAGGTGCCCACGATCAGGACGCTGTCGGCGCCGGCGACGGCGCGGGCGCTGTCGGTGCCGGACATGTGGGGGAGGTTCCCGGCGAACAGGGGGTGGGTGGTGTCGAAGTTGACCTCGGAGGAGTTCACCCCCCACACCCGGGCCCCCAGCAGTTCGGCGACGGCCGCCACCTCGGCCTGGGCGCCGCTGGTGGCGATGCCGTCGCCGATGAGGATCAGGCGCCGTTCGCCCTCCAGCAGGAGTGTGGCGGCCCGGCGGATCTGTTCGGTCTCGGGCCGGGTGGGCCAGGCGGGGACGGTGGTGGGCAGGGCCGCCTCGCGGGTGTCCTGTTCCATGATGTCGGCGGGCAGGACGACGGCGACCGGCCCGCGCGGCGGGGTCATGGCGATCTTCACGGCGCGCCGCAGGACGCGCAGCAGGGATGCGGGATCGACGACGCGGGTGGCGTACTTGGTCACCGGCCGCGCCATGGTGACCAGGTCGCAGGCCATCTGGGCGTCCATCGCGTCGTAGGCGAGACCCGCCTCGCCGACCAGCGCCACCAGCGGTGAGCCGCCGCGCAGCGCCTGGTAGAGCATGCCGATGCCGTTGCCCAGGCCGACCCCGGAGTGCAGCTGGATGACGGCCGGGCGCTGTGCGGCGCGGGCGTAGCCGTCGGCCATGGCCAAAGCGACGCTCTCGTGCAGGGCCAGCACATAGGTCAGCGGTGAGGCGTCGGCGAGGTCGAGGAAACCCTGCTCGACGGTTCCCGGGTTGCCGAACATGTGGGTGATGCCGTCGGCGGCGAGCTGCTCGAACAGCGCGCTGTTGCCGGGCCTGGCGGACATGCTCCTCCTTCACACGAAGACCCCACCCCTGCCCCCGGGCAAAAGGGGGGGCGGGGGAGTGGGGCGGCCGCGGCCGGTGGCTACCAGCCGTAGCGGGTGAGGCCGCTTTCCAGGACCTCGACCAGCAGCTCGCCCGCGGGGGCGGAGTCGGGGGTGGAACGGGCGGTGACGAACGGGAAGTCGACGATCACCGAGGTCTCCTTGCCGACGTTGCCGTGGAAGGCCCCCTCGGGGCCGGTGGCGTCGCGCAGGATGTACTCCAGCGGATACGGCGGCGGGCCCATGTTGAACTCGACGCCGACGAAGCCGGTGCCGTCCTTGTAGTCGTACTCCTTGGGATGACCGGTGACATGCTTGCCCCACAGCAGGCTGGTGCGCTGGTCCCAGTCACGGGCGAAAGCGAGCGCGGCGATCCCGTAGCACTCGGCCAGGATCGGCTTCCCGGCGGTCACGAACGCACAGATCACCTCGTGCAGACGCTCGTTGTTGGCCAGGTCCACCAGCGGGCCGCTGCCACCGACCAGGACCAGCGCGTCGAAGGCACCCAGCAGCTCGGCGGTGGCGGCCGACAGCGCGCGGTGGTAGTCCTCCAGCTCCCGCAGATGGTTCAGGGCGCTGTAGTACGGCCGCTCGGGGACCATCTCCGCCAGGCTCAGCGGATGGTCCAGCCGGCTGGAGTCGTCCAGGGTCCTCGCCCGGCGGGCCATGTCCCGGGACGTGACGGTACGGCCCAGCGGCGGGTCGATGTACTCGGAGTCCAGACTCGGCGGCAGCGCCTGGGGCCGCTTGCCGAACGGGGTGATGAACGTGGTGCGGTATCCGCGGGCGTCGAACACCTCGAGGGGCCCTACGAGTTCTTCGCCCCAGTAGCCGTATTCGGACAGCACCACCAGGATGCGCTTGGACACGATGCCTCCCTAGCCGTGCGATGAGCCGTGCCGATGAGTCGTTGCCATGAGCCGTACCGACCGCCGATCCATGCCGCGCTCCGTACCTGCTCCGTACCGTGTTCCGTACCGGCCCGGGCGCGCCGGCACCTCACACCCGGCGGCCGTGGCGCAGCGCGTGCAACCGGTAGGTGTGGAGGTGGAGCGGGCCCGTAGGGGCCGGAGCCGGGCCGGCGCTGTGTGCCGGCGGTGAGTGGTGAGGTGACGGGAAGCGAGTCAAACCGGCCGCCCCCCGACCGGGCAACGAACACCCCCGCGTTCACCGCGACTTGGGTGACTTGCCGAAATGACCGGGCCCCGGCAAGTTGCCGAGATCGCAGCCTTAAGGCCCGCCGGGCATGACCGCGCCTGCCGTTTTCTGTTCCCCTGAAGGCCCGCTCGCCCCGCCGCCCCACCCGTAGGGCCGGCCGGCCCCGAAACCTCACCCGGCCCGCCGGCCCACCGCCGAAACGATCCACCACCCACCCCGGCCCCGGCCGGAACCCGCCCCTCCCCGCACCGCCCGAGCACACCCCACAGGCAGCCGGGGCAGCGGGGAGCAGGCAAGGGGGCTGCGGCGGGGCCTCCCGGGGGGCCGGCGCCCCTGTTCCCGCACCACCACCGGCTGTTCCCGCGCCGACGGCCCCGCCCTTTTCGGATCCGAGGAGTTGTGTCATGGCCTCCGTAGCTGACCGGCCCGTGCGGCTTGGGTCGCTGACCGGCCTGCGGTTCGTCGCGGCAGCCCTCGTGTTCGCCTTCCACGCCTCCTTCGAAGGCTTCTTCGCCGACGAGCGGATCGGGCAGTCCCTGTCGTTCGCCCTGAGCAAGGCCGGCTGGGTGGGGGTGTCGTTCTTCTTCGTCCTGAGCGGTCTGGTGATGGCCTTCTCCGCCCGCCCCGGCGACACCGCGGCCCGGTTCTGGCGCCGCCGCGCCGCCCGGATCTACCCCAGCCACCTGCTCACCACCCTCGCCGCGCTCACCCTCGCGCCGGCCTTTGGGACGGGCGCGCTCGACGCTTTTGGGATCTGGCCGCAGCTGCTGCTGGTGCAGTCCTGGTCCATACGGCCCGAGATCTACGCCGGCGCGAACCCGGTCAGCTGGTCGCTGGCCTGCGAGGCGCTGTTCTACCTCGCCTTCCCCTGGCTGTGGCGCCACCTTCGGGCCATCCCCGCCCACCGCCTGGCCGCCACCGCCACCGCCCTCGCCCTGGCCATCACCGCCCTCCCGCTCGCAGCCTCCCTGCTGCCCGCCACCCCGCCGGTCACCATGCCCGACGGCACCAGCGGCCAGTGGCAGTTCTGGCTCGTGTACGTCGCACCGCCCGTACGGGCCCTGGAGTTCGCCCTGGGCATCCTCATCGCCCGGATCGTGCGCGAAGGCCGCTGGAAGGGACCGCGCCCCCTGCCGGCCGCGCTGCTGCTTGCCGCCGCCTACCTCGCCGCCCTCCACGCCCCCTACCTCTACAGCCTGGTCGCCCTCACCCTCGTCCCGATCGCCCTGCTGACCGGCGCCGTCGCCCACGCCGACCTGACCGGCCGGCCCCTGCGCCTGGCCGGGCCCCTGTGGATCCGGCTGGGGGAGCTGTCCTTCGCGCTCTACCTCGTCCACCGCCTGGTCCTCATGTACGGGCACCAGCTCCTGGGCTCACAGGCCTACTCCACCCCGCTGGCCGTAGCCGCCGTCCTGGGCGCGTTCGCCGCGTCCCTGCTGCTGGCCCAGCTACTGCACACCGCCGTGGAACAGCCCTTCGTACGCCGCTTCGCCACCCCCCGCCCAGCCCGCCGCCCGCACGAGGGGCAACGCACCGCACCCAGCCAGTAGGCCAGCACGTCACAGGCCGGCGCAGCAGGTCTGCGCGCTCAGCAGGTCAAAGAAGTCGCAGCTTTGAGGAAATTGGGGGAGGCAGCACATGACCGGCCGTATCACCATCGACGACATCACGCCCGTGATCTCCCACGGCGCCTACCCGGCCAAGGCCACCACCGGGGAGTACCTGCCCGTCGCGGCCACCGTATGGCGCGAGGGCCACGAGGCCGTCGGCGCCACCGTCACCCTCACCGGCCCCGACGGCCGCCTGGGCCCGCCGGTGCCGATGACACCGCACGCCGGCGACCCCGACCGCTTCGAGGCCGTCCTGGTCCCCGGCGCACCCGGCCCGTACACCTTCCACATCACCGCCTACGCCGACCCGTGGGCGACCTGGTGCGCCGAGATCACCGCCCATCTGGCGGCCGGCCCCCGCACCCGCCTCGACAACGAACTGGAGTGCGGCGCCCGGCTCCTGGACCGCGCCGCCGCTCAGAGCGGCGGCCCCACCCGCGCCACCCTGCTCACCGCGGCCGCCCAGCTCCGCACGCCCACCCCCGCCCAGCCGGGGGGTCAGGCCGAGGCCGTCCGGCGGCTGCTGGGCGGGCCGGTGCCGGCGCTGATGGCCGAGTGCCCCTTGATGGACCTGGTCACCTTCTCCCCGGCGCAGGCGTTGACGGTGGAGCGGGCCCGGGCCCGCTTCGGCAGCTGGTACGAGCTGTTTCCGCGTTCCACCGGCGGCACCGACACGGCCGGCCGGCCGGTGCACGGCACCATGCGTACCGCCGCCCGCGAGCTGCCCCGGATCGCGGCCATGGGCTTCGACGTGGTCTACCTGCCGCCGATCCACCCCATCGGCCGCATCCGCCGCAAGGGCCGTAACAACGCGCTCACCGCCCAGGCGGGGGATGTCGGTTCACCCTGGGCGGTCGGCTCCGCCGACGGCGGGCACACCGCGCTCCACCCCGACCTGGGCACCCTGGACGACTTCGACGACTTCGTCGCCCACGCCGCCGCCCTCGGGATCGAGGTCGCGCTCGACCTGGCCCTGCAGTGCGCGCCGGACCATCCCTGGCTCACCACCCGGCGCCAGTGGTTCACCACCCGCCCCGACGGCACCATCGCACATGCCGCGAACCCGCCCAAGACCTACGAGGACATCCACCCGCTCAACTTCGACACCGACCCCGAGGGCCTGGCCGCCGAGATCGAGCACATCGTCCGCTTCTGGATGGGACACGGCGTGCGGGCCTTCCGCGTCGACAACCCCCACACCAAACCCGCCGCCCACTGGCAGCGCCTGATCCACGCCATCCACACCACCGACCCCGACGTCCTCTTCCTCGCCGAGGCCTTCACCCGCCCCACCGTCATGAAAGGCCTGGCCCGCTGCGGCTTCAGCCAGTCCTACACCTACTTCACCTGGTGCACCACCAAGCAGGAACTCACCGACTACGCCACCGAACTGGCCACCGACACCGCCGACTTCCTGCGCCCCAACATGTTCCCCACCACCCCCGACATCCTGCCCGCCCACCTCCACCACGCGCCCGCGGCCATGTTCGCGCTGCGCGCCACCCTCGCCGCGACCCTCTCCCCGTCCTGGGGCATCATCAGCGGCTACGAACTGGGCGAATCCACCCCCCTCACCCCCGACGGCGAGGACTACGCCGACTCCGAGAAGTACCAGCTCACCCCCCGCGACTTCACCACCCCCACCCCCCACAGCACCTACCTGACCGGCTGGATCACCCACCTCAACACCCTGCGCCGCACCCACCGCGCCCTGCAGCAGCTGCGCACCCTGCGCTTCCACCCCATCGACAACGACCACCTCATCGCCTACAGCAAGCACGACCCCGCCACCGGCGACGGCGTGCTGTGCGTGGTCACCCTCGACCCCCACCACGTCCAGCAGGGCACCCTCACCCTCACCCCCCAGCAAGCGGTGCCCGGCGGGTGGGCGGTGGAGGAGACCACCGGCGAGAAGGTCCAGCTGACCTCCCGCATCGACATCAAGATCGACCCCGCCCAGACCCCGGCCCGTATCTACACCTGGAGGAATCCGTGAGCCACAGCTCCCACCCGGACTGGTTCAAGCAGGCCGTCTTCTACGAGGTCCTCGTCCGTTCCTTCCAGGACAGCAACGGCGACGGCATCGGCGACCTCAAAGGGCTCACCTCCCGCCTGGACTACCTGCAATGGCTCGGCGTGGACTGCCTGTGGCTGCCCCCGTTCTTCGACTCACCCCTGCGCGACGGCGGCTATGACGTCGCCGACTACCGGCGCGTGCTGCCGGAGTTCGGCACCCTGGAAGACTTCACCGACCTCCTGGCCGCCGCCCACGCCCGCGGCATCCGCGTCATCACCGACATGGTCATGAACCACACCAGCGACCAGCACCCCTGGTTCAAGGCCTCCCGCACCGACCCCGAAGGCCCCTACGGCGACTTCTACGTCTGGGCCGACGACGACACCCGCTACCCCGACGCCCGGATCATCTTCGTCGACACCGAAACCTCCAACTGGACCTTCGACCCGGTGCGCAAGCAGTACTTCTGGCACCGCTTCTTCTCCCACCAGCCCGACCTCAACTACGACAACCCCGCCGTCCAGGAAGCCATGCTCGACGCCCTCAAGTTCTGGCTCGACCTCGGCGTGGACGGATTCCGCCTGGACGCCGTCCCCTACCTCTACCAGCAAGACGGCACCAACTGCGAAAACCTCCCCGCCACCCACGCCTTCCTCAAACGCGTCCGCGCCATGGTCGACGCCCACTACCCCGGCCGGGTCCTGCTCGCCGAGGCCAACCAGTGGCCCGAGGACGTCGTCGACTACTTCGGCGACTACGAAATGGGCGGAGACGAATGCCACATGGCCTTCCACTTCCCCCTCATGCCGCGCATCTTCATGGCCGTACGCAAGGAATCGAAGTTCCCCATCTCCGAAATCCTCGCCACCACCCCCAAGATCCCCTCCGGCTGCCAGTGGGGCATCTTCCTGCGCAACCACGACGAACTCACCCTCGAAATGGTCTCCGGCGAAGAACGCGACTACATGTACGACCAGTACGCCGCCGACCCCCGCATGCGCGCCAACATCGGCATCCGCCGCCGCCTGGCCCCCCTGCTGGACAACGACCGCAAACAGATCGAACTGTTCACCGCCCTGCTGCTGTCCCTGCCCGGCTCACCCGTCCTCTACTACGGCGACGAAATCGGCATGGGCGACAACATCTGGCTCGGCGACCGCGACGCGGTGCGCACCCCCATGCAGTGGACCCCCGACCGCAACGCCGGCTTCTCCACCGGCGACCCCGGCAGCCTCACCCTCCCCACCAACCTCACCCCCGTCTACGGCTACCAGGCCCTCAACGTCGAAACGCAGAAGGACAACAGCGCCTCCCTGCTCCACTGGACCCGCAACATGCTCGCCGCCCGCCGCGCCCACGACGCCTTCGGCCTGGGCACCTTCGAAGAGATACCCACCTCCAACTCCGCCGTCCTCGCCTACCTGCGCCACCACACCGGCCCTGACGGCACCTCCTCCACCGTGTTGTGCGTCAACAACCTCTCCGCCCACCCCCAGCCCGTCGAACTCGACCTGCGCGCCCACCGCGGCGTCATCCCCGTCGAACTCATGGGCCGCACCACCTTCCCCGCCATCACCACCCGCCCCTACCACCTCAGCCTCGCCGGCTACGGCTTCTACTGGTTCTGCGTCAACCCCCACCTCATCCTCGCCAACGCCCCCACAACCAGCGCGGAGACCAGCGCGGTGGCCCGCGAGGAGACCAGTGGGGTGGCCACCGGATGACCCCGCCCGCCCTGGCCTGGGGCAGCCTGGAGCACGCCCTGAAGACCTGGCTGCCCCGCCAGCGCTGGTACCCGGCCAAGAACCGGCCCCTGAGCCATGTCTCCATCGCCCACACCTGGCCCTTCACCCCCACCCCTACCGGCGACCCGGCAGGCGGCGGGGGCGCGGTGGCCGGGGTCGTGCTGGTCACCCGCGCCCACTTCGCCGACGGCCACCCCACCGAGACGTACCAGATCCCCGTCGGCATCCGCCCCGCCCCCGCCCGCCCGCCGGGCGCGGCCACCATCGCCCACCTGGACGGCACCCACATCTACGAGGCCACCGGCGACGCGGACCTCATCGGCCACCTCACCGGCCGGCCCGTGGCCACCACCCGCCCGCTGAACGCCGAACAGACCAACACCTCACTGGTCGTGGACGAGACCCACGTCCTGAAAATCTTCCGCCGCCTGCACACCGGCACCAACCCCGACCTCGAACTCCAGCGCGCCCTCGGCCCGCTGGCCGCCGCCCATACCCCCACCCTCGCCGGCGCCGTCGAAGGCGACATCGACGGCCGCCGCTTCACCTACGCCCTCATCACCCGCTACCTGCCCGCCGCCACCGACGGCTGGCAGGCCGCCCTGGCCGCCCTCGCCACCCCCCAGGCCGACTTCCGCGCCGACGCCTACGCCATGGGCACCACCACCGGCCGCATCCACACCGCCCTGGCCACCGCCTTCCCCACCCGCACCCTCGACACCCCAGGCCAAAGCACCCTGGCCGACCACCTGATGCGCCGCTACCAATCCGCCCGCGCCACCGTCCCGGCCCTCGCCCGCCACGAGCCGGCCCTGCGCCACGCCTACCAGGCCCTCACCCGCCTCAACAACCCCATCCGCCTCCAGCGCATCCACGGCGACCTCCACCTCGGCCAGTGGCTGCGCAGCGAGCGCGGGTGGCTGCTGACCGACTTCGAAGGCGAACCCGCCCAGCCCATCGACCGCCGCACCCGCCTGCACAGCACCCACGCCGACATCGCCGCCATGCTCCGCTCCTTCGACTACGCCGCCCACCACACCCCCACCCGCCCCCCGGGCGCCGCAGCCCGCTTCGCCGACAACGCCCAGCAGGCCTTCCTGGACGGCTACACCGAAACCACCGGCGACGACCCGCGCCACCAGCCCGTACTGCTGCGCGCCCACCTGCTCGACAAAGCCCTCTACGAAGCCGCCTACGAAACCACCCACCGGCCCCAACGCGCGACCATCCCGCTGGCCGCCCTGGCCCGCCTCACCGAAGGGGACACGCCATGACCGTGACCATCGGCGTCTGGTTCGACTTCATCTGCCCGTTCTCCGTGATGACCCGCCACATCATCCGCGACACCCTCGCCGCAACCGACCCCCACGTGCCCGTCCTGCACCACCCCTTCGAGATGCACCCCGACGGCATCCCCGCCACCGGCAAACGCGAATACCCCGACCAGGTGTGGGAACGCTCCGTGCTGCCCATGGCCCAGCGCCTGGGCGTCACCTTCCCGACCAGCCCCGCCCCGTTCCTGCCCGACACCGGCCCCGCGCTGCGCGGCCACCACTACGCCGCCCGCCACGGCCTGGCCGACACCTACGACGCCCGCGTCTTCGACGCCTTCTTCCAGGAACACCAGGACATCGGCGACACCGCCGTCCTCACCGACCTCGCCGCCCACATCGGCCTGGACCCGGACGAGTTCGCCGCCCACCTCACCTCAACCGCCGACCTCGCCCGCCACCGCGCCGCCCAGGAAGCCGCCCGCACCGTCTGGGGCATCCACACCGCCCCCACCGTCACCATCGGCCGCTGGCGCACCGAAGGCGTCCCCGACCCTGCCCGCCTTGCCGAAGTCCTCGCCCACGCCCGGCAGAAGGACCGCCGTCTCACTCCTCCCGCTCGAGCACGACGGCAGCCTGCTCCAGCAAGGCGATAAGCGCGTCCACCACCCCGGCCGGGAGCCGCTCCAACAGCCTGGTGTGCTGGGCCGCCACCTCCGCCTCGATCCCCGCCACCAGGCCCGCGCCCTCCTCGGTCAGCTGCACCCACGAACTGCGCCCGTCATACAGATCCGCCTCCCGCACCACATACCCCGACTCCGTCATCCGCCGCACCACCTTCGTCGTCCCGCCCGACGACAGCGCACACAGCTCCATCAGATCCGTCGGCTTCAGCCGCCGCCCCGGCCCCGACCGGCCAAGCGCCACCAGCACATCCACATCCGCACGGTTCAGCCCATGCAGCGCGGCCTGGGCGTTCACCGCCGCCTCCATCGCCGCACTCACCCGCCCCGCCAGCCCCAGCAGTTCCGCAGCCGCCCCCGCAGCCACCCGCCCCGCCCCGCTCATCACGCCGCCGCCCGTGCCGTCCACGCCCGCACCCACCCGCACACCCGCCATTCCTTGATCCGACCCCCGCCCGGCCAGCGCATTGTAGACGCGCCCCCCAGCCACCCCCCTCACTCAAAACAATTCCCGCGAGTTGCCCAAATAGATACGCCCCCACGCCAAATTCTTCCCGCGCTTCAAACCCGCCATTACCGTTTTCCTCATGAATTCCACTCCCGGCCGAATCACCAAGGCAGTTGTCCCAGTGGCTGGCCTCGGAACGCGTTTTCTCCCCGCCACCAAAGCCACCCCCAAGGAAATGCTCCCGGTGGTCGACAAGCCCGCCATCCAGTACGTCGTCGAGGAAGCCGCCGCCGCCGGCATGTCCGACGTCCTGATGGTCACCGGCCGCAACAAGCGGCCCCTGGAAGACCACTTCGACCGTAACTGGGAGCTGGAAGAGGCCCTCGCCCGCAAAGGCGACGCCGACCGCCTCGCCCGCGTGAACGCCGCCAGCGAACTGGCCGCCATCCACTACGTCCGCCAGGGCGACCCCAAGGGCCTGGGCCACGCCGTGCTGTGCGCCGCTCCCCACGTCGGCGACGAACCCTTCGCCGTCCTGCTCGGCGATGACCTCATCGACCCCCGCGACCCGCTGCTGACCACCATGGCCGACATCCGCGCCCAGCACGGCGGCAGCGTCGTCGCCCTCATGGAGGTCGACCCCTCCCAGATCCACCTCTACGGCTGCGCCGCCGTCCAGCCCACCGGCCGGCCCGGCACCGTACGCGTCACCGACCTCGTCGAGAAGCCCGAACCCGGCACTGCGCCCAGCAACCTCGCCGTCATCGGCCGCTACATCCTCGACCCCGAGATCTTCGACGTCCTGCGCACCACCGAACCCGGCCGCGGCGGCGAGATCCAGCTCACCGACGCCCTGCGCCACCTCGCCCGCACCCCCGCGCAAGGCCCCGTCCACGGCGTCGTCTTCACCGGCCGCCGCTACGACACCGGCGACCGCGCCGACTACCTGCGCGCCACCGTCCGCCTCGCCTGGGAACGCGACGACCTCGGCCCCGAATTCCGCAGCTGGCTCCGCGAATTCATCAACGACCCGGCCCGCCAGCCCCTGCGCCCGGCCGCCTGAAACACCCTGTGCAACCGGGGAAAATCCTCACTTGCCCACCGGCGCGGCCACGATTTCAGCAAGTTGCCACAATCGGCGCCGCATCCCCGCCGGGCACGCGAAAAACCCCGGCCCGTCCGTAATCTCGTCCGCGGCGCGCCCCCGGGCCCGGGCCCACGCCCCCGGCACGGGGCCCGGGCCCGCCCACGGCACCCCGGAACCCTCCACACCGGCCCCGCCCCACACCGCACGCCCCGCCCAGCCCGCCCACACTGCCCCTGCCCTGTGCCGGGGCCCCTCCACGACGACGAAAAGAACGGGGGAGCACACGCCGATGGACACCCACCTGACCCACCACCACGCCCCCCCGACACCCGCCGTCGCCGGCGACGGCGTGGTCCAGATCCCCCTCGGCCTGCTCCTGCCGGCCGACTCGCCCCGCATGAGCGGCGAAAACCTCCAGCACGCCCGCACCCTCATGGCCCTGGACGACGGCTGGCCCCCCATCCTCGTCCACCGCCCCACCATGCGCGTCATCGACGGCATGCACCGGCTGCGCGCGGCGATCCTGCGCCAACAGCCCCTGGTCGAGGTCGAGTTCTTCGACGGAACCCCCGAAGACGCCTTCGTCCGCTCCGTCACCGCCAACATCGGCCACGGCCTGCCGCTCACCCTCGCCGAACGCACCGCGGCCGCCGCCCGCATCATCATCTCCCACCCCCACTGGTCCGACCGGGCCGTCGCCGCCGCCTGCGGACTGGCCGCCAAGACCGTCGGCGCCCTGCGCCGCCGCGGCGCCCCCGACCCCGACCAGCAGCCCGGCCCGCCCGCCCGCCTCGGCCAGGACGGCCGCATCCGGCCCCTGTCCAGCGCCGAAGGCCGCCGCCTGGCCGGCCGGCTCATCACCGACACCCCCGAGGCCTCCCTGCGCGAAGTCGCCCGCCAGGCCGGGATCTCACCCGGCACCGTCCGCGACGTCCGCGCCCGCCTCGCCCGCGGCGAAGACCCCGTCCCCGCCGGCCTGCGCACCCCCGAACCCACCCCACCCACCACACCCGGCCCCACCCCAGCCGCCGGCGTGCCCGGTGCGGCGGGTATGGCCGGCGGCACCGGCAAGCCCGCCGAACCCGGCCCCGGCCGGCCCGCGAACGGCAACGCCCCACACACCCCAGCCCCGGCCCACCCCGCCGAGGGCGCCGGCCTCGAAAACCTCTTCCGCGCCCTGTGCCGCGACCCGGCACTGCGCCAGAGCGAATCAGGCCGGCTGATGCTGCGCGCACTCGAGCTTCATATGCCCGCGCAGTGGCGGCGGATCACCGGATCCGTCCCCCACCACCGCGCCGCCCTGGCCGCCGCCGCGGCCCAGGAATGCGCAAAAGCCTGGCAGGAATTCGCCGCTCACCTGCAGCGGATCCCGCTCTCCTGACAGCCAGAGAAACAAAGAAAGGAAGTTGCCATGTCGGCGGTTGATGAGGTGTCTGTTGCTGGTGGTGTGCGGGGGGTGGAGCCCGGGCCGCCGACGGTGATGACGGGCCGGCTGCGTCTGGTC
>NZ_JBVKAP010000016.1:0-68689 GCF_055639315.1 Streptomyces sp. NPDC039465 | reverse complement strand
GGGACCTGCTGCAGCACACCAGTGGCCTGTCCGACTACATCTACGACGTCTTCCCCGACCCCAGTGCCCGGACCTACTTCGCCAACCGGTGGCGTACTTACAAGCCCGAGGAGCTGGTCGCCCTGGCCATGCGCCATGAGCCTGCCTTTCCGCCAGGCACCAGCTGGGCGTACTCCAACACCAACTACGTACTGGCCGGGATGATCATCGAGAAGGTCACGGGCCGCACCTGGGAACAGCAGGTCCACGACCGCATCCTGCGCCCCCTCGGCCTCCGGCACACCGAAACCCCCGGAACCTGGCCCTTCCTTCCGCAGCCGCACACGGTTGATTACCAGCAGTTCACCGCGGACGGCCCGATGGTCGACACCACGATTCCCTACCGGCCCTTCGACAGCGGCGCCGACGGCTCGATGACGGGCACGGCCCGCGACCTCAACCGGTTCTTCACCGCCCTGGTGGGCGGACGGCTGCTGAAGCCCGCCGAACTCGCCGCCATGCGGACCACTGTCCCGGTGCCCCAGGACAGCGGTCACCCGGAAGGCACCCGGGACGGCCTGGGCCTGTTCTTCACACCCCTGTCCTGCGGCGGAGGTTACCTCGGGCACGGAGGAAGCGGCTTCGGATACGTCATCCGGGCAGCGACGACCACGGACGCCCGACGCACCATCACCGTCTCCGCCCACAGCCGCGCCGCGGACCCCGAGACCGCGGCCCGTCAGGAGGACGCACTGCGCACCCTCATCGACAACGCCCTGTGCCGCACCACGTGAACGGGCACCCGACTCGTGCCGTCGATCGGGTTGCTGCCTGCCGTTTGGACAGCCCGAGGAATGCGCTGGCCTGCCGTTGACTGGTCTGCGATCGTGAGCACGTGCCAGAACACTTGACGATGCACTCGCCGGAGCCGGACACGAAGTGGTCGGCCGGATCGATCCGGATCACGAGCCGGATGGTCCGCGCCGAGGAGATCACGCTTCGCCTGGGGATCGTGCCCGACGAACAGTTCGAGCAGGGAAGCTTGATGAGCCCCCGAAGCCCGAGCAGCGCCCGGCGGGAGACCAGTGTCTGGATCCGGCGAAGTGGCCTGGGAAGTGACAGTCAGCTTGAAGAGCACGTCGAGGCGCTGGTCCGACTGATCAACGGGTGTCGTGAGGAGCTGGCGCGCCTGTCCGTCGATTGTGACCTGGAGCTGTATCTCGGCTTCGCCAGTGAGAACGGTCAGGGAGGTTGCGTCCTGTCGGCCGACCTGCTGGCCAAGGTCGGCGGGCTGGGGCTCGACGTCGTACTCGACCTCTATCCGCCTGCATGAGGCTTTTCGGCACATCGCCAAGCCTGACACCCTGCGTTTTCAGGGCGTTGGGCAGCTTTTCGGCACCTTTCTGGTCCCGCCTGCCCTCTCACCATAGAGGACAAGAACTGACCTATATGCCGGGCATTCTTCTCCCATGACGACATTCCGTGGCCTCGCCACCATCCGCTACCACGCCGACGACCTCGCCGCCGCCCGCGCCTGGTACACCGAAGTCCTGGGCCTGGAGCCGTACTTCGAACGCGACGAGTACATCGAGTTCCGGCTCGGCGACCACCTGCAGGAGTTCGGCATCTCGCGTACTCCCTCCGCTCCCGTCGGCGTCGTCGCGTACTGGCACGTGGACGACGTCGACGCGGAGATGACACGGCTGCTGAAGCTCGGTGCGAAGGAGTTCGAGCCGCTGCGCAACTACGGCGACTTCCGGGCCGGCGCCGTGCTCGACCCGTTCGGCAACATCCTCGGGGTGATGCGCAACCCCCACTACCTGGAGGTATTGAGCGCACGCGGCTGAACGGACCGCGGGGAGGTGACGACGCCCGCTGCGCGGGTTCGAGCACGACGGGCCTGCGGCGCTACGGCCGCAGCCCGTCAGTGCCCGCGCGCTGACCCAACGGATCGACAGTGGGCCCGGCCGGAGCCATTGCTGCCGCGGGGGAACAAGACCGGGCGGCCGCCGGCGTGGCCGCGACGACAGCTGATCGACGGCATACGGCGGCGGACCCGGGCCGGCACGCCGTGGCGCGACGCGCGCGAGCGGTACGGCCCCTGGGAGCACGTCTACGACCTCTTCCGAAGGTGGCAGCGCAACGGCGCGTGGAAGCAGATCCTCGAGCGACTGCAGGTCCAGGCCGACGCGAAAGGCTCGATCACCTGGGATGTCAGCGTGGACTCGACCGTCTGCCGCGCTCATCAGCCCGCAGGGCTCGCGCGCGAACCGCTCCTACCTGCGCAGACGCGGAATCGGGTGCACTATCCCGGAGAAGACCGACCAGGTCCGCAACCGCAAGAGGCTCGGTTCCCGAGGCGGCCGACCGCGGTCCTTCGACAAGGAGGACTACAAGGAACGCCACGCGGTGGAGTGCGGGATCAACCCGCTGGAGCGACACCGCGCGGTAGCTATCCGGTACGACAAGCTCGCGGTCCGCTCCGAGGCGACCGTACTGATCGCAGCCATCAACGAGCGACTGTGACCAGTACGTTCACCACAGAACCTAGACGCGTTCCAGTGCGTGGTGTGGGTGAGCCGGAAGTTCGATCTCGACGGGATCGTTGGGGTAGACGGTTCCGCTCTGACGGACGACGGCCATGACGCCGCATTTGAAGGTGAACTCGTCCGAGCGCGGGTCCTGGGCGAACATCTCGCCCAGGAGGCCGGTCCGGAAATCGTTGATCTTCGAGCAGGGGTTGCGCAGTCCGGTCACCTCGACCACCGCGTTGGCTCCCAGGCGCAGCAGTGTGCCGGTGGGCAGGGCGAGGAGGTCCACTCCGCGGGTGGTGATGTTCTCGCCGAGCTGTCCCGCGGAGACCTCGTATCCCTTGAGTGCGAGTTCCTCGAAGAGTTCCTCATGCATGAGGTGAACCTGGCGCAGGTTGGGCAGATTGGGTTCGTAGGTCATGCGGAACTGGTGCCGGATCGTCTCGCCGGCGCGGACGTCCCCTTCCACGCCGAGGCCGGCGAGCAGCGTGACGGACAGATGGTTTGGCTTGCTGAACGCGTACGTGGCGTTGCGACTCACCGCCGTGACGCGCCCTGCGTTCACGGACTTTCCGGGGCGATCCGGGTGAGGATCGTCTCGCGCAGGGTGGCGGGGTCGACCTGGAAGGCGGCGAGAACCTCCAAGGCGTGCCCTTCGGGCACGGTGAGCAGGCCGAGCAGGATGTGCTCGGTGCCGAACGTGTCGCGGCCCAGTGCCCGGGCCTCGCTGAGCGTGTTCGTCAGCGCGGTGCGGGCCTCCGCAGTGTAGGCGGGCCTGGGGAACTGGAAGGCGCCGGCACCGAAGGAGGTGTCGGCCTGGCGCTGGATCTCCGCGACGTCGATGCCGAGCGACGACAGGGCGTCGCGCGCGGGCTGCCCGCCCGAGGCGACGATTCCGGCCGCCTCCAAGACGCGTACGGTCTCTTGCCGGGCCCGCTCCAGGTCGACGTCCTGCCCGTGCAGCACCCCGGCGGCCGTCCCCGCTTCGGCGGCAAGGAGGCCGAGCAGGAGGTGCTCGGTGCCGATGAAGTCGTGCCCCAGGGCGACCGCCTCGTCCTGCGAGGCCGCCACGGCCTGCCTCCCGTGATCGGTGAAGAACTCGAACACTTCTACTCCTCCATACCCATGGCTTTGCGCCTGCCTGAATGCTTCTCGTGCACCGACTGTCTACTGACGTTCAGGGACGTGGCGATGGCCTGCCACGACCAGCCCTGGCGGCGGGCGTTGTCGACGTGCAGCCGCTCCAACTCCTCCAGGAGACGGCGCAACGCGACGACGGCCTCCAAGCCGACGGCGGGGTCCTTGTTGGTGACCCGTCCGGCCAGCGAGGCCGGGGTGTCCTCAGCTCCCATGTATGTCATGGCTGCCCTGACAAGCGGTGAATGTCAAGAAACCCTGACGCGGGTGTCACTCTGACGTGATCACCGCGCCGCGCTTTGCAGGATGGATCGCTGTACGTGAACGTGATCGAGGCGGAGTTCTGCGGCAAGATCCCGGCCCCGGCCGCCAAGCCGTCGGCCTTGGCCCGGCTGCTCTCCGAGTCTTTCGTGCAGTAGGAGTTGTTCGGGCGGCCGGGCAATTCGCCCCCATGGACGGTCCCATGGCCGAACGATTCCCGCGGTTCGGCTGGGCTGCGATCGCCATGCCCTTTCGCCCTGCTTGGCCGTGCCGCCCACGGACCGGTCGCGGTCAGTCCTCGGCGGTCAGTCCTCGGCGGGCGGGGCGAAGGTCTCGGCGGGGCCGAAGGCGGTGAAGGTGCCCTTGTTGGCGCCCTGGGTGCCGTACATGTCCATACGCTGTTCGAAACGGACGGTGCGGCCCTGTTGCCGATGAGCATGTCGGCCATCGCCCGCCAGGCACGGCTAGCTTGATCTTTAACGTCTGGGTCGTTGGTCAGCCGCTGAATAGCGGTCGAGGTGACCACAGGCCCCGTGGGACCATCTCGGCATGCGCCTGGTAGCCGACGGAGCCATGCCGACCTCGCGGTTGGTACTGGTAAAGGACCTCGAAACCGACGACGGGTACGCCTTTGAGCTGGCGAGCTCGCTCTTCCTGGCTGCTGGTGATCGAATCGCTTTCGAGGACGGCAGGCTTGTCGTCGCGCGGGCCGGTGGAGTGCGGCTGTCGCCGGCTGGTGACTGGTCCACTCGTTGCGGGCCCGGATCTCTGCGCCGCCGGTAGAAGCCGCTCCTCGAACGGTGCGTCGTACTTGATCACTCGGTTCGGTGTCCGCCGTACACGCAAGCGGCCTTCGTCTGAACATGTGCTCCGACCAAGGAACACACACGTCCAGCACGAAGGCCGTGAGGATGAGTCTGCTGCATCACGATGCCCGGCGAGAGCCGCTGGCGGAACTGTCACGCTTCCGGGGCGAGTTCTACTGCTGTCTCACCGCTCGTTCGGATGCGTTGTTCGAGCTGGCGGATGCGGTTCTGTGCGGGGATGGGCCGTTGAGGTCGCTGGCCGAGCTGTCGCTGGTGGGCGAACACCGCCGTGGCCACGGGGGCCTCTACGCCGCGCTCGCCCAGGGCGAGAGCGATAGCCCCACGAGAGCTGTAGCCCACCCCTGAGCCGGCCGCCTGCCAGGGCCCGCGGCCCGGGGTCGTCTGCGCGCTGGAGCAGGGCCGCAGCTCGTGGACCGCCCCGCCAGACGCAGGGCGTCCGCCGAGGTGCCCCATACGCCGTCGCCGTCGGCACGTCGAACAGGTCACGATCTGCTGGCCGGTCTTCTCCCCGTGGTCGTAGAGCTGTTGGGCGAGTGCGGCCTGGTCCGCGGTGGCTTCGGCCGGCGCCTGCCGACCCGGGCGCGGGCCTGTGTGGAGGTGAGCGAGGACTTCGCGTGCCGAGCGCACACCTGCGAAGTGATCTGCCTCACAGGCTGTCACAGCGATTAGTTGTCCGGTGTCTTGAGGCCGAACCCCTTGAGACAGGAGACAACGAGACCGAGAAGACCGAGGCGGTCGTGATCGGCAGCGGATACGCAGGAGTCGGTTCCTGGCGGGAACCGGGGTGCTGTTCCGCTCAAGTCTCCGGAGCAAGCGAACGGACAGGAGCATCGCATGAAGCACCGCATCGTCGTCCTCGGCGCCGGCTATGCCGGAGCCTACGTGGCCGGCACCCTGGCGCGTCGGCTGTCCCCGGCGGACACCGAGATCACCGTGGTCAACGCTGAACCGGACTTCGTCCAGCGGCTGCGGCTGCACCAGCTCGCGACCGGCCAGGAGATCGAGGCTCCCCGGCTCGCCGACGTCTTCGCGGGCACAGGAATACGGCTGCGCCTGGCACGGGTCACTGCCGTCGATCCCAAGCGCCAGATCGTCGCCTTGGCCGACGCCGACGCTGTCGACGGCGAGCTCGGCTACGACATCCTTCTCTACGCGCTCGGCAGCCACGCCGCCGACCACGGCGTCCCCGGCGTGGCCGAGCACGCCTTCGACGTCACCGGCCGGCCCTCCGCGCTGCGCCTGCGCGAGCGCCTGGACAGCCTGGACAGGCGGGACGAAGGCGGGAGCGTGCTGGTCGTCGGCGACGGGTTGACCGGCATCGAGACCGCCACCGAGATCGCCGAATCCCGGCCCCGCCTGTCCGTGACGCTGGTCGCCCGCGGCGAGTTGGGCGCCCCGCTCTCCGCCGGAGCCCGCGGCCACCTGCGCCAGGCCTGCGACCGGCTCGGCATCACCGTCCTGGAGCACGCCACAGTCGAAGCCGTCGAAGCGACGCGGGTGACGTGCGCCGACGGCACCGACCGGGCGTCGGACGTGACCGTGTGGACGGCCGGGTTCGCGGTCAACCCCATCGCCGGGGCCGCCGGGTTGCAGGTCACCGTCGACGGCCGGATCATCGTCGACCGCACCATGCGGTCGGTCTCGCACCCGAACGTCTACGCCGTCGGCGACAGCGCCTACGCCATCGGCGACAACGGCCGTCCGCTGCCGATGTCCTGTGCTTCGGCCGGTTACACCGGCATGCAGGCCACGGCCGCGATCGTCGGACGCCTGACCAGCCGCAAGATCCCGAACACCAAGCTGACCTACCACGGCAACCACATCAGCCTCGGCCGCCGGGACGGGATCCTGCAGATGGTCGACGACGAGGCGCGGGCGAAGTCGAAGTACGTGGGCGGCCGGAAGGCCGCGCGGATCAAGGCGGGCATCCTCAAGATGTCGCTGTGGACCACCTCGCACCCGACCTTCGGCCTGCCCAAGCGCAAGCTCCGCCTGGCCGCCGCGCCGGACCTGTCCGCCAAGAAGACGGTCCGACCCCGGGAGAACGGAGCAGCCGCCCATGGCTGAGAACACCTATGTCGTGTGCACACCGAGCCCAAGGGCGACCACGACCGACAACTGCCGCAGGCCAAGCACAGCGAGGCCTCGGCCATCGCGGGGCCGGCAGCCTGACCAGGCATTCGAGGAAGAGAGACCGAGAGATGACCGACCACACCACTGACCCGGCGACCGAAGCGTTCGTCGCCCACCGCAACCTGCTGTTCACCGTCGCCTACGAGATGCTTGGATCGGCGGCCGACGCCGAAGACGTCCTCCAGGAGACCTGGCTGCGCTGGGTCAAGGTCGACTTGGGACTGGTCAGCGACCAGCGGGCGTACCTGGTGCGAATCACGACCCGGCAGGCGCTCAACCGGCTGCGCACCATGAAGCGCCGCCGCGAGGCGTACGTCGGCCAGTGGCTGCCCGAGCCGCTGATCACCACTCCGGACGTCGCCGAGGACATCGAACTTGCCGAGAGCATGTCGATGGCGATGATGCTCGTCCTGGAAAGCCTTTCCCCGACCGAGCGGGCGGTGTTCGTGCTGCGCGAGGTCTTCGAGGTCGACTACGACGAGATCGCCGAGGCCGTCGGCAAGAGCCCCGATGCCGTCCGACAGATCGCGCACCGCGCCCGCCGGCACGTCGACGCCCGCCGCCCCCGCAGAACGGCCTCCCTGCGCGAGACCCGGGCGGCCCTGGAGTCCTTCCAGCGCGCCATTGAGACCGGGAACCCGCAGGACCTCCTCGACGTACTCGCCCCCGACGTCGTTCTGCTCAGCGACGGCGGCGGCCTCAAGAGGGCCGCGCTGCATCCGGTCATCGGCGCCGAGAAGGTCGTCCGCTTCTGGCTCGGCGGCTCGGCCAAGGTCGAGGCGACCATCACCTGGGAGCCCGCCGTGGTCAACGGCAGCCCCGCACTCGCCATACGCGTGGGCGGCGAGCTGGACGGCTTCATGGCCGTCCGTGTCGAGGACGCCCGCATCGCCGGCCTCTACTTCGTCCGCAACCCCGAGAAGCTGACCCGTGTCACCTCCGAGACCCCGCTCACTCTGCGCTGACTCCAACGGCTCGGAAGCACCCGCCTATCGCCGCACACCACAAGAGGGGACCACACCATGACCAGACAGACGACGGCCGCCGTGCCGCGCGGCCTCACCTTCCTCAGGACCGCGATAGCCCTGCAGACCCTGACCCTCTTCTTCCAGGCGGCCACCGCCGGCATGCTGCTGACCTCGTCGCACGGCTACCTTCTCCACGACATCGGCTCGAAGGTGATGTACGCAGCCGCCATGCTGTACGTCCTCGCCGCGATCCTGGCCTGGCGCCCGGGCGGCGGCTCCCCCCGCCCCGTCCTGTACGCCACCGGCTTCCTCCTCCTCGCCTCGGCGCAGGTCGCGCTGGGCATCGCCCACGTGCCCTCGTTCCACGTCCCCTTGGGCGTGGTGATGTTCACCCTCAGCACCCTGGCCCTGGTCCCGACACTGTCCCTGCGCTTGCCGCTGCGCCCGGCTGCCAGGACGTAGCCGCCGCCTGGTGAACCGCTGTGGACGGCGATCTCGCCCGTGAATCCAACGGTGAATCCAACGGTGAACTCAACGGTCGCGAGAGCCGTCTCGGTAACGGCCGGTCCAGAACCATTTCGAGAAAGGCAGGACGCCTCATGTCCATTCGATCCGCGTTTGCCCTGACCGCTGCCGTCCTGATCGGCGGTTTCGCGTTCGCCGAACCGGCCGCCGCGGACCCCTCGCTCCAGCCGGTCGCCGCAAGCGTCTACACCGTAAGCGTCGGCCGGGTCGGGGCCTCCCTGTCGGCACTGATCGGCCTCCTCGGCGCGGTGGGCGGCAGCCTGGCCCTGGCCCGCCCCACCAGGCAGGGACACATCGTCAACTGGGCCCGGCGGAACGGAGCTGTCACGGCTCTCGCGGCGGGTCTGATCGCGATGGCCGTCGGCGGGACGGTCGCGGGCACCGCCGATGGCGGTCTCGGCACCGGCAACGGGCTCGGCGGAGCCTACTTCGCCATGGTCCTGGGCCTGATCGCCGTCATCCTCGGCCGGCTGGCCCGCTCCCGTTCCCGCCGAACCCGCTGATCTCATCGCGAACTGTGACCGCCGGGACCCTTTCGGCGTCGTCCTCGTGGGAACTATGGCCAGGCTTCGACGACGGCCCTGCCTCAGGCTGTCCCTGCCGTCCGGAGGGTGATACCCCCGCCGTGTGGCTGGAGCTGCCGCTCCGCTGGGCCGCTGGGCCCCGCGGGGATCTAGGGTGCTGGACATCCGGATGCCGGACACCGCACGGGAGCGCGACGTCCTCGTTCTGGTGGCGGAATACGCTGTCGAACGCCGACATCCGGGGAATTGGCGGGACTTGTGGATGAAGAGTGGTTGACCGGCGGCAGGCATGGCGGCTTGAGTCTCCCGTAGGGGGAGACGCAACGGTGGGGGCATGGACGGCGACACGCTCTACTCGATCGGCGAGCTCGCACGGCGGACCGGTCTCACGGTCAAGACCGTTCGGTTCTACTCTGATCGCGGACTCGTGGCGCCGACAGAGCGCAGCCCGGCAGGCTACCGCCTCTACAACACTGACGCCGTCGCGCGCCTGGACCTCGTGCGGACCTTGCGCGAGCTGGGAATCGACCTTCCCGCGATCCGCCAGATCGTGGATCGGGAGCTCTCGCTTCCCGAGGTCGCCGCGGCGCACGCCGAAGCACTGGCGGTTCAGATCCGCGTCCTGCTCCTGCGGCGTGCGGTGCTGACGGCGGTGGCCGAGCGCGGGTCCACCCCCGAGGAGACAGAACGCATGCACCAGTTGGCCCAGCTCACCGAGAACGAACGCCAACGTCTGATCGGCGACTTCCTCGGTGCCGTCTTCGACGGTTGTGACGCCGCCCCGGCAATCGCAGGGGTCATGCGCTCGATGACCCCGGAGCTGCCCGGCGACGCCGCGGAAGAACAAGTTCAGGCATGGGTGGAGTTGGCCGAGCTTTCCCTGGACCCGGATTTCCGCGCCAGTATGCGGCGGATTATCGAGGACCACGCAGTCGAGCAGGCACGAAGCAACTCGACCGGCCCACGCCGTGACATTGCCGCACTCGTCCGCGACCAGGTCGGCCCGGCCCTGGCGGCTGGAATCGACCCGGCCTCACCCCAAGCCGATCCGATCGTCGCGGCGTTCACAGCGCACTGCGCGCACCTCCTCGGCCGCCCCGACGACGCCAAGCTACCCCGCCACCTGTCGACTCGACTGGCGAGCATGAACGACCCCCGCAGGGACCGGTATTTCCAGCTGCTCGCAGTCGTCAACGGCTGGCCGGCCCCGGAGAACCTGACGCCAGTCCTGGACTGGTCCGTCCAGGCTCTGGACGCCCGGGCGCAGCGATGACAGGGAGGTCGCGGCACGGCGGCCGCGCTCGCCGGCTGCTTGCTGTCCCAGGTCACACTCGCCCTGGACCGGTTGGCCGCCGCGCAGCTGGCCGTCGAGGCGGACCCACAGTCGTACGTGGTGCACGATCTGGTCCGCCTCTACGCCCGCGCCCGGCACTCGGGGAGGGAAGGCCCGAGGAGGCCCTCCCGCGGTTGGAGCGCGCCCCCGCTCTGGCGGTACGGGGCCGGGGTCAACCTGGCCGTCACGCTCGTACGGCGCGGGGACCGCGAGGCGGACCGGCTGCACCGACAGGAACGACGGGAAGGACCGGGGGAGGGGGAAAGGGGTGGAGCGTCAGGCCTCCGGTGCGTTGCGCGGGACGGTCTGCTGAACCGACCAGCCGTTGCCGTCCGGGTCCGAGAAGTAGACGAACGACCCCCAGGGCTGGTCGTCGATCTCGCTGACCTCGATGCCCCGGGCGGTCAGCTCGGTGTGTGCCGCCTCGATGTCCGCGACCACGACCTGCATGTTGTCCAGCGAGCCGGGGGCCATCCGGGTGAGGCCCTTGCCCAGGGCGATCGAGCAGGCCGATCCCGGCGGCGTGAGCTGGACGAAGCGGATCTCCTCGCTGACCGTTACGTCGTGGTCCGTGTGAAAGCCGGCCTGTTCGTAGAAGGCCTTGGCCCGGTCCACGTCCGTGACGGGCACGGCGACCAGCTCCAGCTTGATGTCCATCGTCCGCTCCTCACGGGGCGTCTGCCATGGCCGTTGCCGGCCAGGTGAGCATCATGCTCAGGCAGGCGGGGCGTACCACCAGTGGCCGGCGCTGCGGTGCAGGGAGACCCGACCGCGCTCGATCGCAGCGTACGCGTTGTCGGCACCGCCGGCATCGGCGCGCTGCCCGCGGCCAAGCTGCACACCGTCGGGACGGCCGGCAACGGCGCGCCGCCTTCCGCGCCTCTGGGGGGTGCCCCTATGGGTTTCGTCAAGCGGTGGGTAACGTCCGTGACGGCTGGCCTTGAGCCGGGGAAGCCCGGTTGACCAGGGGCAACGGCTTTGGTCGTTGAGTCTGGCGTTGTGGAACCGAAGGGGTTGTGGCGGATGAGGGTTCTGTTCTTTCCCGATGAGGATGGGGTGGACGTCTCGGGCGGTGCGGCGGAACTCGCCGTCCTGGCCCTCGCCCTCGCCGCGGGGAAGGGTGGCACGGAAACCACCGCCTCGGCTGAACCGAGCTTCGGGGGCACTGAACTGGCTTCGGTCGAGGTGGTGAGCACCAGCGGCCCGGGTGTCCGTATCCGAGTTGACTCGGAGCGCAGCGCTCTACTCATCGAGGGTGACCGGCTGGGCTTGACGGCTCTCGCTGACGAAGTTCAGTCGATTGCGGAGATGGACGACGGCGGGCACCAGCACATCGAGTACTTCCCGGATCACTACTACCTTGTCGCTGGGTCACTGGCCATGGTCGTAAACAGTCCTCATGGCGGCATGCCGACTCGATGAACGACTGATGGCAGTGGCTGGCCGGGGTTCGTAGAAGGTTCCGTCGCGGAGCATCGCGAACAGGACGTCGGCTCGTCGTCGGGCGAGGCAGAGCAGGGCCTGGGTGTGGTGCTTTCCCTGGCTGATCTTCTTGTCGTAGTAGGCCCGCGATGCAGGGTCCCCGAGGGCGGCAAACGCGGAGAGGAAGAAGGACCGTTTGAGCTGCTTGTTCCCCCTCCGGGAGGGCTGTTCGCCGCGGATCGACGACCCTGAACTGCGGGTCGCGGGAGCAAGGCCCGCGTAGGCGGCGAGGTGGCCGGCGGTCGGGAAGGTACTGCCATCGCCGACCTCGATCAGGATCCGTGCTCCGGTCCTGACGCCGACTCCGGGCATCGAGGTCAGGACCTTCGAAAGAGGGTGGGCCTCCAGCAGTTCCTCGATCCGCCCGGCCAGCAGCTTGCGCTGGTCAAGCACAGCGGTCAGCGATCCGGCCAGGCTCGGGACGATCAGCGCGGCCGCCTCGGTCCCTGGAACGGTGACGGTCTGCTCGTCCAACGCGGCGAAGATCTCCTCGACCAGCCGCTCGGCCATCCTCGGAGCCTTCGGGCGTAACAGGGTGACCAGCCGTCGCCGTCCGGCCTTGCGGATCTGGGCCGGGGACCCGAACCGTTCCAGCAGCATCAGGACGGCCGGATGCTGCAACCGCGGCCCCAGCACCCGTTCCAGCGACGGGTGGATCTGGGTCAGCAGGCCGTGGAGCCGGTTGGCGACCCTGGTCGCTTCGCCGGCCAGGTCATCGTCGAAGCCGACGATCATCTCCAGCTCGGCGATCGTCTCGTCCTGGCCGTCGATCGCCCGCAGTGTGTGGGGCATCGCGCGGGCGGCGTCCGCGATGATGAACGCGTCTCTCGCGTCCGTCTTTGCCTCGCCCGGGTAGAGGTCGGCGATCCGTCGCATCGTCAGGCCCGGAAGATAGGCGACCGGGCAGCCCATGTCCCTCGCGACCGCCAGCGGCAGGGCACCGATCGAGGCCGGCTGGTCGACCACGACCAGCACCGTTCCGTGCTTGGCCTGGAGTTTCGCGAACAGTTCGCGGAGCTTGGGTTCGGTGTTGGGCAGGCGCTTGTCGAAGGCTTTCTTCCCGGCCGGGGTGACGGCGGTGGCGTGGTGTTCGCCCTTGCCGACGTCCAGGCCGAGGAAGACGTCGATGTCGCCGGTGTCGATCACGTGCAGGCCCCTCCATCACGCTTTCGTCCGGCCTTGCCACGGCATCGAGCTGCCACATCCACGTTACGGAGAGCTCTTCTGGCCTGGGTGAAGCCGGTGCTCAAGCCCCTCATCAGCGGTCCGTCGATGCCTCCGGACCCGGTGACACCACCCCCCGGATCATCAACAACAAGGGGGGAAGTCATACCGGACCCGAAGGCCGGAGGCCCCATTGCGGAGCCATGGAAAAGGTAACCGGGGGGGCCATCTAAGGGCGCCGACGAGGTCGTGGCGGGGCAGGACCCAGCCGGCTCAGCCATGGGGCCGACGGTCGTGCCGAACCGGTCAGGGATCCCGGTGTGCGTGGCCTGCCTCCGGCCGGAGGACTACCCCGACACCCCGCCGCCGCGGGATGCCCCATCGGCTCCGGCAGTGTTCACGTCACACCGGGTCCCTCCGGTCGGACACGCCGATGCTGAGCTGCCTGCTACGACCGGCCGTCGGTCAACTGGCTGGCGGTGTTCTCGATCCACAGCAGCGTCCACTCGACCCTCGGCTTGCCACCCGGGCCCCTCGCCGGCGTACCGGCCTTCCGCGTTGGCCCGGATGTTGGCCGCGAGGGTGCACACGTCCTTTTGCGGGCCCCGCTGCTGAGCTTGGACACCGGAGAATACGAACCCTGGGCGCCGACCGGGTCACCCTCTCCGTCTGAAAGGTTGCTGTATGTGGGTTCAGCGAGTGCTCGAACTGACCGGGTGGGAGCCGCTCGGGATCTCCGTCGACTGGGCGGCGATCGAGGCAGAGCTGGGGGTTCCGCTGCCGGCGGACTACAAGGAGCTCTACGAGGCGTTCGGTGGCGGCGTCTTCAGTGATTCCGTCTACTTTCTGGGGCGCGGCGAGGACGTCTCGTTCGACTTTCTGACACAGTGGCGGGTCTCCCTGTCGGTCGACCAGGACAGCAAGCTCGGAAGCGTCTCCGCCGTCGATCCCTATGCGATCTACGCGCCGGGCGGCAAGGGGCTGGTCGAGTGGGCCTCCACCGAATGGGCCGACGAGTACTGCTGGCTGATCGATGCCGAGCGGCCCGGCGATTACCCCGTCCTTGCGCGGTCCGATGGCGGCGAGTGGCGCCGGTACGACATGTCCACCTCTGAGTTCCTCTACCGCATCCTTGCCGATGCCGATTTCCGGCCTTTCGGGATCGCGCAGTACGACCTCGGCACGACGTTCAAGCCCGGCTCCAGCAACGGTGAGTGACGGTGCGTTAGGCGGGCGGCAAGGCGACGGTGGACCTTGACGGCGCACTCGTCGTCGCGCACTCGGAGAAGCAGGACGCGGCCCGACCTGGAAGAAGACCGGCGTTCGCTCAGAGCGGCGAGTCGGCTTCCACCGCCGGAGAGCAGCAGGCCGGCGGCGGGCCATCCGAGGCCGTAGCCGACGACGCGCAGGACGCCGAAGGCCGCGGCGTTCGGGTCGCCGGTGGAGCCGATCTGGAAGCGGGCCACCTAAAGGGGATTGACAGATTTGTCCATCGGCGGAGGCACCATCCCGCGCCGAAGGTCAGACTGCCGACCGAGACCGGCAGAGCTCAGCGGACATTGCGGTTGCCTTCGTCTTCCTTCAAGGTCCTTTCCAGCGATCCCGACAACGAACCGGTCGAGGTCAGAGTCATGATGAGGAGACGACATGCGCGTCCGGCAGTTCTCGTACCTGCTCACCACGGGAGCCATATGCCTGCTACTCGGTGCCTGCGGATCCGACGATGGGCAGGAACAGAGACCCAAGAAGGCCACGGACATGATGCCCTGCACCCTCACGGTGATCGACATCAAGCAAGGCGACGATCTTCGAGGCGGTAACCACAGCTACTTCGTGCGCTATCGCGTGCACGTTCCCGGCAAGCCGGACCGCGAGGGCTCGCGAGAACCGGTACTGAACCCCATTCAGGTCGCCCAGATCGTCGCGGTATCCAAGAACTATCCGTGCCAAGTCAGTCGTAGCGACCCAGATCAGGTGCGGATCAACTGGGACAAGCCCCTCCCTGCTTCTCCGTCCCCTACACCCAAGTGACCGCGGTAGCACCGCACTCGGCGTTGGTCCCACACCAGGTCGGGATGGTTTGAGGGCCCGAAGGCGCTACGGCTGGTTCAGGGGGATCAGTCGTGCGGCAGGCCGCCGGACCGGTCATGGCCCGGCAGCTCGGCGAGATGCTCGAGGTGGACGTCAGCGCGGGCCAGGCTGGAACCGCTGCGCGGGAAGCTGATCAGGCTGGCCGACCGCGGCTGGCTGCGCAAACAGCCCGACGCCCGGTTCACCACCCGCCTACGGCAGGCAGAAGTCTCCGCCCAGCTCGCTGAGCGACGGCCGGGGAATCAGCCGTGCCGCCGAGGGGCGGGGGACGGACCATCATGCGGCTCACGCCTCACCCGTCCTGTGGGCCCAGGTCGGCAAGCGCGGCTCCCAGCCGACGCGCACCCTCCGTCAGCTCGGCGTGATCGGCGGTCGCCGCGAACCCGATGCGCAGGTGAGCCGCCGGCGGCTCGGTGGCGAAGTAGCGACTGCCGGCGCTCACGGCGACGCCGCGTTGCCGGGCGGCGCCGGTGAGGATCGTGTCGTCCACGCCCGACGGCAGGCGAACCCACAGGTGCAGTCCGCCCGTAGGCAGCCCGGTCAAGGTCGCACCAGGGACCTCCCGCGTGACCGCGGTGGCCAGTACGGCGCACCGCTCCCGCAGCGCCGTACCGAGAGCGCGGACGTGCCGGTCCCAGGACGGGGAGCTGAGCACTTCCAACGCGGCCTCCTGGAGTGGGCGCGTGACGAAGAAGTCGTCGACCAGGCGCACCGCCCGCATGCGCTCCATGACCGGTCCGCGGGCCACCAGCGCCCCGATCCGCAGGCTCGGTGCGGCGGGCTTGGTGAGTGAGGTGATGTGGACGACCGTGCCGTCGCGGTCGTCGGCGACCAGCGGTCGCGGTACGGCGCCGCCGTGTCCCAGATGCCGCGCGAAGTCGTCCTCGAGCACGAACGCGCCCGAGGCGCGCGCCACATCGAGGATCTGGCGGCGCCGGTCGTGCGCCAGCACGGTGCCGGTCGGGTTCTGGAAGGTCGGCTGGCAGTACAGCAGTCGCGCGCCGCTCATCGCGAACGCGTCGGCCAGCATGTCGGGCCGCAGGCCGTCGGCGTCGAGCGGTACGGGGACGGGCCGCAGCCCGGCGGCGCGGGCGGCGGCCAGGGCCCGGGGATAGGTGGGGGACTCGACCAGGACCGGGCTGCCGGGCCCGGCGATGGCGCGGAACGCGATCGACAGGGCGCTCTGCCCGCCCGCGGTGACCAGTACGTCGTCCGGCGCGACGCTGCCGCCGACGATCCGGGCGAAGACGGTGCGCAGCGCCATCAGGCCGCCGGCCGGGGCGCGGTCCCAGGCGTCCGGACGGCGCGCCGCTCGCGCGAGTGCCGCGCTCAGGGCCCGGGTGGGCTGGAGCGAGCGGTGTACGTAGCCGCCGTCCATCGTGATCGTCCCGGCCGGTGGCGGGCCGAGCGGGTCGGCGATCAGGTGGGTGTCGACGGCGCGGTCGGTGAGGGCGACCGTCTGCCAGTCGGTGTCCGCGTCGCTGCCGCCGACCGTGTCGCGGAGCCGGGTGCGCTGCGCCGCGAACGTACCGCTGCCCGGACGGGTCACCACCGCGCCCTCGGCGGCCAGTGCGGCGATGGCCCGCGCCACGGTCGCCGGGCCGACCCGGTACTGCTTGATCAGTTCCCGGCTGCTCGGCAGCCGGTCGCCGGGCGACAGCCGGGAGACCAGCGCACGGAGACTGTCGGTCAGCTCGACAGAAGTGCTACTGTCATTCATGAGAGACAACAGTAGCGCTTTTGGTCCTGGTCGGGAAGCACTTCAGCTGGACGTCGCCGCCCTGCGCGCCGACACCCCGGGCTGCCGCCAGGTCATCCACTTCAACAACGCCGGCTGTGGACTGCTGGCAGCGCCCGTGACGGACGCGATGGTCGGCCATCTGAACCTCGAAGCCCGGATCGGTGGCTACGAGGCGTCGGCCGCCCGGGCCGCCGAAGTCCGGGAGTTCTACACGGAGATCGCCGCCCTCATCAACACCAGGCCCGACAACATCGCCTTCGCGGGCAGCGCCACCCACGCCTATGCCAACGCCCTGTCCTCGATCCCGTTCGAGCCCGACGACGTCATCCTCACCACCCGCGACGACTTCGTCTCCAACCAGATCGCCTTCCTCTCCCTGCGCAAGCGATTCGGCGTACGCATCGTCCACGCGCCCAACACCCCGGAAGGCGGGGTCGACGTGGAGGCGATGGCCGCGCTGATGCGTACCCACCGCCCCCGCCTGGTGTCCGCCACCCATGTCCCCACCAACTCGGGTCTCGTCTCGCCTGTGGCCGAAATCGGTCGCCACTGCCGTGAGTTGGACCTGCTCTACCTGGTCGACGCCTGCCAGTCGGTGGGCCAGTTCGTCATCGACGTGGAGGAGATCGGCTGCGATTTCCTCACCGCCACCTGCCGCAAGTTCCTCCGCGGCCCGCGCGGCTCCGGATTCCTGTACGTATCCGATCGCGTCCTGCGCGCAGGCTACGAACCGCTGTTCATCGACATGCACGGCGCCCGCTGGACCGAGCCGGGCGGCTACGAGCCCGTAGGGACGGCGGCCCGGTTCGAGGAGTGGGAGTTCCCGTACGCCACGGTGCTCGGCAGCGCCGCCGCGACGCGCTATGCCCGCAAGGTCGGCATCGAGGCCATCGAGCAGCGCACCCCGGCGCTCGCGGCCCGGCTCCGCGACCGGCTCGCACCGATCCCGGGGGTGCGCGTGCTCGACCGCGGCCCGCGTCTCGCCGCGCTCGTCACCTTCGGCATAGCGGGCTGGCAGCCGCAGCCGTTCAAGGCGGCCATGGACGCCCGCGGCATCAACTCGGCGCTCAGTTTCCGTGAGTTCGCACAGTTCGACTTCGGGGACAAGGACGTCGACTGGTGCCTGCGTCTGTCGCCGCACTACTACAACACCGAGGAGGAAGTGGACCACGTCGCGGACGCGGTCGCGGACCTCGCCCGCCAAGGACGGCGATGACCGCCACGCAGACACGGACCGACGAGCCGTCCATGGAGTCCAAGGAACCCACGGAGTCCAAGGAGTCCAAGGAGTCCGAGGAGTCCAAGGAGAGCCTCTGGCGCAATGGCGACTTCCTCAAGTTCTGGCTCGGCGAGACCCTCTCGCTCCTCGGCACCCAGGTCACCAACCTCGCCCTGCCCCTCACCGCCATCATCGCCTTCAACGCCACCGACGAGCAGGTCGGCATCCTGCGCTTCCTGCAGCTCGTCCCGTACCTCGGGCTCGCCCTGGTCTTCGGGGTGTGGGTGGATCGGGCCCGACGGCGGCGGATCATGCTCGGAGCCAACCTCGTCCGCATGATCCTGCTGGCTCTCGTCCCCGTCCTGTACTGGACGGACGCGCTCGGCATGGGCTCGCTGCTGGTGATCGCCTGCGCCGTCGGCGTCGCCTCGGTGCTGTTCGACGTGAGCTGGATGTCGTACGTACCCACGCTCGTACGCGACCCCAAGCACTATGTGGAAGCCGGCGCCAAGATGGGGGTGAGCTCATCGGCGGCGGATGTGGCGGGACCCGGACTGGCGGGCGTCCTGATCGGCGCCCTGACCGCGCCCATCGCGCTGATCGTCGACGCCTGCTCCTATCTGGTGTCCATGATCTCGCTGCTGCTCATCCGCACGCCCGAGCCCCGTCCCGAACCGCCGGCCGCACGGCGGCACCTGCCGACCGAACTCCGGGACGGCTTGCGATGGGTGCTGAAGAACCCGGTCCTGCGGTCGCTGGCCCTGATCGGGTTCTGCTGCAACTTCTCCATGATCACCGTATGGACGATGTTCCTGCTGTACGGAACACGCGACCTGCACCTGGACTCGACGACCCTGGGCGGCATCTTCGCCACCGCCTCCGTGGGCGGCCTGATCGGCGCGGCGATCTCCCGCAAGGTCATCCGGCGCTTCCGGCTCGGCCTTGTCTATCTCGTCGCGCAGTCGGCCCTCCTCATCGGCCCGACGCTGATCGTCCTGGCCACCGGCCCCCGGCCGGTGATGGTGGGGATGTTCGTGCTCTCCTTCTTCACCACCTACCTCGGACTCGGCGTCGCAGGCGTCGTCATTGTCAGCCTGCGCCAGGCCAGTACCCCGCAGTCGATGATGGGCCGGATGACGGCGGTCTTCCGCACCCTGCTGTTCGGCGGCGGTGCACTCGGCGGCCTGTTCGCAGGCCTGCTGTCCGGCTGGATCGGCGCCCGGGGGGCACTGACGGTGGCGGCGATCGGCTCCGCCGCCGTGCTGATCGCGCTCGTCCTGTCTCCGGTGAGCCGACTACGTGACCTGCCGTCGGCACCGGACGAGCCCGTCACGGCGCCAGCGGGCCGGCCGGCCGCCGGCTGACACGGAGAACGTCGAAGGGTCCCACCCCTGTAAGCGGTGGGGCCCTTCGACAGAGTGCGACGCCGCCGAGGAGTGACCGGCCGCCGCCGGGGCAGCCAGCCCCGGCGGCGTCCTCGCTCAGCGACGCCGCGCCGTCCGCTGGACGCCGGGGGTCGGGCACCGGACCCTGCCCCATCCTCGACGCGAGCTCCGGCCCGACGGGTTACGCCCGCCGTTGAGCACGCGGCCGCCACCGACGTCCACTCGGCCAAGCCCCTTACCCCAGGAGGCAGGCCCGCTGGTGACCTCGGTACCGGGGCCTGTGCGCTCGACCTTCCCAACATCAGACGGACGTTCTGTAGGCTCAGGCCCCGGGCCCGTCTGGCTCCGGCGCGGCATCGGCGCAGCTGGGGCGGCCGATGCGGCATCATGCAGGCATGAACACGTCACGGGGGAACCAGTCTTACCCGTCCTACCAGCAGCCGCAGCAGTATCCGCCTCAGGCGCCGCAGCCGCAATCGCCGTACAGCCAGGGTGCGTACGGGGGTCCGTATCCGCAGCAAGCCCCGTACGGAACGCAGCCCCCGCCGTACGGTCACCCGCCCACAGCGCCCACCGTGCACGGGCATGCCTGGGTGCGGGTTCCGCGGCCCGCAGGGGAGGGACGACGCCTCCTCGCCGTCACGGTAGACCTGTTCGCCGTGGTCGCTCCGGCCTATGTGGTCATGCGCGGTGAGGACGGCCGCCCGCTCACCGCGCTCGTACTCCTTCTCGGCCTGTCCTTCGTCAACCAGGTGCTGCTGACGTACGCGCTCCGGGCCAGCATCGGCAAGCTGGTCACGGGGATCCGGGTGATCCGTGCTGCCGACGGCAGGCGGCCCGGGTTCTGGCGGACGGTGTACCGGTGGCTGTCGGGGCTGTGCTGGCTGCCGCTCCAGCCGTACTACGGGCTACGGGCATTCTTCCGCGGCGTGGGCGGCGGCGGCCCCGCCCGCGGCACGGTGGTCGACAACGACGACGGCGAGCTCTACCACGGCGACCTGGCCGGACTCCGGTACGCCCGCCGCAGGGATCTGGCCGGCTGAACCCCGTGCGGCTGGGAGCGGCTTGCCGAGCCGGTCCAGATGCCGGCGGGTGAAGCCGGGACCGTTGGAATCGTCGGGGGCGCCGAAGCCGCCCAGGCGCCGGCCGTCACCGCCGGATGCAAGCTCACCGGCGGGGCCTGGGTCGGCAGGACAGGGTTGGCCGCGGCATGCAGTGCCGAGCCGGGGATCGTGAGCCGGCGGAGGAGCTCCTCGGAGGGCAGCCGAGGGTCTCGTAGCACCATGTGCCCACGTGCGGCCTCCGGCTCATGGGCCCGAGGCGTTGCACAACGCCGGGGGCCTGTCGGCCGGTTCTCAGGTCGAAGCGCGCGATCCTCCAGCGGAATATCGCACGGTCATTGTTGTGAATCGTTGATGGTCCGCGTGTCAGGGCAGGTGTGACAGCAGTAGCTTGGTGAGACGTTCGGGTGTACGGAGTGGCAGGTAGTGGTCGGCGTCCGGGATCGTCTCGCCGCAGGCGCCGGGGATGTCGGTGACAAGTCGTTCGGCGATCACCGCAATCTCTGGGTGGTCGTGGTCGCCGTGGATGACCAGCGTCGGCGCGGCGATGTCTCCGAGGTGTGGTTCGGCATCACGGCCCGCGGAGACAACGCAGTGCTGTTCGCTCACAAGTCGCCGCTCGGCGTTCGAGGCGACCATCGTCTCGATGAGCTCTCCTCCGGGAGCCGTACGGCCCATGGCTGCCCAGATCGTCAGTTCCAGCTCGGCCAGAGTGGCCGTCTCACGCTCGCGCCGGGCCGCGGCATAGGCCGACAACTCGGGACTGTGCGGCCAGACGTGACCGCTGACCGAGGCACCGACCAGGGCCAGTGCGGTGACGCGCTCCGGGTGGGCGAGGGCGAAGTCCAGGGCGGTCTCCCCGCCCATGCTCAACCCGACCAGGGAACTTCGATCCTGCGCCAAGTCCGCTGCATCGAGGCCGACCTGCGGGGCGCACGCCTGGTCAAGGCCGACTTGCGTGAGGGGGATTTCTCCCGCACGGACCTGCGGGAGGCAAATCTGCGTAAGGCTCGTGACCAGGGCGCTGTATTCGTCGGTGCGGATCTGCGGTTGGCCGACCTGCGGGGACGCGACCTCAGCGGTGCCGACTTGCGGCAGACGAAGCTGGAAGGGGCGCTGGCGAGCGATCGCACGGTCTGGCCGGTCGGCTTCGATGTCCAGGGGGCCGGCATCGTCATCACCGCCGATCCTGGCGCCGAACCGGACAATCTGCTGCCGGCTGCCGCGATCACCAGGGACGTGCCGCCTCTGCAATCTGCCTGATGCCTTGACTGGACAGGCACGCCGATGTGATCAGTCAGGCTGCGTGGACGATGGACGTCCTCCCCGGCGGACGCGTTCCACGCATGTGGGCGTGCTCGCGGTGTTGGGCGGCCAGCGCACGGGCTGACCGGCCCCAGCACTAGGGCGTGTCCGATGGGTCCGTGGCCCGACGCCCACCTGCCCTGCTGGTCACCCCGGGTCAGTGGGGTGACGGCCCGCAGATGATTTCCGTTCTGGGACAGCTGCGCGTGCCGAGACCTGCTGGCGGACACCCGCGCACCCGCCCCGACTCCCTGAGCGCAAACATGGCGTATTCGTCGCGTCTCAACCGGCGTTACCTGCGACGACGCCAGATCCGGCACATCATTCCCGAGCGTCGCGACCAGCGGACTCACCGCCGCAACCGCCGCAACCGCCGCAACCGCGGCAGCGCAGGCGGCAGGCCCGCTGGCTTCGACCGTGAGGTGTACGCACGCAGGAACGAAGTCGAGAGGTGCGTCAACGCACTCAAGAACTTCAGGGCCGTAGCAACCAGGTACGACAAAAGAGCGTACGTATTTCAAGGAACGGTCACGGTCGCAGCGATTCGTCACCCGGCTGCGCCTGGCCCATTGAACACGCCCCCGGGAACCGAGGGGGCGGACCCGCCCCCACCGTGACCTCGCAGCACCACCACACAGCCCCCGCCGGCACGGCCCAGCAACGGTGCCGCCGCCTCCAGCTCACGCGCCGCCGAGACACTCCGAGATGTCTGGTGAACCCATTGGAGGCGAGAGCGACCGCCGTGGGAAGGTCCCCTTCCGCGTGTGCAGCCCACACGGCCTCCCCCTGCTCCCGGTACTCCTTGGTTGCGAGGGTGGCAGACAGGCCTGCGGACTCCGGGGCCGGCTCGCGGGTCAGGGGCGACGGTGGTGCGCTCGGGGTGGCGAGCGTGTAGTGGACGGGGAGGCCGGGTCCGGGCGCTGTGTTGGCGCCCGACGGCTGCCGTCAGCTGAACACGGCGGCGGCCGCGAGCCCGAGGTAGACCAGGGCGACGAGGTACCGGGCCCTGCCTCGGCCCGGCTCTGCGCGGCCGCGCAGCCTTCTCGCGAGTGCGCCGGCGGTAGCCGCGTACCCCAAGTCCATAGCCAGCGCGACCGTGAAGGTGATCGCGGCGAGTATCAGCAGTTCCGTGCGGGCCTGTGCACCGCTGGCATCCTGGCTCACCCACTGTGGCAGGAAGGCCAGGAAGAAGAGCATGACCTTCGGGTTGAGGACATTGACGAGGATCCCTTCGCGGTAGACGCTCCAGAGCCTCCTGGGGACGGGCTGGGCCGAGTTGCCGGGCGGGCCGGTGCCAGTGCCGGTGAGGGAACGGATTCCGAGGTAGAGAAGGTAGGCGGCGCCGAGCAGGGTGAGGGCTTTCAGTGCTGCCGGTTCGGCGGAGACGAGTGCCGCGACTCCGAAGGCGGTGGCGAGGGCGTGTATCAGGGTGCCGGTCTCCACCCCGAGTGCCGAGACCATCCCGGCGCTGGTGCCTTGGGCGATGCTGCGCGTGCAGATGTAGACGAGGTTCGGTCCGGGTAGGCCTACGAGGGCGGCGGACGCGCCCACGAAGAGCAGCAGCTGCTGTGGGTCGGAGAGGACGCTCATCGCTGGTCCGCTTCGAGCAAGGCCGGCAGCAAAGTCAGTGGTGGCGCGCCCAGGTTGAGCAGCGCCGTGTGGAAGCGCGTGTGGGTGAATCCGGGCCCCCAGCGCTGTCGGGCCTGGTCACGCAGGTCGAGGATCGCGAACTTCCCCCGGGTGTAGTCGCCTGCCTGGGGGTCGAGCAGGCAGCGCGTGGCCTGCTGCGTGGCGAGTGCCGGAGGGGTGTGCGCCTCTGCTTCGAACCGGGCGGCCGCCTGTCGGTGGGTGAGTTCTCCGGTGTGCAGCCCGATGACGCAGGCCAGGCGTGTCAGGCGCAGCAGTGCGTCGCGGGCGACGGCCGCGGTGTGCCGGGGGTCGCCGTCACCGAAGCCCGCCTCCAGGACCATCTCCTCGCTGTAGTGTGCCCAGCCTTCGCTGGTCGCGTACGACTGCAGGCTGCGGCGCACTTCACTCGGGACGTGGCGCAGGATCCGGCGGTGTGCCAGGTGTCCTGGGGCGACCTCGTGCACGGCGATGTTCAGCAGCTGGTGGCGGCTGTACGTGCGCAGCCAGGCGTCGCGGTCCCGGGCCGGCCAGTGCTCTGGGGGAAGGCGGACCCGGAACCAGCCCGGCCTGTCCGGCTCCCCTGGGGCGGCGGTCGTCATGGTCGCGACCTCGTGACTCTGTGACTCGGGGAGAAGGCCGACCCGGCATGTGAAGTGCCCGCCGGGTATCAGTTGGGTCCTGTCGGCCCAGTCGGTGACGGTCTTGACCGCCTCGCGGGTGGCGGCCAGCAGGTCGAAGGCGGTGGGGTGGTCGTCGTCCAGGTGGTGCAGTGTCGTGGCCACGTCGGCGCTGGGGTCGATGCGGCGGCAGGCCTCCTCCAGCAGCTGTGTGAGGCGCTCTCGTTCCGTTTCGGCGCGTACGGCCAGGCTCTCGAGGTCGACCTCGCTGCCTTCGGTGGCCGCCAGCATCCGGGTGAGGCCGTCCTTGCCCAGTACCTGTGAGGCGCGCTCGGCCTGAGTCGTTGTCCGCAGGTGGGCTTCGAGGCGCTCGAGCGCTTCAGCGGCCCGCCGTTCTCGGGAGGTCGTCTCCTGTTCGGGGCGGGTCAGCTGGTGCCGCAGGCCCTGGACTGCGGGCAGGGCGGCGCGGGCCTGCTCCGCGGGGACGAGGTCGAGTGTGGTCACGGCGGCGGCCACCAGGTCGGGCCAGGCATCGAGGTGGTCCCGTCGGGCGCGCGCCCGCTCGGTCTTGGGCGCGTAGTCGTTCTCGTAGCCGCTCAGGTCCAGGTTGTCGATGTGCAGGTACGGGTCTCGGCGGTGCATTTGGAGGTCGCCGAAGCGTAGCGACAGTGCGTACTCGAAGGCCTGGAGCGTCGCCTCGTCGAGCGGGTCGTGCGCCTGTGCCGGGGTGTCCGGGCGGTTGGGCTGCGGTGCGCTGGGGTGGGCGGCGGCGGCGATGGCCGACAGTGCGCGGCGTATGCCTGCCTCGGTGAGGTCTTGGGGGCGGCCGTCGTATTCGTGGCGTCCGGCGTCGTTGCGTGCGGCCGGCACGGACGCGTCGAGGACGGCACGGAGGCGGGCCGAGGTGGCCGGAGTGACTGAGGTGACTGGCGGCATCGGGGCGTTCTCCTCGGGGCGGATAGGGTCAAGTGGTAGGCCTGGGACCAGCCAATCCGGGGTTGGGGAAGGCCACACGATCCAATGGGGGCTGAAGTGGACCTTTCGCGGAATCCGGAACTGCTGGTGGAGCTCTTGCCGGACGGGTGGGCGGGGAGCGGGGCCCTGTTCCGCGGGCTCGCCGCCGCGCTGCGCCGCCTCGTCGACGAAGGTGAGCTGGCGCCAGGCGTCCGACTGCCTTCGGAGCGCGGGCTCGCTGCCGCGCTCGCGTTGAGCCGCTCGACCGTCGTGGCCGCCTACGACGAGCTGCGGGCCGACGGCACCCTTGCCAGCAGGCGGGGCAGTGGCACCCGAGTGGCCAGAAGGGCGGGGGGCGGGCGCCGCTTGGGGCACGAACTGCGGCGGGGGCAGGCCGATTCGGTCTTCGCACGGCTCTCTCACGGTCCGGGCAGCGTGATTTCCATGGCGTACGCCGCGGATGCGGGCGCACCCGAACTCGCCGAGGCTCTGCGCGACGTGGCGGCGGATGACCTCCCCCACCTGCTCTCCGACGCCGGCTATCACCCGCGGGGGCTGTACGCGCTGCGTGAGCAGATCGCCGTCCACATCAGCATGCTGGGGCTGCCCACCTCGCCCGACGAGGTGGTGGTGACGACGGGGGCGCACCAGGCCATCGCCCTGACCGCCCAGATGTATCTGCGGCCGGGCAGTACTGTCGTGGTCGAGTCCCCCAGCTGGCCCGGCTGCTTCGACCTGTTCTCCGCGCACGGCGCCCGGACGGTCGGTGTGCCGCTCGACGAGGAGGGAATGCGGCCGGACCTGCTGGCCGCCGCTCTGGCCGAGCACGAGCCGGACCTGTTGTTCGTCATGCCGAGCTTTCACAACCCCACCGGCGGGCTGATGAGCGCGTCCCGTCGCCGCCGCATCGCCGAGCTGGCCCGGCAGCACGAGGTGGCCGTCGTGGAGGACCTCGCCTACTCGGGGCGCATCGGCACCCGGGGCGAGCTGCCGCCCCCTCTGGGGGCCTTCGTTCCCCGGGACGGTGAGGTACTGACCATCGGTTCACTGTCGAAGTCGGTGTGGGGCGGGCTGCGGGTGGGCTGGCTGCGCGCGGAGGAACCCGTCGCAGCGCGGTTCGCCCGCCACAAGGCGCTGGCCGATCTCGGCACCCCCGTCCTCGACCAGGCCGTCGCCGTCCGGCTGCTGCCCCGCCTCGCCGAACTCGAGCAGACACAGGCCCAGTCCGCCGCCCGCCGGCTGCGCCACCTGACCGGACTGCTGGAGCAGTCGCTGCCGGACTGGAGGTGGGAGCCTCCCGTCGGGGGGTCAGCTCTGTGGATCGAGCTTCCCGGAGCCGATGCCGGCGCGTTCGCGCAGGTCGCGCTGCGCCACGAGGTCGAGGTGGTGGCGGGACGGACCACCGACCCCAGTGGCCGCCACGACTCCTTCATCCGTCTCCCCTTCACCTACCCGCCGGACGTCCTGACCGAAGCGGTCCACCGGCTGACCCGGGCCTGGGCCGACTTCCGCCGACACGGCCCCGCCCCTGAACAGGGAGCCCCGCTGGTCTGAACCCGTTCCCTGGAGCCTGGAGCCTGGAGCCGGTCGAGCAGCGCTTGATGTAGCCATGCCGAACGCGCCGGCGCTGAACGCCAGCTGTAGCGCCCCACAAACGTATGGGGACGTCGCTGCCCCCTCCCCCGCCTCCGCTGCCGAACACCGTGTGGATGGTGGCTGGTGCGCGCGGGCTCGGACAGCGAGCCACGCATGCGCTGCCGCCTGCCCTCACAGCGCCACGACGATGACAGCGTGCTCGTCGGGTACGCGGTCGCGGTGCCAGGTGGCCGCGCGGACGGCGGCTCGCAGTCGGTCTGATTCCCAGGTTCGAAGCGACGCCCCGGACACGGCCATCCACCAGCCGCTGAGGGTCGGCGACGGAAGCCTCGGGATCTCGTCAAGGATCTTCACCCGTATCAGCCGCTCGACCGCCGCCCGATCGCGGTCGTCGAGCGCGTCGGCGCCGCCGCCCGCCACCAGCGCCGCCATCGCGCCCCGCCGGATCCTCGGGGACGCGGCCGGGTCGCGGCGCAGGGAGCGCAGCCGCGGTCGGAAGGAGTCGTGCAGCAGGCGGGCGTAGTCGGATGCCTTGTAAGGAATGAGGCGGCCGCCGGCGAAGCGGCCCACCAGGGCCGTCAGTCCGGCGTCGGAGTCCACCCGCAGCCTGACGAGCCCCTGGAAGCCGTCGCCCGACTTCCCGTAGTTCGGATCGGCCGCCAGGGCCGCGTACTGGTCGGCGGAACGCTCGTCGAACACCCCCAGGAGCCGGCCCGCCGCCCAGTCCCGCACCTCCTTCCGACGCCAGGCCGCCAGTAGGGCGTCGAAGGCCGGCGGGCCGATGCGCCTCAACACCCGCATGACCGGCTCCAGATCAGCGGTCCGCTGCGTATCGGCCAGACCCCGCAGCAGCGTCGGCACCACGCTGTCGGCCTGCTCCGCCAGCCGTGCGGCGGCTGCCTCCACGCGCACGTCGTCGTCGCTGTCCAGGTCCTCGAGAAGGGATTCGATCTTCATGCGTTGCTCGCCCCACGCCGTCACAGACCCAGCGGCGGCAGCTCGCGGGAGGAGTCCGCGGGGTCGTCGCGGAGCGACTCGCGCAGAGCCGAGCGCAGGGAGCGCTTGGCGACGACTCGCGCCTTGGGCACGCCGGCCAGGATCTCGTACCCCTCGCCGTACTCCGCGGGCAGCGCCGGCAGGCCGAGCGCCGCGAGAGTGGCGTCGAGCGGGGCGCGGTCCGTGCCGGGGTTGCGCAGTGCGGCACAGACGAGCCGCTCGTCGGCCTTGGGAAAGGCCGACGAGAGGACGGCGGCGGTCTCGGCGGCCTCCTGCTGTGCCGGGATTCCCTCAGGTCCTTGCCACGAGTGCGTCGTCAGCACTTTGCGGTTGCGCACCAGACTCAGGCCGTACCGGTCGACGTACCGGGACACAACGAGTACGGGCCAGGGCTCGCCGGTCGTGAACGACCGGGCGAGACGCACGAGGTCGCCCTCACCGAGCAGGGCGCGGCGCAGGCCGCGCCGCCCGCCGCGCTCGCTGACGTCCGGTTCCTGCGAGGGGGCGGTCTCGACGAGCGTGATGCCGGTGCCGGGCAGCGGCGCCATGCGGTAGGCGACGCCGGTGAGCAGCACGGCCTCGGCGACCTGGGCGACCGTCGCCGGCACCAAGGCGAGCTCCCGGCGCGCGCCGCCCGCGTCCGCGGCGGTGACGGCGGCCTCGGGCTGGGGCACCGTGCCGCCGAAGAAGGGGGTGTCCTGGGCCACTTGGGCGCGGACACCCTTGCGGAACTCCAGGAACGCCGGCAGTCCGCCGAGGTACGCCCACGGGAAGGCGGTGACGTGCCGTCCGATGGCCCGGAAAACCTCCAGGATCTCGTCGGCGGGCCGGCCATCACGGATCAACGCCCAGGCCAGGTGGTTGCGTACGGAGGCCAGGTGTGGATCGCCGGCGGGGTGCGCCGCCGAGAGGGCGCGGGAAGCGGCTATGGCGGCGTCCACGCGGTCTTGGCCGATCGGGCCGTACTTGGTTGCCGCGTCGCCGTCCAGGCTTTCGTCCAGAATGAGTTCGGAGAGGGCCACGACCGTCAGCCCGCGCAGCCGGTGGCCCTCCGGACTCGCGGCCGCGACGCGCTCGGCGTACGCGAACATCTCCTCGTGGGAGCCGTACCACTTCGCGGCGAGGAACTGCACGGCGCGTGCGTGGGCTGACCAGTTGTGGGGGTCGATCGCCAGGGCGCTCGCGAGATGGTCCTCGAAGTCCTCACGGGCCGCCGCGGCCCCGGTGTCGTGCGCGAGGACGGCGGCCCACGGCGTGGGGTCACCCTGGTTCAGAGCGACCGCCTCCTCCAGGACCGGCACGGCGTCGGCGAGGAGCGCGCGGAAGCCGGCGAACTGCTCGGCCGAAACCTCCGAGGCCCGCGCCGCGGTCCGTACCGACCAGGCCCGGGCGACGGCCGCCTCGGCGCGGACGAGAGCCAGGTCGCGGTCGCCGGGTTTCCGAGCGGACCAATCCTCCAGCTGGCCGGGGCTGTCGAGCAGGACGTCCGCGAGCGCCCGGGCGGCCTCGGCCCTGGCGCTCCAGTCAGCCTCCGCGCGCGTGGCCGCGAGCAGCTCCTCCGCGGGGGCGTACCGGCCCTGGCGGACGGCATCGCAGGCCGCCCGCACACGCGGGCCCGGGGCGTCGAGCGCCACCTCGTCGTCGGCCGGAAGACCGACCGCGGTCGCGCCGTAGTGCCGCAGCATCCGAGGCACTGCCAGCAGACCGGGAAGACGTCCCATTGAGGTTCCTCACAAGATCGGACACGACGATCCGGCAAGGGTACGGGGCCGCCAGCTGCGGATGCGGATGCGGATGGGGATGGAGGGAGGGGCTCGGCGCCCAGACCGCCCTCGGCAGGGCCGCTACCCGGTGTGGAGCATGCTCGCGGTGGATTCCTCGGCGAGATCCTCGGCGTGCGGCGGCAGTGGCTGTCCGGCGCGCAGGTGGCGGCGGATCACGGCGAGCGGCAGGTCGATCAGTGCGAGGGCGATCAGGTCCGCGTCCTTGGGCCCGCTGAGGCCGAGTGCTTCGCCGAGCTCGCCGAGGCGCGCGAAGACGCGCTGGTTCCCCTGGTCGGCGCGGTTTCGGTGCTCCTCGGACCAGTTGGCGCGGCCGAACTCCTCGGGGCCGTGCAGGAGTAGCGCGGCCTCCTGCGGATGGGCCCGGCTCCAGGCGACGACGTGCCGGGCGGCGGCGCAGGCGGCCCGGCGGGGGTCGGGATCGGCGTCGAGCGCGTCGAGGTAGCTGTGCTGGAAGCCCTCGACAGTACGTAGCCACACCTCGGCGAGCAGGGCGGGGCGCCCCGGGAAGCGGTGGTAGACGGATCCGCTGGGCGCGCCGACCGCTTGGGCGACGGCGGACATGGTCACTGTGGCCGGGCCGCCGGAGGCGGCGAGGCGGACGGCGGCGTCGAGGAGCAGTTCGGCGTCGAAGCGGGGTGGTCTCGGCATGAATCAGAGAGTACTCTCCATATCAATTAGAGATTGTTCTCCAATTGAAGGAGCGGCTATGCCCGTCCACAACGTGCACGAACGCCTGCTGCCGATGAAAGCGGCCGAGGTCGGCAGCCTCCTCGACACACTGGCGGACGGAGACTTGGACCGACTCTGGCCGCACGAGACATGGCCCGCGATGACGTTCGACCGCCCTCTGTCGGCGGGCGCGACCGGCGGCCACGGCCCGGTCCGCTACACGGTCGCCGCGTACGTGCCGGGCACCTGGATCCGATTCACCTTCAGCGGACCGCGGGGCTTCCACGGCTTCCACGAGTACGCCGTGCTGCCGGTCGACGAGGAGCACACGATGCTGCGGCACACCCTCTCGATGCGTGTCACCGGAATCGCCCGCCTCAGCTGGCCCTTGGCCTTCCGCTGGTTCCACGACGCCCTCCTGGAAGACAGCCTGGACCGCGCCGATCCCCGCCCCGAGCGGGCCCACTGGTCCACGTACGTCCGCCTCTTGCGCGCCCTGGCCCGCTAAGGGCTGCGCCCCAACACCCCCGGAACACCACCTCATGGGCGACGCCGGATGGCCGCCCAACCTCTACGTCGTCCAGAGCGCGAGCGACTTCCCGCCAGGAGCTGACGTCCGGGCCATACCCGGGGGAGGGTTACTGACGTCGCCGGGAAGAAATCGACCAGTCCGGGAACGTCATCCGTCTTCCCTGCCCCGCGCCGACGGACCTCTCGTCGTTGACCATCCTTTAGCGGGATGGGCGCCGCCATCGGTCCGCGCTTAGCGCTCCAGGCTGTCGATGGCCTCGGCCAGCCACTTCTTCTCCTCGGTGCCGGTGGCGCGAGCGATGCGCAGCATGCCCTGCCGGAAGACGCTGGGCGCCGCCTCGGCTCGCACGGGCTCGCCATCGCGGTAGAAGAAGCTCGCCGGGATGTCGAGGAAGGTCTGCCGGCGACGCAGCACCGCAGCCTGCTCGGCGCGGTCCGGGAGATGGTGCAGGAACGCCAGCAGAGTGAAGAAGCGCTGCCCGTCGGTGATTTCGGCCTCCTTGGGGTGCCGCAATCGGGCCAGCAGTTCAGTGCGGCCCGCCTCGGTGAGGGACAGGATCCGGCGGGGCGCGGCACCGCTTCCAGGCTCGGTGCGCTGCTCGACCAGACCTGCTTTCACCAGCCGGGAGATGGCCGGATACAGCGCTCCGTCACTTACCGGGCGGATGTGGCCACTGAGGCCCTGAATACGGGCTTTCACCTCGTATCCGTGCAGGGGCTCCTCGAAGAGGAAACCCAGAATCGACAGCTCCAGCATGCCCCGACCTCCTTCCTGCGCCTGTCGGCGCGCTTGCCCGTCCCGTCCCGTCATGCTATCTCTTTTCGCTGTACCTCGATTAGAGGTACAGCGAAAAGAGGGGCAGTCATGGGGGCGGTCATGGGGGCAGCGGAACACCGGCGCAGGCTGGTGTCGCTCGCGTATCCGGTCTACTTCGAGCTTCTCGCGGGGGTCGCGGCCGGGATCATCAACATGGCCTGGGTGGCGCGGCTCGGCGGGGGCGCCGTCGCCGCGGTGGCTGTCGCCACGAATGTCGAGAACCTGCTGCTCGGCGTCATCCTCGTCGCCGGCTCGGGCACGACTGTGCTCGTCGCGCGAGCCAGGGGAGCGGAGGATCCGGCAGCGATGCGCTCCGCCGTGCGCGGCGGATGGGTCCTGTGGGTGCTCGTCACCCCCTTGGTCGCCATCGGTGGATACCTGTGCCGCGACCCGCTCGCCCACCTCGTACTCGGCGGCAGCGGCAGCGACTCGCTTCCCCTCGCCACTGGCTATTTCTCGATCGCGTTGCCGGGAATCGCGGTGTTCTTCGCCACCAACGTCGTCGACGGCATTCTCAAAGGTGCGGGCGACACCCGCACCCCGATGAAGCTCGCGATCCTTGCGAACGGACTGATTCTCGGGCTGGATCCCTTGTTCATCCTGGGATTCGACCTCGGGGTGCGTGGGGCGGCGATCGCCACAGTGCTGGGCCGGGCGGTCGCGCTCATGTGCGGTTTCGTGGCGCTGCACCGCAACGGCGTGCTGCGACAGGCAGCCCAGGCGGCCCCGCACCGGGCCGGTTCGCTCAGTGCCGATGCGCGCAGGACGGCTGCGACCGGGCTTCCCATGTCGGCTGACTTCGTCGTACGGATGGCAGGGGCGCTCGCACTCGTCGCCATCGTCGCCCGGATCGGCGTCAGCGAGGTCGCCGCGTACGGGATCGCGACGAAGGCGATGTACGTCGCGACCATGGCCTTCTACGCGATTCGCCAGGCTGCCGCCATCCGCACCGCCCATCTGCTCGGTGCCGGACGCGACGAGCGGCGGGCCATCGGACGACAGGTGTTGCTCCTCGCCGGATCGCTGGGGCTCACGGCTCTGCTGACACTGCTCACCGTCGGGCCGTGGATCATGCGGGCCTTCGGCAGCGAGGGAGAGGTGGCCGAGGCGGGGGTACTCTATCTGCGCTGCCTGGGGCCGTACTTGGTGCTTCTCGCTTGCTTCATCGCGCTGGGCGGGGTGTTCGAGGGCAGTGGTGGCAGCGCCGCCCTTGCACGGATCACCGCGTGCGGCGTGGCACTCCAACTCGTGCTTGCATACTGTCTGTCGGGTTCGGGGCTGCCTGGCATCTGCCTGGCCCTGGCGCTGTCCATGGCACTTCAGTGCGCAGCCATCGCCAGGATGTATCGGCGCACGGAACATCCGACAGCCACTGACTGCGACAACAGTGGGCTGAAGATCTCCGTCACAGAGCTCAAGAGCCCTTCACCCGACAATCGACTTGCCTAATGAACCGCCAAGGCGTGCCAGGTGTTCCCGGCGTAGGCGGAATCCGGATGTCTCAGTCCGAGCAGGACCCGCCCGTCGCGCTCCAGCTAGAGGTGGATGCACGTCAGCGTCGGGGCAGGTCACGCGTCGGGTGCGGGTGCGGGTGCGGGTGCGGGTGCGGGTGCGGGTGCGGGTGCGGGCTTGGGCTCGGGTTCGGGCTCGGCGAGAGTGACCGTGCCCGCCGCGCCGTCGACGGTGATCAGCTGGCCCGTGTGGAGGCGCTCCGTGGCGCCTGGGACGCAGATGACGGCGGGGATGCCGTACTCGCGGGCCACCGTCGGTCCGTGTGCCATCACGGCGCCCGTCGCCGTGACAAGTCCACCCGCCGTGAGGAACAGCGGCGTCCAGCCCGGGTCGGTCGTCGGGGCGACGAGGATCTCGCCCGGTTCGATCGACGCGCTCGCCGGGTCGCGGACCACGCGGGCGCGGCCCGTGACCCGGCCGGACGCGGCTCCCATGCCCGTGAGCGTCTGCCGTTCGGAGGACTGGGCCGGCAGGAGTGTCTCCACGTCCGTACCGTCCGAGAGGTGGGCGACCGGGACGGTGCGGCGGCGCAGCTCGCGTTCGTACTCCGCGCGCCGGCCGGCGACCGTGGCGCGCCGGCCGGCGGCGGTCTCGACTGCCCTGCGCAGCTCGGGCAGTTCGAGGAACATGACGTCGTCGGGGCGGTCGACGAGCCCCTTCGCGTGCAGCTCAGCGCCGATCAGGAGGAGGCGGCGACGACGGTCGCGCAGCGTTCACGTCCCCGGCCCCGCCTTGGCAGTGGTCGTACGCAAAGGCGGCAGCCGTCGGGGCGGGAGCGTCGAACTTCTCAGCCCAGCGGGTGAAGTCCATGGCCTCAGTGGTCACGCGATCAACTACATGCCGGCCGGACGGGTTCGTTCCCTGGCCGAAGCCGCATAGCTTCTTGCCGTCACCCGTCTTCGCTGGCGACAGGCGGCCAGGATCCCAAGCCGGCCTTGCCTGGCCGATCCTTGGCGCTCAGAAGTCCACGATCTCCGTGTAGGGGCGCCTCGCCACCGACGTGCGAGGTTCGCTCGTCGGTGGTCTCATCGAATGAGGGGGCGGTCTCGGCCTACTGATAGGCCAACGCGATTCCACCCCAATGCAGGGACACACTCATGTCGCACGCCGAAATCCACAGCCACCGATCTGCGGAGCTTCCCTTCAGCTGGGAGGAGCGACGGCGCCAGCCGGACGAGCTGGCCTCGGCAGAGGTGCCAGCAGAGCTCGCCGCGATCGGACACCTCAATGATGAACCGCCAACGAAGAAGATCAGCCTTCTGGACCGGAAGGCCGTAGCCCAGGAGTTCGCGGACGTCGTCGAGACTGAACCGTACCGTCCCCCCTGGGTCAGCGAGCTTCGAACCCCTCAACGGGCTGTCCGTACACCGCCGCTCCGGGTGACACACCACGACGCCGACTTGAGGCCGCTCACCGTATGGGGGGCTGAAGACCGCAAGACGTACAACGACCCTGGTTCGAATCCCTGGGGACTGGTATGCCTCATCACCAACGCCAACGGTGGGGCGGGCTCGGGGGTAATCATCGGACCTCGGCATGTCCTGACAGCCAGTCATGTAGTGGCATGGAACACCACCGCTGCGGAGCGGATTGAAGTCCACCGAGCCGGTACCACGCAGTCCGCCACGACGTTCAGCACCCTGGCCATGGCCTTCACCCAAGTTCACGGCTCACCCACCGTCACCACGTTGGACGAGGACTATGCCGTCCTGGTGACCCGAGACCGCATCGGCGACCGGTTCAGCTGGCTCGGTGCCAAGACGTACGACAGTGCCTGGGACGGTGACAACATCTGGGACACCATGGGCTACGCCGGTGACATAGCCGGTGGCGTCTTCCCGACCTTCCAGCAGCGCAAGAATCTGGATGAGGACGAGTGGGATGTGGGCAGCGCCCGCGCGATGACGACCTCAGCCGACGTCATGGCCAGGCAGTCCGGATCCCCCATCTTCGCCAAATGGGCCGACGGGAACTACGTGGTGGCCGTCGTCTGCGCCGAGGGGACGGTATGGGCCTCTGGCCTGGAGAACTGGTGCTCCGGCGGCAGCGATCTCCCTCGCCTGGTGAACATCGCGCGGGCCGAAAACCCCTGACACCCTCGCGGCACATCCGCCTCTCTCCGTCGCAAGCGTGGCCTTCGGGCGCAGCCGGCGGGTAGTGAAGTCGGCTTCGTCGCCATCGAATGCAAGGGGCCGCGAGACCGGCTCTGCCTCACAGAAGCGCCGGCGTTGCCCGGCAACGAACTACCGGCCAGACCGGCCCGGCCGGAAGGTCCCGGCCTCCATGCAGGCGGTCACTGCGGCGACCGAGGCGTCGAACGCCGTCTCGGCGACAGCAAGGGACTCGGTGCTCGGCCGGAAGCCCGCAACGGTCTGCTCGAACATCACCCGGTAGTAGGCCGGCTCAGCCAGCGCGTGCTTCCGATAGGCCATCCCCAGATTCGACAGATGTGTCAACGGGTCGTCCACGCACAGGACGTGCTCCTGCACCCGGCGCAGCCGCGCGAAGCCCTCCCGGTACAAAGCGTCGATCACCCCTTCCTTCCCCCGAACATGGTGTAAAGGACCTTGGTCGACAAGCCGACGTCGGCGGCGATCCGCCGCATGGTCAACACGGCGGGCCCTCAGCGACCAGCAACTTGATGGCGCAATCGAGGATCACGGTGCGCACGGCGTCTTGGTAGCGCGTACTCATGGTGGTAACGACGTATTCCGCAGGAAACACTGTTAAGCATTACCCGCCCGAGCGCGCGCCGTGTCTTTCGGATCAGGCCGGATCGGCGGTCCACGGCCAAGCTGCCTCGCGGCCGGCCTCGATGAGGCCGACCATCCGGAACGCGGCGTCCGTGAGGCCAGCGAACGTGTGCCGGTGCGGGCCCGTGGGGCCTTGGGCGGGCCGGTAACCCGCCAGGTTCCACGTGTAGACGGGGATGTCGGCCGGGACTGGTTCGGCAGGCCCGCCAGGGCCGGAGGGGGCGGTCTGCTCGTCGGTGACGATCAGGACCCGGTCGTGCTGCTGGTAATGGGTCCGTACGGCCTTCGCGGTGTGGGTGCCTCCGAGACTGTGGAACCGTTTCAGCACCTCGAGCACCGGCTCGCCCGGCTCGAACGGCACCTCCGCGCTGCGCCAGCCGAACTCCACCAGATCCGCCTGCTCGGCACGCATGGCCAGCGCGGTGCCGAACACGGCCGCCGCGTCCGCCCGGGTCAGCTTGGACCGCTCGGAGACGGTGTCCCAGAACATGGAGTCGGACCGGTCCACCAGGATCAGGGTCCGGCCGGGCAGGGGCGGTACGTTGGCCAGGGAGTGGCCCAAGGCCCGTTCCAGCGCGGCCGCCCAGCGCTGCGACGGCGCGTGCCGGTGGGCGGCAAGGTAGCGGAAGGGGAACTGCCGGGACCGAGCCACCTCCGAGGCGTCCGCGAGCCGTGCGGCGACCCGGGCAGCGACTTGGTCCGAGACCCCCGCTTCGTCGAAATTCCGCAGGTTCCGCAGGAGCGCCATCGGCGCCATCGAGGGGATCACGGCTTCCCAGATGGCGGCGTCCATCGGTCCGTGGAGCCAGCCCGCCAGGGCCTCCCATGTCATGCCCGCCGCGGCCAGCCGCTCGGGGCCGCCCGGCCCGGTCACCACCGCCCGCCGCTCGTCCGCCGCCGACTCCATCAGCGCACGGTGGGCGGTCAGCAGGTGGTCGGAGGCCGGCGGAACGGCCTGCTCCGGGTGGTGGCGGCGGTCCAGGGCGTACCGGAAGAGCGCGCCCTGCCAGGGCTTGTCCGGGTCGGGGGAGGCGTGCACCAGGTTGAGTACGTCGCCGAAGCGGAAGCCCTTGGACGCGGTGTCGTACTTGAGCAGGGACCGGGACGTGTACAGCCGGCGTACGCCGTCGGCGATGCCGCGCTTCACGGGCTGCGGCACGTTCCGCCCGTACGCCGAGATCCAGTGGGCGAGCAGTTCGCCGGGTTCGTCGGCGCGCTGGAGCACAGAGTCGATCACGGACCGGTTGGAGGGGCCTCCGGACGCCCCGGCCTCGAGCCGGTCCCGCACGTACGCGGCGGCGCCCACCAGGGACGCCGTGCGCATGTTGCCCTCGCCGCGAAGCCAGCGCAGCAGGCCGGCTGTCCACACGGGGTCCTGGACAGCGAGTTCACCGACGAGACGGGCGTACCGGTCGTCCCGCTCCTCACCGCTCTCGTAAAAGGTGCGCTGAGAGACGAAGTTGCCGACGGCAAGGAGGAAGAGCTCCTCGCGGGGCTCCCGGACGAAGGCCGCGCCGCCTTGGTAGGTGCGAAAGCCCGGCCGGGCGGGTCCGTGGTGGAGTCGTGGCGGGGGCAGGGAGCGGGCGGCCGCCGAGACGTGCGGCGCCACGAGCATCTGGGACCAAATCTTGGACACGCGCGGGGTGTAACGAGGCAGCGAATCCCCCCGGATTCAAAGGATGGGACGGCCCCGGCCAAAAGGCCCTACGGGGCGAAGACGCCCGCGCCTGCCGAGATCAAAGGGGCGGCGGCGTCACTTGGTTGTCGGAAGGAAGTAGCCGCTGCCGGGCGCATCGGAGGCGCGGTCGCGAGGCGAATCTACAAGGGCCACCGGGCCGCACGCCAGCGATTAACGCAGGCCCGCTCTTGGACTCCGACGTGGGTGGGTCGTGGGCCGGGGGCCGGGGGAGGGAGTACGCGCCGGTTGCCGCCGGCCGGGAAGGTACGAGCCAGAGCCGTGCGCCGATCCAGGCCGCACCCAGCGCTGGGAATCTGTGCGGACAAAGAATTCCGCGTATCGCGAGCGTATCGAAAATCGCATACGCCGCCGCAACGGCCCTCCGTCTCCAATAGGGGCATGAACCGCAACGCATCCCTGTCGGCACCGCCCCGCCGCACGCGCAGGATCGTGCTTCTCAGCCTGGCCATCCTCGGCCTGGCGAGCGCCCTGTTCGTCGTGCGGGGGCCGCTCATGATGTCCGCTCCGAGGTGCATGGCCGGGCGGTGGCACGGCTGCTTCGACACGTTCAACGGTGTGGTGCTCATGACGTTGGTCGCGCTGCCGTTGGCCGGGCTGGTGGTGTGGGCTCTGGCGCGCCGTCGGCGTGCCTCCCGCGTCACATCGGCGTGGCGGATGTCGCTGGCCGAGGTGGGCATGGTCCACGGGACGGTGCCGTTCCTATGGATGACCATGATGCCGGGCGCCGGGGCCGGCATCGTCCCCGGCCGGGTGAGCCTGGTGCCGCTGCGGGACCTGGTCACGATGGGGCCGCTCGGGATCGTCGGCAACCTGCTGGTCTTCGCGGCGCTGGGGTTCTTCGCCCCGATGCGGTTCGCGGCGCTGGCGTCCGTGCCGCGGATACTGGCGCTCGGGGCGGGCTGCTCGGTCCTGGTCGAAATCGCACAGTACGTCCTGCGGCTGGACCGGGTGTCCTCCGTGGACGACGTACTGGTCAACGCCGCCGGCGCCGTGCTGGCCGGGCTGGCGTCGCGCCGCTGGTGGCGCACTACGGCGGAAGCGCCGTCGGACCGGCCGTCGGACCAGCTGTCGGACGAGCCGTCGGATCAGCCTCGCCCCGCGCCGGCACCGGCAGGCTGAGTCGCGTATCCGGTGTGCACTGTCTATGCGCACGTCTTCGCATACGTCGGCGATATGTTGTGCTGCTTAGGCTTCAGACATGCGCGTACTGATCGTGGAGGACGAGCCGTACCTGGCCGAAGCCGTCCGTGACGGCCTTCGGCTGGAGGCGATCGCCGCCGACATCGCCGGCGACGGCGACTCCGCCCTGGAACTGCTCAGCGTCCACTCCTACGACCTCGCGGTCCTCGACCGCGACATCCCCAGCCCCTCCGGAGACGAGGTCGCCCGGCGCATCGTCGCCTCCGGCAGCGGCATCCCGATCCTCATGCTCACCGCTGCCGACCGGATCGACGACAAGGTTTCCGGGTTCGAGCTCGGCGCCGACGACTACCTCACCAAACCGTTCGAGCTGCGGGAGCTCGTCCTGCGGCTGAGGGCGCTCGATCGTAGACGCGCGTACGCCCGGCCCCCGGTCCGCGAAATCGCGGGCCTGCGGCTCGACCCCTTCCGCCGGGAGGTCTTCCGCGACGGACGCTACGTCGCGCTCACCCGCAAACAGTTCGCCGTGCTGGAAGTCCTGGTCGCCGCCGAGGGAGGGGTCGTCAGCGCCGAAGAGCTGCTGGAACGGGCCTGGGACGAGAACACCGACCCCCTCACCAACGCTGTCCGCATCACCGTCTCCGCACTGCGCAAACGGCTCGGCGAACCATGGATCATCGCCACGGTGCCCGGCGTCGGCTACCGCATCGACACCGGGAGGGACACCATCGCCCCCGGCAGGGACACCACAGGCGCCTCCGGCAGGGACACCACCCGCCCCGGCAGTACGCATGCGTAGACGCCCAGGGCTCAGCGCCCGACTGAAACTCACCCTCAGCTACGCCGGATTCCTCGCCGTAGCCGGCGCTCTCCTGCTCGCCGTCGTGTGGGTCTTCCTGCTGCGCTACGTACCCGACAACCCCCAGGGCCTTCTCGGGATTGCGCCCAACCGCTACCTCCTCGTGCGTACCTTCGCCCCCGCCGCGGCCGTGGCGATGGGCTTCCTGCTCGTGTTCGGCCTCGTCGGGGGATGGATCCTCGCCGGCCGGATGCTTGCACCGCTCACACAGATCACGGCCGCGGCACGGATGGCCGGGAACGGATCGCTGGCCCACCGGATCCGCATGGATGGCCGCCAGGACGAATTCCGTGAACTCGCCGACGCGTTCGACACCATGCTCGAACAACTCGAGTCGCACGTCGCCGAGCAGCAGAGGTTCGCCGCGAACGCCTCCCACGAACTGCGCACACCGCTGGCCATCTCGCAGACTCTGCTCGACGTCGCGCGCAAGGACCCCACGCGGGACCAAAGCGAACTCTTCGAACGCCTGCAGGCCGTCAATACGCGCGCGATCGACCTCACCGAGGCCCTCCTGCTGCTCAGCCGCAGCGACCGCGGGAACTCCACCAGCGAGAGTGTCGACCTCTCCCTCGTCGCCGAAGAGGCCGCCGAAACCCTTCTCCCCCTGGCCGAACAGCGCGGGATCACGCTCGACGTCACCGGCGGAGCGACACGGACCAGCGGCTCCGCGGAGCTCCTGCTGCGGATGACGACGAACCTCGTCCAGAACGCCATCGTCCACAACGTCCCCGCCGGTGGCACCGTGACGGTCCGCACCGAAGCGCAGGGCGACGCGAGCGTGCTGAGGGTCGAGAACACGGGCCATCCGCTCCCACCGGAACTGGTACCGACCCTCACCGAACCCTTCCAGCGCGGAACGGAACGCGTACGCACCGACGAGCACGCCGGCGTCGGCCTCGGCCTCGCCATCGTGCACAGCATCGTCCGCGCCCACGACGGCACCCTCGACCTCGCCCCCCGCCCCGCCGGCGGCCTCCTCGTCACGGTCCGGCTTCCCGGCACGCCGTAGGCCTCGTCCCCGAGCGGTGCCCACTGAGGGCTGTCCCGTAAATGATCTTCGGGTACGGCCTGGACGTAGCCGTTAGTGCGGCCTGTCCGCCTATCCGGCGAGGGCTTCGAGGCGATCGCGGGCATGCCTGACATCGTCGAGGGAGTGCGCGTCGAGCCCGGTTCCATCCGATATCACCGCCGCCCGGCGCCACGCGCTACCCGCGCTGTACAAGGCACCCGCCGAGGGGATGCCGACGTTGGCGGACAAGGGCTATATCGGTGCGGGCATCGGTGTCTGGGTCCCCGTCCGCCCTCCCAAGGGCCAGTCCGAGCAAGCCCTGCACGCCAAAACCCGCACAATGTCGGACTCGGCGGACGAGCCGGCAAACGCACCGCGCGGTAGCGGAGGTAGACGACTCTCGAGCTGAAGGTGCGTGTCTCGACGAGCTCGAGATCCACCCGGCGCTCGCTTTGGGGGAAGAACGGAATGCCACCGCCGACCAACACCGGGTAGACCATGGCCCGGTACTCGTCGATCAGACCCAACGCGGCTGCCTCCGCGGCGAGAGTCCCGCCACCGATCGCGATCTCGCCCTCCCCCCGGCTCGGCTCGCAAACGCTCGATCTCCTCAGCCAGGCCGCCGGAGGCCAGGCGGGCATGGCCCTGCACCGCCGACAGCGTGGTGGAGAACACCACCTTCGGCAGCGGCTTCCAGAGCGCGGTCCACTCGCGCATTGAGTCGTCGAGCGATGGATCCTGGTCGGCGGTCTCCCAGTACAGCATCGTCTCGTAGAGCCGTCGTCCCAACACGTGCAGCCTCGGCGTCGTTTGCCAACGAGTGTGCAGATTGGCCAACTGTGATGCGTTGCCACGTACGTCAGCTCAATTCGTGAGGTGCCGTCGGACAAAAGGCGCTGTTCCCAGGACAAGTGCGGTGAAGGCGACCAGTCGCTGGAGGCCGGGCTGCGCGGCGAGGCTGCTTTGCTGGATTTCGTAGGTCGCGTACCAGTTGGCGGCAAGGTCGGTCGTCATGATGGCGCAGGCGAGGTCCGTCCCTCGGCGCTTGCCACTGATCAGAAGCGCCGCTGCGAGCGGGTCGAGGATCGCCAGCGAGGACCAGTAGAGGTTGAGCCACCTCGGTGCCCAGTCGTAAGGCTGAAGGCCGTGGTGAAGAAGGTCGGTGACATGGGCGACGGCGCCAACGAGGAGCAGGCCGGCTGCAATAGCGCACACCACTATCACCACCCGGAGTGGGGTGCGGTGCATCCAAGCGATCACGTCACGGATCGTCCCAGCCACTGGTGCATCCCGTCAGGCAGTCTGCCGAGAGATGGTCTCCCTTCGTCAGCCGTGGGGACCTGACCGATGCTCGGTCGGCCCGGCTGGAGCCGTTGTTGCCCACGGGCAGGAGGCCGGGACGGCCGCCGATATGGACCCGGCGGCAGCTGATCAACGGCATACGGTGCCGGGCCCACCAGCACGCCGCCGGAGCGCGGCGGGCAGCGTGGGGACTCCCCACAGTGTGAGCCCGTACCCAAGCGGATCCGGGTACGGCGTCTGGGGCCCGGCAAGCCCCGCACCCGCCCCGACCGAGTGCGGGCCGACGAGGCGTACGCCTCCCGCAAGAACCGTACCTACCTGCGCACGGTAGTCCCCCGCTACGAGAAACGCGCCGTCCGCTACGAAGCCACCGTCCTCGTCGCGGCCATCAAGGAATGGCCGTGACCAGTTCGGAAATCAATTCGCCCCCGCCGCGGTGCAGTCGGGAGACTCGCCCCATGACCACAGACTTCACCGTGCGCCCGGCCCGGCCCGCCGATGCGCGTCGCCTGGCCGAACTGCGCTGGACGTTCAAGCAAGAGGACTACGAAGGGCGGCCACCGGCTCCGGCGCGGCCTCTGGAAGAGGCCGAGCACTGGATTCATGACCGGCTCAGCAAAGGCCACTGGCTGGCCTGGGTCACGGAGACCGGAGACGATATCTGCGGCCACGTCTTCCTCTGCCTGGTGGAGCGGATGCCGGATCCCTACAGCGACAACAATCCGATCGGCTACGTCACGAACTTCTACGTCACACCGTCGCAACGCAACAAAGGAGCAGGCTCGGCGCTCCTTGAGGCGCTCGAACAGCACTCACGCGACGCCGGATTCGACGCTCTGATCGTCTGGCCGTCAGACCGCAGCAGCCCCCTCTACCAGCGCTCCGGTTTCCAGCCACCCGAAGAACTGTTGGAACTACCGCTCGACATCTGATGAGCTCCACTTCCGACACACGCTCTGCATCGATGACGGGAATCGGTGCAGGCAGGCCAGGGTGACCCGTGGCAGCGATTGGTCAGCGGAGCTTGGAGAGGCTTTTTGGGTTCGTTCCGCAGTTTCGGAACGGCCTGAACGATCTCGTGCATGGTTGGGGGTCGGGCATCGTGTCGAGTACGCCCTGTTCCGGATGGCTGCTCCGAATGGCTGCTCCGATGTGCCCGGCCGGCCTGACCTGCTTAGCGTCGTACTGCCGTGCCGCACAGGCTGCGGCGCACCGCGGCGATTGAGAGGAACTCCCATGGCAGTCGTGATGACCTTTGTGTGGCCCGAGATCACGCGAGAGGTGTACGACGCGGCGCGTAACCAGGTGGGCTGGGAAGACGACGCTCCGGACGGGTTCGTGATGCATATGGGCTGGTTCGCCGACGACGGCTTCCACGTGGCCGACGTCTGGGAGACGGAGGATCACTTCAGGCGGTTCATCGCCGACAGGGTCGCACCCGTGGTCAAGGGGCAATTGGGCATCACGACTGAGCCCCAGGTGACGTTCGCCCCCCTCTACCGCCGCTTCATCGCCCCGGACGCCAGCGGCGCCGCCTGAACGGACCTCGAACTTGTCCGGGCGACGCGTTCGAAGCTAGTCATGCCCGTCAGACCCTGCTGGCCGCCCGGACTCGTTGGTCGCGGCGGGCTCAGTCGACGGGGATCTCCCAGACGCCGCGGTTGCGGGTTCCGGCCCGCAGTACGCGGGCGGTCGGGTGCAGCACGATGTCGCCGACGAGCACGTTGGGCAGCCGGTCGGCGAAGGTCTGCCAGGTGGCACCGCCGTCGGTGCTCCGGTAGACGCCCAGGTCGGCGGCGACCCAGACCTGGTCAGGGTCGAGCGGGTCGACCTCCAGGGCGTTGAGCGGCAGCGGCGGCAGTCCGGCGGAGCGGTCGGTCCAGGAGGCGCCGCCGTCGGTGGACTGCCAGATGCGGCCGCCCCCGATGGTGCTGTGCGTGACCCAGATGCGGTCGGTGTCGGCGGGATCCACGTGGATGTCGCTGATCCAGGCCTCCGGCCGGGGCGTGGCGAGGGCGGTGAGCGCGCTCCACGCGCCGGCCTGCCACGTGGTGCGGTACAGCCTGCCCTTGATGGTGCCGACGAGGACCTGATCGGCGTGCGGGATGTACATGGCGGAGGCCACGCCGGCGGTGGGGAACGCCCGCCGGGTCCAGTTGGCGGCGTTGTCGCGCGAGACGTACAGGGCCCCGCCGCCGAAAGCGACGGTGCGGCCGGAGGTGGCGCTGGTCTCCAGCGGCGGATAGAACAGGGACCCCTCGCCGGGCGACAGCGAGGGCGACACGTCGGTCCAGGTGCCGAAGTCGCCGCGCTGGTCGGATCGTTCCAGGTTCATCTCGAAGAACGTGTGGAAGACGGTGCGCGGATCGGTGCGGTGGACCGCGCAGTCCCCTCCGTCGCCGTCCTGGACGTGGGTCCATTTCGGAGAGCCTGTCCAGCGGTTGGTTCCGTTGTCCTGCGTTCCGCCGAGCAGCCAGGTGGAGGGGCCGTTGACGTCCTGTGCAAGGTACTCGAACTCGGTGATGACCAGGCCGTTGTTGAGGTCCTCCCAGGTGGTGCCGCGGTCGGGGCTGCGGAACAGCCCGCCGTCGTTGCCGACGTACACCACGTTGGCGTTGCCGGGCTCGAAGGCGATGGCGTGCTGGTCGGGGTGGATGGAGTCGCCGCCCGTTCTCCTCGTGGAGATGTTGCGCCAGGTCCACGTCGTCCCCGACAGGTCGCCGCGGTAGACGTCGATGGCGCCGAGGTAGACCTGGTCCGGGCGGTCGGGTGCGGCGGCAAGGAACCAGTCGTACCAGGCCTGCCCGGTGTCCAGGCCCGTCGGCGGGGCCACCTTCGTCCAGGCCCCGTCGGCCCTGCGCCACAGCCGCGCCCTGTCGTCGGCGTCGGCCCCCCACGCGTACGCGACGGTGGGGTCCGAAGGGGCGATCGCCACGGCGAACCGGGCGTACGGGAAGGTTCCGGGGGTGGGCAGGACGACGGCGGTCCAGGTGGCTCCACCGTCGGTCGAGCGGTAGAGGCCGTCCGAGCAGGCGGCCAGTGCCTCGCCGCTCGCCGCCGACACCGACCAGGTCTTGAAAGCCCTGCGCCGGATCCAGTCGGCACCGCCGTTGGCGGAGGTGTAAAGGCCTTCCTCCGTCCCGGCGAGGACGGTGCCCGTACGGGTGGGGGTGGGATCGAAGACGAGGTCGTAGAAGCCCTGCCCGACGAACGGGTCGGTGCACAGGGGCGCCCATTTCGTGCCGCCGTCGGGGGAGTGCAGCACTCCGGTGCCGAGACGGGCCCAGAAGTTGCCCTCGCCGGTGCCCGCGAGCACGGTGCCGGAGTCGGCGGGGTCGAAGGCGATGGCCCCCACGGTGAGGGTCGCCGCGTCATCGGTGCGGGGGTCCCAGCTGGCACCCCTGTCGGTGCTCTCCCAGATGCCGCCGCCGCCGGCCCCGACCAGCAGGTGCGTCGGGTCACCCGGGTCGATCGCGACCGCGGAGACCCGGCCGGATACGTTGACCCTGCTCAGGCCGTACGTCTGCCCGTTCGGGACGGTCCAGGGGCCGAGGGAGCGCCAGGTGGGGCCCGCTTCCGCGGGGGGCGCGGCGAGGTGCTCCGCGACGGCGCCGTACTCGGCGGCGAGGCTCCTCGCGTCCGCGGCGGGGCGCATCTCGGCCGGGGCGGCTCCCGGGGCCGCCGGCTCCTGGGGCGCACGGGCGCGCGGAGGCTCGTCCTGCGGGGACGGCCGGACGTCCGGCGGTCCCACGGCGCGGGTGATCAGCTCCTCCTGCTGCTGTTGCTCGAGTCCGGGTACGGCCTTCTCGACCGCGGTGGCGGCCTCCTCGCCGCGTCCCCGGCGTTCGAGCTCGTGCACCAGTCGGATCAGAGCCTTGCCGCCGGGCGGGCGGGGGCCGCGCCCCGGTCCGTATTCCTCGTCCTGCGGTTCGCGGTCGCGGTCGTCGGAAGCCTGCGGTCCCTGCATCACTGCACCTCTTTCGGCGCGCGCACCGGCGCACCGGGGTCGTCTCCCGGCTCGGCGTGTGCGGATCGGGCACCCCGAGGGTTCCGCCGCGGGCGCTTCGGAGCGGCCGCGGGCACGCCGCGCCGGCGCTCAATCGGCGTCGGGGCGCGCGGGCCGCGATGAAGCGGAGTCCTGAGGTGTGGTCGGCGAGGGCGCGGGCTGGTCCCCGCCCTCTTCGTCGGCACCCGACCCGGGTGCCTCGGAGGGCTTCGGCGCCGGCTCCCGGGCGGCGAGGAACTCCTTCAACCGCCGTGCGGCCCGACCGCCTCGGCCGCCCGGCTCGGGTCCGCCGGCGGGCTTGTGGGACCGTCCCTCACTCACATCGCCACGATACTGCGGCGGCATGTCACCCGCATGCCGGAACGCCGGCGCCCGGGTGTACGGGAGCCGGAGGACCGGAACGAAGGGCGGGGCGTGCTGCACGGGCAGCGCTCCGGCCCCGCCGGCCCGCTCCGGGGGGACGGACCCGGGTGGCCTCGGTGATCGGGCGATGCGGCCCAAGCCCTCGCCTCCCGCACCACCTCCACCGATCGGGCGAGAAGACCCCCAGCTGTCTACCCTGCCCCCAGGCCGGAGGGACCCCGTAGCGCGCAGAGGGCGACCGGACTCTGAGCATCGAAGTTGTGCATCCGGGCCAGGCAGCGTCGCGCTCAGTCACAGTTGTCCTGTGCCAGCAGTGGTTGGTCAGTGACAGCCGAGTGTGAGTGGCGCGGGCCATTCGGGCAGTCATCGAGCGTTGAGGGGGAGGGGCGGGCAGCCGACTCTGTTCGTCAGAGCGCTATGTGCTCATTGCGCAGATAGTCTGGGAAGTGTGATCGAGTCTGGACGGCCGCGGCTCCGTCGGCGCCCCGGCCCGGGAAGACTTGTGCGACTGTCGCCCGTCATCCTGACCGTCGTCATCGCCAGCCTGGCCTACGCCACCCCGCCGGAAATGGCCTTCAGTCGCCTCCTGCCCGCGGCGCCGGCCCTCGCCGCCGCCATGTGGCCGGTCCTCCCCACCGTCCTGCTCGGAACGGTCTGCCTCTTTCTGATGATCGGCCTCAGTCTCGTCTTCCCCGATCTGGGGACGTGGTGGACGGCCGCCGGGATCATCGCGGTCACCGTGGCCGCCGCGTACGGCAGCCACGTCCGGCTCCAGCGGGAGCGCACCCTCTTCCAGGTGCGGCTCGTCGCCGACGCGGCGCAGCAGGTGGTGCTGAGCCCCATGCCGCGCCGCTTCGGGAGCATCGAGATCGAGTCGCTGTACATCGCGGCCGCGGCGGAGGCCCGCATCGGCGGGGACTTCTACGAAGTGGTCGACACGCCATACGGGGTCAGGCTGCTCATCGGTGACGTGCGGGGCAAGGGCCTGCCGGCGGTGGGGGCGGCCGCGGCGATCGTCAACGCCTTCCGGGAGGCGGCCTACGGTGAACCCGACATGGTCAACGTCGCACGCAGGCTGGACGCCAGCAGCACCCGCTACAACGCCGCCTTTCCCCCCGAGGGGCCGATGGAGCGCTTCGCCACCGCCCTTCTCGTCGAGATCCCGCACGAGGGCACACGTATCGACATCCTCAACTGCGGACACCCCCCGCCGCTGCTCCTGAACCGCGGAAAACTCCGCGTCCTCGAGCCCAACACCCCCTCGCCACTGCTCAGCCTCGCGGAGCTGATCGGCGATCACTACAACGTCGACACCTTCGACTTCGCCCCCAACGACCTGCTGCTCCTCTATACCGACGGGATCGCCGAGGCCCGCGCCCGCGACGGCGAGTTCTTCCCACTGGCAGCTTGGATGCGCCGACAGCCCCCGACACCACCCCGCGAACTGCTCTCGGCTCTGCACCGCGACCTCCTCCACTACAGCAGAGGACGCCTTGACGACGACATCGCCGCCCTCGCCGTACGCCTGTCTGAGCCCTGAGGCACACACACTCAAGGTTCGCCCTGGAGCGCACCGCTGGTGCCATCGCCATCTCCGGTGATCCGCGAGCGACTGGTCGCGGAGTACGGGGTCGCGGTCAACCACCAGCGGGTGAAGATCTATTTGCAGGAGGCCCGGCCCCAAGATCGCGGAGGTGTTGCGCAATCAGCTCAGGCGAGCTGGCGCGCCTGCACCGGCGCTTCGAGGTGGTGCCCGGTGCTCAGGCCCAGGTGGACTGAGGAGGTGAGGGCCAGATCCTCGCCCATGCGGGCATCCCGAAGGTCTACTCCTTCCACATGACGCTGTCGTACGCGCTTGAGCGAGCTGACCAGCACCCGCATCCGCACGACCGCCGCCCGGCGCGGCCTGCCGCACGTGGCCGAGGCCTGAGCCACTACATTCAGCGGGCTGACGAGGCGAAGAGGGGCTACCTCGACCTGCTCGACCTGGTGCTGTCGGAGGAACACGCGGTCCGTGACGACCGCCGCTTCCCCAACGGCCTCAGGTTGTCGAAGCTGCCGCACCACAAGACATTGGGGGACTACGACTTCTCGTTCCAGCCCGAACTCGACCCGCGCAAGGTCAAGGACTCCTGCACCACGGCGAGGCTCCGTACTTGGTGGAGCAATCTCACCAGTACGCCGACAAGGGCTGGCACCTATCTGTGCGGGACTGGCGGGATGACGTATCTCGCCCCCCGTTCACCGCCCGTGGTATCACGGTCGCCCCGTCCCTGCCCCGGCCGTCGGCGTCTGGACCTGCGCCCTGCGCGTTGCTTCCCTGTGGGCCATGGCCCCCCTGGGACCCGCTGGTCTAGCGCGGTATGTGCGCCAAGGCAGGGATGCACCCCGCGCGGCAGCAGGAGGGTGCAGACATCCGGAGCCCCTGCCGGGGCGTTCCGGCAGGGGCTTGCCCATGTCCGGGTCTACCCGGCAGAGGTCTGCGGATGATGGGCTGTCAGCAGGGCGCGGTTACGTTCCCGCAATAGATCCAGCCCCACCTGGGAGAGTCGAGCTCGTACCAGCGGTTGCCGGCGCTGTTGACCCTTGTGTTGTACCACCAGAGAGGTTGACCCGCGTAGGACGTGCGCCAGAGCACGTCGCAGGAGGAGCTGGGGCATGACCTGACCGGAAGGCCTCCGGAGAGAGCCTCGGTCCAGCCATCAGCAGCCCGGGCGGGTGTCTGGTCCGCCGCAGCGCCGGAGGACGGAGCCGCCGCCGTGGTGGCTGCGGGTGTTGCCTGTGCTGGGGCAGCGATCCCCGTAGTGAGAAGCGCGGTGCCAATGGTGACACCGGCGAGAAGGGTGCGAATGCGCAAGGACATGTCTCAGCACTCCTTTTTCGTGGTCCGTCTTGTGGCGTCAAGATGTGTGGTTTGCGATGGTCGGTCAGCCGCTTAGGCGGCCCCGCCGCACCAGACACTCGAAGCCGCCAGTCCCACCCTCGGATTCGAGTGCCGCTTCGCGCTATTCGATTCGGTCGTAGCCGAATCGAGGTCCTGGGGAACCTGACCGTTCACCAGACCAGGGCGGCTGAGTGCTACGGGTGCCTTTTCCGAGGACGTGCTCCATGTGGCGTTCGCCGGCGAGAGCCGGCAACAATGGGGAGCTGACGCTCGCCCTTTTCGCCTACAGCGACCGGATGCGTTGTTCGCCATGTGGGGCACTTGGCCTGACCGGCATCGGCGTCCCCCAGCGCTACGCACTGCGTGGGCACCTCGCCGATGCGTTCCCGGCCAGCGGCCCGTGGGTGTCAGGGCGGCAGGCGGCGCCGGCGGTGCCCGAAGCCGTGCCGACCCAGACTCCTGCTGTGGCCATCATGACGACGGCCGCGCTGGTGGCGAGTACGGAAGGCCCTTTTTCGTTGCTGTATACGCGGTTTCTTCCTTTTCCCGGGGGTCTACTGAGTCCGGTTCCCGGCCGGCGGACGCTCAGCGGTAAGTGACGGTTCGACGAACAGAAATCACCAGGCCTGCAGGTCAAATCGACTTGTTTCGGTCTGCCCTCGAACGACGGCAGCGTGAAGCATCCGGCCCAGGAAAAGAGGAGGCCGGTGTGATGCGATTGCACTTCACCGCGGAGGACCTGGCGCGGGTGAAGGTCAATGTGCTCGGTCCGCTCGCGGAGACAGCACTGTGCTTGTGGAACCTCCAGCGGCGTGACGGCGGGGCGCTGTTCGGCGGCTGGCGCGCGCGTACGAGCCCACTTGTCACGGGTGACGGGCCGGACATCGCGAGGTTCCTCAGTTCACCGGGCGGGGGGCTGGTGGATCTGTTCACCCTGGTGGGCGCTGCGGACAGTATGGGTGAGGGCCTGGAGCGGCTGATCAGTGCGCGAGGAGGCCGCCTGCGTGCGGAGTTCGCCGTGCGAGGTACGAGCAGGCCGCGGGCGCAGTGGCTGTCCGGAGTGATGGCGGCTGACCGGCGGTCCGTGCAACGGCTTGCCGCCGCGCTGCACGACTGCCACCGAGTGGGAGTCTCCTCGTACTGGGATCGTATCCACCACCACCTGGACGGGGAGGTGGCGCGCCGAGGGCGCCTCATGGCGCAGGGTGGGGTGAGGGCGTTGCTGGACAGCATGCGCCCGATGGCCATATGGAAGTCCCCCGTGCTCGAGATCCCGGGTTATCGGCCGCTCATCCACGCCTCAGTCGACTTTCACCTTGCAGGTCGCGCGCTGGTCCTGGCTCCATCTGTGTTCTGCGGGCCAGTTCCCCAGCTGTTCGCCGACCCTCAAGCCGATACCGTGGTCATGGTGTATCCGGCTCTGAACAATCCGATCGACGCGGCCGGCCTATGGGTTCTCCCCGCTGATACACGCCACGTCGATGCTCCAGTGCCACCGGCTCTGTCCGCGCTTCTCGGCCGTACCCGGGCAGTCGTGCTGTGTGTGATAGCCGACCATCCCGCGTGCACTACGACGCAACTCGCGCAGAGGGCAGGGATATCACCAGCCAGCGCCAGTGAGCACGCCACTACGCTGCGCAGCGCCGGACTGACCACCCTCACCCGGGAGCGGAAGGCTGCCCTTCACACGCTGACCCATCTCGGCCTCACCCTGCTGAACACCAACGGTTCAGCTCCGGCCACCACCTGAACATGGACCCTGAGGGGATGTGGCGCCGGAACCGCCGGTGCGTGCACAGGGCAGCAGACGGCGGAGGTGTGATGACCGCGCCGTGCTGGCCCCCCTTTCTTTTGAGCGTGTCAATGACGAGCCGGTCATCGGGCACCGTGTTTTTAACGAGTTCAGGCCAGACGTTCACGACTTCGGGTTCTGGCTCAGCTTCTGTGACGCGGCCACGCTGAGTGACGGCTGAGCCTCTCCGGGCGGTAGGTGAAGGCGCCCGAAAATGATCCGTGGTCAAGGCGATTGGGATGACAGTTCGGGGCCGTGGAAGAGATCGTGCTCCGGTTGAAGGAGCTGTTGTTCCCGTCGATCGCGGACGTCGCGGTGCTGTCGGTGGACGTGAGCATCGCGATAGTGCAGGTCGACGCGGAAGGGACTGCGAACGGTGCCGCTTGCTCGGCGTGCGGGGTTTGGTCGAACCGGGTTCATGGTTCCTACCTGCGGTTTCCCGCTGATGTGCCCAGCGCCGGACGAAGCGTTGTTCTCCAGCTGAGGGTCCGCCGGTTCGCCTGCGGCAAGTCCGGGCGCACCCGCCGCACCTTCGTCGAGCAGATACCCGGCCTGACCCGTCGGCACGGAAAGCGGACCGAGCGGCTACGCGCGACGCTGGCTGCCTTCGGTCTCGCCCTGGCGGGCCGGGCCGGCGCCCGCCTGAGCTCCGTGCTCGGGGTCTTCGTCAGCCGGAGCACCGTCCTGCGCCTGGTCGATGCAGTGGCAGAACCGGTGGGCCACCTGCACCGGCAGACCCCACCTTGGGTGGCACAGCCGCTGCAGGAGCTGGTCGTGCCAAAAGGCCCGCAGCCCGGCGCTTGGTGGCTTCGACGATCGCAGGGGGCGCTGACAGCGTCACAGTCTCGGGTCGGCGAAAACTCGGTGGTGGTGCGCCCGGCCGGCTGGCATGCTGGCGGCCGCAGAGGGGTGTAGCTCAGATGGCCAGAGCGCCGGTCTCCAAAACCGGATGCCGCAGGTTCGACTCCTGTCACCCCTGCCACGGCCCAAGGCCACGGAGAAGCAGTGCAGTGCCCCCGCCAGTTCGCGGGGGCACTGCACGTCGCGGGGGTTGCAGCACCGCCCGTCGCCGCTGGAGCGCAGCACATGAGGTAGTCGGCAACGAGGCCGGCGAACTCTTCGACGGTAAGGACTCGGACGCCGAGCTTCTGGGCGGCGTGGCTTTCGAGCTCGGCTTGCCGGGGGAGGGGCGGCTGCCGCCGACCAACCGGTCCCGTAGCCGGCCGCGCCTTCGGGGCCGGTGAAGACCCGGGTGACCGCGTCGGCCAGCTACCGCCGCGCGCTCGAAGCCCACCGCGCGGCCGCCGCCCTTCACCAGGAGGACCCCGTCCTCGCCGCGGCCGGTCAAACAGCAGGCGCAGGCCCTCCGCGACTCGCCGCGCGTGCCTGCCCCGACACCGACTGACCAAGATGAGACACCGGCGCCGATCGACTAGGTCCGCACCCAGAACCGGCAGGCCGCCGAAGCCGTCCGCGCGGCTGCAATCCGCCGGGCCCGAGCCCAGCGCGCCGCCGAGCAGAACGGCGCCGCCCGTTTTGGAGCCGAACAGCACGCCCACGGGTTGCGTGACAGGCTTCGCGGCCGCAGGGCCGCGGCGGCCGCCCTCAGAGGCGGCCGTCCAGGAAGTCCCGGACCTCGGCGGTGGTCATTGGCCCCGTCCCGTGCGCTACCGCCTCTCCCTCCTTCAGCAGGACGTAGGACGGGGCTCCAGTGATCCCGTATCGCTCGGTTGCGGCCGGACAGCGGGTGATGTCGGTTCGGACGGCCGTCAGGCGGCCCGCGTACTCGTCGGCGATACCACCCACGACGAGGTCCATCGCCCGGCAGGGCTCGATTGCCTTGGGCCATGTCCCGATGAAGTATGCGAGGACCGGGACTCCGCTCATCCGGAGGATGAAATCGAACTCTGCATCCTCACGGGGTTGGTGAACTCGCTTCGCCATGGAAGCTCCTGACCTCGTGTTCCGTCTTTCCATCCCATCATCCCCCGCGCGACCGCGACCCGGGGCGGTGGCTGCTCGGGGCGCGGCCCTGCCCTCCGGTGCAGGGAGAAGCCGCGGGCTGCACGGTCAGCTTCTGGACGTATGGCGGGTGTTCGCGGCACGACGCCGCCCCGGCGCCCGCGGCCACGCCCGTCAGGCCGGTGAAGACGCGGGAGACGGCGTCGGCCGGCTACCGCCGCGCGCTCGACGCGCACCGTGCGGCTGCCGCATCCCGGCAGGAGGCCCCGGCCCTCGCCGCGGCCGCCGCAAAGCAGGAGCAGGGCCGCCGCGCCTTTGCCGAGCCCGAGCCAGTTCCCGACTGGGGGCCCACCCCGCTCGAGAACAGCCGTGCCGAGCGCCGCCGCGAGGCCGACGCCTCCCACGCGGCCGCCCTGTGCCCGGCCCGAGACGAACGAGCCCGGCTCACCTCGGCCCTGCTCCGGGGCCTGCGACAGGAACTGGGCGCAGTCCTAGTCCCGGGCGACGCTGGGCACGCATGGGCCCATAGCCGTTTCTCGTCAGGCTGGGGCAGTAAAGAGCTCCTGGCCTTCGCCACTGTCGATCCTGTGATCATCGTCGAGATCCGCGCTGACACCTCGGTTGATCACGATCGGTACCGACATCCGGTCCGGGTTCTCAGGAGGCGGACCGATCTTGAGCTCGCCGACGTGCCACAAATGGGTGGCGAGGGTGCGTGACACACGCCTGTCGGGGTGGTGCCGGGCGCCCGGTAGGGCCGACCCTCGATGAGATCCAACGCCCGCGTCGTCGGCGCCCGACGTGGCCTGTGTCGCATACCGAGGTCCTCACTCGCAAGCAGCACTGCGTACGCCGCCGTACGGCTGGCGCCCTAATCCCCCGCGCGGGGCCGGGCCGGCAACAGGTTCGTCTCGTACCCGATGGCAACGGCGTGCGCGTTGTTCCTGGCTCGAAGCGCTCCCCACGCCCTGGAGATGAGGAGCTGGCGGTCTGGGGGCGCACCCGGAGCCCGGTAGCAATCTCGGTGTACGAGTGACCCCGCGACAGCAAGTGAAGGACTGCGGCTTCCTGCTCCGTCAGCTGTGGATTCACGATCGCAGGACGGTGCGCTCAGCACAGTCCCGGTACTCGGACTGCTCCTCGTCCCGCGCGCAGGCCGGTCGGCGGAAGGAACCCGCTCTCCCGAGCAGCTCGTCCGCTCCTGGCGCCACAGACGATGAACCGCACCCATCCCGGCCATCGCTCCTGAAATGATCGGCGGCGTGATGCGATAGACACGCCAGGCTTCGTGGTGGGTGGTGGCCCTGGTGGTCCTCTATGTCGTCGTCCTGGTCGTCGTTGGCGCTGCTTCACACATCGCCGACCTTTTCCGCATCGGCCTGTACCCGTATGACTGGGCTCCGGACTGGTTGAACCTGTACTGGTCCTCGCTGGCGGTGTTCGACCTGCTGGCCGCCGTGCTTCTCGTCGGCGGAAAGCGAACAGGCGTGGACCTTCTGTGCATTGTCATGGCGACTGACCTGACGGCGAACTGGTACGCGGCGTACTGCATCCAGCACGCCGAATTCGTCGCCCAGCCCGGCCTGCAACGACTCACCGCCTTCACCCTGCTCGTACTCACGACAGGCACCTTCGTGCGCTCCCGTCTCGGCACCACCACGGACTGAACCGCGGGTCTCTGCCCGTTTCGACCGGCGGAGCCGCAGCGTCACGGACCGCGCGCAAGTGGGCAGCCCCCGACCATTGTCAGTGGCGCGTGCTGAGATGTTCGACAACGCCTGGCACATGATCGAACGGGGGATGGGCGCGATGTCTCGTACTCGGGGGGACGCGGCCGGACTGCGCCGCGCCGCGCTGGAGTTGCTGACGCAGGGCATGTCCGGCCAGGAGCCGGCTCCGGTGGAGCCGGGGCACGCCGCCGCGGCGCTGCGCGCCGCGCTCAGTGCGCGGAAGGCGTCTGGGCTCGCGCGGCTGGCTGTCGCCGCTCGCCTGGCGGGTGAGCTGGACGACGACCTCGCCGTCGAGCTGGTGCGGCGGGCACGCCCTGCCCGCGCCCTCGCCGCACACCTTCTCGGCAGCATGCAGCAGAAGAGCGCCCCGGCCCTACTCCTGGGCGAGCTGACGGAACGGCATCTGGCCGGAAACCCCGCCCGCTGGCGTGCGCTCCACGACGCGCTCGCGACGTCCAGGGACACCCTGCCGAAGCTACTCGCCGCAGGCCCCGCGCCGGCCGGCGGTGAGGCGCTCCTGCCGCCGAAGTCCGTCTGCGACACGCTGGAGCTGCTGCTGGAGCAGGCCGCGCCGGAGCACGCCGCCGCCGCGCTGACCGCGCTGCCCGACCGGACGGTGGGAAGGCTCCTGTCAGAAGGCTCGCTGCCGGGGCCGCGACTGTCGGCCGCCGTCACCCGGAACGGCGACAGCAGGGCGCGGGCCGCCCTCGCCCGTCATCCCCGCCTGGACGCGCGCCTCCTGAAAGAACTCGTGGCCGCCAACGACCCGGCGGTGAACGCCGCCGTGTACCGCAATCCGCGCTGCACACCGTCCCTACGGCGGACCATCGTGCACACGATCCACCGCGTCCCGCTGGACGACGGGCTGCGGGCGGAACTGCTGTCGACCGCCGTCGACGACTCGCGCAGCCGGACGGCACCGCTGCTGGGCAGCGGTGATCCTGAGCTCGCCGCCAAGGCCCTGGCATGGGGCACACGCAAGGTGGCACAGCGATACGCCCTGCTGCGCGTGTGGGAGTGCCAGGGCCCCGACGCCGTCCGCGCCATGCTCGCCGACCCGACCGTCGCCCGGCACGTCCACGCGGACATCCGGGCGGAGGTCGCCGCCGCGCTCGACGAGCCCGACGGGATGACCCGGCTCCGTGCCGAAGGGGAGCCGTACGAGGACCCGGCCACGCTGCCGCGGCTGCTGAGCGCCAGCCGGGGCACCAGCACACTCCGCGACCTTCTCAACGAGCCTTACGTGCACGACATCCGCGCCCTCGCCGCCGCCAACCGCCGCGCGCCGTTCATGCCGAAGGCCGCGGAGGAACTGCTCCGGCATCAGGACGCGACGGACGGCGAGCGCGCCGACTTCCTGCTGACCGTCCTGAACGCACCGTGGCGGGCCGGCGGACGCATCGCCGGAAACCTCACGCCGCCCTCCCGACGGCTGGCCGAGGAGGATCTGGACGACGCAGCCTCCGAATGGGCCACCGGCGTGGTGCGAGCCGGCCTTCTCGACCCCGCCGAACTCATCACCTCAGCCCGGCCCGCCGTCCGCGCAGTGCAGGCCCTGGACGCCCTGACCGAACGCGACCTGTGGGGCGGTACGGCCCGCGATGAGCTGGCGGCCCTTGTCCGGGACAATCTCGAAGGCCGTCCCGAGGCCTGGGAGGCGCTGCTGGAGATGCTTCCCGAGCACCCCGGCACGCTGGCGGAGGCCATCCAGGAGGCGGCGCGGACGGCCGGTGAACTTGCCGCAGGTGAGCCGAGCGCCGGTGAGCCCGCCGCGGACGAGCCCACCGGCGATGAGCCCAGTCTCGGTCAGCCCACCACGGACGAGGCCGCCGCGGACGAACCGGCCCCGGAGCCCGTCGGGGAGCGCGGGCGCTCCGCGCTCGGCGCGATCGACCTGCTGCTGTCGTTCGCCCCGGCCGGGGCAGCCCCGCTCCCGGACGACCCGGCGGTACTGCGGTATCTCACGGCGCACAAGGCGGCGGACGCGCCCGGCTGGCGCCACCCGGACTGGCTGTGGCAGGCGTGCCTGGACCGGGGGCTGGAGGACATGGCCCATCGGTGCGATGCGACGCCGACCCGCGCGGAAGTGCTGTCCTGGATCGAGGAGGCCGAAGAAACCGAGTCCGTCGCCCGTGCCGCCGAGCGGGCGTACCAGCACGGCGTCCTGCAGGCAGACGACCTGCTGCGTCATCTGCCTGCCGCCTGGCTGCTGAGCCTGCCGTACGGCTGGAAGGACTTCGCCTTCACCGCGGCCTGGCGGCGGGCGCTCGTCGGGTTCCTCGAACGGGAACTCGGGACCGACGCGGACGCCTGGCTGCGGCTCGCCGCGACCGCGCGGGACGCGGCAACGATGGACGGCGCCCCAGGGCGCCAACATGCCGCTCCCTGGCCGGAGTTGCTCGACCGCTCGCGCCGGGAGGGCCCGTACGACACGGACACGCTGAGGACGCTGTGCGCAGGGATCGACAGGCACTCGGCCTTCTCACCCACCGTCGCGCCCACCACTCCCGAGGCAGCACTGGGTCTGCTCGCCCGCGGCGACCATCTGTGGGCGTGGCCGCTGGGCACTCTGCTGTGCGCGGCCGGCCCGCGGGCTCTGGCCGCGGTGCTGCCTCGCTTCGGCCCGGACGGGCCGTGGATGCTCGCCGCGTTCCTCCTGCGGTACGAGCCGACGCCGCCCGCGCCTTTCTCGTATCTGCTCCAGCTGCGTGACCGGGCGGCACTGCGGGTGCTCTCCCAAGAGTCCAGGTGGCTGAGCGACGACTGCACGGCCCGCCTCCTCGACCTGGCCGACCCCGAAGTCGATCTGACCATCCTGCGCACCACGGCCGACCTGGGCCTTCGGCGGCGCATCGCGGCCCGGCCAGGCCCGGTGGCGGAACGCCTGGTCGCGGAGCTGCGCGCCGATCCCTTCGCCGAGTTGCCGGGTGGGCCCGTGTGGCTTGAGTCGGCGGAGCCGGAGCTGGTGGAGCTGGTCTTCGAGCGGTCGGGCAAGCATCTCAACCTGGCGCAGCAACTGGTGGGCTGTCTGAGCCTTCTGCGTCACGGCGGAGGTGAGCGGCTGGCGGCGCTGGCGGCAAGCGGCGTACTCGGGCCCACCGCGACCCGGTTGTGCCAGAAGGCACTCGCGGCCGACGACCCGGCGGCGCCCCTGGCGGCGCGCGCCCGTCGGGAGCTGTCGGCGGACCGCCTGGTGAAACGGCTGCGTCGTGCGCGGGGCCACTGGATCACCCGCGAGATCCTCAACAGCACCCCGGGCACCCCGGACTGGGACGCCCTGGAAGCCGCCCACCGCGAGGAACCGATCCCCGGCTGGGGCCAGCTCGTCGGGCATCCCGACGCCCCACACGACTTCAGGGTCCGGAACGCCGCGTACCTCCATACGCCGTCGATCCGAACCGTCCCGCTAGGGCGCGAGCTCACCGTAGCCCGGGCCAGGCACGGGGTGAGCGGACACTACCGCGGGTCCGTGGACGCCCTGCTCGACCATCTGCAGGAGACAGGACAGCTGACCGGCCGGGACCTGATACACGACACAGCGCCGGCGGCCGTCGTGCTGAGTTACCTCAATCGCGCGCGCCGCCGCTCCGACGCCCCCAAGGAGGTGCACACCGCCCTGACGGAAGCCGCCAGCATGGTGCGCGACCAGCTCGGCGGTGACAGGGCCGCTTGGCACCGTGTTTTCACCCGGCTCACCGAACGGGCCCCGGGCTGGGAGCCGGTGGGAACGGTGTCGTCACTGGTGGCCTTGCCGTGACGGACTGGCCTCACAGGACCCCGCTGTTCAAGCAACTCGATTCGGCGGGTCTGCTGCGGCGCGAGCGAAGCGCCGAGGACGAGCGCTCGGTCACCGTACGACTCACGGAGAAGGGGAGGCGCTGCTCGAACGGCTCACCGACAACCTCGACGCTGCGTAGAACGGGCGGTCGAAGTAGCTCCACAGCCGAGACCCGGAGACGTGGGCAGATACCGCCGATTCGCCGGAGTGGCGGATATGCTGCCCCGGACTCCTTCGAATTGGGTAGCGAATGCCGACCTCGCTCGACAAGAAATTCTGGTCGCGGCTGTTTCTCGCTGCGGCGCTGTTCAATTATGTCATCGGATTCCCTGTCCTGCTCGCGAGCCGATGGTCGTACGACCTCACCTACATGTCGGACGTCACCCGTGACCCGATGGCGCTGCGCCTCTGGGCGGACTTCGGATTCGCGGTGCTGCTCATCGGCTTCGGGTATCAGATCATCGCGCGCGATGTGACGCAGAATCGCGGCATTGTTCTCCTGGGAATCGCGGCCAAGCTGTTCGACGTCGTCAATCTGACCACTCTGTATGCCTGGGACATCGCCAGGCCGCTGGTGCTCGTGCCCGCGGCGATCGACGGGGCATTCGCGATCGCCTTCGTGAGGTTCTGGCTGCTGAGCGGGCCACCGACGAAATTGCGAGGCCACGGCCCAGCACCCGAGGGGCGCCGAGCGTGATCACCGCGCGGGTGAGGACGCCTTCCAGGGGGCGAACGCGTTGTTCACCGACTTCATGGACGAACGCAGCTCGGGGAAGTGCCGCAACAGCACGCTGACCATGCTGTTGTTCTCGATCCAGTCCAGCCCGGTCTGCGTGTACACCTGAGGCGTGTAGTCCTTGGTGAGGAAACGGTCGCTGTTGAGCCGGCGGGACGCCATGAGGACGAAGATCCGGAAGGCCGTGTCGCTGAAGGCGAAACCCTTCGGCCGGGGCTCGGCGAACATGCCCACCATGAGGTCGACGCGTTCGATGTCGCCCTCGTACACCCGACGCAGCTCCTCGGCCCAGACGGGGTTGTCCGTGAGCGAGTCGAAATCCTTCGCCGGGGGAAGATGCAGCAGACGTCTGAATTCGTTGTACCGCGGTACGCCGAGTTCCCGGATTCGCAGGATGTCGACCGCCCCGAGGTCCATGAGCTTGCCGTCGGGGCGCTGGAACTCCTGTAGGAACTTGGGGTAGTTGTGCAGGGTCACCAGACCCGGGTGCGAGGTGCCGAAGGAGTAGAAGAGATCCGGCAGGGTGTGTTTGCCGAGAATCTCATAGGCCTGCCGCCCGGCCAGCTCCCGGAACGTCGCCTCCTGCAGCAGGGAGTCGTCCGCGACCGAGCGGAAGCTCCAGTCGTCGGGGACCAGGGGATGCATCCGGTAGACGGCCACGAACTCCTCGGTCAGGGAGTAGGGGACGCCGAAGTGGTCGGTAGGCCCGCCCACGATGCCGCTGAGCACCTCGTTCGAGCTGATCCGGCCGAGCAGCCGGTGCACCCGCTCACCGAGCACGCCGAACCAGTTGACGCGCATTCCGGTAACCATCGTCGGATGGCTGATGACCGCCGGAGTCCATTCGATGGTGTGAATCTTGGCGATGAGTGCCGCCGTGATCAGGCGCGCCCGCTGGAAGATCTCCTCGTCCGACCAGCCGGGGTATTCGCCGCGCAGCCTGTCGCAGATGGCGTTGTGCTCCAGGATGAACAGGGTGTGCATCATGGCGAGGCCCACCCAGAACCCGGGCACGCTCGCCGGGTCCCGTTCGGGGTCGTCCGAGAACAGCGATCCGTTCCGGGGGACCTTGAGTTTGCCGTCCTCCCCCGTCCGCAGCTGCCGCTGGGCGGCCAGGTCGTCGCCATAGAGCTGGGACGCGTCCCACCAGTGCGATTTCTCGTTGATGAACGTCGGCGGCAGCCCGTCGTCACTGTCCGGGCGGGTCGGGTCGGCGAGCGTCCGCGGCACGAGCATCGGCCGGGCGGGCCAAGGGTCGTCGTCGACCAGCTCGATGTGCCAGGAGCGGTCCACCATGCCCTGCCCATGGCTGACCCAGTCCCGGACCATGAACTGCAACCACGCCGCGACCAGGGTGTTGACGGACTCCGCGGGGACGAACTCATGCCTCGTGAGGACGGCTCGACTCACCTCACGTGGGCTCGGAGACATGATCTGCGGCTCGGTTTCGGGGAAGCTCCGCTCCGGCGGGGCGTTGCGGCCGAAGCGCGAACCGGCCATACCCATACGAGGGTTCGCCAGGTCGTTGTACGTACCGTCGGCTGTGCGCTCGATGAGGTGCCGCGGTTCCGACGGCCCGATCGGTGGCAGGTTTTGTGTCGGGTAGGTGCTGGTGTCGAAGAGGTTCTTCCGGCGCAGATTGTTACGGAGACCGATGAGGGTCAGTATGCCGAACGACTTCGGCAGGTTCTGCCAGCCGACCTTGTGGTCGACGGCCAGCGCCAGCCTGTTGTGCAACTGGACGAACCAGGAGGCGGTTCCGGTCTCGCCGGCACTTCGCGGTGTCGTGCGGCTCGCTGAGCCGTCGTGTGCTCTGGCCATCGTGGAATTCCCTTCCGGCGTCCGGTGCGTGTGTTCATGAAGGCATGGTCAGCGGGTAGCCGGACGTCAGCAGTTCCGCCGCTGGGCCAGAAAAGTGAGGGCCACGTTGACCGTCGAGATCGCCGTGGCGGCCATCGCCGGCCGCCGGGCGAGCGTCCCTTCCTGCCCGGCCCAGGTGGCTGACAGCGCATCGCTCGTATGGATGAGCGTGCCGACGCGCAGTGCCCGGTCGAGTTCGTCCGGGTCCTTGAGGAAGAGCAGCTCGGCGCCCAGGACCACGGTTCGCACACCGAACATCCGCAGCGCGTAGATCAACGCCGGCCGACTAGGGTCCGCCCCCAGTCGGCGGGCCACCACCTGGGGGGCCAGGAGTGCCGCCACGCCGTTCACCAGCCGGATTCCGGCGAGGCTGTATCGCGCGACTGTGTGGCCGTCCATGGTCATCGCCCCTTCCCAAGGGGTAGTGCATGCCACGTATGACGCTAGGGCATGTCCCGTCGGTACGCGCGCCGACTGCTCCGCGTGGCCGAGCCGTGTCAGGTGCCGTCACCGGGGTCCTCGTGCGGTGTGCCGTTCATCGATTGCCGGAGCCCGGAGAGCCGGAGATAGATGGCGCGGCGGGCGCGGTTCTGGTTGCCCAGCGGCCGGTGCTCGGGCAGCGCGTGCCAAGGGTTGAAAGACAGCCGGTCGGCAAGGGCGAACTGTTGCGGCGCGTCGAAATCCTGTCTCGGCAGCCGCAGCGTGGCCACGGGGATGAACGGCGAGAGCCGTTCGGGCCAGACTACCGAGGCGTTCTCGATCGGCATCCGATGCGGATCGGTTTGCAATTGGATGAGGAAGTCGAAGGTGACGTCGCGTTCCCGCAACGTCGTGGCCAGCGCCTCCCGCAAGTAGTCGTCCGGCGGGTTCCACGGCGCCCGCGTGCGGGTTCCGTCGCGCGGGACCACGGAGTACTGCATGGCCTGGCCCTCACCGAGCAGATACGGCGTGCAGCTCCAGTACCGGGCCTCCAGCGGACTTGAGTGCGTTTTGGCGTACAACCCCTGCATCACCATGTCGCACAGGTGCGGGTCGCGAGGGCCCAGGAAATACAGGAGGGGGGTGCCGTCGAAGACATGCCGCTGCAGCTTGAGGTTCTCCACGACATTCGGAGTGGTGAAGGTCGGCGCGCTGATGCCCGTGAAGTCCTGGGTGCTCCGTTCGTCGTCGAGCAGCTTCTCGCCTTCGACACCGAGCAGCTTGACGCCGATGCTGAGGATGCCGTTGTCCTTGATGTCGGGCGGCGACAGGGGGCCCGGCCCGGCGAAGCGGACCCAGGCCCGGAAGGTGGTGGGACGGCTGAAGACACCGTGACGCAGCTGCTCGGGCAAGTCGGCGGACACGGTGAACTCCCCGCGCACGACCCCGTAGGTCTTGGTGTTCCCGGCCCGCTGCGCGCACCCCGGCGCGTACTCGCGTGCGATGAAACGGGCCATCTGACGTGTGATGTCCTCGGCGATCCCGGCCTCCTCGGGCCGGACCATCTCCTCGGCGAGACGAAGGTGTTCGTCGCGGCGGCGGACGTTGATGAGCCACTGCACCAGAGCCTGTACCGGTCGGCGCAGCAGCCGGTCGAGCAGCGGGCGGATGTAGGGATCGACGCGCCGTTCGAGCTGGACGCACCACAGGATCGCATTGTTGACCCGCTGCGCCGCGGTCACCGCTGCTCGCCCTTGCCGGTGGCCGAACAGAGGAAGCGCAGCGCCCGCAGCCCGGGAAGGAAGAAATAGGCGCCACCTCGTACGGAGACGAACTGCGGAAGGTCGAGGTGGCGCGTGCGTACGGGCCTTCCCTGTTCGGTGAAGGTGGAGCGATGGTTCGAGCGGGGTGCGACGAGCGGGTCGGGGGAGTCGTATAGTCCGTTGAAGTTCGGATTGTTCAACCAGGTGTGCTGAATGAATTCGAACTGGCGTGAGATGTTCGCGTTGAGACAGAGGAAATGCAGCCCGCGTTCACCCCCGCCCCCCGTCCCACCGTCCGCGTAGGCCCGGCCCCGGCGCAGGATCCGGTGCCGTCTGCCGATCGCGATCGATTCGGCCGATCCCGGCCGGGGGTCCAGCGAGTCACGCGGGTTGGCGCGGCGGATGTGCGCCCCGAGGGGGCAGCTCAAGCCGTCCCGATCGGTGGAGAAATAGCCGAAGTCGTTGTCCGTGGCAAGGGCCGGGTCGTCCTGCCGCGGCGCGTGGACCAGCGGTGCGCCGCTGGGCCAGCGTCCCACCATGCGTGCGGCGAGCGCGTCGCGCGCGGCGGGATCGCCGCTGCCGTCAGGGCGCCTGGTCGCCTCGTCGAGGTAGCCCCAGAACGCGTCGACGTCCTGATGGAGCTGCCGGAAGACCAGATAGCTGCCGTTGTACCCGAGATCCGCGTCGGTGCCACTGGGGCCGCGGGGCAGCAGACCGGCGGGGTCGTGCAGGAGCGGCAGCAGCGGCCGGTCCGTCAACAGGCCGTACTCGTTGGGGTAGCCGAGGACGAACTCCCCCGCCTTGACCACCTCGTCACCGGCTGTGCCGTTGGCACGAGCGGCCGTGGCCTTGGGCATCCCCTCGATGAGCGGCTGTGAGATGCCGTCCCGAAAGCCGAAGGGTTCGCGTTCGGTCAGCTCGGCCGTTCCCAGCCGAACGAGCTCGGTGAGACCGCCCGTGGCGAGGACGACCTGGCGCACCTCCGCCTCGAGCCGTCCCAGCCCCGCCTCGTCGCGCGCGTACAGCAGGGCGAGAACGTGCACGGGAGGGGTGGCCGGGCCGCCCCATCGCCAGTGCCGCGGGGCGTTCTCCCTGGTGTCACCGAGGAAACGACTGCGGTTGGGGTCGGTCATCCCCGAGACGAATTCCTCGGAAAAGCCGTCGGGGCCGGGGATTTCCAACCCCAGAAGCCGTATGCCGTCCGACGTGAAGGCGAGGTTCACGGCGGTGTCCGGGGGCTCCGCGCGGCCGCTCGTCACCCGTGGAGTCAGCTCACCGAGAGCGGCGCGTGCGCTCGCGGGGTCGTTGATCGTGAGCATCAGGAAGCTCGCCCAGCGCAGGGTGCTGTAGCCACGGGGGATGAGGCCCTGCATGTCGTTGAGGTCCAACGTCGCCACCGTCACGTCCCCTTCCCTCAGTTTTCCTCAGATTTCCTCAGTTTCCTCAGAGCAGGGCGAGCCAGGCCTCGGTCTCGGCCGGGCTGAGTGGGCCGAACAAGCCTGCGCGTATACGAGCATTGGTACGGAGGTTGTGCGTGGTCAGGGTGTCGTACGCGGAGTACCAGACCTGGGTCGGCAGCTGATGGGAGCGGAGGTAGTGCTTGAACGCCAGCTCGTCCTTGGCGCCGCCAAGCACGAGCCACCGGGTGCGCGGATAGCCCAGCCCGTTGCTGAAGACGGCGTTGAGGCCCCAGGCGACCTTGTCGATGAAGTCGTCCATGTAGCTTTCCAGGCTGCCGTCGTAGTTACTCGCGAAGATCACCCGGCGTTTGCCGTCGATGAACAGCCAGCGCGCGAAGTGGATGGTTTTGACCCCGGCGAGATTCCCCCGCTTGAAGAAGTGGCGGACTCCGTAGTCCACGACGAACAGGATCGCGGTCATGGTGATCCGCCTGAACCGGCCGGGCTTGACCAGGCCGACGGCGGTGAACGGGTTCTGTGCGACGAAGTCCTCGTAGGAGGCGAGCTCGCGCACATGGTCGCGGTCGGGACGCTTCCGGCTGGGAACGTCACGACGTTCGTGCCATCTCACCAGCACGGCCCAGACCGGCAGAGCGACCGCGAGGAAGGGCAACAACACCAGCCCGGCCAGCGGTACACCGACGAGATGGGCCGCCTGGCGGATCCGCCAGCGCAGGGCGGGCCGCGCAGGCCGCGAACGCGCCCAGGCCAGGTCCTCGCGACCGGTGACGTATTCCTGGACGGCGGCGCGTATCCGGGTGGGACTCCTCCCCGACAGTTCGGCAGCGTGCCGGTCGAGGAACTCCTCGATCGCCTCGCGCAGCCGGGCCTCGTTCAGCATCTGCCGCCGCCCCCTGCCGACGGTATTGACGTAGAAGGCCGCGCACGGCACGCAACGCGACCGCAGCCAAGCGATCCGCTCGCCGTCCGAAGCCGCGCCCGCCGGATATCCGTCGCAGTATCCGAACACCTTGTCCAGCTCATCGCCCGCTTCACGCACAAGGTCGGCGAGGTGGGCGGACGGCGATACGTCCACCTCACTCATGTAGACGACGCTGGTCGGCAGCAACGCCCCAGCGCTGTCGGAACCTTGGGGAACAAGGACCAGCCGCGCGAAATGGACCCCCTCCACCTCGGCGAACCGGAAAGCCTTACCGGCTCCCTTCCGGTTGGCTTCGTCGAGCGCCTCCCGCACGTCATGGACCCGGGCCGGGGGCACGGTGGCCAGGACGGTGACTGCCGACTGGTGCGGCATATCCAGCACCTCCCACCTGCCTCGCGGCTGACGGGCCGTCGCCGCGGTGTGTGGCAGGACGTCTCAGGTATGCGGACCGGCGAAGTGCAGGGAGAAATTGAGGATCCGGCGCCGCCCCCAGTAGACGATTCCCAGATAGAGATGGGGGCCGACCTGGCGGATCTCGTCACGTATCCAGTGCGCGACAAGCGAAGTGCGGGAATAGTCCAGGACGATGCATTCGCCGCCGTCCAGCAGGCTCTCGTCCAGGTAGACCTTCGCGCGTATCGCCCGGATCCCGAAGGGCGTGACCCTGTTGCGCAGACCGCCGCCGTCGCGGTCGAAGACCTTCCCCTGCCATGCGAGGAGACGCGCGAGCGCGGCCACTGCCTTGGACACCTTCGCACCGCGCGCCGTAAGCACGGTGCCACGTCCCTCGCCTCGAGGTATCTCCCCGGGATGACTGGCGCGGAACAGCCGGTCGAGCTCCGGCCGCGACATGGTCAGCAGCTCGTCGACGTCCGCACCCGTGCCGTGGCTCATCGTGCACCTCCAGGGCGGTCCCATGCGTCACACCATCGTATTTCGGCTGGCTTTTCCCGGCATCTCAGGGCCACGGCGAGGCCGGTGCGACCAGCCGGTGGGACCAGCAAATGCGACCAGCCGGATCCGGCCGAGGTGTCTCACGCCGCAGAGTCATCCCGCCGGCGGTCCCCGACCCACGCGGAACCGGCCTGCATCAGGGGAGGGCGGCCGGTGAGCGCGGCCGCAGTCTCACCCAGCACCTCGGTACGTACCTGGCCGACCAGAGGCTCGGCGCGCGCCCTGTTCCAGCCGGACAGTCCAGACAGAAGTGAGGCCACGGCGTCGCTGGCCGTGCGGGTGGCACCGCACAGGGAGCAGATCAGCGCCCGTATCGTCCCAGACGTGCCCGAAGGGGTCGAGCGGACATATCCGCGTGGGGCTGGGCTGTTCAGACGTGGAGTTCTCCGTCGGTATCGGTGTGATGTCCGGGCCCAGCAGGCAGCGGGGTGATGGCCGTACAGCTCTTGTGGTTCCCGGTCTTGACGCAGGGGGCCTGGGGCGCGTGGCGTGCGCCCCAGACGCGTGTGCGCTCGTGGCAGGTGCACCGTGGCCTGGGTGGGGGCAAAACAAGCAACCTGCTGGCTCAGCTGCCGTGGTAGGCCCCGGTGCGCCTGCTGCGCAAGTCCCGGCTGGCGTACGGCCGTTCCGGGGCCGATGCGTGCGGAGGGCTAAAGGAGCCAGGGCGATTGCCGTTCCCCCGGCTGGAAGCATCGGCAGGAGTGGACCGCTGGTGGCCTGTTGCGGGCCCGCTCCAGGGCTCTTTCGAGTCTGGTGTCCGCTCTCAGCTGCTCAGTCGGGCTCCGGCCGACGGATTTCGCAGAAGGAGTCAGCGGCGCTGAGGAGCCGGCTTGCCGACTGCTCGCTCCGGGCAGTGCGGTGCTGGTCGATGACGCCTTCCAAGGCGCGGCCGCGCAACATCGTTGCGCCTTGGCCGCACGTCGGAACCACCCGGCGCGCGATCCGGCATCTGACCACCCTCGCCCAGAAGGCGTAAGCGGCACGCGTTGTACGGCATGCCGACAGGCGGCGCGCGACCCCAGTGCGGCTGTGGCGCGAGTGACTGGACAATCGCCTCAAGCACATTACGCTGACATTTCGGTACATTCGTAAAGGGTCCCGGTATTTTCGGTTCCTCTGGAAAGGGTGGTCCATGTCCTTGTCAATCGATGAAGCCCGCGACCTCAAGCAAGCCCGCAGTAAGGAGCAGGCCGCAGGCGCGACATGGCGGGCGGTCACCGGCTTCTCCAGTTGGCAGGAAGCCGTTGACTTCGCCAATCTCGAGCCAGCCCAGGCTGCGGGCGAGTTCATGGCTAGTCACAACTCCGATGGAACAGTCGACGGCTCGTACCTCTTCTGACGTTCCGTCCTCAACGAGGGTGCCGCCGTCCCTGAGGCCGGCGGCACCCGGCGCACCATGAACAGCCCGGCAGCTCACCCGCTGCGCATCACCACCGCGCCTTGGTCCGGCCTCGAAAAAGGGAAGACGCGGAATCCACCACACGAGTGGTTGAAGCGGTGAGTCGCAACCAAGGACACGGCCGAGCCATCCCCCACGGCGCTGGAAGGCCCAAAGCGGTGGCCACCGTGATCGACTCCCAGTCCGTGAACGCCGCTGAGACCGTCGGCAAGGACTCCCGCGGCTACGACGCGGCAAAAAGGATCAACGGCCGCAAGCGGCATTCAGCGGTCGACACGCGCGGCCTTCCGCTGCTGGTCATGGTCACCCCCGCCGATCTCAGCGACCGCGATGCGGCCAAGGAAGTCCTCTTCCGGCTCCGCCTGATGCACCCCGAAATCACCATCGTCTGGGCCGACTCCGCCTACGCCGGAAAGCTCGTGGCCTGGGGGAAACAGCACCTGGGCCTCACGATCGAGACCGTCAGCCGGCCCAAGGACTCTTCCGGATTCGTCGTGCTTCCCCGCCGTTGGGTGGTCGAGAGGTCGCTGCTGTCGGGATGGCCGTCGACGGGCATCGAGCTCCAGTGCTCGGCGTGCGAAGTGTCGGTGTGGCGCCGGCGTCGGGGCGGACTCTCGCACGAGAGCAGTCGGCGGCCTTCGTGCGAGGGGCTGGCCGGCGAGTTGATGAGGTACTGGGCGAAGCGGTGAGTCCACCGTTGCGGGCTGCCCGCCGGGGCGCGCCTTGCGTCGGCGCGCAGCGGCGGGGTGAAGGAGTGGTACTCGTCGGTGCGCCAGAAGTCCACGCTTTGGAGGTGTTCGTCGACAACGGCGGGCAGCACTGGCCGCGACAGCGGGGGGACCAGCAGTGGCGAACGGGCACTGAACACGTACAGCCCTGGCTGGTGGCGGTCCTGTATGTCCAGGGACAGGCCCGCCCGCGTGCCGTCGTCCCGCGTGACATCGCTGCGCTGCATGCCGAGAGCGTGGACGGCTGCTGGGTGTGACCCCGATGGGGTGGTGGGACGGTGAGGCGGAGGCGTTTGCCCTTTGGGAGGGCTGATGCTCCGCTGGGTCGCGGCGTCGATGGCTGACCTGCTGCCGCTGTCCTGGGCGGAGGACGTCATCCGGCTGCACCACTCTGACGGAGACAAGCGCGGGCAGCGTTGCCGAAACCGCGCTGGGGGCGCACGCGTGCTGCCGCCCCTGAGCGTCCCTCGGCTGGCACGTCCGTCCGCCCGCGTACGCCGAGTCTCCCGCCCCAGCCGACTGTTCTTGGGGTAGCAGCGCACCCACGCCGGAGGGGGTGGAGGAGATTGAGCAGGTCCTCAGGGAGCAGGGCGAGCGGCTGGAGGGGGTCGCCCATGAACGGAAGCTTCCAGCAGGAATGGGGCGTCTGGGCAAGGTCTTTCCTGAGGGGGGCGGAACTCGGGGTGTTCAGCGTCATTGAACTGCAGCGGCCTGCTGATCAGGGCCTGTTCACGCTGGTCGGCGTAGCGGCGGGTTTGTGGTGGTTCTTGGTGTCGTGTGGAGGCTTACGCGGCGCCCGGGGGCGTCGGTGGTGTGGTGCCTGTGTGGCCTGTTGTTATGCGGGTTGGGGGGTGGGGGTGGGGGTGAGGTGGTGGTAGGTGTAGGCGGCTGAGACGAGGGTCATGTGGTGGTGCCAGCCGGGGTAGGAGCGGCCTT
>NZ_JBVKAP010000015.1:0-99939 GCF_055639315.1 Streptomyces sp. NPDC039465 | reverse complement strand
ACGCTCGGCTGGGAAACCCCAGCCGAGCGCCTGCATAAACTGCTCGCGGCCTGATCAACACGACCACGTGTTGCAACGACCCCTAGAAACCGCCACGCTCCGCCGGGGCCCTGACGCGTCCTCCTGCGGGAGCCACAGCGGCTACGGCTGCCACCGCGGCCTGCCGTCCCCGTAGAGCCAGGCGTCCCACAGCTCGTCGAGGTCCTCCCCGGCCACGTCCTCCACATAGGCGGTGAAGTCGTCGGTGGAGGCGTTGGCGTGGCGGTACATCCGCGGCCAGCCGCGCAGGATCTCGAAGAAGGTGTCGTCACCGACCTCCTCCCGGATCCGGTGCAGGACCATCGCACCCCGCCCGTACACCGGCGGGTCGGAGATCACCTCGGCGCTCGGCGGCTCGCCCGGCGCGAACGCCCAGTTCTCCTCCTCGTCGTAGGCCTCCTGGAAGCTCTCCTCCGCCGGGGTGTCCTCGAAGTCCTCCGCGTACAGCCACTCCGCGTAGGTCGCGAAGCCTTCGTTGAGCCACATGTCCCGCCAGGACGCGGGCGAGACCGAGTCGCCGTACCACTGGTGGGCCAGCTCGTGGACGAGGGTCTCCGTGTCGAAGGCGGACTCGGGGAAGACGGGCCGGGTCTGGGTCTCCAGCGCGTAGCCGACGTCCTCCGTGCGCTCGACGATCGCCCCGGCGGCGCTGAAGGGGTACGGGCCGAAGTTCTCCTCCTGCCACGCCAGCAGTTCCGGGATACGGGCCAGCAGCGGCGCCGCGCGCTTGGCCACGGACGGGTCGGCGGCGGTGAGGACGGGGACGCCGGAGGCGGTCTTCGCGGTCGTCGTCTCGTACCGGCCGATCGCCACGGTGGCGAGATAGCTCGCCATCGGCTCCGCGGAGTGCCAGACGGAGGTGGTGGTGCGGCCGTCGCCGCGCTCGCTCGTCAGCCGGCCGTTGGACATCGCCCGCAGCCCCTGGGGGACGGTGACCGTGATGTCGTACGTCGCCTTGTCGGAGGGGTGGTGGTTGCCGGGGAACCAGGCCATGGAGCCGGTCGGTTCGCCGAGCGCCAGGGCACCGTCCTCGGTCGTCAGCCAGCCCTCCTCGGAGCCGCCCGGGTCGGTGACGGTCTCGGGGACGCCGGAGTAGGTGACGACGGTACGGAAGACCCGGCCCTTGTCGATGTCCGCGCGCGGACGCAGCGTCAGCTCCTTGCCGGCCCGGTTGACGGCGGCGGGGGCGCCGTCGACGCGGGCGCCGGAGACCGTCAGCCCGGTGAGGTCCAGGTTGAAGGCGCTCAGGTGCTGGGTGGCGCGGGCGGTGATCTCGGCGGTGGCGTCCAGGCGGCGCGTAGCGGGGTCGTAGGCGAGGGTGAGCGCGTAGTGCTGGACGTCGTAGCCGCCGTTGCCGAGCTTGGGGAAGTACGGGTCGCGCAGGCCGGCGGCGCCCGGGGAGCCGTCCACGTCCCCGCCGCTGCACCCGCCGGCGAGCAGGGCCAGGGCGGCGGTCAGGGCGAGCAGACGGCTACGGGACTGACGGGACTCCACGCGGTGATCCTATGCGCGGAGCCGGTGGCGGCCCGGGTACGGAGACGGGGGCCGCCACAGGGGCTTGAGGCGCTTGAGGCCCGGGCCGTTACTTGTCGAGCGCCTCGACGCCCGCGCGGGCGAACTTCTCGTCCAGGTCGCCGCTGGGCGCGCCCGCGACACCGATACCGGCGACCGGGGCGCCCTTGACCGTGACGGGCACGCCGCCGCCGAGGAAGAGGGTGCCCGGGATGTCCTTCAGGTTCGGGGCCTGGGCGAGCCGCTTGACCAGCTCGGAGGTGGGGGCGTTCCAGGAGACGGCGGTGAACGCCTTGCGCTCGGCGGACTCGGGGGACTGCGGGCCCGCGCCGTCGCCGCGCAGCGTCACGATGGTGTTGCCGTTGCGGTCGACGACGGCGACGGAGACCCGCTGGTTCTCCTGCTGGGCGGCGTCCAGGACGGCCTGCGCGGCCTTGGTGGCGGCGTCCACCGTCAGGTGCGTGGACTGCTGGAGGTTGCGCTGGGAGACGTCGGCGGTGACCGTCGTCTTGGTCTCGGCAGCCGGGGCGGAGGCGTTCGCGGAGACGGCGCCGAAGGTGCCGGCGGCGAGGGCGGCAGCGGCGGTGGCGCCGATGAGGATCTTCTTCATGGGGACTCCTTGGGACCGGGGAGTTGGCACGGGGATCGGGCGGTTTCGCGCTCTGCATCGATCCTCCGGCCGCTTCCGGGGCCGTACGGTCGACGGAGCGGCTGCCTCCGCCGCGCGGGTCGGCCGACGGCCGGGTCAGCCGATCGGTTGATGCCGACCTGGTCCCGCCGGGTCACCATGGAGGAATCGGCCCAGGTCAGCCCAGGCCGGCCGAGGACCAGCCAGGCAGTGGAGGAGCGAGCGGTGACGGACACGCACGACCCGGATGCCCGCTGGCTGGCGAGGGTCATGCACATCGCCTTCTTCCTCCTCCTCGGCGCGTCCCTGGTCCGGTTCCTGCTGCGGCACCCCTGGGAGGACCGCAGCCCCTGGATCGTCGCCCTCTCCGGCGCGCTGGCCTCCCTGTACGTCCTCGGGCCCGTCCTGGGCACCCGCGCCACCCCCCGCCGGATCGCCTGGCTCTTCACTGTCGTCGCCGTGTGGATGGTCCTCGTCGTCCTCGCGCCCAGCTTCGCGTGGTGCGCGGTGCCCCTCTTCTACACCGGCCTGCGCACCCTCCCGCCGCGCGCCGCGCTCGTCCTCGTCGCCCTGCTCACGGCCTTCGTGGTGGCCGCGCAGATCAAGCTGTCGGAAGGCGGCTTCGATCCGAACCTGCTGGTCGCCCCGCCCGCCGTGGCCGCGATCGCGACCGCCGTCTTCGTCCACGCCGAGCGGCAGGCCCAGCGGCAGCGCGCGCTCATCGACGACCTGATCCGCACCCGCCGCGAACTGGCCGCCACCGAACGCCGCGAGGGCACCCTCGCCGAACGCCAGCGGCTGTCCATGGAGATCCACGACACCCTCGCGCAGGGCCTGTCCAGTCAGCAGATGCTGCTCCAGGCCGCGGAGCGCACCTGGGACAGCGACCCGGCGACCGCGCGCCGCCATGTCCGTACGGCCGAGTCCATCGCCGAGCACAACCTCGCCGAGGCCCGCCGCTTCGTCCACGACCTCGCCCCCGCCGACCTCGCCGAAGGCGGCGGCCTTGAGGAGGCCCTGCGGCTGCTCGCCGCCCGCGAAGCCGCCGGGTTCCGGGTCGACGGGACGCCCGTGGAGCTGCCGGACCGGGTGCAGTCGGCGCTGCTGCGGATCGCCCAGGGCGCGCTGGCGAACGTACGCGAACACGCGCACGCCACCACCGCCGCGGTGACCCTCACCTACCTCGACGACCAGGTCGTGCTGGACATCGCCGACGACGGCCGCGGCTTCGTCCCGCCGAAGGCGGCAGCCGAGCGGGGCGAACGCGGCCATGGCCTGCCCGCCATGCGGGCGCGTACGCGGCAGCTCGGCGGCACCCTCACCATCGAGTCCGCCCCCGGCGAGGGCACGGTCCTGTCCGTGGCGATCCCCCTGGAGACTTCATGACCGTACGGATCCTGCTCTGCGACGACCACGCCGTCGTACGCGCCGGACTGCTCGCCCTGCTCGGCAGCGCGGACGGCATCGAGGTCGTCGGCGAGGCGGGCAGCGGCGAGGAGGCCGTCGCGATGGCGGCGAAGCTCACCCCCGACGTCGTCCTGATGGACCTTCAGCTCGGGCCGGGCATCGACGGGGTGGAGGCCACCCGCCGGATCGCCACGCCCGACGTCCATGTGCTGGTCCTGACCACGTACGACACGGACGCCGACATCACCCGCGCCATCGAGGCGGGCGCCACGGGCTATCTGCTGAAGGCGGAGCGCCCCGAGGAGCTGTTCGCGGCGATCCACGCGGCGGCCGAGGGCCGCACGACCCTGTCGGCACCGGTCGCGGGCCGCGTCATGGACCGCATGCGCGGCGCGGCGCCGCCGTCCCTCACGGACCGCGAACGCGACATCCTGACGCAGCTCGCGCAGGGCCTCGGCAACCGCGAGATCGCCCGGGCGCTGTTCATCAGCGAGGCGACGGTGAAGACGCACCTGGGCCGGATCTACGCGAAGCTCGGCGTGGACACGCGGGCGGGCGCGGTGGCGGTGGCGAAGGAGCGGCGGCTGCTGCCGTAGCGGCGGTGACGGGCGGAGGTGCCGGCTGCCGGCTGCCGTAGCGCGTGCCTCGGGCGGAGGTGCGGCGGCTGCCGAAGCGGCGGCCTCAAGTCTGCGGCGAGAGGGAGGACCCGCCCTCCCCCGTACGGCGGAGGCGGTCCGCCGTACGGGACGAAGCCGGGGACCCTCCTCCCCGGCCAGGCTGTACGGCATGACGACAGCGACCGCTCACCGCCCCCAGTCCCCCGCCCGCACCGCCCGCCGCGCCGCGCACCTGCTCGCGCTCTGCACCGTCCCGATGGGTCTGTGGCGGCTGGTGATGGCGGCGGGTCTGCCCGTCGGCTACAGCGACGAGGTCCTGCGGGACGTCTACGGGATCCCCGGCTGGGGCATCGCCTACGTCGTCGGTCTGACCGTCCTCCAGGAGGCCGCCGCGCTGCTCCCGCTCCTCGTGGTCACCGGCCGGCTCCGCGTCCCCCGCCCCCGTACCGCCGTGGCCGCGGGCTGGGCCATATCGGCCCTGGTGACGCTCTTCTGCCTGAGCCAGCTCGTCCTCAGCTTCCTCGTCGAGCCCGACCCGAACATGTCCCCCACCGGCCACACGGTCCTGAACCTCTGCCTCGCCCCCCTGCTGGCCACGGGCCCCCTCCTCGCCTACGCGACCTGGGCGTACGCCCGGCACCACCGCGCGTGAGCCTCGCGGAACGACGGGAACCACGACGCCGCAATCCGACTCCGCTCACCCGAAAGTGTGGGCGATCTCCCCATCCGTGACACCATCGGACCGTGCTCGACATCGGCTACTCCCTCTCCCGCCGCTTTCCCGACCCTCCGCAGACCGACTACCGCCGCGCGGACGTCCAGGCCCTGCGTCACGACCTCTTCTGCGGTGACGTCTACCTCGCGGACACCAAGGCGGACCGCGAGGTGTCCACAGCCTGGGGATGGGTGCCGGTGCTCGACTTCGCGTGGGCGCTGTGCGACATCGTCGAGCAGCTCGACCGCGACCCACGCGGCAGCCGCGCCGCCCAGCCGCAGTACGCCGAGCTGGACTTCACCGAGTCCACCGACCGGATGCTCTTCGAGCGCCGCTTCGGCTGGGTCGACGTCGAGGCCGACTGGATGCCCGGCGACGAGCCCCCGCTCACCTTCAACCACGCCGAACTGCGCCGCGAGGCCCGCGACTTCCTGCACGACCTGATCGCCGACCTCGCCGACATGCACGAAGGCCTCGCCGACAACCCCGTGATCTGGGACCTCCAGGCCCGCTTCCCCCGCACCCCGTAACCGCCGAAGAAATTCACGGGCGGATGTCGGGCGGATGTCACAGAACCGCGCCCTCCATCCGTCCCCCTTGCGACAGCCCGGCACGACCCCCGTGCCCAGCCCAGCAAGGAGTGACCTCATGCAGCGGATCAGCGTCATCGGCGGCGGATTCGCCGGCCTCACCGCGGCCCTCACCGCCGCCGAGTCCGGCGCACAGGTGAGCCTGTACGAGTCGCACCGCACGCTCGGCGGCCGCGCCCGTACCGCCGAAGGCCCGTACCGCACCAACGAAGGCCCCCACGCCCTCTACAACGGCGGCCCGCACTGGGCCTGGCTCAAGCAGCGCGGCCTGCTCGGCCCGCTCGCGCCCCTGCCGCCGCTCGAAGGCCTCCGCTTCCGCTTCCACCAGGGCGGCGCCCTGCGCCGTACCCCACCGCTCGGCCTGCTGAAGGTCGCCCGCCTCGCCCCCGAGCGGGCCCCCGTCGACGTCGACCACCGCACGTGGGCCACCTCCGTCGCCGGCTCCGAAGCGGCCCGGGCCGCCGGCCACTACGCGGGCGTCGCCCTCTTCCACCACGACCCCGGCGCGCTCTCCGCCCGCTTCGTCCAGGAGCGCCTGCACCGGGCCGCCGCGCTGCCGCCCGAGGCCCACTACATCCGCGGCGGCTGGGGGCGGCTCATCGACCGGATGGCCGCGCGCGCCCGCGAGATGGGCGTACGGATCGAGACCGGCGCCCGCGTCGGGTCCCTGCCCACCGGCGACGGCCCGGTGATCGTCGCCACGTCCCTGGACGCCGCCCGCCACCTCCTCGGCGACGACACCCTGCGCTGGGACAGCGGACGTACGGTCCTGATCGACCTCGCGCTGCGCACCCGCAAGGGCGACCCGTTCATCGTCTCCGACCTCGACGCGCCCGGCTGGCTGGAACGCTTCACCGCCCAGGACCGCTCCCTCGCCCCCGCCGGGCAGCAGCTCGTCCAGGGCCAGCTGCCCATCGCGCCGGACGCCGCCCGGGCCGACGGCCTCGCCCACGCCGAGCGCCTGCTCGACCTCGGCTTCCCCGGCTGGCGGGAGCGTACGCAGTGGCGGCGCGAGGCCGTCGCCACGGGCCGCACCGGAGCCGTCGACCGCCCCGGCACCACCTGGCGGGACCGGCCGGCGATCGACCGCGGCGACGGCGTCTACCTGATCGGCGACCAGGTCGCGGCGCCGGGCGTCCTCTCGGAGGTGTCCTTCAACAGCGCCGTGGAGGCGGTCTCGCTGGCACTGCGCACGGGGGCGGGCGCGGGCATCGGCCGCCGTGGCGTACGGCCGGCGGGCGTCTGAGGCGCCCCGCCCGCAGCCGCGCAGCCGCGCAGCCGCGCAGCCGCAGTCACCGTGGCGCGCAGCCGGCGGGCGTCTGAACCACCCCACCCCGCCACCTCTTGACCTCAACCATGGTTGAGGTCAGAGGCTTGCCGCTGTCACCGCACAGACCGACGTACACCCGCGTACACCACAGGGGAGCCCACCATGCCCGCCATGCACGCCATCCGCCTCCACGCCTTCGGCCCCGCCGAGAACCTCACGTACGAGGAGACCGACGCCCCCGAGCCCGGCCCCGGGCAGGTACGGATCGCCGTCGCCGCGGCCGGGGTGCACCTCCTCGACACCGCCCTGCGCCGCGGGCAGAGGGGGCCCTTCCCCGCCCCCGCCGAGCTGCCCACGATCCCCGGCCGCGAAGTCGCCGGCACCGTCGACCGGCTCGGCGAAGGCACCGACCCCTCCTGGCTCGGCCAGAAGGTCGTCACCCACCTCGGCCTCGCCCCCGGCGGGTACGCCGAAGTCGCCGTCGCCGACGCGGCCCGGCTCCACCCCGTCCCCGACGGCCTCGACGAGGCCGAGGCCGTCGCCATGATCGGTACCGGCCGCACCACGCTCGGCATCCTCCAGTTCGCCGACCTCGGACCCGACTCCGTCGCCGTCGTCCCGGCCGCCGCCGGCGGCATCGGCACCCTGCTCGTCCAGTACGCCAGGCACACCGGCGCCACCGTCATCGGCCTCGCCGGCGGCCCGGCCAAGGTCGCCCAGGTCGAGCAGAACCGCGCCCACCTCGCCGTCGACTACACCCTCCCCGACTGGCCCGAGCGCGTACGGGAGTTCCTCGGCGACCGGCACGCCACCGTCGTCTTCGACTCCGTGGGCGGCGCCACCGGCCGCGCCGCCGTCGACCTCCTCGGCAAGGGCGGCCGGCACCTCGTCTTCGGCTGGTCGGCCAAGGGCTCGCACGACGGCGAACCCCTCACCTTCACCGACGAGGAACTCGCCGCACGCGGCATCACCTCGCAGAGCGTCCTCGGCCCCGTCATGATCCAGAAGGCCGGCGGAAACGTCCGCACCCTGGAGACCCAGTCCCTCGCCCTGGCCGCCGAAGGCATCCTCCGCCCCGCCGTCCAGCGCTTCCCCCTACGGGAGGCAGCCGCCGCCCACCGCGCACTGGAGACCCGCGGCACGATGGGCAAGGTGGTCCTGGAGCCGTAGAAACCGGCCGCAGGAGGCGGCCATAGAAAACACGGCGGCGGCCACCCGGCCGCCGCCCGCGCTCACGACACGAGCCCGCTCACGACCCCAGCTCGGCCAGCGCCTCGTCCGTCAGCCGGTACACCGTCCACTCGTCCTGCGGCTTCGCGCCCAGCGACCTCAAGGAGTCGGACGACGCATATCAGGGGCGGCAGCCCGGGGGCCCAGCGCCTCTAGGTGACGGCTGACGACAGACGGCCGACGGCTCCGCATCCTGGAGAGCTGGCCTGACGCTGAGTGACCGTTCCGCGGCTGTCCTGTGCGTCCCTTGCGTCCGTTTCGACCTGGGGTGTACCCCCTTCCGGAGCGGCTGGGACATCGAAGAGTGATAGCGGCTCGGTCTCTGTACGGGTTCCAGGGTCCGCCAGGGCATTCTGCTGCTACTCCGCATGACCGCTGACATGCGAGAACTCCACTTCAGCCGAACTGGTGAAGGGACCGTAACGGGGGTTTCGGGACCACCGCCCGGCGCCGAAGAAGGACGCCAGGCCGTGATTCGCGAATATTCGAGAATCACGGCGGACAGAACGCCACTGGTGGCTCCATCCTGGGCACGGCCCGACCGGGTCATCTGGGCGAGAGGGGAACGACGTTGGCAAGGCGACTTCGCTTCATCGGCACCAACTCCGGCAACGACGGCTGTCCGACGCTCTACGAAGACCAGGACACGGGGGAGGTCTTGGTCCAGGGAGACGCTGTGACCGACCCCGAAGACGTGGCTCAGCTCCGCAACGTAAAGCCCGGCGAGGGGTTCGTGATGGTGCCCCGTGTGCTCCTGGCCGACTTCGCCCCGAGGGATGTAGACCGGGTGCCGACGATGATCAGCTTCGAAGAGTTCGGCGGGATGTTCCCCACCTTCGAGCACACCGCCTGGCGGCTGGAGACCCGCCGCCGGTACGCGTCGGACGAGGAGACGGAGACGTACATCCGGTTCGCCCGGGGCGAGGATGCCGGATGGGACCTGAATGACCCGTGGTGCGCGTCCCGGCGCGAACAGTCCGCCCTCGGCAAGCGGTTCGAGCGCGTACGCATCGTGGACAACCCGCCGACCCTCGGCCAGCGGTACCTCTTGGACAACGCCCGGCGCAACAGCGCCGTGGGAGAGGACATCCGCAACCTGTGGCGGAGCGACGCCGAACGGCTGAAGCTCCCCGACGAGGACTTCTGGCTGTTCGACTCGCGCGTCATCGCACGGCTTCACTTCGACGAGGACGACGACATGACCGGCGTCGAACTCGTCACGGACCCCGTGGAGGTCCTGCGCGCCTGCCAGGCCCGCGACGCTGCTTGGCATCACGCCATCCCGTCCGACCAGTTCGCGGGACAGGTACCTTCCACCGAGTGAGCACCGACTTCCAACAGGCCCGGGTGGCCCTCGGCGCGCGGCTCCGTGAGCTGCGCGCCGCTCGGGGCTATACAGGGCGGGAACTGGCGTCGGTGCTGCATTGGCCCCAGTCCAAGGTCAGCAAACTGGAGACCGGGCGCCAGACGGCCACGACTGACGATCTCCAGGCATGGGCACAGGCCACCGGGCACCCGGACTCCGCCGATGAACTGATCACCCGGCTACGGACCCTGGAGTCCCGATCACGCTCCTGGCGGCGCCAGCTCGCCGCCGGGCACAAGCCCGTCCAAGACACTCTCAGTGCAGAGTACGAGCGGTCCAGAACACTCCGGGCCTGGCAGGGCTCCATGGTCGTCGGGATGCTTCAGACACCCGACTACGCCCGCCACGTGTTCTCCCAGTACGTCGACCTCCACCAGTCCGTCCGGGACGTGGAGGAAGCTGTACGGGCACGCGTGCGACGCCAGGAGATGCTGTACGAGCCGGGGACGAGCTTCCACATCGTCATGTGGGAGGCCGCCCTTCACGCCCTGGTCTGCCCACCGCTGGTGCTGGCCGCCCAACTCGACCGGCTCATGGGTGTTCTCGGTCTCGACACCGTCACCTTGGGAATCGTTCCCCTCGGCGCCCCTCTCAGGCTTCCGCCGGCCAATGCGTTCTGGCTGTACGACGACCGCTTGGCCATCGCCGAGGACTGGCACGCGGAACTCTGGCTGGACGATGCCCCGACCGTCGGGGTGTACCAGCGGGTCTGGCAGACCCTTGCCGACTCCGCTGTCTACGGGCCCGACGCCCACCGCGTGATCACCCGCGCCCGCCGGGCCCTCGACCTCACCTGAGAATCACGCCGAAGACGACCCGGCATCGCTCGAATCAAGGCGAATCAGCGCCGCCCGATAGGGCTCCGCGCTCCTAGCGTCCCCATGGGCCGAGGCATTCGGAGCGCTGGAGGGGACGGTGAGGCATGACCGAGGAGTGGAGACCGACCGTCAGTCGGTACGCAGTGGACGCGAAAGGGACGCTGGGTCGGGTGGACCGCCGGTACGAGGGAAGCGTGTACCTGCGTCCGCCGGGAGGCGGCCGGGAGTGGGCGGTCCCGCCGGAGGAGCTGCGGGGGCCGACCCCGGAGGAGTTGGACCAGGTCCGCGTCTTCACCACTCCGGTGTTGGCGGTGGAGTCGTGACGGTCCGGATGGTTCTCCGGTTCGTGACGCACCGGATCAAACGGCACCCCGACTCGGAGGCCACGGCGTCGGCCAGGTGCCTGCACGGCGAGTGCGACTGGGAGGCCAAGCCCAGCACCAAAGTGAACGAGGTGGACGACCAGTGCATGGAGCACACCGGCCTGCACAGGGACCACACGATGTTCGCTCGGACCTTTGAGGACGTGGCCCTGGTGGAGCGGCTGGAGGGCACGGCGTGAGGTGGCTCCCGGCCCTGGCGGTCACCGTCGCCAGCGCCGTGAGTGTCGTGGCCCTGGCCGTGGCGGTCTCCACGCGGTGACCTGGTCGCGGCTCGGGTGGTCCACCGCCGCCTTCATCGTCTGGGCGGCCGTCGCGTTCTTCCTGACCGCCCACTGAGATTTCCGCACGCTCCCGCCGGACGGCGGACCAGGGAGCGAGCGGAGGACACCCCGCTCTCCCGGTCCGTGAGTCGGGCCGGACTGGGAGAGCGGACACCACGGAAGCGAGTGCACTCATGGTGATTCGTCGCCAACCGGACCGCCTGGTCTGGGTAGGGGACCCGCTGGGGTTACCCGTTGAAATGGGCATCGATCGGCGGCGTCTGGCCATCGACATCCGGCCCGGGAACCGAGTGCGGGTTGGCTCCACCTGGCGCATGGCGCTGGACGTGACCCGCCGAACTCGGGGCGCGCGAACCTGGGTGGTCGTCGACTGGGCCGGACCGGTACCGGCACGCACGCTCAATCACGGGGCGGACCGGGTCCACGTGGACGACCCGGTCCACATCCCGGCCGCTCCGGAGGAGATGCAGATGGTCTGCACAGACGGAGTCAGGAAGTGGGAGCCGTGAACGATGGCCCGTTCCCTGCCGATCAGGTGGCCGCCCTGGCGCCGGAGATGCAGGTGCAGTACCACCTTCTGATCACGCCCCGCGCCGGCCCGGCTGATCCAGCCCGTTGTGGGCAGTGTGGGGAACTGCGCGAGACCATCGCACAGGGCGTCGGTTTCAGGGAAATCATCGAAGTGGCCGCCCTCCATGCCCGCTACGGCCACCCCAGCGCCCCTCTGCGGACGCCGTTCTACCCCTAGGCTCCCCGCCGCCGACACGGCGGGGCCGTGCAGTCCTGCGAGCGACTAGCCGCCCGATCCGGATCGGGCGGTGACAAACTCCCCCGCGCGGAGATGTCCACACAGGCGCCCCCGAGCCTCCACAACGGTGCCGTCGGCGCCCTCCAACGCCGACGGTGGGGGACTGCACAACACGGGCCCAATCATCGGACTTCCATCCCGTTGGCCGTGGCCGGGCCCGCTCACGAACTCCGCTTCCTCGGTCAGGCCCTTTTCTGCGGGGACCGTCCCGAGCCGGGGAAGCGGGCCAGACCCCTCCGCACGGGAACCGCCGGAGGGAACATCCGCCCCAGGTGGGACGGCCCCACCCGGGTCGGCCCGGGGCGGGCACATCCCGAGCCGACGAGGCTCGGGCAGGGCATTTCGTATCCGAGAGGAGCCCAACATGGGTTGGGGAACGGGTAAGGGTGGCAGCGGTGGCAACGGCCAGCACTCCGGGGGGAAGGACCCGGGCACGTCCAAGCCGTCGTCGGACACGGCCAAGCCGAAGGACCCGCCGAAGCACAAGAAGGACTAGCACCGGTGACGACACCCGACCTGTCGGCGTCTGAGCAGATCGCCATCCGCGATCTGCTCGGCGCGGTGAACACCGCACTGGAGACGCCGTTGGCTCCCGAATGGGAGCGGGCGGCCTGGGCGGTACCCCGCCACCACTTTCTCCCGGAGCGCATCTATCTGGGGGAGGACCTGACGCCCTGCACCCGCACCAAGGCACCCGAGACGTGGCTACGGGCCGCGTACGCGGCCGACTCCGTGGTGACCCAGGTCAACGACGGCCACGACCCTGGCGACGGGGAGCGGTGGGCGTCGTCGTCCGCGTCGGACCCGTCCATCGTGTTCCGGATGCTCGACATGTTGGACGTGGCCGACGGTCACAACGTCCTGGAGATCGGTACCGGGACCGGATGGAACGCGGGTCTCCTGGCCCACCGTGTGGGTTCGGAGAACGTCACCACGGTGGAGGTGGACCCGGTCCTGGCGACGGACGCGGACGCGCGTCTGCGGAAGCTGGGCCTGGAGCCGGAGGTCATCTCCGGGGACGGCGCGCGGGGCCACTCCGCGGCCGGCCCGTACGACCGGGTGGAGGCCACCTGTTCCGTGCGGTCCGTCCCCCGGGCCTGGGTGGAACAGACGCGGCCGGGCGGGGTCATCCTCACACCGTGGGAGACGCCCTGGCTGTGCTACGGCCTGTTGCGCCTGAAGGTGGGCGTACAAGGCGACGCGTCGGGACGGTTTTCTCCCCACTCCGCGTTCATGCTCATGCGGAACCAGCGCACGGATCTGCGGATCTACCGGGACGTGGTGCGCGATGACCACCAACCGGACGAGTCGCGGACCACGTTGTCCCCGTGGACCGTCACGGGCGATGACTTGGCGGCCCAGTTCGCCATGGGCCTCCAGCTCCGTGACGTGTGGTGGACCTGGCACGACAACCCCGACGTGGACGGGGTGGACTCCAGGCTGTGGGTCGCGACGACCGACGCCACGTCCTGGGCGGCCGTGGACTGGGACGGGAAGTCGGACGACCAGTTCACCGTGTGGCAGTACGGCACCCGGCGTCTCTGGAACGAGGTGGAGGCAGCCCACGCCTGGTGGACCCACGCCGGCCAACCCGGACCCGAACGGTTCGGACTGAGCACCGCCCCCGGTACCCGTGAGTGGGTCTGGCTGGACACGCCGGACCGGCCGCTCCCGAACACCGGCTGACCACCTCATGACCGGCCCCGGTGGTCCGCTTCCCCCGTGGCGGATGGCCGGGGCCCTTCCCTAGTACCACCTTGCCCGTCCTGGTTGCCCCAGGCGGGCGTCCGTCGGGGCATAGTGCGACCCCGTGAGCCCTACCCGCCCGTCCCCAGCCTGTGGAGAGCGTCATCCGTCAGCCGGTTCACGGTCCACTCCTCCATTGACACAGCTCCGAGCGACTTGTAGAACTCGCGGGCAGGCAAATTCCAGTCCAGGACCGACCACTCCAGCCGCTCGTAGCCGCGCGCCACACAGATCCGCGCCAGCTCCGTCAGCAGCGCCTTCCCGTGCCCGCCGCCCCGCTTCTCCGGACGGACGTACAGGTCCTCCAGATAAATGCCGTGCACCCCACGCCACGTGGAGAAGTTCAAGAACCACAGGGAGAACCCGGCCACGTCCCCCTCGGCCGTCTCCGCGATGTGCGCGAACGCGGCCGGACGCTCACCGAACAGCGCCTCGCGCAGCTGCTCCTCGGTCGCCTTCGCCTCGTCCAGCGCCCGCTCGTACTCGGCCAGCTCACGGACCATCTGGTGGATGACAGGGACATCGTCAGGTGTCGCATTACGAATCATGCGGTCAGCCTGCACGCCGCCGGGTCACCGTGCCAGCAGATTCCGAGCAATGAGCACCTGCTCCTCGTCCAGTTCGGGCTCCTCGCCCTCCTCCACCGCGTCCTCGATGTCCCACAGACCGTTCTGCAGCACCCGCCCCAGCGACCAGGCCCGCGCCCGCTCCCGGTCCAGGTCCAGCACCTCCGTCATCAGATCGAACCGCCGCAGCGTCTGCGCCGGATCGAAGTTGTCCGTCAGCGCCGGCAGCAGATCGAAGCCGGGATCGCCCGCCAGCGGCTTCGGGTCGATCGCCAGCCACGGCTCGCGCGGATCGTCCGGGTGCGCGGCCAGGATGTTGTCGTAGTGCAGGTCCCAGTGCAGCAGCCGGTCCCCCGGCTCGCCCACCACTTCCCGTACCGCCGCCGCGCAGTCCAGCAGCACCCGCCGGTCGTCCTCGTCCCCGAGGAGCTTCACCGCGTCCGGCACCTCGGCGAGCATCGTGCCCGCCACCTCGCCGAGCCCCCGCAGCCCCGCCGGCGCCTCCACCGCCACCAGCCGCGCCAGCAGCTCCGCCAGGATCTGGACGGCGGCCCGGTCGTCCTCCATCGTCGACAGATGGCGCGTCTCGTCCAGCCGCTCCAGCAGCAGCGTCCCGGTCACCGGGTCCTCCGCCAGCAGCCGCACGGCCCCCTCGCCGCCCCAGGTCCGCAGCGCGAGCCCCTCACCGGCGCTCTCCTCGTCGAGGAGTTGCAGCTTCAGCGCGGCCGGCACCCCGTCGTCGGCCCGTACCACCGGCAGCACCAGCGACGCCCATCCGTACATCGACGGGCCGGTCAGCCGCAGCCCCCACTCGTCGAGGAACCGCTCGGCCCGCGCGGGCAGCTCCGCGATGAAGGCACGGCCCGCGTCACCATTGAACTGAGCCTGACTCAGCACCAGCTCTTCAGGAATCTCGATCACACAGCCGAGGCTACGACCCGGGCGGGGGAAGATCGCGGGGATATCCAGTAGCGTCCCACCACCACTCCCACCGGCAGGGACAGAGGAAGACAGCATGACGGTCAACGGCGGCATATCGTTCTGGTACGCGCAGGAAGGCGTCCCCGCCCCCCGCGAACCGCTCCCCGGCGACACCCAGGCCGACGTCTGCATCGTCGGCGGCGGCTACACCGGGCTCTGGACGGCGTACTACCTCAAGAAGGCCGTTCCCTTCCTCAACATCGTCGTCCTGGAAGCCAAGTTCTGCGGCTACGGCGCCTCCGGCCGCAACGGCGGCTGGCTCTACAACGGCATCGCCGGCCGCGACCGCTACGCCAAGCTCCACGGCCACGACGCCGCCGTCCGGCTCCAGCAGGCGATGAACGACACCGTCGGCGAGGTCGTCGACGTCTGCGCCGCCGAAGGGATCGACGCGGACATCCACCGCGGCGGCGTCCTCGAAGTCGCCCACAACCCCGCCCAGTTGGCCCGCCTCAAGGAGTTCCACGCCACCGAGCTGAGCTACGGCGAGAAGGACCGCGAACTCCTCGGCGCCCGTGAGACCGCCGCCCGCATCCGCGTCGCCGGCGCCGTCGGCTCCAGCTGGACCCCGCACGGCGCCCGCCTGCACCCCGTCAAACTGGTCACCGGCCTCGCGGCGGCCGTCGAAGCCCTCGGCGTCACCGTCCACGAATCCACCCCGGTCTCGGAGATCCGCCCCAAGCACGCCGTCACGCCGTACGGCACGGTCCGCGCGCCCTACATCCTGCGCTGCACCGAAGGCTTCACCCCGAATCTCAAGGGCCACAAGCGCACCTGGCTCCCGATGAACTCCTCCATGATCGCCACCGAGCCGCTCCCCGAGGAGACCTGGGCCGAGATCGGCTGGGAGGGCCGGGAAACCCTCGGCGACATGGCCCACGCCTACATGTACGCCCAGCGCACCGCCGACAACCGCATCGCGCTCGGCGGCCGCGGCATCCCGTACCGCTTCGGCTCCCGCACCGACAACGACGGCCGCACCCGGCCCGCCACGATCGACGCCCTGCGCGAGATCCTCGTCCGCTTCTTCCCCCAGCTCGCCGGCGCCGGCATCGCCCACGCCTGGTCCGGCGTCCTCGGCGTCCCCCGCGACTGGTGCGCCACCGTCACCCTGGACCGCTCCACCGGCCTCGGCTGGGCCGGCGGCTACGTCGGCTCCGGCGTCGCCACCACCAACCTCGCCGCCCGCACCCTGCGCGATCTGATCCAACAGGACTCGGGCCAGTCCGGCCCCACGGACCTCACCGCCCTCCCCTGGGTCAACCACAAGGTCCGCCGCTGGGAACCGGAGCCCTTCCGCTGGCTCGGCGTCCACACCCTCTACGCGGCCTACCGCACCGCCGACCGCCACGAATCCACCGCCCCCACGGCAACCACGGCCCCCCTCGCGAAGGCCGCCAACCGCATCTCGGGCCGCCACTAACGCCCAAAACACAAGTGTCCCGGATCAGTGTGATCCGGGACACAAGATTGGCGGAGCCAGTGGAGCCCCCTGTCGGGTTCGAACCGACGACCCCCGCTTTACAAGAGCGGTGCTCTGGCCAGCTGAGCTAAGGAGGCGCTGGGCATGAGTGTAACCGGAGGAGGCCTCACCCCGGTCGAGAATTTCGGCGGCCGCGAGTGCTGACAGATCGGACAGCGGAAGGTAGCGTCTCCGGGAGTTCACCCAGGTGGACTAGACCTCAATCCTTCCTTTACTCGGATCGTCCGGCACGTTCCTGCCGGTGAAGGGACACATCACCATGGCCTCTGTCACGTTCGACAAGGCGACCCGGCTGTACCCGGGTTCCACCAAGCCCGCCGTCGACCAGCTCGAGATCGAGATCGCGGACGGCGAATTCCTCGTTCTCGTCGGCCCCTCCGGCTGCGGCAAGTCCACCTCCCTGCGCATGCTCGCCGGGCTCGAGGACGTCAACGGCGGTGCCATCCGCATCGGGGACCGCGACGTCACGCACCTGCCGCCCAAGGACCGGGACATCGCCATGGTGTTCCAGAACTACGCGCTCTACCCGCACATGACCGTCGCCGACAACATGGGCTTCGCCCTCAAGATCGCCGGCGTCAACAAGAGCGAGATCCGCACCAAGGTCGAAGAGGCCGCGAAGATCCTCGACCTTACCGAGTACCTCGACCGCAAGCCCAAGGCGCTCTCCGGCGGTCAGCGGCAGCGCGTCGCGATGGGGCGGGCCATCGTGCGGGAGCCGCAGGTGTTCCTCATGGACGAGCCGCTGTCCAACCTCGACGCCAAGCTCCGGGTCTCCACCCGTACGCAGATCGCCTCGCTCCAGCGCCGGCTCGGCATCACCACGGTGTACGTCACCCACGACCAGACCGAGGCCCTCACCATGGGCGACCGGGTCGCCGTGCTGAAGGACGGCCTGCTCCAGCAGGTCGACACCCCGCGCACGATGTACGACCGCCCGGCCAACCTCTTCGTCGCCGGCTTCATCGGCTCCCCGGCCATGAACCTCATCGAGGTCCCGATCACCGACGGCGGCGTGAAGTTCGGCAACAGCGTCGTCCCGGTCTCCCGCGAGGCGCTCTCCGCCGCCGCCGACAAGGGCGACACCACCGTCACCGTCGGCATCCGCCCCGAGCACTTCGACGTCTCCGGCGCCGAGAGCGACGAGGGCCTGGCCGTCACGGTCAACGTCGTCGAGGAGCTCGGCTCGGACGGCTTCGTCTACGGCTCCACCCGGGTCGGCGGCGAGGACAAGGACCTGGTCGTGCGGGTCGGCGGGCGCTCGGTCCCGGCGAAGGGTTCCGAACTGCACGTGGTCCCCCGCCCGGGTGAGATCCACGTGTTCTCCACCTCCACGGGTGAGCGCCTCAGCGACTGATCCCGGCGTTCCGCGGGCGATCCGCGGCCCCCGTACCACCGAAAGGCCCCACGCGCCGCGTGGGGCCTTTCGCGCACCCCGCACTTATGTCGACAAATACCCCGGCAGACCGCCCAATTCGGACTCTCGCGTCAACATCCGATTCGAAAAGAAACCTCGAACCATCCCCCGCGAGGGTGACTAAATGTCTCCTAATCATCACTGGCCGCTACGCTCGCCCCGTGACCCACTCAGCCCGCCGAATCGGCCGCTCTCTCGCCCTCGTCCTGCCCGTCGTCCTGGTGCTCTCCGGAACGCTTGCGGTCACCGCCGTTCCGTGGGCGAACCAGGGCTCGGGGAACCAGATGCTCACCGCATCCTCGAAAGACGTCTCCGCGCGCGCCAAGTCGCGTGCTCCGCAGGATATTCTCCGCGACCGCCTTCTCGCAGAGCTTCAGGAGAAGGACCCCGGCGTCGCGTTGACGAGCCTCCAGCGCGAGGTCGAGCACACCCCGTCGCTCGCCAAGCACTGTGTCGCCATCGCCCGCGCCCTCGGCCGGGCCGCCGTCAAGCAGTACGGCCCCACGCGCGCCCACTCGTTCTCCCGCCCCGTCTGCGACACCGCATACGCCTCGGGCGTCATGTACCAGAGCTGAGCCTTCACTGCCTCTCAGCCGGTACGCATATCGTGCGCGGTATGCATACCTCACCGACGCAGGCCGTGATCCTGGCGGGCGGCCAGGGCTCGCGACTGCGCCCGTACACCGACGACCGCCCCAAGCCGATGGTCGAGATCCCGGGCACCGGGACCCCGATCATCGGCCATCAGCTTTCCTGGCTCGCGTCCGAGGGCGTCACGGACGCCGTGGTCTCCTGCGGCCATCTCGCCGAGGTGCTCCAGGAGTGGCTTGCCACCGCCGAGCTGCCGCTGCGGGTCAAGACGGTCGTGGAGACGGAGCCGCTGGGGCGCGGCGGCGGCCTGCGGTACGCGGCGGCGCATCTGCCCGACCCCGAGCAGCCCTGGTACGCCACCAACGGTGACATCTGGACCCGTTTCTCGCTGCGCGAGATGGCCGCGTTCCACGAGGAGCGCGATGCGACGGCGACCCTGGCGCTGGCCCGGCCGCGCATTCCGTGGGGCGCCGTGGAGACCGACACGTTCGGCCACATCACCGACTTCATCGAGTCCCCGCCCTCGCCGTATCTGATCAACGCCGGGGTGTACGTGTTCTCCGCGGCGTTCACGGCGCTGCTGCCCGAGAAGGGCGACCACGAGCGCACCACCTTCCCGCGGCTGGCCCGGGAACGGCGGCTGGCGGGCTTCCCGCTGCCGCAGGGGGCGTACTGGCGGGCCATCGACACCGCGAAGGACCTGACGGAGGCCGCGAAGGAACTGGCCCTCCAGACGCCCTGAGAGACGCCCCCAGTCGGGTCGCCCCGGCACACGAGAAGGGCGGCCACCGCATCACGCGGTGGCCGCCCTTCGGCGTCCGTACGTCGGCCCGTACGTCGGCCGTTCCGTCAGCCCAGCAGGCCGCCGATCGGGTTGCGGTTGTCGCCGCCCGTCGAGCCGCCGTCGCCGGAGCCGCCGCCCGTGCTGCCGCCGCCGCCCGAGCCGCCGCCCGTGCTGCCCGAGGAGGACGGGCCGGCGCTGGTCGCCCGCGGGGGCGCCGGCTGGGACTGCTGGGGCGAGCTGGCGCCCTGGGTGGCGCTGGGGCGCGTACCGCCCTCGATGCGGCCGCTCTCGCGGACCGTGTCCTCCGGGGAGGGCTTCTCCGTCTTGGGGCGCTCGGCGGTTTCCGAGGCGGAGGGCTTGGGCCGCTTGGAGGGGGCCTCGGAGGTCGGGCCGCTCCGGCCCGGCTCCTGCGGCAGCGGCTGTCCGGGCAGGTGGTTGACCGGGTCGTCGTTGGGTCCGGGGACGGTCACCATCTCCGTGGACCGGACGGCCCCGCCGAGCACGGAACCGACGAGCAGGGTCAGTCCGACGACCACGGCGGCGACGAGCGAGCCGCGGCGCAGGACGCGCCGGCGCAGGGCCCACAGCGGGGAGCGGGGGCCGAGGCGGCGCCAGGCCTCCCCGGCGAGGCGGCCGTCGATGGAGTAGACGGGCGCGCCCGCGATGATCAGCGGCGACCAGGCGGCGAGGTAGATGATGTCGGGCGCGTCGTAGACCGGGACGGTCTTCCAGCTGACGGTGAGGATCAGCGCGGCGGAGAGCAGGGCGCCGATGACGGCGGCGACCCGCTGCCACAGGCCGAGGACGGTGAGGACGCCGACGACGACCTGGAGGAAGGCGACGGTCAGTCCGGCGCCGACGGGGTGCTGGAGGGCGAAGTCCCGCAGCGGTTCGGCGAGGGCCCAGGGGTGGAGCGAGTTGAGCCACTTGACCATGGAGCCGCGTTCGCCGCCGTCGAAGTAGACGGGGTCGCAGAGCTTGCCCATGCCGGCGTAGATGGAGATGAAGCCGAGGAAGACGCGCAGGGGGAGCAGGACGACGCCGAGGTTCATGCGGCGCCCGGGGTAGTAGGCGTGCCGGACGGGGTCGTTGCCGTGGCGCTGGCGGCGTACTTCGAAGCCCTCGTCCTCGTCGGGCTCCTGCTGGTACGACTCGTACGCGGCGTATTCGTCGTAGGCGCTCTCGGCGCGCCGCATGGGCGGCAGCAGGGGTGTGGCGGTGGTCGGTGCGCGCCGGCCGGCGGGGACCACGGGGTTCTCCATGGTCTCGGTGGTGAGGCCGATGCGCGGGATGACCTGCGTGGCGCCCGTGTCGAGTGTGCCGACCGCGGTGTTCTCCCGGACGGCCTGGAGCAGCCCGGTGGCGCCGGGGTCTCCGGGGGCGGAGCGGCCGCTCCATACGACGGGGGCTCTGCGTCGCCCGGCACCGGCTCCGGTGAGCTCGGTGGCGCGGGCGCCCGCGGGGATCTTCGGCTTGTGCGCCGGGGCGAGCTGGACGCGGAAACTGGCGTGGTTCACGATGACCTGCGCGGGATCGCAATGCACCTTGACCATGCTCAGCGCAGGCTGATCGTCGAACCCCGGCCGGGGCGTTCTGGTGTCCACACTCATCTAACCGAGTGACGCGGGTTTAGGACACTGCCTTGACGGCCGGTAAATGTCCGAGACCCGTCAAGATCGCCGGGTATGGGAAAGGGCCCTGATCAGAGCGGTGTCCGCGCCGATCAGGGCCCTGTTCCGGGGCCCGCTGGAGGGCTGGAAGGTCAGTGCTTACGGCGCCGGGCGACCTCGTAGAGGACGATGCCGGCGGCGACGCCGGCGTTCAGCGACTCGGCGCCACCGGGCATGGCGATACGGACGCGGTAGTCGCACGTCTCGCCGACGAGGCGGCCGAGGCCCTTGCCCTCGCTGCCGATGACGATGACGACCGGGCCGTCGAGCGCCTCCAGGTCCTCGACGGTGTGCTCGCCGTCGGCGGCGAGGCCGACGACGGTGAGGCCTTCCTTCTGGAAGCCCTCAAGCGCGCGCGTGAGGTTGGTGACGCGGGAGACCGGGGTCCGGGCGGCGGTACCGGCCGAGGACTTCCAGGCACCGGCGGTCATGCCGGCCGCGCGGCGCTCGGGGACGACGACGCCGTGACCGCCGAAGGCGGAGACGGAGCGGACGATGGCGCCGAGGTTGCGCGGGTCGGTGACGCCGTCGAGGGCGACGATCAGCGGGTCCTCATGGGCGTCGTAGGCCGCGGCGGTCAGGTCCTCGGGGTGCGCGTACTCGTACGGCGGGACCTGGAGGACGAGGCCCTGGTGGTTGAGGCCGTTGGTCATCCGGTCGAGCTCGGGGCGGGGGGCCTCCATCAGGTGGATGTTGCCGCGCTCGCCGGCGAGCTTGAGGACGTCACGGACGCGCTCGTCGTTGTCGATGAACTGCTGGACGTACAGCGTGGTCGCCGGGACGCCGTCGCGCAGGGCCTCGAAGACGGGGTTGCGGCCGACGACCATCTCGGAGGTGCCCTTGGGGCCGCCGCGGCGGGGGGCCGGGCGGCGGTGGGCGGCCTGCTTGGCCTGGGCGTTGGCGATGCGGTTCTTCTTGTGTCCCTTACGGGCGGAGGCGGGCGGCGTGGGTCCCTTACCCTCGAGGCCCTTGCGCCGCTGGCCACCGCTGCCGACCGTCGCGCCCTTCTTGTTGGACGTGCGGCGGTTCCTGCGCTGGCTGTTCCCGGCCATGACTACCTGTTTCCTGTGAATCTCCATCTACACGTATATGTAGATCGTACGTATATGAGAGATGTGCCGCCCGGCCCGCCGAGCGGCACATCAGCGGCGGCTCAGCGGCCGCCCAGCGTCCACCGGGGCCCGTCGGGGCTGTCCTCGATGACCAGGCCGGACTGGTTGAGCTGGTCGCGGATGGCGTCCGCCGTCGCCCAGTCCTTGCGCTCCCGGGCCGCCTCGCGCTGCTGGAGCACCAGGCGTACGAGGCTGTCGACGACGCCGTGCAGATCCTCGCCGCGGTCGGCCTCGCCGGCCCACTGGGGGTCGAGCGGGTCCAGGCCGAGGACGCCGAGCATGGCCCGTACCTCGGAGAGGCGGGCGATGGCCTCGTCCTTGTCGTCGGCGGCCAGGGCGCTGTTGCCCTGGCGGACGGTGGTGTGGATGACGGCGAGCGCCTGCGGGACGCCCAGGTCGTCGTCCATGGCCTCGGCGAAGGCTGGCGGGACCTCCGCGGACGGCTCGACGGGTCCCCCCGCCTTCTCGACGACGCGCTGGATGAAGCCCTCGATCCGCGCGAACGCGGACTCGGCCTCACGCAGGGCCTCCTCGCTGTACTCGATCATCGACCGGTAGTGCGGGGTGCCCAGGTAGTAGCGGAGCACGATCGGGCGCCAGTGCTTGACCATCTCGGAGACGAGCACCGAGTTGCCGAGCGACTTGGACATCTTCTCGCCGCTCATCGTGACCCAGGCGTTGTGCACCCAGTACGAGGCGAAGTCGTCGCCGTAGGCCTTGGCCTGGGCGATCTCGTTCTCGTGGTGGGGGAAGATCAGGTCGAGGCCGCCGCCGTGGATGTCGAAGGCGGAGCCGAGGTACTTGTGGGCCATGGCGGAGCACTCCAGGTGCCAGCCCGGCCGGCCCCTGCCCCACGGCGTCTCCCAGTCGGGCTCGCCCGGCTTGGTCGCCTTCCACATCGCGAAGTCGCGCGGGTCGCGCTTGCCGGTGATGCCCTCCTCGGCGGGCTGGCGCAGGTCGTCGATGTCCTGGTTGGACAGCGCCAGATAGCCGGGGAAGGACCGCACGTCGAAGTAGACGCTGCCGTCCGCCTCGTAGGCGTGGCCGCGCTCGATGAGGCCGCGCATCATCTCGACCATCTCGGTGACATGACCGGTCGCGCGGGGCTCGTACGTGGGCGGCAGGCAACCGAGCACGTCGTAGCCGGAGTTGAAGGCGCGCTCGTTCTCGTAGCCGATGGACCACCAGGGGCGGCCCTGGTCACCGGACTTCGCGATGATCTTGTCGTCGATGTCGGTGACGTTGCGGACGAAGGTGACGTCGTAGCCGCGGTACTCGAACCAGCGGCGCATGATGTCGAAGTTCAGTCCGGAGCGGATGTGCCCGATGTGCGGGGCCGCCTGCACGGTGGCGCCACAGAGGTAGATCGAGACGCAGCCCGGCGTGAGCGGGATGAAATCACGGATCTGCCGGGCGCTGGTGTCGTACAGGCGAATAGTCACCACTCCAGGGTAGTGGGCCCATAGCAGTGCCCCGCGACCCTTCCGCGGTCACGGGGCGCTTTTTTCGGACCTCCGGGACGCCTGGGGCGTGGCGCACGGGCCCCAGGGGCTCAGGACGTACGCACCACGAGTGCCGTGGCGATGGCGGCGAGACCCTCGGCGCGGCCGGTGAGACCGAGCCCGTCGGTGGTCGTGCCGGAGACGGAGACCGGCGCGCCGACGGCGGCGCTCAGCACCTTCTGCGCCTCGTCGCGCCGCTTGCCCACCTTCGGCCGTACGCCGATGACCTGGACGGCGACGTTGCCGATCTCGAATCCCTCGGCGCGGACGATCCGGGCGGCCTCCGCGAGGAGGGTCACGCCGGAGGCGCCGGACCATTCGGGGCGGGAGGTGCCGAAGTGGGCGCCGAGGTCGCCGATTCCGGCGGCGGAGAAGAGCGCGTCGCAGGCGGCGTGGGCGGCGACGTCACCGTCGGAGTGCCCGGCGAGCCCGAACCCGTCGTTCTCCGGGCCGTCCCAGAGCAGTCCCGCGCACCACAGCTCGCGGCCCTGCTCGAAGGCGTGCACGTCCGTACCGATACCCACCAGGGGCAGGCTGCTAGAAGCCATCGTTGGCCCTCCTGCGGGCGAGAACCGCCTCGGCGAGTACGAGATCCAGCGGCCGCGTGACCTTGAAGGCCTCTTCGTGGCCGGGGACGACGACGACCTGGAGGCCGAGCTGCTCCACCATGCTCGCGTCGTCGGTGACGTTGTCGGTGACGGTCGCGTGGGCGCGCATGAGCGTGTCGCGCTCGAAGCCCTGGGGGGTCTGCACCGCCCGCAGCAGGGACCGCTCGGGCGTGGCGACGACCGGCTCCGGCTCGCCCTTCACGCCCGGCTCGACCTGCTTGACGGTGTCCGCGAGCGGCAGCGCGGGGACGACGGCGAGGGCGCCGTCCCGTACGGCCTCGATGACCGCGTCGACGGTGTCGACGGGGACGAGGGGCCGGGCGGCGTCATGGACGAGGACGGTCGTGATGGACTCGGGGAGCGCTTCGAGGCCGAGGCGGACGGAGTCCTGGCGGGTCTCCCCGCCCGGGACGACGAGGTAGTCCGTGCGCTCGGGCAGGGCGTGGGTGTCGAGGAGGTTCTTGACCTCGCCGGCCCCGTCGGGCGGGGCGACCACGACCACGAGCGAGACGGCGCGGGACGCCGCCATCGCACGCACGGCGTGAATGAGCATGGGCGTGCCGTTCAGCGCGCGGAGCGCCTTGGGGGCGCCCGGGCCCAGGCGTACGCCCCGGCCGGCCGCGGGGATCACCGCGGCAGTGCGGGCAGGGCGCGTTTCGTCTGACATCGGTTGCTCTCCGGCAGGTTTGTTCGCTCGGCCGACGTGGGTATGGCCTTGGGGGCAACCCCCGGCCGAAGGTTGGGGAGTGCCGGGCACGGCGCCCTTGACCGGACCCTTCCGTGACACTGGTTGAGACCAGCTGCGCCAACGGCCCGCCCGGCACGCGAGGGGTGGTTTCAGGGGAGTGATACGCAGACCGGTGCAGACATGCCGCAGCGCCCGGCGACAGGGCTGCTTTCACAGCTTGTCAGCGGGCACCGCGGCATTGGCCTATTGACCTGCGTCAGGACGCGAGGACCTCGTCGAGCAGGGCCTCGGCCTTGTCCTCGTTCGTGTTCTCCGCGAGGGCCAGCTCGCTCACCAGAATCTGCCGAGCCTTGGCGAGCATTCGCTTCTCACCTGCGGAAAGTCCGCGCTCGCGCTCCCGGCGCCACAGGTCGCGCACCACTTCGGCGACCTTGATGACATCGCCGGAGGCGAGCTTCTCGAGATTTGCCTTGTAGCGACGGGACCAGTTCGTCGGCTCTTCGGCGTACGGCGCGCGCAGCACCTCGAAGACCCGGTCCAGCCCGTCCTGACCGACCACATCGCGCACACCGACGAACTCCGCATTGTCCGCAGGCACACGTACCGTCAAGTCGCCCTGGGCGACCTTGAGCACCAAGTAGGTCTTGTCCACGCCTTTGATCTGGCGAGTTTCGATGGCCTCGATCAGCGCGGCCCCGTGATGGGGATAGACCACGGTGTCGCCAACCTTGAACGTCATGTGACAGGTACCCCTTCCGTGGCTATCCAGGGTAACACGGATACGGCTTCTTCTGAATGGCGTTTTCGCAGGTCAGGGCATATCTCAGGGCTTGACAACAGCAACCGGAACGTGCTGCGGAGGGCTTGCGGAAGGGGGTATTCGCAGGTCGGAGCCGCTGCACAGGGGGGCAGAAACCCGCACGTTACACACACTTGGCGGGCCTCCAGGGGGGTCGAACGTCCCGGTTTGCCGGTTCCTACAGGTGATCTTCCCGTACTCCGTTCGGACGTCGGTCACCCGTACGGATGCATCCTCGCCGAATCTTGGAAATTGATCACCTGGCGATCGGTGAGTGATCAGGGATGGGTATTCGGGTAACGACGCGGACGGAATGCGGGACGGTTCCTGAATTGATCAAGGCGATTATGTGAACAGCGGCACAAACGCCGGGGAGGGGCGTACGGAGCGGCCGCCGGTGCCGGCATGGGGCGGGTCGGGTGCGGCGGGGGAAGGACGGCTCGGTAACCTGAGCGCGCTGACACAAGCACAGCCTGTCCCCAGTCCGTCCCGTACGTCCTAGGAGATGCCGCCGCCGTGAGCCGCAGCCTTCGACGCGGCGCCCTCGCCGCCACCGCCATCGTCTTCTCGATCGCCTCGCTCTCCGCCTGCGGCGCCGGCAACGACGCCCAGACGCTCGGCGTCAAGCCGGACACCGACTACGTCTCCGTGGACGATGTCAAGATCCAGAACGCCCTGGTGATCACCCAGCCGAAGGCCGGGGAGGGCCCCGCCGTCGTGTCCGCGACGATCTTCAACAACGGCCGCGAGGAGCAGACGCTCGACTCGATCACCCTGCCCGGCACCAAGGCCACCGTGAAGCTCACGCCGGCCACGGGCGCGGGCGCCGTCACGGTCCCGGCCGGCGGTTCGGTCATCCTCGGCGGCAAGGACAACGCCTCCGCGGTCGTCGAGAACGGCAGCGAGGCGGGCAGGGTCGGCGACGCGCAGGAGATCGTCTTCAAGCTGAGCGAGACCGGCGACGTCAAGCTGGAGGCGCTCGTGGTCCCCGCCAAGAGTTACTTCACGGAGTTCGGCCCGACCGAGGTCCCGAAGCCGCCGGCCTCGCCGCAGCCGGGCGCGTCGGGCTCGCCGGCCACCGGCGCGAGCAAGCCGGCCAAGCCGGGTAAGCCGGGCGACGACCCGGCGCAGGGCGCCTCCACGGCCCCCTCGGACGCCGCCTCGGCGTCGTCGTCGGCCTCGCACGGCGCCGGTCACTGAGCGCACGTACGGACACATACGGGTGCGCCCCGCCGGTGGAATCCGGCGGGGCGCACCCGTATGAAGAGGCTGAGCCGTAAGGCCTACGGGTTTACGGCTCGAACTTGTAGCCGAGGCCGCGGACCGTGACCAGGTAGCGCGGGGCGCCCGGGTCCGGCTCGATCTTGGCGCGCAGGCGCTTGACGTGGACGTCGAGGGTCTTGGTGTCGCCGACGTAGTCCGCGCCCCATACCCGGTCGATGAGCTGCATACGGGTCAGTACGCGGCCCGCGTTGCGCAGCAGCATCTCCAGCAGGTCGAACTCCTTCAGCGGGAGGTCGACCTTGCCGCCCGAGACGGTGACGACGTGGCGGTCCACGTCCATCCGGACCGGGCCCGCCTCCAGGGCGGCCGGGGTGACCTCCTCCGGCTCGCCGCGGCGGCGCAGGACGGCGCGGATACGGGCGACCAGCTCCCGCGAGGAGAAGGGCTTGGTGACGTAGTCGTCGGCTCCTATCTCCAGGCCCACGACCTTGTCGATCTCGCTGTCCTTGGCGGTCACCATGATGACCGGGACGTTGGAGCGGCCGCGCAGCTGCCGGCAGACCTCCGTACCGGGCAGCCCGGGCAGCATCAGGTCGAGCAGGACGAGGTCGGCACCGTTGCGCTCGAACTCGTCGAGGCCGTCGGGCCCGGTGGCCGCCACGGCGACCTCGAAGCCCTCCTTACGGAGCATGTAGGACAGGGCGTCGCTGAAGGATTCCTCATCCTCGACGACAAGCACTCGGGTCACGGAAGGACCTCCGGGGCGGGGAGCGGTTCGGTGGTGTTCACGGTGTCGGTGTCGGGGTCGGCGGTGTCCGCGCGGGACGAGCGGGCGCGGCCCGCTCCGGCCTCGGGCAGCCGCAGGGTGAAGGTGGAGCCCTGTCCTTCGGTGCTCCAGACGGTGACCTCCCCGCCGTGCGAGGCGGCCACGTGCTTGACGATGGCCAGGCCCAGGCCCGTACCGCCGGTGGCGCGGGAGCGGGCGGGGTCGACGCGGTAGAAGCGCTCGAAGATGCGCTCCTTGTCCTTGTCGGGGATGCCGAGGCCCTGGTCGGTGACGGCGATCTCGATGAGGTCCCCGCCGGGTGCGGCGACGCGGCGCGCGGCGATGCCGACGCGGGTGCGGGCCGGTGAGTAGTTGACGGCGTTCTCGACGAGGTTGCCGAGGGCGGCGGCGAGCTGGCCGCGGTGGCCCCACAGCCGCAGCTCGGCGGTGCCTCCGGCGGCCATGGTGATCTGCTTGGTGGAGGCGGCGTGCCGGGAGCGGTCGATGGCCTCGGCGACCAGTTCGTCGACCCGTACGGGCTCGGCGTCCTCCAGGGGGTCGTCGTTCTGGACCCGGGAGAGGTCGATGAGCTCCTGGACGAGGTTGGTGAGCCGGGTCGCCTCGATCTGCATACGGCCGGCGAAGCGGGTGACCGCCTCCGGGTCGTCGGAGGCGTCCATGACGGCCTCCGAGAGCAGGGAGAGCGCGCCGACCGGGGTCTTGAGCTCGTGGCTCACATTGGCGACGAAGTCGCGGCGTACCGCTTCTATACGGCGGGCTTCGGTGAGGTCCTCGACGAGCAGGAGGACCAGGCGGGAGCCGAGGGGGGCCACTCTGGCGGAGACGGCGAGGGCCTCGCCGCGTCCAGTGCCGCGCCGGGGAAGGTCGAGTTCGACCTGTCGTATCTCGCCGTCGCGGCGGGTGTCGCGGGCCATGTGGAGCATCGGCTCCACGGCCAGCTTGCCGCCCCGGACCAGGCCGAGGGCGTACGCCGCCGAGCTCGCCTTGACCACGGAGTCGCTCTCGTCGAGGACGACCGCGGAGGAGCGGAGCACGGACAGCACCGTGTCGACACCGGGCGGGAGCACGGCGTCGGTGTGCAGTGACGTACGGGTGGGGCGCGCCTGGTCGCGCTCGCTCCAGCGGAACGCCAGCATGGCGATCACGCCGGTGCACACCCCGGCGATCGCGGCCAATGCGGCGACCGCCGCGTTCACGTCCATGCATCCAGGTTATGCGTGGCCGTAGACACTCTCCCAGCCGTCGGAGTGGCTGCTCGAACAGTCGTCGCCCAGAGTTCACCGTGGGGACGGGGCTGGTTCATTTGGGCGGAAAGAGATCACTGGGTACGTCGCCCAGAGTTCACCGAGGGGAAAGAGCCGGTTCACTTGTCATGGAGAAGCCGGACGCGTACGGGTCCGACCGTGGGAGCGTGAGGGTCCGAAGCCTCACCCGGACCCCGGTCACTGTGTAGAGAGGGACATCCATGCGTGACGCGTACCACGAGGAACTTGACTCGATCGGCGAGGGCCTGGTCGAGATGGCCCGCCTTGTCGGGTCGGCGATCGGGCGCGCCACGACGGCCATGCTCGACGCCGACCTGAAGCTCGCCGAGAGCGTCATCGCGGCGGACCAGAAGGTGGACGACCTCCAGCACGACCTGGAGGCCCGGGCGATAGCGCTGCTCGCGCGCCAGCAGCCGGTCGCCACCGATCTGCGGATCGTCGTCACGTCGCTGCGGATGAGCGCGGACCTGGAGCGCTCCGGCGACCTGGCCCAGCACGTGGCCAAGCTCGCCCGGCTGCGCTTCCCGGACACGGCCGTGCCGCGGGACCTGCACGCCACGATCCTGCAGATGGGACAGCTGGCGCAGCGCCTGATGGCGAAGGCGGCGGAGGTCATCATCACGAAGGACGTCGACCTGGCGCTCCAGCTTGAGCACGACGACGACGAGATGGACCTGCTGCACCGGACGCTGTTCCAGCACCTGATGGACGACCGCTGGAAGCACGGCATCGAGACGGCCGTCGACGTGACGCTGCTGGGCCGCTACTACGAGCGGTTCGCGGACCACGCGGTCTCGGTCGCCAAGCGGGTCGTCTACCTGGTCACCGGCGAGTACGCGGACGAGCTCCAGCAGTCCGAGGCGCCGGTCGAGGGCGCGTAGGCGTTCGTTTAACCCTGTGCGCCGTTGATGCGCCCGGTTGTGTGGGCATGCAATGGGGAGAGGCGACGTACGCCTTGGACGTACGCCCTTTGAGGAGGGACCCCATGGCCGAATCCCCCACGACCGACACCCAGCAGCACGATGCTCCGGTGGACGTTGTGTTCCTGCCCGTCCTCGGCGCCTGCGGCTGCGGTTCGGGCTGTGGCTGCGGCTGCCAGTCGGGCGCGCCGTGCCAGTGCGGTGGCTGCTGCGGCTAGCGAGGGCCATCGAGGCCGAAGGGCTCCGCCTGTGGAAGGGCGGGGCCCTTCGGTGTCACGCGCCCGGCGACGCGAGAGGCGCGAGCGGGCCGTCGCCGGCGAGGTCGAGGACGCCGACCGTCTGACGGCCCGTGGTCTCGCCGGTCGGCAGGAAGCCGAGCTTGCGGTAGAACTCGCCCGGGCCGTGCTCCCCCGGCTCCCAGGACACGTACATCCGCGTCTCCCCGCGCCGCCGCACCTCCTCGGCCACGGCCGCCACGGCGAAGGTCCCGTACCCCTTCCCCTGCGCGTCGGCGGAGATGTTGAGCCGCCACAGGCCGCTGCGGCGTTCGTCGGGGTCCTTCTTCGCGTCCCACTGGATGCCGAGGAACGCCATCAGGAACCCGACCGGCTGGTCCCCGTCGAAGATGAGCCGCGGCCAGGCGGTCTCGCCGTGCGCGTAGGCCTCGGCGAGCGAGTGCATGACGGGCGCGACGTTCTTGTCCTGCTCAGGGCGGACCTTGAGTTCGAAGGCGTCGTAGACGTTGTCGGGGGTGATCTTCTCGAGTCGAAGGGTCATCCGCGCACCGTAAACGAAACGATCATGATCGCACCCCTGGATTTCGGCCCCCTACGGCAGAGCCCCCTGCCTGCGGAGGACCCGCGGGCAGGGGGCTCGGTCGCGTCGCGCCAGGGGGCTACTTCTTGCCCTGGTTCTTCACGGCCTCGATCGCCGCGGCCGCCGCGGTCGGGTCGAGGTACGTGCCGCCCGGGTTGAGCGGCTTGAAGTCGGCGTCGAGCTCGTAGGCGAGCGGGATGCCGGTGGGGATGTTGAGGCCCGCGATGTCGGCGTCGGAGATGCCGTCCAGGTGCTTGACCAGGGCGCGCAGGCTGTTGCCGTGGGCGGCGATCAGGACCGTGCGGCCGGCCAGCAGGTCCGGGACGATGCCGTCGTACCAGTACGGCAGCATGCGCTCGACGACGTCCTTCAGGCACTCGGTGCGCGGCCGCAGCTCCGAGGGGATCGTCGCGTAGCGGGCGTCGTTCGCCTGCGAGAACTCGTTGTCGTCGGCGAGGACCGGCGGCGGGGTGTCGTACGAACGACGCCAGAGCATGAACTGCTCCTCGCCGAACTCCGCGAGCGTCTGCGCCTTGTCCTTGCCCTGCAGCGCGCCGTAGTGGCGCTCGTTCAGGCGCCAGGAGCGGTGGACCGGGATCCAGTGGCGGTCGGCGGCCTCCAGGGCGAGCTGCGCCGTGCGGATGGCGCGCTTCTGGAGGGAGGTGTGCAGCACGTCGGGGAGCAGACCGGCGTCCTTGAGCAGCTCACCGCCGCGGACCGCCTCCTTCTCGCCCTTCTCGGTGAGGTTGACGTCCACCCAGCCGGTGAACAGGTTCTTCGCGTTCCAGTCGCTCTCGCCGTGGCGGAGGAGGATCAGCTTGTACGGTGCGTCGGCCATGCGTACGAGCGTAATGGACGGCCGGGACGGAGACGGAACCGTGGCGGACGGCACCGACGGTTGACGCCTCCCGTCAAATGAATGGCCGCCGTAAGGCCCCGACCAGTAGGTTGCGGTTGTAAGTCGCGGCTTCCGGGTCAGCCGCTTACACGGCCTGCCTGCCGACTGCTGCCGCTCTGGGGGAAACGTCGTATGTCCATCGCCACGCTCAGACGCGCCGCCAAGGAGACCGTCTCGGGGATGCCCCCGGCGTTCTGGTGGCTGTGGACGAGCACCCTGGTCAACCGCCTCGGTGGCTTCGTCGCCACCTTCATGGCGCTCTACCTGACCCTGGAGCAGGGCCACTCCGCCTCGTACGCGGGTCTGGTGGCCGCCCTGCACGGACTCGGCGGGGTGATCTCCGCCCTCGGCGGGGGTGTGATGACCGACCGCCTCGGCCGGCGCCCCACGCTGCTGATCGCCCAGCTGTCGACCGCGGTCTCCGTCGCCGTCCTCGGCCTGATGCACCATCCGGCCGCCATCGCCGCCATGGCCTTCGTCGTCGGCGCCGCGTCCAACGCCTCCCGGCCCGCCGTGCAGGCGATGATGGCCGACATCGTCCCGCCCGAGGACCGGGTCCGCGCCTTCTCCCTCAACTACTGGGCCATCAACCTCGGTTTCGCCATCTCGTCGGCGGGCGCCGGGTTCATCGCCGAGTACAGCTATCTCGCCGGCTTCCTCGGCGAGGCCGCGCTGACGCTGGTCTGCGCGATCGTCGTCTTCCTCAAGATCCCCGAGTCCCGCCCGGCGGGGGCGGCCGGCCCGCTCTCCACGCGGAAGCCGGAGGAGGAGATCGGCCTCGGGGACGTGCTGCGCGACGGACGGTTCATGGGAGTCGTCGGGCTCTGCTTCCTCGTCGCGCTGATCTTCCAGCAGGGGTACGTGGGGCTGCCGGTGGCCATGGGCGCCGACGGCTTCTCCAGCTCGGACTACGGCATCGCCATCGCCGTCAACGGCGTGCTGATCGTCGCCCTCCAGATCCCCGTCACCCGCTTCATCCAGCACGGCGACCCGCGCAAGCTGCTGATCGTCTCCGCTGTGGTCGCGGGCTACGGCTTCGGGCTCACCGCCTTCGCCGACTCGATCGCCGTCTACGCCCTGACCGTGTGCGTGTGGACCCTCGCCGAAATCGTCAACTCACCGGTGCAGAGCGGTCTGGTGGTCCAGCTGTCCCCGGTCCACGGCCGCGGGCGCTACCAGGGCGTCTTCACGATGTCCTGGTCGGGGGCGGCGCTCGTCGCGCCGCTGATGTCCGGCTATGTCATCGACCACTACGGCGCGGAGTGGCTGTGGGGGGCGTGCGCGGTGCTCGGCATGGTCGCCGGGCTCGGGTACTGGCTGCTGATGCGGGGTCTGCCGCGCGAGGAGACACCGTCGACGGAGAAGGTGACGGCGGACGAGCCGGCGGAGGACGAGACGGGGGCGGCGAAGGTCGGCGCGTGAGCCGCGGGGGCGGCGCCCCGGAACGGGGCTCCCGGAGCGGCCCTCCCGTCAGTCCCCCGACCCCCGGGTCAGGTTCTTGAACGCGTCCAGGTTCCGCGTCGACTCGCCACGCGACACCCGCCAGGCGTACTCCTTGCGGATCGCGCTTGCGAAGCCCAGCTCCAGCAGGGTGTTGAACGCGCCGTCCGACGCCTCCAGGACCGAGCCCAGGAGGCGGTCCAGTTCCTCCGGCGTGACCGCCGCGAGGGGGAGTTTTCCGGTGAGGTAGATGTCGCCGAGGGGGTCGATCGCGTAACTCACGCCGTACAGCCGCAGGTTCCGCTCCAGCAGCCAGCGGTGGACGCCGTCGGTGTTCTCGTCCGGGTGGCGGATCACGAAGGCGTTCAGGGAGAGGGAGTGGCGGCCGACCCGCAGGGACACGGTCGTGGACAGCTTGCGCGTGCCGGGGAGTTTGACGACGTACGTGCCCGGCTCGGGGGACTCCCAGTCCAGTTCCGCGTCCTTGAGGGTGTCTTCGACGACCTGTCGCACGTCAGCCATGGTGCGAGCGTACGCGACGCCGGTGTTCCTGCATCGCCGCCAAGTAGACGTCCGCCGTGCCGGACGCGGCCGTGTCCCAGCCGAAGGAGCTCGCGTGGCGGGCCGCCGCCGCGCCCATGCGCGGGGTGAGGCCGGGGTCGGCGGTGAAGCGCCGCAGCGCCCGCGCGTAGTCGTCCGGGTCGTGGCCGGAGACGAGGAAGCCGGTCACCCCGTCCCGTACCGCCACCGGCAGCCCGCCGACCGCCGCCGCGACCACCGGTGTCCCCGCCGCCTGAGCCTCGATGGCGACCAGGCCGAAGGACTCGCTGTGCGACGGCATGACCAGCACGGACGCCGCCCGGAACCAGTCGGCGAGCCGGTCCTGCCCGACCGGCGGGTGGAAGCGGACGACATCGGCGATGCCGAGACGCGCGGCGAGCTTCTGCAGGCCCTCCGGCTTGGCGAGCCCGCTGCCGCTGGGGCCGCCGACGACCGGGACGACCATCCGGGACCGCAGCGACGGATCCTCGTCCAGGAGCCGGGCGGCCGCCCGCAGCAGGATGTCGGGGGCCTTCAGGGGCTGGATACGGCCCGCGAAGACGGGGATGAACGCGTCCGCGGGCAGTCCGAGCCGGGCCCGGGCGGCGGCCCGCCCGTCCAGCGGGCGGAAGCGGTCGAGGTTCACACCGGGGTGGACGACGGCGACCTTCGCCGGGTCGGCGTGGTAGAAGCGCGCCAGCTCATCGGCCTCTTCGGCGGTGTTGGCGATGAGCCGGTCGGCGGCGGCCACGATCTGGGTCTCGCCGATGACCCGCGCCGCGGGCTCGGGGGTGTCGCCCTCGGCGAGGGCGGCGTTCTTGACCTTGGCCATCGTGTGCATGGCGTGGACGAGGGGGACGCCCCAGCGTTCGGCGGCGAGCCAGCCGACATGGCCGGAGAGCCAGTAGTGGGAGTGGACCAGGTCGTAGTGGCCCGGCCGGTGGCCGGCCCAGGCCTGCATCACCCCGTGGGTGAAGGCGCAGAGCTGGGCGGGCAGGTCCTCCTTGGGCAGGCCCTCGTACGGACCCGCGTCGACGTGCCGTACGAGCACACCGGGGGCGAGTTCGACGACCGGCCGCAGCCCGCCCGTGGTCGCGCGCGTGAAGATCTCGACCTCGATGTTGATCGCGGCGAGGCGCTTGGCGAGCTCCACGATGTAGACGTTCATGCCGCCCGCGTCGCCGGTGCCCGGCTGGTGCAGCGGGGAGGTGTGGACGCTGAGCATGGCGACCCGGCGAGGGGGCCGGGGCCGGCCGGGGAGCCGGAGCCTGGACGGCCCGGCCAGGGAGCCGGCGAACCGGGACACGTACTGGCTCACGGCGACGGTCCTTCCGCTGGGGCAGGTCACTGGGTCACTCGGCAGATCGCGCCCGGCGCCGGGGGCCGGCGGTCGGGCATGACAACCAGAGGGCGCGCGGCGTCCTCCACGCGCCACAACACCGGAATGAGGTCTTTCATTTCCGTTTTGCCAATTCATTGCCGTGCCGGTCGGCGCGTCCTGACCGCTTACGCTCGTTCCATGGCCCCGCGCACCACCCGCCCCGTCGGCACGACGACCCGCGGGACCACCAATCCCAACCGGCTGCGCCGTATGGACCGCTGGATCGCCGCCGTCCACGGCCCGGCCCTGCGCCGCTGCGCCGAGGCCCCGGTCGCCGTCGACCTGGGGTACGGGGCGGCGCCCTGGACCGCTGTGGAGCTCCAGACCCGCCTGCGTACCGCCGATCCGCGCACCCGGGTCGTCGGGATCGAGATCGAACCGGCCCGGGTGGCCGCGGCGAAGCCGTACGAGCGCGAGGGGCTGACCTTCGTCCACGGCGGCTTCGAGGTGCCGGTACCCGGACAGGTCGATCTCATCCGCGCGGCGAACGTGCTCCGCCAGTACGACGAGGGGGAGGTCGCCGAGGTGTGGCGGCGGCTGTGCGGCCGGCTGGCGCCGGGCGGGCTGCTGGTGGAGGGGACCTGCGACGAGATCGGCCGCCGGCACGTGTGGGTGGCGCTGGGGCCCGAGGGGCCGCGGACGGTCACCTTCGCCACCCGCCTCGGGTCGCTGGAGCGCCCCTCCGACCTGGCCGAGCGGCTGCCGAAGGCGCTGATCCACCGCAATGTGCCGGGCGAGCCGGTGCACGCCTTCCTGCGTGACTTCGACCGGGCCTGGGCGGCGGCCGCGCCGTACGCCTCCCTGGGCGCCCGGCAGCGCTGGATCCGTACGGCGCGGGATCTGGCCGCCGACTGGCCGCTGGTGGACCCGCGGGGCCGCTGGCGGCAGGGCGAGATCACCGTCACCTGGGACGCCCTGGCGCCCAACTCGCCCTGAGCCGCCTCCCCCGGGGCTCTTGGCGGACGAGGCGCACGACACCGCCGGGCGAGGGAACGCACTCGGGCGATCTTTCGTCTCAGACGGGTGGATGTGGCCCGCCGGGCCGCCGGTACCTCTGTTGCTTTGGCGTGGCACATGGCACCATCGCCGATGTCGTCGAAAGTTACTGACGGTAAATCAGGTTTCGTGTGTACTGGTGTGCATCCGGAGGGGGAAGCTTGTGAACCGACGCCGTTACGCCACCGCCGCGCTCACCGTGGCCTGCGCCCTGACGGTGCTGGGAACGTCCATGCAGACGGCGTACGCCGCCCCGCTGCCGCCCCCGCCGAAGAAGAGCCTCGAAGAGGTCCGCAAGGAGATCGACGAGCTGTACCGCAAGGCGGCCGTCGCCACCGACGCGCACAACCTCGCCGAGGAGCGGGCCGAGCAGCAGTCGGCCGAGATCGTGCGGCTCGCCAAGGCGATCGTCGCGGGCCAGGCCCGGATCGACGACCTGAAGGCCCGCGCGGGCGCGGCCGCCCGCGCCCAGTACCGCGGCGGCGGCCTGCCCCCCGAGGCGCAGCTCGTACTCACCGACGACCCGCAGCTCTTCCTGGACGGCGCGGGCCGGCTCCGGCAGGGCCAGAAGGCCACCAAGGACCTGATCGCCGAACTGACGCGGACCCAGGGCGAGTTGCGGACGTACACCAAGGACGCCAGCACCGAGTGGACCAAGCTGGAGGCCAACCGCGTCAAGCAGGCCAAGGCCAAGAAGGACATCAACGACAAGATCGCCGCCGCGAAGAAGCTGGAATCCCAGCTGGAGGCGGCGGAGCTGGCCCGTCTGCTCAAGCTGGAGGAGCAGGAGCAGCACAAGAAGCAGACCGCCTGGCTGAACTCCGGCGTGCTGAAGGGGCTCAAGGGCGCCACGACCGAACAGGGCAGGGCGGCGGTCGCGTTCGCCACCAAGCAGATCGGGAAGCCGTACGTGTGGGGCGCCGAGGGCCCGGGCTCGTACGACTGCTCCGGGCTGACCCAGTCGGCCTGGGCGGCTGCGGGGCGCGGCATTCCGCGCACCTCGCAGGAGCAGTGGCGGCTGCTGCCCCGGGTGGACATCAAGGACATGCGGCCCGGCGACCTGATCATCTACTACAAGGACGCCAGCCACGTCGGGATGTACGTGGGCGGCGGAGCGATGGTGCACGCGCCACGGCCCGGCCGGAACGTGACGATGGCCGGCGCGGGCTCGATGGAGATCCTCGGGGTCGTCCGCCCGGCGTCGTAGCGGCCGACGGGGCCCCTGCATGTGGGCCCGTGTGCGGCCCATATGTGTGGGTTCATGTGTGACCCACGCCATGTGCCCGGTGTGACCTACGACATGACGTACTGAAGCGGCCCCCGCGTGATGTTCGTCATGGCCCGGCGGTCAACTACCTCCCCATGCGCGGCATATGCCATCCACACTTCGTCGATCACCATTCCGCTGGGCCGCCGCGTACCGCTATGGTCCCCGTCTGGCGGGATGTCGATCGGCGTCCTGCCGCGCCCTCGGGGGGAGGGAAGGAAACCGGACCGATGCCCGTACCCGTACCGCGACAGCGGACCACCGCCTCCGCGGAGACCGTCGTCGCGGAGACCGCCCATGGGGCCGCCGCCCAGGCGACCCTGCCGAGCACCCAGTGCACCCCCGGCGGCGTCAGCGGCAGCGATCTCACCCTGCTGGTGATCGAGGACGACCCGGCGGGCACCTTCACCGTCCCCGAACTGCTCGACGCGGCCGGTACCCGCGTCAAGATCCGCACCGCGCGCAACCTCACCGAGGCCGAGCGGCTGCTCACCGACGACGTGCACTGCGTCCTGGTCGACCTCGCCCTGCCCGGCCGTCCGGACGACGCCCTGGCCCCGCTGCGGCAGGTCCTGCGGCTCGCGCCGCGCCACGCCGTGCTCGCGCTCGCCGCGTCCGCGGACGCCGAGCTGGCAGCTGAGGCAGTACGCGTCGGAGCGCAGGACCATCTCTTCCGCGAGGAGCTGGACGGCCGGCTGCTGAGCCGGGCCATCCGCTACGCCGTGGAGCGCAAGCGCGCCGACTCGGTGCAGGTGAAGCTGGCCGAGTCCCGGCTCAGGGCGCAGGAGAACGCCCGCCTGGAGCGGGGCCTGCTGCCCACCCCGTTGCTGGAGGGCTCGGACCTGAGGTTCGCGGCCCGCTACCGTCCGGGCCGGTCCCGGGCGCTGCTCGGCGGCGACTTCTACGACACCGTCCGCACCCCGGACGGCACGGTCCACGCGATGATCGGCGACGTCTGCGGGCACGGCCCGGACGAGGCCGCGCTCGGCGTGGAGCTGCGGATCGCCTGGCGGGCGCTGACCTTCGCGGGCCTGTGCGGCGACGAGCTGCTCTCCACGCTCCAGCAGGTGCTGGAGCACGAGCGGGAGAGCGAGGAGATCTTCGCGACCATCTGCACGGTCGACATAGCGCCGGACGGACGCCGGGCCGGTCTCTGCCTGGCCGGCCACCCGTCCCCGCTGATCGCCCGGCACGGCTGGGCCGCGCAGCTGTTGCCGTACGAGGACAGCGGCCCGGCGCTCGGCCTGCTGCCGAACGCCCGCTGGCCGCGCCGCCAGGTGGAGCTGGGCGGCACGTGGAGCCTGATGATGTACACCGACGGTCTGATCGAGGGCCGCTCGGCGGGGCCGGGGACGCCGCGGCTGGGCCAGGAAGGCATGGTCGACATGATCAACCGGCAGCTGGCCGAGGGCCTCGGCGGCGAGGACCTGCTGGAGGCGGCGGTGGCGCAGGTGCGGGAGCTGAACGGCGGCGAGCTGACCGACGACGTGGCGGTGCTGCTGCTCGACCGGCCCGGCGGCCGTTCCTAGACCAGACGGTCCTGGCCCAGGCTTACGTCAGCGGTTGCCGTTGTAGGGACCGTACGGGCCGTCGCTGCTGGATCCACCACGCCGGCCGCCACGGCCGCCCCCGGAGACCTGCTGGAGCGCGGGCCGGACGTCGACCATGAAGACGATGGTGGCGATGAGCCCGGCGATCTGCAGGAACAGCATCGGAACGAAGAGGTTCACGGCGACCACGATGCCGAGGATCACCAGCCAGAAGGGCTTGGTCTTCTTGTCGGCCGCGCGGTAGGCGTCCTCGCGGGCCACGGCCGCGAAGACGAAGGCCACCACGGCGAGGACGAGCATGGCGAGGTAGAGCAGGGAGAGGAATGTGCCGAATCCCGTGAGCAACATGCTGAGCACCGCCTAGAGAGTGGAAAAAGCGCCTCGCGGCCAAGGTACCCGTAGAACGCCGTGGGCACCCCGATGGTGCCCACGGCGTTCCCGGATGGCCTTGTCGGTCACTTCTCGGTCGCGGGAGCCTTGCGGGCCGTGGCCTTGCGCGCGGGGGTCTTCTTGGCCGAGGCGCCCTGCGCGGGGACGTCCTGCGCCGTGGCGCTCTGGGTCTCGGCGCCCTTGGGCTCGGATCCCTTGGCGTCGCTCTTCGCCTGGGAGCCCTGCGCCTGGTCCGCCTTCGGTTCGACGGCGACGGCGATCTCGACGATCTCCTCGGCCGCATCGCCGCGCCAGGCCTTCACGGCCTCCTCACCGTGGGCGGCGACCTCCTCGTACTTCTCGCGCGCCTTCACGGCGTACTCGGCGGCCACACCGACCCCGCGGAGCGCCAGGTCCTGGGCGGTCTCACCGAACTTCTTGAGGTCGGTGTCGATGCTGCCGAGCACCTCGGTGACCTTCGCCTGCACGGTGGCCCCGGCCTCCTTGGCCTGGGCGGTGACCTTCTCCTGGACGGCCTTCGGGTCCGCGCTGCGCACGGCCTCGATCCGCGCGGGCGCCTCGGCGGCCAGCTGCTCGATCAGGCCGGGCACCTTGCGGGCCTGCTGGACGGCGAGGTCGGCCGTACCGGCGGCGAAGTAGAGGGGCGTGCGCAGCTCTTCGATGATGGCCATGCTGGGGTTCCTCCCGGATGCGGATGGGTGCTGCGAGGTCAGTCTTCGGAGGGGGGTGTGGCGGCTGCGGCATCGCCGGTGTCGAGCCCGTTCTCCTTGCGGAAGGAGTCGTAGATCTGGAGCAGCACCTGCTTCTGCCGCTCGTTGATCGAGGGATCGGCCAGGATGACGGCGCGCGTCTCCAGCTCCTCCCGCTCCCGCTCGTCCAGAATCCCGGCGCGTACGTACAGCGTCTCGGCCGAGATCCGCAGGGCCTTGGCGACCTGCTGGAGCACCTCGGCACTGGGCTTGCGCAGCCCGCGCTCGATCTGGCTCAGATACGGATTGGACACCCCCGCGGCTTCGGCGAGCTGCCGCAGGGAGAGCTGCGCGGTGCGCCGCTGCTCGCGGAGGTACTCACCGAGATTGCCGACGTTGAGCGATGCCATGCTCCCGATGGTGCACGGCTTCGCTAACAATTGCAAGCAACCCGCTAGCTGGAGTGTCGCCGCCGGGGTGTCCTGACCTCTTCCGGGCCTCCTGCGCCCGGTCCTGCGCTCAGTCCTACGCTCGGTCGACGGGAGCGCCGAACCACCGCGGCAGCCGGTCGAGCAGGTCCTGCTGGTCCTCGCCGACCCATGCCACGTGTCCGTCCGGCCGCAGCAGCACCGCCGGCACGTCCAACTCCTCGCTGACGTCGACGACGTGGTCGACCCGGTCCTCCCAGCCCGCCACCGAGAGCCGGCCGGTCTGGTCGAGCAGCAGTCCGCGGCCGCCGTGCATCAACTCGTAGAGGCGGCCCCGCTTCAGCTTCACGTCACGCATCCGCCGACCCAGCAGCTCATGGCCCTCGCCGAAGTCGTAGCGGACCCCGACCGCGGTGATCATCTCGGTCATGTACCGGTTCACCTCCTCGAAGTCCATCAGCTTCGAGAACAGCTCCCGCAGCGCGGTCGGACCCGGATCCGTTCCGAGCAGGGTGATCTGCGCGCGGGTGTTCTCCAGCACGGCGGCGCCCACCGGGTGCCGTTCGGCTTCGTAGGTGTCGAGGAGCCCCTCCGGCGCCCAGCCGCCCACCGCGGCAGCCAGCTTCCAGCCGAGGTTGAAGGCGTCCTGGATGCCGAGGTTGAGCCCCTGCCCGCCGGTCGGCGGGTGGATGTGCGCCGCATCGCCGGCCAGCAGCGCCCGGCCGACGCGGTAGCGCTCGGCCTGCCGGGTGGCGTCGCCGAACCGGGACAGCCAGCGCGGCGAGTGCACGCCGAAGTCGGTCCCCGCGAAGGCCCGCAGCTGCTGCTTGAACTCCTCAAGGGTCGGCCCGGTCGTACGGTCCTCGGACACACCGTCGGCGGGCACGACGATGCGGCACGCTCCGTCCGCGAGGGGGGTGACGCCGAACCGCAGCTGGGTCTTGCGGACTTCCTCCACGACGGCGGCGATCGTCGCCGGATCCTCGGTCACCTCCATGTCGCCCAGCATCGTCTCGACCGTGGCGGGCTGACCCGGGAAGCCGATACCCAGCAGCTTGCGCACCACACTGCGGCCGCCGTCGCACCCGACGAGATAGCGCGAGCGCAGCCGCGCGCCGTCCGCCAGCTCGACGGTCACCCCGTCCTCGTCCTGGCTCAGCCCGACCACTTCGCAGCCGCGCCGGAGTTCGGCACCGAGCTCGAGGGCGCGCTCTTCGAGCAGCCGCTCGGTCACCGGCTGCGGGGTGGCGAGGCCGTACGGGTGAGCGGTGTCCAACTGCTCCGGCCACGGCTTCATGATGCCGCCGAACAGGCCGCCGACCTGGAACTTCTCACTGACCGCGAGGAACCGGTCCAGCATGCCGCGCTGGTCCGTCAGCTCGACGCTGCGCACATGCAGGCCCTGCCCGCGGGACTGCTGGGTCGGCTCGGTGAGCTTCTCCAGCACGACCACGTGCACGCCGTGCAGCCGCAACTCGGCGGCCAGCATCAGCCCGGTCGGTCCGCCGCCGGCCACGATCACGTCGATCACTACAGCACCCATTTCCGCAGGTAGTTGGCTTGAGATCGGTGATTCTGCGCCATGACCGGGGCCTTGCCGCAAGCCCCCCTGTGCGCTATAAGTTGAGAGTGGCAAGGAGCGAGTGACCTCCTTGCCCTTTCGTTTTTCCGGTCATAAGAAAGTCCGGTTCTGGATAATCCGTGACGGATCGAATTGTTACGCTGGCGGCATGACCGCCATGGCTCCCGCACGCACCGAACCGGACCTGTCGTTCCTCCTGGACCACACCAGCCATGTCCTGCGTACGCGCATGTCGGCGGCGCTCGCCGAGATCGGGCTGACGGCACGGATGCACTGCGTGCTCGTACACGCGCTCGCCGAGGAGCGGACACAGGCGCAGCTCGCCGAGATCGGCGACATGGACAAGACCACGATGGTGGTGACCGTGGACGCCCTGGAGAAGGCCGGGCTGGCCGAGCGCCGCCCCTCCGAGCAGGACCGGCGGGCGCGAATCATCGCGGTGACCGAGGAAGGCGCGCGGGTCGCCCGGCGGAGCCAGGAGATCGTGGACGAGGTGCACGAGCAGGCGCTCGCCTCGCTCCCCGAGGCCGAGCGGACGGCGCTGGTCAGGGCGCTCGGACTGCTGGCCGAGGGGCATCTGGCCACCCCCGTCGAGAGCCCGCGGCCGGCCCGCCGCGCCCGCCAGCGCGAGCAGTAGTACCCCTGGCCCCTCGCCCCACCCCTCGCAAGAGGGTCACAAACAAATAGTCTGCAACGGAACTATCTGCTACGGTCTTTCTTGTCGGGCCCCTTCGGCGTGGGCCCCCGCGAACAGGAGAGACCGCCATGTCCGCCGCCTCCGCCCCTTCCGCCACACCCGATTCCGGCCCCGATTCGGGCCCCGGTTCCGGGCTCGCTCCCCGCTCCCGCTGGCTGGCCCTCGGTGTCATCGCCACCAGCCTGCTGATGATCGTCCTCGACGGCTCGATCGTGACCGTGGCGATGCCGGTCATCCAGAGCGACCTGGGCTTCACCCCCGCCGGCCTCAGCTGGGTCGTCAACGCCTACCTGATCGCGTTCGGCAGCCTGCTCCTGCTCGCCGGACGGCTCGGCGACCTCATCGGCCGCAAGCGGATGTTCCTCGCGGGCACGGCGGTCTTCACCGTCGCCTCCCTCCTCGCGGGCATCGCCACCACCCCGGCCGTACTGATCGCCGCCCGCTTCCTCCAGGGCATCGGCAGCGCCATGGCCGCCGCCGTCAGCCTCGGCATCCTCGTGACGCTCTTCTCCGAGCCCAAGGAACGCGCCAAGGCCATCGCCGTCTTCAGCTTCACCGGCGCCGCCGGAGCCTCCATCGGACAGGTCCTGGGCGGGGTCCTCACCGACGCCCTCGACTGGCACTGGATCTTCTTCATCAACCTGCCGATCGGCGTCGCCGCCCTCGCCCTCGCCGTCCCCGTCCTGCCCGCCGACCGCGGGCTCGGTCTCAGGGCGGGCGCGGACGCGGTCGGCGCGCTGCTCGTCACCGCGGGCCTGATGACCGGCATCTACACCGTCGTCAAGGTCGAGGAGTACGGCTGGACCGCGGCGCACACCCTCGGCTTCGGCGCCCTGGCCGCCGTCCTGCTCGCCGGCTTCTTCGTCCGCCAGGCCACGGCCCGCAGCCCGCTGATGCCACTGCGCGTCCTGCGCTCCCGCAGCGTCGTGGGCGCCAACCTCGTCCAGATGCTGATGGTGGCCGCGCTCTTCTCCTTCCAGATCCTGGTCGCGCTCTACATGCAGAAGGTCCTCGGGTACGGCGCCGCCAAGACCGGGCTCGCGATGCTCCCCGCGGCCGCGGTCATCGGCACCGTCTCGCTCGGCGTCTCCGCCCGCCTCAACGCCCGCTTCGGCGAGCGCAACGTCCTGCTCACCGGCCTCGTCCTGCTCGTCGGCGTCCTCGGGCTGCTCGCCCGCGTCCCCGTCCACGCCAGTTACGTCACCGACCTGCTTCCGGTGATGCTGCTCGCCGCGGGCTTCGGTCTCGCCCTGCCCGCGCTGACCACGCTCGGGATGTCCGGCGCGAAGGAGGAGGACGCGGGTCTGGCCTCCGGGCTCTTCAACACCACCCAGCAGATCGGTATGGCGCTCGGGGTGGCCGTCCTCTCCACCCTCGCGGCCTCCACCACCAAGAGCCGCCTCGCGGCCGGTGCCGACCCGGCCGAGGCGCTCACCGACGGCTACCACCTGGCGTTCGCCGTCGGCACCGGCCTCCTCGTCGCCGCGTTCGCCGTCGCCCTCACCGTGCTGCGCAGGCCCAAGGCCCCGGCCGACGACACAGCCGCCGGACCGGCGAAGTCCCCTGCCACCGTCCACGCCGTCTGAGGCAGTGTCACGCGCGCGTGAGGGCCTCCGGCAGGTCGCGCGCGTGGACCACGTCCAGGCGGGAGACCGCCCGGGTCAGCACCACGTACAGCCGGTGCAGTCCGCGGCGTTCGGCCTCGACGATGGCGGCCGGTTCCACCGCCACCACGTGGTCGTACTCCAGGCCCTTGGCTATGCTCGCCGGCAGGACCGTCACGCGCGCGTGCCGCGGGAGCGCCTCGGCCAGACGCGGTACGAGCCCGTCCTCCGCGATCACTCCGACCGAGCCCTCGTGGCCCAGCGCCGCCCGTACCGCCTCGGCCGCGCCCTCGACCACATCGTCCACCCGACGGAACGTCAGCTCCCCGTCACTCCGCAGGGAACGGGCCTTGGGCACCTCGGCCGCGAGCGACGGCAGCAGCCGGTTGGCGAGCTCGACCACGGCCGCCGGCACCCGGAAGCCGGTCGTCAGGGGCACCACCGCGGCCCGCGGCTTGCCGAGGTGGGCGAGGTGGTCGGACCAACTGCGGGCCGCCCAGGGGGTGGTGCCCTGGGCCAGGTCGCCCAGGACCGTGAGCGAACCGAAGTCCGCGCGGCGGCCGATCGCCCGGCACTGCATGGGCGAGAGGTCCTGCGCCTCGTCGACGACGACATGGCCGTAGCCCGCGGGCCGTTCGATGAGGCAGGCGAGCTCGTCGAGGAGGACGAGATCGGCCGGCGACCACTTCGCGGAGCGGTACGAACGCGGCGGCGCCACCCAGCGGATCGCCGCCCGCTCCTCGGGGGTGAGCAGCGGGTCGCGGGGGTCGGTGAGGAAGCCGGCGAGGACCTCCTCGGGGGTGATCTTCGGCCAGCAGGCGTCCACGAACGCGGTGACCGCCCGCGCTCGGGCGATCTTCCGGGTCCAGGCGGCGCCGCGCGGGCCCGACCGCCGCTCGGCCTGGAGCTGGACGGCGTGCACGGCGCGCGTACGGATCCGCTCCCGGCCGACCGCGTACGGCGGCGCCTCCGCCCGTACCTCCTCGACGATCTCCGCCAGCGCGTCGCACGGCACCCGCCAGCGGTACGAACCGTCCGGCACCGCGAGGGAGTCGACCGGGGCCGCCACGCGCGCGTAGAGCGCCCGGTGCAGCACACGCGCCATCCGGGCGTCGTGCTTGACGACCGCCGCGGCCTCCGGGTCGACGGCCCGGACCTCATGGCCGCGGCCGATCTCCTCCTCGACCGTCGACTGGCGGATCCCGGTCTCGCCGAGCGAGGGCAGCACTTCGGAGATGTAGGAGAGGAAGGTGCGGTTGGGGCCCAGGATCAGCAGGCCGCCGCGCTGAATCCGCTGGGGGTGGGTGTAGAGGAGGTACGCGGCCCGGTGCAGCCCGACGGCGGTCTTGCCGGTGCCGGGGGCGCCCTGGACGCAGACGGTCGTGGTGAGGTCGGCGCGGACGAGGTCGTCCTGTTCGGGCTGGATGGTGGCGGCGATGTCGCGCATGGGGCCGACGCGCGGCCGCTCGATCTCACCGGCGACGATCGCGCTCACCCCGCTGTCGCCGGCCGCCAGGTGTTCGTCCTCCAGGCCGGTCAGATCGGCGGAGGCGCCGGTGCTCGCGGGGGCCCAGCCGAACCGGCGGCGTATGTCCACACCCTGTGGATCGCGGGCGCTCGCCTGGTAGAAGGAGCGCGCGACCGGGGCGCGCCAGTCGATGACGAGCGGCGGATCGGCCGGGCGCTCGCTGATCCGGCGGCGGCCGATGTGGTGGCGCCGGCCGTCCTGGAGATCGAGCCGGCCGAAGAAGAGCGGGCCGGGGCGCTGCTCGCGGAGCTCCTTGGCGTGGCTGCGCAGGTGGTAGCCGAGGGCTTCGGCGTCGGCGCCCGACGCGGCGACGTCCTCGCCGGTGACGACCTGCTCGGCGGCGCCGTCGACCATGCGGTCGAGGGCGGTGCGGCAGGTGTCGTGGTAGGCCCGTTCCCTGGTGAGTTCATGGTCGAGTGACGTCATTCCACCGAGCATAGCGAATGACGTAACCGAGTAACGTTTTTTACTTGGTAAGGTCGAGGCCCTCCGCCAGCTGCCGGAACGCCAGATCGGCGGCGCCCACCGCGTCCGGGAAGACCGCGTCGGCGCTCTCGCCCGCGGCGATCCGGCGGCCGTTCTCCTCGGCGAGGACGCGCCGGACGGCGACGATCTGCCCCGCGGCGAGCCGGGCGGCGAGCCCGCCCCCGAGGGCCTCGGCGAGCGCCGCCTCGGACCGCTGCTGGTAGGCGTACAGCCGGGCCACCAGACTCGGCGTCCCGTACAGCAGCCGCAGGAAGGCGAGCACGTCGGCGTCGTCGCTCAGCCCCGTCACGGGATCACGGCGGGCCAGCCCGTCCAGGAAGTGCCGGTGCAGCGCGGCCAGCGGCGACTCCCCCTCCGCGCGGGCGGCCACCACCCGGGACTCCTCGGCCTCATGGTCCGCGAAGCGGTGCAGGACCAGATCCTCCTTGGCCGGGAAGTACCGGAACAGCGTCGGCTTGGAGACATCGGCGGCGGCCGCGACCTCGGCGACCGAGACGGCGTCGAAGCCCCGGTCCAGGAAGAGGGCGATGGCGGCGTCGGAGAGGGCGCGGCGAGTCTGCCGCTTCTTGCGCTCACGCAGTCCGGTGGTCTCCATACGAGGAGGGTACGAGGCCCCGCCGGGCACCCCGGCTTACGCGCCGCCCGCCCCCTGCCGCTCGATCATGACCTGAACACCGTCGAGGATCCGGTCGAGCCCGAAGCGGAACTCATGATCGGGGTCGTCCGCCTGGTCCATCACCCCCGAGTCCAGCAGGCGGGCGACGGCCGGATACCGCTCCGGGTCGGCGAGCCTGCGCAGCAGGCGGGCGTAACCGGCGAGGACCTCGTCCGGGGAGGAGCCGCTCGCGGCGATCGCCGCGACGAGGTCCGCCATCATGGCCGCCTCGCTGCGGACGTGGCCACCGAGCAGCATCGTGACGGAGATCTTCGTCCCCTCGTCCAGACCCGTGTCCGCCAGCGCGGTCAGCGCCCGCTCCCACCAGGCGACCATGTGGGGGGTGGCGGGCGGCCCGGAGATGGGCAGCCGGACGATCCACAGATTGCGGTAGTAGACCGCGCGCATGTCCCAGGCCCAGGAGGCGAGCGCCTCGCGCCAGCCGGACTGCGGGCCGAGCCCCGGCGGCGGGGCGCCGATCGCGGCCTCCTGCATCAGAACGTACAGCTCGTCCTTGGCGGAGACATACCGGTAGAGCGACATGGTCGAGACGCCGAGCTCCTTGGCGATCCGGCCCATGGAGACCGCACCGAGCCCTTCGGCCGCGGCCAGGCCGACCGCCGCGCCGACGATCCGGTCAACGGTCAGACCGGGCTTGGGGCCCTTCGCCGGGCGCTCCCTGCGCCGGGTTCGGCTCGGCCGGCACCGCCGTCAGCGTCACCGAGGACATGAAGGGAGGCATCATCGACCGCTTCCGCTCCCTCGACATCGGCGGCACCCCGATCCTCGCCGGTCACGTCGGCGCCAGCACCCTGCGCAATCTGGTCTCCACCGCGCTCGTGCTCGGCGTCGCCTTCCTGATCGGCTTCCGCCCCTCCGCCACCGCACTCGGCTGGCTCGCCGCGCTCGGCATCCTGCTCGCCTTCATCGTCGCCATCTCCTGGCTCTCGGCAGCGGCGGGACTGCTCGCCAAGACCCCCGACGCGGCCGCCGGATTCACCTTCTTCATGATGTTCCTGCGCTACCCGAGCAGCGCGTTCGTCCCCATCGAGACGATGCCCGGCTGGCTGCACGGCTTCGCCGAACACCAGCCGGTGACCTCCGTCATCGAGTCCCTGCGCGCCCTGCTTCTGAACCAGCCGGCGGGCAACGCCCCCTGGATCGCCCTCGCCTGGCGCGCGGGGCTGCTGACCGTGGCCGTCACCCTCTCCGGCGTCCTCTTCCGGCGGCGCACCCGCTGAGGAGCACGTGGGCTCAGAAGACGTCCGGGCACCAGGGCCGCCGCGACGTGCGCAGCAGCGTGTCCGCCAGCGCGGCCGCCCCCGGTGTCGCCTCCTCGACCCGGCCGAGCGCCACCAGCCGTACGACCGACTCGTCGCCGAGGCTCAGCGTCCCCAACTCGGCTATGTCCATGACCAGATCGGGCGACTCGGTGGTCGGGGCGCAGGACGCGCCGGCCGGCTCCGCCTCCAGCCGGTAGCGGCCACCGGCCAGCCCCAGCCCGTCGCGCAGCTCCAGCACCAGCCGCCCCGACGCGCCGTACGTACGCGACTCGAGGAGCCGTATGGGATCGAGCACCCGCACCCACAGCATGTCCGCGTGCGTGACGACCCTGGCCGCGCGCGGGTCCGGCAGGAGCAGCGGCAGCAGGTCGTCGGGGGCGCGGTAGCCGCTGCGGACCGTGGTGATCCAGTCGACCGAGCAGAGGTAGTGCCAGAGCGCCCGCTCCGCGGCCGGGGTGAGGGCGAGGAAGTCCTTGACCGTGGCGGTGTTCAACGGCTGCTTGCTGTCCCCCCACTTGTCGTCGGCGGTGTAGGTGAGCAGCCCCTCGGTCTCCCCCGCCGCCGAGCGGTAGAGCACGGAGAACGGCTCGGTGTACGGATACGTCTCCTCCCGCACCTGCCCCGTCGCCAGATCCCAGTCCCGGGCCTGACGGCTCACCACGCCGTGCTGCCCGGCGCGCAGCCGATCGTGCACCTCAGGGCCGGTCTTGCGGATCTCGCTGGTGTCCACGAGCTCGATCCGGCCACCGTCCTCGGGCCCCGACCAGCGCGGATCGATCCCGGCGCGGCCCACGTCCACGGACCACTCCATGGTCCACGTGGCGGGGCCGAAGCCGTACCGGCCGTAGATCGGATACTCGGCGGCGATCAGCGTGGCCACCGCGTCACCCCGCTCCTTCGCCGTCGCGAGATCGGCGGTGATCATCCGGCTGAGCAGCCCCCGGCGCCGGTGGGTCGGCGAAACGGTCACCTGCGTCACGGCGTTGGCGGCGAGCGGGGCGCCGCCGACACCGGTCAGCTCCTGGGCGAACGAACGATACGTGGCGACGATCCGGCCGCCGTCGAACACTCCGTGAACGCGGGAGAGGTCGACATGCGGCAGCCGGCGTGCCGCCTCCTCGGCCGAACTCTCCGGCGGCCGCAGGAAGCCGGTCTTCAGGGCCTTCAACCAGTCGGGGAATTCGGATGCGCTGACCGTACGGACATCGAGGCTCATGACGTCCACGCTAGGCGCCCGCGGGAAGGAGCCGCACCCCGATTTCCACAGCCCCGGTCATATCAACAGACCAGGAAACCGGGCCCCTTCTCCGGCCCCCTCCTCACATCAGCAGATCGTCGACCTGCGCCTCGCCCTCGCGGTACCGGCGGGCGATCTCCGCGCTGCAGTCGTCGGCCGTCCGCTGCAACTGCTGACGGCGCCGCGAGACCTGATGCTCGTACGCGGCGAGCCGCCCCATCGCCGCCTTCAGCTCCTCGTCCGTGCGCGCCCCCAGGTCGGAGAGCTCCACCTCGCCGAGCATCTCGGCCGCCAGCAGGCGGTACTCCTCACCTCGCGGCGTGGAGACCGTCACATGACGGGCCGAGGTGCGGTGCTGCGAGGGCGAGTCGGCCAGGATCTCCGACAGCCGGCCCACCACCCCCCGGTCCACGACATCCCGGTCCACCACCGGCGAGTCCGAGTCGGAACGGCGCGACAGCTCCGCCCGCAGGATGTCGATACGGCCCTGGAGCAGCCGCCGTACGTAACTCAGATCGGCCTCGTCGCCCTGCGCGTCACGGCGCAGCGCCCGCAGTTCAGGAAGGCGCAGCTCCGTGATCTCAGGCCGCCGCTGGTCGGGCAGGGCCATGTCGGCACTCCGCTGCACGGGCGGACGCATACTCCCGCCGCCCGCACGAGCCCGTGCCGTCGATACCGGACCGGGCGTCTGCCCGGCGCCAGGTGTACTCATCCACATCAGTCCCCTCGACCGGTGCAGAGCCGCACCGCCTGACTGGCATCGTGCCACTCCTCACCGTGTACGTGCAGGCGCTCTGCACCCGTTCGGCCCCCGGATAGGTTGGTCTGTATGCGTGCAGTGGTGCAGAGGGTCGACGGCGCGAGCGTCGTCGTGGCCGGTGAGACGGTCGGCGAGATCGTCGGCGAGGGACTGTGTGTGCTGGTGGGAGTCACCCACGAGGACACACCCGAGAAGGCGGCGCAGCTGGCCAGAAAGCTGTGGTCCGTCCGTATTTTGGAGGGAGAGAAATCCTGTTCGGACGTGAATGCGCCCTTGCTGGTGATTTCTCAGTTCACCCTCTACGGGGACGCCCGCAAGGGCCGCCGCCCCACGTGGAACGCGGCGGCCCCCGGCGAGGTGGCCGAACCGCTCGTCGACGAGGTGGTGGCGCAGCTGCGGAAGCTCGGCGCGCGCGTGGAAACGGGCCGGTTCGGAGCGGACATGCGCGTCTCGCTCACGAATCACGGCCCGTTCACGGTGATCGTCGAGGTCTGACCCCCGACCCCCTGGCCCGTCGGCTCTACGGCTCGACGACGACTTCCTGCGCCGCCGCCGTGTCCCCCGCGACCAGCTCCGCGTCCAGGGGCACATTGCGCTTCACCATCGCCAGCGCGATCGGCCCCAGCTCGTGGTGGCGGGCCGAGGTGGTGATGAAGCCGAGCTGCCGGCCCTCGGCGCCGTCGGCCGCGAGCCGTACGGGCGTGCCATGGCCCGGCAGATGCACCTCGCTGCCGTCCAGGTGCAGGAAGACCAGCCGGCGCGGTGGCTTCCCCAGGTTGTGGACGCGGGCCACGGTCTCCTGACCGCGGTAGCAGCCCTTCTGGAGGTGCACCGCGCTGCCGATCCAGCCCAGCTCGTGCGGGATGGTCCGGTGGTCGGTCTCGAAGCCGAGCCGCGGGCGGTGCGCCTCGATCCGCAGCGCCTCGTACGCCAGGATGCCGACCGCCGGCCCGTGCTCGGCGGCGTACGACTCCAGCTGGGCCCGCGGCAGGAAGAGATCGCGGCCGTGCGCGGTCTCCCGTACGACCACGCCGTCCGGGACCGGGGAGATGGAACCGGCCGGCAGGTGGACCACCGCGAACTCGTCCGTGCGGTCGGCGACGCCCACCCGGTAGAAGAACTTCATCGACTCCAGGTAGGCGATGAGCGCCTCCTGCGTCCCGGGTTCGACATGCGCCCAGACCGTCTCGCCGTCGTCGACGAGATAGAGCGCGTGCTCGATGTGGCCGTGCGCCGACAGGATCAGCGCCTCGGTGGCCTGGCCGGGCGGGAGCTCGCTGACGTGCTGGGTCAGCAGCAGGTGCAGCCAGCTCAGCCGGTCCTCACCGGAGACGGAGACGACACCGCGGTGCGACAGATCGACCAGGCCACGTCCGTCGGCGAGGGTGCGCTGCTCACGGAACAGGTCGCCGTAGTGGGCGGCGACACCTTCGTCGCTTCCCTCGGCGGGGACAGCGCCGGGCAGCGACAGCAGAGGGCTCTTCATACGGGCAAGCCTACGACTCGGCGCTCCGCGCCTTCAGGGAGCAGTCCCGGCACCGCCCGAAGATCGCGAAATGCTTGAGGTCCGTCTCGAAGCCGAAGGTCTCGCGGAGCTTGTCGGTGAACTCGGCGGCGATGTCGACCTCCGCCTCGATCACGTCCGTGCAGTCCCGGCAGACGAGGTGGAGGTGGTGGTGCCGGTCGGCGAGATGGTAGGTCGGGGCGCCGTGCCCGAGATGGGCATGGCTGACCAGACCCAGCTCCTCCAGGAGCTCTAGCGTCCGGTACACCGTCGAGATGTTCACCCCCGACGCGGTCTTGCGCACCTCGACGAGGATGTCGTCGGGGGTCGCGTGCTCCAGGGTGTCCACGGCCTCCAGGACAAGCTGGCGCTGAGGCGTCAGCCGGTAGCCGCGCTGCCGCAGGTCGCTCTTCCAGTCGGTGCTCACCACGCCCTCCAGTGTAGGAGGACGCGGCGAGCCGCCCACAGGCGTGAAGAAGACCTACTTGAAGAAGGCGATGCCGTCGTCCGGCAGGTCACCGAGGCCGCGCGCCATCTCGGCGACATCCTCGGGCGTGACGACCTTCTTCAGATGCGCCGACATGTAGGGCCGCAGCGGGACCTCGGGGGTCGCCTTCTCGCCCACCCACATCAGGTCGCTCTTGACGTAGCCGTACAGCCGCTTGCCACCGCTGTACGGCCCGGAGGCGGCGGTACGCGCGACGGCGTCCGTCGCCAGGTCGATCTGCGGCTTCTGGTCGGCCAGCTCGCCGTACCAAACCTCGACGATGCCCTGGTCACGGACCATCGTGACCTCGACCTTGCGGTCCTTGTCGATACGCCAGTAGCCGGCCTCGCTCTCCAGCGGGCGGACCTTGTTGCCCTCGGTGTCGAGGACCCAGGAGTGCGAGACGTACTCGAGGAAGTCCCGACCGTCGTGACTGAAGGTGACCGACTGGCCAAAGTTGCACTTCTCGGCGCCGGGGAAGTCGGAGACACCCGCGCCCTCCCACGTACCGAGGAGGAAGGCGAGGGGGACGAGGTCCGGGTTGAGGTCGGACGGGATCTCGATCATGAGTTCAGCTCTGCCGGTCTCTCTGGGGGATTAGCGCTGGCCCTGGTACAGCTTCTTCACGGCCAGTCCGGTGAAGGCGAGCACGCCGACGCAGACCAGGACCAGCAGAGCTTCGAAGAAAACGATCACGGGTGCTCCTCGAATGAGCGTGAAGGCAGAACGGGCCGGACTCCAGCTTAATGGGCTGGGGTCCGGCGCTCGCTGTGAGGTGTGCGTCAGCCGCGCAGCAGCGCGCGCAGGTCGGCGTGGTGGACCTCGCCGGTGTTGCCCGGGGTGAAGGGGTGCCCGCGCACCCAACTGAGCTGCAGGAAGCGGCCCTGGTCGTACCGCCGCGTATTACAGTTCGGCATATGGCGAAGAAGCTCGTGATCAAGGTGACCGCAGGGGCCGACGCTCCCGAGCGGTGCTCGCAGGCCTTCACCGTGGCCGCCGTCGCCGTGGCCAGTGGGGTCGAGGTGTCGCTCTGGCTGACCGGGGAGTCCTCGTGGTTCGCGCTGCCCGGGCGGGCCGCCGAGTTCGAGCTCCCGCACGCCGCGCCGCTACCCGATCTGATCGACGGGATCCAGGCGGGGGGCGGGCGGATCACCGTCTGCACGCAGTGTGCCGCCCGGCGCGGTATCGAGGAGAAGGACCTCATCGAGGGGGCGCGGATCGCCGGGGCGCAGGTGTTCGTCTCGGAGGCGCTCGTGGACGGCGTCCAGGCGCTCGTGTACTAGCGGTCCAGGAGCCCATGCACCAGCGCTGCGAAGAGGCGCGGGGGGCTCAGAGGCCGCGGCGCTTCTTGCCGTCCAGTTCGTCCCACCACTCGTCGGACTTCGGGTCACCCGAGGGGTCGTCCCACCAGCGGTCCTCCGGCCCCCGCCGGTTGGCGATCATCGCGGCGACCGGCGGAATGACCATGGCGACGACGCACATCCCGATCGCGACCGGCATCGACCACAGCCTGACGACGGCCCAGGCGCCCACGAAGAGCGCCAGGCAGGCCCCCATCATCACGAAGTAGACGTGCCGGCGCCGCGCGTACATACCTTCACGGTACGCCCGCGCACCCGGGCATGACCGAAGGGCCGCACCTCAGGTCCTGGTCGGCGTCCAACCCCCCAGGAGGTGCGGCCCTTCGGCCGGTTCGGTGTGCGGTGTCACACCGCGATGGCGACCTCCGCGAGACCACCCTTCTGCGCCACGACCGTACGGTCGGCGGTGCCGCCCGGGACGAGGGCGCGCACGGTCCAGGTGCCCTCGGCCGCGTAGAAGCGGAACTGGCCGGTCGTCGAGGTCGGCACCTCGGCGGTGAACTCACCGGTCGAGTCCAGCAGGCGCACGTACCCCTTGACGGGCTCGCCGTCCTTGGTCACGTAACCCTGGATCGTGGTCTCACCGGGCTTGATCGTCGAGGCGTCGGGGCCGCCGGGCTGCGCTCCACACATGTTTTCTGTCCTTACGGTCGAGGGGTCCGGAGGTCTGACGTCCGGGGTTCTACTTGTTGGCGCCGAGCTCGATCGGCACGCCGACGAGGGAGCCGTACTCGGTCCAGGAGCCGTCGTAGTTCTTGACGTTCTCGACACCGAGCAGCTCGTGCAGCACGAACCAGGTCAGCGCGGAGCGCTCACCGATACGGCAATACGCGATGGTGTCCTTCGCCAGGTCGACCTGCTCCTCCTGGTAGAGGACCTTGAGCTCGTCGTCCGACTTGAAGGTGCCGTCGTCGTTGGCGTTCTTCGACCACGGGATGTTGCGGGCGCTGGGCACGTGGCCGGGGCGCTGCGACTGCTCCTGCGGGAGGTGGGCCGGGGCGAGCAGCTTGCCGCTGAACTCGTCGGGCGAGCGGACGTCGACCAGGTTCTGGGCACCGATCGCGGCCACGACGTCGTCACGGAAGGCACGGATGGAGGTGTCCTGGGCCTTGGCCTTGTACTCGGTCGCGGGGCGCTGCGGGACCTCGGCGACCAGGTCGCGGGAGTCCAGCTCCCACTTCTTGCGGCCGCCGTCGAGGAGCTTGACGTCCTGGTGGCCGTAGAGCTTGAAGTACCAGTAGGCGTAGGAGGCGAACCAGTTGTTGTTGCCGCCGTAGAGGATCACGGTGGTGTCGTTCGCGATGCCCTTCGCCGAGAGGAGCTTCTCGAAGCCCTCCTGGTCGATGAAGTCGCGGCGGACCGGGTCCTGGAGGTCCTTGGTCCAGTCGATCCGGATGGCGTTGCGGATGTGGTTCTTCTCGTAGGCCGAGGTGTCCTCGTCGACCTCGACGATCGCGACCTGGGGGTTGTCGAGGTTGGCCTCGACCCAGTCGGCGTCTACCAGGACGTCGCTGCGAGCCATGCTGTTTCTCCTCCGGGGCAGTGTGCGGCGGGGTGGTGCGGGGTGTTTCGGGTACGCGTCATCGGCGTGCGTACGGCTACACGGGGTGGCCCCGACGAAGTCGAAGGGCCTGAGGAATACGGGACGGTGAGCGTCCCGCTCAGACGGAACGACAGAGCATGGCGGCGACGCGGCACAGGTCTACTGCCCGCCGCTTCGTGAGGTCCGCCTGTCGCTTCATGCGTCCGATCGTAGGGACGGACGGACGGCCATGTCACCGGTGTGTCGTATTTTGAGACACGATCGTCCGCGATGTGGGATGTGATCGCTGGAACGGGGGCTCGGGGCAGGGTGTGGGACGGGGTGTCGAGCGCCCCTATCTGCGGAGCGGACAACGGTGTCTCAGTATGTGGCAGAGCCGAGGCTGGAGGGGGCTGGGCGGGGTTCAGCCCGCCAGGACGACGTCCTTGCCGGTGACCGTTATCGCGACGCCATCCTCGCGCGCCTCGACCTTCGACAGCTTCATGCCCTGCGGCAGGGCACCTATCTGCCGGTCGAAGTCGGTGCGCTTGCGGATGAGGTCGGCGAGCCCGGGGATGCCCTCCCCGGGCACCTTGTCGGCCCTGACCCGGATCGTGTTCCCGTCGGCCAGCGTCACCGTGGAGACCACGCTCCGCGAGAGGGTCCGCCCGAAGATCTGGAACCCGCCGGTGACCTTGACCTTGCCGTTGCCGCCGTACGAGACGGTGACGTCGTTGCGGGCGGCCCGGGTGAGGTCCTCGTAGGAGATCAGCGCGGTGCCGAAGGCGGTCGCGGCGGTCGCCTCGGAGAAGTCGTCGTCGACCTTCACGTCCTGGAAGGCGGCCGTCATCTCGCTGATCGTGATGCGGCGGCTGCCGGCGCTGGCCTCGACGCCCTTGAGGGTGACGTCGACCTCGTCGAAGCGCTTGTCGACGGCCTGGGTGAGGAAGGGGAAGCCCTTGATGGAGACATCCGTCGAGGCCGCCCGCGCGGCCCCCACCTTGATGCGGTCCGCGGCCTCGGACTCCGCGTAGTTCACCGCTATTCGGTCCACGGCGACGAAGACGCCGCCGAGGATCACGGCGACGATCAGCAGAATGCGCAGTGCTCGCATGGTCTGTAAGTCCCCCGCCCGCCCCGGCCCGGCCCTCGGCGTCCGACCCTTTGTCCAAGATGATCGACGTGCCGGAGGGCCGGATGGTTCCCCTGGGAGAACCGGAAGAGGGGCCCGGGGTCAGGCCAGGGCGCGGCCCAGCAGGTAGACGGCGGGCGCGGCCGCGGCGAGCGGCAGGGCGACACCGGCGGTCATGTGCACGAACCGCGACGGGTAGTCGTAGCTCGCCGCCCGCAGCCCGACCAGCGCGCACACCCCGGCCCCGAGGCCGAGCAGCGCACCCGAGGAGCCCAGGTCGGTGAGGCCGCCCGTGGCGATCCCGGCGCCGGTGGCGGCCAGCAGGGACGCCACGACGGACACGGGGCCCGGCAGGGGCAGCGCGCGGGCCAGGGTGGCGACGGCGACGGCGGCCCCGCCGACGACGACGGCGTCCGGATCGGCGCCGAGGTGCCCGGCCGCGACGATGGTCAGCGCCGCCGAGGCGACGGTGGCCATCAGCCCGTACATCCGCTCGTCGGCGGCCGCCCGACTGCGCAGCTGGAGGACGAGGGTGAGCAGCACCCACACGCCGAGGGTGCCGATGATCGCGGCCGGTGCGTTCTCCCGGCCGACGGCGAGCAGGACGACGTCGGCCGTGACGCCGCCGAGGAAGGCGAGCGCGATGCCCTGGCGGGCGGGCCACATGCCGTTGAGCCGGAACCATCCGGCGGCGGTGACGGCCTGGAGCAGGACGAGCGGCACCAGCAGCCCGTACGAGCCGATGCCCGCGCCGACCGCCAGCAGCACGCCGAGAACGGCGGTGAGGGCCGCGGGCTGCATGCCGGGCTCGATGATCGGCGACCGGCCCTCGGCACGCGCGCGTTGCGCGTCGGTGATGCGGGCGTTGCCCATGGTCGTGGGGGCGCTGTAGGAGGGGCCGCCAGCGGCCGGGGGCTCGTACGCGGCGGGCTGCTCCGCGGGCGACGCGGGCGACGCGGGCGCGAGGTGCGGCTCGTACGCCTCATACGTCTCGTACGGCTGAGCCACGGCCTGCGGCATGGGCTGCGGCATCGGCTGAGGCTGGGCGTGCCGCGGCTCGTAGGGGGCGGGGCCGGGCACCTCCGGCGGCAGCGGGTGCGCGGTCTGCGGGGCCGGGGTCTGGGGCGGCAGGTAGGCCGTGTCCGCGGCGGCGGCCGGACGGACGGCGGGCTGGTACTGCGTGTCCCACGTCTGGCCCTCCCACGTCTGGGTGACGTTGGGGTCCTGGTACCCGTACTGCTGCTGCCCGTACTGCTGCTGTCCGTACGGATCCTGCGGATGGGGCTCGGGGTACGGATACTGCTGATCGCTGCTCATGACGTGTGGTTCACCCTCCTGCGAACGGCGGGAGCACCTCGACCGTGCCGCCCTCGGCAAGGCGTACGGTCTCATGCCCGCGGGTCCCGACGGGGTCACCGTCGACCAGGAACGAACACCGCCGCAGCACCTGGACGAGCTCGCCCGGGTGGTTCGCGCGGGCGGCGTCCAGCGCCTCCGCCAGGGTCTCCGCCGCGTACGGCTCCTCGGCGACACCGGCGGCGGACTTGGCCGCGGCCCAGTAGCGGATGGTCCCCGCTGCCATAGCGGCGCTCCCTTCGTTCGTGTGCGCGCCGCCTCCATTCTGGGCTATGCGCGCGTGAGCCAGTCCGCGAGCCGCGCGAGCAGGGCGTCGTCGGCGGCGTTCTCGGCGTGGCCCATGCCGCGCTCCAGCCACAGCTCGGTGTCACCGGCCGCGGCCAGCATCCGGGGATGGTCCACCGGGAAGTACGGGTCGCGGTCGCCGTGCACGATCAGCAGCGGCGTCGGCGCGATCAGGGGCACGGCCTCGACCGGCGACAGGGGGACGGGGTCCCAGTCCCTGGGATGGATACGGGTACCGAGGCCGTACCGGCCGACGAGCCGCCCGGCGGGCCTGGTGACCACCCAGTGCAGGCGGCGCATCGGAGCCGTACCCCGGTAGAACCAGCGGGCGGGCGCGCTGACGGCGGCGACTGCGTCCGTGTGCGTGCCGGCGTGTGAGCCGGCCCGGTGGGCTCCCGGAGCGTGTGCTTCCGTGCGCCCCGTGTGCTCCCGGTGGAGCGCCGCGTGCCGCAGGACCACCGAGCCGCCCATGGAGAAGCCGACCGTCACCACGCGCGCGTGGCCGAGTTCACGCGCCCAGGCGACGGCCGCCGCGAGATCCAGGACCTCACGGTCCCCGACCGTCGAGCGCCCGCCCGAGCCGCCGTGCCCCCGGAAGGAGAAGGTGACCACAGCCGCCCGCCGGGCGAACGCGCGTGCGGCCCGCCGGACCGCGGGCCGGTCGACCGACCCCGTGAAGCCATGGGCGACGACCACCGCGGTGGCCGCCGTTCCCCGCTCCGACGGCTCGTACACAGCCTCGATCGGGACACCGTCGAATGTCGTCAAGATTGCACGGCGAAGGCCGGACGTGAGCGAGAAAACATCCACCATGTGAAATCCGCCCTCTGCCTCGGAACCCCTGTGGGCTATTCTGCTGGCAGAGGATCCGGGCAGCGCAGCCCCCGGGTCCTTTTGTGTTTGCCGACCGTTGTTACGACCAGGTGAACAAAGGCTCACACTGGACTTCTCAGGGCGCGGGAGTCCGGAGCGTGGGAATACGTACGAAGCACCGCCACGTCCTCGCAGGGACCGAGGAGGAACCGACGTTATGGGCGAGCGAACCGTGCACGACCAAGAGACGACGACCCGGGCAGGTGGGGCGCGATGAGCTCTCTGCTGCTCCTGACCAATGCCCTCCAGCCGTCGACAGAGGTGCTACCCGCCCTCGGTCTGCTGCTGCACAACGTGCGAGTGGCCCCCGCCGAGGGGCCGGCCCTCGTCGACACCCCCGGTGCCGACGTCATCCTCGTCGACGGCCGCCGCGACCTTCCACAGGTCCGGTCGCTGTGCCAGCTGCTGCGCTCCACCGGCCCCGGCTGTCCGCTGATCCTCGTGGTCACCGAGGGCGGCCTGGCCGCCGTCACCGCCGACTGGGGTATCGACGACGTCCTGCTCGACACGGCCGGTCCGGCCGAGGTCGAGGCCCGGCTGCGGCTCGCGACGGGCCGCCAGCAGATCGTCTCCGACGACTCCCCGATGGAGATCCGCAACGGCGACCTGTCGGTGGACGAGGCGACCTACAGCGCGAAACTGAAGGGCCGGGTCCTCGACCTGACCTTCAAGGAGTTCGAGCTGCTGAAGTACCTCGCCCAGCACCCCGGCCGGGTCTTCACCCGCGCCCAGCTCCTCCAGGAGGTCTGGGGGTACGACTACTTCGGTGGCACCCGGACGGTGGACGTCCACGTACGGCGGCTGCGGGCCAAGCTCGGCCCCGAGCACGAGTCGCTGATCGGAACGGTCCGCAACGTCGGCTACCGATTCGTCACCCCGGAGAAGGTGGAGAGGGCGGCCGAGGAGGCCCGGGTCAAGGAGGCGAGCACCACCGTCACTCCTTCGGACGACAGGATCACGCTGGAAGAAGCAGCGGTACGACCTGCCAAGAGGTAGGTCACCCCGCGTAGACTTCCGCGCGTGGCCAAGGTGACGCGGGACGATGTGGCACGACTGGCGGGTACTTCGACCGCGGTCGTCAGCTACGTCATCAACAACGGACCCCGGCCGGTCGCCCCGGCCACGCGCGAGCGTGTCCTCGCCGCGATCAAGGAACTGGGGTACCGGCCCGACCGGGTCGCCCAGGCGATGGCATCGCGACGCACGGACCTCATAGGCATGATCGTCCCGGACGCGCGCCAGCCTTTCTTCGCGGAAATGGCCCACGCGGTCGAACAGGCCGCGGCCGAGCGCGGAAAAATGGTCCTCGTCGGGAATTCGGACTATCGCGACGAACGCGAGGTCCACTATCTCCGTGCCTTCCTCGGCATGCGGGTCTCCGGACTGATCCTGGTCAGCCAGGGCCCCAGCGAGCGGGCCGCGCAGGAGATCGAGGCGTGGGACGCGCGCGTGGTGCTGCTGCACGAACGGCCCGAGGCGATCGACGACGTCGCCGTCGTCACGGACGACATCGGCGGCGCGCAGCTCGCCACCCGCCATCTGCTGGAGCACGGGCACGCGTACGTGGCCTGTCTCGGCGGTGTTGAGTCGACCCCTGCGGTCGGCGACCCGGTCGCCGACCACGTCGAGGGCTGGCGCCGGGCGATGGTGGAGTCCGGCCGCCCGGTCGATGGCCGACTGTTCAAGGCCCCGTACAACCGCTACGACGCCTACCTCGTCGCCCTGAAGATCCTCTCGGCTCCGGACCGGCCCACGGCGATCTTCTGCGCGACCGACGACCAGGCGATCGGGGTGCTGCGGGCCGCCCGCGAGCTGCGGATCGACGTACCGACCGAGCTGGCGGTGGCCGGCTTCGACGACGTGAAGGAGGCGGGCCTGACCGACCCGCCGCTGACGACTGTGGCCTCCGACCGCCCGGCGATGGCCCGGGCGGCGGTCGATCTCGTGCTCGACGACGGCCTGCGGGTGACGGGGTCGCGTCGGGAGCGGGTCAAGCAGTTCCCGTCGGCGCTGGTGGTCCGGCGCAGCTGCGGCTGCAACTGACCCGCCGGGACCGAAGGCCCCGCGGGCACCCGCACCCCCGCGCGAACCGGCTCCCCGCGGCCACCGGCCCCGGGCCGGCCGCCGGCCGGTCGGCGCGGCGCGGCGCGGCGCGATGACGACGACCTGGCAGTGCGCCGGGCACGGCGCGGCGCACGCCCGGACCACGGTGCCCGCTGCCTGGAGCGGGCCCCCCCACGACGGCCTAGCAGTGCGCCGGGCGCGGGCCGCCGTACCGGGACCGCGTACGCCCGCGCCCCCGTCCCGCCCCCGCCCCGCTCTTATATCGGGCATACGAGCTTCTGTCGGGCTTCTCAGGGCGTCCTCAGACGTTTCTCATGGACGCCGCCGAGAGTCGTATCCATGACGGACCACTACCGCCACGGCGGACCCGAGGGCCAGGACACCATCCAGCAGCCGGCCGGTGGCGCCTACCCGCCCCCGCCTCCGTACGCCCCGGCGCCCGCGCCCGCGGGGCCCGCGCACGCCGCCCCCGCGCGGGCCCGCCGGCCCGTCGCGCTGCTCGTCGCCGTCGCGCTCGCCGCCGCCGCGATCGGCGGTGGGGCGGCCACCGCCGTGCAGCAGCTCACCGGCGACCAGGGCACCTCCTCGACCGGGGTGAGCGGCACCGGCATCGCGCAGTCCAGCAAGGGCACGGTCGCCGGGGTCGCGCAGGCCGTCTCGCCCAGCATCGTCGAGATCAACGCCACGGGGGGCGGCGGCAAGTCCACCGGCTCCGGCGTGATCATCACCGGGGACGGCGAGATCGTCACCAACAACCACGTCATCGCGGGCGCGAGCTCCGTCAAGGTCCGGCTCAGCGACGGCAGGACGTACGACGCCAAGGTCGTCGGCACCGACCCCGGCAAGGACCTCGCCCTGATCAAGCTGAACGGCGCCAAGGGCCTGAAGGCGGCCACCCTCGGCGACTCCTCGAAGGTCCGCGTCGGCGACCAGGTCGTCGCGATCGGCTCCCCCGAGGGCCTCACCGGCACGGTCACCAGCGGGATCGTCTCCGCGCTCGACCGCGACGTCACCGTCTCCAAGGACGAGGGCGGACAGCGGCAGGACCCGCGCCAGGGCTGGCCCTTCGAATTCGGCGGTCAGCAGTTCAACGGCGACACCGGCGACTCGAAGACGACGTACAAGGCCCTGCAGACCGACGCCTCGCTCAACCCGGGCAACTCCGGCGGCGCGCTCATCAACATGAACGGCGAGATCATCGGCATCAACTCCGCGATGTACTCGCCCACTTCCACCGGCGGGTCCAACGCCGGCAGCGTCGGCCTCGGCTTCGCCATCCCCGTCGACACCGTCAAGGCGGACCTGGACAGCCTCCGCTCCGGCGGCGACCGCTGACCGCGTGCGAGGCTGAGGGAATGAACGAAGGCGACCGCATCCTCATCGTCGACGACGAACCCGCCGTGCGCGAGGCGCTCCGGCGCAGCCTCGCCTTCGAGGGGTACGGGACCGAGGTCGCCGTGGACGGGCTCGACGCGCTCGCCAAGGCGGAGGCGTACGCACCCGACCTCATCGTCCTCGACATCCAGATGCCCACGATGGACGGGCTGACCGCCGCCCGCCGCATCCGGGCGGGCGGATCGCGCGTGCCGATCCTGATGCTCACCGCCCGCGACACCGTCGGCGACCGCGTCACCGGCCTGGACGCGGGCGCCGACGACTACCTCGTGAAGCCCTTCGAACTGGACGAGCTGTTCGCCCGGATCAGGGCCCTGCTGCGGCGCAGCTCGTACGCGCAGCGGCCCGGCCCGCGCGACGAGGAGCACGTGCTGTCCTTCGCCGACCTGCGCATGGACCCGGCGACCCGCGAGGTGACCCGGGCGGGGCGGACGGTGGAGCTGACCCGGACCGAGTTCACGCTCCTGGAGCTCTTCCTCGCCCATCCCCGGCAGGTGCTCACCCGCGAGCAGATCCTCAAGGCGGTATGGGGCTTCGACTTCGAGCCGAGCTCCAACTCGCTGGATGTGTACGTGATGTACCTGCGGCGCAAGACCGAGGCGGGCGGCGAGCCGCGGCTCGTGCACACCGTGCGGGGCGTCGGCTATGTGCTGCGCACCGGCGCCTCGGGCGGTGAGGGGTGATCCGTCGCTTCCGGGCGCTGCCGCTGCGTTCGCGGCTCGCCCTGCTGACGGCGACGGCGGTCGCCGTGGCGGTGGCCGCGGTGTCGGTGGTCTGCTGGTTCGTGACGCGGGCGCAGCTCCACGACGAGCTGGACACGTCGCTGCGCAACACCAGCGCGCCGACCGGGACGATCCGCGACGCCCGCGTCGCGTGCGGGTCGACGGCCGCCCCGCCCCCGGGGCAGCGGACCTTCGCGTACATCCAGATCGTGCTGCCGGACGGGCAGCGCTGCACCCCCCCGTACTACCAGCCGGTGAAGGTGACCACCGCGGACGTACGGGTGGCGAACGGGCTGGTCGACGAGGCGCTGCACACCAGCACCACCGACGACGGCACGGAGGTGCGGGTGCACACCGCCCGGCAGCAGGTCGGCGTGGAGCGCTTCACCGTCTCCGTCTCACGGCCGCTCACCGAGATCGACTCCACCCTCAACCAGCTCGCCCTGCTGCTGAGCCTGCTCGCCGGGGTCGGTGTCGTCGGCGCCGGGGCCGCCGGGCTGTGGGTGGCGCGGGCCGGGCTCAAGCCCGTCGACCGGCTGACCGGCGCGGTCGAGCACGTGGCCCGTACGGAGGACCTGACCGTGCGCATCCCGGTCGAGGGCGAGGACGAGATCGCCCGGCTCTCCCGGTCCTTCAACGCGATGACCGCCGCGCTCGCCACCTCACGGGACCGGCAGGCCCAGCTGATCGCGGACGCCGGGCACGAGCTGCGCACCCCGCTGACCTCGCTGCGGACCAACATCGAGCTGCTGGCCCGCAGCGAGGAGACCGGGCGGGCGATCCCGCCGGACGACCGGCGGGCCCTGATGGCGTCGGTGAAGGCGCAGATGACCGAGCTGGCCGCGCTGATCGGCGACCTCCAGGAGCTGTCCCGGCCGGACGCCGCCCACCAGGGGCCGCTGGAGGTCGTCGCCCTGCACGACATCGTCGACGCGGCCCTGGAGCGGGCGCGGCTGCGCGGCCCCGAGCTGACCTTCACGGCCGAGCTGCGGCACTGGTACGTACGGGCGGAGCCGGCCGCTCTGGAGCGGGCGCTGGTGAACGTGCTGGACAACGCGGTGAAGTTCTCGCCGCCCGGCGGCACGGTCGAGGTGGCGCTGACCGGTGGCGAGCTGTCCGTACGGGACCACGGGCCCGGCATCCCCGCCGACGAGCTGCCGCACGTCTTCGAGCGCTTCTGGCGCTCCCCCTCAGCCCGTTCGCTGCCGGGCTCGGGGCTCGGTCTGTCGATCGTGGCCCGCACGGTCCAGCAGGCGGGCGGCACGGTGGCCCTCTTCGCGGCCGAGGGGGGCGGTACGCGCGCGGTGGTGCGGCTGCCGGGGGCGCCGACACCACCGCCCGCGGGACCGTCAGGCGGGGTTGTGCCGCAGCAGTGAGGCGACGAGGCCGGAGCGGGTGTCGGGGAAGTCCATGGGGACGATGCCGAGCCCGGTCCGGCCGGCCATCTCGCCGCCGTCGACGAAGCCGTGGACCTGGGGGTTGAGGCGGTCGGAGTTCCAGCGCGGCGGCATGTAGGCGGAGGTGCTGGTGTAGTTCACGTAGAGCTTGCCGGGCTGCTGGACGGCCTTGCGGAAGTGGTTCTCGATCCGGCCGCGTTTGGCGAACGGCTCGGCCATGTAGTCGTCCTGGATGTCGAAGACGGAACCGTCGCCGTACCGCAGGCCGGGCAGGCCGCCGTTGTCGGCGAGGAGCACCACCTTGCCGCGGGCCGCGCCGAGGTCGGCGGGGAGGGTGTCGGAGATGCGGAAGAGCGGCCGCCAGCCGCGGTTGTCGAGGTAGTCGTCGAAGATCGCGCGGAAGGTCTGGTCGCTGTCGGTGGAGTACTCCTGCTTGACCCGCATCAGCACGGTCTCGGAGGGGCGGGCGGCGAGGAAGTCGGCGCAGGCGACGAGAACGTCCCCGAACATCAGGTGCTGGTAGGCGGCGCCGTGGTGGATGGCGAAGGATCCGCCGGTCACGCGGCAGCGCACGTCGAGGAAGCGGATGCCGGCGTCGAGCTGCTGAGGGACGGTCATGTTCTGGCAGGCCGCCCAGAGGCCGCCCTGGCGGGCGCCTGAGTCGTGCGTGCCGGGGATGGTGAGTTCCTGGAGGCGGGTGGTGTCCTTCTGGCCGGCCATCCAGTCCTGGGTGCCGAGGGCCCGTGCGGCGGGTGCGGCGCCGAGGAGTACGGCCCCGGACGCGGCGAGCGCGCCCGCGAGGAAGCGTCTGCGATCCATGCGCGGATTGTGACGCGTGCACGACAAGCACGGAAGGGTCCGGGCAGCGCGAAGGGGACGGGCAGCGCGAAGGGGACGGCGGACGAGCCGCCGTCCCCTTCGGGCCGGACATGTGCCAGGAGCGCTCACCCGGCTCCGTGGGCTACTTGACGACCGTGATCCGGCCCGTCGCCGGCGGCGCCAGCGGGGCGCTCGGGGTGGAGTGCGCGGCCAGGTAGGCGTTGAAGACGTCCAGGTCGGAGGCGCCGACCAGCTTGTTGGTGCCGGTGCCCAGCGCCGGGAAGCCGTCGCCGCCGCCCGCGAGGAACTCGTTCATCGCGACGCGGTAGGTCTTCGCCGGGTCGATCGCGACACCGTTCAGCTTGATCGAGTCGGTGACCACACGGTCCGCACCGGTCTTCGTCAGGTCGAGGGTGTAGGTGAGGCCCTTCGACACCTGCAGGATCCGGATCGAGGCCTCGTTGGCGCCGCTGACCTGCTGCTTCAGCGCGGCGATGACCTGCGAGCCGGGGAGGTCGACGATGTTCATCATGTTGGTGAACGGCTGGACCGTGAAGGCCTCGCCGTACGTCACGATGCCGTCGACCGCCTCGTCACCGGACTTGGCGTACGCCAGGTCCGAGCGGATTCCGCCGGGGTTCATGAAGGCGATCTGCGCGCCGCCCTTGTCGGCCGGGGCGAGCGCCTCCAGCTGGGCGTCCGCGATCAGGTTGCCGAGCGGCTTCTCGTACGCCGTCGAGCCGCGGCCGTCGATGTTCGCGGAGATGTAGCCCTGGGGCCGGTTGGCGATCGGGGCGGCCAGCGTCTTCCACCGGTCGATCAGCAGCGGCATGTCCGGGGCGAACTTCTCGACCTTCGCCGGGTCGCGGGTGACCACGTGGTTCATCGACCGGACGCTCGTGCGGACGATGTCCTTGGTCTTGCGGTCGTAGGTGAGCGTGGTGTCGGTGTACAGCCGGCCGATGGAGGCGGCGGAGGTGACTGTACGCGGCTTGCCCGACGGGTCCGGGATGCTGCACGCGTACGCCTGGTGCGTGTGCCCGGTGACGAAGGCGTCGACCTGCGGGGTGACCTTCTTGGCGATGTCCACGATCGGGCCGGAGATGCCGTCGCCCGGGCCGGGGCTGTCGCAGTTGTAGTTGTACGCGGGCGAGGTCGGCGCGCCGCCCTCGTGGACCAGCGCCACGATCGACTTCACGCCCTGCTTCTCGAGCACCTTGGCGTACTTGTTGATCGTCTCGACCTCGTCGCCGAACTTGAGGCCCTTGACGCCCTCGGCGGTGACCACGTCCGGGGTGCCCTCCAGGGTCACACCGATGAAGCCGATCTTGACGCCCTTGTGGTTCCACACCCAGTACGGGCGCAGCAGCGGGCGGCCGGTCTTCTCGACCGTCACGTTGGCGGCGAGATAGGGGAAGGCGGCGCCGGAGAAGATCTTCTCCTCGCCGTTCTCGTCCTTCTCGTAGCAGCCGTCCTTCGGGTGGCAGCCGCCGTACTGCATGCGCTGCAGCTCGGCACGGCCCTCGTCGAACTCGTGGTTGCCGACGCTCGTCACATCGAGCTTCAGCTTGTTCATCGCCTCGATGGACGGCTCGTCGTGGAAGAGACCGGACAGCAGCGGGCTGCCGCCGATCATGTCGCCCGCGGCGGCCGTGATGGAGTACTCGTTGCCCTGCCGGGCCTCCCGCAGGTGCGCGGCCAGATTGGCGATACCGCCGGCCGGGACGGCCTTGACCGTGCCGTCGGGCTGCCGCTCCTGCACATTGCCCGAGGAGCCCTGGGGCTCCTCCAGGGTGCCGTGCAGGTCGTTGAAGGAGAGCAGCTGGACGTCGACCGTCCGCCCCTTCGCGGCTGCCTGACCAGGACCGCGGTCGTCGGCACCGGCGTTCGGAATCGCGGCGACCAGGGCGCCGACGGTGGTCAGCCCGGCGGCTGCGGCGAGCAGGCGCCGAATGGCCCGGCTCTTCTGCGGTGTCGCTGACATCTGTCCCCTCGTGAGTTCAGCGTGAGTCTTGTGTAGCCAGCGCAGCCTAGAGTCAACGCGCGTAGCGCAACAGGGGGGCGCGGGTTACGAGCTGGTTGCCATTGCTGTGGGCCCGGTCGCCCTCGGGGCGGAGCCCTGCCGCCGTACGCTCGTACGTATGACGACTGACGCACCAGCAGCCCTTGAGCCAGGACGGCAGATCCGCACCCTCGACGAGCTGGACCCGGAGCAGATCGAGCAGGTGAACACCCTGCTCGCGGCCGCGGCCCGGGCCGACGGCATGGAGCCGGTCTCCGAGCAGGGCCGGCTGTACATGCGGGGCGGCCGGCGCGAGGGCGTGCGGCACTTCCTGCTGACCGTCGGCTTCGAACTCCTCGGGTACGCGCAGCTGGAGGAGACCGACCCGGTGGAGGCGCCGGCGGCCGAGCTGGTCGTCCATCCGGCGCACCGCGGCCGCGGCCACGGCCGGGCGCTCGGCTCCGCGCTGCTGGGCGCCTCGGGCAAGCGGCTGCGGGTGTGGGCGCACGGCGGGAAGTCGGCGGCCCGCCATCTGGCGCAGGTGCTCGGGCTCACCCTCTTCCGTGAACTGCGTCAGCTGCGCCGCCCGTTGAGTCCGCTGGACATTCCGGAGCCGGTGATTCCGGATGGCATCACCATCCGGACCTTCGTCCCCGGCGAGGACGACGAGGCCTGGCTCGCGGCCAACGCGGCGGCCTTCGCCCACCACCCCGAGCAGGGCTCGCTGGCCCAGCGCGACCTGGACGACCGCAAGGCCGAGCCGTGGTTCGACCCGAAGGGCTTCTTCCTCGCCGTCCGGGAGTCGGACGGGCAGATCGTCGGCTTCCACTGGACGAAGGTGCACGCCGAGAAGCAGCTCGGCGAGGTGTACGTGGTCGGGATCCTGCCGGAGGCGCAGGGCGGGGGCCTGGGCAAGGCGCTCACGGCGATCGGGCTGCGCCACCTGGCGGCGCAGGGGATGCCGACGGCGATGCTGTACGTGGACGCGGACAACGTGGCCGCGCTGACGGTCTACGAACGGCTGGGCTTCGTGACCCACGAGGTGGACCTGATGTACCGCACGGAGTCCTGATCCGGGTCCGCACGGAGTCCTGATCGGGGCCCCGAACAAACCTTGAATGAGGGGGCGGTTGACACCGCCCCCTCTTTTGCACCACCCTTTCACTACTCAATTAGTGAAAGGGTGGTGCAAGGATCGTGGTCGAGTACCGCATCGACCGGCGCAGTGGCGTCGCCACCTATCTCCAGATCGTCCAGCAGACCAAACAGGCCCTGCGCCTGGGCCTGCTGGAGCCCGGCGACAAGCTGCCCACCGCACGCGAGGTCGTCGAAGCCACCGCCATCAATCCGAACACCGTGCTCAAGGCCTACCGCGAACTCGAACGCGAGGGCCTCGTCGAGGCCCGCCGCGGCCTGGGCACGTTCGTACGGAAGTCCCTGGGCGGCGCGCCCGCCGACTCGCCCCTGCACGACGAGCTCACCGACTGGGCCCGCCGCGCCCGCGCGGCCGGCCTGGAAAGGGACGACGTGGCCGCGCTCTTCACCTCCGTACTCGACGAACACTTCAAGGGGGACACCGCATGAACGAGCTGGTGATCGAGGCGGAAGGCCTCGGCAAACGCTACGGACGAGGACGGGCACAAGGACGGGGCTGGGCCCTGCGGGACTGCTCCTTCCAGCTCCCCGCGGGCCGCGTCTGCGCCCTCGTCGGCCCCAACGGCGCCGGAAAGTCCACGCTGCTCGCCCTCGCCGCCGGGCTCCTGCGCCCCACCGAGGGCGCGATCCGGGCCCCCGGCCGCGACCAGCTCGCCTACGTCGCCCAGGACAAGCCGCTCTACCCCCAGCTCACCGTCGACGAGACCCTGCGCATGGGCGCCGAACTCAACCCCGGACGCTGGGACGCAGCCCTCGCCCGGCGGATCGTCACCGACGGCGGGCTCGACCCCGACACGCGCGTCCGCGCCCTCTCCGGCGGCCAGCGCACCCGCGTCGCGCTCGCCCTCGCGCTCGCCAAACGGCCCGAACTGCTCCTCCTGGACGAGCCGATGGCCGACCTCGACCCGCTCGCCCGCCACCAGCTGATGGGCGCCCTCATGGCCGACGCCGCCGAACACGGCACGTCCGTGGTGATGTCGTCGCACATCCTCACCGAGCTCGAAGGCGCCTGCGACCATCTGCTCCTCGTCGACGGCGGCCACATCCGCCTCGGCGGCCCCATCGACGACCTCCTCGCCGCCCACACCCTGCTCACCGGCCCGGTCGCCGACCTCGCCCCGCACACCGTCGTCGAATCACGCACGACGGGCCGTCAGCTGACCGCCCTGATCCGCGCCCAAGGCCCGGTCGACGGCCCCTGGGAGACCTCCGAACCCACCCTGGAGGAGCTGCTCCTGGCCCACCTGCGCTCCCCCCAGGCCCCGACCCTGCTGACCGAAGGAGCCGCCGCGTGAGCACCCTCCTCTCCCTGACCGGCCCCCGCTGGGTCGTCGTTCGCCAGCACCGCAAGGCGCTGCGGAGCGTCGGAGCGGTCGTGCTCCTGAGCCTGGTCTGCGTCGGAGGCCTGATGCTGTGGGACTCCCGCATCCCGGGCACCAACCAGGACAACGGCCACACGCTGCTGCGGTGGGGCATGGAGTACTTCGCCCTGGGCATGACCTTCCTCCCGCTCCTCGTCGGCGTGTTCGTCGCGGGCCCGATGGTCGCCCGCGAGCTGGAATCGGGGACGTACAAACTGGCCCTGACCCAGTCCGTCACGGCGAGCCGCTGGCTCGCCTCGAAGCTGGTCATGGCGGCCGCCGTGACGGCCGTCGGCACGCTCGCGCTGATGGGGGTCTACGCACTCGGCCTGCCCCGGGTGGCGAACGAGTACCTGTTCACCTGGGACGAGCGGGGTACGTACGAAGCGACCGGCACCGTCCTCGTCGCGTACGGCCTGCTCGCCGTCGCCGTCGGCGCGCTCGTCGGTCAGCTCGTGCGGCGCACCGTGGTGGCCATGGCGGTGTCCGGGGTGGTCCTGGGCGTGGTGCTGCTCGTGCTCACCGCGGTGCGCTGGGACTTCCTGGCGGTACGGACGGTCACCGGCCCGTACGGCCCGACCCTCCTCGTACCCGACATGGGCATGTACGTGGACTCCGGGCTGATCAGCACCTCGGGGCAGCGGCTGCCCGGCTGGTACTGCCCCGAGCCGCTCAACGAGAACGGGATCTGCCGGTCCGACGTGGACATCGCCGCCCAGTACGTCGACTACCACCCGGCCTCCCACTTCTGGCCCACCCAGCTCATCGAGACGGGTATCGTCCTCGCGCTGACGGCCCTCGTGCTCGTCGCCGCCTTCAAGGTGCTGCGCGCCCGCCACGCGTAGCCTGCCGGGCCCGGGAAACCCACCTCCCGGGCCCGCCTCGATATCCCGCACGTCATGTCACCGTTACCGGCCATTCAGACACGCTTGCAACGCTCGGTGAATGAAGCCCGCCGTGCCAGCCCTCCCCAAAGGGAGACTTCCCTCCACCACGGCCCGCTCCGACGCGCCCGACCACCCCTTCGCGCGGAAGAATGGGGCCATGAGCCAGCAGCCCGCCGAGGTCCCGGTCCAGTCCTCCGCACAGCCCGCCACCCAGCCGTCCGTCGGGTCCATAGCCGCGCACCGCGCCCCCACCGTCTCCCCGCACCCGGTCTCCGACCTGGAGCCGGAGATCGACGCCGACCTCGACTCCTACGAGGCCGACGGCTACGGCGCCGAGCTGCCCCAAGGCCGCTTCCTCGACCGTGAGCGCAGCTGGCTGGCCTTCAACGAGCGCGTCCTCGAACTCGCCGAGGACCCCGCGACCCCGCTCCTCGAACGGGCCAACTTCCTCGCGATCTTCGCCTCGAACCTGGACGAGTTCTTCATGGTCCGGGTGGCCGGCCTCAAGCGCCGCATCGCCACCGGAGTCGCCACCCGCTCCGCCTCCGGGCTCCAGCCCCGCGAGGTCCTCGACCTGATCTGGACCCGCTCGCGCGAGCTCATGGCCCGGCACGCCGCCTGCTTCCAGCAGGACGTCGCCCCCGCCCTCGCCGACGAAGGCATCCACCTCATCCGCTGGCCCGAGCTGACCGAAAAGGAACAGGCCCGCCTGTTCACCCTCTTCCGCCAGCAGATCTTCCCGGTCCTCACCCCCCTCGCCGTCGACCCGGCGCACCCCTTCCCGTACATCTCCGGCCTCTCGCTCAACCTGGCCGTCGTCGTACGCAACCCGGTCAGCGGCCACCGCCACTTCGCCCGGGTGAAGGTCCCGCCGCTGCTGACCCGCTTCCTGGAGGCCTCCCCCCAGCGGTACGTCCCCCTGGAGGACGTCATCGCCGCCCACCTGGAAGAGCTCTTCCCGGGCATGGAGGTGCTGGCCCACCACATGTTCCGGGTGACCCGGAACGAGGACCTGGAGGTCGAGGAGGACGACGCCGAGAACCTCCTCCAGGCCCTGGAGAAGGAGCTCATGCGGCGCCGCTTCGGCCCGCCGGTCCGCCTGGAGGTCGAGGAGTCCATCGACCCGTACGTCCTCGACCTGCTCGTCCGCGAGCTGAAGGTGTCCGAGTCGGAGGTCTACCCGCTGCCCGGGCCGCTGGACCTGACCGGGCTCTTCGGAGTCGCCGCCCAGGACCGGCCCGAGCTGAAGTACCCGAAGTTCGTCGCCGGCACCCACCGCGACCTGGCCGAGGTCGAGTCCGCGTCCGCGCCCGACATCTTCGCCGCGCTGCGCGAGCGGGACGTCCTGCTGCACCACCCGTACGACTCCTTCTCCACCTCCGTCCAGGCCTTCCTCGAACAGGCCGCCGCCGACCCGGACGTCCTCGCGATCAAGCAGACGCTCTACCGGACCTCCGGCGACTCCCCCATCGTCGACGCCCTCATCGACGCGGCCGAGTCCGGCAAGCAGGTCCTCGTCCTCGTCGAGATCAAGGCCCGCTTCGACGAGCAGGCCAACATCAAATGGGCGCGGAAGCTGGAGGAGTCCGGCTGCCACGTCGTCTACGGTCTGGTCGGCCTGAAGACGCACTGCAAGCTCTCGCTGGTGGTCCGCCAGGAGGGCGACACCCTGCGCCGCTACTCGCACGTCGGCACCGGCAACTACCACCCCAAGACGGCCCGGCTCTACGAGGACCTCGGCCTGCTCACCGCCGACCCGCAGGTCGGCGCCGACCTCTCCGACCTCTTCAACCGCCTGTCGGGCTACTCGCGCCGCGAGACCTACCGCCGGCTTCTGACCGCCCCCAAGTCGCTGCGCGACGGGCTCGTGACCCGGATCAACAAGGAAGTCGCCCACCACCACGCCGGGCGGCCCGCCTACGTCAAGATCAAGGTCAACTCGATGGTCGACGAGGCGGTCATCGACGCCTGCTACCGCGCCTCCCAGGCCGGCGTACAGGTCGACGTCTGGGTCCGCGGCATCTGCGCCGTACGCCCCGGCGTCCCCGGCCTCTCCGAGAACATCAGGGTCCGCTCGATCCTCGGCCGCTTCCTGGAGCACTCCCGGATCTTCGCCTTCGGCAACGGCGGCGAACCCGAGGTCTGGCTCGGCAGCGCCGACATGATGCACCGGAACCTGGACCGCCGTATAGAGGCCCTGGTCCGGGTCTCCGACCCGGCCCACCGGGCCGCCCTCACCCGGCTCCTCGACACCGGGATGTCCGACACCACCACGTCCTGGCACCTGGGCCCGGACGGCAACTGGACGCGGCACTCCACCGACGCGGAGGGCCAGCCGCTGCGGCACGTCCAGGCGATGCTCATAGACGCGCGGAGGCGCCGGCGTGCACAGCCCTGAATACACCCGGGACGTGACCGCGGGGGAGGTCCTGGCGCCTTACCTGCACACCCAGGCGGCCGCGTTCCTGCGCAGCCTGCGCCTGCACGCCGAGGCCGGCGTCGACACGGCCGGCGCCGCCGAGGCCGCCCAGGCGCTGCGCTGCGCGGCCCGGCGGATCAGCGGAACCCTGCACACCTTCCGGCCGCTCCTCGACACGGCGTGGTCGGACCAGCTGCGGGCCGAGCTCGCCTGGCTGTCGGGCACGCTCGCCCTGGAGCACGCCTGCACCGCCCGGCTCGTCCGCCTGCTGGACGCGCTGTCCCGCCTGTCGGGCACCGGTCCCGTGCCCGCCGCCCGGGGCACCGCGTCCGCGGGCGGCGGCCTGACCGTGGGCGCGGCGCGCGCCGGAGCACTCCTGGAGCGCCAGCTGACCCTGGCCCGTACGCGGGCGCACTCCGCGGCGCTCCAAGCCCTGGGCTCCTCCCGCTTCCACGCGGTCGCCGACGCCGTCGCGGTCCTCGCCTCCGAGGTACCGCTCGGCCCCGCCGCGGCCGCGCCCGCCCTCGAGGTCCTCGACGCGCCCGCCGAGACGGTCGAGAGGCGCCTGCTGGACGCGGTCGCCGCCCTGCCCCTGGGCCGCGCCGCCCACCCGTACAACGCCGAGGCCCTGGTCCACGGCCTGGGCGCGGCCGGCGCCGGAGAGGCCCAGGACGCGCCCTGGCACCACGTACGGCTGCTGCTGCGGCTGCACCGCTACGCCGAGGAGGTCCGCACCACCACCGACCCCGACCCCGCCCTGCGCGAGGCCGGCCACGCCCTGGACCGGCACCGCGACGCGGCCGAGGCGGCGGCGGCCGCGGCCACCGCCGCCCGCACCCCGCGGATCGCCCCGGCCACCGCCTACGCCCTCGGCGTGCTCCACGCCGACCAGCGCCATGACGTCGAGGCGGCCCGGTTCGCCTTCCAGCGCACGTGGCGGCGGGCGACGGTCTCGGTGCCATGATCACCGGCCGGGACGGCACGGTCCTGGCGGCGGGCTGCGTGCTGTGGCGCCGCTCGCCGTACGGGTCCGGGGGCACCGAGATCTGCCTGGTCCACCGGCCCAAGTACGACGACTGGTCGCACCCGAAGGGCAAGCTGAAGCGCGGCGAGGACGCGGCCACCGCCGCCGTACGCGAGGTCCGCGAGGAGACCGGGCACGCGTGCGTGCTCGGTGCCCGCCTCCCCACGACCCGCTATGTGGCGAACGGCCGCCACAAGGAGGTCGTCTACTGGGCCGCCGAGGCGGGTACGGGCACCTTCACACCCACCACCGAGGTCGACCGCCTCCTGTGGCTCCCCCCGGCGGCCGCCCGCGACCGACTGACCCAGCCCCGAGACCGGATTCTGGTCGATGCCCTGCTCAGAGCCCTCGCGGCAGCCTGAAACCACCCGCCCGGACGTCCCCCTCCGGCGCTGCCGCACCGCGCCTTACGGCACGGTTCACTCTCCGTTCACTCTCCTCCGTCGGCGGCTTCACCTGATCTGCCTAATTTCGGCCGTACACGGTGCACGTGGATGCGCTGCACCACACACCCCGACACACGCCGCCGTACAACGGCCAGGACATTCAGGTTCACGGCAGGCGGCTTCTGGAAGGAACACCCGAAAGTGAAGCTTTCGCGCAAGAACGGGCTTCGCGCCACTGCGATCGGTGCCCTCGTCGTCTCCGGCGCCCTGGTCCTCACGGCGTGTGGTTCGGACGACAACACCGGCACCAAGGACGGCGACAAGAAGACCACCGCCGCCTCGAACATCAAGTGCGACGGCGCCAAGGGCCAGCTCCTCGCGGCCGGCTCGACCGCGCAGAAGAACGCCATGGACCTGTGGGTCAAGAACTTCCAGGCCGCCTGTGAAGGTGTCGAGGTCAACTACCAGGCCATCGGCTCCGGCGGCGGCATCACCAAGTTCAACCAGGGCCAGGTCGCCCTTGCCGGCTCCGACTCCGCGCTGAAGGAGGAGGAGGTCGCGGCCTCGCAGAAGATCTGCAAGGGCGGCAAGGGCATCAACCTCCCGATGGTCGGCGGCCCGATCGCCATCGGTTACAAGCTGGACGGCGTGGACAACCTCGTCCTCGACGCCCCCACGATCGCCAAGATCTTCGACGACAAGATCAAGAAGTGGAACGACCCGGCGATCGCCAAGCTGAACCCGGGCGTCAAGCTGCCGGACACCTCCATCCAGGCCTTCCACCGCTCCGACGAGTCGGGCACCACCCAGAACCTCGGCAAGTACCTCAGCGAGGCCGCGCCGGCCGACTGGAAGCACGACCCGAAGTCGAAGTCGTGGCCCGCCCCCGGTGGCCAGGCCGCCAACGGCTCCTCCGGCGTCGCCTCCGCGGTCAAGGACGCCAACGGCGCCATCGGCTACTTCGAGCTGTCCTACGCGACCGCCAGCAAGATCTCGACGGTCAAGCTGAACACCGGTGCTGCCGCCCCGGTCGAGGCCACCACGGCCAACGCCTCCAAGGCCATCGCCGCCGCCAAGATCAAGGGCACCGGCAACGACCTGGCCCTGTCCCTCGACTACAAGACCAAGGCCGAGGGCGCCTACCCGATCATCCTGGTCACGTACGAGATCGCCTGCGACAAGGGCAACAAGGCGGAGACCCTGCCGACCCTGAAGGCGTTCCTCAACTACACCGTCAGCGACGAGGGCCAGAAGGTCCTCTCGGACGCCGGCTACGCGCCGCTCCCGGCCGAGATCGCGACCAAGGTCCGCGAGATCGTCCCCACCCTGTCCTGATCCCAGGCCGGGACCGGCCCGTCCAGCACCCCTGACGGGCCGGCCCCGGCATCCGGTGCACCGCCGCCAGGAGCCCCCGGGCTCCGCAGACCGGAGAGTTCGATGGTTACGACAACCACATCACCACCCCCGAAGGGCACCGACGCGGAAGCCCCTCGGTCCAAGAGCACGGCCCGCCCCGGCGACAAGATCTTCCTCGGTCTGTCCCGCGGGTCCGGTATCACCCTCCTGGTGATCATGGCCGCGATCGCGATCTTCCTCACCTACCGCGCCGCCCTGGCCATCTCCAAGGACGACGCGAACTTCCTCACCACCTCCGAGTGGAACCCGGCGGGCAGCCCGCCGGTCTTCGGCATCGCCGTCCTCGCCTTCGGCACGATCGTCAGCTCCGTCATCGCGATGCTCATCGCGGTCCCGGTCGCCATCGGCATCGCGCTGTTCATCTCGCACTACGCCCCGCGCAAGCTCGCCGCGCCGCTCGCTTACGTCGTCGACCTGCTCGCCGCCGTGCCCAGCATCATCTACGGCCTGTGGGGCGCGATATTCCTCGTCCCGTACCTCGACGGCCTCAACAAGTGGCTCGACGAGTACATGGGCTGGACCTACATCTTCGACAAGTCCAGCGACGGCCTGGCCCGCAACCTCTTCACCGTGGGCGTCCTGCTGGCGATCATGATCCTGCCGATCATCACCAACGTGACCCGTGAGGTCTTCCTCCAGGTCCCGAAGATGCACGAAGAAGCCGCCCTCGCTCTCGGCGCCACGCGCTGGGAGGTCATCCGCATGTCGGTGCTGCCCTTCGGCCGCTCCGGCATCATCAGCGCCTCCATGCTGGGCCTGGGCCGAGCCCTCGGCGAGACCATGGCCGTGGCCGTCGTCCTCTCCCCGAGCTTCGTCATCTCCGGGCACCTCCTGGACCCGGGCGGCGGCACGTTCGCCCAGAACATCGCCTCCAAGTTCAACGAGGCGAACGAGTTCGGCCGCGACGCGCTGATCGCCTCCGGCCTGGTGCTCTTCGCCATCACACTGCTGGTCAACGGCGCGGCCCGGTGGATCATCGCCCGCCGCAAGGAGTACTCGGGGGCCAACGCATGAGCCACGCCATTCAGGACCGGCCCGTCCAGACCGCGGTCCGCCACGACCCGCTCCGGCACGCGCGGCTCCCCCGCTGGTCCCCGCTCGCCATCGCCGCCGGCTCCATCGCGGCCGGCATCGGCATCGGCCTCGCCGCCGGCTGGCACAGCCGCATCCAGTGGGGCCTGCTCGCCGCGCTGCTCTTCGTCGTCGGCACGTACGCCGTCACCGCGAAGGTGGAAGGCAGCCGCCAGGCCAAGGACCGCGTCGCCACCAGCCTCGTCTGGGTCTGCTTCATCCTCGCGGTCATCCCGCTGCTCTCGCTGGCGTGGGTCACGATCAGCAAGGGCATGGAGACCCTCGACCCGTACTTCCTGTCCCACTCGATGAACGGCGTCCTCGACGCCGAGGTCGGCGGCGGTATCTACCACGCGCTGCTCGGCACCATCGAGCAGGTCCTCCTCGCCACCCTGATCGCCGCCCCCATCGGGCTGCTGACCGCGGTGTACCTGGTGGAGTACGGACGCGGGAAGCTCGCCCAGGCCGTCACGTTCTTCGTCGACGTCATGACGGGTGTCCCCTCGATCGTCGCGGGCCTGTTCATCCTGGCCACCTGGAATCTGATGCTGGGCTTCGGGCCCTCCGGATTCGCCGGCGCGATGGCCCTGGCCATCCTGATGATGCCGGTGGTCGTCCGCTCCACCGAGGAGATGCTCAAGCTCGTCCCCAACGAGCTGCGCGAGGCCTCCCTCGCCCTGGGTGTCCCCAAGTGGCGCACGATCCTCAAGGTGGTCCTGCCCACCGCGATCGGCGGCATCACCACGGGCGTCATGCTCGCGGTCGCCCGTATCACCGGCGAGACGGCCCCCGTGCTGCTGCTCGTCTTCGGTACGAAGCTGATCAACGGAAACCCCTTCGAAGGCGCTCAGGCCTCGCTGCCGCTGTACGTGTACGAGCAGTACGCCGTCGGCACCGACGCCGCGATCTCCCGCGCCTGGGCGGCCGCCCTCGTGCTGATCGCCTTCGTCATGATCCTCAACCTGGTGGCCCGCGGCATCGCCCGCTGGAAGGCCCCGAAGACCGGCCGCTGACCGCGGTCACGAAAGAAGCAGTGATTCCCATGGCCAAGCGAATCGACGTCAGCGGCCTCTCCGCCTACTACGGCGCCCACAAGGCGATCGACGACATCTCCATGACCGTCGAGCCCCGCTCCGTGACGGCCTTCATCGGCCCGTCCGGCTGCGGCAAGTCCACCTTCCTGCGCACCCTCAACCGCATGCACGAGGTCACCCCCGGCGGCCGCGTCGAGGGCAAGGTGATGCTCGACGACGAGAACCTGTACGGCTCCCACGTCGACCCGGTCGCCGTGCGCCGCACGGTCGGCATGGTCTTCCAGCGGCCGAACCCGTTCCCCACGATGTCGATCTTCGACAACGTGGCGGCGGGCCTGCGGCTGAACGGCAAGTACAAGAAGGCCCAGCTCAACGAGATCGTCGAGCGCTCCCTCAAGGGCGCGAACCTCTGGAACGAGGTCAAGGACCGCCTCAACAAGCCCGGCTCGGGCCTCTCCGGCGGCCAGCAGCAGCGCCTGTGCATCGCCCGCGCGATCGCGGTCGAGCCGGACGTCCTGCTGATGGACGAGCCCTGCTCGGCGCTGGACCCGATCTCCACGCTGGCGATCGAGGACCTGATCGGTGAGCTCAAGGAGCGCTTCACGATCGTCATCGTGACGCACAACATGCAGCAGGCGGCGCGCGTCTCGGACCGCACGGCGTTCTTCAACCTGGCGGCCGTGGGCCAGCCGGGCAAGCTGATCGAACTGGACGACACCGAGCGGATCTTCTCGAACCCGTCCGTCCAGGCGACCGAGGACTACATCTCCGGCCGCTTCGGATAAAGCCCCTTGCGGTGCTGCATGGCGGTGCCACTGCAAGGCGAAGGGCCCGCCCCCTCTCCCGGGGGGCGGGCCCATTCACGTACGTACCGTCGTCAGCCGAACGCCAGGTTCACGACCAAGCAGCTGAACGCCGCCACCAGCGCCGCCGCCGGCATCGTGATACTGCATCTCCCGGGGGATGACCCCCGGACCCCCAGCCCGAAAGGCCCCCGGCGCCCGCGTCAGCCGAACGCCAGGTTCACCACAAGGAAGCTGAACGCGGCCACCAGCGCCGCCGCCGGCATCGTGATGAACCAGCCGAGGATGATGTTCTTGGCGACGCCCCACCGCACCGCGTTCACCCGCTTCGTCGCGCCCACGCCCATGATCGCCGAGGTGATCACATGCGTCGTCGAGATCGGCGCGTGGAAGAGGAACGCCGAGCCGAACATGATCGACGCGCCCGTCGTCTCCGCCGCGAAACCCTGCGGCGGGTCCAGCTCGATGATCTTGCGGCCAAGCGTACGCATGATGCGCCAGCCGCCCGCGTACGTACCCAGCGACAGCATCACCGCGCACGCGATCTTCACCCAGACCGGAATCGGGTCGCCCGCGTCCTCCACGTCGGCGATGACCAGGGCCATCACCACGATGCCCATCGTCTTCTGCGCGTCCTGGAGACCGTGGCCGAGCGCCATGCCCGCCGCCGACACGGTCTGGGCGATCCGGAAGCCGCGCTTCGCCTTGTGCGGGTTGGCCTTGCGGAAGATCCACATGATCAGGCACATGACCAGGTAGCCCACGAGCAGGCCCACGACCGGCGACACGAACATCGGGATGACGATCTTGTCGACCACTCCCGACCAGATCACATCCGTCCCACCGGCCAGCGCCGCGCCCACCATGCCGCCGAACAGCGCGTGCGACGACGAGGACGGCAGCCCGAAGTACCAGGTGACCAGGTTCCACACGATCGCTCCGACGAGCGCCGCGAAGAGGATCCCCATGCCGCGCGAGCCCTGGGGCGTCGCGATCAGGCCCTCACTGACGGTCTTGGCGACCCCGCTGCCGAGGAAGGCACCGGCGAGGTTCATCACGGCCGCCATCGCGAGCGCCGCCCGCGGCGTCAGCGCACGGGTCGACACCGAGGTGGCGATGGCGTTCGCCGAGTCGTGGAACCCGTTCGTATAGGTGAAACCGAGCGCGACACCGATGGTCACGACCAGAGCGAAGGTGTCCACGAAGCTCAGGACTCCTTGACGGCGATGGTCTCCACCGTGTTCGCCACGTGCTCGAAGGCGTCGGCGGCCTCTTCCAGCACATCCACGATCTGCTTGAGCTTGAGCACCTCGATCGCGTCGTACTTGCCGTTGAAGAGATGCGCGAGCAGCTTGCGGTGGATCTGGTCGGCCTGGTTCTCAAGGCGGTTGACCTCGATCCAGTACTCGGTGAGGTTCTCCATGGTCCGCAGATGCGGCATCGCCTCGGCGGTCAGCTCGGCCGCCCGCGCCAGCACCTCGATCTGCTGCTCGACGCCCTTCGGCAGCTCCTCCACGTTGTAGAGGACGACCAGGTCGACGGCCTCCTCCATGAAGTCCATGATGTCGTCGAGGGAGGACGCGAGGGAGTAGATGTCCTCGCGGTCGAACGGCGTGATGAAGGAGGAGTTCAGCTGGTGGAAGATCGCGTGGGTCGCGTCGTCCCCCGCGTGCTCCGCCGCCCGCATCCGTTCCGCGATCTCGGCCCTGGCGGACGAGTCCGCCCCGAGCAGTTCCATCAGGAGCTTCGAGCCCGTAACGATGTTGTCCGCGGACGCGGCGAACATGTCGTAGAAGCTCGTCTCCCTGGGGGTCAGACGAAAACGCACGTGGGGTCCTCGGGGTGCATGGGTTTCGGTCAGGCTGATGCTAGGCGCATCATCCGGCCACGGCTAACCGGCGTCCCTTCAGTGTCGCCCATCAGGCACAGTGTTCCGCACGGGCCCCCGCAGCGGTAGACGGGGATCGGTACCATATACCCACGAGGGGTATACACACCCTTTCAGGACAACGGGAGGACGCGATGACGACCACCGAGGCGACCGGCCTTACGGTCACGGACCCCGCCACCGACGCGGCCACCGTGGCCGAGGGCACACCCGCCGACGACGCCCAGGACCACGACCACGGCGTGCACGGCTACCACAAGCAGAAGGACGAGCACCTCAAGCGGCTGCGCCGGATCGAGGGCCAGATCCGCGGCCTGCAGCGGATGGTCGACGAGGACGTCTACTGCATCGACATACTCACGCAGGTCTCCGCCTCGACGAAGGCCCTGCAGTCCTTCGCGCTCCAGCTCCTGGAGGAGCACCTGCGGCACTGCGTCAAGGACGCCGCCCTCAAGGGCGGGGACGAGATCGACACGAAGGTCGAGGAGGCCACCAAGGCCATCGCCCGGATGATGCGGACCTGACAGCCCTAGTGCGACGGGCCACCCCGGCGCTCCGTCGGCCGGGGGGCCGGGCCCGCGAGCCGGTCGGCCGCCACCCTGAGCACCTCGTCGATCCGGTCCGGGCTGAGCCGTTCCCCGTCCGCGGACGACGCCGCGATCATCAGCTCACCGCACAGCTCGATCTCGGCGAGAGCGACGTGGTCCTGGACGGTCGTCGAACTGGGCGGAGCCACGCGCGGTCACCTCTTCCGGGCCGGTGTCGACTTCCTAGCGTAGGGATCGGGACACATTCCGCGCATGGCACGTCCGGACCATTCTTCGGAGGCCGGGAATGGCCCCACAGGACCGTGCCCGGGCCACCTGTTTCCGGCCACCGCGCCCACGGCCACCGGTCTTCCCGCCGCCGCCATGATTCTGGCCGGATCAGGCCTTGATCTTCCCGGAGTAGATGTCCCGCCGATCCGGCAGCCGTACGTCGACGGGGGCACCGAACCCGTACAGCAGGGTCGTCGACGCGACCGCGACCGTACGCCCCTGGTTCACGACGCTGAACTGGTGCCGCACCTTCCGCAGCCGCCCCTCCGCGTCCAGATACACGTCGAACGGAACGCTGTCCTTGGCGAACCCTTTCGCCGCGGCCGCCAGCGCCCCGCGCACCCGCGGCGAGGCGGCCCGCGCGGCATGGGCGATGTCGGTGACCCCCCGGTAGTGCCACACGTCCACCCCGGCGAGCCGCTCCTGACCCACGTACGACACCTGCCCCGCGCCGCGCAGCAGTTCGACGGCGGCCGCGGGGTCGGTGGCCCCGCCGGTGACGAGGTTGCCGTCCTCCAGGGTCGTGGTGTCGATCCTGACCCACTTGTCGGCGGGGACGCCCGCGCCGCGGTTCTTCATGTAGAGCGCGCCGGGCGCGAGGAGCTCGGTGATCGGGCGGTGCTCGCTGGCGCCCGCGGCGTCCTTGGGCAGCACGACCTTGAGCCGCCCGACCGCGCGACGGAAGTCGTAGCCCCCCTCGCCCCTGATGGTGACCCGCGTCCCGCCGGCCGCCATCTCCATGGACGTCTTCGCCTTGGACGTACCCGCCCTGGCCAGCACGTCCGACGCCGTACGGACCGTATGCCCCGGGTCCCCGCCGGGCGCGGCGTCCGTCCGGGCGCCGGCCTCACCGGAACACCCGCTGGCCACCGCCCCCACCACGGCGACGGCCGCAGCGACCGCCCCGCACCTGAGCCTGTGCTGCTGCACCACCATCGCCTGCCAACCCCCAACGCGTGACCGCTGTTTGCCCGAGACCACCGCTCGTCCGGATAACGACCACCCGGGCTCCCCGTCACGCCGGACGGCACCGGCAGGCGGGTACCGTGGAGGGGTGCATCAGCAGGCCCCACCCGACGGCGCCCCCGCCGTCCACCGGACCACGACCGCCGAACGCGGCTCGTTCTGCATAGCCCGCTGCAGCTGCGGCTGGTCGGGCCCGGCACGCCGCTCCCGCGACCGGGCACGTACGGACGCCACGGGGCACGCCACGGACGACGACTGAGTCTTCAGGCGGACCAGGTCGTCGGCCGGGGGTCAGGCCGCCAGGTCGTTCTCGCCGCTGTCCATACGCGGCTCGGGGATGTCCAGGTGCTCGGCCCGCTCCCAGGCGGGCGCCTTACGGGACCGTACGAGCCGGCCCGCCAGCTTCGACCCGGCGACGGCCGACACCAGCGGGGTGAGCAGCGCCAGCGCGAGCGGCGCGAGGAGCAGCGCGACGGCCGTGCCGAGCGCGAAGCCGCCGACGACGTCGGTGGGGTAGTGCACACCCATGTAGACCCGGCAGAAGCCCTCGGCGAGGGCGAGACCGATCGCGGCGAGACCGAACTTCCGGTGGGCGACGAAGAGACCGACGCCGATGGCCATCGCCATCGTGGCGTGGTCGCTGACGAAGGAGTAGTCGGTCTTGCCCGCCACCAGGACTTCCAGCCCCTGGTGGTCCAGGAACGGACGCGGCCGTTCCACGAAGCCGCGGATCGGGATGTTCACGAGCAGCGCGATACCGGCGGCGAGCGGCGCCCAGACGAGACCGGCGAGGGCGGTCACGGAGTCGCTCAGGGAACCCTGGCGGCGCACGCTCCACCAGCACCAGAGCACGACGAGGACCATCGCGAGCAGGATTCCGTACTCGCCGACGAACTCCATGACGCGGTCGAACCACGTCGGGGCGTCCTTCGCCAGCCCGTTGATGTCGTAGAGCAGGCTGACATCGGGGTTCGAACCATCCGATGCGAGTCCAGCCATCTGCTGCTGCCCCTTGCCTAGTGTTCCAACCCCCGTGGTCAGATGTGGTCAGATCAGGGAACGATCTGCTCCGCTCCCGCGTTCCACTCTCCACCGAAAATCACCATGACGTTATCGAAGAGTGACGCGTTGCCGCAGCTCAGGGCCTTGGGTTTACGGAGAGTTCCGGCCACGGCCGACGGTGCGTCAGACGGTCGACCTGCGGATATGGCGTCAGGCCTGCGGAAGGCCCGTGGGGAGCGCGGCCGCCCCCTCCTTCGTCACCCGGGTCGCCCCGAAGTAGTCCGGCGTGTCGATCTTGTCGAAGCGGATCACGGCCCCGGTGTAGGGCGCGTTGATCATGTAGCCCCCGCCGACGTACAACCCGACGTGCCTGATGGCCCGTGAGTTGGTCAGATCGTCGGAGAAGAAGACCAGGTCGCCGGGGAGCAGCTCGTCGCGCGAGGGGTGCGGTCCGGCGTTGTACTGGTCGTTGGCCACACGCGGCAGCTCGATGCCGACGGTGCGGTACGCGGCCTGCGTGAGCCCGGAGCAGTCGAACCGCCCGCCCTGCTCGGGCGTTCCGTTGCCGCCCCACAGGTACTTGGTGCCGAGCTTCTTCTGCGCGAAGTAGATCGCCCCTGCGGCCTGCCGCGACGGCTCCACACGCCCCACGGGGCGGGCGAAGCTCTTCTCCAGGTTCCTGATGATGCGCACGTAGTTCTGCGTCTCGCTGATGCGCGGGACGCCACCGGACTTGATGACGCGATACGCCCCCGCGTTGTAGGCGGCGAGCATGTTGTTGGTGGGGTCGCCGGGCACCTTCTTCACGTACCCCGCGAGTTCGCAGTCGTACGAGGCGGCGGACGGGATCGCGTCGGCCGGGTCCCATACGTCGCGGTCTCCGTCCTTGTCCCCGTCGATGCCGTGGCTCGCCCAGGTGCCCGGGATGAACTGCGCGATGCCCTGCGCGTTGGCAGGGCTGACGATCCGGGGGTTCCAGCCGCTCTCCTGGTAGAGCTGGGCGGCGAGCAGGGCGGGGTTGATGGCCGGGCAGAGGTTCCCCCACTTCTGCACGAGCCCTTGGTACGCGGCGGGCACGGCGCCCTTGGCCAGCGCGATCGTGCCGTTCTTGCCGTTGCCTGCGCCGCCGATGAGTCCGGCGGCGGCGGTGTAGGTGCCGACGACGAGGAGCGCGACGAAGCTGAGGCAGGCCCCGATGGAGATCCCCGTGACCACCCACGCCTTACGCACCGTCAACCACCCCTCGGCTCATGGCAGTCCACCGCCCATCAGTCTAGGTGGCGCACCCCGATTTCAGGGGCGGACGGGAAGGTGAGGCCGAGACACCCCCCTGCTCATGTGGTCTGGACCAGTAGCCATTACTGTGTGTCACGCAGCTGGGAAAGCTGCACGGAAAAGCGCCCGTCGACGACCAACGACGGGTCGGGCAACACAGGAGATACAAGTGGGGAACGTGGAGAACAGGGCGACCGCTCGCCGAGGCGGAGACGCCGGGGGAACGACCGCCACGGTGGTGTTCATCGCGCTCATCGCGGTGGCCGTCGTACTGCTCGGCTACATGGTGGCCATCCAGTGACGAGCTGACCGCCCGACAGGGCGGGGCCGGAGCTGCCTACTTGGCGGCCTTCCGGTCCCGCCCTGCTGACGTCGGCCGTGAATCCCTGAGGGGCATCACACGGAGCACGTCATCAGCGAGCTGATGGGGCGTTCCCGGTACACCCGCCAGAACGCCTCGTCACGCTCCCCGTCCGGTGGCGGCGGAGACACCGGCTGCCACCCCACCGCGGCGAAGCCCGCGTCCCGCGCCGCGCGCTCGAAGTCCGCGAGCTGCCATTCGTAGTGCAGGAACGGCGTGGGCGGTTCGGTCAGGAACTCCATGCGCAGCATCGGCGCCTCGCCGTTCGGGATCCGCTCGAGCCGGCGTACGCCGTACGCCTCCCAGTCGTCCTCGGGGACGGGAGCGGGGTTGGGCACGATCGCCAGCAGACGGCCACCGGCGGCGAGATTGGCGTGAATCGCTCGGAACATGTCCCGCAGCGCCGCACGGCTCGGCGCGTAGTTGAACAGATAGACCGCCGTGGCCAGCCCGAAGGGGCCGACACGCGGCAGCCGGGCCACGTCGGAGACCAGGTACTCGACCCCGAGCGGCCGACGGGCCTCGTGGGCCCGGGCGAGCAGGACCATCTCCTCCGAGATGTCCACGCCGAGCACCTTGCGCGCGCCGCGCTCGGCGAGCAGCCGGGTGTTGTACCCGTATCCGCACGCGAGGTCGAGGACGGCCAGGTCCGATACGTCACCGAGCGCGCCGGCCAGGGTGAAGGTGTCTGCGGCGGAGAAGGCGGCGGTCGACTTCGACTCCTCGAAGCGCGCCCCGATCATGTCGTACTGCTCCATGCCCGGTGAACGCCCCCGGGCGGCGGGACGGCACGGACGCGGCGGCCGCATTGGTCCGGACGTGGAGGCCGGGGGCGGGTCGGCGCGTTGCCGGGCGGGCGGGCCGCGGCCTGTTACGGCTTGTGGCCCACTCCCCCGTACATCGCGACCTCGGCGGGCAGCTCTCCGCCCTCCGGGCGCCAGTGGGAGCACGACACCACGCCCGGGTCCAGCAGCTTCAGGCCGTCGAAGTAGCGGGCGACCTGGTCCGGGGTGCGCTGGGTGAGCCGGGGCGTGCCGTGTTCGTTCCAGAAGACGACGGCCGCGTCGACGTCCGGCATCGCCGGGCTGGTGATGGTGTGGGACAGCACCAGATGGCTGCCGGACGGCAGGGCGTCCATGAGGCGGCGCACGATGCCGTACGACTCCTCGTCGTCCTCGATGAAGATGACCACGCCGAGCAGCATCAGCGCGACGGGCCTGCTGAGGTCGAGGGTGCGGGCCGCGCGCTCCAGGATCGTGTCGACGTCGCGCAGGTCGGCGTCGAGGTAGTCGGTGCTGCCCTCGGGCGTGCCGACCAGGAGGGCCCGGGCGTGGGCGAGGACGAGGGGGTCGTTGTCGACGTAGACGACCCGGGACTCGGGCGCGACGCGCTGGGCCACCTCGTGGGTGTTGTCGGCGCTCGGCAGCCCCGTACCGATGTCCAGGAACTGCCGGACGCCCGCCTCCGCCGCCAGGTGGCGCACGGCGCGCCCCAGGAACAGCCGGTCGGCGCGGGCGTAGTCGCCGATCCCGGGGTGCAGGGCCCGTATCCGGTCGCCCGCCTCGCGGTCGACGGGGTAGTTGTCCTTGCCGCCGGTCCAGTAGTTCCAGATCCGTGCCGTGTGCGGCCTGCTCGTGTCGATCCTCGATCGGATGTCGTCGGTCACCCGACCACCGTAACCAACTGCCTTACGCGGCCGCCTTCTTCAGGACTTCGACGAGGCTGGAACAGCTGTCGGCCGCGTGCCCGGCCTCCACCCCGCGCCGGAAGAGGTCGACGACCGCCGCCGGGAGGGTGCCGTCGACGCCCGCGTCCCTGACGGTGTCCAGGACGTGCTGCGCGCTGGCGAGGCCCATCGAGAGCCGGTCCACGGCGCCGGAGTGGTCGCCGGCGTCGACGCGGGGTGTGTAGAACTCCAGGAACTGCGTGAGGTCCAGCGCGCTGGTGGCGAGCGGCAGGATGTCGCCCGCCGTCAGGCCGTGGGCATCGGCCAGGGCGACCGCCTGCCAGTAGCTGGTCAGGGAGGTCCAGAACATGACCATGTTCAGCTGGTAGAGCAGCGCCGCCAGGCCTGGGTCCTCGCCCCGGTACTCGGCCCGGGTGAGCGCCTCCAGGGCCGGTCGGTGGGTGTCGAAGGCCTCCTGGGGCCCGCTGTAGTAGGTGGCGTACTCGGCGCCGCCGATGCCGGAGGGCGGGGTGAGGACGCCCCCTGTCAGATGGGTGGCGCCGCGCACGGCGGCCCAGGCGGCGCCCGCGCGCGCCTTGTCGGGCGTGTCGGAGCTGAGGTTCACCAGAACGCGGCCGGCGAACGCGTCATGGTCCACGTCGCCGAGGGTCGCGTACATCGCGTCGTAGTCGATCAGGCTGAGCACGACCAGCTCGCTCGCGGTCAGGGCTTCCCGTACGGACTCCGCCCGTACCGCCCCGCGCGCCACGAGGCCGTCGGCGCGGCCCGGGGTGCGGTTCCACATCGTGACCGGGTGTCCGCGGTCCAGGAAGGCGCCGGCCATGGCCTGCCCCATGGGTCCGAGACCGATGACGGTGACGTTCTGCTTCTCCATGTCGTATCCCTCCGAGGACGACTAGAACGAACGCTCTATCCAGAGCATGGAAGGACCGTAGCACGTCACTGGAACGAACGCTCTAATTAATCGGGGGATACGCTTTCCCCATGCAGACCAGCACCCGCGACCGCATCGTCGTCGCCGCCGCCCGCCTCATCCAGCGGCAGGGCTACGTCGGCACGGGCATCAAGCAGATCGCCAAGGAGGCCGAGGCCACCCTCGGCTCCGTCTACCACTTCTTCCCGGGCGGAAAGGAAGCCGTCGCCGTCGCGGCGATGGAGTACAGCCGCGAGGAGTTCGCCGCGGTCCTGCGCACCGCCCTCGACAGCGAGGACGACCCGGCCGCCGCCGTCGAGGCCTGCGCCCGCACGCTGGCAACCGAACTGCGCGCCTCCGGCTGGACCGACGGCTGCCCGATCACCGCAGCCGCCCTGGAGACCCTCGGCACGGACAACGACATCCAGCGCGCCTGCGCCGCCGCCCTGAGCGCCTGGCAGGCCCAGGTCGCCGACAAACTCCTGCGCTGCGGCCTGCCGACCCCCGACGCCCACAACCTCGCCGTGACGGTCATCAACACCCTCGAAGGCGCCGAAGTGACCGCCCAGGTCAACCGCGACGACACCCCGCTCCTCCTGGCGGGCCGTCACTTGTCGCGCCTCGTCGCCTCGTACCGCTGACCGAGCCCCACCAACCTCACGCGTATGCGCCCCAAAGGTGCACCAACGACAGTCATTGCCCGCAGTCACCCCCCGTGATACACAGAGTGACCATACGGCTCCTCGCATACAACCGGTCCACACTCCGCAGGTCAGGGCGGTCGGATCGGTCACGCGTGCGGGAATCGGGTAAAGAGAGCCGCCAAGTCGGCATACGTGGGCGGTTTCATCAGCGAAGATAGGGTCGACGACCCATGCCATCCGGCAGGGGCGACGAACTACCCAACAGGGGCGGTGAGTTACATGTACCTGGCGGCCGAGAAAGGCGACATCACCACCATCATCGGTGGAATCGCCCCAAACTGGGGGCCCTTCGGAAGCCTGGGCAACGAGGCCCGCGTGATGATCGAGGTCGTGATGGCGGTGGCCATCCTCCTCTGCCTCGGCATCGCGATCTGGGGGGCGGCCAAACAGCGCATCGGCGCGACCGCCCTCCGCGACACCTTCAGCGCCGAACAGGGCAAAGGCCTGATCGTGGCGGGCCTGACCGGTGTCTTCATCATCGGTTCGCTGGGGACGCTCTTCACCATCGTGTACGGGATGGCCGTCTAGCCACCCCGCGGCCCCCCACTCCCGAGGTTGCGTCTCCCTGATGTCCAGTCACCACACAGCACGGCCCCGACCGGCCGACGAGAACCCGCCAGCGGAGGAGGGGACGAACCCGTCATGAGCCTCGGCAACGAGAACGACGGCTTCGACGGCATGGGAGGCACGGGCCAGACCCGCACCCGCCTCCCCGACACCGCCGACCCCTACGCCCCCCCACGCCGCCCGGCCCGCACCTCGAGATCCCTCATCACGGTCGTCGGCGTGGTCGTCCTGCTCATCGCGGCCATCGCATTCGCGAACCGCGGCGACGACGACCCCGCCACCTCGAAGAACACCCCCCAGGCCGACACCCCCACCGCGGCCACGGGCACCCGCCCGGTCCCGGGCAAGAACGGCGGCATCGCGTCGGGCTTCGCCCGGGACGAGCAGGGGGCGCAGAGCGCGGCGGCGAATTACGCGGTGGCGCTGGGGTCTGACGGGATGTTCAAAGCGGCGACCCGCCGCGACCTCGTCCGCTCCATGCACGTCCCCGCCGTCACCGACTCCTTGCTGAGCAGCCTGGACAAGGCGTACTCCGGCAACTTCCTGAAGGCCGTCGGCCTGAACGAGGACGGCACCGCCCCGACGGGACTCACGTTCGTCTCGCGCACGATCCCGGTGGGTACGAAGGTGACGCAGCAAGGCAGCGACACGGCCACCGTCGAGGTCTGGTGCACCGGACTCGTGGGTCTGGCGGGCGCCGAATCCACCAAGCCGGTGACAGAGACCTGGTTCACGATCACGCAGAAGCTCAAGTGGGTCGGGAACGACTGGAAGATCGAGTCATCGAGCCAGAAGGAGGGGCCTACGCCGGTCAACGGCGACAACCGCGCCTCCTCGTCCGACGAGATCGCAAGCGCGGTCCAGGGATACGGAGGCTTCACCTATGCCCGGTAGCCGACGCTTCCGCTCCCGCACACTCGGCGCTGCCGCTGCCACTGTTCCGGCAGCGATCCTGCTGTTCGCCACGCGGGCGTCGGCGGCGCCCACGCCGCCCCCTCCCAGCCCGACGCCGTCGCCGGGCGCGAGCAACAATCCGTGCGACCTGATCGTCGGGCTGGCCCGGGAGTACTGCGAGGAGGGCGAGAAGGCCGGCACCCCCAACCGCACCCCCACCGACCCCACCTCCGCCCTCGACCCCCTCTCCTCCCTCGCCCGCGGCTGCGCCGACGCCGCCGTCACCATCGTCGACCACCTCTCCACCGCCGTAAAAGAAACCGCCGACGTCGACTTCACCAACCCCACCTTCCTCGCCCGCTACGCCGTCGTCTTCGCCGCCGCCACCTTCCTCACCCTCCTCCTCTGGCTCCTCGCCGTCGCCAAGCGCGCCATCCGCGGCGTCCCCCTCGCCACCGCCCTCTCCGAGGCCATCGGGTTCCTCTGGCTCACCGTCCTGGCCTCCGCCTTCACCCCGCTGATCCTCTACACCGTCGTCTCCGCCACCGACGCCGTCACCGAAGTCATCGCCTCCGGCACCGGCGAGCAGACCGACGTCTTCTTCGGGAGCTTCAAGCAGGCCCTGCAGAAGGGCGAGAACATCGGCGGCGGGCCGATCATGCTGATCATCGTGTCGCTCGTCACCGTGCTCGCCGCCGGCGTGCTCTACCTCGAGCTGTTCCTGCGCGCCGTCCTGCTCTACGTCGGCGCCCTCCTCGGCGTCGTCGTCTACGCCGGGCTCGTCGACAAGAACATGTGGGGCCACGTCCGCCGCTGGGCCGGCATCATGATCGCCGTCATTCTCGTGAAGCCGGTCATCGTGATCGTCCTCGGACTGGCCGGCGCGCTCTCCTCCGGCGAAGGGCCGAACTCCTTCTCCGCCGTCGTCTCCGGGCTCGCCATCATCCTGCTGGCCATCTTCGCCTCCGCCATGATCTACCGCTTCGTTCCCGGCTTCGGCGACGAGATCATCGCCTCCCGCAACAACCGCCTCCACCACGGCACCGAGAACGCCGCCGCGGCCGTCATTTCCTCCCCCGCCGCCCTCGTCTCCCAGGGCATCAAGACCCACAGCACCCGCGCCGAAGGCGGCGGCGGTGGCGGCGCCCGGCCCGGGAACCCGCTCGCCGGCGGCGTCGCCGCGCACAGCGCCCGTACGTCCACGGCCGCGGGCGGCGGAGCCGGTGGCGGAGCTGTCCCCGCCGCCGCGCCCCCGCCCCGTAGCGGCTCCGGGCCCACCACAGGCACCCCGCACAGCAACCGCAAGAGCTCAGGCACAGGACCCACAGGAGGTGGAGGGCGTTGACGACCCAGTCCCATCCGGTCACGCCCCGCCGTACGTATCTCATCGGCCGGGCCAGGCCGAACGCGATCGTCGGCAAGAACCGCGAGACCGGCGAGATCGCGCTGATCATCGCCGGCGCGTTCCTCGGCATGATGAGCGGACTGCTGGTCCCCGTCCTGTCCCTGCGGATCGTGCTGCTCATGGGCTTCCCGCTGCTGGCGCTCGCCGCCGTCTACGTCCCGTACAAGCAGCGGACCTTCTACAAGTGGTTTGAAATCAACCGCAGCTACAAGCGGTCCCTCAAGCGCGGCACCGCCTACCGCTCCAGCGCCGTCGAGGCCGGCACCCGCCTCGACGGCCGGGAGGTCGAGGTCGGCCCGCCCCCCGGCATCGGCCGCATCAGCTGGCTCTCCGCCCCCTTCGGCCCCGACGAGATCGCTGTGCTGCTGCACGCCGACCGCCGCACGGTCACCGCCGCCATCGAGATCGAAGGACCCGGCGTCGGACTGCGGGACAGCGAGGACCAAGAAGCCCTGGTGGACCGTTTCGGCACGCTCCTCAAGCATGTCGCCAACGGAGACGGCTTCGTGACTCGCCTTCAGATGCTCGCCCGCACCCTCCCCGCCGACCCCGACGCCCACGCCAAGGACGTCGCCCAGCGCGGCGACCGCGACGCCCCGGCCTGGCTCCAGGAGTCGTACGACCAGCTCCAGTCGATGGTCTCCACCTCCAGCGAGCAGCACCGCGCCTACCTCGTCGCCTGCATGCACTACACCCGCGACCTCGCCGCCGAAGCCCACGCCATGGCCCGCGCCGCCGCCCACGCCTCCGGCCGCAAGCGGCTCGACAAGGACGCCGGCCTCGCCGTCGTCATGGCCCGCGAGCTCACCGACATCTGCGCCCGGCTCGCCGAGGCCGACATCAGGGTCCGCCAGCCGCTCGGCCAGAGCCGCCTCGCCTCCCTCGTGCACTCCATGTACGACCCCGACCACCCCATCGACCACATCCAGGCGATGACGAAACGAAACGCTTGGCCGGCCGAACTGGACGCCATGGAGCCCACCTACCTCCAGGCCAAGACCCGCGAATCGTCCACCCGCGCCCCCTGGTGCCACGCCACCGCCTGGGTGAAGGAGTGGCCCATGACCCCGGTCGGCGTCAACTTCCTCGCCCCGCTGCTCGTCCACACCCCCGACGTCATCCGTACGGTCGCCGTCACCATGGACCTGGAGCCCACCGAGGTCGCCATCGAACGCATGCTGACCGAGAAGACCAACGACGAGGCGGAGGCCTCCCGTCAGGCGAAGATGAACCGGACCGTCGACCCCCGCGACATCGCCGCACACGGCCGACTCGACCAGCGGGGTGAAGATCTCGCCAGCGGCGCGGCAGGAGTCAACCTCGTCGGGTACATCACTGTGTCGTCGCGTTCGCCCGAGGCCCTGGCCAGGGACAAGCGGACGATCAGGGCCTCGGCCGGCAAGTCGTATCTGAAGCTGGAGTGGTGCGACCGCGAGCACCACCGGGCCTTTGTGAACACCTTGCCGTTCGCGACCGGCATCCGCCGATAGGGGCCAGACCGATGCGAGATCCGCTGTCCGTCCTCACCGAAGCCTTTACGTCCTTCCTTTTCGGAAAGGTCGAGACGACCCGGCTGCCCGTCCGCACCTCCACGGGCCAGGCCCAGGCCGTCTACCTGCCGACCGCCGCGCCCGGCCTCGGCGACTCCGGCGTGATCATCGGCCGCGAGGTCTACAGCGGCAAGGGCTACATCTACGACCCCTTCCAGCTCTACGGACAGCAGCTCCCGGCCCCCCACTGGCTGGTCCTCGGCGAGTCCGGCAACGGCAAGTCCGCGCTGGAGAAGACGTACGTCCTGCGGCAGTTGCGGTTCAAGGACCGCCAAGTCGTCGTCCTCGACGCCCAGGGCGAGGACGGCGTCGGCGAGTGGAACCTCATCGCCCAGCAGCTGGGGATAACCCCCATCCGGCTCGACCCGATGGTGGCCGTCGACGACGGCATCCGCCTCAACCCCCTCGACCCCGCCATCACCACCACCGGCCAGCTCGCGCTGCTGCGGACCATCATCGAGGTCGCGATGGGCCACGGCCTCGACGAGCGCTCCGGCTTCGCGCTCAAGGTCGCCCACGCGTACGTCAACGACACCATCACCGACCGGCAGCCCGTCCTCACCGACATCGTCGAGCAACTCCGCCATCCGGAGCCGGAGTCGGCGGAGGCGATGAATGTCGACATAGACGACGTACGGGCCTGGGGCCTGGACGTCGCCCTCGTCCTGGACCGCCTGGTCGACGGTGACCTGCGCGGCATGTTCGACGGCCCCACCACCGTCGGCATCGACCTCGACGCCCCGCTGATCGTCTTCGACCTCTCCCACATCGACCGCAACTCCATCGCCATGCCGATCCTGATGGCGATCGTGGGCGTCTGGCTTGAGCACACCTGGATCCGCCCCGACCGGAAGAAGCGCATCTTCCTGGTCGAGGAGGCCTGGCACATCATCAACAGCCCCTTCGTGGCCCAGCTCTTCCAGCGCCTGCTCAAGTTCGGCCGGCGCCTCGGTCTGTCGTTCGTCGCGGTCGTCCACCACCTCTCCGACGTGGTCGACGGCGCCGCGGCGCGGGAGGCTGCGGCGATCCTGAAGATGGCCTCCACCCGGACCATCTACGCCCAGAAGGCGGACGAGGCCAGAGCGACGGGACGGGTGCTCGGCCTGCCCCGCTGGGCCGTCGAGATCATCCCCACGCTCACCCCGGGCATCGCCGTCTGGGACGTCAACGGCAACGTCCAGGTCGTCAAACACCTCATCACCGAGTCCGAACGCCCCCTCGTCTACACCGACCGCGCCATGACCGAGTCGTCGTCCAGCGACCCGGAGCTGGAGTGGGAGACGGAACAGCGCGCGGCCCTCATCGAACAGCAGCAGCTGAGCGAGTCCCCCGAATCGACGGTGGCCTGACGCATGCCGCCCAAAGAGGAACAGGGGATCCCCGACGGTCTGCTGGTGGGCCTGCTGGGCCTCCTGTTCGGTCTGACGCTGATGGTGTGGACGGCCACCGGTGTCGCGGGGCTCCTCGCGCACGGCGCGTGGCCGGACGGGGTGACCTTCACCAACACCCCCTTCGCCATGCGCGACCTGGTGGCCCGGCCCGACGACCTCCCGGCCGCCTGGCCGGAGACCCCGGCCGGGCAGCTGTCGGGGTACGGGCTGTTCTGGGGCCTGCTCATCGGCGAAGCGATGGTGCTGGTGGTCCTGACGGTGTTCGTGCTCGGCACGCTGGCGCGCTGGCGGACGGTACGGGCGACGCGGCGCGCGGAAGCGAAGGCCGGCCCCGTTGTCGTAGAGGCTGAGTCCAGGCCCGGGTCGGCATCCGGGGCCGTACCGGCTGAGTCCAGGCCCGTACCGGCTCAGCCCCAGCCGGCCCAGCCCGAGCCGGCGTACGAATCCGTGCCGGCCGCCGGGCCCGCACCACTCACGGCCCCCAAGCCCGCACCCGCACCGGAACCCGTCGCGGCGCCCGAGCCCGCGCCGGCCGCCGTGGAACCCGCCCCTGCGGCGGTGACCGTACCGGCCCCCCGGACCCGTACCCCCCGCCTCCTCTACGGCGACGCCACCACCCGACGCCCCTCCGCCCTCCAGGCCATCCACGACGCCGAAGGCCCCGCCCTCGTCGTCACCTCCGACCCCACCCTGTGGAGCGACACCAAGGACGCCCGGGCCAAGCTCGGCCCCGTCCTCGTCTACGACCCCGGCCACCTCTGCGACACCCCCGGCCGCATCCACTGGTCCCCGGCCACCGGCTGCGAGGACCCCGCCACGGCCCAGGAACGGGCCGCCGCGCTCCTCGCCCCCGTACGGCCCCACGCCCGGCTCGACGCCGCCGTGGCCGACACCGCGGAAACGCTCCTGCGCTGCTGGCTGCACGCCGCCGCCGTGGACGCCCGCCCCTTCAAACAGGTCCACCGCTGGGCCCAGGGCGCGGGCGCGCACGAGCCCGTACGGATCCTCCGTACGCACCCCAAGGCCGCCGGGGGACAGGCGGGGTTGCTGGAGTCGGCCCTGACCGCCCACCCCGAACGCCGCGAAATGGCTCAGGAGTTGACGAGCCGGGCGCTCGGCGCGCTCTCCTCGGTCCACATCAGGGACGCCTGCACCCCGAATCGAACGGATTCGCTCACGCTGGAATCTTTCGTCCGCGAGGGGGGCACTCTGTATGTGGTGGGTGAAGCAATCGAGGACCCGCGCTCCCGCCCCGGCGCGATGCCCCTGCTGACCGCACTCGCCTCAAGCGTGGTCGAGCACGGCCGCCGCATGGCCGCACGGTCATCCGACGGTCGGCTCGACCCACCAATGACGCTCGTCCTCGACGACGTCGCCGCCGTGGCTCCGCTTCCCGGGCTTCCGGAGCTGTTGGCAGCGGGCCAGGAGCAGGGCCTGCCCACCCTGGTCCTGCTCCGCTCCCGCGAACAGGGCCGCTCCCGCTGGCCGGACCCGCTGCCCCAACCCTGAGGCGGAGCAGCGGGGCGTGCCGTTGTGTGGGCCGCCCCCTACCCCACCCGCCTCAGCTCGTACTCCTTCTCCCGCGTCCCCTCGTCCCCGGGCACCCCCACCGTCTCTCCGCTCTCCACGAACCCGAACCGCCGGTAGAACGCCTCCGCCCGCGGGTTGTCCTCGTGCACATACAGCCGGACCCGCTGGATCACCGGCTCCGAAAGCGACCAGGACCACTCCACCGCCGCCCGGAACAGCTCGTCCGTCACCCCCGTCCCGCGAGCCTCGGGGCGGACGTACACAGCCACCAGATGCGTCTGGTCGACGCTCGCCGCGTCGCCGAAGCGCGTCTCCTCGCCCGGCCGCTCGACCAGCACCGACACCGTCCCCACCCAGCTCCCGTCCGGCCCCTCCGCGACGAACTGACGGACCGACGTCCCCTCCGCCGCCCCGGCCGTCCGCTCCTGCCAGAAGGAGTCGTCACGGGCGACAGCGCCCTCGTACGTCTCCAGGAAGGCCACCGAAGCCACCGGATCCCGCAGCGCCACAAGCCGAAGCTCGCGCGCCTTCTCCCACTCGTCGGCCCTGATGGCCCGTATCACGTAGTCCATGACCGCATCCTGACCAGCACCCGCCCCCCGGGCAACCAGATTCCCCGGCTCCGGCCCGGCCCCCGTCGTACCCGGGTACTACACCCCCCGCCCAGCAGCCATCCCAGGTCGGACGATCGGCCACCCCCCGATCCCTACCGTCGAAAACATGATCCGCGCCTACGAACTCACCAAGAAATACGGGGACAAGACCGTCGTCCAGGACCTCGACTTCACCGTCCACCCCGGCAGCGTCACCGGCTTCCTCGGCCCCAACGGCGCCGGCAAGTCCACCACCCTGCGCATGCTCCTCGGCCTCGACGCCCCCACCCGCGGCCGCTCCACCATCGGCGGCCGCGCCTACGCCGCCCACCCCGCCCCGCTCACCGAAGTCGGCGCCCTGCTGGAGGCCCGCTCCGTGCACCCGGGCCGCTCCGCCTTCAACCACCTCATGGCGCTCGCCCACACCCACGGCATCCCCCGCCGCCGCGTCGAGCACGTCCTCGACCTCACCGGCCTCACCGACGTCGCTCACCGCCGCATCAAGGGCTTCTCCCTCGGCATGGGCCAACGCCTCGGCATCGCCGCCGCACTCCTCGGCGACCCGGCCACGATCATCCTGGACGAGCCCGTCAACGGCCTCGACCCGGAGGGCGTCCTGTGGATCCGTACCCTCCTCAAGTCCCTCGCCGCCGAGGGCCGTACGGTCTTCGTCTCCTCCCACCTCATGAGCGAGATGGCCCTGACCGCCGACCACCTGGTCGTCATCGGCCGTGGCCGGCTCCTCGCCGACACCACCGTCGCCGACCTCGTACGGGACGCCGGCGGCCGCTCGGTCAGAGTCGTCACCCCGGAAGCCGACCGGCTCCTCACGCTCCTCACCGCCGAGCCGCGCGTACGCATCACCCGCACCGCCGACGCCCTCCAGGTCACCGGCGCCGAGGCCGCCGACATCGGCCGCACCGCCGCCGCCCACGCCATCCCGCTCGTCGAGCTCACCCCGCAGACCCCGTCCCTGGAGCAGGCCTTCATGGACCTCACCCACGACTCGGTGGAGTACTCCGCCACCCTGGAAGGTGCCGCGGCATGACCTCCCCCGCCCTCCACCGGATCACCCCGGCCCGCGTCCTGCGCTCCGAGTGGCACAAGCTCTGGTCCCTGCGCTCCACCTGGATCACCGTCCTGTCCGCGGCCACCCTGGTCCTCGGCGTCGGCATCCTCATGGGCGCCACCTACACCAGCGACGGCGGCGACTCCGACGTCGACACCGTGATCCTCACCCTCTACGGCTCCCAGCTCGGCGGCGTCTGCCTCGCCGTCCTCGGCATCCTGGTCAGCGCCGGCGAGTACGCGACCGGCATGATCCGCTCCTCCCTCACCGCCGTCCCCACCCGTCTCCCCGTCCTGTGGGCGAAGGCCGCCGTCTTCACCGCCACCGTCTTCGTGCTCTCCCTCACCACGGCCCTGATCACCTTCCTGACCGCCCAGCTCTTCCTCTCCGACACCGACCAGGCCGCCTCCCTCACCGACCCCGGCGTCCTCGGCGCGGTCGCGGGCAACGCCACCGGCGTCACCCTCCTCGCCGTCATCGCCCTCGGCCTCGGCGCCGCGCTCCGCTCGGTGCCGGGCGCGATCGGCGCCTACATCGGCGGCGTGATGGTCCTGCCCGAGGTGCTCGGCATGCTGCCGTACGACGCCGTGGACACCGCCATCACGTACTTCCCGACCCAGGCCGCCGGCGCCCTCGGCTCCGCCGACCCGCTCCCGGGCGCCGCGACCCCCGGCGCGGCCCTGCTCGCCCTGCTGCTCTGGGCCGCGGCCGCCCTGCTCGTACCGGCCCTGTTGCTCAAGCGCCGCGACGTATGAGGATGACCAGGTGACGACGGAGACGACGAAGGGCGCCCCGGACCAGGAATGGACCGCGGGCGCCCCGCCGCTGAGCCAGTACATCCAGCGGAAGGTCCAGCACGTACGCGCCGTCGACCAGCGCCGCCCCTGGCTCTGGGACACCCTGCTGACCCTCTTCTGGATGGGCGCCGCCCTCGTGGACGCGTCCGGCGGCTGGCGCAACCTGGCCCGCGACCCGAGCGTGCCCGTCTGGCTCGTCGTCATGATGAGCCTCGCCTTCTCCGTCCCCCTGCTGTGGCGCCGCCGCCACCCCATGACGATCCTGACCTTCATGTCGGCCACGGCCGTCGTGAACGCCTGGTCGGGCGCCTTCCTCCAGGCCAACTTCCTCCAAGCGGTCGTCGTCTTCAACATCGCCCTGCACCTGCCCCTGCGCAGACTGCTGTGGACGCTCGCCCCCATCACCATCCCGCTCGTGGTCGGCGCCGCCCGCCACCCGCAGGGCAGCTGGGACCAGCACGTCGTACCAACGATCTGGGCGTACGCGATGGTCGCCCTGCTCGCCGTCGCCGTCCGGTCCCGGCAGGACTACACAGCCGCCCTGGTCGAGCGGGCCCGCCGCCTCGAAGTGGAACGCGACCAGCAGGCCCAGCTCGCCGCCGCCGCCGAACGCACCCGTATCGCCCGCGAGATGCACGACATCATCGGCCACCACCTCTCCGTCATCACCGGCCTTGCCGACGGCGGCTCCTAGGCGGCCGCCAAGAGCCCGGAACGCGCCGCCCAGGCCCTCGGCGCCATCGGTACGACCAGCCGCCAGGCCCTGGACGAACTCCGCCGCCTCCTCGGTGTCCTGCGCGAGCAGCCCCCGGAGGCGGTACGCGCCCCGCAGCCCACCCTGGACGACCTCGCCTCCCTGATCGACGGCGTACGCACGGCGGGCCTTCCCGTACGCCACCACGTCCATGCCCCCGCCGGCCCAGGGCCCTTGTCCTTGTCGGCCGGGCGCCAACTCACCGTCTACCGGGTCATCCAGGAGGCCTTGACGAACACCCTCAAGCACGGTGGCCCTGCCGCGACTGCGGAAGTGGCCCTCTCCTACGGAGAGGGCGAGTTGGAGGTCCTCGTGACGGACACCGGACAGCGGACGGACGCTGACGGCACTTCAGCGGATGGGACCAGGCAGGGACTTACGGGTATGCGGGAGCGCGCATCGCTCTATGACGGCACACTCGAAGCTGGCCCGCTGCCGACCGGCGGCTGGCTCGTCCATCTACGACTGCCCCTGGAGGACACCCCGTCGTGACGACCGTGCTCATAGCGGACGATCAGCCGATGCAACGCTTCGGCTTCCGCATGCTGTTGGAGAGCCAGGACGACATGACCGTCGTCGGCGAAGCCGGGAACGGCGCCGAGGCGATCCGCCTGGCCGACCAGCACCACCCGGACGTCGTGCTGATGGACATCCGCATGCCCGGCCTGGACGGCATCGAGGCCACCCGCCGCATCGTCGCCACGGGCGAGCGCACTCGCGTCCTGATCGTGACGACGTTCGACCTCGACGAGTACGCCTACGAGGGCCTGCGCGCCGGCGCCAGCGGCTTCCTCATCAAGGACGCCCTCCCGGAGGAGCTCCTCTCGGGCATCCGCGCGGTCGCGAGCGGCGACGCGGTCGTCGCCCCCAGCCTGACACGACGCCTCCTGGACGCGTACGTACAGCACCTCCCGCCGAGCCCGGGTGCGACAGGTGCGCCTGGTGCGCCGGCCGCCATGGACATCCGGATCGCCTCGCTCACCGAGCGGGAAAGGGAGATCCTCACGGTCATCGGCCAGGGCTGGACGAACACGGAGATCGCGGAACGCCTGCACCTCGCGGAATCGACGGTGAAGACACACGTGAGCCGAATCCTGGCGAAAACGGGAGCGAGGGACCGGGTCCAGGCGGTGATCCTGGCGTACGACACCCAATTGGTGACCCCGGCCTAAACGCAGAAAAGCCCCGCACCATAACGGTGCGGGGCTTTCCCACAATGATTGTTCGGCGGCGTCCTACTCTCCCACAGGGTCCCCCCTGCAGTAC
>NZ_JBVKAP010000014.1:0-107835 GCF_055639315.1 Streptomyces sp. NPDC039465 | reverse complement strand
CCGACGATCCGGCAGGCCTCCCGGCTGCTTACCCCCTGCTCCATGAGCCGGAAGTATTCCGCCCGCTCACGGTCGAGCTTCTTCCGTCCCTGAGCCGTACGGATATTGCGGATCTCGAAGGCCATCGCGTCCCCGAAGGCCGGGTGTTGCGACGACCGTTAGAACCCAAGCCTACGGGCGGGAGGGGGCCTTCATCATGCCCGGGCACCTCCACGCGATCACCACCGCGGTCGACCTCCCCTCTTGGGCGGTGCGGGGGCGCTTTCGTCGTTGGTGAGGGTCTGCACCGCTGGGGTGCCGGGGCGCCCTGGGGCCGGGCCCAGCGGATTCACCCGCCCGTACGGCGCTGAGCAAGGAGCAGGGCGAGCGGGCCGCCGGGGAGGAGGAAGCGACCGTGCTCCGCTGCCTTGATGGCGTCCTCCATCGGCCACCACGTGAGCTTGAAATCCTCTTCGCCCTCGGCCAGCTGCTGGGGTCCAAGCGTGATGCCTTCGGCGAGGAAGAGGGTCATGCGCGCAGGTGAGGTGAGGGTCATGGCATAGGTGCCCAGCGCAGTCCAGGCGTCGGCGGCGATTCCGGCCTCTTCGCGCAGCTCCCGACGGGCGCCTTCCAGCGGCGTTTCGCCGGGGTCGAGGCGTCCGCCGGGAAGGAACAGTTCACCGTGCCGAGCGGTCCGGCTCGTGAGGACGGCTACGAGTCCTTGGCTGTCGCGGGCGACGATGACGGCCGCGTCACGCTGTTCGGGAAGGGTCTCCATGCGCCCGGAGGGTACTCCCCGGGCCGGCGGTGAATGCGGCGAACGGCACGTTCATCACCGTGGAGTGGGCGATTCCGCGCCCGTGGTAGCACTCTTCCCCGAAGGCGTCGCCGTGGTCGGCGCACATGATGACCAACCACGTGTGGGACGCGGTGAGTTCGTCCAGGAGGCGTCCAAGGTGCTCGTCCGCGTACGTGAGCGCGGCGGCCTGCGACTGCCAGGTGTCGGCGGAGTCGCCCAGGTAGTGGCCGTGGGGGACGTGCGTGGCCGAGACGTTGACGAACAGGAACAGCGGCCGGTCCCCGTGGCCGTCGGCGAGGGTCAGTGCGTGCTCGACCTGGTGGCGGGTGGAGTCCGGTTCCGGAGAGCAGAACTCCGGCCGCCAGTGGTCCTCGTCGAACATGGCGGGCAGAACGGAGCCGAGCGGGGTCTCGCGGGAGAAGTAGGTGACCCCGCCGACGCAGATGGTTCGGTAGCCGTAGTGTCCGAGGCCGGCGAGGAGGCTCGGGGCGTCGAAGACGAACGTCTCGGGGTCGACGGCCTTGAAGGCCGGCGGTCGGCACTCCCAGATGCGGGGCGGTTGCTCCGGCTGGGGCAGCTTGGGCAGGAAGCCGGAGAAGAAGGCCATGTGCGCGGGGAGGGTGAAGGTGCCCGGGGTGCGGCGCTCCTCCCAGACGCCGCCGGGCAGGTACCCGGCGAGTCGGGGGGTGTCTCCGGCGTGCGCGCAGGCGCGGGCGACGTCGTAGCGGAGTGAGTCCAGGGGGACGAACAGGATCGGCGTGCCGGACTCGATCAGGTCGCGGGCGTTGATCACGAGGCGGCTCCGTGCGGGAAGCGGCGAGTGATGGTTCCCCGGCACTGCTCGTTGACGGGGATGGGGACGCGGTCGGCGTCGATCATGCTGCGGATGTAGGCGAGGCCGGTGGCTTCCGTGACGGGACTTCCGTCGGCGGCGTACAGGCGGATCGTGATGGTGGTGCCACCGTCGTCGTCGGTGGCGTACAGGTAGGCCCCGGGCACGTTGCCCAGCTCGCGCATGGCGGCCTTGAGGGTGGTCTCGTTGCTGGGGCCGCAGTCGGTGGCGTGGCACGCGTAGTGCTGGGCGTTGATCGCGCCGCGCGCCAGTCGACGCCGGAACTCGGCGACGGCGCGGTGTCCGTCGTCGGCGACGGCCAGGGCGTGCGTGCGGGTGAGGACGACGAAGCACGCGCCCACCCACCAGGCGACGCCCTCGTGGATCTGGCCGGGAAACCTGCCGCTGCCCCTGTCGTCACCGATGACAGCCGCGGTGTCGATGGGGTTAAGCACGGCGCTCCTTGATGTGGGCAGTGATCAGGTCGGCGAGGTCGTCAGGGCTGTGGTGGTCGGTGTCCAGCTGGACGGCCGTCGGGTCGCCGGTCGCGGCGGCGGCGAAGTTCACGCGCAGCAGGTCGAGCCGGCCGGGCACGCCGAACAACTCGTCGTCGTCCTGCTTGACGTCGTCCTTGGTGCCCATGCGCCTGCGGAGCGCCCCATCCGAGACGGTCAGGTAGAAGGTGGCGGTGGGGACGGCCAGGTACGAGCGGAAGGGGTCGACGACCCCGGCGACCTGGTCCATCGGTGTGCCGGTGATGGCGGAGTGGCAGGCGACGACGGAGGACAGATAGCGGTCGGCGATCACCGGCCGCTCGTCGAGCCGGCCCCGGATCTCGTCGGAGGCGTGCAGGAGCCCGGACAGCAGGAATGCGAGCTGCGGCAGCGGGCGGAGCTGGGCCGTGACGGTGGGCAGAAGCGGGCTGTGGGGGTCGGGCGGGGTGTGGATGTGCCAGCCGCCCATCCGGTTCGCGAGGAGCCGGGACAGAGTCGACTTTCCGACCCCTGAGACGCCCTCCAGGACGATGAAGGGGTGTGCGGCGGAGCGGCCGGTCGCGGCTGGCGCGTACGTACCCCGCAGGCCGGTCACAGCAGGCGCTCGGTGAAGGCGGTGACGTGCTGGGCGATGGCGGGCGCCACCGAGGCTGGGGACTCGACCAGGGGGAGGAGGTTCAGACGCAGGTCCTCCCGCAGGAGGCAGGGCTGGAGTCCGCCCGCGTGGTCCAGGCGCAGGGACCAGAAGCCTTCGACGCAGGTGGGCTTGAGTGGGCAGTTGCCGCACTGGCCGACGTGGTGCCTGCCCAGGTCTCGGTGGATGACGTCGATCTCGACCCCATCCACACGGAACACGCTGCGGCCCTGGCCGACCCCGGCTACCTCGATCCGTTCATCGCTGGTGAGGGTGCGCAGGTGCTTGATGATCGTCTCCGCGCCGATGGCGGAGGAGGTGCGGCCCGCGTTGAATCCGGTTTCGACTAGCTCGATGAACTGCACTGGCATGCGGCGGTCCAGGGCGAAGTCGAGGATGCGCGTTAGCTCGTGCTCGTTCTCCTTCTGCATGAGCGTGTTGATTTCGACCTGGTCGCAGATGTCGCGGGCCGCTTCGATGCCGTCGAGCACGGTCATGATGCCTTTGCGGGTCCCGGCGATGACGCGGAACGTCTCGTCGGAGAAGTAGTGCAAGGAGACCTTCATCCGGTCCAGCGCGGCCTCAGCGAGCCAGTCCTGATGGGTACGCACGAGCGTCCCGTTCGTGATCAGGGTGTAGCTGACGCCGGGACGGCGGACGGGCAGGGAGGTGAGGACCGGCCGAGCGTGCGGGGAGATCAGCGGCTCGCCCCCGGTGAAGTAGACGCGAGTCAGGCCCGCCTCGATCACCTCGCGCTTGATCGCGGTGAAGTGGTCGGAGCACAGCCCGGCCGCCCGCGGCTGCATGTGCCGGTGGGCTCGGGTACACGGCGGCGGCACGTCCCCCTCGTTGTGGCAGAACCAGCACGCGATGTTGCACTTCGGGGTGAGGGAAACGCGGAACTGACCGCCGAGCTTGGCGAAGTTGTGCAGGGCGGTCCAGTCGACCACCGGTGAAGCGGGTGCCATGGTGCTCCTCTCGATCACTTGCGAGCGGTGTGCAGCTCTGATCGGAGTTCGGCAGGGGAGCGGAGCCCTACACGCGCAGCGCAGTACGCCGCGAGTCGTGGAAAATCAGCACATCGCGCTTGCACCACGCGAGTAGGACGTTCCCGCCGCCCTTGACGTGCGGAACGCTCCGCACGAGACCTACGTGGAAGACGTCCCGAGCGTGCACAGGCTTCGTGCACACGATCACGGCCGGGATGCCTCCCATGTACGGTGCCGTCGGCGCGTGGCAGCGTCGGGCCCACTGCACCTGATCCGGCTTGAGCCACGCCATGGACCCACAAACCCGCCCCGGCAGCGCCAGATGCCTCACTGGTTCGTCACCACCGCAGCGGCCAGAAACAGGCCCACTCCCGCGGAGACCGTGAAGACGAAAAGAACAACCGCGAACCGCGCCGCTCGGCCGTACACCCGCCGGGCCGACCCACGGCCGCGAAGGGCCGCCATCTGCGCCGCATACGCGACCAATTCGGGAGCCGCCTCCTGTACGGCGGCCGACCACGCTGACGCCTCGCGCTCCCCCAGCATCCACGCCCACTGCTCTTCCAGCTCCGCGCGCTCCTCCGCCGTGAACTGGAAGACATCTTCCGGCTTCACAGCCGGTCTCGACTTCGCGCGTTGACGTGCCGGACGCCGAGGCTGACGCGCTCCTCATCCGTGGGCCTGGCCAGGTCCGAACGCTCGACGTCCCACTCGATACCGCCGCCGACCGGCCGGACTTGGACCTTGCCCCACTCTCGCCCGACGACCTTGCCCACCCTGCCCGTAGACACCTGCTTGACCAGGTCACCCGGCATCGGCACCCACCCGGCGCCGTCGCCTCTCTCCGGGGTGCTCACGTCGCCATCGCCACCTTTCGATCAGCACTCCGGCGGTGTGGGTGCTGCCGGATCGTCTCGTTCGCGTTGTAGAGGCTCACCGGGCTGCCGAGCGGCCGGACCGCCTGCCGGTGCTGTGCCGCGGCCCCGCAGACCCCGCACCCCGGCACCGGCACCGGCACAAGATCCGGCGTACGCAGCACGGGGGCCGCTCCGGTCTCACCGCTGGCCATCGCGCAGGCCCTCCAACCCGGCCGCGACGGCCCGCAGGATCGCCGGGGTGGCCCTGACCGTTGCCCGGACCGGCGCCGCGTCGGCCGGCACCCACTCCGGCAGCGGGGCGTCCTCACGCCCCAGCCGGTGGAACTCCCGCCGGGTGATCGCCGCGTTCACCTCGTTGGCGCGCCGAACGCGCCGCGGCAGGTCCCTCTCCATGTCGCCACACCCTTCCGGTCAGGCACTGCACTCCGGGGAAGCAGCGGGCCGCAGGCGCGACGTGGGGACGGCCTGCGGCCCGCTGCATGGGGGACGCCGCCTCTCTGGGCGGCTGCAACTAGTCAACGCCGCAAGCCCCACCCCGAACAGGGCATTCCACTAGGCAGGTTGTAGGCACACTGAAGGCAAATCGCCGCTACGCTTTCGGCGCCCAGCTCGACCAGGGGACGGCGGGATGAAGGCGAACGAGGTTCTTCGTAGACACAGACGCGCGCGCCGATGGACACAGGCCGCGACCGCAGAGCACGTATGCGCTCAAGTCCTGGGCGCCACCGGACGCGACCCAGAACTCGACGCAAACTGGATCTCCCGCCTAGAGCGGGGAGCAATTACCTGGCCCTCAGCCGACTACAGGGCGGCCCTCTGCGCCGTGTTTCAGGTGGCCAGCGAGGCAGACCTCGGCCTGCACCCAAAAGGGGCCCTCAACCACCGGGAAGAACCCGATCCGCCGACTTCACCGGCCGCAGCAGAATGGCTCCCGTCCGACACGGACCTGTCGGCCCGGCTCGCCCGGCACGCTGCGGAAACCAACGTCAGCGCCCTCGTGCTTGAGCAGTTCGACGCCGACGTGGAACGTCTCGCCCAAGACTTCGTCAGCCGGCCTCTGTCTCTCCTCGTACCGGAGATCCGCACCGTCCGAGCCGAAGTCTCCCGATTACTAGAAGGCCGCCAGCACCCCAGCCAAACGCGCCATCTGTACGTGGTTGCAGGCTGGCTATGCGGCCTCGCAGCACACGTATCCCTCGACCTGGGCAACCAACCCGCCGCAGCGACCCATGCCCGCACCGTGGTGCAGTGCGCCGAGATCGCGGAACACGCGGAGCTGCGCGCCTGGGCACGGTCCTTCCAGTCGCTCGCCGCGTACTGGAGAGGCGACTACCGCCGAGCCGTAGAGCTGGCCCAAGCCGGACAGAAGGAAGGTCGAGGGCCCGGCAGGGGAACGATCAGGGCCCGGCTTCTGAGCCTGGAGGCGCGCGCCCGCGCAGCTGGAGGCGACGGCCGTACCGCGCTGCGCTCCCTCGCCCTCGCGCATGAGGCACAAACGGCCGCCGAGCCCGATGCACTGCCCGGAGTCTTCTCGTTCCCGGAAGCCAAGCAGTGGGCGTACACCGGCACGACACTGCTGACCGTTGGGGGCTCCGAGCAGATCCAGCGCTCGATCGCCGCCTCCAACCGCGCGGTCGAGCTGTACCACTCCGGGCCGGAGGGCGACCGTTCACCGGGCGATCTGCACGCCGCGCACCTAGACCTTGCCACGGCCTACCTGGCGAGCGGAGAGATCGAGGGAGCCAGTGCGAAACTCTCCGCTGTTCTCGGCGCCACGGCGCACACCGCCAGCATCACCATCAGGCTTCGCAATCTGGCCGCGCTCCTTGCCAGTGAGCCGTACCGTGAGGCACAGCCAGCGGTCGATCTCCGCGCTCACATCCATGAGGTGACCCGCCGGCCCGCTCTCGCCAGCACTCCCCCGGAGCCATGATGTCGACTCACCATGCAAATGATCGTCTGGTCACCGACCGCCGCCTCCTGTCTACGAAGGCGTATGGCACTGGCCAGCACCTGGCCGCTCGTCAATCCCTGTATCGGTGGCAGACGCCTCGCCACGATCTTCCGGGCATCGTCGTGAACGAGCTAGCTGGCACAGGCGGCGCGGTCGCCGACGTCGGTTGTGGGAACGGTCGGTTCGTCGCCCGGGTGAGGGAGGAGCGGCCCGACTTGGCGGTGATCCCGATGGACGTCTCTCCGGGCATTCTTGGCGGCATCCCCGGAGCTATGGTCGCGGACGTTCAGCGGCTCCCCATCGCCGATGGGTCCCTCGGCGCGGTCCTCGCGCTGCACATGCTCTACCACGTGGAGGACCAGGAGCAGGCCGTACAGGAGATGGGTCGCGTGCTGGCCCGCGACGGCGTCGCCATCGTGTCCACGAACAGCCGGACCGACAAGCAGGAACTCGAAGCCCTATGGCGCCAGGCTGCGGGCGACGTGCTCGGCGTGGAGGAAGGACCGGCCCGGGTACAGCTCTCCGCGCGCTTCACCTTGGAGGACGCCCCGGCGGTCCTCGGCACGGTATTCGGCGACATCCGAACGATTCCCCTCCCGGGGGTCATCAAGGTCACCGATGCCGACCCCATCGTCGCTCACCTGGCCTCGTACGAAGCTTGGGCAGACAAGATGGGCGTTCCCTTCCGGCGAACCATCGAGCGGGCACGAGAACGGGTCAACGAAGCCATTGAGGCGACGGGAGCGTTCACCGTCACGTGCTTGGGGGGCATCCTCGTTTGCCGAGACGCCCACCAGTAGGAAACCCCCAGACGGAGGTGCCCCTGGTCCAGGCATCGGGACACTGTTTCCGCGGGTCCGGACCCGAGTGCCCCGGGGCTGGTGTCGAACGAACCCCCGACACTGCCCAGCTACGTGGAAGACGGCGTACTCAAGATATTGCGCCGCCTCTGACTGCCCCGGCCGGTGTCCTCCCCGCGCAGGCGGGGGTGTTCCGATGTCCGGCCTCGTCGAGTGCTGCCCAGCGGTGTTTTTACAAAGACCTCGCACGGTCGGAGGTGTTGTAGGGGTCACCACGGCGCCGACCGGACCACACACGTCCTGCCCTGGGCTGGACAACGCCGCCCCGGGCCCGTCAGAGATCCAGAACCTCTAATTGCTAACGAATTAGAGGTGTCGTCGTGGCGGTCAGGCTTGCCCTCCGCCTCTGACCAGGCACGACACTCAAGATCACAAAAGAGGGGTTCCCACTCCCGGCCCCACCTACGGTGCAACCCCGGATGCACCTCTAGGTGCAACCGTCCAGCCTCCATCCGGCGCAACAGCCCTGTGGCCACATCTACATGAGCTTGCCCGCGCCAGCGGCGCATCGGGCACTCGGCCGCTCGGGACGAGGTCGGGCCTGGTGGCGGGAGGGCAACAAGGACAGGGCGCAGCCATCGAGGCCGCAGTTGGGGGCGGCCTGGCGGCTTCCCCGCTCGATGGCCAGCTGCAGGCGCGCTGGCTACCGCGGCTCGGCAGCGACGAGCCATCCGACGGCCGCCGCACTGTCGCGGGTTGCACGCGCGGAGTAGCCATGCCCATTACCCCGCAGGGGGCATTGGCGAGGCGCAGAGCCCGCAGGTTCGCCAGCTGCCGCCCCCGGCGATCCTCCGCCAGGCGCGGGCAAGCCTCATCAGCACGCCTGTCGCAGCCTGGGCAAGCCGGACACTCCTGCGGGCAAGCCCTGGCGCAGCGGCCTGAGCAAGCCGCCGCGCATCGTGGGTGAACCCGGTGCTTGAACTGGTCTGTCCCGGATAGCGGGCCGCGTACGGCCCGAAGCGGAGATTCCAGAGGGAGGTGTCGCCATGGACCACGAGCAGACCGATCACGTGGGCGCTGGCTCCCTGACTCTGTACCTGCGGTATCCCGTGGACGTGGCGAGATGTATTGGGCGCTGGAGCGGCCCGGGTACGCCGAATCGCGCTGGGCTGAAGGCAGCCGGTTGACACGGCCGCCGTCACCAAACAGCTCGTTCTCGACCTGGGCCCGGGAACGCCGAGCTGCGGGAGCAGCACGGTGGGCGAGCAATTAGGCTAAAGCTTGTCCCGTAACACCTGACCGCAGTTGAGAATTCTTCGGCATGCCTGCTTCCACGACCTGCTCCTCGAAGCTGAGGTTCTGCAGGTAGTGGCGGCTGTGGTTGGGCAGAGGGCGGATGCGGATCAGCTCAGGGCTCGAACGAGTCCTTCGTGCTGGGCCTCCGAGGGCGTTTGACACCGCTGCACGCCAAGAGCTCGGTCCCGGTGGCGTCGAAGTACAGATTGAAGAACCAGAGACGGTCTGCTGCGTCGATGGTCCCGGTACGCAGTTGCTCGCCGCGGTGCCGTGCGAGGATCTCAACGGTCTCGTCGAGGCCGATGATCTCTTGCAGGCCGCGCTTCAACGATCGTCTCAACCTGGTTGTGGCGATGCCGGCGACCATCCACTGGGGCACCTCCTCGTCCCAGACCTTTACGTCGGCGCCGGCGGCGATGGCCTCGCGTGCTGGCTTACACGCGCTCGTCTGGTCGGTGAGCATCGCGGTGATGTCGGGGTGCCATATGTGCTCGTCTTCGGTGGCCATGCGGTGACTGTAGAGACTGAACGTGGGCGCTGTTGGCAAGATCCTCACGATCGCCGACGGCGGCTACCCGGGCACCGGACTCGTCATCCCACACCGCCGCCAGCGCGGCCAGGCCGAACTCCCGGCCTGGAAAGAGGAACACAACAAGTCCCACAAGCAGGTCCGCGCCCGCGTCGAACACGTCTTCGCCCGCATGAAGACCTGGAAAATCCTCCGCGACTGCCGCCTCAAGGGCGACGGCGTCCACGAGGCCATGCTCGGCATCGCCCGGATGCACAACCTCGCCCTTGCCGGATAGATCAGAGGGCCGTGCGGCGGCCAACCCTGCCCGAGCCGATCCGGAGATCATTTACGGGACACCCCTTAGCCGTTGCTGAAGGGCGAGCGATAGTCGATTACGCGGCTGGGTCGCCCCTTGCGGCCAGCAACGCGCACTGCCGGCGGGGCCTATGAGGCGAACAGGAACGCGGGATCTCGTCAACCGTTCCCGAGCTATCTCAAGAACAGTCGGGACCTATAGGCGCTGGAACGCGACACCGCGCCGCCGCGACCGCCCTCGCCGCCAACTGCCCGTACCCGGAGCCGACCTTGGGCAGTTCCTCGACTGGATCAGCCAGCTCACCACCGCCGAGATCACCAGCCTCACCGACCCCGACACCGCCCGCCTCCTCATCCGCAGCACCGAACGCCCAAGCCCCCGCACCGCCCAGGCCGCGATCCTCAGCGCCAGCGGGACCTTCGTCTGCCCCCTGCGCGGCGTCCGCCATAGCGGCAACGGTGCCTACCTCGCGCCGTTGCCCGCCGGAACCCCCCTCAACCTCGTCCGCGACCCCAGCAACGAGGACGACCCGAACGCCATCCAGGTCCAGCATCGGGGCGTCTTCCTCGGATGGATCGCCCGGGAAATCGCCCGCTCACCCTCGCCCCTCGCCCCTCGCCGACGCCCCTGCACCCCACGTCTACACACGTCTGAGCACCGACGCCCGAGCCCCCGGCCCCGCGCTCCGGCTCGCCGGCTGACGCCCCCCTCGACGAGCGAAGGCTCCGCACCCTTGGTGCGGAGCCTCTTCTCGTTGTCCTGGAGGTGTATGCACCCAGGTTGCATACACCTCCAGGACGCCGGGATGCACTGGCCCGCAGAACCGTTGTGCCGCCCCGAAGCCGCCGGCTGGCCCGAGCTGCCGGTAGCACTAGGTGAACCGGCTTGTTCTGGAGCAGCAGAACAAACGGCAGCGGCCCCGGAGGGACTGCTGCATCCATCGCTGCCCGGGTTAGGGCGCCATTGCTACCCGTGCAGCACCCGTGTGCCACCTGGACTGTGCGAATACTGCGCTGCACTCCTCACCGGACGTGCAACAGACGCCTTGAACCCTTCACTGTCTTGTCTCACCGGACCCTGCGAAGTCCGGGCATGGGTTGCGAGGGATCTTGCGAGGTCTGCCGGTAGACCGGAAAAGTCATGTTGCCGACTTCTGGCATCGTGTCGGTTCTTGACGTCAGACGGGCCATGTTCCGAGTGCGCGGGCGAGCTGCTCGTGCTGTTCCCGAGTGATGCCTTGGGCGAGCCTCAGGTCATGTCGCGGGCTGCGGGGGTCATCGCTGTAGAGGATGCCGCCGAAGGGCTGCTCATCGGAGAGCGACCAGGAGGTCGGGTCCCACAGCCGATGGTCCACCAGGATCTCCGCCATGCGCTCGGCCTTGTCCGCCAGAACGCCGACCTGGACCAGCGCCTCGGCGATTGCGTCGATCGCCGGTGTCGGCGCCCTGGCGTATATGCGCTCGTACAGCGTCTCCTGGTCGCTCATCGCGGGCAGCAGGAGCAGCAGTCGGGCGTGCCGGTCATGGATTCCGGGGGACTCGTGGTCCGGGGTCTCGGCGATGTGCAGCAGTTCCCGCCACGAAAGGCCGGGGCCCGCCTGGGGGCCGTCGACGGTCGCGAGGCGGCCGTGTCGTTCCCAGTCGGGGTGGGTGATGAGGTAGTGCGTGCCCTGCTCGTCGGAACCGTTCACCACCACCGCGGTGTGCCCACCACCGAACGGGATCCGGAACACGGGCCGGTTGTCCTCGTCCGTCAGCGCCTCGGACATGGCGAAGGCATCGGCCGAGTCCGCGCCGAACCACTCCGGGGTCGGCGGAGGCTCCCACACGCACACCTCCGGGTAGCACATCCACATGAGGTATGCGGCCCAGAAACCCCGGCGGGAGACCAGTTCCTCCCCGGCCACCAGCGAGTCATCGTCAAATCCGTTGATCTTCACCAGGTAAGACTGCCAGCACCCACTGACACGCCGTGGTCGGACACATGATCCTTCCCGGCGCTGTGCAGCCGTCTGCGGCGCTCTGACGCACTCCTGCCCCCCCGACGATCAAGGCCCTGAAAGGCGCTCACAGCAGCGTACAGCGCTTCGAGCGGCGGTGAAGCGCCGTGCTCCCTCGGCAACTGGCACGTAGTTGTAGATGGCGTTGCGGGAGACCCCGAGGAGCTTCGCGATCAAGGTAACGGTGTTATCCGGAGCGAAAGGTAGGCCGGTCGTGTTTTCCGGCGTGGGGGCCAGGCGGGGAAGATTCCGTGATGCACGATGGGGCCGTGGCTGACCGCACCACCATCCCTGCGTGGGCGCCATATCACTGTGGGAACGGAGGAGATCCGTCCAGCAGCCCGGACCGGGTCGGCTGCCGGGGAATCTGTATCCCTAACCACAACCGGTGCCTGGCCCACCTCGACTCAGACGACCTCACGGCCTACCTCGCCAGCCTGGGGCCTCGCGCGCACCTTGACCTCCGCGGAACAGCCTTCAGCGAAACGCTCCTCATCACGCTCCTACGAGCCCTCCGCGACCCCCACACCGGCCGTTACGAGCTCGGCACTGTTCGCTTTGACGACGCGAAATTCACCGGCACTGCTCGCTTTGACGAGGTGACATTCACCAGCGCCGCATCCTTCTACGGGGCAGAATTCTTCGGCGATGCCCGGTTCGAAGTGACGACTTTCACGGGCGACACCAACTTCGCGGCGGCGAGGTTCCACCGTGACGCCTCCTTCACCGGGGCGACGTTCACCAGCAACGCCTCTTTCCCCGCTGCGACGTTCGCGCGGTTCACCGGCCCCACCCGGATCGAGGGCGGGGTGGGGTTCTTCCACGCCGCCCGGTTCGAGGGGGTAACGTTCACCGGCCGCCAGACTTGGTTCAGCGCGGTGACCTTCGACCGCGAGGCGTGGTTCACTGAAGCGAAATTCACCGGTGACGTCACCTTCGCGCGGGCGACGTTCACCGGCGACGCCCGGTTCAGAAGGACAAGGTTTGCGGGGCAGGATTTCGGTCCATTGGTGGCGTCCGAGGGGGCCATTCTTCTCGATGATGCGGTGTTCGAAAGTCCAGTGACGATCGAGATCGCAGCGCCTAAAGTGCACTGCTTACGGACACGGTGGCAGTCGAAGGCCGTCCTACACTTGCGGTACGCCACCGTAGACCTCAGCGATGCGGTTCTGTCCTCCGCTGTCACCGTTACCACCCGTTCCGAGCCCTTTGCCGACGCCATCGGGACGCTGGACGAGAGTTCGTTGGCGGGTACGGATCCCAAGGTGCGGGTGGCCTCGGTCAGCGGTGTGGACGCCAAACACTTGGTCCTGACCGACACCGACTTGAGCGAGTGCCGGTTTTTCGGCGCTGTCAACTTGGATGAGCTCCGCATCGAAGGCCGCACCGCCTTTGCCAGCACCCCAGTGAGCCTCCGCCAACTTGAAGTCGCAGGTCAAAAGGCTGGTGTGACCGATCCTCGGGGTACTCGTGCTGGTCATGGGCGGGAGTCCGCGGAGAAGATCATCCGTCAGCGGTTGATTTCGAGGTTCGTCAGGACGAGCAGAGCACGCAGAAGTCGGGTGGCGCGGGCGGGATCGGTGCGGAGCTTGGTGAGGATCCGCCAGTTCTTGAGGTGGGCGAAGCCGTGCTCGACCGGTGCCCGTCCGATCGCGAGGACGCGGTTGGCCTCCTTCTCGCCTCGAGTGAGCTTGTGGGTACGAGTGGCGATGTAGCCGGTGGCGACCACGGGGTCGAGGATGTCGTTGTCCAGGCCGCGGAAGCCAAGGTCGGCCAGTGCCCCGAGACCGGCGGCGCGCAGGTGGGCCAGGATGTGGTCGTGGCGGGCGGCGGTGTTGTCGTGGGTGCGGCCGGGCCGGGCGGCGGATATCCAGATCAGTCGGCCCTTCTCGTCGGTCAGGGCGAGGAAGTGCAGGCCATGGCTGCGGTGCTTGCCGGAGTAGTTCCGCCGGTCGGCCCTGCCGGTGCGGCGTCTGGTGCGAATGAGGGTGCCGTCGATCAGGACCACCTCCCCGCCCTGCCTGGCGACCTTCTTCAGGGCGCGGTCCAGGCGCGGCGCCTGGGCGGCGAGCAGCCCGATCAGCTCGTCGCGCCAGCGGCGGACGGTGGACTCGGACACATTGTTGCCGCCGGCCATGTCGGCCAGGCGCTGGTCGTGCCGCAGCACGGCCAGGACGATCACCGCGATCTTCCCGGGCGGCAGGATCCGCCACCTGGACCGGATCGCCTTCAGGCGCCGCCTGAACAGGTCGGCGAGGTGGTTGACGGTGCGCGTGGACAGCGGCAGACGGCACTGGTAGACAAGCGGGCAGGTGTCCTCGGCGCGCTCTTCGGTATTCGTCACACAATTCCAACGGCCGCCGGGGACGCCCCGGTTACGCCCGTGCCGAGGAGCTCCGAGTGGCAGTGCTCCCGGTCACAGACGGGTGGTGAACCGGCCGTCGGGCAATTTCCGGAGCCAGCCGCGATCGACAAGCCTCACCAGCTTGCTGCGTAGCGGTTCCAGCTTGGACCGCACGCTGACGTCCACCCCCACCACCTCGCCGACCTCACGGGCCATGACCGGTCCGGCGGCCTGCCGCACAGCGGCGATGATGCGCTGGTAGTCCCACGGCAGCGCGTCCTCCTCCACTCCCGGCTCGCGGTGCGGGATCAGCATCACCGCCCGGCCGGCCACTTGCCCCGGCATCGGTCGGGCTGAGGAACGTTCCTCGGCGAGCTGCCCAGTCATCCGTTCAAGGACGCGTTCGGCGACGGCGAGTTCGTCCCGCTCGGCCCGCACTTCCGCCAGCTGTTTGACCAGCTGCTCTTCGAGTTCGTCCAGTTCCGCGCGCCGCGCGGTGATCCGTTCCAGCAGCTCGGGATCCAGCATGCACCGGATCGTAGAAGGCTGCCGGACTACGGCGAGCAAGAACCGGACAGTTAAGCTACCTGCCTCTGCTGACGACCGCTTGCTCAGGGCTCGATCGCTACGAATGTCGGTTCTGGTCGGGCCGACCATGCGCCAGACGCTGAGCTTCGGCCGTGACCTCGGCATCGAGCTGGGCCAACGTCCTGTTCCCGTACTCGACGATGTCGTACTCGTCATCAAGCTCAGCAAGGCGCTCGGCCAGGGGTAGCTGGTGGCCGAACCGCTGGTGGATGCGCATAGCAAGCTCTCGCGGCGTCAGCCGGCCCGCCAGCATCTGGTGCGCGAGCGCCCGCACGGCAGCGTCCTGCCCGGCCTCGCTGTCGCGCGGGTAGAACACAAGGTCCAGCTCGTCGAGTACGACGGGAAGCAGGTCGGGAACGTCGTACTCCGCCTCGGCACGTGTGTATCCGGCCAGAATGCGCAGTGCCGGGCTGTCTAGTCCGGCAACGAGTGCCGCGCAGGCAACCTCGACGACATCGTGAGCATGGGCCTCTCCGATACTCCAGAGAACAGCGAGGTCTTGCAGGTCATCGGTTGCGGCTTCGATCGGCGACACCTACGCATGATCCCCTGCACGAGATGGTCCCGTCGACCGCCTTTCGACTCAGGCGCCGACCGCGCTGACGGACGATCTACTACTCAGACAGTCGCCCGTGACCAGCACGAGTGCCACGAGAACCGGTCACACCAGCCCTTTGACCTGCGACTTCAAGTTGGCGGAGGCTCACTGCCGCGCAGCCCCCCGCATCGGCCACGTCCTCCAGCGCTGCCAGCAGTGTGGCCATGCGGCCGTTGACCACGGTGGGATCGGTTGTGCGTCGCACGGGCCGGATCTCCATCTCGAGCGCGCGTCCCTCCTCGCTGACGACCGGCGATGCGGGCTTTGTGACCGAGCCGTCCGCGGCTGCATAGATCCAGCCGGGGTAGGCGGGAGCGGGCAGTTCACGCCTGGCTGCACTCGGGCCTGCTCCGGAGAGGTAGGCGTGCATCATGCCCTTGGCCATGGTCCCGGTGAGTGTCGCTGACAGCAGCACCACGGGCACCCCTAAAGCTCCGAGCCATTCCAGCAATCGGAGCATGAGGGCGTGCGTATAGGCGTCGTAGGAGTGGGCCTCGTCGATGATCACTGTTTTCCCCGCAAGCCCGAATTGGCGCAGTGCGTTCCGCTTGAGCGGCAGTACCCCCATGAGGGCCTGGTCGATCGTGCCGACAGCCAGGGGTGCGAGAATTCCCCGCCCACGGGTACGCAGCCATCGGCCGGCTTCGACCGAGACACCTGAAGCGCGAAGGCCGTCGGGGGTGTGGTCGGAGAGCACGCGCGGCTCTACCGCGCCGGACTCCTGCGCTGAAGCGGTAGCGTCAGCGTAGGGGGTGTAGAGGTCTGCCGCGCCGTGCAGGAGGGTCAGCTCAGAGGACGCGAGCAGATTCCTGCGGGCGAACTCCGCCAGGCGCCCGTACATCTGGTTGGCCGTTGCCTGTGTGGGCAGAGCGAAGAACACCCCGCTGGACCCACAGGCCGCTCCCATCACCGACGCCGCATAGAGAGCGGTCTCCGTCTTGCCCTCTCCGGTAGGAGCGGTGACGAGGAGAATTCCTGGTCCGGCAGGCCGCGCCGCCGCGAGCCCGGCCTCGACGCTGAGCTGCAGTGGGTGCGGCCTGTCGATTGCGGGAAACAGGTCACGAAACCCGCCTTCCTTGAATGCGACGGCACCCAGGCCGGCTTCATCGAGCAGCTTCGGCGCCAGGTGTTCCATCCGGTGCGCCTGCGCTTTGAGGCCCGGCAGTGCGAAGAGGCCTCCACCACCCGCGGCGGCTTTCTGCTGGCCGACGATGACGTGTTCCTGGCTGGCGATCCAGTCGGACACGATCACCATGCCCGCGATCACCACCGCTTCCGTCACCGCAAGCGCACGCGATTGGGGAACTGGCGGACAGCCGAGGACCCCGTACAGGGCCTGCACGTGCTCCTTCCGTTGCTCCGCCCACTCCCCCGCGCCCAGTTCGGGACACCTCTCCAACGGATTACGCAGATCTTGGGGCTCGTTGTCCCGCGGATAGCGCCCATGGTGCCCTCCAAGGACCTGGGCGACCTGCGTCAGCAGCAACGAGGCCGGACGGCCCGACTTCGGATAGCCGAGCGCGGCCAGCAGAGAGGGCAATGCCGCATGCGAGGCGTACTCGTGCCACAACGGCGCCGTCCTGCTGTCCGCGTCGCGATCATGCGCGTACTTCACTTCCCCGAGGAAACCGCAATGAGCAGCCCGCGCTTTGAGGATCATGTCCTGGAACTGCGGCGTGATCTTGCCCAGATCATGCAGGCCGGCCCAGAACATCACCGTCGCTCGCGCATCCGCCTCACTCAACCCCAAGCCCTCGGCCAGGCGTGCCCCTGCCCCCTGGGCAGCACACCGTCCCACACTGCCCCGCACACGAACGCCGTGTCCACCAGATGCCCCATGACCGCGTAAGGCTCAACTAACCCGCCAGATTTACCCTGAATACGCGCATCAACCACAGGCGACCTCCTCAACGAAAAGCAGACCGCCGAAGTCCACCACACGGCACTGACAACGACCGGTCACACCAAGCAGAGCAGCCACCAAATCCTCTCCCCCAGCGGCACAAACGCTCTGACACAATGCAGGCATGACAGACAGACCAGCCACAGGCAAAGAAACGGCAAAGAGCGCCTGAAACCCCAGGTCAGGAAGAGTCTTCCCCGCGCAGGCGGGGGTGTTCCGTCGCCGTTGATCAGGGCCACCAGGGCCTGAACGTCTTCCCCGCGCAGGCGAGGGTGTTCCGGTCTTCATGGAGTGCTACCCACAGTGGGCATCGTGGTCCCCGCGCAGGCGGGGGTGATCCGCTCCTCACACGCCTTGGTACAGCGACACCCACAGCCGTTTGCAGATCAAGGGCCCCTCGGCCTTGATGAACTCGCGGGCGTCGTCGGGCCGGTTCGTGATCAGCGTGGGCGGGAGGGTGAAGCCGCTCGCCGCCGCGGCGGCGAGCCCGGCCGGCTTGTGCTCGGCGTCGCAGATGCGGCCCCGGTGGTTCACGTACTGACAGTCGGGCAGCGAGGTGAGCACCCCGCCGAGCCCGTAGCGAGCCTGTGTGATAGCGAATCGTGCGTCTCACGACGACGCCGTGCGCATCGAGGTAGCGGCCGGTCTGCGTGACGAGGTCGAACTCGACCCGCACGTAATCGGGCGCCGGGGCGGTCGGGTAGGGCGCGAAGCGCTTCGCCCCAAAGGGAAGCGGCGTGATGGTCCCCTGCGGCAGCGGCGACCCGGTGGGGAATCGGTCGGCGTGAACGAGCACGGTGTTCCTCTCCGTTGATGGTGGAACGGGCATGTGCTGTGGTCCGCCGGTCGCAGCTGGGCGGCAACCTACGGCTGCGACCGGGGTCTAGGTGGGGGCCCGGGTCGCGCCCACCAAAATTCGACCGCTGTACCAGCGGCTCGCGATGTAGGCGGCAACCGTCGTCTTCGGCGCCGCGGACGGCAGCGGGTCGAGCCCGACAGCGACGACCACCTGTGCCCCCGAGCGGACGAACTTCGCCCAGTCGCCGCCAATCGGGATGCTCATGTCGAACGCGCAGCCATCGAGCGACACGACCAGTTGCCTTGGTGCATGTGTAGGCGGCGGTGCAGGCTCGGGACGACCGCGCCGGGGTCTGGCGTCGACAGCCGCAGCGCTGCGGCGAGTCCGCGCATCCGTGCCTCCATGCTGGCAGAGCTGTCCGAACTGAGCTCGGGCGGGTGCGCGAGCAGTACGTACGCCGTTGCTGGCGTCGTGCGGTCGACCCAGTGAACCGGCTTGAGACGTCGCAGTAGTGTCTCGTTCAGCTCGATGGTCAGGTGCGGTCCGTTCAACATGCGCGGGTCTCCGTTCTTGAGATAGGGGCCGTCTTGAACTCGCTCCACACCGTCTTGCCGGGCGTCACGCTGGTGTCGATGCCCCAGTCGTCGGCCGGTTCCTGGACGAGCAGCAGCCCGCGGCCGCCGTGTTCCTCGGCGGTCGGCCGCCGCACGTACGGCACGTGTTCCCCGCTGTCGCGCACCTCGATTCGCAGACCTCGCTCGCTTGCGCGCAGCTCGACGAGGAACCCGCCTTCGTCGACGTGCTGGACTGCGTTGGTCGCGAGCTCGGAGACGCACAGCAGCACGTCGTCGGCGCGGTCCGCGAAGTGCCAGCCGGCGAGGGTCTTGCGGACCCATGCGCGGGCGCACGGGACAGCAGCGTCGTGGTGGGGGAAGCGTTTCGTCGCGGTGCCTGTCATGGCTCGCCGCCCGTCTCTTCCGGTGTGCCGTCAGTGCTCGGGATGGGCTTGCCGGGCATGGCGAGCAGGAAGGCGCGCCGCTGTGCCGTGCCGTTCTCGTCGCCGCGCGAGCCGAGCTCGTACCCCCACTCAGTCACGTACGCCTCGCCCTCCGCACATACGGTCTCGGACAACGTACGGTTGAGCGGGTTTGTCACGCTTATCGACTGATCGTCCGCAAATTCTACGGACAGGCCGCAGTCGACGAGTTGGTCGGCCAGAATGACCGGTGGTGCGGTCTTCGCGTCCATGCATCGATCTCACCGCAGCCCGGCCCGAGCTGGGATCTGACAACCTATGACACGGAGTTGATCTTGCGAACGGTCACCATTACGGGGACACGCTCGACCGGCCACCGCGAGGCAGCCTCGTACGCCGAACTCTTCGCGGCATACCTCGGACCCTTCGCCACAGCAGAGGCGCACTTCTACATCGGCGGCGCGAAAGGCATCGACAGCCTGTCGCTGCTGTGGCTCGCTGGGAACTCACACTCGAAGATCACCGTCGTCGCCCCTGGGACCGTCGAGCAGCAACCGGCCGAGGCCCGACAGGCGATCAGCCGCTGCCGCCACCGGATCGACGAGGTGGTCGAGTTGCGAGCCGAAGAGGTACGCACGCCGGCCTACTACGCCCGCAATCGATGGATGGTGGACCGGAGCGACATAGTCATTGGCTTCCCCCTCGACGGCCCGCCGGGGACATCTGGAACGTGGCAGACGATTAACCATGCTGCCGAGCACGGGAAACCTCGACTTATCGTGCCCGTATGACACCGATCGCAGGCATCATGTGCACATGAGCGCGCACCTAAAGAGCGCCGGGGCCGTGACGTTGAAACGGCTGCGCCAGTCTCGCGGTTGGTCGCTCGCCGACACGGCACGGGCAATTATCGACGCGGCAACCCGACTCGGGCAGCCCCTCGACAGCACAGCCGCAAGCGTGCAGCGCACGGTCGCTCGGTGGGAGTCGTTGACCGCGCCTCTCCTGCCGAGCGAGCGCTACCAACTGCTGCTCATGCACGCTTACGCCCGCACATCCGATGAGCAGTACCAACTCGGGCCCGGCAGCGACGCCGCCGCTCCTCGACGCGCTCGCACACCTCGGCGAGAGCGAGCGGCGCCTCGCCGAGCTGCGTGCACTGCTCGTGCGCACTGCCACGGACAGCGGCGCCGGGCTGCTCGCGCTGCTCGGACCCACAACACAACACGCCATGACAGCGGCACTGACCGACCCCGAGCACGTCGACGAGCCGCTGATCGCCGCTATGAACAGCGCCGTCGCAGACGTCAACGCGCAAGTGGGCAGTGTGCCGTTCGTACGGCTGCAGTTGCTACTCGCCCCCGTCGTCGAGTCGGGCCGCCGATTGCTCGCTGCAAAGGTCCCATGCCCCGTCGACCCGGGTCTGCGCAGCGTAGCCGCGAGGGCGTACACGCTGGCAGGTCGCATGGCGTTCGAGACGCGTGACGACTCGGCCGCAAGAGGCTTGTATGCCGAGGCCGCCACGGCAGCGGGGAGCCTCGTCCCATGGCAGCGAGCCGTCGTGCACATCAGTCAGGCCCTGGTCACCCTGTACTCGCCCCAGGGGCTCGACGGTGCCCGGCCCCTTGTTGACGCCGCTGTACGCGACGCTCGTGCTGGCGACAGCCTCATCGTGCGCGCCCGTGCGCATGCCCTGCAGGCGGAAATCGCCGCCCGGGCTGGATCGGAGCGCCACGCACAAGCCGCTCTCTCCCTCGCCGCGTACGACCTTGATGCCCCACGTGACGGCGATCCTTCGGCGAGCAGCTTCACCCCCGGACACCTACGCGGCTTTGAGGGCATATGCGAGCTGCACGTCGGCGACCCGGTCAAGGCGCTCGACGTCTTTGCCGGGTCAGCCGCCGCACTCACTGCTCCGCGTGAACAAGTACAGCGAGCAATCGTCACCACCGATCAGGCACTCGCGCGCATTCGGCTCGACGATCCGCGCGCTGCTGCCGAGCTTCTACACGACTGCGTCAACGCCGCGTCCAGCACGGGCAGCCGGGTTGCGATGCTGCGTCTTCGGCAGGCGCGTCGTGAGCTCCGGCCTTGGCGAAGCGAGTCGTTCGTCGCCGACCTCGACGATCATCTGCTCGACGCAATCTGATCCCGGAACCGCAGAAAGCGCCCCTGCCCGGCCGTGAGGCCAAACAGGGGCGCAGTTGCTGGACGCCGCGATGGAGGCTGCAGGCCTTTGGCCGGGCGAGGCCGACTTGGTCCGCCCGGCCGCCGCCGCGCGCCCACGGGACTGGTTCACGCCGGCGACTGGGTGTGGTCCGGGGAGGCGTGGGCCGCGGTGGACCGCAGCGAACCGCCTGAGGAGTGGGGGGCGGGCGGTGTACGGCGGCCCTACGACTCCACCGTCACTCAGATCATCGACGGTCTGCCCATCTCGAGCCTCTCATTCCATCGGTCGTCGCCCACATGCTCGACTCCCGCATGCTCGACGCAGGCCACCGCATACTGGAGCTGGGTACCAAAGCCGACTGGAACGCCAGGCTGTTGGAAGCCCGAGCCGGGGCAGGCATGGTAACGAGCGTGGAGGTCGATGCCTGCCTCGGGCCGCCGCCCGGCAGCGCCTGCCCACAGCGGGCGCCATGGCGAAAGCGGGGGCTCCGTTCGACCGGTGATCGCCACCTATGCCATGGACACAGTGCCTTGGGCCTGGATGGAACAGACTCGCCCCGGAGGCCGGATCGTCACCCCAGGGGGAAGGCTCGGGGACGTCGCGCTCACCGTCGCCGCCGACGGCCGCTCCGCCACCGGCTGGTTCCAGGGACTGGGGACGTTCATGCCGTCCCGAGGGCACCGACCAGGGCCGGGAACTGCACGAGGCGTACGCGAACGGTCGGGCCACCCATGAGGGTGGCCTCTCGCGACCTGTGGAGATGCTGGCCGACCTCAGCCTGCAGTTCGCGCTGCGGGTGCTGCCCCCTGAGATCCGGATCTCCTCCGGGGGCAGGACGACGGGCCGGTGGTCTGGCTCCACGACGGCGTGTCCTCATGGGCCTGCTCACCGCCACGCCGGAGGACGGTCACCGCCTGGTCCGGCAGGGCGGCCCGCGCCGGTCGATAGATATGGTCATCTGCGGCTGGGAGCAGTGGGAGCAGGCAGGCAGCCCGTCACTATACGACTTCGGAATGACTCGCACCCACAACGAGCAGTACGTGTGGAGCGAGGCCGCCTCCGGCTATCGGCTTCACTGGGACCCGCTGCGCGATTCACGCTCCCCGATCCGCCACGCCGCCTGACACGCCGCAAACGCCCCGAAAGAAGAGGTTCGCGGCCTGGGGCTCGACGGGGAGGTATCCGACCTCGTCGGCCACGATCAGCGTCCCCTGCGTGAACAGCAGAGCGGCCAGGTTCTGGTAGGACCCGGCCGCTCGCTCATGGGCCGACGAGGTCACGCGGGTTCGATGCAGAACTGTCGGGCACCGCGCAGTGTGGTCCGCAGGATTCGCTGTGTCGCCCTGCTGTCGAGGCGTACGTCGAGCGCACCGGGCAGCGCGCTGTTGGCCCGCAGGCCCGTGGGTAGCCGGGAGGCGTCGAGCCTGTCCCGCTCGGCGATGAGGATGCCGAGCTCGTACCGGCTCACAGCGTCAGCGCCTGCGAGGTGGTGGATGCCGGCCGCGTCGGACGCTGCCAGCTCCAGGAGCGCGGCGGCCAGGTCGGCGACGTGCACTGGGCAGCGGATGTCGTCGGTGAACAGGACGCCGTCGCGAGTGCCGGCGGCGAGTTCGTGTACGACCTTCTCGTGCACCGAACGTCCGTGGCCGATGATCAGCGATGTGCGGGCGACAGCGGCCTTCGGATGCACGGCGAGGACCCCGGTCTCTGCTGCGGCCTTGGCCGCGCCGTACGGGGTGATGGGGTCGGGGAGAGTGGACTCGTCGTAGTGGACTCCGGCGCCGGAGAACACCGCGTCACTCGACACGTGGACCATGCGGGTTCCGTACCTCGCTGCCGCCATCGCGAGTTGGATGGGGCCCTGGGCGGTGGTTGGCCAGTCGGCCAGGCCGCTCGATGCGTTGAGGACGAGATGCGGGCTGACCTCGGCCATGACGGCGTCCAGGCTTTCCGCGTCCCGCAGATCGAGGGGGTACCACGTGGTTGGGGAGGCGTCGCCGGACTTGGTCGCGTAGGTCGCGACCACCGTGTGCCCTGCTGTTCTCGCCTGCCGGACCAGCTCGGTCCCGAGGAAGCCGCTGCCGCCGACGATCAGAACTGTCATTGCGACACCGTAGACAACGAGGAAGGCGGTCACCCGGGTCCGGGTGACCGCCTTCATCAGCGTGTCGGGTGCGGTTGCCAGACGTAGCGGATGTCCGGCTCACGCTCCTCGTTGCGCAGCCCGTCCGTCCGCTCGACCGCGATGAAGCCGTGTCGTTCGTAGAACCGCTGCGCGGCTGCGTTGACCTGGAACGTCCACAGCGTCAGCCCTTCGGGCTGCTGCTGCCGGGAATGCCCGGACTTGGGCAAGCCCCTGCCGGAACGCCCCGGCAGGGGCTCTGTACTTCTCCACCCCCACCTGGGCTGCTCACAACGTCGGGCGGGGCTGGGTCGGGAGCGTTCGTATGCGTCACTGGAACACCTCGGCGCTTCGCGCAGCCCCAACCACAGTGCGCAGCGGGAACGCGATGAGCAGCGCGACAGCGATGAGGAGTGCGCTTGCCCACAGCGGTCCGAGGTTCCCGGCTGGGGTGCCGAGGGTGGTCGCGGCGATGAGGGGGCCGGTGGTGGCGCCGATGTTGAGTGCGGCGGTGGCATACGAGCCTGCCATGGGGGGAGCTTCTGCGGCCTCGTAGAGGACCCGCGTGATCAGCGTGCTGCCCAGCGCTGCATGGCGCCCTGTGCGCGTGGCCAACGACAATGCTCCCTGGACGAACATGAGGGTGAACAGGGCGACCGGCTCGTTGGCCAGTACCGCCAGGAGCGGGTGGCGGACCCGGACCGGTTGCGGTCGAATGTGGAATCAACCGCATCAGGCGGCACAGGGCCGTGGCGACCCGGTACGACAAGCTCGCAGTCCGCTACGAAGCCGCCCTCCAGATCGCCGCCCTCAATGACTGCCTCTGAGCCCGTGAGTCGAACGGCCCCTGGGCCGGGTCAGTATCCGATGGCCTCTCGGAGAAGCAGCACGGTGCCGCGCCCCGGGCGGGGTTCCGCGTTGAGGATGAGCAGGCGGTTGACGGCGCTGGGCCTCCCGTACACCCTCTGGGCGCGGGCGTTCTCCAGTGGGAGGGCATGGTCCTCGACGCGGCGCAGGGCTGCGCTCAGGTCAGGCACCACCTTCTGCGCGCCGACGATCCAGACTGCGTGGTCGGCGCCGCCCGCGTTGGCAGGGAGTTGGCTGCCGCTTCCCGAGGCAAGAATGAGCGAGCCGGTCTCGGTGACCGCGGCGACGCTGTTGACGACGAATTCGGGGCTGGCGACCAGCTTTCGGATCTCGTCAGCACCGGTGGCCCGGTCGATGGCCATGATGCGGGGCCTGATGGCGTCGTACTGGCCGCTGGCGTTGATGTCCTCATCGATGCCGGACAGTCGCAGAGTCTCGCTGGCTCCGGTGAGCACGCTGGCGCCTTCGGGGACCAGGTCCTTGATGCGGGCGCGCGCTTCCGCGGCGTCCTCGAGAATCTCGGCGGCGAAGCCGCCTGCACGCAGCGCGGCGGCCACCCGCTCCAGTTCTTCGGCCGTCGCCGGGTCGGTGAAGGACGCGGCCGGAGCCGTGGTGGCCGCGACGTGTGCCGGGTCAGCCCCGGAGCCCTGCGCAGCGCGGGGCGCCGTGCCCGCCAGCGGTGAGGTGTCGAGGTACCTGACCTCGTACACCCGCTCGGCGAACTTCCAGCCTTCATCGGTGCGCTGGTAACGGTCGTGGTAGACGGCGTAGTTCAGACCCTGGCGTCCGTCGAAGGTGCGCGCGAGTTCCTGAATGTAGGCGCGGCCGGTCGCGGTGTCGCCGTCGACCTGGACCGTACCGGGGTGTGTCGTCTGTACGAAGAAGTCCCACTGGCTCTGCAGCCGCTCGCCCCCGGCAAGGATCTCCTCGCGGCCGATGAACTCGGCGGGGATGTTGGGCATGCGTAGGGCGCCGTACGGTGTGAACAGCGACGCCAGTCGGGGCCGGTCGCGCATCATCGCCGCGTCGGTGAACTCCCCGCGCAGTGCCTCGATCTCGACGCGGTCCGCGATCGCCTGGAAGTCGTTCATCAAAGTCCCCTCTCCGTCTCGTCGTCGCCCTCGCCGGTACGACACCGTTACGACGAGCCAGCGCTTCGGAATGTGAGGTGGCGCGTCGGCCTCACAGTCCTAAGCCCTGCCTCACCGCAGCCAGGGGACGCGGGCATACGTCAGGCGACAGGTGGTGTGGCGGACCGCAGCGAGGCGGACGTCGGCAACGACGACCAGGACGAGGAGGCCCTGGTTGGCAGGCTGCCCCCGAGGTCGGAAGTCGTGTGGGCGACCTAGGATGCGGCTGGTGAAGCACAACCGTCGCGCCCGAATACTGCTGGCCTGCTGCGTCGTCGTCGCTGCGTTTGGGTGGTTCGCCACCCAGACCGTGCGCCCTGCTGACTGCCAGGTCGCCTTTTCCGCATTCACCGACGGTGACGGACAGCCCCTCTCCGGGAACGGGGAGGAAGTGACCTGGGATGCATTGGACGAACGTGCCTACCAGGACATGGTCGCGTCAGGTCGTTGCGAGCCGCCGGCAGCCCGCTGGCGCCACTGGCTCAGCTGACAACCCAAGCCGATTTCAATGCGCCTCCGCGATGGTGCTGCGGCGGAAAGCCAACCACCAGCCGCCCCGCGCGCCCGCGGGCGGGAATCCGGTCAGGCCGTACCGAGAACAGCAGATGGTCCTCGGAACTGGCCCACAGCTACGCAGGTACGTCGACAGGATGGCGCCGCACGGCTCCGAGGCGGTGGCGCTCGCCGCGGTGCTGATCACAGCGACGGCCGCCTCAGCCGTTTCCGCCCCTGCTCACGCCACGCCGGAAGCGGCGGCGGGGATACCGGCGCAAGCCCCGGCGACCTGCTTCGCCACCTCGTGTTACGGCCTCGATCCCATCGAGACCCACTGCGTCGACGACGCAGTGACGATCGACGACGTTGCACTGGACGGGCGCATCGTCAGACTGCGCTACAGCGCAGAGTGCAGGGCGGCCTGGGCACAGCTCTGGTTCGGGAAGCCGGGCGACAGAGCCTACGTGCGGACCGTGGACAACGACGGGCACACCGTAGCCGTACAGAGCATCACGTTCATGCCCTGGAAGGGGACCAGTGTGTACACGCCGATGGTGAACGACAAGAACCTCAAGGCTCAGGCGTGTACGGAATTCGACCACCTTCCGGGCGATACCGGAACCAAGTGCACGATCTTCTACTGAGCCTCAGACCGGGTGTCAGGCTGGGTGTCAGGCCGTGATGAAGACGTCCAGGGCCTCCGTGACGATGTCGATGGGGTTCGCAAAGCTCCTCGACCCGTTGATCTCCCCGGCGAAGACCATGCCCACCAGATGACGGATCAGGTCCAGGGTCCACACGATCGCACCGGAGTCGCCCACCGCGCTGAACGGACCGCCATCCCCCACGATGACGATCGAACCGGAGAAGAACACCTGGGCGCCCGAGGGATCTCCGGCCCAGTGAGAGGCGCCCACTTCCCGGACACGGCCCGTCGTCACCCCCGACGTCCGACCGCTCTTCGCGACGGGCATGTCCACGGTCGCCGCCGCGGTCGTCGAGCTGATGGGAATCTCGAAGGGGCCGAACGGGCTCGGCGTCAGAACCCTCGGGCTGACATTGGTCGCGACCGCCCACGCCGTGCCACAGTCGACGACGTTGATCGGACCACCGAACTCCAGTGGGACGAAGCGCTCCAGGACCGCCACGAGGTCCGCCTCGCAGTTGCCGAAGTCACCGGCGGCAGGTTGGACGACGCAATCGCCGAGCGCGCCCTGGTTGCTGTTGGCGAGGATGTGGTTGCAGCCGATGATGAGCGTGCGCATGTCCCGCGTGGCCGACCGGCCCCTGGACAGACAACCCAGCGTGCCGATGTTGAGCGTATTGGGCACGCTCACGAGGGAGATGCCGCCGGGCGCCGGGCGCTGCCTGAAGGAGAACGACTGCGCCAGGATCGGGCCGGTGACGACCGGAACGACGGCGACGGCGACGCCGCCGAGCCGGCCGCCCGTACCCCCATGCGCTCCACGAGCACCGCTTCGACGTCCTCGGCGTTCCTCGGCCGGTCCAGGTATGTGGTGAGGGTCCACTGCCCCGGCTCGACGGCATCGTGCCGCGCGCCGCAGTCCGACGGTCTCGCCCTCCCGATGCCGACGCCCTGGATGTTGGTCGTCTCGGTCAGCTGCTCGGGCGACTTGACTCCGCTGCGTTCCTCCCCCTGGCTGCTCAGCGCTGCTTAGATCCCGGCTCGCGCCTCCAGCAGGTCGGCCGGGAACACGTCCGGGTCGAGGGCCGCTCGGTCGAGCAAGTACCCCAGATCCCTGATTTCCGCCTGTTCACCAGACCGGGCGGAGTCGTCCGGCGGCGGTTAGGTGGTCCGTGGCATGGGACACCTCCTCCACCCCCACTGCCGAAGCTCGCACGGCCGAGTGGACCGCGCCCGGCGGCATTGATCCGTGTTGCGACAGGAGGTCTCCGTGACATCTTGGATTGTGGAGACATGAGCACGTCGGCGCGTGCAGTAACCGCCTCGGCGCCACGACCTGGGCCCGGAGTCCTAGCTCAGACACCAGGGAGCAAGTAACCGCTGGTAGCTTTCAAGGCTTCGCGGCGGCTGTCTTCTTCGGCTGACGGGGCACGGTCTTCTCTCGGTCGAGGTGCCCGTACACCGTCGACCGGGGCACGCCGAACATGTCGGCGATCTGCTGGACGGTCTTCTCCCGCTCGTCGTAGAGCAGTTGGGCGAGCGCGGCTTGGTCCTCGGTGAGCTTCGGTCGGCGTCCGCCGACCCGCCCGCGGGCGCGCGCGGAGGCGAGCCCGTCGTTCGTGTTCGCCACGATCAGTTCGCGCTGGAGTTCGGCGAGCACGGACAACATCCCGAACATCGCGCGGCCCTCCATGGTGGCGGTGTCGATGCCCTGTTCGATGACGTGCAGCCCGATGCTGCGCTCGCGCAGCTCCGCGCCGAGGGTCACCAGGTGCAGCACGGAGCGGGAGAGCCGGTCAAGCCGGGTGACCTTCAGCGTGTCGCCCTCGCGCAGCAGCTGCATGACGAGGTCGAGCTTCGGGCGCGACGCCTTCGCACCGCTGGCGACGTCGACATGGATGCGACGCGAGTTGCCGACACTGCCCACCTGCGGGTTCGTGATCACGGGAGTGACTGTCGGCAGACGTTCGTTTGCCGACACTTCTCAGCCCGCCCGGGAGTTCTCACGTCGGGTGCCGCTGATTCATGTCGGCCGGTCAGCTGGTGCTCGGCGTAGGTCCGGCCAGGCCGTGCAGTAGCAGGGCGGTGAGGGTGTCGACGATCTCCTCGTCGGTTACCTGCGGGCCGCCTTCCCCCGCGGTGATGACGGCGTAGCCGAGCATCGAGACCATCGCCCCCATGGCCGCGGCGACGAGCTCGGGGTCGCCCGGGAGCGGGTGGCCCCGTCGGCGGAGCCACTCCAGGTGCTCGCGGAGGGTGCCCGTCTCCCCGGTCAGGCTCGCCCAGGCGCGGCCCTCGCCGGGCGGGCCGGCGAAGTTCGTCTGTATCAGGGCCGCGACCACCGGCAGATGGTCGCGGATCACCCGCCAGGTGACGGCCAGATGCTCGCGCAGCTGCCTGCCGTCGGTCAGATCGTGGTCGGCCGGGTGGCCGTCCGCGCCGATCTCCGCGTCGGCCTGCGTGTCCATGTCCTGCATCAGCGCTTGGAGCAGGGCGTTCTTGTCCGCGAAATGGGCGTAGAAGGAGCCGGTGGCGCGACCGGCCTCGCGGGTGATGTCGGTGATCTTCGTGTCGAGGTAGCCGCGCTCGGCGAACAGCCGCCGCGCCGCCTCTTTCAGCGCCGCCTCGGTCTCGGCGGCCTGCTCCCTGCGTACGCCCATGCTCCCGGCGGCTCCTGTTCGGCTTGACGTGTCGCCCTCACCCTCATCATAGTGAATCACAGTTCCATGAATCTAAATTCACTGAATGTAGATTCATGGAAGCCGTGCAGGAGAGATCAGGGAGGGCAGATGACTGCCATCGTCATAGGCGGCGGAGTGGCCGGAGCAGCCGGCGCGATAGCGCTGCGGCGCATCGGTGTGGAGGTCACGGTCTACGAGGCGTACGCCGAACCAGCCGGTCAGGTGGGCTCGTTCCTGAGTCTGGCGTCCAACGGCCTGCGGGTGCTGCGCTCCCTTGGCGTGCTGGAGCAGGTACGGGGGGCCGGGATCGACATGCCGGGCCAGCGCATGTGGTCGAGCTCGGGCAAGCTCCTGGGCGATGTGCCGCGGGGTCGGCTGAGCGGCGACGAGCTGTATAGCGTGACCCTGATGCGGGGCGCGCTGGTCGCGTCGCTGCGCGCGGAGGCGCTGGCGGCCGGGGCGCGCATCGTCACTGGTGAGCGCCTGGTGGACGCGGTCACCACCGAGGCAGGGTTACGGGCGGTCTTCGCGAGCGGCCGTACGGCGGAGGCGTCCCTGCTCATCGGCGCCGACGGCATCTGGTCGGCCACCCGGTCACTGCTCGACCCGCACGCGCCCACCCCCGAGTACGCCGGCCTCTACAGCATCTCGGGCATCGCCGAAAGCATCGAGACCGACCCCGGTGTCTTCAACATGACCTTCGCCCGCAACGGCGCCTTCATCCACCTCGCCGCCCCCGGCGGCAAGGTCTGGTGGTCGGCCCAGGTCGCCTGCCCCGCACAGCCGGATCTCGCCCTCACGGACGCGCAATGGCTGCACCGCCTCGGCGAACTGCACCGGCACGAACAACTGCCGACCGCGATCCTCGAGGCCACCACCGAACTCCACCGCCCGACCCTGATGCACAAACTCGACACGGTCCCGGTCCGCCACAACGACCGCATCGCACTCCTCGGCGACGCCGGACACCCCGTCGGTGCGGGCCAGGGCGCGTCGATGGCCCTGGAGGACGCACTCGTCCTGGCCCAGTCACTGGCTGCGGAGCCCTCGGTGGCGGCCGCCCTCTCGGCGTACGAAGCCGCCCGCTCGGCCCGTATCGCCAAGATGGTCAAGGCCGCCTCGGACAACCGCGACGCCAAGACGGCAGGCCCGCTCACCCGGCGGATACGCGACCTGGTGATGCCGCTGGCGGTCCGCCTCTTCTACGAGAAGGCCACAGCCTGGCTCTACACCCACGACTGCGGCGAACTGCTGACCATCCGGACGGATGGAGACTCCCGGGCCCGTGGCTCACGACTCTGACCTTCATGGGGTTGATCGCGCTGCTTGTGCCACGTCCTCGGTGGCCCGCCGCGGGCGGGGAACAGCCAGGGGGCCAAGGTCGAGGCGCTTGTCCATCTCCAGCCGGAAGGTGCCGTACGGATTGATATTCGACCAGAACAGCGCGGTTAGCCCGCGCCGGTCATCGTTGCTCAGCTTCTTCGCCCACGCCGACTCGGCGAGCACCTGCTGGAGCAGCAGGGTGTTGATGTGCACGAGACTGCTCTGGAGCAGGTGCAGTGCGAGCATTGAGGTCTCGGCGTGCTCCTTGTCCGGGCCGGTCAGGGCACCGTCCTTGCCGTAGTGGAGCACGGTGTTCGCCGAGTTCCAGTTCTCTACGACCTGGAGGCCGCCGTGGATCTCGCGGCGCAGGTCGGGGCTGGCGAGGTAGTCGCACGCGAAGGTCGTGCGCACCGCGCGGCCCAGTTCTTCGAGGGCCTGGTAGGTGGGGTGCTTGGGACCGCCCCGGGTGAAGCGCCGCAGGACCTGCTCGGCCTCGGCTGTCCCCAGGCGCAGGGCGGTGGCGTACTTGACCATCTGGTCGTACTGCTGGGCGATCAGGTCCCAGCGGATCGCGCGGGTCAGCGAGCCGCCGAGCGCCGGCCAGCCGGGCGGGTCGTCGTCGGGCCGGTACAGGCGGATGCTGCCGATGTTCTTCAGCCTCGGCAGCAGGCGGAAGTTGAGCAGCTCGGTAAACGCGAACCCGACCACGCTCGCGCCGTGCGTGTCCACGTAGTTGGACTCGATCTCGGCGTCCGTACAGTGCCGCAGTAGGCCCTCGATCATCGCCGCGACCTCGGACGACGAACAGCTCTTGAGCTGCGAGTAGATGCAGACGTTCTTCCGCTCCACGTGCCAGTAGATCATCACGCCGTTGCCGCCGTAGCGGGCGTGGTACTCGGTCATGAAGTTCGAGGACCAGGAGCCGAACTTCTTTGAGTCCGACGCGCACGCGGTGCCTTGCCCCCACCGCGAGGTGTCGCGGGCGGCGAAGGTGGCGTTCACCAGCTTCGTCACGGCGGCCCGCAGGTTGTCGACCGTGATGAAATGCCGGCGTACGTGGCGCAGGGCGGCCTCGGTCTCGCCGTGCTCGCCGGTCGCCACGATGGCGCGGATGCCCATGTTGGTGCCGAGGGCGAACAGCGCGAGCAGCAGGCGGCGCTGGAGGACGGTGCGGTCGATGCGCTCGTACGCGGCGACCGAGGAGAACTCGTCGGTGAAGCCGGTGTCGAAGTCGGCGTTCTTCAGCACGTCCAGGAGATCGAGGACGCCCCATCGGCGTACGACCTCGTCCTTGAGCGCCTGGAGGCCGGTGGGTTCGTCCAGCTTCTCCAGCTTGGGCACGGTGATCCACGGCTCGCCGTGCCGGGTGGTGACCTTCACCCCGCCCGCCGAGCCGTCTGCGAGTGCCGCCGACAGCCGGTCCAGGCCGTTCGTCATCCGCTGCTGGAGGCCGGTGATGAACGCGGCGGGGTCCATCGGCTGGCGGATCGCGGCGTAGTGCACGGTACGGGCCGCCTCGAAGTCGCCGGGACGCACACCCGCCCCTTTGCCGTCGACCCTCCAGGCATTCACCCGGTCGGCTCAACGAAGGTGCGCGGCGCCGGGAAACGGCAGAAGTGAACGACTGGAAGCTACCAGCGGGTTACTTGCTCCCTGGTGTCTGAGCTAGGGCTCCGGGGCCGACCTGCCTCGCCAATGTGGCGCCTGCCTCAGACTCACCTCGGGCCTTCGAGCTTCCGTTCACGCTGCCGTTCCTGTGAGCACATCGCGAATGGCACTGGTTGTCCCTCGCTCGGCCACGCTGGCGATGAGCTGCGATGCCAGGTTCAGAACAGGCACTGACTGCTGGTGAATGGCGACCAAGGCGCGCGGGCAGTCCGTCAGGCAGTACGGCGCGCTGGAGATGCCGAACTCCCTGTCGTAGTTCAAGAAGAGTACAGACAGCAGTATCGGTAGGGGCCGACGTGCGGCCGAAGAGAGACCAAGTGCTCCGCGGCCACCTGCCCACTCGGCCGTCGCCTCGATGTCGAGCTCGTCATTGCCCTGGTAGACGCCGACGGCGCCGTCGGCGTCGGTCTCGCTACAGTGGCGGCAGTTCGGCGTCGTGATCCGGGCCGCCGTGCCGTACGCGCGGCGGCGTCAGGCCGGGCAGCGCCGGATGGACGGACACAGAGGCGCGCGACCGCAGGTGTACACCCGGTCTCAAGCCGGCACCGCGTCCGCACCGTCGGCACTGCCGTTCTGTAGCACCGTCAGCATCCCTTCCACCAGCACCACCACCTCGGCCACGTTCCCGTTTGCGGATCGCCCCACCCACACGGGGTAGGTACCGTCGCGGGTCGTCGCGAAGGCGACCAGCTCGCCGCCCGACGCCTCGTCGCGAGTGCGCAGGAGGTACATGGAGTCGGGGATGTCCTCCCCGACACCCGGCTCCCCACGGACAAGGTGTCGCTCGAAGAGACGGTGGAGCGACTCCCAGGCGCCGGCATCGGCGAAGGAGCCGGTCGCACCGTCAGTACTGAAGCCGAAGATCTCGTTCTCCCCCAGGAGCCGGGGGTCGTCATCCGGCCCGAGGGCCATCTCCCACGATGCGGCGGGGGTCTCGCCGACACGCAGCCGGACCGCCGTGGTGTCCGTACGGGTCACCCAGCCCTGGCTCCACTCGCAGTCGTACCCCACGCGGACCTGGGCTTCTTCGAGCACGTACTCCCCCGGCGGGACAGGGACCGTGATGGCGGGCCCTTCGTCGAAGACGTTGTCCGGGCCGGATATGGCCAGCAGCCCGCTCGGCACATTCAGAGTCCCGGTCTGACGTGGCTCCAGGACGGTCATCTCGGGGTGGTATCCGTCGGTCACACGCGTCCCGGGCCGAAACAGCGCGTCGAGCGGCCCGGCCTGCGCGGGGCGAGGCGGTCGCCAGCAGGCGGCAGGTGCCTCGGACGCGTCGTCGGACGCCTCCGCCGCATCTGCGGTTGAGGTGAGTGCCGCCGCCTGGAGCGCCACCGGTCCCGGCAGCCTCTGCCAGAGGGCGGCGAACACCGGCCAGTCTTCGAACCCGGGACGCACCTGCCAACGCTGTACATCGGCGCCGGGCACCGTGACGAGCATCCGCCCGCTCGCGCCTTGGGGCTCCTGCGTGATCGAGCCCTTGCCGTCGGGGAACAGTTCCATTTCGAAGCGGGGGCACTCGTCGTCGAACTCCGCCATCTCCAGCCCGGCGTACTGCCACTTGCGGATACGCCGGTTGAGCAGCCGACTCTGATCGTCCAGCAGCCGCAGATCCAGCTCGTCGGTGCGGCGGCCCTGGGCGTCGTAGAGCCACACGCCGACATAGTGGTCCCGCCAGGAAACCAACCTGACCTCCAGCGGAACGTCCCGGCCCGAGATCCGGTACACGGCCACGTACGGCAGCCCCGCAACATCGCGCTCCCGCGCCGCCTCGGCGGCCAGAGGCCGCCACAGCGCGCGGGCCTCCAGATCCCACGCCAGGGCGTACGCCACCTCGACGACCGTCCCCGGCCCCTGATCCCCACCCATACGACCACCGCCCGCTCGCCTGAACCTGACGACACAGTAGACACCGCCACTGACAAGGGCCGATGCAGGGGGCCAGCAACAGGCCCGTCCGAACTCGACGAGCGAGCACGCAATCACTCTGGCAGCCGCTGCAAGAGGAGGGTGAACGTCATCCGTTCAGCTCACACATTCCCTCAGCCGTGGACGACCACAGGGCGAGGCTGCTGTCACGCGCGCTGAAGTGGCCCCAGACCCTCTCGCCGAGTTGAGCGGCGTGCGCACGGCCGTTGCGCTGTGGTGGTCAGGGCGTGGGGCCGGGGCTGGGGCTGGGGCCGGGGCCGGGGCCGGGGCCGGGGCCCGGGGCCGGGGCCGGGGCCGGGGCCGGGGCCGGGGCCGGGCCCGGGTCGGGGTGGTTTCGCGGATGAAGACGGGCTTGAGGTGCTTCTTCTCGGGCAGGGCGTCGGGGAGTTGTTCCCGGTCGAGGACGTGGGAGACGACGCGTTCGGGGGCGACGGTGCCGGTTGCGGCGAGCGCGTCGGGGGTGTGGGCGCGGACGTGGTCGCAGGCGATGCGCACTGTGACGCCGGTGAGGTACATGTCGAGGACGCCCTTCTCGTTGGTCAGGGCGAGGAAGTGCAGGCCGTGGCCGTGGTACTTGCCGGAGTAGTTCCGCCGGTCGGCCTTGCCGGTGCGGCGTCTGGTGCGGATGAGGGTGCCGTCGATCAGGACCACCTCCCCGCCCTGCTTGGCGACCTTCTTCAGGGGTCCAGGCGTGGTGCCTGAGCGGCGAGCAGTCCGATCAGCTCGTCGCGCCAGCGGCGGACGGTGGGTTTCGTCGCACAATTCCAACGGCCCCCGGGGGGGTGACGCGGTTACGCTCGCCGCGCTTCCTCAGGGGCACGAAGCTACTGGATGCTCCAGCGGTGGGGATGCTCGGGCTCCTTGGGACAGGCGAATACGTTGAGCTCACCCCAGCGGCCCACAGTGACCTCCGTGGGAGTGGCATAACGGTGAGTGGGCTGGTTTTGATCCTCCAGCGGTTTCCAACTGCCGGTGCCGCCGTCCCATTCCGAGCTGTCGATGGTCAGCAGCAGGTGCATCGGTGTCGTGCAGGTCAGGCAGTCCATGGGGTACGGGTCGGTCGCGTGCCAGGAGGCGAAGCCGCCCACGCGCCAGCCGGGCGGGATGGACAAGTCGTACTGGTAGCCGAGCGGCTCTGTCGTGCTTTCGTCCGCCGTCTGCTCGGCCTCCTCTTCCAGGGCTTCCTCCCAGGCGTCGATCCGGGCGCACAGTTCCTCGGGCAGAAGGCCGGCGAACGGGTAGGTGAACACCTGCTCCGGGTGCAGCACACAGGGCTCGGGCACGAAGCCGTCGGACCCGACGACCAGCGGCTGTGGCGGTGTGGTCAGCACGTCGCCGACCTCCCACGACCGCCGCCAGCGCAGGTGTAGCTCGAAGTCGTACCGGCCCGGGCCGTGCGCGTTGAAGGGACACCAGAACACTTGAAGTAGATCGCAGTCGCCCGGCCCTGCCGGCAGGTCTGGCACATCCCGCCGGTACAGCTGCGCGAGGCCGATCATCGGCAGCGGGTCGGTCTCGGATGCCCCGGGGATCCGGTGCTCCCGGTGCAGCTCGCCCAGGAGCTTCCGTTCCTCATCCGTCGGGCCGGGAGCCTGCTCGCCAGTCCATGCGGAAGCTAGAACCCGCCGATAGCGACGGATGTCAGCCGGGCGTCGACCACGCCCACGGCCGTGTGCCTCGCCGCATACCGGCCACAGCTCGTCCGCCGGCCACAGCATAGGACCGCCCACGGAACTGGCTGAAAGGACTGGTCTGCCCGGCCGTGGATGGAGCCGAGTTGTCGTCCCCCGAAAGGCGGCCAGTTCCGGGAAGAGCGCCTCGACATCGCGAGGGCGCGCGGGTGTGGTCCTCGTCATGGACGCGACCTTGGACGCCTGAAAGCTCCGGTCACCGAGGGGCGCTGCACCCCCGGCAGGCTCACCCCAGCACCGGCGCTGTCAGAGCCCGTTCTCGTGAAACAGAGCCAATCAGGCGGCTGCGTCACCGCTCATAGGCGGGTGGTGAACTGGCCGTCGGGCATTTTCCGCAGCCAGCGGCGGTCAGTCAGTCTGACCAGCCTCCCCCCGCAGCGGTTCCAGCTTGGACCGCACCCTGACGTCCACTCCCAGCATCTCGCCGACCTGCCGAGTCATGACCGGTCCGCCGGCCTGTCGCACGGCGGCGAGGATGCGCTGGTAGTCCGGCGGGAGCATGGTCTCCTCCACGCCCGGCTCGCGGTGCGGGATCAGCATCACCGCTCGGCCGCCCACCTGCCCGGAAGCCGGCACCGTCGAGGCGCGTTCGTCGGCGGGCTGCTCACTCACCCGCTCAAAGACACGTTCGGCGACGGCGAGTTCGTCCCGCTCGGCCCGCACCTCCGCCAGCTGCTTGACCAGCTGCTCTTCGAGTTCGTCCAGTTCCACACGTCGTGCGGTGATCCGTTCCAGCAGCTCGGGATCCAGCACGCACAGGATCGTAGAAGGCCCTCCGGCCGCAGCGGGCAAGAACCGGCGATCCAACCGCCCCGCCAGACGATCTTCTCCGCAGACTGACGCCCACGACCAGCATGAGCACCCCGGCAGACCGGCACACCAGCCCTTTGACCAGCGACTTCAAGTTGGCGGAGGCTCAGTGACGGTGACGTCGGCGGTCCATGACCAAGGCTCCTGGGGCGGATCCCAGTTCACCTCGACCTCGGTTCCGTGGAAGTCGCGCGCGAGTGCCGTCACCATCACCGCCGCCGCGGCCCGCGCGTCTTGTGGGGCGCTGTTGATCGGCACGTCAAGGCGTCCGCAAAGCATTCCTCCTTCCACGGTGAGGACGCTGGTGCGCCAGCCCTCCGGCGTCGCCAGCAGGACGATGCCCTTCGGAATGAACCGAAGTCGGTCCGTTTCTTCCTCTCCGTCTTGTTTCTCACCATGCCGCTATCCAACATCGTCGGGTTCGTGGTGATGAGGTTGGGTGGAGGATCAACCGGCGCTACGCGGCGCGGTTTGGTGCCTGTCTTGTGGTGCGCCGGGCGGGTGCATGCCTCGCCGGTGGCGAGGAGGCGTTCGACGTCGTAGCGGGGCCGCGACCGCGGCGGTGTTCCGGCGTCGGTGCCAACAAGTTCGGCCCCGGGGCCGGCACCGAAAGGTGCGGCCCCGGCGGGTCAACGCCGGAGGCATCGGCAAGCTCAGGTACTCCGGCGCGGGTGTCAGGCCGTCCTGCGGCGCCTGAGGGCGTAGAAGGTGATGCCGCCGAGCAGGAGGACCCCGGCGCCGATACCGACCGGCAGCGCGAGCTTGCCCAGGGGTGAGGCGTCGTCCTTCGCGGCAGCCGTTGCGCCGCCGGTCCCGGCCTGTTCGCCGTTGCCGGTCGCGCCGGACGGCGAGGGGCCCTGGGCGGCGTCGTCACCGAAGAAGAACACCGGGCTGTTTCCGGAGCGCGGTGTGCCGGAGACGTCCACGGTCAGCGAGATCGGTACGACAATGCCCTTCGCCTTGGCGTTCGGCTCGGCGACCTGCGCCTGGATGTAGTACGTGCCGGGCACGTCGTATCCCTTGGCGTCGGGGCTCTTAGCGTCGTCCTGCTCGGTGATGTCCCAGGGCCCGCAGACCCGCTCGAAGTGCCCGGTCCTGCCCGTGAAGAGCTCGGTCGAGCGGTGGTCCTCGTTGCACAGCGTCGACTTACGCTGGGCGTTGTAGACGGTGACGCTCCACCCGCTGGTGGCCGAGTTGGGGAAGTCGGCGGGGATGTCCACGCCGGCCTTCACCGTCAGTTTCTGGCCGGCCTTCAGCTCCACCCGCCAGAAGGGGGCCTCACCAACGGCGATGGACTGCCGGTGGGTGCCCGGTCCGATCGGGGTGGCGCTGTTGAAGGAGAAGCCGCCCTCGGCGTCGGGCCCGGTGCGGGGCTTCGGAGTCCGCGCGCCGGCCTGCTGGGTCGTCTTGTCGGCGATGCCGACGAGAAGCTCGACGGGCATCGGCTTGTCGCCGGACCGGGTCACCTGGTTCTCGACCACGATGCAGCCGGCGTCGTCCGGCGCGGGCGTCTCGTTGCCTGCTCCGGGCTTGCTGCGACCTCCGGTGGAGATGATGTTCGCCCACCCCATCGACTGTTCGAACTCCCGCAGCCAGTCGCGGGGTTTGCCGTTGCCCGGAGGGCCGGCAGTGACGGTGATGATGGAACCGCGGGAGTACCCCTCCTCGGCGACGGCGGTGGCGCTCACCTGGAGCCGCTGGTCCGGCCGCTTCTTGACCTTGTAGTAGAGGTCGCGCCCCCGGTGAACCTGTCCAGGTACTGGCCGGGAGTGACCAGCGGAGCGTCCTGGCAGCCGTTGAGGGAGCCCTGGACCGGCTTTCCGGTGGCGTGGTAGGTCCGCCACGCCTTGCGGAACAAGGTGCCCAGATTGTCGGTCAGCGAGTCGGCGTCCTCGGCGTCCGTGAACACGCACCTCGGGCACGTACAACCGGTTCGAGAACGGTCAACTCGCCGGCCCCGGTGCTGACCTCCTCACCGCGGTCGCGAGGACGCTGCGGCTGGACGAGCAGGAGTGGGCGTTCCTGTGGATGATCACCCGCAAGGAGAGCCCACCCCATGCCCTGCACGGCAGCTCGGGGACGTCCATAGCCGGAGCGTGGCAGCGGGTCGCCGACCACATCCACGGTGCGTTGGCGCACATCAGCGACGCCGAATGGGACATCGTCGTCCACAACGAGGACTTCCGACGCGTCTTCCCTCGCGGACAAGCCCCCGCCAACATCATGCGCTGGATGCTCCTGGACCCCGAGGCCCGCACCGACGTCCTGATGCAATGGGAGACCCGCTGGGTGCCGGCCATGATGCCCCACCTGAAGCACAGCGTGGAGCTACGCCCGGAGAACCCGGCGCTCGGCCGTCTCGCGTACGACGTCCTCAACGACCCCGTGGCCGGACCGCTCTACCGAAAGCATGCGGCGGCCCCAGTCCCCTATTTCGACGGTTCCGAGCTTCCCATCCGCCACGCCGTTCACGGACCCGGCCGGCTCATGACCTGCCTCGCCGAACCCGTCACGGCCCCTGGAGCCCGTATCAATCTCAGCTTCTACACACCCATGTGAGACGCCCCACGAGAAGGCCGCACGGATCCCCGTGCGGCCTTCTCCGTGATCCCGGCGGGCCGGGGCCATCCGGCGCCGTGGCCGAGACACCGGCGAGGCCGACATGCCGGCCCAGGAGACCTGGATCGCGTACCCGCGCCAGTTCGACCACTACCAGGAAAGTACGACGATCCCGTGGGGCCACTGCAAGTCATCGCCAGGCGGAAGATCCCCAACTGGTACGCGTCGCGTGACAAGGCCGAGCTGCCCGGAGACGACTGTCTCAGTAGGCGGCCGGCCGAGACCTGCCAGGAGCGGCCCGCGATGATCGGCCTGGTCCACCTTCATGCCCGACCCCAAACGGGTCCGAGCCTGACGGGGGTCCAAGGCTGCGGAGCGGGCGGCTACGCGTCGTAGTTCGTGGTGAAGCAGCCCTTGACCTGACCCTCATGTATCTCGTAGCCGCTGGGAACGCTCCCTCGGTCGTCCGGGTCGCATGACAACGTGCGCAGACCGTTCCGATTCAGGGTCGCGCCGAAGGTCTCGCTCTCGCCGGCGAGAGCGAAGTTCTGGCCGACCGTGAAGGTGCCGCCGCCGTCCTTGGCCAAGGATTCCTGGAACTTGGTCATGTCACCGATGAGGAGCACAGTGACGGAACTGCCCCCCTTGTCGAAGCAGACGGCGCGCTCCTTGATGCCCCAGGCGGGGTCCTTTGCCTCGTCCACCATGTAGGACTTGCCCTCGCGGCTCCGCTCGAGGGGGCTGCAGTCCTCTCCGCGCTCCGTGATGGCCTTCTGGACGTCGGCCATGGTGTTCGCCGTCGGCAGGCCACTCAGCGGACCGTCGGAGGCAGCCGCGCCGTGGTCCCCGCAGCCCGTCAGCATGCCGAGGGCACTCAGCACGACGACACCGGTGGCGAGGGTCTTGGTCAGACGCATGTTTCTCCTTGGTTCGGTTCGGTGGGTCAGCCCGCAGCTGTGACGTCCGATGCGACGCTGCGGGTCAATGCACCCGGCGCGGGGCGAGGAAGTCGATCACCCATCTTCGCATCAGCCCGGTCGGCCCCCAGCGCGTGGGCGGCGTCAATGCCCTCTGCGAAGAACGGATCGGCTTCCTTCCCGTGCACCTGCACCGGCACACGGTCAGGCCATGCCGAACCGAACTCCGACACGGGGATGCAACTCTGGGATGCTCAAGAGGTTTCGATCAATATCCGCTTCCTCGATCACGACCTCGCCGACGTCACGGATGTGACGGCCCCGGCCCCAGCTTCGCGCGCTGGCCGGCCGCTGTGCGACGCCGTCCTCGAGCTGCTCCTCGAACACGCCGCGACGGTAAGCGAATTCGTCATGGCATCCAGCCGACTGGGGCGCCGCACCTGAACTGTCGTCAGATGATCCCGGTGGCCCTGTCAGGGTTGCTTGACACTCATGAAGTGTCAGGGCAGCCTGACAGGCATGGAAGCTGAGGACACACCGGCCTCACTGGCCGGACAGGTCACCAACAAGGACCCCGCGGTGGGACTGCAGGCCGTCGTCGCCCTGCGTCGTCTCCTGGAGGAACTCGAGCGGGTTCATGTCGACAACGCCCGCGACCAGCACTGGTCGTGGCAGAGCATCGCCACGTCCCTGAACGTCAGCAGGCAGTCCGTGCACGAGAAGCATGCGAGCAGGCGCAAAGCCGAAGGCAAGGAGAAGTAACGTGTTCGAATTCTTCACCGACCGCGCGAGGCACGCCGTGGTGCTGTCCCAGGACGAGGCGATCGCCCTCGGCTATGACTTCATCGGTACGGAGCACCTGCTGCTCGGCCTGGTCGGCACCGACCAGAGCACCGCGGGGGACGTGTTGCGCGAGCAGGGCGTGGAGCTCACGCGAGCCAGGGAGGAGACGGTACGCATCCTGGAGGTCGCCGGAATCGTTGCCACCGGTGGCCAACCCGCGAAGGACGCTCTGTCATCCCTCGGCATCGACGTGGAGGAGATTCAGCGTCAGGCCGACAACAACTTCGGCCCCGGCGCCTTCCAGTACCCTAGGCCCGCCTACACCCCGGATGCCAAGAAGGCACTCGAACAAACGCTGAGCGAGGCGCGAGCGCTGGGCAAGGAGAGGTTCGGCACCGAGCACATCCTGCTGGGCATGCTTGCTGCGGGAGAAGGCCGCGGCCTCGACGTCCTGGCGGCGCTGGATGTCGACGCCGATGCCCTGCGCGAGGCGGTGCTTGCTCGCCTAACCAGGGACGCCTCGTAGCGACGGTTACGGGTACGGGCGCGCTGGACGACCAGGCCTTGTCGCCTCGCGCCCGAAAGAGACGGGTGGCGAGGCGACAAGGCCTGGGGCGGGGAACGCTGATGGCTTCCGCTGCGGCGCGGGGAGGCTCTCAGAGCGTGTCGAGGTCTACGGCGGAGGCGATGGCGTGGGATCCGGCTTCGTTGAGGTGCAGGCCGTCCCGGAAAACGTAGCCGGGGCGCGGCAGGGCGGGATCGCCAGGGCTCGCGAGGGCACGGTCGACGTGTGGGCCTGGATGACCTGGCGTGCGGTCACGCGAGGTGCGGGGCCCATGCAGGGGTCGTCCACATCGGGGGCACCGATGTCGTTGGCGCCCCGGTCGATGATCACCGTGCGTACACCGGGGCGGTCGAGTACGTCGCGCCGGAAGCGGTCGGTTGCCTTGTCCCCGTAGCAGGGAGAGTCGTTGAGAATCCGGTTTCCGGCGATGCCGGCGTTGACGACGTCCAGCGGGCGGCGGGCGGCAACGAGGCGTTCGGCGAGCTTGTCCGTGAAGCGGGCCTCGGCGCCGGGCGTGGCTCTGTCCCGTCGATGAGGGAGTCACCGAAGGCAACCACGGTGCCGCGCGGGGAAGCGGCGCCGGCGACCTCCACATCGCTCAGGAAGTACCAGGCGTTCGTTGACTCCTTGACGCCCCCCGCCAGCCGAACGCCTGCCGGCCTGACGCCTCCGCCGACCCGATGCCCCACCCCGACCCGATGCCCCGCCCCGGCCCGACGCCTCCACCGACCGGCCGCCCCTCGGCCTGACACTGTACGGAGAACCATGCCGGACGAACTGATCCGCCATCTCACCTTGGACGGCTTGCAGTACACCTACCGCGTGCTCCGCCAACCCTCGCCGCGAACCCATCCGATCCTGCTCCTGGGCGGTGTGTTCCAGGGCATGTACGACTGGTACCGAATGGAGCAGGAACTGAGCCCGGTGGCCGACGTGGTCACCATCGCCTCCTCCGACAAGGGCAGGACGGCTCCCAGTACGGAAGTCTCTGCGGCCACGCTGTGCCGGGCGGTGGGGCAGGTCGTCGACGACCTGGGAGCGGAGAAGGTCAACCTGTTCGGGTACTCGTACGGTTCCGTCATCGCCCACCTCTACGCCCTGCACCGGCCCGAGCGGGTCGCCCGGCTGATGATGGGCGCCGTCCCGGCCGGCACAACGGCGGCGCAGCGTCTTCGCCTGCGGCAGCTCTCAGCGATGCTGGCGGCGGGAGACGACGAGGAGTTCGCGTCCGGGTGAGCCGAGAGCATGCTCTGCATGGACCCGGAGCTGCCGGTGCTCCACCGCAAGCTGGTCTACCGCTATGTCCGGCGGACCGTGCTGCACCACCTGCGGATGCAGAACGCGAGAGATGTCATTCAGCGGGCGTTCGAGGGCAGCTGCACCACCGTGACGGCAGGCGACCTCAAGGGTGTGCCCACACTGGTCTTCAGCGGCGGGCACGACACGCTCAGTCCGGTGGCGAAGCAGCGTGCCTTCGCCGAGGCCATCGAGGGCAGCTCCTTTGTCGTCCTGGACTCGTCGGACCACTGGGTACTGCTGGAACGCCCCGCGGAGGTGGCTGAGCTCGCGCTGCGGCACTTCACTGGGCACCTCACGGGGCACCTCACGCCTTCGGCACAGCCCTCGGCCGTCGCCCTTGCCGCCGAGCGCGAGGCGGAGTGACGGGTGAGTGCCGCCCGTACGCCTGGGTCACCCGCGGCCGCTCGGGTCCCGGAGGTGTACGTACCCGTCGCGCCCGTCGGCTCGTCAGGGCACCGGTGCCGCCCATGCCGGGGACGGTCTGCTTCTCGGTCTCCGCTAACGCCGTCCCTTCTTCTCCGGGAGGTTTCCCATGTCGGATGTTGCCGCCACAATCCGCCGCGTCCTCACGGACGACTTCGAGGTTCCGGCCGAGAACCTTCGCCCTCAGGCGACCCTGGATTCGCTCGATCTCGATTCGCTGGCTCTGGTCGAGTTCGCCCTCACCCTTCAGGAGCGTCTCGGTGTCAAGCCTGCGGCCGGCGTCGTCGCCAAGACCACCACCATCGCCGAGCTGACCACATCGCTGGAAGCCGGCCACGGCGCCGGGACCACCGCACCATGACCCGGCACGACATCGCCGTCACGGGCATCGGCCTCATCACCGCCGCGGGCGACGGCGTCGACGCCACGTGGAAGGGCGTCCTCGCCGGCGTCTCGACCGCCACCCGCGACCCCCGCCTGGCCGGTCTGCCGGTGGACTTCTCCTGCCGAGTGCCCGAACTGGAGGACCTACGCCGGCATATCGGCGGCCGGAAGGCCTGGCGCATGAGCCGCTTCGTCAAGCTGGCGGTACTCGCCGCACGCGAGGCGGTGCGGGACGCCGGGCTCGACCGCACGACTGAGACGGCGCCCGCGTGGCGGTCGTCATCGGTTGCAGCATGGGCGGCACCTGGGGATGGGAGGACCAGCACCGCCGCCTGCTGACCCAAGGCGCCGACTTGGTGTCCCCGTTGGCCACCGTCCACTTCGTCCCGAACATGGCGGCAGGCGAGGTCTCCATCGATCTCGGCACGCGCGGCCCAAGTCTCTGCGTGTCCACGGCGTGCGCGTCCGGTGCCACCGCCCTGGTCACCGCCCGGGACCTGCTGGGCCTGGGCGCGTGCGACATCGCCGTCGCCGGCGGCACGGAGGCGTCGACCAGCCCCCTGACGACCACGGGTTTCCACCGCACCGGAGCCCTGTCCACGCGCAGCGAGGACGTGACCGTCGCCTCACGCCCCTTCGCCGCCGACCGCGACGGATTCGTGATGGCCGAGGGCGCGGGCGTCCTTGTCCTGGAACGGGCGGCGGACGCACGCGCCCGTGGCCGGCGCCCCCGCGCCCTGCTGGCGGGGTGTGCCACCACCTCCGACGCCTACCACCCCACCGCCCACCCGGAAGGAGCGCCAGGAGCCGAACGGCCCTACGGGCCGCGCTCGCCGAAGCCGGCCTCGCCCCCCGCGACATCGACCACGTCAACGCGCAGGGAACATCCACCCGGGCCAACGACATGACCGAAGCCGCCCTCATCGCACGGACGTTGCCTCATCATCGGAGCGTCACAGCCCCGAAAGGGGTCCTCGGCCACACCCTCGGCGCCGCGGGCGCCATCGAGGCCGCGCTGACCACCCTCACCATCCAGCACCAGCAGGTGCCACCCATCGCCAATCTCGAGCAGACCGCACCGGACCTCGACATCGACTGCGTCACCGACCGGGTCCGCCACGCACGCGTACGCGCCGCCGTCAGCCATTCCTTCGGATTCGGCGGACAGAACGCCGTCCTGGTCCTCACAGCGCCATGAGCGGCGACCCGGCACGCCGGCGCATCGTCCTGGCCACCTGGGGGTCCACCGGTGACGTCCTCCGGTACGCCGGTCTCGCCGTCGGTCTGAGAGAGATGGGCCACCACGTCACCGTCGTCACCTCCAGCAGGTACTCCTCGGTCTTCGACGAGCAACGCATCCCCGTGCGGACAAATCAGCCGATGAGCAGGACATCGGTCCACTTGCCTGGGACTAGTGCGGTCACCACCACTGGCTGTCATCGCGCTGCCCAACCGCAGCGCGGCCCGGCGATCCCGGCAGAAAAGCAGTCGCCCTGCACTTGGTCTTCCTGCTTACGATCGGGATGTGACCACGCTGTTTCTGACGATCGGCCTGCCCGGCGCCGGCAAGACCACGAGGGCTCGGCAACTCGCCGAGGAGCACGGCGCCCTGCGGCTGACGCCGGATGAATGGATGATTCCGCTGTTCGGCGAGCCGGAGGCGGATGGGAAGCGCGACGTGCTGGAAGGCCGGCTGCTCTGGCTCGGTCTGGAGGCGCTCAGACTTGGAACCGACGTGGTCCTGGACTTCGGATGCTGGTCCCGTGACGAGAGATCCGCGATCCGCTGGTTGGTCGAGTCTGCGGGGGCAGACTGCCGCCTTGTGTACGTGCCGGTGGACCATGAGACCCAACGTGCTCGAATCGCCCATCGCCAGTCGGCTACCCCGGATCAGACCTTCCCGATGAGCGAAGCGGACCTCGTGCACTGGAGGACGCTGTTTGAGGAGCCCGACGCCGCCGAACTCGGAGGGCATGAGATCGGAGGTCCGCCTCCTGGATGGTCGGGATGGCTGGAGTGGGCTGCCGATCGGTGGCCGTCGCTCACGTGAACCCAACCTTGACGCGGCCCAACGTCGGGAGCGGCAGCCTTGGGCACACTCGGGGATCAGCCCACGAAGTCGTGCCAGGCGTGCCGAGTAGAAGGATCCGCCGGACAGGCCCTAGGCGGTCTCCTTCGGATCATCGACCGGCATACTGGGCGTCATCCAACGGCTGGAAGTAGACAGCGTGCAATTCGACATATTTCGCATGGGCGCAAGCCTTGCGACTGCCACCGTGATGGCAGTCGCCCCGTCCGCTTGCGGGACGGCCGAACCCACCCCCACTCCGAAGGCCGTCACTCATGCCGAATTGGTCGGCCGGTGGGACGGGGACGGGGAATGCGGATCGCCGATCGTCCGGCTACGCGACGACTACACCTTCTCCAGCAAGGACTTTCCGGTCCAGTGGGACGGCCCCGGGCCGGATTCGGAGGTGACACGCCGTTCAAGCGACGGGAAATGGCATGGGGTCAACAACGACCCCGGCCTGACGCCTTATCTGGTGCTTCGTTTCAAGAATCACAACGACCACCAGTCTCTGACGTTCTATCTGAAGCACGGAAAGCTGTGGATGGACGGGACTGTCCGTGCGGACGGCGGGGACCCCTATCCCTACATATGTCACTACAAACGCACCTCCCCCGACCCTGAGGCCTAGGCCGTTTCCTTCGGATCATCTGATCGTTGGGTGATGCGTGTCGTTGACTGACGCCCAGTGGGCGCGCATCGAGCCGTTGCTGCCGGACAGGACCCCGAAGCGGGGAGGGCGGTGGCGTGATCACCGGCAGGTGATCGACGCGATCGCGTTCAAGTACCGCACCGGAACACCGTGGATGGACCTTCCCGAGCACTTCGGCTCGTGGAAGGGCGCCCACAACCGGCTGCGGAAGTGGGCCGCCGACGGGACCTGGGAGAAGGTCTTCACCGCCCTGCTCGCCCAGGCCGACGCCGAAGGCGACCTCGACTGGGTCGTCGCGGTCGACTCCACCATCGTCCGTGCTCATCAGCACGCCGCCGGGGCCCGTCAAAAGGGGCCCCGGCCGGCGAGCCGGACCACCATGCCCTCGGACGGTCCCGCGGCGGACTGACCACAAAGATCCACCTCGCCGCCGACAGCCGCTGCCGGCCCCTCGTCTTTGTCCTCACGCCGAGCCAGGCCGGTGACGCACCCGCATTCGCCCAGGTCATGGCCCGACTACGGGTGTCGCGGCCGGTCGGCCGGCCCAGGACCACCCCGGAGGCGGTCCTGGCCGACAAGGCGTATTCGTCCCGGGCGATCCGCAACCATCTCCGTCGGCGCGGCATCAGAGCGGTGATTCCGCAGCCGGCCCACCAGGCCGCGAACCGCAAACGGCTCGGCCGCCTCGGCGGCCGTCCGCCGACCTTCGACCGCGAGGCATACAAGCAGCGCAACACGGTCGAGCGGTGCATCAACAAGCTCAAGCAGTGGCGCGGCCTGGCCACTCGATACGACAAGACCGCCACCATTTACCTCGCCGGGCTCCACGTCGCGGCCATCTTCATCTGGTCGGCGAGGTGACCCGGAAGGGGCATCCAACGGCGATGCGCGGTCGCAGTGCCCTGCTCAGTCGTCGAACCACACGACGAGGCGTACGTTGTCGTCACCGTGCTGTGCTGCGAGTTCCTTCATGGCTTCCCAGACGGGTTGCCACTCGCCGGTTTCGGTGACGGCATCTCTGCGGCGGATGGTGACTGATCTGTAGAACGTGTCCCCAACAAGCCACTCACTTCCTTCGGGCCACTCCCGCACCTCGCCCGCTTTGAGGCCGACAGCCTCGGCGAATTGAGGACTCCAGCCGGCTTTGCCGCTGAACCTGAGTCCATCCTGGGTCCGGCGGTACTGGTGTAGCCGGCTGTCGGGCTTCTCTGCAGGCTCGTCCCAGTCGACCGCCTTCACCTCGGCCCACGTGATCCACGTGGTGCTGTGAAAGCCGTCCTCCCCGTACCACTCGGTCAGCTGGGCGAACCGTGCACTCACGGTGGCCGAGGCGTCGGCGGGAAACCCCCTGCCTGCGGCCAAGGGACGGAAGTTCGCGTAGTTGCGGACCCCGAAGAGACAACCGAACGCGTCGTAGTTACGGACATCGTTAAGGGAGCTGAGGCTGTGTGCGCTGTACCAGATCGGCTCCTGATCGTCTTGCGGCGCCCGATACTCGAGGAAGCCGCTTACGGAGCGGGCAGGGCGCGTGGTGCGGGCGGAGACTGTGCCGGAGCTGGCCTCCTGCGTTGGCTCACAGGGCACGCTGCGGGTTTTCTCAACGAAATGATCTCGTGAGGTGACTCGGCTCGGGGGATCCCGCGAGCCTCGATGAGTCCTGCGGTGTCGGGCGGTCATACTGTCGAGCCCGTTCCCGAGGAGGACGTCTGATGCGCAGCGTGACCTATTCGATGAGCGTCTCACTCGACGGCTACATCGTCGGGCCGGACGGCGAATTCGACTGGACGGCGCCCGACGAGGAGGTCTTTCGCTTCTGGATCGACGACATTCGACAGGTCGGCGTGCACCTGTTGGGGCGACGGCTGTACGAGACGATGCTGTACTGGGAGACCGCCGACCAGGATCCATCGCTCGACGACTCAATGCGCGAGTGGACCGCGCTCTGGAAGCCGCTGCCGAAGGTGGTGTTCTCCACCACGCTGTCGGCGGTGCAGGGCCATGCCCGCCTGGCCTCCGGCGGCCTGGCTGAGGAGATCGAGCGGTTGCGAGCCGAGCCGGAGGAGGGCGAGATCGCGATCGGCGGCGCGACTCTCGCCGCCGAGGCGGCAGCATTGGGTCTGATCGACGAGTACCGGATCATGGTCTACCCGGTGCTGGTGGGCGGCGGCATCCCGTTCTTCCCCCAAAGCGAGCGCCGGGTGGATCTCGAACTCGTCGAGACACGCACCTTCAGCTCGAAAGTCGTCCACCTCCGCTACCGCGCGGTGCGTGAGCGATGAGTTTGGGCGGCGGATCGGGTCTGCCCTGGTATGACTCGAATCATCGCTGACATCTCCGTCTCCCTCGACGGCTTCGTCACCGGGCCCGACCCCAGCCGGGACAACGGTCTGGGCACCGGCGGCGAGGCCCTGCACAGATGGGCGTTTTCCGACGACCCCGACGACCGCCGGGTCCTGCGCGAGGGGACCGCCCGCTCGGGCGCCGTCGTCCTCGGCCGCCACCTCTTCGACGTGGTCGACGGGCCGAAGGGCTGGGACGACACGCGCGGCTACGGCGCCGGCGAGGTCGGCAAGCCCGCGTTCGTCGTCGTGACGAGCTCGCCGCCGGAGTCGGTGCGGACAACCAACCTCGGCTGGACATTCGTCACCACCGGTCTGCCCGACGCCGTCACCGCCGCGCGCGAGCGAGCCGAGGCGGCTTCGTCGGCCAGCGGCAACGACCTCGACGTCATCCTCATGGGCGGCGGCGCCACGGTCGGCTCGGCGCTCGACGCCGGGCTGGTCGACGCGCTGACGCTGCACCTCGCGCCCATCATGCTGGGCGCGGGGACCCCACTGTTCACCGGCCAAGCGCCGCGCACGCTGGTGCAGCGGAGCGTGATCCCGACATCGACCGCGACGCACCTGACCTACGACGTCGTCCGGTGATCCGATGACCACTGTCAGCGTCAATGAGATCACCTTGGGCATCGAGTCGCTCGGTGCCGACGACGCGCCACTCGTCCTGCTCGCGGGCGGGACGACGATGCTCTCCTGGCCCGACGCGCTGTGCGAGCGCCTCGCCGCCGGCTGGCGCCGTGTCGTGCGCTACGACCTTCGCGACAGCGGGGAGTCGACGACGGATCCGGAGGCGCCCGCCTACACCCGGCGCGGCCTCCGCGGCTCCGGCCAGGACGAGTCCAACGCCCTCCGCACCGTCCGACACGTCACGCCGTGCTTGCGCTCAAGCTCCCGCATCGACATGCCACCGCGATGGTCACGCAGGATCGCCGCGTACAGCTCGACTTTCGGCATCCGTGCCATGACCAGCACCTTTCGGCCACGAACACCCAAGCTGCCCCAGCGGCGCGCCACTACGGTCCAGCGCCGCACGAGGCATCAGGGATGCTCCTGCACCCCACCATCACCCGCCGCGCCAGCCCCGTGCATCGGGGTCGACACCCATCTTCAGGCGCGCCTAAGTCGGGCCGGCCCCGCCTGGCCGGGCGCGCCGTTCACCGTACGGCCAGCGCCCCGCTCAGCGACCACTGCGAGAACTCCCCCGGCGTCAGGCTGCGCAACAGCACGGTCGGCAACACGGCGCTCACTACGCGCTGCCCCGCCCCGGACGCTGCCGGACCGTACGCTCCCGGACGACAGGAAGCTGCCTGCGTACGCGGTGGTCACCAGCAGGTTCAGCGTCATGTGGATGAGGCCGATACCGGAGGGGCGCGTGCTGGCGGGGATGGCACATAGGTCCGGGAAGCCGACCATCGGGGCGATCTGCGCCCCGATCACGCTCCACGCCGATCAGCCACATTGCTCCGCAGGCAAGGAAGTCGGGATCGTCCACGGGATGGGAGGCGATGTCGAGGCTGCCCACCCATGCGCCGATCGGCACGGGACCGATCGGACGGAATCGGTGCCCGTACGGGCCGACGAGGCGGCGCTGACCGGCTGTTTCGCCTGCTGCGCAGTTCGCTGGGTATCCTCTCCCGAGGGTTTCGCCAATGAGCATTGGATATATTTCCGCAGCCATCCTCCTGCCTGGGGAGAAACGCGGAGCTGACCAGTTCCACATACGTGAATTGGAGTTACTGTGGACGTATGACCTCTGACCTGACCGCGGCTTCTCCTCAGGCACCCGTTGCTTCGGGGGTGGAAGCGGTGTCGGTGCTCGCGGATGAGGTGCGCCGCAGGCTGTACGACTTCATACGGCGCGCCCACCGGCCCGTGACCCGGGAAGAGGCTGCCGGCGATGCCGGGATCTCGGCCAAGCTGGCGGCCTTCCACTTGGACAAGCTCGTCGCGGCCGGACTGCTGACTTCCCGCTACGACAATCCGGGCGGCATCCGCAGGGTTGGCCGCAAGCCCAAGGTCTACGAGCCGGCCGACACCGATATCCGCATCAGCATCCCCGAACGCCGCCCCGACGTCCTGGCCGAGATCCTCATCGACGCGGTCCTCGACCAGCAGCAGGGCGAAGACGCGCAGTCGGCCGCACTGCGCACGGCCCGCCGCCGGGGCGAGGAACTGGGAGCCGCAACACGCGCCAGCAGCCGTCCCGGCCGCCTGGGGCCCGAGCGTTCCCTCACGCTCTCCGAGTCCGTACTGGAAAAGCTCGGCTTCGAGCCCGACCGGCAGGCCCCGACCGAGGTGCGGCTGCTGAACTGCCCCTTCCACCCGCTGGCCGCCCGATCGCCAGAGCTGGTGTGCTCGATCAACCACGCCTTCCTCGGCGGCTTCCTCACCGGACTGCAGGCGGCTGGCATCGACGCGGCCCTCGCCCCTCACCCGGGACGGTGCTGTGTGGAACTACGCGCCGCAGCCAGCGGTGCGAGCGTGCCCGGTCCTGCCACTGGGGCGTGTGCGAAAGAGGTCTGCGCCCAGCCCACAGAGGATCCGGACGCAACGTAGACGGCATCCCGCGAGACGACGCATGGGAGAAGATCATGGGCGAGGACCTGGACCGGCTGGCCGCCGAAGGCGTAGCTGTCTGGCTCGATGATCTGAGCCGGGAGCGGCTCGCCGGTGGCGGGCTGGCCGACTTGGTACATGACCAGCAGGTGGTGGGTATCACCAGCAATCCGACGATCTTCGCCAAGGCGATCCGCTCGGGCGCCCGCTACGACGAGCAAGTCGGTGATCTGGCCCGGCGCGGGGTCCGGGCGGAGGAAGCCGTCAGGCTGCTGACGGCGTTCGACGTGCGGTGGGCCTGCGACGTACTGCGACCGGTGTACGAGGCCAGCGGCGCGGTGGACGGGCGGGTGTCGCTCGAGGTGGATCCGCGTGTCGCTCACGACACGGCGGCGACGATCGCCGAGGCAAGGGCCTTGTGGTGGCTCGTGGACCGGCCGAACATGTTCGTGAAGATCCCCGCCACCCAGCCCAGCCTGGAGGCGATCAGCACCGCGCTCGCCGAAGGCATCAGCATCAACGTGACGCTGATCTTCTCCCTCAACCGCTACGACCAAGTGCTCCGCGCCTTCCTGGACGGTATGGGTAGGGCCCATGCAGCGGGGCGTGACCTGGCGCCCATCGCGTCGGTGGCCTCCTTCTTCGTCAGCCGGGTGGACACCGAGATCGACAGCCGGCTGGACAAGATCGGCACGCGGGAGGCGCTGGACTTGCGCGGGCGGGCCGCGATCGCCAACGCACGTCTGGCCTACCAGCACTTCGAACAGGCCACCGCATCCGAGGAGTGGCAGGCGCTGGCTGCTGCCGGGATGCGGCCCCAGCGCCCGCTGTGGGCCTCCACCGGGGTGAAAGACCCCGCTTACGCCGACACCCGCTACGTCGATGAACTGGTGGCGCCCGGGGTGGTCAACACCATGCCGGAGCAGACCCTGCGCGCGGTCGCCGACCACGGCCGCATCCACGGCGACACCATCCATGGCACCTACGCGGCATCCCAGCAGGTAATGGATGACGTGGAGAGGGTCGGAGTGTCCTACGACGACGTGGTGCGTGTGCTGGAGGACGAGGGCATCGCCAAGTTCACCGCCTCCGGCAACGAGCTGGTTGAGCAACTGGAGGCCGAACTGCACACCACGCGCAACGCCGCCTGACGCAACGCCGCCTGATGCGGCCGGCCGCCGACGAACGGTCCCAGCGCCACGGTCTTTGGCGCCGACCGATCGGCAGACACACCGGGGAACAAATCAACCGCTGACAGCGCAGGGCCATCGACGACGATGGCCTGGCCACGGGCGACGCCCGGCAGGGAGTGGATCGCCATCCGCCTGTGGGCCGAGCCGACGCAGCAGAGGAGAGAACATGGCCGCGAACACAGCATTCGTGATCGTCGGAGCGAGCCTGGCCGGTGCGAAGGCAGCACAGACCCTCCGGGAAGAGGGCTTCGACGGCCGGATCGTGATGCTCGGAGAGGAAAACGAGCGGCCCTATGAACGCCCGCCGCTGTCGAAGGGCTATCTGCTGGGCAAGGACGAGCGTGACATCGTCTACGTCCATCCCCCCGAGTGGTACGCCGAGCACGACGTCGACCTGCGCCTGGGCACCACGGCCGCCGCGATCGACCCGGCCGGACACGTGGTGACGCTCGCTGACGGCAGCCGCATCGGCTACGCGAAGCTGCTCCTGACCACCGGCTCCTCACCGCGTCGCCTGACCGTGCCTGGAGCCGACCTCGACGGAGTGCTCTACCTGCGCCGGCTCGCCGACAGCGACCGCATCAAAGGATCCTTCGAGTCCGCTTCCCGCATGGTGGTGATCGGCGCCGGCTGGATCGGTCTGGAAACCGCGGCCGCCGCCCGCGCGGCCGGCGTAGAGGTCACCGTGCTGGAGATGGCGGAGCTGCCGCTGCTGCGGGTGCTGGGCCGCGAGGTCTCCCAGATCTTCGCCGACCTGCACACCGATCACGGGGTGGACCTGCGATTCGGTGTCCAGGTCGCCGAGATCACCGGCGCCGGCGGCCGGGCGAACGGTGTGCTGCTGGCCGACGGCAGCCGCATCACTGCCGACGCGGTCATCGTCGGGGTCGGCATCACCCCCAACACCCAGCTCGCCGACGCCGCCGGCCTAGAGGTGGACAACGGCATCCGCGTCGACGCCCACCTGCGCACCTCGCTCCCGGACATCTACGCCGCCGGGGACGTCGCCAACGCCTTCCACCCCCTGCTCGGCAAGCACATCCGTGTCGAGCACTGGGCCAACGCCGTCAACCAGCCGCAGGTCGCGGCCAAGGCGATGCTCGGCCAGGACGTGGCCTACGACCGCGTTCCGTACTTCTTCACCGACCAGTACGACCTGGGCATGGAGTACACCGGCTACGTGGAGCCCGGCGGCTACGACCAGGTGGTTTTCCGCGGCCGGAGGGACACCCGCGAGTTCATCGCGTTCTGGCTCGCCGAGGGCCGGGTCTTGGCCGGCATGAACGTCAACGTCTGGGACGTCACTGACCCGATCCGCGCCCTGGTGACCTCCGGGCGCCCGGTCGACGCGACGGGACTCGCTGACCCCGACGTCCCGCTGAGCGTCCTTCTCGACCGCCCCGACTCGGCTGGGTGACAGCCTGGAGAGGTGGTGTGAAGGTGACGGCCACGCCTCCCGCATCCGGCCTTACATCCCAGGCCGCGGATGCGGCGCAGCCGGTGCGGACGGAGGGGTATGCGCAGCTGCGGGACTATGCGGTGATCGGGGACGGGCGCTGCGCCGCGCTCATCGCCCGCGACGGTTCGGTGGACTGGCTGGCGTGGCCGGACCTGGACTCGCCGAGCTTGTTCGCCGCCGTGCTCGACCCCGTGCGCGGCGGCCGGTTCCTTCTCCAGCCCGACGTGCCGTACACCGCGAGCCGCCGCTACCTGCCCGGCACCAATGTGCTGGAGACGACGTTCACCACCGCGCACGGTACGGTCCGGCTGACCGACGCGCTGTCCCTCCCCGACGACACTTCCCTGGCGCCCGGACGGGAACTGGTCCGGCGGGTCGAGGGCCTCGCCGGCAGTGTCCCCATGCGCTGGAGCGTCGAGCCGCGCTTCGGCTACGGCACCCGGGCACCGCACCTGACGCACCGTGCCGGCGTCCCGGTGGCCACATCCGGCCCCGATGCCGTCGCGGTTTGCGCCTGGAACGCGGGGAAGCCGCAGCTCACCGGCGATGCCGTCGCATCCAGCTTCCGGAGCGAGGCCGGTACCCCAGCCGTCATCACGCTGGCGTACGCACACCAAGAACCGCTGGTCCTGCCCACCCGTACAGAGTGCGAGGCCCGCCTGGACCACACCACCGCCACCTGGCGCCAATGGAGCGCGGACCGCACCTATACCGGACCATGGCGCGAGCCAGTCTTGCGCAGCGCCCTCGCCCTCAAACTACTGGTGTTCGCCCCCTCGGGCGCGGTCGCCGCGGCCGCGACCACCTCCCTGCCCGAGGAGGTGGGTGGGGAACGCAACTGGGACTACCGCTTCAGCTGGATCAGGGACTCCGCCTTCACCGTGGACGCCTTCCTGCAACTGGGCTGTGCGCCAGAGGCCACCAGTTACTTCTGGTGGCTCATGCACGCCTCCCAGCTCACCCATCCCCGCCTGCATGTGCTGTATCGCCTCAACGGCGGCACCCGCGCATCCGAGCAGGCCCTGCCCCTGTCGGGCTACCGAGGCTCGGCGCCCGTGCGGGTTGGCAACGCTGCCGCCGGTCAGCTTCAGCTCGACACCTACGGGGAACTGCTGCAGACCGCCTGGCTCCACACCACAGCAGGCCACCGGCTCGACGCCGACATCGCCCACCGACTGGCCCAGACCGCCGACTTCATCTGCACCACATGGCAGCTGCCGGACGCGGGCATCTGGGAGGTCCGCAGCACACCCAAGCACTTCACCCAGTCCAAGATGATGTGCTGGATCACCCTTGACCGCGCCCTCGACCTCGCCGCCCGCCACCTCATCCCCGACCGCCACGCGCCCCGGTGGCGGCGCGAACGACAAGCCATCGCCGAATTCGTCGACACCCGCTGCTTCAGCCCGCACCGCAACAGCTACGTACGCTCCGCCGACAGCGACGACATGGACGCAGGTCTCCTCCTCGGACTGCTCCACGGCTACCTGCCGCCCAACGACCCCCGCATGCACGCAACCGTCGCCGCCATCCAACAGACCCTGCAGACCGGCCCCTACGTCGCCCGCTACCTCGGCGCCGACGGCGTCCCCGGCGGCGAGGGCGCCTTCCTCGCCTGCTCCTTCTGGCTTGCCGAAGCCCTCGCCCGCTGCGGCCGCACAGACGAAGCGGTGCCCCTCATGGACCAGCTCGTGGCTCTCGCCAACGACGTGGGCCTCTACAGCGAGGAGATCGACCCCACCACCGGCGATTTCCTCGGAAACCTGCCCCAGGGCCTGTCCCACCTGGCCCTGATCAGCGCCGCCTGCGCCATCGAGGAGGCCACACGATGAGCATCTGGGCCGCTCTGGCGGGCGGATTCGCCGGCACCCTGGTCCTGACGACGGGCCTGCGCGCAGCCAACGCCCTCAACCTCACCCGCATCGACCTGCCCTTCCTGCTCGGCACCGCCTTCACCAGCAACCGCACCCGCGCCAAGGCATACGGCTACGGCGCACACTTCATCAACGGCCAGATCTTCGCCCTGATCTACTACGCGGTCTTCGCCGCCATCGGCTACAGCAGCTGGTGGCTGGGCTGTCTCTTCGGCCTCGTCCACGGCCTGTTCGCCGCCACCGCCCTGGTGAACATCCTGCTGCCCCTCATCCACCCCCGCATGGGCACACCCGAAACCAGCGCCCCCCACGTCGCGCTGCTCGAACCACCCGGCTTCCTCATGCTCAACTACGGCCCTGGCACTCCCACCGTCACCCTCGCTGCACACCTCGCCTACGGCACCATCATTGGAGGCTTCCTCACCTGGCCAGGCTGAACGCCTCCCGGCCTGCATCGGGCAGGGGTCTGCCGCGCGGTCCGGCGGGCACGACGCGAGCCGGGTAGCGTGGAAAGCGGGACCAGCCGCACTTTCCAGGTATACCTACGCTCCGTGGGACCGAACGCCTCCCACCCAGTAGGCCACGTCGGCGCGCAGTACGTGATCTGGACAGCGGACGGCCCCGACGACTTCCAGCAGTGCGAGCGTGTACTACGCGCCCGGTCCGACCGCCTGGTCGCCTACCCGGGCCCGGACGAAGTGGTCCGGCTCGAGATCATCGCCCGTTACTACGCGTAGCGGACTGTTCAGTGGCGAGGGGGTCGCATGGACCGCAAGAAGACGGTGCATGTCCGCCGGGTCTACGAGGCTCCGGCACGGCGCCAGAGTGCTGGTCGACCGCATCTGGCCCTGGCACCGGGATGGGCTCGCCGCCTCGCTGCACTGGCATAGGGGGCATCGTGTTCTCGCGCAGCGCGCATGCAGAAATCAGTCGACAATGGATGTGACCAACTCCAGCGAGACGTTCATCGCTTCTTGAGGCTGCTCATGAATGATCAACTGCCGCAGTGGAACGGTCCCCCGCCTGTCGCAGGGCTGGTCGGTGAGAGCCTCGTACCCGTCACAGACGAGATCGAGTGGGCGGCCGTGTCTCCTCGGCAGATCACCCCCGAGGATTGGCAGCGGTTCGAGGGCCACCTCAAGGAGATCTTCGAGGCGCTGGGCCTGGCCGTCGGGTCAGAGGCCACGGCCGACACACCCCGCCGCTTTCTGCGTGCCCTCTTCGACGCCACGAGTGGGTACGAAGGCGACGAAAAGCTGGTCACCGCGTTCGAAACCGAATGCCACGGCGGGTCGGACTGCCGGATCAGCCAGATCGTCGAAGGACCGATCCCGTTCTTCGCCCTCTGTGAGCATCACGCTTTGCCGTTCTTCGGCAAAGCGTATGTCGGCTACATCGCACACGAGCACATCCTTGGACTGTCCAAGTTGACCAGGTTGGTACGGCTGTTCGCCCGCCGCTTCTCGGTGCAAGAACGCATCGGCCACCAACTCGCCGAATCCTTGCAGCAAATCATGCTGCCGCACGGCGTCGCAGTCCATTTGGAAGCGGTGCATCTGTGCACGCAGATGCGCGGAGTACGGGAGATCGAATCCAGTACCCGCACCACCCACTGGCGTGGTACCTACGAAGAGGATCCGCAACTGCGGGGCGAATTCTTCACGTTGTGCGGCCAACGCGGCCTGGCCGGACATGGCTGAGTACAGCACCGCACACACGGCCAGCGGAACACAAACAGGTTCGTTGGGACCCCTGGAACTGCTTTACGAGGAGGCAGGGCAGCCCTGCTTCGGTCTGCCTGCGACGCTCGCCACGGCGTACGGCGGCGATCTAGGCTTCACCCCACCGTGCGTGTACGCGAACTTCGTTGCGTCCATCGACGGAGTGGTCGCCCTCGGCCCCGAATACCCCTCCTCCGGCTCGGCGATCAGCGGGCGTGAACCCGCGGACCGTTTCGTCATGGGACTGCTGCGGGCCTGCGCCGACGCCGTGCTCATCGGGGCCGGCACACTCCGAGCCACACCCCGCCATCGGTGGACACCCGACCACGTCTGTTCGCAGGCCGCCTCCGATTTCGCTGAGCTACGACGTAGCTTGAGACGCGCCACTCAACCGCAACTCGTTGTGGTCACAGCGAGCGGTGATGTGCCCACCGAGCACCCAGCACTGCAGTCGGGCGCGCTCGTGGCCACCACTGCGGACGGCGCCCGCCGACTGGAGGGACGCCTGCCGCGAACCTGCGCGGTACTCACAGCGGTCGAAGGATCCACCCTCCGTATGGCCGACGTCCTCGGTGCTCTCCGCGCCCAGGGACAAACCACAGTGCTTACCGAGGGTGGGCCCCAGCTCATCGGTCACCTCCTCGGCGAGGGCCTGCTGGATGAGCTGTTCCTCACGACGTCCCCAGTGCTGGCCGGCCGGGCTGGTACACCCCGACCCGGAGTCGTCTCCGGACTCGAACTGCTGCCGAACCGGCCAGCATGGACGGACCTGATCAGCGCCCGCCGACGCGGCTCATACCTGTTCCTGCGCTACCGACTTCGGATGCCCCGCGGCGGCCCGCCACTGGCCAATTGACCCGGCCGAGGTGCGACGCCGCCCGTCTGACTGCATGCCGACGAGGGCCGTTCGTCGACGGTGGTTCAGCAAGGCACGAGGCTCCACCGGCGAGCCCGGTAATGTGTCCTGCCTCACAGATTCGGACCGGGATGACAACACGATGCGCTGCTGCAACGCGACACGAACCATGTCCGTGGCCATCAGCCAATGAGACACCACCTGCGGGGGACGCGACCTCTGCAGAAACAAAGCGAACCCGGTCGGCCGCCCGCGTCCAAGACCTCATCGTCCTCACGGTCACCCAACGGCTCGACCACCCCGATCGCGAGAACGCGTTCCTCCAGTCGTACGGACGCTCACCCACCGACGCCGAGCGGCACGCGCTCCGATGCCTCACCGCGCTGGACGCGGTCAACTGCCTGGCCTGGGGCCCGGACAACGACGCCCCAGAGGTCACCGCCCGGGGCAGGCGGACCCTGGACCGACTCATGAGGGCGAACAAGCCGTGAGCGAGAGGCGGCCGGATTCGGCGGCTACGGCGCCGAACTCGCCGCCCGGCTCACCGAAGCCTGCTTCTACCACCTCGAAGCACCGATCCGTCGCGTCACCAGCCTGGACGCCCCCTACCCCGCGCCCCAGCTGGGAGAGCACTACCTGCCCCGACACCGACCGCGTCCTCGCCGCAGTCCACTCCCTGATGGAGGACGCGTGAGGGCGGGCACCAGCTGGTCAGCGGTCCTTGACGGTGACGCCGAGCGCCTGGGCGAACGCCGGCGCGAGGTCCAGAAGCTGCGTACTGCTGATAGTGGCGCCCTTCAACGCGTCGATCCCGTCTGCGATCCCCAGCGCCACAGCGCCGCGCAGGTCGACCTTCTTCATCTGCGCCTTGCCGAACCGCACCCCGTCCAGCGTCGAGCCGGGGAAGGTGACACCATTCAGCGTCGCGCCACCGAAGTCGACGTCCCGCATCAGGCAGTCCGCGAACGCCACGTCCTGCAGTGTGGTGGTGCGCAGGTTCACCGAGTCGAACTTGCAGTTGAAGAAGGTCACCCGGCGCAGCTCCGCGCTGAAGACCTCCACGCCCGCCAGGGCACTCGCGATGATCTCCACGTCCAGCCAGTTCGACTCAGCCAGGTCGGTGCCGACCCAGCGGACGGTGTGCAGCCACACGTCGTTGAGCCGGGCCCGCCGCATGCGGCCCCCGGTGAACGTCACCGAGGAGAACGCGGACTCGGTGAACCGGGCGCTGCTGGCGTCGACGTCCGCGAACGCGTTTCCGTCGGCGTGGACGGAGTCGTAGTCGCCCTCCCGCTCCAGCTCGCCGCGGAGCGGCTCCAGGTAGCCCGCGTAGGGCAGGTCGGCAAGTTCGCGGGGCGCGGGCATGGCGGACCTCACAGGCGTCGAAGACGGCCGGGGCGAAAGGAGCTTACGGCGTACGCGACCCGCAACGGCGGAAGGCGTCGCGGCGTCGCTCTTCCGCGCGACGCGTGAACGACCTCCGCGTGGACGAGGCCACGGGCGAGCGACAGCGGTTCTCCTCGGAGATCCTTCCGCCATGGTGCCGCATGTCGCCGAAGATCTCCGAGGTGCTGCCTCTGGGCCCCGATGGCGCGCGATCACCGGCGCCCACTTCGTCCCGCTGGTCCGCGCCGGGGGCCCGCTTCGAACGCGGTCAGCTCGTCGAACGCCCCAAAGACCTCGCAGCATGAACGTGCTCAGCTGACACACTGAGGCCGAAGCGCAGAACCGCACAGAGGACCCAGACGCCCATGCTGAACCCACTCGACGCTCCAGACGCGGTGTCAGCCGCAGCTGAACCGCTCGAGGACCTGCTCGACGACTGCAACCATGTGTCGTCCATATACCTATTCCCTGTAGTCCCAGTGGCTGGGACAACACCCGGTCATGACTGGATGAAGGGTCTCGCTCAAGCCGTGTACGACGCGGGGGCCAGTGGACACCAGGTAAGAACGTCGGTCGACCCGTTCGAGTCACCACAGGCCTGGCGGGACGTTCTCCACCGACAGGTGACCGAAGGGTTCATGCAGCCTGCCCACAGGTACTCGGACCCCAACCTGCGCACGCCCGTTGAGATCCGGCAGGCAGGCGAACTCGCCGATGGCGTCGCGGACCTCATCGAAGCACATCTGGGGCCCGTCCGAAGCTCCGGCGACGTCAGCGGCCCGCACGCGGGCGACATATCGTGGCGCAACTTGTTGTTGGTCACCAGCGACTGGGCCGCCATTCTGCATTTCGGAATTTGCGACTGACCGAACACGTCCCTGGTCAAGTGCGGCCGGCGTCCTCAGCGACTCTCATCGTTTCCACAACTCTTGACAATTACTCGTGTCTTGTTCCGAGGTCGGACTTCCATGACCAGTGCAGGTACCTGGGTCAGGGGATCGGTGGAGGTACGCCGAGATCCAATGGCTACTCTCGTCTCTCCATCGATCTTGTTGGCAGCAGAGCAGACTGTGCCCAACGCCGCTGTGACGCCGGAAGGTGACCAGATCCGCTGGATCGAGCTGCCAGGGCAGGAGCCGCCCCGGGTCTACGTCACGGGTTGGGCGCCACGTCACCGGCCTACTTCGCGGAGGTTGCGGTCCATCCTCTACTGGCCGACCGCCGTTCACTGCTGATCGATCTGCTGGGCCACGGCATCAGCGACCGGCCGACGGGCTTCGACTACACGCTGGAATCACAAGCCGATGCGCTCGCTGCGGCCCTGGCTAGCCCACAGGATCCGGCCCGCACATCGGGTCTGAAGCCAAAGCGGTCGCCGGACTCAACGTGCCCACCATCGGGCGGAGCGGAAGCCCTGTGTGCGCGGCAGTCGACCGCCCCGCTCCGCAGCCGGGGAGGGAAAGCTGATCCGGATCAGAGTGGCCCTCTTGGCGAACGCGTCGTCGTTTGACAGGTTTCCGGGTATCAGGCGTGTCGCGTTCGCGGCACCGCCACGATCCCACTGTGCCGGTTTGTCGGTGGGAGGGACAGGGGTGTTCGACTCGTGGGAGGCCGGCAGTGCGAGATCAGCTCCTCGGGGGCCGTTACCGGTTGGTGCGGCAGCTCGGTGAGGGCGGTATGGGGCAAGTGTGGGAGGCGCAGGACGAGACCCTGGGCCGGCCCGTCGCGGTCAAGGTGATCTCGCTGCTAGCCGGTGGCGGGAGCCGCGGCGGCGAGGCACGGGCCAGGTTCCTGCGCGAGGCGCGGATCACCGCCCAGTTGCAGCACCCCAACATCGTGACCATCCACGACCTCGGCGAGACCGGCACAGGGGACAACAGGGTTCCGTTCCTGGTCATGGAGCTGGTCCGAGGCGAGGGCCTGGACGCGCTGCTGCGCCACGGCGCCGTCACCCTGCCCGACGCTGCCCAATGGGGCGCACAGATATGTGACGCACTTGCTGACGCGCACGAAGCCGGAATCATGCACCGGGACATCAAGCCCTCCAACATCCTCATCACACCGTCCGGCGTCGTGAAGGTCCTCGATTTCGGCGTCGCGCGGGCAGCCGACCCCTACGCGACCGCCGACCGGCTCACCCAGACCGGCTTCATCGTGGGCACGCCTCCGTACATGGCCCCCGAACAAGCACGCGGCTTCCCGGAACCGCGCAGCGACCTGTACGCGCTCGGCTGCCTGCTCTTCGAACTGCTCACAGGCCAGCTACCGTTCAAGGCCCCTGACACCGTGGGCTACCTCTCGGCACACCTCACCCAGGAACCCCCACCCCCAGCTCAGTGTCCACGGACATCCCATCCGCCTGGGACGACCTCGTGCTGACCCTGCTGCACAAGGACCCCACCCAGCGGTACCCGAACGCCGCCGACCTCTCCAAGGCACTGCGGCAACTCGACCGCACACCCGAGACCGCGCCGTCAGCACCCGCGTCCACCGCACCGCCGACGATTCCAGGTACGGCTCTGCTTCCACCCGCGGCCTCCAACCCCGGGGCGAGCAGCGCTTCCCCGCAGCCGCAGGCGGATCGGCGAATACCCCGGCACACCTCCACGGCCCGCCCATGGGCAAAGACCGCGCGACGCTGGAACGGTTCGGCCCCCCAGTAGTTCTGTGCTTGCTCTTCGCCTCGCTGGTCGATTACTGGGGCGCCTTGGATGTGGACGCGGGCCCGGTGGGCGGCTTGGCCATGGGCCGGGTGAACTTCCTCGTGTTCCTCGTCATCGTGGCGGTCATCTGGGTGTTCACGGCGGCACTCACCCCGCGCTCCAGAGGCCTGGTGCGCGGGACGGGGTACGCGGCCGTGGGGGTCTTCGCTGTGGGCCTCGTGATGGATTTCTTGTACTGGATGCGGGAGCCGTGGGGCACCATCGCCGCCAGCGGCTCCTACGACACCTGGGGCGGGCCGCTGCCCATCTATGTGGGGAGCGTTCTGACCGTCGCGGCGTACTGCTACCGCGACGTCAAAACCCGCCGAGCCCGGTCGGCCCACAGCAGGTCAGACATCTGAGGCGCACCACCCGCTCAAGCTCGAACTCGCCAGCGCCGCACGGGGCGCGGGCGCTCACGCTGAGCTGGAGGTCCGCGCGCATGACGGCTCTTGGCGCGCGGACGTGCTGGCCACCGATCCGGCCGGGATGCGGCAGGTGGCGCTGGCGGCCCAGCTCTCCCCGATCACCGCGGCGGACATCACCGCCCGCACCGAGCGAAGAACGCCGCCTCCCGCCGGGCCGCGCTGGAGCCGGTCACGGCCGCGGAGGCCGACGCGCGCCGGCTGCGGGGGCAAGGTGGCAGGCCCAGCGCATAACCCGGCGGGGTGTGCGGCAGGCGGTGGACCACCTGGCCCGCGAGCACGGCATCATCGGCGCCGCGGGCCTGGGCCTCACCGACCGGCGGTGGGCCGACCGTAACGAGACCCAGCTGAAGGTGCTGAAGTGCAAGCTCAGGGGGCGGTTCTCGACCCCCCGTCGGTGCTGGCTGACCAGCTTCAGAGCTGGCGGAGCACGTACTCGTAGCCGATCTGCGGTTCGGGTGACTTCCAGTGGCGGTGGGCGCCTCCGGCGGGGCAGGTGCCGTCGGAGCCGTTGCCGGTGAAGAAGAGGCCGGAGCACCGGATGCACAGGAACCACCGCCGCTGGCCGCCGGGGCCGTTGATGCCGTCGGGCAGCGCTTCGATCTTGTACGTGCCCGAACCGGACCAGTTGTGCCACCGCAACGGCTGACTGCTGTTGGGGCAGTACGAGGTCGTGCGTCCGCTGTCCGACCACCCCTTCGACCACAGAGCCGCGCAGTCGCGGCACCACCTCCAGCTGGTGTCTCCGACGCCAGGGTCCGTGTCGTAGCGGAGCACGTAGTCGCCGCTGCCCGAGCTCTGGTGCCCATGGTCCCAGCCGAAGATGCCGCTGCCGACGGGGCAGTAGCCGCTGCCGTTGCCGGAGAACCACAGCTGGCTGCACTGGTAACACCACGTCCACAGGTGCTGCGCGGCCTGGGCGGGTGTGGCGGTCACCAAGCTCGCGGTGGCGCCGGCGGCCATCGCGAGCCCGCTTCCGGCCACTGCGGTGAGCAGGGTGCGACGGGAGATCGAGGGGGTGCGGGTGGTCGGCATGGGGTTCTCCCTCACTCTGTTCGAGCCGGTGGTGGGTGTCGCCGGCGAGGTTCAGCCCGCCTGCGAGGAGAGGGTGAAGTTGCTGTAGCCGCCGCTGTCGGTGACGGCGGCGGAGGGCGCGTAGACGATGCCCTTGTCGTCCTGACGGCCGCGCATGGGGAGCGCGTCGTATGAGGAGAGCGGCACACCGTCGACGGTGACGTAGGAGAACGGGATGTTCAGGGCCCGGGGCCAGGTTGCGCCGAAGGGCGTGACGGTGGGGCGCTCCACGATGATCTCGGCGCTCTCAGAGCGCGCCGCGGACGCCTTCTTCGTCAGGGTCCGGCGTTGCCCCGGCCGGGTGAGGTTGTCGATGGTGAGGATGTAGGCGGTGGGGTCGGCGGAGCTGCGTACGACCGAGGCCGAGATACGGTCCCCGGCCTCCACCTCCATGGGGATCGGCTGCGCGGTCGAGTCGCGTCCCGCGTCGATGACCTCCCAGAAGGCCTGGTGCCGCGGGTAGCGGGGGTGGAGTCCGTGACGTGGGCAGGCGGCGAGCGTGCCGACCTGGACCAGACTCTCGGTCCAGCTGGTGTCCAGCCCGTCGAGGCCCACCCATACACCGACGTGGTTGGCGGGGTCGTCCTGACAGGTGAAGGTGGGCTGGGTCCACACCGCCGTCACGGCGCGCGGTGCCGCGTTGACGGGGCTGCTCGGCACCACGTAGCCCGCCCAGTTGGTGTACGCGGTGTCGGCGAGGTCGATGTCGTCGATCTGGACCCAGGAGTCCCTGCCGGGGGCGTTGTAGCCCGCGTAGAGCGTGACCTGGGTGTGGTTGCCGGAATTGAAGGCCATCTGGAGGTACTGGTAGGCGCCGTTGGTGACGACCTTGCCGAAATTCCGCTGCACGATGGTACGGCCGTCGGTTCCCCGTGCTCCGAAGTACCCACTGGTGAAGTTTCCTGATGTCCTGACCCAGCCGGTCAGGTAGTACACCGTCTGGCGTTTGACGTTCACCTGTTGCTTGATGGCGTTCCACTTGCGGCTGGAGGTGCGTATGAAGGCGTTGTTCCGTCCGGTCTTCTGGTAGCCGAGACCGAGGTCGATGCCTTTGTGGTCAGGGCCTTCTCCCTGCCATGCCCCGGATATGGTGCGACTGTTCTGCTGTTCGAAGCCCGGGTCACGGACCAGGCCGTAGGGGCGGGCTGCGGCCTGGGGACCCAGGGCGGACAGCAGGGCCGCGACGATCGCTGAGGTGACGGCCAGGACGAGGCAGCGTGGAGGTCGCATACGCAGCTCCTGTGTCTGTGTGCGCTTCGTGTACGTGGAATGAGCCGGGCACCAGCCTGGCGGGCTGAGCCGGGCCGTGTCGAAGTCCGCTTTCCTATGGGAGATAAGCGGGGGTTATGAGCCGGTCGCCTGCGCCGTTTGCTGCGCGGTGAGCTGCGCCAGCGCGGAGAACTGCTGCGGCAGCTCCCGCCGGTCGTCACGTCGGCGGGCCACCACGGTCACCGCCGGAGGCAGATCGCACAGTTCCGTGATCCGGACCCCGGCCGGCAGCGGAAGGCTCCGGGCGGCGTAGGGCCCCGGGCAGACCACCCGGTTCAACCTGACCGAGAGCAGTACCTCTTGGGGCGTTCCAGCGGACGCACCGACGAACGGCGGCGGAGTGCCGTTTCGGTGGGAGTACAACTGCCAGTACTCCCGCATGCGTTGCCACACCCCCGAATGGACCAGCGGCAATGACTCATCGATCACGTGCGCGAGCCCAATCCGGTCGGCGTCCCACAGCGGATGGCCGGCCGGAACCGCGAGGCCGTGCGGTTCCTCGACCAGCGGCTCCCACACCAGCAGCTCCGGGTCGACGGGCAGCCGTATCAGGGCCACGTCGACTTCCCCCGTGATCAGCGGCTGCTCGCACTCGGCGAATCCGATCTCCCGCCAGGTCAGCCGTACATGCGGATACGCCTCGGCAAAGGCGCTCAGTACTGGGACGTGGATCTCCATAGCCATGGGAAAGGCGAGCCCGACGCGCAGAGTGAGGTGGTCGCGTGCGGCGCGCCTGGCGGCGTGGGCGGCGGCGTCCACCTCCGTGAGCACCTTGCGAATGCGCTCGTAGAAGACCTCGCCCGCCGGGGTGGGCACCGTGCCGCCGGGCCCCCTGACCAGGAGCTCGACCCCGAGTTCGCGCTCCAGGTCACGGATCTGCTGACTGAGTGCCGGCTGCGACACATGCAGACGCGCGGCGGCTCTGGTGAAGTTGTGGTGTTCCGCGACAGCCACAAAATATCTGAAATGGCGTAGCTCCACGACCGCCCTCCTTGTCGCGATGACGCCCCCCATCATTCCGGCCGGGGTGCCCCCGCGACGCGGGAGATGAGGTGAATCGCGCACGGTCGCTGCCCTGTCGTACGGCGTTCGTCGTGGGGCGGCGGCCAGCGCGCCCGAGTACGGTCCATCTCCGTACGAGCCGGACAGCTGACGCCAGCCGAACACGCCACTCACCAGCTCACCCTCGACGTGCGCGACGGCAAGACCAGCGACGTCGGCGCTGCGCTCGACCGCGCACCCACAAGCGGTACGGACACGCGGTAGGCATCGCGATCGCATGTCCGAGGGCTGGATGACCGTGGCGCCGCGCAGCCCGTTGTACGGCCCTGCCGCCGACGCGGCGCGTCACGAAAGCTGACCCCGTCCGGCGTCCGACCAGGACGTAACTCCGACGACGGTGATGCTCCGGCTGGATACGCTGACCTGCCGTGATCAGCTGAAAGGTGTCGCGATGAGCCAGCACTTCGACATGGGCGACGAGACCCTGTGGAACCCATCCAATGGGGTTTCCCGCATGTTCCGGCGCCAAGTAGCGGTCTTCGAGGCGGAACTGGAACTCTCGTCGGGCATCGGGCCGATGGTGAACGACGAGTGCCACATCGACCGGGCCCCCTTCGAATCCTTCGTCAACGCCCTGCTGGCGCAGCACCGAAGAACGAGCCACGCCATAGTGCTCGCGCTCTGCGAAGGCTTCACCGCCACGGTGCTGGTTCTCGCAGAGCGCGCCGGAATCAGGGTGGACTGGGCACAACTCCGAGCCAACCCGGACGGCCCGCTCGAAGACGTGCAGGTTTCCACCCTCACAGGGATATCCGCCCCGGCGGAAGGCGGAGCCTGGATTGCGGGCCTGCGCGAGAAGGCACGGGAGCTGGAGCGCAGCATGCCCCGCTGACCAGAGCAAGCGCGTACGAGGGAACCGATCGCTGGACTCAGCCCGTTGTGCCCGCATAGCTTCGGGAAGCTGGTGACGGTTCTGCGGCGTGAAGATGCGGACGCGCTTTGCAAGGGCGGGCCGTGGAGCCTTCCGCTCACGGACGGCGGTGAGCCGGGGCGGCTGGTCCCCCGCCGGGGCGTGCTCGACGGGTATGGGCGGGTCGGCTACCGAAAGAGGCATTCATCAGCTCCTTCATGGCCATGATTGAGGAGCTCCTCTCCGAGCACGGTACAGACGGGTACAGAAGGCGCTGGGGGTCCCAGTTCCCCGTCCAAGAGTGGGCGGCCCTCCAGGCGGCGCACAGCTCCTGCTGACGTGAAGCCTGCCCACGATCCCGATCAAAGAGACACGCTCTAGGCGCACGTCTCCCCCGGCCCGCAGCTCCGCGGTAGCCACTACGGCTCCGTCACCGTTCGGCTCCGAACGCGAACTCGCCCGACTCGACGAGAAGGGCCACCGGCCGCCGCGGGCCGTGGCCACCCGACGGCCCCGCAAGCCGGACCGTAGCGCGTGCCGGGCCCCGAGCGGGGCCCGGCACATCTCCGCCCGGCAACCGGTGCGCATGGGCAGAGAGAAGGGGGGATCTCCGTGGCAGTCCGCGGAGATCGGCGAGACGGGCACCCGGTCACGCTGCCGGGCCTGTCTGCCGGTCGCCCACCCGTTCCGCGAGGCAGGTCATCGCGCGGGACAGCTCGGACGCCGTGCCGAACGGGACGAGCGCCGGGGGCCGCCCCGGGACGCGGACCCGGACACCGCCGGTCAGCGCCACCCTGGTGCCGCCGCCCGGCCCCGGCACGGGGACAGCCGCCATCCCGATGATCAGGAACCGGCTCTGCAGCCAGCACCAGCCCGGCCGGACGAAGCCGCGCAGGTGCGCGCGGAAGCCGTACTTGCTACGGGCCAGCGCCTCAACCCGGTCTCCCGCGACCCGCAGCACCCGCACCCTTCTCATGTCCGGCTGGAAGCGGCCGAACTCGCCCTCCAGGTCTGCCATCACCGCCCACACCTCCTCGAACGGGGCGGGCAGCACCTCCTCGGCGATCCGCGCGCCGCGGACCCCGGCCGCCATGATGCGCAGCCGCTCCACCGGGTCGATCTCGTGCGTCGTCATGAGGACCATGCCTTTCGGAAGCTCATCCGGGCCCGGTGCAGCCGGGACTTGGCGGTGCCGGCCGGGACGCCGAGCAGCGCGGCCGCGGTCTCCTCGTCCAGGCCCTCCACATCCCGCAGCACCAGGACGGCCCGGTGGGCAGGTGAGAGCCGGGCCAGTACGTCGTCGATGTCCGCGGCGAGCTGCGGATCACTGCGCTCGGGTACGTCGGCCAGCTCGGCGGGGTGGGCCCGCGCCGCCCGCTGGGCGATCCGTACCGCCTCCCGCACGGCGATGGCCCGCACCCACCCGTACAGCGCCTGCGGATCCTTCAGGGACCGCAGCGACCGGAACACGGCGAGCAGGGTCTCCTGGGTGGCGTCCGGGCCGTCAGCGAGGGCGATGGGGGTGCAGATCCGGGCGATGTACGGGGTGAGGTGGTCCAGAAGTTCGTGCAACGCGAGCGTGTTCCCGGCCCGCGCCGCCCGCGCCAGGACCACCCCTTGGTCCCTGCGGTCAGTGGTCACGGAGGAACTCTTCCATCAGCGGGTTCACCCGGTCCGGGCAGTCCAGAGTGAGCGCGTGTCCGCAGCCGTCCAGGACCGTCACCTCCGCGTCGGGCAGGAGCCGCCCGAAGCGAGCGGCCTGGGCGGCGGGCAGGATACTGTCCTGGCGTCCCCAGAGGACGAGCACCGGCTGCCGGGTTGCGGGCATCGCGGCCTCGGTCTCGCGCCAGTCCAGACCGCGCTCCAGGCGGTAGACGGAACGCCGGTTGGTCTCGCGGGTGCCTGGAGCCCAGGCCGTGTCCACGAGTTCGTCGGTGATCCGGTCCTGGTTCACGAACAGTCCCCGCAGGGAAGACTCGGCGGCCGAACGGCTCGCGCCGAGGTTCGTCAGCAATTCCCCGACGACAGGCAGCTTGAGGGCCTCCCACAGCATGGGGTCCCGTTCGTCGAGCCCGGAGGGCGCGAGCAGGGCGAGCCGGGTCACCCGCTCTGGGTGGCGCTGGGCGTAGGCGAGGGCGAAGCCGCCGCTCCAGGAGTTCCCCGCCAGGGCGGCCCGGGGGATCTCCATGGCGTCCAGGAAGCTGCCGATGGCCGTGGTCATGCCGTTCAGGTCCCAGGTCAGGGACTGGTCACGGACCTCGGTGAACCCCTGACCGGGGAGGTCGAGGACGTAGACGGTGTGCGTCCGGGAGAGGGCAGCGACCTGCTCGCGCCAGGCGAAGGTCCAGGACGCGCCGGGCGAGAGAAGCACCACCGGCGAGCCGCCCTCGCCCTGGCGGACGTAGTGGAAGCGGGCGATGGGCGTTTCGATGTACCGGTCCTGGGGCGGCGCGGCGTAGCCGGGCGCATCGGCGGGCTGCCAGGCATACGCCGTGCCCGCGACGAGCGCGGCGAGGGCGAGCGGCAGCGCGAGTGCCCTCCGGGCCCGGGGGGTGACCAGGCGGGTGGCGGCCAGCCAGCCGAAGCCGAGGCAGAGCGGGGTGTAGAGGAGCAGATTGAGCCAGTAGAAGACCGGGCCGGCCCCGTCGCCGACGCCGAACGCCCACACCAGGCCGACCAGCCCGCGGACCAGGAGCCCCGCGGCGACAGCGAAGGACACCAGTCCGGCGAGCCGCCCGCCCCGACCGTAGGCTCGGGCGTGGACGGCGGCCGCGGCGCTGAACAACACCAGCGCCAGCGGCAGCACCACACGCGGCGCGAAGGACACGACTCCACCGATGACGGCGAGCGACAGCGCCCTCTGGTCGGGCGCGGGCCAGGTCAGCCCGGTGGCCCAGTAGACGTGGGCGAGCCCGTCCACGACGAGCAGACCGGCGACCGCCCGGCCGGCCCGCCGTCGTGCATTGATGTCAATCACAAGTTCCCCCTGGAGTGTTGGTGAACAACCGACACCCCGAGGAGGAGGCACCCCGGGAGGACGTTCCCTGTGGGCCGCATCACATCATCACCGAACAGGGGACCCGGGACAGGGTTGCGGTTCGGTGTCGCATTCGGTGACACCGGGCGGGGCACTTGGCGGTCGGGCGCACCGTAACGATCGCTCGCTCTACACGAAGTTCAACATGACGTCCCCACAGGTCGTACCTGTAAACGCTTCCCGTGTGCGCCTATGTCGCGCACAACCGTGACGAGGGCACGGATGCTGTACTGGACGTCGTCGGCCAGGACGGTGTCGCCGTCGGACGGTCGCGTCGAGCATCCCCAGTTCAGCGCCGGCTACGTCGTGGAAGTAGGTCGCTACGCGGCCGAGCATTCGAGGATGCGGCCGTCGCTGGTGCCGATCAGGATCCGGCCGGTGGCCGTGACGGTGAGAGCGGTCGGTACGGCGGAGACCGCGCCGACGGTGAGGTGCTGCCGCCAGCGCACGGTGCCGTCGGCCAGGTCTAGTGCGACCACCTCTCCATCGTCGTACCCGACGTAGACGGTAGCGGCGTCGGCGTCCAGTGCGGTGGCTTTCCGGTCGGTACGGAACACCCACCTCGGGCGCCCGTCGGTCGTCTCGCGCCGGACGACGAACGACCCGCCGGGCTGGAGCCCATGGCCGTGGTACACGGTTCCGGCATGGACCAGGGTTCCGTCCGCGGCTTCGATGCCCGGACCGCCGAAGTGTGTCTCGTCGGGCTCCCAGGAGTACGGGAACAGCCACTGGACGGAGGGATCGAAGGGTTCGACCGGTCGCACGCCCGCGGGCCCTTGCAGGTCCATGGCCGTGACCCAGCGCTCTCCCTTGTAGGGGTTCCCTTCGCCCGGGGGTCGGAGGGTCGACTGGAAGTAGATGCGGCTTCCACCGCGTACGGGAAATCGGCTGCGGGCACCGTTGCGCCCGTCAGGTGACAAGGCCGGCCGACCGTCAGCACAGCGCACCAGCGAGACGATCGACGACGGGGCGAAGCTGTCGAGTTGTTTCCCGTCAGCGAGGGAGAGCCGGACGACCGACTGCGGAACGAAGTCGCGCATGCCGAGGCGGCGTATGAGCCCGACCCACGCGGATCCTTCGTCCGTGGCGACGACGATCTCGCGTCCGCCCTCCTCATCCGGAACCATCCACAGCCTCTCGCCTGAGGGCAGCCAGGATTCCAGCTGTACCCCGTCGAGCGTGGCCAGGATCCGGCCATCCGAAAGCGCCTCGACCGCGCGGACATTGCGGCGCAATTCCCAGTCCACGCTCAGCTCCGCGACCATCCGGCGGGCAACTGCGCTGCCGTCAGAACGCGGCGCGGGCACTCGCGGACCAGCCAGGTCGTGATCGGTGAGGGACTTGGCAGACACAGCGGTCCAGTCCGGTCTGCGCACCACGGCGACATGGCCCTCTACACGTGCGGTCTCGTCCTCCCAGTCGTCAGGCGGCGCCATCACCACCCGCAATGCCTGTTCGTCGAGCCATTCCAACTCCAGGACCTGGCGGCCCAGCGAGTGCTCGATGAGCGATTCGGCCGTGCCCGTCTCCAGGTGCAGCAGGAGCAGCTGGCCTTCGAAGAAATAGCCGCCATCGTAGCGGCCGGTGCCGACCGCGAGCAGCGGAAGGGTGGGATGGAAAGCCATCGCGTGCACCGGGTAATGCGAGCGGACGAGGGCATGGCAGGCCAGGTCACTCGTGCCGTACACACCGACGGGTGCAGTGCCGCCGAACTCGTGCGCGCCCGCGACGGCCAGCAGGCTACGCCGCTCGTCGGCGACGGCTAGGACAGGGTCACCGATCTCGGCGAAGGAACGGTCGCCGACGATCCGGTCGACAGAGAGCGGGATAGTCATAGCGTCGATCTTCGCAATATCGAGGAGATCATCGGGCACCTGGGCCCATGCCCAAAGCCTCGGCTCACGCTGACACGCCACACGTCGCCAAGCACTGACATTCCCACGTCGTCCGAGACAGTTGCCGCCATTCGTCCCGGGCCGCTCCATCCCGGCCCGCAGCGCCGCCCGGGCCAGGTCGACGCCGGACATCTCGCCGTTGTTCACGCCTGCCCCAAGTCATGGGTGCGACGAGCAAGTGGTGCGTGCCCGACAGGCGCTGCGCTTCGTCTGCCTCGTCATCGAGGACCACCGCGTGCTCCACAGCCGCCCTGCCTCCGAAGACCACCCCGACACCACCCGCCGACGCCGCGTGCCGGCTTCCGACAGGCTGCGCAGCAGCCAGGTTCGGGCTGCCCCGAACCGCTCAGGGACAGCGACTTCAGGCAACGCATGTGTGGTACGCACCTGCTGACGGCTCATCCGGTGCATCGAGCCTCCCGACACCTCGTGCCGCGGACGCCCGGAGGCTGGGGCGGAGGGATCAGACTTTGCCCATATGCTGCGCGGTTCTGTGCCCGAGCACACGTCCGAGCTCAGCCACGAAGTCGTGCGACAACGGGGGCCAGCCGCAGAACTCGAAGGTGAGGGACCCCAGAGCGTAGTAGTCGGGCCACAGCCAGTCGGTGACAGCGGAACTCTCGCCGCAGGCCGGGCAGTCCACGTCTCCCGCGCCCGCGGCCTCCCATGCCTCGACCGCCGCGCCGAACGGCGCCCAAAGCTCCTCGTCCGGCTCGAACGAATTCGGGTAGTCGATGAACACCGTGAGCGCCCCGCAGCGTGGACACTGCGCACTCTCCGGCTCCACGTCACCCTGACCGCCCACATGAGAATGCCGACCCACGATCACCGCGAGCGGGCCCGGCTCCCATCCCGCGTCCTGCACCGCCCGCTGCCATCGGAGCCCGGGCACATACCCCTCGTCGACGTACATGCTGTAGACGCATGACGAGTCCGTCTCACGCGTCACGACGCCCTCCGTGACCATCCAGTCGATCACCCGCTCCGCGAGCGGTCCGGCGTCCTCCTGCGACACCTCGACGTCAATGACCCGCTCGAAGTAGTCACCCATATTCGGCCCCTCCTCTCCTCAACCACCGCTGCCCACGATGGCAGAGCGCTCTGACAATCCAGGGGGCACGGAGGGCCGGCGGCCGGGACTGGCCCTGAGCACGGCGAACGGCGGCCCCACAAGACAGCCCCGGGCGCCGCTGCGGCCGGGCCGCCGGCACAGCGGCCGGCTGGCCCTGGTCCGACCCGCCCGGGACCCGCGAGGTCATCGAGACAGCCCCCAGGTCCTGCGAGGCGCCCATGGACACAGGCTGTGGCCCAAGCCCATGAGCCAAGTGCATGGCTTGGGCTGCCGGGGAATGCTTGACCGCCGAGCCGTCTGAGGAGGGCGTCGGGACTGTCATCGAGGACACAGGCTGACCTATATCCCTCTTACAGTCAGCCCATGACCAGTTCACCGGAAAGCCCCACCCAGTTCCTTCGTAGCGAGGGGGACGAGCTGCTCCAGGCACTTGCGGAGCAGCGGGAGTTGCTCCTGATCACCGTCCGTGGCATCAGTGACGCTCAGGCCGCACAGCGCACGACCGTGAGTGAACTCACCCTGGGTGGAATCGTCAAGCACCTCAGCCGCGGCGAGCAGGTGTGGACGCAGATCATGACCAGTGGGTGCGGAGACCTGCCAGAGGGGATGCTCGACATGGAGCAGTACCGGATGGCCGACGACGAGACCCTTACCGGGCTGCTGGAGCAGTACGCGGTCGCGGGGCGAGCGACTGAAGAGGCCGTGACTGCCCTGCCGGACCTGAGCCGGAGCGTGCCCCTCCCCAAGACTCCGTGGTCCCCGCCGGAGACCATCTACTGGTCTGCGCGCCGGATCCTGCTGCACCTGATCAGAGAAACCGCCCAGCACGCGGGCCACGCGGACATCATCCGCGAAGCATTGGACGGAGCCAGCACCACCGCTCAACGGTGATCGCCCCAAGGAGTCCGCGTCCTGGACAGCCAGTCCATGAGGCGCAGAACACAAGCCACACTGGACCTCGGATCGCCGGAAGACGTTGACCCCTGACGGCGGCCCTCCCCCAGGCGCGGGGATTGCTGTCCGTCGTCGTGGACATCCGAAGCTGCGCGGGCCTGGCTTCGTAGGCAAGAACGAGGTTCTGACTTCTGACACACCCTGCGTAAAGGATCTCGAGTCGATATTCGCCAGCCGCTCGTGACATTCAATCCGCGCATCTCACGTGCTGCGTGCGTTGCTGACGGAGAGTCAGCAAGATCCTTCACGGAATGTGCGCCAGAGCCTGGGCGCACCCCAGGCCGCGATCTCCGGATCACCGCTCCAGTCCACCCGCACCGAATCATCGGCCTACGGGGCGGCGATGCCGGCGCTTACGGATGTGCTCAACAACAATCCCGGCACGCATCGCGCTGATCACATCGTCGCCGCGCCGAAACCGACTCGCCGCCTCCTCCTCCGCGTCAGGGCGTTGTGTCCTGACACGGACTTCTCCCGTCGGGTGCAGGCGTCGGGTGCTGGCGTCGGGGACGTGCTCACGAGCGTGTCGAAGGCCAGACCGCTGGAGCCCTCGCCGCGGCCGAGTCCGCGGTGGGCGCTGAGCCAGACCGACACCCGGCCGTTCCTCATATGCCGTGCCGGATGAGGCGGGTGAACTCTTCGCGACACTGCGCAGACACTCCTAGGCCAATGTCTCAGCCTTTGGGAACCAGTGAGCGCAGCCCCGTCGGCGGACCGCTCATCCCGCCCGTCACAACAACTTCGCCCGCCAGCAGCCATTGCCCGCACGTGCGGGACTCAAGACGAATACCGCGGCGAAGGCGGGCTCCGAGGCGCGAGTCTCCGCGCGTACGAGCTGACGAGCACGCCCCGGCCGCCCGCTCCATGGGGTGCGTTGATCCCAGCGCATACAGGACTGACCACTTGCGCGAGCCCGTTTCGTCGGCGCCCCCGACTAAAGAGGGTGTCTCACGTGGCAAGTTTCGCGAGCTTCTTGGAGCAGGTCAGGGCGGTGGCCAGGCCGAGGAAAAGCGAGGAAGTGGGTCGGCGCCGCCGTGGTCCCCGGCGGGACCGGACGGCGGGTATGCCGCGGATGAGCGGCTTGAGGGCGAGGCTGTCGTGCATGTTCGCGCCGGACACGGCGACGACGAGCGGGATGCCCTGGACATCGGACAGCACGTGCAGCTTGCTGCCCTTCTTGCCGCGATCGACCGGATACGGCCCGGTCAGCGATCCCCGCTTTTGGCGCGAACGGAGGCCACGTCGACGATCGCCGAGGTCCAGTCCACCTCGCCCCGGGCCCCGAGTTCGTCCAGCACTGCCCGGTGCAGCCGACGCCACAGGCCGGCCTCGGTCCATACCGTGAAGCGGCGATGCGCGGTGGCGGGCGACGTGCCGAACGTCGGCGGCAGATGCCGCCAGGCACAGCCGCTGGTCAGCGCGTACACCACTGCCTTGAACACGGCCCGCTCGTCAAGCGGAGCGGTCCCACCACCTTGCGGACGAGCAGCGAACGACGGACGTTCGATAGATCAGCACCCACGACCGGCATCATGCCGCACGAACATCAAGTCACGTGAGACAGCCTCTAAGCCTTGATTGGTGCGGCCGACCTGGCGGCCTGCTCGATCTTCGCCCAGTAGGCTGCACGGGCTTCCTCGTCGATCTGCTTCTCGAGTTCGGCGCGCAACCCGGTCCGGCCGTCGAGGCTCTCGCGCAGGATATCGGCGTGCCCGGCATGCCGGATGGACTCGCCGAGGACATGGACCATGATGGCGAACAAGTTCGTGTCGGCATAAGGCTCCGACCACCACGGCACGTGGCCGGGGGCGTCGAGGGGAAGCTCGTTGATCGTCGCGTCCGAGTGTTCCCACGTGCGCCGGTAGAACCCGATAATCTGATCGCGGGTCTCGTCCTCGGTCGCCCACAGATCGCTGCCGTTGGAGTCCTGCCACCGGGGCAGCGGTTCCGGGGAAGGGCGGTCGAAGACCTCGCCGAAGTACCTGGCCTCGACGGTGGCCACGTGTTTGACCAGGCCGAGGAGGTTGGTCCCGGTCGCTGTCAAAGGTCGGCGGGCGTCGTATTCGGACAAGCCGTCGAGTTTCCAGAGCAGCGCCTTGCGGTCCCGCCGCAGTCTCTCGTGCAGGTTGTCTTTCGCGAATTCATGGATCATGCGGCATGAGCCTGCCATGGGCTGCTCGTGGTCTCAAGATCCCGTACGTGGTCCACAACGACTGGCAGAGCCGAGGCCTGGCCATGGCCGCCGCCCTGACCAAGTGGTGGACGCTGTTCCGGCGGGTGGCCCCCCGACGGAGGTCATACGCCCCCAGGGCGGCGGCGGCCGACGGGCCGGGGACCGCGAATGTTTGGCGGCGATCATCTGCGTGGCCACCTCGGGCTGCACCTGGTGGCAGTTGCCGCCGGTGTTCGGGCCGGCCTGGCCCACGGTCTATCGGCGCTTCGCCCACTTGAGCCGGGCTCGGGTGTGGGCGAGGCCGCACCGGGTGAACCTCGACGAACTCGGCGCCCGGGGCGAGCTGGACTGGTCGCGGTGCGCGATCGACTCCGTCAGCATCCGGGCGGCAAAAGGGGGGCACTGACCGGACCGAATCCGACCGACCGTGGCAAGCCGGGATCGAAAATCCACCCCATCACCGACCGGAACGGCGTGCCGCTGTCGCTGGGCATCTCCGGTGCCAACATGCATGATGGCCTCAGCCTGCGGCCGCTCGTGCCCGCGTGCCGTGCTCGGCGAACGCCGCACCAAGCGGGGTGGGGTGGCCCTCGCGGCCGAACATCCGCAGCAGGTCGTAGGCGCGGACCTGATGGGTGATGAGCGACCCGGCAACGCGAAGCATGTCCGGCCAGTGCGTGGCGATCCGCTTGCGGTTGACCTTGTTGCAGGCCACGGCCTCCAGCGGCTCGTACCCGGCGCCGGGCTCCTCGCCGTCGGGCAGGTCGGCCCGCCAAAACCGCTGATCGGCCAGGTCGCGGAAGCACGGGGCGAAGCGGAAGCCGAGCCATCGCCGAGGTCACCGGCGGCGAGCGCCATGGCAACATCGCGGAGATCGGGCGCGCCTTCGGCGCCGCCTTCCACGCGCTGGACAGCCGCTCGGGCTTTATCGATACCTGGAACGCGAGGAGCTGTTCGACGCTCTGCACTTCTTGGCGGACGAAGCTCAGACAGCTGCCGGGCGCGATCTGTCCGCCGGCGCTCTGGTCCTAGCCCTGATCATCGAGACCTGCGGCGGACCAACCGGCCGCCGGAGCGAGGTGTACGCATTTACTGCGGCAGGGCCGGAAGGGCAGACGGCGGGACGATCGAACCAGTGCCCGAGCTCGGGAGAGGAGGCGCACTTCGGTTACGGCCCTTATCTCGTCATAGCTACGGCGAACGGACATGTAGCGCCGCGTGCAGGCGTCCAAGCCGAACGACTGCGAAGATGTCGCCCGCTGGGCAACCTCGCAGCCGGCCAGGCAGCGAGCCGCCGCCGTCGACTGGGCCGCCTACGCAGCCGATGCCCGCCGCCGTGTCCCGGAGCACCGATGAAGCTACCGATCACCATCCACCGAGCACGGCTCGGATCCATGGAGTTCAAAGTCATCAGACCAGCTCGTCCACTGGTCCACGCCGTGCTCATCGACCACGACCGGCACCTGGACGCCTACCTCGATCAGGATGCCGCTCAGCGCATCGGCGCACTCTGGAAGCTGGCCGCCTCCTCACCGCGCTCGCTGCTCTACCTGCCGATGCGAAAAAACCGGGCGCCCTCCCGCGAGCTGCCAGAAGACGGCATGCGGCAGCTCGACCTCGTGCTGCTGCACCACTCGCTCCAGTTCGCGCCTTCACGCTGGAAGGAAATACGCGGACGGCTCGGCCCGGCACGCCCGCAGACCGTGACGCTGCCCGACGAAGGAGACACCGACGAAGCCGTGATCGACTACGAAGCACGGCACTACCGGGAGAACCGGGATCTCTTTCACCAGCATCTCCACGCCGAGACCCTGTTCATGACCGGCAGCGCGAAGGTGTTCAGGGACACCGCCCGGCACTTCCTCGATGTCGCCCGAAACGGTCCCGGATACGTTCCCGTCCATCCGAGCTACCCCAACTTCTGCACCGAGCTCCACTCCAACGACGGCGTTCTCGGCAACGCGCGCGAGATCCACATCGAGTACTGCGACCAGTGGGACTCCCGATCCGACGGGCAGGGCCGCCGCCCGTGACGTGATGGGGCGGCAGGTCTGTTCCACCTGCTGATTGACCGCTCACCGATGCGTTCCAGCGCTTCGCCGAGGACTATTACGAGGTCTTTGTGGACTTGGCAGCGGTGACTGACGTGTACGCCTTGCGGCCGCTGAACCAGGAACTCGTGTCGTCAGTCGTCCCGCAGATAACACCCTGCTATCTGCGGTAGTTGATTCGTCACCTGGGTGACGTTCTTTCGGCCGCTGCGTGAAGCGGCCCTGTTGTCTATGGCGAGGAGGAAGTGGTGCCCACCGTCGTGCAGCTGCCGACCGGGAAGGCCACATCACCGACGACCCGGACCTCCGTGTCCTCGTGCCCTTGCCACCCCGCCTTCGTCTGAAACCGCGAAGAGAGCCGGGCCCGGAGCCCCTGCCCGACAGGCAAGACGACCGTCACCGGCGCGGAGACGGCGTCGTCGGGGGAGGACTGCTCGGGCACACCCCCACCGCAGGCCCGGGCTACCCGTAGTACAGCGGCATCGTCGCGCACAGCGCGGTCGCCTGGGGAGCGTCTTCGGGCGGCGCCGTCCCTGGCGGACCAGGCGCCGACGAGCCCACCGAGGCGCGCCTCGATGTGCTCGATCAGTACCGCTGCCATCGCCTCTGCTTCCCTACGAGGTCAGAAGAAGGTCCTGTCCCACTCCCCGGAGACCAGCGCCCGCACGGCCTCCTCGAAGCCGTTCGCCACGCGCTGCATCCCGGCGTCCCCGGCGAAGAGGATGTCACCGTTCTCGGCGAGCAGGACCGTCTCCTCGGTCTCGAAGGCCGTCCCGACCGGGAGCACCGGCATGCCAAGGCGCCGGGCGTAGTTACGTGTGTTGGGTGCGAAGACGTCGAGCGCGGCCTCGACGGAGACGGTGAGGGCCGGTTCGCCGCGCGCGACGCGGGGTGTCCAGGCGAGGGTCAGCTCGCCGTAGGCTGCGAGGAACTCCGCCAGGTGGAGGGTGACGCCGTATCCGGCCTCCGCGTAGGCCGCACAGGCCGCCGGGACGTCGATGTCGCGGAGGTCGAGGCGTACGGCGCCGTCCGCCGCGCGCCGGAGGTGGTCGAGCCTCGGCCGGGTCCCCGCCGTCTCGATCGCGATCCACAGGTCGTGGTCCGCGTCCAGGGCGCCGTCCTCGGCGACGAAGAACACCCGGGCCCGATAGAGGTCCCGGAACGCGTCCGCCATGTCGGCGACGCTGCCGTACGCCGGCCTCGGCTCCTCGCCGGCCATGACGCTGATGACACGCGAGGCCCCGGCGCCCGGCGTGGGCACGGCGGCGTAGAAGTCGCCGCCTCCGGTGCCGAGCAGCGGGAACCACTGCTCGCCGGATGACCCGCGCAGGGCGGCGGCATCCCGTACGGCGAGGGGCTCGTACCCGGGGATGAGTGCGGCGTCGCCCTGGGTCTGGCCGGGGCGCGAGGCGACGCCGTTGGCGTGGCCGAACCACACGGCGACGTCGTCGGGCACCGGCCCGCCGAAGGCTTCCTGCACCTCGCCGGAAGTGATGCCGGGGATGCGGAGCGCGGCGGCCGGGCGGTTCAGCCGTTCCGCCTCCTGCCACAACCCCGCGACGGCGCGTATGAGTCCTTTTCTTGACACCGGGCCACTATAAGGACGTCGCCTCACTCGGGCGCTCGGCCCCGCAGGGTGGAGGCCAGGGCCACTACGTACTCCCCACCGGCGGCGCGGGCTGGTCGAGGAGCCGGCGGAAGTGGACGTCGACCGGCTGGGGCTTGCCGCACTGCCGGTCCGGGATGAGCACGAGAGGGACGTTCAGCGGCTCGGACGGTGACCTTCCCGCACGGGGCGAGGAGGGTGGAGGCGTCGCGGCGAGCTCCTGAGCCGGTCGGAGTCCTCATCGGTCAGCGGGCCGCCGTCTGGACGGGCGTAGTCGATGACGACCGGCGGCTTGGGCAACGGGAACAGCCCGCCCTGGCCGGGGTCGATCTCGATCGGCGGCGGAGCTCCGTCGGTTCGAACTGCATTCCGCCGACCGGGGCGGAGGTGCGGGTCGCCCGTGAGCTCGCGCAGGACATCCGAGCGAGCGTGCACGAGCCGCCCCCGGCAGCCGGGGGGCCGTGGCTGGGCTTCGTGGTGCCGTTCGCTTCGTGGTGCCGTTCGCTTCGTCGTGCCGTTCGCTCTCGCGTCGAGTGCACCGACCGTGCGGGCGGCGCTGATCTCCCGTCCTCCTGCCCTCTATCGGTTCGGGCTGCGGAAGCGGGCGAGCGTCTTCGTGAGAGTCTTCAGCGGTGAGGTGTCCTGCTCGGCCGCAGCCGGCGTGGGCGTCCGGGACGCGTCGTTGCCACCGGTCGCCTCGGCGAGCGCGGCGAGCGCCGACTCGGCCGCCTCACGGTACAGGTCACAGGATGCCGTCATGGCCTCGAGCGCCTTGGCATACCTGGTGACCATGGCCCGTGCGTGGACAAGCTCCTCGTCCGGGGTGAGCAGGTGCCAGCCTTGGCGCAGTCGTGTCAGGACCTGTTCGGCGTCGGCCGGCAGCGGTCCCGGCAGTGAGGCGAACTCTGCGATCTTGTGGAGGAGTTCGGTCGGTTCCGAGCCGTCCAGGAATACATCCCGTACGGTGAAGCGCTCCGCTTCGTAGCCAGGCGCCTGCGGCGTCGGCGGCAGGACGACGGCTCCGCCGCGCGGTAGCCCCACGCCCAGCTCACGCTTCATCGCGAAGTCGGCGATCAGCGCCTGCTCCGGCGCGGCCCGGTGTTCGACCACCCGGTGCCGCAGGCTCGGTGGCAGAAACGCCGTGATCGGCCGCCGCCCCCGCGCGTCCGGCGTCATCGCCTCGTGCACCACGACATGAATGAACCAGCTCTGCCGGGTGCAGCCACGCAGCAGACGCCGCAACTCGCCGTCGTCTTCCGGCAGGCGGTTCGTCGTCCGCAGACGCACGCCCGGCACCCTCTCGTGATCCCAGGCGACCTGGTCGCTGTCGGGCCAGAACACGGTGGCCGGCGAGGGCCAGCTCGCTTCCCACGCCCGCTCTGCCTCGGCGGCGAGCACCCAGGTGACGCCCTCGCTCCCGACGCGGCGGGACTCCGGCTCGTACGTGGTCAGCTGGGCGCGGACTGTGACACCGTCGGCCACGCGCCAGCGGGCCTCGAAGAGCCGGCGGGCAGACGGGCCGGCGTCCGCGGACTCGTCCCGCGGGAACAGATCGGTCGAGCGGGCCGCCTCGATCGGGTCGAGGTCCAGGAAGTCGTCGATCACCCCGGCCGCCTTGAGGGCGATCAGGTTGCGCCGGGCATCCCGCTCGGCCTCGGGCCCGAGGTGACGCCCACGCCCGAGCCACACGGTGTCGGGGACAGTGGTCGATGAAGAGCTGCTCTTGGCCATGGAACCGTCCGGTCGGTGATCAGGGCTCGACCAGTATGGTCCGCGGTCCGAGCCGCGAAGTCCATCAGGTCGCACTGACCCGGTCGGCCACGCATCCCTGAGCGAGCGTTTCGACCTGGCATCCTTCCGGCATGGGCGTTGCGTCTCGTGCACGCCCGCATCCCTGCGAGGAGTGAGCCTGATGGCTAAGCGAGGCACCGACCACTGGAGTGAAACCTACTGTGACCGGCGGTTCCACCCGCCCCACCTGACGGGCCTGCCCTACTGGTTCTTCTGCCGACTTGAACCCGGCCACGACGGAGACTGCGATTGTGAAGCAGCCCGCGCGGCAACGAACACGACGGACTGAGGGCTACGAGGTCGGTGTTCCGCGGCTCAACGCCACACGCTTCGGGGTGGTACTCGCCGACCGACCGCGACTCTGCATGACAGCGCACCCCGAAATGGGACACATCCAGGAGCAGCGCGGCGAGCGGTGAGCGCCGGCCCTTCCCGACCTGGCGGAGCTCCGTCCAGTCGACCTTGGGATGCACGTCGACGAGGGCGTCGAGGCAGATCGGCACGCGGCGCCGCGGGCATCACACGGCGGCCGACCGCCTGGCACCACTCGGCGAAGCGCCGCATGTCACCGCCGTACGCCCGCTCGGTCGCCTCCGGAATGCCGGCCTGGACGTCCTTTTGCGCCTCCGGCGGCAGCCACGCGTCGGGATCGTCCTCCGCGACCGCCGGCATCGTGGCCCGGGCGGCCCGGACCTTTCGCAGGGGACTCCGCAGGAGACTCTCGACGAGCTCCGCGTCCACCGTCTGATCGTCGTACGGCATCATCGCCCCGCCCTCGGACTGCCGGTGGGAAGAGGCGCCTTCGGCGCGTGCGTCGAGCCCGCCTGCCGGGGAGTCAAGACCCTGAACGTCCCGCCCGGCAGCCTCCCGATCTGGACGCGGGTACGAACACGATCGCGATCGAGCACATCAAGATCGAGCACGAGGGCTGGGAGCGCGACACGACTCTGGCCGAGCCTGAGGAGTTCTGACCGATGCCACGCACTCCTGTCCTCGGCCTCGCCATCGGATGGCGGCCGAACACCGGCCACGACGACCTGCTGCTGGTCGAGGGGCGGCCCGGGCTGTCGACCGCCGTGGCGCTGGTCGGCCGGCGGGCCGTCGTGGAGAGCCCGGACGGGAAGGCGCCGGCTGGGGACGGATTCGACGCACGGTCGCTCCCGGTCGGTGATGTGGACGTGTTGGTGGCCGATCTGCGGCGGGAGCGACTGGGTGACCGGCTGGTCGCCGAAGCGTCCTGCGCGCACTGCTCGGCACGGATCGACGTCGGCTTCTCTCTCAGCGACCATCTGCGCCACCACCGGCTTCGTCCGGCCCGCTCCGCCGTGCCGGACGAGGAGCCCGGCTGGTGGCGGCTGCGCCACGCGGAGACCTGGTTCCGGTTGCCGACGCAGAACCGATCGATCATCGCCGCGGCGAGCTGCGTCTTGGTCGCGAAGGGCGTGGTGTCGGGCTCCAGCCCGGCCGCCCGGCATCGCTGAGGGTCACCGCCCCCTCGGCCCAGATGCGGGGCAGGTACAACTCGCGGTCCACACCGGCGTGTCCACGCTCGGTGGCATACACCAGATACACGCTGTCCCGTAACTGATGGTGGCGGGACGGGTGTCTGAGTGCTGATCGAGTTGGCAAGCCGTGTGCTCAGTCGCTTTACGTGGCAAGGCTGCACTCCTCGCGGGGCGCGTTCTCCGCGCTGTGGGGGAGGCTCGTCGTGGTGGTCTTGCGGTACCCAGTTGTCACCCGTCATCTCCCCCGGATGGGGGAGGCGGATGCGTCCGGCGGGGGACGTGCCGGGGCTGGGTGACGTTCGAGGATGGGATTCCTGCTGATGGGAGGGGAATTCGGGTGGAACGGTGGGATCGGGTCGGGCGGACAGCGGCCTATGGGGCGGCTCTGGCGCTGTCACCGTACTTGCTGATCAAGGTGGCGTGGGTGGTTGGCTCCCTCATGGGGCTGTTGCCTGTAGGCGAAGGTCTCGACATGGCGGAGTGGCTCATCCTCAACTCGGTCACCATCGGCATGGCGGCGATCGGGATCGTGCTGGCCCTTGCCCTGGTGCGGCCTTGGGGGATGCGGCTACCGGGGGCGCTGGTGGCGCTCTGCGCCTGGGTGGGGTCGGGCTTCCTCGTCTCGATACTCCCATTCGCTGTGATCAGTACGCTCCTGGATGTGGGCGGCGCCCCGCAGGACGGCGGAGGCGACGGGACGACCATGCCGGTCTGGCAGGGTGTTCTCGTCCAGTTCAGCTTTCTGGGGATGGGCCTGGGGCTGGCTGTCGCTGTCCCCGCGTATCTGCGGCGCCGCTGGCCGGAAGCGTTCACGGGGCGAGTCGGCGACGGAGTACGTGCCGTGCCGCCGTGGGCGGCGGTCGTCGGTGCCGCAGTCGGTCTGGCATCGCTGTACTGGGCGGTCGGCGGCACCGTGGGAATCGCGCACCCGGCGGAGCGGAACACTCACTGGCACGTGCTGGAAGCTGTCTCAGGATTCTGGGCGCTTGCCGGATCCGCCGCCATCTGGGCGGTCGCTCGGGCGCGTCCTGCCCGGTTGCCCCGCTGGCTCCCGCTGGTCATCGGCTGGATCGGGTCGGGCTCCTTGTTCGCCTGGAGCGGCTGGAAGTTGCCCATCACCCTGTACGTAACGGTGGCAGAGCCGGTCGGCACCAGCCCGCCGGAGAATCTCGCAGTCGCGGTGGCAGTGCATCTCTGTTCGGTGGTGGCGGGCGTGGCGATGCTACGAGTACTCGTCCGCACGCGTATCCGCGTCGCCGAGTGCCCTGCCCAGCCTGTCGGCATTCGAGTTCAGGGCTGAGCACCTCAGGCGGGCGAAAGCCGCCTCCTGGCGCTCAGTCGAGGGTGCGATGATCTCGCTGTGGCTGGTGTGATCACGGCGTCGGAGCCGTCCTGGACAGCCCCGCATACCGGCTGAGCCCGCGCGGCTTCGACACTGGTGACCGTGCTGCTGCGGAAGGGTGCGGATGCGGTCCGCAAGGGCCGGCCGTGGGGTCTTCCGCTCGAGGACCGGGCACTGTTGGTTACCGTCTGCTGGCGCACGAACGTGACGATGCGCCAGCTCGCCCCGCTGTTCGGGGTATCGAAGTCGGCCCCGGACCACATCATCAACCATCTCGGTCCGATGCTCGCGCTCCAGCCCCGCAAGCGGTTCGCCAAGGGCACCGTGCTCATCGTGGACGGCACCCTGGTGCCCACCCGCGACCACACGGTCGCCGCACAGTCGAAGGACTACCGGTACTCCGCCAACCACCAGGTCGTCATCGATGCCGACACCCGCCTGGTCGTCGTGATCGGCCAGCCTCCGCCCGGCAACCGCAACGAGTGCAAGGCATGGGAGGAATCCGGCGCCAAGGCCACCGTCGGGAAGACCACCACGATCGCCGACGGCGGCTACCCGGCACCGGACTCCTCATGACCCACCGCCGGCGCAGGGGCGAAGAACTGCCCGACTGGAAGGAGGCCCTTAGACTCTGGTCGCGGTGTTTGGTGCCGGCAGTCACCCGCTAGCGGCACCGGCTCCCGCCCCGGGGGGTCCTGCCGCCCAGCCCCGGGATCAGCACCGCCGCCACCGCCAGGTGCATCAGAGCGAGGGAGACCCGGGTGCCGCCGTCCATGCCGTCGCCGATGAACGGCAGGAAGGACACGGCCAGTACGGCGCCGGCCACCCCGGTCCAGATGGCGCGGGCGCGCCGCACCCCGAACCGCTCCAGGGTGGCCAGCAGTCCCCAGCCGGAGAGCGACGCGAGCAGTGCGACGACCGCCACGGGCACGGCGCCGATGTCGAGCGTCTGCTCGCCGTCGGCGATCCGCAGCCGGTGCCCCAGCAGTGGGTCCGCGACCAGCCACACCAGGACGGGGGCCAGGACGGCCAGGATCGTAACCCCCAGGCGCCCTCTCCGCGCGCTCACTTGGCGCTCCCCGAGAGCGCCCCGTGCAGGAACACCTCCACCAGCTCCTGCGGGGTCAGGTCGGGCTCGTCCTCCGTACGCGGCTGGGTGAAGAGCAGCCCGAAGAAGAGGGCCGCGATCTGCTCCGGCGGCCGACGCAGGGCAGCCTTGTCGGGCTCCAGCAGCTCCGCGAGGGCCGCGCGGATACGGGTCGTCGACTCGTCGCGGCCCGCGCCGCGCACCGTGCCGGGGTGCTTACCGCCCCGATGCCCCAGCGAGCCGGCGATCGCGCCCATCCTGGACAGATGCGCCTGCAGCGCCTCGGCCGCCTCCGCGAGCCGGTCGGGCAGCGGCTGGGATACGTCGATCGCGTCGAGCTCGCGGACCGCGTGCTCGGGGGAGAGCGCCTCGGCCATGCAGGCCTGCAGCAGCTCGTCCTTGTCGGTGAAGACCCGGAAGATCGTGCCCTCGCCGATGCCCGCGGCGCGGGCGATCTTCGCGGTCGTCACCGCGGCGCCGTACTCGGCGATCAGCGGGATCGCGGTCTGGATGATCATTTGGCGGCGCTGCTCCGGCGACATGGCGGGGGCGCGGCGGCGGGTGGTCTGGTTCTCCTTAGGTGCTGTCATGACCGCGAGCGTACGGAGTGAGTACTCACTCCGTCAATGAGTGAGTACTCACTCCGCTCACTAGGAGAGGACCACTGCCGTCATCATCCTGGCGCTGGGCGTCCTGCTCGCACCCACCCCGGTCGGCCAGGGAATCGTGGACATCCTGGGAGAGCTCGCAAGCGGCGTGACCCAGGCCAGCCGATGAGCCCCCGCTCGCGCAAGGGTCGGGCGGCGGCGACCAGGCGCCCGTCGGCGCGGCGGCGTACGCGGAGGCCGGGCATCCGGCGGCAGCGCGCGGACGACCGGCTGATCGGTCTCCTCGTGGCCGCGGCAGTGGCCGTCGCCCTGGTGGTGGCCGTCGTCAACTGGCTGCTGGCCCACCGGTGGATCCTGATCGTCATCGGAACGCTCGCGGTACTGGCCGGTGGCGTCTGGCTCTACCAGAGGCAGCAGAGGGCCCGGTGGGAAGCGGTCCGCGCTCAGGGCCTGCGGTACGGGCTGTCTCAGCTGGACGCCCTGCACCACTCCCGGTTCGAGGACGCGGTACGGGACCTGATGCGCCGTGACGGCTGCCGGGACGCGGTCCGCAGCGGCGGCGGCGGAGACCTGGGCGCCGACGTGAAGGCCACCGACCCGTACGGGCGGCGCTGGGTGATCCAGTGCAAACACAGGCGCAACGGCCTGGCCGGCTCTGCGGTCGGTACGCCGGACCTCCAAGTCCTCAACGGCACCGCACGCCAGGTCCACGGCGCCGACGTCGCAGTCATCGTGACCAACGGCAGGGTCACCGCACCGGCCGCGGCCTTCGCCAGGCAGCAGCGCCTCCACGTCGTCGACCGCCACACCCTCGCAGCCTGGGCGTCCGGTTCGCGTCCCCTGTGGGAGCTGCTCCGGGCCGTCCCCCCGCCTCGCAGACCGACCGACCTGTCCTGATTTCAGCCCGCGGCAGCGGGCTGTCTCACTCGGTGGTCCGGTTACGGCGCTGCCGTAGCCGGGCCGCGAGCTCGCCGGGCAGGGCGTCCCTGTTTGCCGCAGTGAGGTGGACGACTTCGATGTCGGGGCGTCGCCTGAGAGTGTCGGTGAACGGATCGCGGTGCGTGTGGACCGTGGCGACGACGTCGACGTCTGCGGCGAACAGCGCGTCGACCGCGTCCCGGAACGCCGTGCACGCCAGTTCCATCCGCCCCAGCTCGTCGATGAGCACCAGCCGCCCTGTTGCTTCGTCGGTTGCCGCCGACCGAAGCGACGGCAGTGCCAGCCGTTCCATGACGCCCAGGTCGACGCCGTATTTCCCTACCCGCGGCGGTCCGGGCAGGTCGACATGGGCGAGCACCTCCCGTCGGCCTGCCAGGGTCTCCAGGGCGAAACCGACGCGGGCGCCCGATTGCCGGATCTCCTCCGTGGTGAAGCCGGTGGCCGCGCGGGCGGGCAGCAGCGCGGCCAGTCGACGCAGTGCGGTCGTCTTGCCCGCGCCAGGGCGGCCCTCGAGCAGGATCCTTGTCGGCACACCGCCATCCTCACCCCCACTTCCGAGGCGGACCGGGTGGGCTCGGCCGAACAGGGGTTTTGGGGTGCGTGAGCGGTGGCGGTGCCGCCGTTGCGGGTATGGCGCCGCGCATGAGCGGAATGGAACTCAGCAGTGCCGCGTTCGAAGACAAGACGGTGATCCCCCGCCGGTACAGCGGGGAGGGAGAGAACATCTCACCGCCCCTGACCTGGTCGGGGGTGCCCCAAGAGGCCACAGAGCTGGTGCTCCTGTGCGAGGACCCGGACGCGCCGGGAGAGACCTTCCTGCACTGGCTGGTGACGGGCATCGATCCCGGGACCACCGGGGTGACGGAGGGCCAGAAGCCCACGGGGGGCCTGCCGTGGCCCAACGGCTTCGGGCGTGTGGGCTGGGGAGGGCCGATGCCTCCACCGGGGCACGGGACGCACCGCTACTTCTTCCACCTGTACGCCCTGTCCGAGCCGCTGCAGCTGCCCGAACACCCGGGCGTGGAGGACGTGCACCGTGCCCTGAAGGGCAAGGAGCTGGCCTCCGGCACCCTGGTCGGGACCTATCAACGCTGACCGGGTCGTCACAGCCGGTCGTCGCCATAGCCGTAGCCGTGCGCGCGAGCGGTCCCCGCGGGTGGTAGCCGTGCGCGCGAGCGGGTCACCGCAGGGTCCTAACCGTGGGCGCAGGCGGGTCACCACTGGTCGTAGCCGTGCGCGCCGTACAGCCGGACGAACCGGGCCGCGGCGACCGTCCTGAGGTGCACCAGGCCGCGGGCCCGCCGCTCGTACAGCTGGACGTACTCCTGACCGCCCTGCCCGATCGGCTGGACGAGCCGGCCGCCGCTGCGGAGCTGTTCCACCAGCGGCTCCGGCACCTGCGGGAAGGCCGCGCAGACGATGACGGCATCGTACGGGGCACGGGTCGGCATCCCGAGGGTCCCGTCGCCGAGTACGACCTCGGCATTGCCGACGCCCTGCGCGGCCAGCCGCCGGCGGGCCTCGTGGACCAGGTCGGGCCAGCGCTCGACGCTGACGACGTACGCGGCCAGGCGGGACAGCAGCGCGGTCTGCCAGCCGTATCCGGTCCCGAGCTCCAGGACCTGTTCGTCTCCGGTGAGGCCGAGTGCGGCGACCATCATGGCGATCAGCGAGGGCTGGGTGGTGACCTGCCCGTGCGGGAGCGGAACGGGCGTGTCCCAGTACGCGGACGAGGCCTCGTCCGCGGGGACGAAGTCCGCCCGGGGGATGCTCCGTAGGGCCTCAAGGAGACGGTCGTCGGTCACGCCCACGGCGCGGGCCGCGCGGACCAGGTCCTCGGGGGTCCCTTCATGGGTCATCGGACCGCGGGGGCGTGGTGGTGGCCCCGGTCATGATGCGTTCCCGCCCGCCCACGATCCCCTTCGCGCCGCTCCCCCTCGCGCTCCCGCTCCTGTCCATGTGCCTCATCCGCCGCTCGTCCGCCGCGCTGCCGCTCCAGCCAGTGTCGGCCACATTCCACGCGCGGCGCGATCGAGCACGCTCGGGCGCACGCCCCGACCCGTGATCCGGGAAGCGCACCGCGCCGACATCAGGATGGGGTCCCCGGGTCGGCGTACCGCAGCAGGGCACCCACGCCCTCGTACAGCCTCAGTGCGCTCTCCGGTACGACGACCAGCTCGGCACCGGTGCCGACGAGGGCCCGGACGAGGGCCTCGTCGGCGCGTTCCTCGCGCGGGGCCCGCACGCCGAAGGACATCAGCTCCGCCTCGGTCAGGGCAAGCTGAGTGGGCTGGGAGCCCGTCCAGAGCCGCAGCGAGGACCGGGGCGTTCGGTTCAGCAGCAGTGCCGCGACCTGGCCGCGCTGGAGGGCGGCGACGGTGGCGGCCAGCCCCTCCGTGACCGGCCCGTCCAGGGCGCGCCGACTGATGAAGATCTCCACGAGTGCCCGGTCGTGCGCGGCCATGTGGCCTCGGAAGACGGCGTCCAGCTGCGGCTCCAACAGGGCGCGTCCGGTGTCGGTGGGGGTCCGGCCGCCCACGCGTACGACCCTGTCCCGCAGGGTGTGCGGAAGGCGGCGGATCAATACGTTGCACGCCCACTCGTCCCCGCCCACGACGACGGCGTCGGCATGGGCGTGCCGCGCCCGTTCGTCCAGCTGGTGGCCGAGCCGGAGGCAGGTGCGGTGCCAGGTCGCCACCGCGACCTTGCAGTGCAGCCGCTCACCGGGGGTGACGGTGGACGCGGGCCAGGTGCCGGTCTCCGCCTCCAGGGTCACCCAGCCGTGGGTCTCGGCGGTCGGAAGGCCGCCGTAGTGAACGACCACGGCCATGTAGGGAATTTCCGGAACATGCTGGGTGACCAGGGGCATCGCGTCCGGCAGGGTGCTGTAGCGCGCGGAGTCGTGCTCGGGCGGCCTGGGCAGCTCCCCGTCCAGGACGAGCGTGCCGTGGGCGGCGAAGATGGCCTGACCGTGCGCCCCCGGCACCTCGGCGTCGGCGCCGACCACCTCCTCCAGTACGTTCAGCAGCGCCCGGTCCGTGCCCTGACGGGACAGGCTCTCGCGCAGCCGCCGCCAGCGCAGCGCGATCGCCCGCTCGGGATGCTCGACGTCCCGGGAGGTGTCCAGGTACACGGAGGCGAAGGGGCCCGGCTCCGCGTAGAGGGGCTCAAGGAACGACAGCCTCATCGCCACTCCTCATCGATGGTCTCCCACCTTTGATGATGCGCGCTCCGGACGGCGATGGAGCGGCCTGCCAGGACCGGGTAGACCGGGCCCCGCGGACGGTTTGGGTCGGCGGCGCGATTCCGAGGCAGAGCCTGGTCGGCAGCGATGCTCCGGACCTGGCATCAAACTGTGCGGTGTGGACTTCCGCCCCTGCCGCTGTCCCGCCAGTACGCCAGTACGCCAGTACGCCAGTACGCCAGTACGCCAGTACGCCAGTACGCCAGTACGCCAGTACGCCAGGGCGACCATGGGAATACGGGGAGTTGCCGTCTTCCGTGACTGGACATGGCCGCCTCGCTGGAACCGTCGCGGCGCCCCGGACAACGACCAGGGATCGACTGGGGCGAGACTCTTCTCCATGAGAGTCAGATGCCTGCAGATCATCCACCCCGCGGCCGACATCCCAGTCGCGGAGTACGACGGGATCCGGGTGGGCGGTGTCTACCCGGTTCTGGAGATGGTCGCCTACGACATCGATTGCCAGATCCGCGTGCTCGGCCCGGCACACCCGACCCCGGACTGCTCTGGGACCCTGCCGACTTCGAGACAGTGGACACCGGAATACCCCTCGGCTGGACCCTGGTCATCGCCGACGGCCGCACCCGCCTCGCGGACGCCCGCTGGCAGCGCCCCGGATTCTGGACCGACTATCACCAGGGCGACCCGCGAGCCCTGGCCGACTACGAGCACGTGAAGCGCGAACTCCTCGCCGCGGCGCCACCACACGAGAACTGACCCCGCGCGGACAAAAGGCGAGGTGCAATGCCTCCGCCTGGTCCCCCGCCTCAGGTATGTTTCCGCAGTTCAGAGGTGCAACACGTAATCGTGTTGCACCTCGCGTCGCAGAGGGGCGTTGCACGTCGCGGAGCCGGGGCAAGCTCAGCCGCTGGAGGCCTGGACGGCGTCGGCTCACCGCTCATCCTCCGGCACCCAGCTCCCTTGCAAGCCCAAAGGCGCCCGCACGGGCAGATGAATCCGGGCAACCGGCGCCCCGCTGATGTCCTGGGCGGACGGAATCGCCAGGTCAGAGGCGGCCGGTTCCGGGTCGAACACGTACGCCGAGGGTGACTCCGTAGCGACGAACAACCCCATTCCGGCAGCGCGACAGACACCGTCGCAGGCCTTTGAATGGAGAGGTGAGCACCGTTCGATTGCTTGCAGCGGCCGGGCTGACGGCGCTGCTCGGAGCCACCGCCCCCGGGCCCTCGCCGCCCCCGCCCCAGCCCCCGGCTCAGCTCGACGGCGCGGACGTCGACCGGGCCGTCGACCGGCTGGACGGAGTCGTCGAGGCGGCCATGGAACGCACCGGAGTGCCGGGCGTGGCCGTCGCCGTCGTCCACGACGGCAAAGTGCTCCATCTGAAGGGGTACGGCGTGCGGAAGGCCGGCGAGAACGCCGCAGTCGACGCCGACACCGTCTTCCAGCTCGCCTCCGTCTCAAAACCGATCGCCTCCACCGTCGTCTCCGGAGCCGTGGGCATCGAGGGCTTGAGCGAACCCGTCGCCCCGAACGTGCCAGGCTTCCGGCTGAAGGACCCGTGGGTCACCTCCCACGTGACGGTCGCCGACCTCTTCTCGCACCGCAGCGGTCTTCCCGACCACGCCGGTGACCTCCTCGAAGACCTCGGCTACGACCGCGAGTACATCCTGTCCCACCTGCGCTACGAGCCCCTCGCCCCCTTCCGCACGAGCTACGCCTACACCAACTTCGGTCTGACGGCCGCAGCCCAGGCCGTCGCCGACGAGAAGGGCGTGCCCTGGGAGAAGCTCGCCGCCGACACCCTTTACAAGCCGGCCGGTATGAACTCCACCAGCTCGCGCTTCGAGGATTACGAGAAGGCCTCCGACCGCGCCTACGGCCACGTCAAGGTCGACGGTGCCTGGAAGGCGCAGTTCGTACGGAACCCGGACGCCCAGTCCCCCGCCGGCGGCGTCAGCTCCACCGCCCGCGACATGGCGATCTGGCTCCGGCTGCAACTCGCGAACGGCAAGCTCGACGGCAGGCAGATCATCGACGCCGACGCCCTGGAGCGCACCCACTGGCCCGAGTCGGTCGCCAACCCGCCCAGCGCCCCCGCCGGCCGGACCGGCTTCTACGGCCTGGGATGGAACGTGAGTTACGACGACGAGGGCCGGCTCAGACTCTCGCACACGGGAGCGTTCGCCGAGGGTGCGCACACCAACGTGACGATGCTGCCCGGCGAGCAGCTCGGCATCGTCGTCCTCACCAACACCTCACCGGTCGGCGTCGCCGACGCCGTCGCCCTCGACTTCTTCGACATCGCGCAGACCGGCAAGACAAGCCGCGACTGGATACCCATCGTCGACTCCCTGTACCAGCAGCAGGAGGACGAGGGCCGGTCAAAGACCGACTACGCCCGTCCGCCGTCCGACGCCGCGCCCGCGAAGGCCGCTGACACCTACGCGGGTACGTACGAGAACGACTACTACGGGCGGGCGGAGGTCGTCGCCGGTCCGGACGGCGCCCTGACGCTCCGCCTGGGGCCGAAGCCCCAGACGTACCCGCTGACGCACTACGACGCCGACACGTTCAGCTTCGAGACCGCCGGTGAAAACGCCGTCGGCCGCACCGGGGTCACCTTCACCCCGGACGGGAAATCCTTCACCGTCGAGTACCTGGACACCCAGGGTCTCGGCACGTTCACCCGTAGCGGGGCGCCCAGGTGACGGCCTGCCACCCGCTGGTACGGGCTTGGAATCCTGGTCGCACAGAGCTGAGTGGTGTGTCCCGTAAATGATCTTTAGTGCGTTGAGAGAGCCAAGACCGCGGTCGACGCCACGAGGACGATCGCCGACAACAACCAGACTCCGACGCCGTGATCACACCAGCTACACCGTGATCATCCCACTGCTGCCGATCCCTCCAGGGCGAAGGCGAGGATGTCGGGTACTGCTTCACGCAGGCTCCCGAAGTGACGGTGTACGCCGTCCACCGCAACCGCTGCGTTGACCCCCCACACCGTCATGCCGGCCCGCAGCCCTGCCTCTACTCCGGAGGGGGCGTCCTCAATGACCAGGCAGTCCTCGGGCTTGGCACCGAGCTGCTCGGCGGCCAGCAGGTAGGGCACGGGCGAGGGTTTGCCCTCCTCCGCTGCGGCGGCGTCGACGATGACGCGCGGGACCGGCAGGCCAGTCCGGGCAAATCGTCCGCGCACCCGATGCTCATAGTTCGAGGTCACCAGCGCCCACGACGCCGCCGGCAGGGTGCCCAACAGCTCCGACGCACCGTTGAAGGCCGCATAGACGCCGGAGCGCACGTCCTCGTCCTCCAGTTCGTGCAGCGCTGCCAGGCACTCCGCTGGATCCTGGTCCGGAACCACCTGCGCGAAGGTCTCCATCGGCCGTGTCCGCAGGGCCACCCGATAGACCTCATCCGCATCCAGCAGGTATCGCCCCGCCCACATTTCCCAGACCCGGCGCTGGTTCTCCACGGCATCGATCAACGTGCCGTCGACGTCGAACAGGACGTACTTCCTCGGGCTGGTCTGCATAAACTCACCGATCACGCCGTGATCATGCCAGGAGCCCTCTCAAAGGCAGGCGCCCTGCCCTCAATCCAGGCAGAATTCATTTCCCTCCGGGTCGGTCATCACGATGATCCCCTCGTCCAGGCCATTGGGCTCAAGCCGGTTCAGCCGCTTCGCTCCCAGCCCCTCCAGCCTGGTGGCCTCCTCCTCCAGTGCGGCCATCCGCTCGTCCCCGGTCAGACCGGGTGCTGCGCGCACATCCAGATGCAAGCGGTTCTTCGCCGTCTTTCCCTCCGGGACCTTCTGGAAGAACACCCGCGGCCCCTTGCCGTCCGGATCCGTGATGGCCGACCGGTCGTTGTGGTGCTCAGGCGGCACGCCCCAAGCCGTGAGCGCAGCCGGCCAGTCGGGGAAGCCCTCGGGCGGCGGCTGGATGCGATAGCCCAGCGCCTGAGCCCAGAACGCCGCCTGCGCGCCCGGATCGGCGCAGTCGTAAGTCACCTGGAATTCCTTGGCCATGACGCCTCCGACCGCTCGAAACCTGCCCACGTCCTCGCCCCGGTCGTCACCTCCCGGAACACACCGCCATCCTCGCACCGACCTCTGACAATCGGCTCGCCGACCCCGGTGCCAGTCACCCGCCCCGCCCCCGACTCCACCCCAGAACCGGCCGAGGAGCGGCACCCCGACCGCCCCCGCGAAGCCTTCGCCCGCCGCGTTCAGCACCGCCTCCGCCACAGTGAGCGCGGCGGCCTGCACCCACTCGGCCTCCTCCCGCAACCGCACTACCTATCCCCGGACCGCTTCTCCCGAGTCTCCAACAGACCAAGCACCGGCGGCGCCGGCGGCGTACCCGCCCATGGCGAGACTGCGTGGCTGCCCAGCGCGTTCCTCTCGCGCCAACCGGCCCTATCTCCGCAGGCGGGGCATCCGGTGCACGATCCCCCGGTCCTCCCCGAAGACGCCACCACCAAGTGCCCACCCGTGGGCCCGCACCCGCGTTGTTCTGCCGACGGTGAAGAGCGGCCCGATCGGAGTCGACGATCATTACAGTCCAGTCTCATGACGACGGTTACCACGCGCACGGTCGAGTACCCGGCCGACGGCTTAACGATGATCGGGCACCTCGCGCTCCCCGCCGGTGTCGACCGCCGGCCCGCAGTCCTGATCGGGCCCGAGGGGATAGGGCTCAGCGATGTCGAGCGCCGGCGGGCCGAGGCTCTGGCCGAGTTGGGGTACGTGGCGCTGGCCTTCGACCTCCACGGCGGACGCTATTTGGAAGACCCAGAGGAAATGTTGGCCCGCTGCATGCCGCTGCTCGCCGACCCCGACCGGATGCGGGGCATCGGCCACGCGGCACTCGACGTGCTGCGCGCCGAACCACGGACCGACCCCGACCGGATCGCCGCCATCGGCTACGGCACTGGGGGCGCAATCGTGCTGGAACTCGGGCGCGACGGCGTCAACCTGCGCGCGATCGGGACAGTCAACGCACTGACGACGGGCCGACCGGACGAGGCGGCGCGCATTCGCTGCCCCGTGTGGGTCGGGGTGGGGTCGGAAGACCCGATCATGCCGCCCTCGCAACGGGACGCGTTCACCGCCGAGATGCAGGCCGCGGGCGTCGACTGGCGCCTCGCGGTCTACGGCGGAGCCTTGCACGCCTTCCACCACCCGCCGGTCGACCACACCGTGCTCCCCGGCGTCGGCTACCACCCGCAGCACGCACAGCGAGCCTGGCGCGACATCGTCGGCCTGCTCGCCGAGTGCCTGCCGGTAACGGAGTGAGCTGGAACGTCAGGGCTGCCATCGGCACGACGCGGCACGACATGACATGACACGACAGCGAGAAATGACACGGAGCCAGAGAACCGACGCCCGCACAGGCGGGGGGTGTTCCCTCGGGGCTTCCCGCCCCGCCGGGTGGGTGTCGTGTATTTCTCGCGCAGGCGGGAGCGTTCCGAACAACTCTGCCTAGTTGTGCGGGGCGTACGGGGGCTGCTGGCGCCGCTGGAGCTCAAGAACTGCTGGATTACATCCCGTAGCGGGAGACAATCGCGGCGGCGCGGTTGCGCAGTGTGGTGCGCAACCACTGTGGGGCCAGGGCTTCCACGTCCGTGGTGAGCTGCCACAGCGCCCATTCGACGTGTCGTGAATCTTGGTAGGTCACCTCCAGCCGCAGCCAGCCGTCTGCGTCGGGCTCCTCGGCTTCGTCGGCGCGGACGGCCAGTGCGGTGCTCACCAGTTCCTCCCGCCGCGCCGGGTTCACCCGTACCAGCACGGTGACTTGGTCGCTGTCGGACAGAAACTGCGCGCAGCGTTCCCGCCAGATCCGGTCCAGGTCGACCCGGTTTGGCCGCTGTGCCGGTTCGGGGAGTTCCTCGGCGGCCAACACCCGCGACAGCCGGTAGGTGCGGTCCGCGCCCGATCTTGTGGCCAGCAAGTAGCCCCGGTCGCGAACGGTGACCAGGCCGATCGGGTCCACGGTGCGCCACTGTGGCGTCCGGTCCGCGGCAGCGTAGTGAATACGCAGCTTGTGGCCCGCGAGCACCGCGCGCCGGACCTCGATCATTGTGGCGTCGGGCAAGTCCTCGGTGACCAGGCGGTGTGCGAGCAGGTCGGTCTCCGGGTCGATGAGCAATCGCTGGGCGGCCTCGCTCGCGGCGGTCCGATGGCTTTCGGGCAGCGCGTCAACCACCTTGTGCATGGCCGCGGCGAGCGCTGAGCCGAGTCCGAATACCTGCTCGCCGCGCCCCGATCCGGCGACCAGCAAGGCAAGGGCCTCGTCGTGGTTCAGTCCGCTGAGATCGGTCTGGAAATCGGGCAACAACGCGAAACCGCCGCGCCGGCCGCGTTCGGCGTAGACCGGGACGCCGGCCGCGGACAGCGCCTCGATGTCGCGCAGCACTGTGCGGGTGGATACCTCCAGCTCGCGGGCGAGCGTGGCCGCGGTCAGCCGACCGCGCTGGCGCAGCAACAGCACCAGCGAGATCAACCGGTCGGCACGCATACGAGAACGTTAGCGGAATACATGACCAAGGATGTCGTGATTTCCAGGGAGGCTTACCCACGTGACGCCAAAGACGGTGGCTACCGAGCCTTTGGACGTACGTACTGCCGATGAATCGAATGGAGCTGATGTGGCAATGGAGCGATCGACGGTCAACCCGTGGGCGTGGTCGGTGGAGATGGGTTACAACCAGGGTGAGATCGTCTCCGGGCACACCCGGACCCTGTACTGCTCCGGGCAGACCGCGATGAGCCGCGATGGCAAGCCCCAGCATGCCGGTGACATGGCGGCGCAGTTGGCGCTGACCATCGACAACCTGGAGGCCGTGCTCGGCGAGGCTGGCATGTCCCTCGCGAACCTCGTCCGGCTCAACGTCTACACCACCGACGTCGATCGGCTCTTCGAACACTACGGCGTGCTGGCGTCGCGGTTGGGCGCCGCCGAGGTGGCACCGACCACCACGATGCTCGGAGTGACGCGGCTGGCGATCCCCGACCTGATGGTGGAGCTCGAGGGGACCGCGGTCGCATGAGGTGACCGCGGTCGCCTGAGATGACCTCGCCGCCTCCGGCAGGCTGCCGGTTGAACGGGGCACCGTAGCGGCGGACTTGGTAGTGGTCCAGGTCGCCCTAGAGCCTGTCTCTTGGAAGTGCGGTGCGCAGGGTGCTGCATGCCGGATCGATAACCTGTGTCGGCGTCGGCGGCATGGTGCGAAACTTCGGGCCATGACCTCACCCGAGCTCAGTGACCTGGACCATCTCCGGGAGATCGAGCGCCTCGCCAACCGCGTCAGTGTGGAGGCATCCAACGAAGGATGGCTCTCGTTCCAGGCAGACCCGGAAGAGGCGACACCACTCCAGCGCAGCGTGAACGTGCTGGCTCGGGCTCTGCGCCATTACCACTTCGAGGGTGACGGCTGCCTGGACGAGGACCGGCCTCTGGTCCGCCTCGTCGGAGCCTCGGTGTTGAAGCCCAGGGCCATGCCGGCCGGGGTGGAGGAGGCGTACGAGGAGGTGTGTGCACGGATCGGCGTCGACCCCAGGCCGGAGGGCTGACGACTGCGCAGGCACACACCAGCAGGATGGCGGTCAGCGAGTACCACCGGCCTCGCCGGGAGCGCGGGTCGGGCACCGAGTTGAAGTACAGGCGCAGGTCAGCCACCCGACCGGCATCCAGCGGACCCAGCTTCACCAGCACGGCGGGAATGGGAGAAGATACAGCGGCAGGCACGGGCCACCTCATGATCATCGGGCTTAGACACCACAATGATCGCGAAGCACGTGCCTGCCCTGTTATGCGCCCCAACCGGTCACAACCCGACCAGCCGCACGCCCCTGGAACTTGCAACCGCCCTGCCGGCACCCCCGACGTCGTCATCCCGTCCCTGGCCCGCGGCACTGATGATGCGCCGAAGGCCACGGTCCCGGTGGCCGGAGCGCCCATCATGGGCCATCAACTCGCGTGGCTCGCAGAGCACGGCTGAAGTCCGTGACGGTCAGCGGCGGCTCCAGGCACGAGATGATCACGGAGCATGCGGGCGACGGCTCGCGCTTCGGCGTGGAAGTCCGGTACGCCATCGAGGATGAGTCTCTTGGACGAGGCGGAGAGCTCACCGACGGGCCATCAGCGTCGCTGATGATCCGTCACAAAGGTTGTAATTAGTGATCGTTGAGGAATTGGAAGTGGTAGGAGCCCGAATTGTCCGAGGGCTCATGCGAGACTATGACGTCGAATTTGCGGTTTTCCGCGAGGTTGTACTTGCCGCCGTCTGAGGCGTCCCGGTAGCTGCACTTACCGTCGTTCTTCTCGTCGGTGAGGCTGTACAGGAGGTCGCCGCTGTCGTAGTCGAAGACGTTCACCCACGCCTTCTTGCCGTCGGTCTTGGTGTCACAGACCTTGAGGTAGTCGCCGTGCTCCTCGATGTAAGCCGCCGCGTGCTTACCCGTGTCGTACAGCGGTCCGTGGTCCCAGTCCACCGCGTGCGCCGAGCCGGGCACCATGGCCACCGCGACAGCGCCCATGGCCAGTGCGGACATTCCGCCCTGAACTATTCGCTTGATGCGCAATTCAATCTCCCTAGCTTTTATGGTGAGGAGCCGTCAGATCGTATGAGGCTAACAGTGGATGTCGGTCACCTCGCTCGCCAGGGTGGCTTCAAGTTCCCGAAGGGTGCCGCTGCACACCGGGCGATCTACACGATCCCGGAACTTGAAGCCGCCCTGTTCGAGAGGTCCACGGCCAGGAGCGGGTGACCCGGATCCTTCATCGTGGCTGCGTCCGCCAGAAACATGTAGACGATCTGCTCGTCTTCGTCCGCAGCAGCCTCTTCAGCCCTCAAGGCCTGGACCCCCACGCCGGCAAAGCGAAGCTCGCTGACATACGTGGCATGGGGGTCCTCGCCAGCCGCGTCGAGTGCGGCTCGAACCGCGTCCCAGGCCCCCTCGTCACCGAAGTCGGTACGCAGGACCAGCGAGGTCAGATCATCGGGCTGAGGCAGAGGCATCTCGTGATCCTCTCACCTGACGCTGACATCGACTGCCCAGACCAGGCCCCCCGCACCGGCGGAACTCCTCAAGCAAACCGGCGATACCAAACACCCCTGCCAGGACAAATCGCTCTTTGAGCAGCCGTTTGTAAGCGGTCTGGAATGAGCCCAGCTCGTCCGGCAGGTCCCGCCAGGACGAGCCGGTGCGGTACTTCCACGCGATGGCCTCCAGGGTTCGACGATGGTCGGCCCATCGCCGACCACGGACCGGATCGGCCGGCATCAACGGCTCGATCCGGTCCCACATCGCATCAGTGATCACCACCGGACAGACACATACGATCAGCCGACGAGCAGATCAAGGAGACACGCTTTAGGGCACGACCTTGCCGACGCCGCCCAGCGCCTGGGCGGCGCGCTGGTCGATCTGCCACAGCTGGCCTTCACGGTTGCTGACGTAGATCAAGCCGTTGACGGTGTCCAGCGCGAGGCCCTCGCACGCCCCCAGGCCGGTGGCCGCCACGCACTGCGCGCCGTCCGCGAGGGTGATCTCGTACAGGCTCCCGTGCACGTGGTCGATGGTGTACGCCCGGCCGCCGCCGTCGAGGGCCACGCGGATGGTGCTCGCGCCGGCAAGGCCGGTCACGACACGGTGGGTGCCGTCGGCCAGGTCGACCTCGTGCAGCTTTCCGCCGCCGTCCTTGCGGCCGACGTATGCCTTGCCCCGCCATCCAGGGCCACTCCGGTGATGCCCTGCCCCAGGCCGGTGGCGACCGTGACCTTCTGACCGCCCGGCAGGTCGACGGCGATCAGCTGCCCGTCGTTCCAGTTGGCGACGTAGGCCTTGCCCGCTGCGTCGATCGCACGTCCCGGACGTCCAGGGGATCGTCCGCAGGAACCGTCCGACGTACCGGACCTCGTCAGTTGAGAACTCCACCGGCATAGAGGGACGCCGTCACCCTGCCGCGCACGACCGTGGGCCCTCCCCAAATGCCCGCCCGGGACAGATCGTTTGTGCTAACCGATCAGCGACGCGGTCGGCTCGAGAGCCGACCGTGGTCAATCTCGGCGCCAACCACGGTTCCAGTGCTCCCCCGGGCCGCCCTCCAAGGCACGCGTGCCCGGAGCGCAGCTGTCCAGCAGCTCCTCGCGTTCGGCGGCCCCCAGCTTCCGCGCGGAGCCGCGTCGGCTGTGGTCGAGCAGGGTGCATCCGGCATCCAGCCACTGTGCGAGGGGCTCGACCCCTGTGAACGCGGCGAGGCGGGTCAGCTCCTCGCGGGGGCGGTCGAGGAGGTCCTCATACGCGAGAGCGGTGCGTTGATCCGCCGGTACGGAGCTGAGGAATTCCATGCCTTGGATGATGAGGTCCGACCACAACGTGCCGAACACCCGCAAGGGAATGTCCCGATCCTGCACGAGGGCCGGATCGAAGTGCTCCCCAAGCAGCGGTGACAGATCCGACGGCAAAGCGCGTACGTGCTCGCCGGTCAGATCGCTGAGGCTCTCAAGGCCGGCCCGTGCCCTGATCTCGCGCAACAGGGAAATCGTGCGGAACCCGGGATGGCGGCTCATGGACAGGGCACAGTCCGGACCGTCCCTGAACATGTGCACGAACCGTGCGTGCGGGAAAGCGGCTCGCAGTTGTGGCACCCAGCGCGTCGAGTAGCCGGAGCGCTCGATCACGACCGTGCGCCCGAACCGCGCACAGAGCAGCCCGAACAACGCCAAGTGATGCTCGGCAGCGGTCCGCTCGGGCCAGCGGACGACCGTCGCGCGCAGTTCATCCAGAAGCTCGTCCGGGTCATCGGTGAGATGGGGCAGCACCATCAGGCAGAGGGCGGGAATGCCGGTGGTCTTCGAGGCATACCGTCCCGGGCGGCGCGTGTAGAGGAACTCAGGCAACGGCAACCCGCTACGGATCAACCTCTCGAAACGCGCAATGGGCTGGTCAAGCGGATACCAGAACTCCTCGCCGGACACCTTCCCCTCAGGAAAGGCGGTGTCACCCACCGAAGCCATGAACTCGTTGAGACTGAGGACGTCCGGGTGAGCGTTGACGATGCGAGACAGCGCGGTCGAACCACTGCGGCCAGTACCCACAACGAAGGTCAGCGTACGCACGAACACCCTCCACCAGCACCGGAACCCACACCCACCGGCTTCCCATCGGCCTCCCCGGGACCGGAGCAGACACCCCTCCCTTCCCCCACACCACCTCGACAAACGTCGACAGACAGACAGCGATCCGCAGCGGTGCCGGCCTGCAGGACGGAAACGGGGAGGCGACAGGAGAAGGGGATGGGGAACACTTCCCAGGTGATCGTGATGCAGCCCGTCCTGGAGATCTACACCCCCGGTGGCTTTGACCTGTGGCCTGTCGCCGAAATAGGGCCGTACAGCCACCTGCCACTCAGCGGTGAGCTCACCCCCGCCGAGATTGGGACAGCGGTGATGCGCATCGCCGGCTGCAACGACGTCGGCCCCGGACAGGACGACCATCCGCCACAGCCCGCCGACCCACTCGGATCCTTCCTGCACGGACTACTTACCCTCGACACCCTCTTCGCGGCGGGCGGCATGCGGGTCACCGACACCTCCCATGGCATCACCTTCCTCCCTGGCTGCTGCAACGGCCTGGAGGACTGGCACGACTGGTACGAGGTCCTCCACGGCAACGGCCGAGCCTCGTTCGGCCACGACCCCGACCCACTCGCCGAACGCCTCGGCGACATCGTCCGCTTGACCGTCGACACCGAGCAGAGCGACAGCCCGGTCATCGAGCTGCCCGTCACCGAACTCGACCACCTACTCCACGGCGCCGAGCACGACCTGACCACCTTCCTTGCGCTCGCCGCCGATTGGGCAACTCGCTACCTCCCCGACCGCTCCACCCCCCTCACCGCCGCCCTCGCACGCGCCCTCGCCGTACCGGCACCGGCCGTGCCGCCAAAACCGCAGTCGACGGCCCTCCCCCGCTGAACAACCGACGACCGGGAATCCACTTCACAGTCACCGCGCACGACGCCCAGAGCACGCTCGTCCACCGGCCGAACACCCCGGCAGGCCACACCGACACAGCCACACTGTGAGTTGAGGCCGAGGGCTGCGGATCGGATGCGGGTCTAAGGGCTGTCCCGCATGTACTGGTTGAGTCGTGCGGCGGGCTTGTGCCCAGCGACCGGCTCTCAGCTGATATCCCCGGGCCTGTGACCGCGTGCTGTGGCAGCCTGCCCTCATGCCAGCAGAGCTAACTGATCGTTTCAGAATGAGGTTCGCAGGCGGCGGAAGCATATGAGGCTGCAGGCCAGTTCGAGCAGCCCCTGGTGGAGATCGGCGCGCGTCGTTCGTATACCTACAACACACGTAGGGCCTGGTCGACGTCGCGCTCACGCCTGGCGAGCGCATGCAGCACGGCTTGGTCGCCGTGCCGGTCCCGGGCGGCGGCAACGAGCACGTCCACCGCGACGGCGAGCGCAGCATCGGGCACTCGGCATGGCGCGTCGACACTGAGCGCGAGGTCATCGAGGTGAACCGCCAGCTCGACGCAACGGGTCTGCAGGTATCCGTCGAGCAACATCTCCTCTCCCGGCCGGTGAAGGACAGCCACCCGCCGATCGGCCGACTCCATGCCCAGCCGCTGCGCCAGCCGCACCCACGCTGCCCGGGCCTGGTCAGCCACGACTGCGGGGCCGGCTGCGGCAGTTTCCTCGCTGCGGGCACGCACTCCGACGTTCAGCGCAGAGTCCGGCAACGACGTATCGGCGAGCCGCGCGTAGTACCGAACCGGTGACACCGGTTCTGCGCCGACTACCTGACCGTCGAGGAACCACTCGACCTGGAGGACGCTACGCGCAAGGTGGCCGGCCAGCCCACCCACTGACATCCCGGGGAGCACGGATTCGGTCTCCCAGCGTCGGGCTACCTGCTCTGTGGCCAGCAGGTGCACCGCCTTCTCGGCAGCCTGCAGGTAGGTCTTCCGGATCTCATCAGTCATTCGGGCATCGTCGCAATCTCATCGTCACAGCCGCTGACAGGTCCACGTTGTGGATCGACCCGCCGCCTTGGCCGCCTGGACAGCTCGCCCATGTGGGGAGTGTGGTGGCACGAGAGTGGGTCTGTCTCAGGCCGCGGTCCCTTGGTGGGCTTGGTGGGTCCTGGTGGCGGACAGGTCCGCCGCTCGCCGGACCGAATCAGCGGAGGCGGCCAACAGCGGCAGCCGGACGGCCGGGCTGGGAATACGGCCCTGGGCGTGCAACACCCCCTTGATCACGGTCGGGTTCGGCTCGGCGAAGAGCGCGGCGGACAGCCGGGCCAGCTCCGTTCCCAGCCTGCGGGCCAGTCCGGTGGCGTCGCGCTGCCACAGCGAGATCAGCTCGGCGAAGTCAGCGGTGCGGACATTGGCCGACGCCAGGATGCCGCCGCGGGCGCCCGCCGCGAGCAGCGGCGAGATGACGGCGTCATCGCCGCCGAGCACCGCGAAGCCCGGTGTCGACGAGCCGAGCAGTTCCATCGCGGCCGCGTCGATCGCACCGGTCGCGTACTTGACCCCGACGACCTCCGGTAGGTGCCCGAGCGCGTTCAGAGTGCCGGTGCTGAGCGACTGACCGGTGCGGTACGGGATGTCGTAGACGACCAGCGGCAGGCCCCCGTGTTCGGCGAGTGCCGTGAAGTGCGCCAGCGTTCCCGCCTCGCCGGGCCGGGTGTAGGGCGGCGTGGGAACCAGCGCCGCGGCGACGTCACCGCTCTGAGCGAGCTCCCGCAGTGTCGTGATGGCGGCGGCGGTGTCGTTGGTGCCGACGCCGACGATCAGCGGAGCTCCGTGTGCCCGGCAGGCGGCCGAGCAGATGCGGACCACCGCCCGCTTCTCCTCGGTGGTCAGCGTGGCCGCCTCCGCAGTGGTGCCCAGGGCGACGAGTCCCCGAGCGCCGGCCGCCAGCGCCTCGCTGGCGAGGCAGGCGAGCGCGTCCGGGGCGAGGCGCAGGTCGTCGGTGAACGGAGTCACCAAGGGGACAAACAGGCCGGTGAGGTTCGCTTCGGGCTTCATACGCCCAGCCTGACCGACACAAACTCAGTAGATCCAGTTCATATTTCTTTGCTTATGCGTAAGCTCACCTTATGATCGATGTCCGACGTCTCCACCTGCTGCGCGAACTGGACCGACGCGGCACCATCGCGGCCGTCGCCGAGGCGCTGACCTTCACTGCCTCGGCCGTCTCCCAGCAGCTGAGCGTGCTTGAGCGCGAGGCGGGCGTACCCCTGCTGGAACGAAGTGGCAGACGGGTGGTGCTCACCCCCGCGGGCCGCACCCTCGTCACCCACGCCAATGCCGTCCTCGAACGCCTCGAACTGGCCGTGTCCGAGCTGGCCGGGGCACGCGAGGGCATCGGCGGGCCGCTGCGGATCGGGACGTTTCCCTCTGGCGGCCCCGCGATCGTGCCCGCCACGCTGGCCGAACTGGCCCAGCGGCATCCCGCGCTGGAACCGATGGTGCAGGAGATCGACTCGGCGCGGGTCTCCGACGGCCTACGCGCCGGCGAACTCGACGTGGCCCTCGTCCACGACTATGACTTCGTGCCCGCGTCACCGGACACCACGGTCGACCAGGTGCCCCTGTTGGAGGAGCCGATGTACCTGGCCACCGGCGGCGCTCCCGCCACCGGTCGCGTCACCCGCGGCGAAACGCTGGCCGAGCTGCTCGGACCGTGGGCCACGTCCCCATGGATCACGGCACGGGACGGCACGACCGGTCACGCGATGGCCGTACGCGCCTGTCAGGCAGCCGGATTCCAGCCGCGCATCCGCCATCAGGTCAACGACTTCCGTACGGTCCTGGCACTGGCCGCCATCGGGCAAGGCGCCGGATTCGTACCGGAGATGGCCACCGCACACGCCCCCGAGGACGTGGTCCTGACCCGGCTGCCCCTCTTCCGCCGCTCGAAGGTCGCCTTCCGCGCAGGCGGCGGCACCCACCCGGCGATCGCAGCATTCGTGGCGGCGGCGCGAACAGCGGTGGGTGCCACGGGCCGTGCCTCCTTACTGATCGCTTCAGTGAGTTGAGTCGCGGGTCTTGTGCTCAGTGATCTTGTCGGCAGGGTGTCAGGAATGCGTGCTGATCTTGTTCCTGACGACCTGTGGGAGCGGGTAGCCCCGCTGCTGCCGCCCGCTCCCGAACGGCGCCGCTGCTACCCCGGTCGGCTGCGTGTTCCCGACCGGGCAGCACTCGCCGGCGTCATGTACGTGCTGCGGACCGGTGTCGCGTGGCGCGATGTCCCCGCAGAGACCGTGGGCTGCTCCGGAGTGACGTCCTGGCGTCGGCTGCGGGACTGGACCGAGGCCGGCGTCTGGCCACGCCTGCACGCCGCTCTGCTGTCCGAGCTTCGGCGCGCCGCCCTGCTGGACCTGGACGACTGTTCCGTGGACGGGTCGCACGTCCGGGCCCTCAAAGGGGGGATCACGTCGGTCCCTCGCCCGTCGACCGCGCCCGTTCCGGCTCCAAGCACCACCTGATCGTGGACCGCCACGGAACCCCGCTCACCGTGACGCTGACCGGCGGGAACCGGCATGACGTCACCCAGCTCCTGCCGCTGCTGGACGCCGTTCCGCCGATTCGGGGTCGGCGGGGACGTCCCCGCCGCAAGCCCCGGCGTCTGCACGCGGACCGGGGCTACGACTTCGACAAGTACCGCCGCCTACTGCGGAAACGCGGAATCAAGCCGTTGATCGCACGACGCGGCGTCGCCCACGGGTCCGGACTGGGCAAGGTGCGCTGGGTGGTCGAGCGCGCCTTCGCCTGGCTGCACCAGTTCAAACGGCTCCGCATCCGATACGAACGACGCGCCGATCTCCACCAGGGCCTGCTCGAACTGGCCTGCAGCCTCATATGCCTCCGCCGCCTGCGAACCTCATTCTGAAACGATCAGTAAGAGAACATGCAGGTCGCCACTACGCCATCCAGTTCCACTAAGCCTTGCCTGACGATTCCTGGGCTGTGGAGCTGAGCGAGGCTGTGCCTGCGCCAGCCACGTGGGCTGAGATCCCCAACGCGGCGACCCATCTTCCCGGGGCGGCCTCTCTGGTGGCGCTCGTCCCCGACGAGGACCCTGATCTGGAGCCGACCGTCCGCATCTATAGCCCTGACGAGCACGTCATCCCCTACGAGATCATGCAATGGTTCATGGAACAGGTGGCTGACCAAGTGGCACGCTGCCGCATCGCATTCGAGCAGGGTGAACCCGAAGCAGTGGAATGATCACGCAGTGGCTGGTGTGATCACGGCGTCGGTGCCGTCCTGGATAGAGCCCTTCACGGGGCTGAGCCCGCGCTGCTTCCGCAAGTTGGTAGCTGCGGTACTGCGCTGGCACACCGCAGATCAGCGTGCTGATCGTGGACGGCACCCTGGTGCCCACCCGCGACCACACGATCGCCGAGAAGTCGAAGACATCTCATGTCGCTGGTTGGTCAAGCTGAGGGCTCACGCGGCGAGAGCCACGGGCCCCGTGAAGGCGCGATCGGGGTTGTAGTGGGTCTGCTTCTGGAGGCAGTGGTAGAGACAGCCCAGCAACTTGTTGAACAGGTTCCTCAGTGCTGCTGTGTGACGCTCTCCGCCAGCTCGTCGTCGGTCGTAGTGAGCGCGTGGATCCGCTGTGCGCAGGGCGGCGAACGCCCACATGTAGCCGACGGCCGCCAGCCGCTGGTTCTTCACGGTTCGGGCCACGACGACGTGGCTGCGGCCTGAGGCCCGCGTGACGGGAGCCGCGCCGGCGTACGCCTTCATCGCCCGTGCGTCCGCGAAGCGTTCGCGATCATCGCCGAGCTCGGCGAGGACCCGTGCCCCGGACAGGACGGATAGCCCCGGGAAGCTGGTGATGATGTCCGCGTCCGGGTGGGCGAGGAATGCCTCCTCGGTCGCTGCCGCAAGCTGGGCGACGCTGGTGCAAGCCGCATCCAGCTGTTGGAGGAGAGCTGCCGCTTGGTGTCCCATGGCCCGTTCGACCTGGGGTAGTTGGTGGAGGTAGTCCGCCCGGAAGATCACCCGGAGCCGCTCGACCTCGGCGTCGATTCCATGACGCGGGCGGGCGGCACGCTTGAGGAGCGCACGGAGCTGACTGCGGGTGAGCCTGGCGGCATCTGTCGGTGTGGATGCGGCAGCAAGTACGACCCGGGCGCGGGGCGAGTCGAGACCCGGCTACCGCGACCGCGGAAGCGTCTCCCGGGCGCCAGAGATCAAGGTCCCGGAACTACCGAAGGTCTCCGCCCGGCAGAGCGGGGCATCGTGGAGCCGGTCTGACCACGGGGATCCAGTCCCAGAACGGCGGCAGGCTTCCACATCACTTGGCGGCCCTTGCGCTCACGCGCTCGGGCTCGCCGATGACCTATTAGAACTACCGCTACTCCACCAACCACCAGGCCGTCATCGACGCCGTCACGCGCCAGGTCGTCGCCGTCAGCCGGCCAGTGTCCGGCAACCGCAACGACTGCAAGGCGTGGGAGCTGTCCGGAGACAAGGACGCCGTCGGCAAGGCCACGGTGATCGCCGACGGCGGCTACCGCGGCACCCACCTGCTCATCCCGCACCGTCGTGAACGCGGCCATACGGAACTACCGGCCTGGAAGGAGGAACACAACACCCCCCACCGCAAGGTCCGCGCCCGCGTCGAGCATGCCTTCGCCCGCATGAAGACATGGAAGATCCTCCGCGACTGCCGCCTCAAGGGCGATGGTGTCCACCAGGCCATGCTCGGCATCGCCCGCCTGCACAACCTCGCCCTCGCGGGATGACGCGGCAAACAGAGTGCTCAACCGCGCGCCGCAGATCATTTACGGGACAGCCCTTAGCTTGATCTTTAACCTGTGCGGCGGGGGCGGGGAGTGGTCGACTTCTTGTTCCGGGACGTGGTAGCGCCCGTCTTGCGGGATGTGTGGACGTCGTG
>NZ_JBVKAP010000013.1:0-195571 GCF_055639315.1 Streptomyces sp. NPDC039465 | reverse complement strand
GCACGCTGTTGAGTTCTCAAGGAACGGACGCTTCCTTCGTACTCACCCTCTCGGGCTTTCCTCCGGGCGCTTCCCTTCGGTCTTTCGTGTTTCCAACCTTACCAGATCCTTTTTCCGTTCCGTTCCCGGTTCGGATTTTGTTTCCGGTGGCCGTTGGGGGCCTTTTGCCTTTCGGCTGCCTTTCGGCTTTTCCGACTTTATCAGAAGTTCTGAGTCAGAATTTCCATCCCGCCCGGGTGGACCCGTCCGCGCACATGACTGCGCTGGGTTCCCGTTGCGGTGGAGATGTAAACGTACTGGAGCGGGGCGCCACGATGCAAATCGAGGCGCCCCGCTCCCTGTTGGCTCCTCGTCAGACCTCGACGACGACCGGAAGGATCATCGGGCGGCGGCGGTAGGTGTCCGACACCCACTTGCCGATCGTCCGGCGGATCAGCTGCTGGAGCTGGTGGGGCTCCACCACGCCGTCCTGAGCCGAGCGGTTCAGGGACTCCTCGACCTTGGGGACCACCGCGTTGAACGCGGAGTCCTCAATGCCGGAGCCGCGGGCGTGGATGTACGGACCGCCGACGATCTTGCCGCTCGTGGAGTCGACGACGACGAAGACCGAGATGATGCCCTCGTCGCCGAGGATGCGGCGGTCCTTGAGCGAGGCCTCGGTGACGTCGCCGACCGAGAGGCCGTCGACGTACACGTAACCCGCCTGGACCTTGCCGACGATCCTGGCCTTGCCGTCGACCAGGTCGACGACGACGCCGTCCTCGGCGATGACGATGTGGTCCTTGGGGACGCCCGTCAGCGCGCCGAGCTCGGCGTTGGCGCGCAGGTGGCGCCATTCGCCGTGGACCGGCATCAGGTTCTTCGGCTTGCAGATGTTGTAGAAGTACAGGAGCTCGCCGGCCGAGGCGTGGCCGGAGACGTGCACCTTGGCGTTGCCCTTGTGGACGACGTTGGCGCCCCAGCGGGTCAGGCCGTTGATCACGCGGTAGACCGCGTTCTCGTTGCCCGGGATGAGGGAGGACGCCAGGATCACCGTGTCGCCCTGGACGATACGGATCTGGTGGTCGCGGTTGGCCATACGGGAGAGGGCCGCCATCGGCTCGCCCTGGGATCCCGTACAGACCAGGACGACCTCTTCGTCCGGCAGGTCGTCCAGCGTCCTGACGTCGACGACCAGGCCGGCCGGGACGCGGAGGTAGCCCAGGTCCCGGGCAATGCCCATGTTGCGGACCATGGAGCGGCCGACGAAGGCGACCCGGCGGCCGTACTCGTGGGCGGCGTCCAGGATCTGCTGGATGCGGTGGACGTGGCTGGCGAAGCTGGCCACGATGATGCGCTTCTGGGCGTTCGCGAAGACGTTGCGCAGGACGTTGGAGATGTCCTTCTCCGGCGGGACGAAGCCCGGGACCTCGGCGTTCGTCGAGTCGGACAGCAGGAGGTCGATGCCCTCCTCGCTGAGTCGCGCGAAGGCGTGGAGATCGGTGAGGCGCCCGTCCATCGGGAGCTGGTCCATCTTGAAGTCGCCGGTGTGGACGGCCATGCCCGCGGGGGTGCGGATGGCGACGGCCAGGGCGTCGGGGATGGAGTGGTTGACCGCGATGAACTCACAGTCGAAGGGGCCGAGCAGCTCGCGCTGTCCCTCGGCCACCTCGAGGGTGTACGGACGGATGCGGTGCTCCTGGAGCTTCGCCTCGATGAGGGCCAGCGTCAGCTTGGAGCCGATCAGCGGGATGTCCGGCTTCAGGCGGAGCAGATAGGGGACGGCACCGATGTGGTCCTCGTGGCCGTGGGTCAGGACGATGCCCTCGACCTGGTCGAGGCGGTCCCTGATGGTGGTGAAGTCCGGCAGGATGAGGTCGATGCCGGGCTGCTCCTCCTCGGGGAAGAGCACGCCGCAGTCGACGATCAGCAGACGGCCGTCGAACTCGAAGACCGTCATGTTCCGGCCGATCTCACCGAGCCCGCCGAGCGGGGTGACGCGCAGGCCGCCCTTGGGCAGCTTCGGCGGGGCGCCGAGTTCAGGATGCGGATGACTCAAAAGACTCTCCTCACCACACACGCCACGTACCGCTTGGGCACGTGGCGCGCGTGACATTCGTGCACTTGCTGTTGTCAGTTATTGATCTCTAGTTGTTGATCTCTTACGAAGATCTTTTATTCAGTTGTGAAGTCTGTTGGCTAGAGCTGTACCCCGCCTGCGGCGAGATCCAGCTTGAGCTGGGCGGTTTCCTCGGGGGAAAGCTCGACCAGGGGCAGGCGCAGGGGGCCGGCCGGGAGGCCCTGAAGGGCGAGGGCGGCCTTGGTGGTCATGACGCCCTGGGTACGGAACATGCCGGTGTAGACCGGGAGCAGCTTCTGGTGGATCTCGGTGGCCTTCTGGACGTCGCCGGCCAGGTGTGCCTCGAGGAGGGCGCGGAGCTCCGGGGTGACGACATGGCCGACGACGGAGACGAAGCCACAGGCGCCCACGGAGAGCAGCGGCAGGTTGAGCATGTCGTCGCCGGAGTACCAGGCCAGGCCGCTGCGGGCGATCGCCCAGCTGGCGCGGCCGAGGTCACCCTTGGCGTCCTTGTTGGCGACGATGCGGGGATGCTCGGCCAGCCGGACGATGGTCTCGGTGTCGATCGGGACGCCGCTGCGGCCGGGGATGTCGTAGAGCATCACGGGCAGCTCGGTGGCGTCGGCGATGGCCGAGAAGTGCCGGTACAGGCCCTCCTGCGGGGGCTTGTTGTAGTACGGCGTGACGGCGAGGAGGCCGTGTGCGCCGTCGCGCTCGGCGGTACGGGCCAGCTCGATGGAGTGGTGCGTGTCGTTGGTGCCGATCCCGGCGACCACATGGGCCCGGTCGCCCACCGCTTCCAGGACGGCGCGTACGAGCTCCGATTTCTCCGCGTCGCTGGTGGTGGGGGACTCGCCGGTGGTGCCGTTGATGATCAGGCCGTCGTTGCCTGCGTCCACCAGGTGGGCGGCGAGTCGCTGGGCACCGTCGAGGTCGAGTGCGCCGTCCGCCGTGAACGGCGTGACCATGGCGGTGAGGACCCGCCCGAAGGGGGTCTGCGGAGTGGAGATCGGAGCCATGGGTAACACGCTACTCGCTGCTCAGGGCCCGGTGCCCCCTCGGGGGATGTGGAGAAAGGGATCCCGGCACTGCCTGCTCGGGGGTTCAAGCAGTGCCGGGTCCGTTTGATCAGCCTAGATGAACTTCACGAAACGTCGCAATACGGACACTTCACTCCGCTCACCCGTACATCTGTCCGTACATTTGTGCCTTATGGGGCCACACGGCCGTTCTTGTTGAAGGCCGCATGGGTGAGAGGCATGAGCCGCGCCCAGTGCTCCTCCATCTTCTCGCCGACCATCTCGATCTCACGCTGTGGGAAGGACGGGACCGTCGCGAGCTCGTGCTGGGTGCGCAGGCCGAGGAAGTGCATCAGCGAGCGAGCGTTGCACGTGGCGTACATCGAGGAGAACAGACCCACCGGCAGCACGGCCCGGGCCACCTCGCGGGCGACGCCCGCGGCCAGCATCTCCTGGTACTTCTCGTACGCCTGGACGTAGGAGTCCTCCATCGTGCGCTCGACGAGCTTGTGCTGCTCCTCGGTGCCGCCGACGAAGACGTACTTGCCCGGGCGGCCCTCCTGGACCAGCTTGCGGTCGGCGCCGGGGACGTAGAAGACCGGCTCGAGCTCCCTGTACCGGCCCGACTCCTCGTTGTACGACCAGCCCACGCGGTGCCGCATGAACTCGCGGAAGACGAAGATCGGGGCGCTGATGAAGAACGTCATCGAGTTGTGCTCGAAGGGGCTGCCGTGGCGGTCCCGCATCAGGAAGTTGATCAGGCCCTTGGAACGCTCCGGGTCCTTCGACAGCTCGTCGAGCGACTGCTCACCCGCGGTCGAGACGCGGGCGGCCCACAGCACGTCGGAGTCGCCGGCGCTGTGCTTCACCAGCTCCACCGTCACATCGCTGCGGAAGCTGGGCTTGAGGTCTTCGGCGGGGGTGTCGGTCACCGCGGGTCCTTCCAATTGCATCGCTCAGGGCGGCGCCCACTCTACGGGGAGCCACTGACAGCGCGGCCTTCGCACAAGCCGTCACGGTCTTCTTCGGCCAATCCGGGGAAAAGGGGCACCAATGAGCGCTGCCATGCGTCTGTACCAATAACAGCCATCCATCACGGAGTCAGGGAGAGTGACCCATGTTCAGCCGGCGAGAGGCCGTCCCGTTCTCGTTCGTCGCCGAGGCCGACCGCTTCCGCAGTAACGTCACTCCCCCGCCGCGCGAGCGCCTCAAGGCATCCCAGCTCGCGGGCCATACGCTGATCGGGCTGACCGTCGTGGCCGGTCTCGTCGGCTCGCTGCTGTTCGGTATGCCGGCGATGGGCGCCGGCCAGTCGCCCGCCCATCAGCAGCAGCAGTCCGAGGCGTCCGACGGGCGGTGAGCCGGACGGACCCCCTGGGGTGGCCCGGTGGGGGACCGCTGGGTAGCCTCACCGGGCACAGCCCGATCGAGTGTGCTTGTGAGTGAGGATCAGTCGTGCCCCTGCCCTTTCTGACGGCCGACCGCGCTTTTGACGCGCACCCCGATGATGTCGCCCTGCCCTTCGACGACCACGACCACTGGCGCCGGCCCTACCGGCCGGGACCCTGGCGGGTGGGGGCGGCGGCGCTCGTCCTGCTGCTCGCGTCGTTCGTCCTGCTGGCCGCCGTGATCATCGCCGCCGCGGGTGCCCTGCCCGGCGCCGGAGTCTGCTTCGGGGTCGCCGTGCTCCTGATCGCCGGCGCGCTGCGGATGCTGCGCGTGGGCGTCTGGGTGAGCGCGCGAGGCCTGCGCCGGGTGGGCTTCCTCACCACCACGACCCATGCGTGGGCGCAGGTGGCGAGCGTACGGACGGTGCAGCAGCCGGTGCGCTGGCTCGGTCTGCCCCGGACGGTGCAGGGGCAGGCGCTCGTGCTCGTACGCCAGGGGGCCGAGCAGCTGCCGCTGTTCACCGACCACAGCGCGGACTTCCTGGCGCGGACCGAGGCGTTCGACCGCGCGGCCGACACGGTCGAGGCGTGGAACGCCGAGTACGGCGTCGTGCCGGCCTGATCCGGCCCGTGGATCACGGGCCGGACAGTTATGCGCCGGCCTGTCGGCCCTCGTGGAGGGCGATCGCCCGCTGCATCGCCTTACGGGCGCGGGGGGTGTCGCGGGCGTCCTGGTAGGCGACCGCGAGCCGGAACCAGCAGCGCCAGTCGTCCGGCGCGTCCTCGGTCTCGGCCTTGCGCTTGGCGAAGACCGCGTCGGCCGAGTCACGGTCGATACGGCCGCTCGGAGTGCGGACCAACTCGTCGACGGGCAGGCCGCCTTCGGCGTCGAGCTGGGCGGCGAGCTTGTTGGCCTTGGTCACGAACCGGGTGTTCGCCCAGAGGAACCAGATGCCGATCAGCGGCAGGACGAGCACCGCGGCGCCCATCGTGACGGTGATCGCGGTGCCCTGTTCGATGAGCATCACGCCACGGCTGCCGACCAGGACGAAGTAGACGACCAGGACGGCTGCCGTGACGAAATAGGTGAGCTTGGCGCGCATCAGCCGAGGTCCAGGAAGTGTTCCAGGCCGAAGGTGAGACCGGGGGTGGTGACCACCCGGCGGGCGCCGAGCAGGATGCCCGGCATGAAGCTGCTGTGGTGCAGCGAGTCATGACGGATCGTGAGGGTCTCGCCCTCGCCGCCGAGCAGGACCTCCTGGTGGGCCAGCAGGCCGCGCAGCCGGACGGCGTGGACCGGGACTCCGTCGACGTCCGCGCCGCGCGCGCCGTCGAGGGCGGTGGTCGTGGCGTCGGGCTGCGGAGCGCAGCCTGCCTTCGACCGGGCCTCGGCGATGAGCTGGGCGGTGCGGGTGGCGGTGCCGGAAGGAGCGTCGACCTTGTTCGGGTGGTGGAGCTCGATGACCTCCACGGACTCGAAGTAGCGGGCGGCCTGCGCCGCGAACTTCATGGTGAGGACCGCGCCGATGGAGAAGTTCGGCGCGATGAGCACACCCGTCTCCGGGGAGGCGTCGAGCCAGCCGGTGAGCTGCGCGAGGCGGTCCTCGGTCCAGCCGGTGGTGCCGACGACCGCGTGGATGCCGTGGCGTACGCAGAAGTCGAGGTTGCCCATCACCGAGGCGGGGGTGGTCAGTTCGACCGCGACCTGGGCGCCCGTCTCGGCGAGGGTCTCCAGCTTGTCGCCCCGGCCGAGCGCGGCGACCAGTTCCATGTCGTCGGCGGCCTCCACGGCCCGTACCGCCTCGGAGCCGATGCGGCCCTGGGCTCCGAGGACCGCCACGCGCAGCTTGCTCATTGCTCTGACTCTCTCTTCAGGCTCTTCAGGAGACGGATTCGTGCAGGCGGTCGGCCTGCTTGTCCTTGAGCGGGCCGATCACCGACAGCGAGGGGCGCTGCCCGAGGACGTCGCGGGCGACGGCCCGTACCTCGTCGGGGGTGACCGCCGCTATCTGGGCGAGCATGTCGTCGACGGACATCTGCTCGCCCCAGCACAGCTCGCTCTTGCCGATGCGGTTCATCAGGGCGCCGGTGTCCTCCAGGCCGAGGACGGTCGAGCCGGAGAGCTGGCCGATGGCACGGCCGATCTCCTCGTCGCTCAGGCCCTCGGAGGCAACCAGGTCCAGTTCGTCACGGCAGATCTTGAGGACGTCGTGGACCTGGCTGGGACGGCAGCCCGCGTAGACCCCGAACAGGCCGCAGTCGGCGAAGCCCGAGGTGTACGAGTACACGCTGTAGGCGAGGCCGCGCTTCTCGCGGACCTCCTGGAACAGGCGTGAGGACATGCCGCCGCCGAGCGCGGTGTTGAGCACGCCGAGGGCCCAGCGGCGCTCGTCGGTGCGGGCCAGGCCGGGCATGCCGAGGACGACATGGGCCTGCTCGGTCTTGCGGTTCAGCAGCTCGACGCGGCCGGCGCTGCGGATGGTGCGGTGGCCGTGGCGGGGGGCGACGGGGACCGCGTCCGTCCGGCTCAGGGCGCCGGCCCGGTCGAAGGCCTTGCGGACCTGGCGGACCACCGTTGCGTGGTCGACGTTGCCGGCAGCGGCAACGACCAGGTGTGTCGGGTCGTAGTGCTTCTTGTAGAAGCGGGCGATCTGGCCGCGGGTGAGCGCGTTGATCGTGTCGACGGTGCCGAGGACCGGGCGGCCTAGGGGGGTGTCGCCGAGCATCGTGTGCGCGAACAGGTCGTGCACGCAGTCGCCGGGGTCGTCCTCGGTCATGGCGATCTCTTCGAGGATGACGCCGCGCTCGGCGTCGATGTCCTCTTCGAGGATCAGGGAGCCCGTGAGCATGTCACAGACGACGTCGATGGCCAGCGGCAGATCGGTGTCCAGGACCCGGGCGTAGTAGCAGGTGTACTCCTTCGCCGTGAAGGCGTTCATCTCGCCGCCGACCGCGTCGATCGCGGACGAGATGTCGAGGGCGCTCCTGCGCTTGGTGCCCTTGAAGAGGAGGTGCTCCAGGTAGTGCGTGGCGCCGTTGAGCGAGGGGGTCTCGTCTCGGGAGCCGACATGCGCCCAGATACCGAAGGTGGCGGAGCGTACGGAGGGCAGGGTCTCGGTGACGATGCGCAGGCCCCCGGGGAGGGTGGTCTTGCGGACCGTGCCGATGCCGTCCTTGCCCTTGAGAAGCGTTTGGGTACGGGCGACGGCCCGCGCCTCCGAGGAGGTGCGGGCCGTCGTCCTGGAACTACGGGACGTCACTGGTCGGTGTCGTCCTTCTTGTCCTCAGCGGCGTTCTCCTCGTCCGCCATGACGGGGACGAGGGAGAGCTTGCCGCGCTGGTCGATCTCGGCGATCTCGACCTGGACCTTGGCGCCCACCGCGAGCACGTCCTCGACGTTCTCCACGCGCTTGCCACCGGCGAGCTTGCGGATCTGCGAGATGTGCAGCAGACCGTCCTTGCCGGGCATGAGGGAGACGAAGGCACCGAAGGTGGTGGTCTTGACGACCGTACCCAGGTAGCGCTCGCCGACCTCCGGCATGGTCGGGTTGGCGATGCCGTTGATCGTGGCGCGGGCGGCCTCGGCGGCCGGGCCGTCGGCAGCACCGATGTAGATGGTGCCGTCGTCCTCGATCGTGATCTCGGCGCCGGTGTCCTCCTGGATCTGGTTGATCATCTTGCCCTTGGGGCCGATGACCTCACCGATCTTGTCCACCGGGATCTTGACGGTGATGATCCGCGGGGCGTTCGGGGACATCTCGTCCGGGGTGTCGATCGCTTCCATCATCACGTCGAGGATGTGGAGGCGGGCGTCACGGGCCTGCTTGAGGGCCGCGGCCAGGACGGAGGCCGGGATGCCGTCCAGCTTGGTGTCGAGCTGGAGGGCGGTGACGAACTCCTTCGTACCGGCGACCTTGAAGTCCATGTCGCCGAAGGCGTCCTCCGCACCGAGGATGTCGGTGAGGGTGACGTAGTGCGTCTCGCCGTCGATCTCCTGGGAGATCAGACCCATGGCGATACCGGCGACGGGGGCCTTGAGCGGCACACCGGCGTTCAGCAGCGACATGGTGGAGGCGCAGACGGAGCCCATGGACGTCGAGCCGTTGGAGCCGAGGGCCTCGGACACCTGACGGATCGCGTACGGGAACTCCTCGCGGGTCGGCAGCACCGGCATGAGCGCGCGCTCGGCCAGGGCGCCGTGGCCGATCTCGCGGCGCTTGGGGGAGCCGACGCGGCCGGTCTCGCCGGTGGAGTACGGCGGGAAGTTGTAGTTGTGCATGTAGCGCTTGCGGGTCACCGGGGAGAGGGTGTCCAGCTGCTGCTCCATGCGGAGCATGTTGAGGGTGGTGACGCCCAGGATCTGGGTCTCGCCACGCTCGAACAGCGCGGAGCCGTGCACCCGCGGGATGGCCTCGACCTCGGCGGCGAGCGTACGGATGTCCGTGACGCCACGGCCGTCGATGCGGACCTTGTCCTTGATGACGCGCTCGCGCACCAGGGCCTTGGTCAGGCTGCGGTAGGCGGCGGAGATCTCCTTCTCGCGGCCCTCGAAGGCCGGGAGCAGCTTCTCGCCCGCGAGGACCTTGACGCGGTCCAGCTCGGTCTCGCGCTCCTGCTTGCCGGCGATGGTGAGCGCCTGGGCCAGCTCGCTCTTGACCGCGTCGGACAGGGCGGCGTAGACGTCGTCCTCGTAGTCGAGGAAGACCGGGAACTCGCCCTCGGGCTTGGCGGCCTTGGCGGCGAGGTCGGACTGCGCCTTGCAGAGGACCTTGATGAACGGCTTCGCGGCCTCGAGGCCGGCGGCCACGATCTCCTCGGTCGGCGCCTCGGCGCCGCCCTTGACGAGCTCGATGGTCTTCTCGGTGGCCTCGGCCTCGACCATCATGATCGCGACGTCGCCGTCCTCCAGGACGCGACCGGCGACGACCATGTCGAAGACGGCGTCCTCGAGCTCGGTGTGCGTCGGGAAGGCGACCCACTGGCCCTTGATCAGGGCGACACGGGTGCCGCCGATCGGGCCGGAGAAGGGCAGGCCGGCCAGCTGCGTGGAGCAGGAGGCGGCGTTGATCGCGACCACGTCGTACAGGTGGTCGGGGTTGAGCGCCATGATCGTCTCGACGATCTGGATCTCGTTGCGCAGGCCCTTCTTGAAGGAGGGGCGCAGCGGCCGGTCGATCAGGCGGCAGGTGAGGATGGCGTCCTCGGAGGGGCGGCCTTCCCGGCGGAAGAAGGAGCCGGGGATCTTGCCGGCCGCGTACATCCGCTCCTCGACGTCGACCGTCAGGGGGAAGAAGTCGAGCTGGTCCTTGGGCTTCTTGGAGGCGGTGGTGGCCGACAGCACCATGGTGTCGTCGTCCAGGTACGCCACGGCGGAGCCGGCGGCCTGCTTGGCCAGGCGGCCCGTCTCAAAGCGGATGGTGCGGGTGCCGAATGCGCCGTTGTCGATGACGGCCTCGGCGTAGTGGGTCTCGTTCTCCACTAGCGATTTCTCCTACGTTTCGTCTTTTCGTCCGCGCGCCCGTGTGGCGGGCGGACGGGCGGAGAAGCGCCTGTGTGCGGGCCGGTCTTCGATCGAAGCACCCGGGGTTTGGTTCCGGGGGCCACTACCGAGGACCGGCGGCGAGCCGGCGGCTTCTCGCTCGGTTGGTGTGACGTTGTGCGACCAGACTAAGTGCCGGTCGGCACATCGCGCACGTACAGCAAAGGGAGCGGCCCCCTAAAAGTGGGAACCGCTCCCTTCACGGCGTCTTACTTGGCACCGCCGGCCGCACCGCGGCGGATGCCCAGGCGGTCGACCAGCGTACGGAAGCGCTGGATGTCCTTCTTGGCCAGGTACTGCAGCAGGCGGCGGCGCTGACCGACGAGGATCAGCAGACCACGACGGGAGTGGTGGTCGTGCTTGTGGGTCTTGAGGTGCTCGGTCAGGTCCGAGATACGGCGGGAGAGCATCGCGACCTGGACCTCGGGGGAGCCGGTGTCGCCCTCCTTGGTGCCGAACTCGGCCATGATCTGCTTCTTCGTAGCGGCGTCGAGAGACACTCGGTACTCCTCAGTGATGTTCGATGCGCCCACGAGTGCCCCTGGTCTTGGTCTCAGGGGAGCTTCCGTGACTCGGAGGCGAAGGCGCGATGGGCGCTGCTCCCAGAGATTTCCGGGAGCGCGTACACAAACGGCCGTCACACAGCGTACCAGCCCGCCCGCCGCGCCTGTCCCGCGGGCTAGCTGGTCAGCGCGCGGGCTGCGGAGAAGACGTCCAGGACGGCCAGGCAGAGCGGCACGAGGGAGAGCAGGACGGCGCTCTCGGCGAGGTCGAGCAGGCGGCCCCAGAAGGGTGAGAGGCCCTTCTTCGGGATGACCAGGCCGATGGCGGTGATCAGGGCGGCGCCGGCGGCGACGGAGGCGGTGAGCCAGATCGTACGGATGTCCAGGCCGCCGCGGTCGCCGTACATCAGCAGGTCCTGGACGAGGTCGGCCGGCGGGTTCAGGGAGAGGCCGAGGACGAGCAGCGCGATGGCGGCGATGCCGGCCACCAGGACGCAGGCGACCTGCGAGGTGTAGCGGAAGAGCCGGGCCCGCAGCAGCATCGCGAGGCCGGCGGCGAGGGCCAGGAGCTGGCCCCAGACGTTGCCGGCGAAGCCGAGGACGGCGGCGGAGCCGACGACGACCGCGGCGCAGCCGCCGACCAGGCCGAGGAGCATCTCGTGGCCGCGGCGGGCCTGCATCGCGATGCGCTCGGCGTCGACGGGCTGGGCCTCGGGGGTCTCGTTCGGGTCGGCGTGGAAGTCGTCGGCGGCGCCGCGCGGGGCGGCGTAGCCGATGGGGAGCCGGGCGAAGCGGGCGGAGAGGCCGGGCAGGAAGGCGACCAGGCCGATGGCGACGGGGGCGCAGACGGCGGCGGTCGAGGTGGCGGAGGCCTCGGTGAGGATGGCCAGGAAGGTGGCGAGGGTGCCGACGACGGCCAGGAAGGTGGCGGCGACGAAGGGGGCGTCCCCGCTGGGGGTGAGCGCGACCAGGGTGACGGAGGCGACCAGGACGGTCACGCAGCCGAGCAGGAACTGCAGGCGGCCGGGGCCGTGCCCGGCGTCCGGGCCGATGATGCCGGAGCCCGCGATGAGCAGCAGCGGGAGCGCGCCGAGGCCGAGGGCGACGGCGGTGGCCCGGTCTCCGTACACCCGGGCCCGTACGCCGGCGAAGGCGGTCAGCAGGACGCCGGCGGCGCCCGCGACGACTCCGGGGAGGCTGTGCATGTCGTGGCGGACCGGGTCGGCGAACCAGAGCACGAAGCCCATGAGGACGAGCAGCAGGACGCCGCCGACGAGGCCGGCGCCGCGGAGCAGGTCGTCGCTCCACAGGTGGCGGTCGCGGGTGACGGCGGAGGCGACGGCGTCGGAGACGTCGTCGAAGACGGCCGGGGGCAGGGACTGCGCGAAGGGGCGCAGGGAGAGCACCTCGCCGTCGAGGACCTGCTGGGCGGCGAGGGTGCGGGCGCCGTCGAGGACGGTGCCGTCACGCCGGACGAGGTGGTAGCCGGTGGGGGTGCCGGGGGCCTGCGTCTGGCCGGTGAGCCGGAGGATCTCCGGGTACACGTCGGCGACGGCGATGTCCTCGGGGAGTGCGACATCGATACGGCTGTCCGGCGCCACGACGGTGACGCGGCAGAAGCCGGTCGTTGCGGTCGTACTCACTGTCTGGACCCCCTGATTCGCGGTTGCGCACACTGCGCGCGACACCCTACCGGGAGGCGGTGTCATTGCCTGCAAGTAGGATCACCGTCTCGCGGAGGGAAGTCCGCGAGTTGAGGCAGCCACGGGGGCGCCGCTGCGGAGCCGCCCGCCCGTCTTCCGTCCGTATCGAGGGATTGATGCTCCGGTGAGCCAGATCGTCGTCAAACGCCCGCCGAGGTCCCTGCCGCCGGAAGTACCGGCCGAGCAGCTGGTTCTGGAGTCGCCGCCCGAACTCCCGAGGGGCCAGCAGGAGTCCATGCTGATGCAGCTCCTGCCGATGCTCGGCATGGGTTCGTCGGTGGTGTTCTTCTTCATGCCGAACGCCCATCCCTTCATGCGGATCATGGGCATTCTGATGCTGGTGTCGACCGTCGCGATGGCGATCGCGCAGCTGGTCAGATTCCGTAAGGGTACGCAGGGGCAAATTGCCGATGTCCGGCGGGACTACCTCAAATACCTCGCGCAGACGCGGCGTACGGTCCGCCGGACGGCGCGGGCCCAGCGGGACGCGCAGTTCTATTTGCACCCCTCGCCCGAGCAGCTGTGGTCGGTGGTGGCCGAGGGTTCGCGGCTGTGGGAACGCCGGGTCGGTGACAAGGACTTCGCGCAGGTGCGGGTCGGTCTGGGCGCGCAGCAGCTCGCGACGCCGCTGGTGGCTCCGGACACGGCTCCGGTGGACGAGCTGGAGCCGCTGTGCGCGGGTGCGATGCAGCAGTTCCTGGCGGTGCACGGGTCGTTGGACGGGCTGCCGATGGCGGTCTCGATGCGGGCCTTCTACCACGTGACGGTCTCCGGTGAGCCGGAGTCGGCGCACTCGGCGGCGCGGGCGCTGGTGGCGCAGCTGGTGACGCTGCACTCCCCCGAGGACCTGATGGTCGCGGTGGTCGCGGCGCGTGGCGCGCAGGAGCGCTGGGACTGGACGAAGTGGCTGCCGCACACGCAGGCGCCCGGGCAGGTCGACGGCGCGGGCACGAAGCGGCTGTTCGGCGACGACCTGATCGAGCTGGAGCAGCTGCTGCGCAGCCGGCTCGACGGGCGTCCGCGGTTCAGCCGGGACAATCAGCCGGTCCTCGACCAGCCGCACATCCTGCTGGTGCTCGACGGCGGGATGGTGCCGCCGGACTCGCTGTTCGCGGCGGCCGAGGGGCTGCAGGGTGTGACCATCGTCGAGGTGGTCTCCGGTGAGCTGGACGAGCCGCGTGGCGGACTGTCGGTCGTCGTACGGCCGGGGAAGCTGTGGCTGGAGTCGGGCGGCGGTTTCGGGTACGAGGGTGTGCCGGACGGGATCTCACTGCCGGCCGCCGAGGCGCTGGCCCGGCAGCTGGCGCCGCTGCGGATGGGCGGCGGGGACGACGACGAACCGCTGCTCGCCAACCTGGACTTCACGGATCTGCTGAATCTGGGCGACGCGGCGTCGGTGGACGTGGCGCGCACCTGGCGGCCGCGGTCGACGGCGGAGCGGCTGCGGGTGCCGATCGGTGTCGGCGAGGACGGCATGCCGGTGATGCTGGACCTGAAGGAGGCCGCGCAGGAGGGCATGGGCCCGCACGGGCTGTGTGTCGGCGCGACCGGTTCCGGCAAGTCGGAGCTGCTGCGGACGCTGGTGCTGGGTCTGGCGGTGACGCACTCCTCGGAGACGCTGAACTTCGTGCTCGCGGACTTCAAGGGTGGTGCGACGTTCGCGGGTATGTCGCAGATGCCGCACGTGGCGGCCGTGATCACCAACCTGTCGGACGATCTGACGCTGGTGGACCGGATGGGCGACGCGATCCGCGGTGAGCTGCAGCGCCGTCAGGAGCTGCTGCGTTCGGCGGGCAACTACGCCAACATCCACGACTACGAGAAGGCGCGCGCGGCGGGCGCGGCGCTGGAGCCGCTGGCCTCACTGGTCCTGGTCATCGACGAGTTCAGCGAGCTGCTGACGGCGAAGCCGGACTTCATCGACATGTTCATCCAGATCGGCCGGATCGGCCGTTCGCTGGGTGTGCATCTGCTGCTGGCCTCGCAGCGTCTGGAGGAGGGGCGGCTGCGCGGTCTGGACACGTATCTGTCGTACCGGATCGGTCTGCGGACGTTCTCGGCGGCGGAGTCGCGTACGGCGATCGGTGTGCCGGACGCGTACCACCTGCCGTCGGTGCCGGGTTCGGGTTATCTGAAGTTCGGTACGGACGAGATGACCCGGTTCAAGGCGGCGTACGTCTCCGGTACGTACCGTACGGGCGGGCCGCAGCTGTCGTCCGGGTCGCTGCCGATCGAGCGCCGGCCGGCGCTGTTCACGGCGGCTCCGGTGCCGGTGGTGTACGCGGCGCCGGACCCGGCGTATCTGGCGGCGCAGCGCGAGGAGGAGGACGACGCGCTGGCGGACACCGTCCTCGATGTGATCGTGCGGCGGCTGGAGGGTCAGGGGGTGCCGGCCCATCAGGTGTGGCTGCCGCCGCTGGACCGGGCGCCGTCGCTGGACCAGCTGCTGCCGGGTCTTGCGCAGACCGCGGACCGCGGCCTGACGGCGACCGAGTACACGCGTCCGGGCGGGCTGACCGTGCCGCTGGGGCTCATCGACAAGCCGTTCGAGCAGCGGCGTGAGGTGCTGTACCGCGACTTCTCGGGTGCGGCGGGCCACATGATGGTGGTCGGCGGTCCGCAGTCGGGCAAGTCGACGCTGATGCGGACGCTGATCTCGTCGTTCGCGCTCACCCACACCCCGCACGAAGTGCAGTTCTATGCGCTGGACTTCGGTGGTGGCGGTATGTCGTCGCTGGCGGACCTGCCGCATGTGGGCGGGGTGGCCTCCCGGCTCGACCCCGAGCGGGTGCGGCGTACGGTCGCGGAGGTCCTGGGCGTGCTGAACCGGCGCGAGGAGTTCTTCCGGGCGAACGGCATCGACTCGATCGCGACGTACCGGCGCAAGCGGGCGGCGGGTGAGCTGCCCGGTGAGGCGTGGGGTGACGTCTTCCTGGTCATCGACGGCTGGGGCGGCTTCAGGAACGACTACGACATGCTGGAGCCGGTCGTCTCGGACATCGCGGCGCGGGGTCTGGGCTACGGCATCCATGTGGTGATCACGGCGGCCCGGTACATGGAGGTCCGGGCGGCGCTCAAGGACCAGATGCTGGGCCGACTGGAGCTGCGGCTCGGCGATGTCATGGACTCCGAGTTCGACCGCAAGGTCGCGGCGAACGTGCCGACGGGTGTGCCGGGCCGGGGCCAGGTGCCGGAGAAGCTGCACTTCATGGGTGCGCTGCCGCGGATCGACGGATCGAGCGAGTCGGAGGACCTGTCGGAGGGCACGGCGGCGTTCGTGCAGGCGGTGAAGGCGAACTGGGCGGGTCCGGCGGCTCCGGCCGTACGGCTGCTGCCGCGGATGCTGCCGTCGGAGCAGCTGCCGAAGGGCTTCGAGTTCCCGCAGCACGGTGTCGCGATCGGTATCGACGAGACGAACCTGGAGCCGGTGTTCGTCGACTTCGAGACGGATCCGTTCTTCCTGATCTTCGGTGAGAGCGAGTCCGGCAAGACGGCGCTGCTGCGGCTGATCGCCAAGCAGCTGTGCGAGCGGTACACGCCGGAGCAGGCGCGGATCGTCGTCGGTGACTACCGGCGCACGATGCTGGAGGCGGTCGCGCCGTCGCATCTGCTGGAGTACGCGCCGATGGCGTCCGCGATGCAGATGCACATGGACGCGATCAACACGGTGATGACGAAGCGGGCGCCGAAGCCCGACATCACTCCGCAGCAGCTGCGGGACCGCAGTTGGTGGACGGGGCCGCAGCTGTTCGTCCTCGTCGACGACTACGAGCTGGTCGCCACGAACTCCGGCAATCCCTTGCAGGTGCTGGTGGAGAACCTGCCGTTCGCGCGGGACGTCGGCATCCGCTTCATCGTGGCGCGCAGCGCCGCGGGCGCCTCGCGGGGCAGTTACGAGCCGTTCATGCAGCGGGTCAAGGAGCTTGGCGCACAGGGCGTCGTCCTCTCCGGCGATCCGCAGGAGGGCGACATCATGGGCAACGTCCGGGCCCGTCCGATGCCGCCGGGGCGGGGCACGTTCGTCTCGCGCAAGCGCGGGACGCCGCTGGTGCAGCTGGGCTGGCTGCCGGATCAGTAGACGGGGCAGAGAGATGAATTTCGACGAACTGTGGGGCGAGGTCCGCGGCGCGTCCACGGAGCGGGTGCTCAAGGGCGAGGCGGCCGGGCCGTCGCGCCCAGTTGCGGGCGCCCCCGAGACCGCGCCGGTCGAGGCGAAGATGGACGAGTCCGCGATCGCGGCGGCGCGGGAGGCGGTGCTTGAGCGGCTCGCCGACTTCCGCTCGCGGGCGGTGCTCGTCCCGATGGACTCGGCCGGCGGCCTGTGGACCGCGGACCTCGGCGGGATCGCGTGGATCTGCGCGTTCACCGACGAGGAGAAGCTCGCCCGGTTCGCCGTGGCGCGCGGCGAGGAGACGGGCGAGTGGGCCTACCGCCGGGTGCTCGGCTCGCGGCTGCTCGACGAGGTGGTCCCCGCGCTGGCGTTCCCCTGCGGGGTGGCGCTGGACGCGGGTGGACCCGGCGGGACGGTGTTCCCTCCGGTGCAGGGGATCGTGCCCGACCGGGCGGCGGTCGACGTGGACGTCCATGGGGGTGGTAGGGCATGACGGATCCGGACCTCGCGGCATCGCAGCAGGCGCTGGCGCAGATCACCAAAGGCATCAACGGAACCCTCGCCGAGCTGAAGGAGCTCGGGATGGTCGGCGAGGCGGGCATGGGCCGGGGCTTCTCGGACCTGCAGCTGTCGGGCATGGAGTCGGGTCACGACGGCCTGACCTCCGCGCTGAAGACGTACTGCGAGCGCTGGGAGTGGGGCGTGCGCTCCCTGGTGCAGAAGGGCACGCTGTTCGCCGAGCTGACGGGGCTGTCGGCGGGCACGTTCCACGACCAGGAGCAGTACATCTCGGGCGCGTTCAAGGTGCTGACGAACTCCGCGATGGGCAACCCGTATGCGACGGAGGAGGAGATCACCCAGAAGAGCTGGGGCGATGTCCTGTCCAGCAACCCGGTGACGCACGTGATGAACGCGGACTACAGCGAGAAGTCGTTCGACACGGCGCGGGAGAACAGCAAGCAGGCGTGGAAGGACACGGCCTGGGACGTTTCCACGTCCAAGATGGTGCTCACCAACGGGATCATCGACGCGGCGGGCATGCGGGACGAGATGGACCAGGGGATGCGGGAGGCCTTCGGACCGTCGCCGGAGGAGCGGGCGAAGGCCGCTGAGCAGCAGGGTGGAGGCCAGGGCTGATGGTGGACCTCGGGGGCATAGTCAGCGGGGGCAAGAACCTCCTTGACAGTGGTCTGGAGAAGATCGAGGACGGGGTCGAGGCCGGGAAGAAGGTCATCGGTCACGGCATCGACCGGGGCACCGACATTGTCGGTGAAGGCCTGGAAAAGGTCGGTGCCGACGACTGGGCCGACAAGGTCACCGACTGGGGTGACGACACCGCCTCCGGGCTCGGGGCCAAGGTCGGTGAGCAGCAGCTCGGGCAGACCGAGGAGGCCAACGAGCTCATCCACGGCAAGCCCGACAAGATCCGCGAGGCCGCCAAGCACCTCACGGACTTCCACGCCGCGTTCGACCGGGTCGGCACCGGCATGCGGACGCTGGACTCCAACGGCTGGAAAGGCCAGTCCGGCAACGCCTTCCGCGCCAAGCTCGCCATGGAGCCGAAGAAGTGGCTCGAGGCAGCGGACGCCTGCGAGGCCGTCGGCACCGCCCTGACCCGCTACGCCGACACCGTCACGTGGGCGCAGGACAAGGCCAAGGAGGCGATCGCGCTCTACAAGAAGGGCGTCGAGGACTCCAAGAAGGCCGTCGCCGCCTACAAGACCAAGGCCGACGCCTTCGACGCCGCGGTCAAGGAAGGCCGCGACCCGGGCCCCGACCTCCCGCCGTTCAAGGACCCCGGCGAGGCCGACATCGAGCGCGCCCGCGACCTCCTCGAGGAGGTACGGCGCCAGCGCAACGCGGCCGGCGACGCGGTCCGGCAGGTCATCTCGAAGGCCACCGAGCTCGCCCCCGCCGAACCCCCCGCCTCCAACCGCCTCGCCTCCAACGCGATCGACGCGTACGGCGCGCTGAACATCGAGACACTCCACGTCGCGGGCGGTGTGGTCAAGGGCGTCGCCGGCATCGTCAACTTCGCCCGAGGCCTCAACCCCCTCGACATCTACAACATCACCCATCCCGCCCAGTACGCGCAGAACGTCAACATGACGCTCGCCGGGCTGGTCTCCACCGCCGCGCACCCCGAACGCATCCCCGCCGCGCTCATCGAATCCTTCAAGAAGGACCCCAGCGAGGGCCTCGGCCGGCTGTTGCCCGAGATCTTCGGTACGAAGGGGCTGGGCGGGGTCCGTACGGGCATCCGGGTCGGCGCGAAGGAGGGCGCGGAGGCGGCGCTGGAGAACGCCGGCAAGCACCTCGACGACGTGCCCCAGCAGAAGATCCCGGACCAGCCGAGCCACCCGCCGACGGTCCACGACAAGCTGCACGCGGCCGCGGACCGGTCCGTGGACCCGGACAAGGTCCCCGACCACGCCGTGTGGCGCACGACGGACGAGCCGCTGTGGCGCAACGACGACCGCAGCCCGGACGAGATCTTCCGCGACGGCTTCAAGCCGTGGAACAACCACAACTACGACCTGGACAACTACGTCCTGTCCAACCAGCACTCCGTGTACGTGGCGACCACCCGGGACGAGGCGCTCTCGTGGGGGTCGAAGTATCGTTACGAGGTCGACGCCCCCAACGGTATCGACGTCAACGCCTCCATTCCGAACAACATCCACGCCAGGGAGAGCGAGATCGCTTTCCCGGGCGGCGTCCGTACGGAGAACATCAAGGGCGTCTGGGAGAAGCTGCCCGACGGGTCGAGTCAGTTCACGCCCAATCCGCACTACAACCCGCATGCGGGGGCCGGCGGCGGCCCCGCACCCACCGCACCACCTTCTAGCCTGCTACCCCCTGGATGGACCCAATGAGCGAGACGCTCCTCGGCAGCCGCGACGACGCCACCGCCGTGCGCGGCACGGAGCGGGCACGGTGTGCCCTGCGCTGGTGGCGGGAGGACGGCGCGCCGCTGCCGTACGGGGTGGAGGCGGTCGGGCCCTGGGGGTCCGTCCAGGGCCGGAATCACGACCTGTCGCACGCGCTGGCCGAGGTGCGGCGGCAGCTGGAGGCCGCGGGCTGGCTGCTGGCCGTCAACGGAGCGCGGCCCGACGTACGGCAGAGCGGGATGGTGGCCGGCAGCGGCACCGACCGGGCCTACGTCATCACCCCGGGTGAGCCGACCGATCCGGGGAAGATGGTCGGCCTCTTCGACGACGCCCCGGTCGAGGCCGTGATGACGGTCGCCGATCAGGACGCCGCGTACCGCCGGCTGCTCGACACCCCGATGCGGCGGCCGACCGCGCAGGAGCCCTCGGGGCCGCCCACCCCGCGGCTCACCGACGAGCTGCGGGCGCAGGCCAAGCGAGCGCCCGGGACCTGGCTGTACTCGATCGACCCGATGTACGACCCGGCCGGTCAGGTGCCGCCGTTCGCGATCATCGGGGCGTGGCCGGTCAACAACTACGGGGACCCGGGGCCGTTCACGCACAATCCGAACTACCGCCCCTCCCCCGTGAGCCTGGGGATGCCCGCGCCGACCGATGCGGTGGACGCGGCGCTCCAGCGCGCCGCGACCGGGCACGGTCCGGACGAGGCCGTGGTCGAGGCGCTGGCCGCCGCGACCGTGTACCTGCCCGACGACGGGCCCGACATCGCGGTCTACACGGACGAGCAGGGCGAGTTCGTGCCCGTGCTGACGCATCCGGACCATGCTCCGGCGACGGTGCCGCGGCTGCGGCCCGTGGAGTGCGCGCAGTTGGCGCGGCTGCTGCCGCCGGAGATGGGCCTCAAGCTCAATCCGGGCGGCCGCGTCTCCGTCCGGATCCCGGTCTCGGACGTACGCGCCACGGCGGAGCGTCTCGGCAAGTAGGGTGCCTCACAGGCTCGTTCACAGCACCGGGAAAGGACCGCGCCGATGGCTGACGCCAGCGAGAAGGAACGTCAGAAGGAAGAGCTCTACGCCCTCGACATCTCCGGGGTGGAGTGGCACGGGGCGCCCGGGACCAGTGCGGACGAGGAGCGGGTCGAGATCGCCTATCTGCCCGAGGGGGCGGTGGCGATGCGGTCGTCGCTCGACAAGGACACCGTGCTGCGCTACACGAAGGCCGAGTGGGACGCCTTCGTGCTGGGCGCGCGCGACGGCGAGTTCGATCTGCGGTAGCCCAGGACATGCGTAAGGGGGGTGCCCGCTGGTGCGGGCACCCCCCTTACGCATGGTGGTGCTGGGTCACATCATCATGCGGAAGCGGGCCGCGTTGCCCTTGTCCGTGTCCTGGTAGCCGATGACGGACTCGTCGAGCAGCTGCGCGATGCGCTTCAGGTCGGTGTTCAGGCCGGTCTGGTCGCGGGTCAGGCGGTCCTGGATCTCACGGTAGGCGGTCTTCGCCTCACCGTCCCAGGCGTTCGCGACCCGGTTGACCTCGGCCATGAGGTCCTCGAGCTTCTGGTTGAGCTGGGAGGCGGTCAGACGGACGTCGCCCGCCGCCTGCGTCACCGTGTCGTAATTGACGGCAGTGGTCATGACTACTCCTTGTGGCGGATGTACGCGGAAGTCTCGGAAAGGGGCGACGCTCAGGCCATGCCGAGGATGGCGCTCTGGCCCTGCGTGGTGTCGTCCATCTTCCGGAAGGACTTGATGCGGTCCTCTTCCTCACGCGTGAAGCCGTCGGCGCTCATCCGCATGATCTCCTCGAGCTTCACGAGCTCGACCCGCATGTTCCGCAGACGCAGGTTCAGGTCGTTCTGGACCCGGTCGTACTCCTTGCTGGCCGCGCCCTGCCAGCCCGCCTGAATGCGGTCCACCACGCTGTTGAGCGAGGTGATGCGCGCCTGCAGCTCGTCGTGGAAGTCCTGGATCCGGCCGGCGAGCTTGATCTGTTCGGCACTAGTTACATTCAGGTCTTTCGACATCTTGCCCCTTCTTCGTTCGATGACGGCGGCCGCGTGGCCCCCGTGACCGGTCGTGATGCGGACGGGTATCTCGTGATGCCGCCCCCGTGCTGGATCACTCGCGCAATCCCAGCCGTCACTCTAGCCATTTGATACGACAGTTCCAACTGCAAAGTTCCGTATGGAGACTTGGCTCACCTGGCCCGTTTGCGGCGGCTGTCGCGGATCACCGTGGCGCTGCCCGCGACCACCGCGACGAGGACTCCGCCGATGCCCAGGGCATACGTCGCGAGGCGCTCGGCGCGCTCCTGGGGGGTCTCCGTCATCGCCAGATGCGCGGGCTCCGGGGCCGGCGGCCGGGGCGGTGCGGGGTCGGGGGTGGCGGCCTGCGGCGGACCCGCGTCGCCGTCCAGGGCGCGGACCGGGTCGACGACACCCCAGCCGACGTGGTTGTCATGGCCGTTGATGGAGCGTTCGGCGGTCTGCTCGATCTGGGCGACGACCTCGTGCGCCTTCCACTTGGGGTACTTGGCCCGCACCAGGGCGGCGACCCCGGCGACGTACGGGGCGGAGAAGCTGGTGCCGTTGTCGACGCACTGTCCGTTGCCGGGGACGGTGGAGACCACGTCCACACCGGGTGCGGCGACGCCCACGAAGGTGCCGGACTGGGAGAAGACGGCGCGTTCGTTGTTGCGGTCGGAGGAGGCGACGGCGAGGACCCCGGGGAAGGCGGCGGGGTAGGTGTTCTTCAGCTTGCCGTCCATGCCGTCGTTGCCCGCGGAGGCGACGACGACGATGTCGGCGGCGAGCGCCCGGGCGACGGCCTTGCCGAGGTCCGAGTTCTGGGTCAGCGACTGGGTGGTGTCCTGCGAGATGTTGATCACGCGGGCCTTCTTGGCGATCGCGTGGTCGATCGCCTTGGCCATCGTGTCCGACTTGCCGCTGTTCTTCTCGTCGTTCTGGCGGATCGGGATGATGGTCGCCTCGGGCGCCAGGCCCACGAACCCGGTGCCCTTGCGGGGGCGGGCGGCGATGATTCCGGCGACCTTGGTGCCGTGGCCGACCTCGTCGACGGTGCCGTCGGTCTTGCCCCGCTTGGCGTTCGCCTCGTCGGAGGCGTCCTTCAGCGGCTTGAGGAAGTCGGCCCCGGACTTCGCGTCGACGGCCTTCTTCAGCTGCGGGTTGATGTCGTCGACACCGGTGTCGATGACGGCGACCCGGATGCCCGCGCCCTTGGTGTCCTGCCACAGCTCGTCGAGCAGCACCCGCTGGAGCGGCCAGGGGGTGCCCTCGATCTGCTTCTTCATCGGGAAGGTGCACTCACCGCCGCCGTCGAGCGCGTACGGACCGGGAGCGGCCGGGGACGCGGCGGCGGGCGACGTCAGCAGGGCCGTGAGGGCCGTGGCGGCGGCCAGGACGGCAGGGGTGCGGTACGGCATGGCAGGCACTCCCCCTCACGAACCCTGCGGCTGGCGCGCGCTGTTGGTGTCGAGCCGCGGGCCCTTGGACAGGAACTCCGACCAGGCGATCGGCACGAGCGAGGGGACGACGTTCTGGTAGCCGAGCCGGATCTGCGCCTGGCTGGGCTCGGGGCGGCCGTCCTGCTGCTTCTCCTGCGCGCCCGCGCCGATGTCGGAGCGGGCCGCGTCGCTGTCGCCGTTGGCCTGCACGGCGTACCGCAGCCCGGTGTCGGTGACCAGGAAGAGCGAGCCGTCGGGCTTGGTCTGGGTGCCGCGGACCTGCGTGTAGAGCAGTCCGCTGCCGGGCGTGACGTAGGTGCTGGTGCCGCCGGCCGTGATCTCGGCCGGGTACTTCGTACCGGCCCAGGTGGACAGCGTCGTACGCCCCTTGGAGTCGACCTCGCGCAGCACGCTGCAGACCGTGTCGCGGGCGTCGTCGCCGCCGGTGGCGTTGGCCTGCTCAGCCTTCTTCTGCGGCCAGCGCAGGTCGGAGCCGAAGGTCGTGCCGTCCGGGGTGAAGGAGGCCGCGTCGACGGTGGTGGCCTTGCCGTCCATGTCGAGCAGGTCGGTCTGCGGGGAGTTGATGAGCAGCCAGGCCATGAAGTCGGAGACCGGCTGGACCTTGCCGGGGAGGACCACGTAGTGCTGCGGGCCGGATCCGGTCTGCGCCAGCAGGACCATGCCGACCCGGTCCTCGGTCTTGGTCAGGCCGCCGCCGATGCCGGCGTCGTCGCCGACCTTGCCGGGCACCACGGGGAAGTCGATGGGGCTGCCGGTGTGCAGGGTGTTCAGCCAGTCGTCGGTGACCTGCTGGGGTTCCTTGTTGAGGCCGACGAGGGCGGTGGTCAGACCGGCCGCCTCGGCGGGCTTGCCGCGGACCAGGTACTTCGTCCCCTCGGCGTCGACGAGATAGCGGGGCGAGCCCTTCTGGCCCTTCACGTACAGGACCTGGCCGCCGGTCAGCCGCTCCTTGCCGTCGGTGCGGGAGAAGTCCCGGTCGGCGAAGACGAACGTGGCCTTCTGCACACTGGCGCCCTTGCCGCCGCCGGGCTGCTCGCAGACCGCCCAGCGCTTGGCCTTGGCGGCCTCGGTGTGGGTGGGGAGGCGGTCGGGGGCGTAGGGGATGCCGAGGATCGGGCCGCGCGGCGGCTTGCCGGCGTCGAGGATGGAGTCCTCGACCTGGATCACGGCGAACTGCTGCGGGGTCAGCAGCAGCCGGGCGGAGGCCAGATTGAGCACCGGGTGCAGCAGGGTCTTCTTGTCCTTGCCCTTGCCGGTCTGCAGGACGACGTAGCGGGTGGTGGACTGCTTGCCCACGATGACCTTCGTGCCGGGCGCGTCCCAGCCTTTGGGGGCGTTGGGCTTGAACATCCCCCAGGCGCCGAACCCGGCCACGATCAGCGCGGCGACGATCAGGCTGGGCACCACCGCGCGCAACGGGCGCGGTGCCCCCTCCTCGGTACCCGAGGGTGAGGGTTGGAGGAATGCGGCCACCGTGCGCTTCTTCGCAAAGGTGTACGCGTTGAGCTCATCCCGCCGTGATGCCATGAGTCCCCATCTTCGAAAGGCACAGTCTCCACACGAGGGTCCGGGGAGCATGGCACCCGGGCCCCGGCTGTCGGACCGGCCCCCTACTATGCCTGCTGTCCGGTGGTGCTTGTGGGGCGGGTAGGGTGATCCAGCCGCCAAAGCCCTGGCAGGCCAGGGTGATCGGGACGAATTGGGGGGATTGCCCATCATGGCTTCCGCGACGCAGACGCGGCCTGCCGCGGCCGCGCCGAGCACGGTGCCGTCGCAGGGGACCGCCGCACCTCGCCTCAAGGCCCGTCCCGGGCATTTCGGATCGTTCCGATTGCAACAGCTCGTACTGGTCGAGGTCGCCGCGGCGCTGCTGCTGGTGGCCTGGGTGGTCGAGCCGATGCTGCTGATCCCGGCCGGTGTGGCCGCCACGCTGCTGGTGCTGCTCGCCGTCGTGCGCCGCCACCGCCGGTCCCTGCCGGAGTGGCTCGCCACCGTGCTCGCGCTGCGCGCCCGGACCCGCAAGGCGGCCTCGCAGGTCCCGCCGCCCGGTACGGAGCCGGGGCTCGCACCGGTCGTCGAGTGCGATCCGGCGCTGCGTACGTACACCTTCAGCGACCGCGACCGGCGGCCGGTGGGAATGATCGGCGACGGTACGTTCCTCACGGTCGTCCTCCAGGTCGAGTCGGACGCCACCGCGCTGCGCCCCGACCGCTCGGCGCGCCCGCTGCCGGTCGCGCTCGTACGGGACGTGCTGGAGGTCGACGGCATCCGGCTGGAGTCGGCGCAGATCGTGCAGCACACCCAGCCCGCGCCCGCACCGCATCTGCCCGAGCAGTCGATGGCCGCGCGCAACTACGTGCCGCTGCAGGCCCAGACGGGTTCCCCGGCCGTCCGCATCACATGGATCGCGCTCAAGCTCGACCCCGAACTGTGCCCGGAGGCGGTCGCCGCGCGCGGTGGCGGTCTTCAGGGCGCGCAGAAGTGCGTCGCACGGGCGGCGGACCAGCTGGCGAGCCGGCTGGCCGGGGCCGGTTTCTCCGCCACCGTGCTCACCGAGCAGGAGCTGACCGGCGCGATCGCCACCTCCTCCTGCGCCAATCCGCTGGCCATCGCGCAGGCGGGCCGCTCCCAGGCGCCGGGCCGCCGGACCCAGGAGACCGCCCGGACCTGGCGCTGCGACGACCGGCGGCACACCACGTACTGGGTGGGGCGCTGGCCCCAGCTGGGCGGCGGGGGTGCGCCGATGCCGCAGCTGGTCGCGCTGCTGACCTCGCTGCCGGCGCTGGCGACGACGTTCAGTCTGACCCTGGCCGGAGGGGACCGTCAGGAAGTGACGGTCACCGGTCACGTACGCATCACCGGTCGCAGCGACGAGGAGCTGCTGGCCGCCCGTCATGAACTGGAGCGCGCCGCGCGCGGGGTGAAGACCGGGCTCGTACGGCTCGACCGTGAGCAGCTGCCCGGCGTGCTCGCGACTCTTCCGCTCGGGGGTGCCCGCTGATGTCCGTCTCCTCTCCTTCCTCCGCTTCGTCGGCCCCTTCCGTACGGAGTACGGGTACGGGACGGCAGGGCCGGCCCCGGATCGGCTTCGGCCTGATCGGGCCGCGCCGCGACCGGCACGCCCTGCCACTGGAGCAACTGGACGCGCTGGCGCTGCCCGTCGGTGACGACGGCGTGGTCATCGGTGTCGACGCGGCCGGCCGGCCCGCCGTGCTCGGCATCAACCGCCCTTCGGCGTACGAGATCACGCTCATCGGCGGTCTGTGGACGGCGCAGGTGATGGCGCTGCGGGCGGCCGCGACCGGGGCCCGGGTGGCCGTGGAGACCGGCCGCGCCCACGCCTGGACGACGCTCGCGCAGGCGGCGGGCGGCGGCCAGCCGTGCATCACGCTGCACGACGTCGGACGGGTGCCGCCGCAGGGTGCCTCGGCGGGCAGTCCGGTGGTCGTGGTGCGGGACTGCGGTATGCGCCCGCCGCGCGGCCGTGTGGTCTCGGCGCCCTGGCAGTCGGTGGTGACGCTGCTGCCGTATCTGAGCCCGGTGGCGCCGCGGCTGATGGAGAAGTCGGGTCTGGTCGGGGTGCAGCGCGTCTCCCCGGACGAGGCCGCGCAGATCGGGCGGATCATGAATCTGCCGCAGAGTGAGTCCGAGGCGCTGTCCACGCTCGCGGACGGCGTGACGCTGTGGTGCACGCCCGGCGACCGGCAATTCGTGATGACGCAGGCGACCGACGCGGAGACCGGGCTGCTCGGGGCCGCGCGCCGGATGGACTGACCTGTCCCGTTTCGCCATCTGTTGGCCACCCGCAGGTCGCCTGCGACGGACCAGTCGGACAGCGGTCGACCGGCCGCCCTGCCGTGCGGCCGCGGTTGGCGATTAGGGTGGGAGCGGCGCGGCCAGAACCTGACTGTGGGAGAGCCGCGTCACCAGGGGAGAGCCGGGCGGCCCCGAGACAGGGACGGCCGCCCCGCCCACGACGGCACAAGGGTGCTCGACCACACCAGGAGGCAATAGTGAACGGCGATCGGGACGAGATCCGTGGGGGCTGGGACACGCCCGTCGACGATCAGTCCGACGCGGATCCCGCCGAGATGACGGGTGAGTTCACCATCGACTACACCCCGCCCGCCTGGTACACGCAGAACGCGTCGGGGGATGCTTCGGGGGCGGGGACGCCGGGCGGTGGTGCGACGCCGCCGCCGCCTACCGGTGCCCCCATAGCGGTGCCCGGGCTGCCGGCGGGCAGTGGCTTCGAGCCCAACTGGGCTCCGGCGGCCGGGGCCCCGGTGCCGCCGCCCGCTCCGGTAGAGCCGGCCGCGCCGGCGCCCGCACCCACGCCCACGCCCACGCCCGCTCCGGTAGAGCCGGCCGCGCCGGCGCCGGCGCCCGCACCCACGCCCACGCCCGCTCCGGCGCCCGCCGAGGCGGCCGCGGAGCCCTTCGGCGGCGGCGATGTGGAGAGCGGCGCGACGATGCGGTTCTCGCCCGCGGCGCTGAAGCGTGAGATGGCGAAGATCGCGGAGGCGAAGAAGGCGGAGGAGAACGGCGGCGGGGAGGCTGCCGAGGCGTCCCCCGTGGACCAGACCGGCGAGCCCGGCGACGCCACGGAGGCGCCCGAGGCCGCCGCCGCGGAGGTCCAGGACGAGGCGAAGGAGCCGGCCCCGGCCGGGGACGCCGCCGAGGACCCGGAGCCCGCGGAGGCACCCGCGCCGCCCCAGGCCGAGGCCGAGCCTGAGGCGCAGGCCCAGCCCGAGGCATCGGCGGACGAGCCGTCCGACGCGGCTCCGGCCGACGCCGCCCCCGCCGAGCAGCCGCAGGACGCCACGCCCGCGGCCCAGCCGTGGTCCGCCCCGGCCGCCCCGCAGGGCGGGGCCGGGCTGCCGCCGCTGCCGCCCGCGTTCCAGCCCGCCGCGCCCACGGCCGCGCCGCAGTGGCCCGTCCCGGCGCCCACCGCCGACCAGTCGGCCCCGCCGCAGTCCGCGCAGCCCCCGGCCGCGCCGGTGCCCGCGCCCGCGTGGCCGGCGCAGCCGACACCGGGCGCCGAGGTGGCCGTACCGCAGGGCGTGTACGGACCCCCGCAGCCCGCGGCGACCACTCCCCCGGCGCCGCAGGGCGGCTACGGCTTCCCGCAGCCGGACGCCAACGCGCCTGCCCCGCAGGGTGGTTACGGCTTCCCGCACCCCGGTCAGCCGCAGCCCGCCCCGCAGGGCGGATATGGATTCCCGCACCCCGGCCAGCCGAACCCGGCCCAGCCCGCGCTGCCCGCACCGGCCGCGCCGCTGCCGCCGCAGACCCCGGACGGCCACCAGGGTGGTTACGGCTTCCCCCACCCTGGACAGCCCCAGCCCGCCCAGCCGAACCCGGCCCAGCCCGCGCTGCCCGCGCCCGCCGCGCCCCTGCCGCCGCAGGTGCCGAACGCCGCCGCGCCCGCGATCCCGCTCCCGCCGCCGGCGCCGGACGGGCAGCAGGGCGGCCAGCAGGGCGCGCTGCCGCCGGGCTACCAGGTGCCGTCGGGGCCCGTGCCCGTGCCGCCGCAGGAGCAGCAGCACGCTCCCGTCGATCCGCGCACGGGGGCCGCGTGGCCCACGCCCGTCACACACGATCAGCGCGAGCGCTCGGTGCCGGGCGCCCCGCTCGGGTACACGGCCGCCGTCGAGCTGTCCTCGGACCGGCTGCTGCGCAACAACAAGCAGAAGGCCAAGTCCAGCCGGAATCCCGGTGCCGCCGCCCGTTTCAAGATCGGCGGCAAGAAGGAGGAGGCCGAGCGGCAGCGGAAGCTGGATCTGATCCGCACGCCGGTGCTGTCCTGCTACCGGATCGCCGTGATCTCCCTCAAGGGCGGTGTCGGCAAGACCACGACGACCACCGCGCTCGGCGCGACGCTGGCCACCGAGCGGCAGGACAAGATCCTGGCGATCGACGCCAACCCGGACGCCGGTACGCTCGGCCGCCGGGTGCGCCGCGAGACCGGGGCCACCATCCGTGACCTCGTCCAGGCGATCCCGTACCTCAACTCGTACATGGACATCCGCCGGTTCACCTCGCAGGCGCCGTCCGGTCTGGAGATCATCGCCAACGACGTGGACCCGGCCGTCTCCACGACGTTCAACGACGAGGACTACCGCCGGGCGATCGACGTCCTCGGCAAGCAGTACCCGGTCATCCTCACCGACTCCGGCACCGGTCTGCTCTACAGCGCCATGCGCGGTGTGCTGGACCTGGCCGATCAGCTGATCATCATCTCCACGCCCTCGGTCGACGGCGCCTCCAGCGCGAGCACGACGCTCGACTGGCTCTCCGCGCACGGCTACGCGGATCTGGTGCAGCGCTCGATCACCGTCATCTCGGGGGTCCGCGAGACCGGCAAGATGATCAAGGTGGACGACATCGTCCAGCACTTCGAGACCCGCTGCCGCGGGGTCGTCGTGGTCCCCTTCGACGAGCACCTGGCGGCCGGTGCCGAGGTCGACCTCGACATGATGCGCCCGAAGACCCGCGAGGCGTACTTCAACCTCTCGGCGATGGTCGCGGAGGACTTCGCACGGGCGCAGCAGGCGCAGGGGCTGTGGACCGGCGACGGCCAGGGCGGCCTGCCGCCGCACATGGCCCCGCCGATGCCCGGCCACGCGACGCCCGGCCAGCAGCAGCCCATGCCGGGTCAGCCCGCGCCCGGTCAGCCGTACCCGCAGCAGCCGTACGGGGGCCAGCCCTCGCCCGGCCAGCCGATGCCCGGTCAGCCGATGCCGGGTCAGCCCTATCCGCCGCAGCAGCCGTACGGCGCCCAACCCATGCCCGGCCAGCCCTACCCGCCGCAGCAGGCCCAGGCCGGTGTGCCGCAGCAGTGGCAGCAGCCCGGACAACAGCAGCCCCCGGCGCAGCCGGGACAGCAGCCCGGACAGCAGCCGCAGGCGGAACTCCAGGGTCCGGTTCCCCCGGTCGGCTGGGGCCAGCAGCAGCCTCCGCAGGCGCCGCCAGCCCCTCAGCAGTAAGGCGTCAAGGGCATAGACCAATGAGGGCCCGTACCGGTGTTCCGGTACGGGCCCTCGCTGTATTCCCGCAGTCCACAAGGGGTTTGTGACATCGTTGACGCGGCTGGTCACCGCTGATAAACCTTCGCTTCACCAGTTGGCGCCCCCAAGATCCACGACGCGAGGTCACGTCTCATGGTCACTAAGGTCACGCCCCGCCCGCCCCGGAAACGCCCCCTGATCCGACTGTTCCTCGCCTCCGGTGTCGCCGCCTCCGCTCTGGTGGCCGTACCCGCCCAGGCCGGCCACGCACAGCCCGCCACCGACGACGGCAAGGGCGGGAAGGACGGCAAGAAGGTCCTCACCATCGCCGTCTCGCAGAGCATCGACTCGCTCAGCCCGTTCCTCGCCCAGCGGCTCACCTCGACCACCGTCCACCGTCTGGCCTACGAGTACCTCACCAACTACGACCCCAAGGACGGCCGGCCGATCCCCGGCTTCGCCACCGCCTGGACGGCCTCGCCGGACAAGCTGACGTGGACGTACACGATCCGTACGGACTCCACCTGGTCCGACGGCAGGCAGGCCACGGCCGAGGACGCGGCCTGGACGTTCAACAAGATGATGACGGACCCGAACGCCGCCACCGCCAACGGTTCGTTCACCGCCAACTTCAAGAAGGTCACCGCCCCCGACCCGCGGACGCTGGTCATCGAGCTGAAGAAGCCTCAGGCCACGATGGTGGCGCTCGACGTGCCGATCGTGCCCAAGCACGTGTGGGAGAAGGTCGGCGACTTCTCCAAGTTCAACAACGACCAGAAGTTCCCGATCGTCGGCAACGGTCCCTTCGTCGTCTCCGACTTCAAGGTCGACCAGTACCTCAAGCTCACGCCGAACAAGAAGTTCTGGCGCGGCGCGCCCAAGTTCGACGAGCTGGTCCTCAAGTACTACAAGGACAACGACGCGGCCGTCGCGGCGCTGCGCAAGGGCGAGGTGTCGTTCGTCCCCAACCTCACCCCGGCGCAGGCGGCGTCGCTGAAGAACGCCGAGAACATCAAGGTCAACGACGCTCCGGGGCGGCGCTTCTTCGCGCTCGCCACCAACCCGGGCGCCCGGTCCAAGGACGGCAAGACCTTCGGCAGCGGACACCGGGCGCTGCTCGACCCGGCGGTCCGCAAGGCGCTGTTCCTCTCCGTCGACCGCAGGACCATCGTCGACAAGGTGTTCCAGGGACACGCCGTCGAGGGCGAGGGATACATCCCGCCGCGCTTCGGCTCGTACTTCTGGAAGCCGGCGCCCGCCCAGAAGCTCGCCCATGACCCGGCCAAGGCCGCCCAGATCCTCGACCAGGCCGGCTACAAGAAGGACGGCACGGGCCGGCGGACCGGCAAGGACGGCAAGCCGCTGGACTTCCGGATCCTGTGTCACGCCACCGACCCCAACGACAAGGCGGTCGGCAAATACCTCCAGGAGTGGTGGGGCAAACTCGGCATCGGACTGAAGGTCGACTGCCTCGACAACGTCTCCGACCCGTGGGCCAAGGGCGACTACGACCTGGCCTTCGACGGCTGGTCGGTCAACCCCGACCCGGACTACGTCCTGTCCATCCACACCTGCGGCGCGCTCCCCGCGACGCCGAAGGACACCGGCGCGACCGACAACTTCATCTGCGACCGGCAGTTCGACGAGCTCTACGCGCAGCAGTCGGTGGAATACGACGCCGCCAAGCGGGCGGACCTGGTCAAGCGGATGCAGTCCAGGCTGTACGACACGGGGTACATGAATGTCATGGTGTACCCGAACGCGGTCGAGGCGTACCGCACCGACCAGATCAGGTCGATCACGACCATGCCGGAGGACGGCGGAAACCTCTGGGGCCAGGACGGCTACTGGAGCTGGTGGTCCGCCGTACCGGCCGGTGACGGCGGTACGGGCGCGGGCGGCGGCTCGTCCTCGTCGGCCGGCGTGGTCGTGGGGATCGGCGCGGCCGTGGTGGCCGCCGTCGCGGCCGGGCTGTTCCTGGTGATGCGCCGCCGCTCCACCGCCGACGACCGCGAGTAGGCGATGACCACCGCAAGCACCCCGGCCGAGGTGGTGCGGCCCCGTGAGGTCCGCACCACCGAGGGGGCCTCGCGCACCACGGTCGCGTATCTGCGCCATGCGGCGGGCAAGCTGGGCGGCGCGGCCGTCTCGCTGCTCGCCGTGCTCGTCACCAGCTTCTTCCTCTTCCGGATCCTGCCCGGCGACCCGGTGAAGGCGATGACGCACGGCGTCCCCACCTCCGCCGAACAACTGGCCACGCTGCGCAGGCAGTTCGGTCTCGATCTGCCGCTGTGGCAGCAGTTCACCGACTACTGCGCCAAGGCGCTCACCGGCGACCTGGGGATGTCGTACCAGTTCCGCGCCCCGGTCGGCGAGCTGATCGCGCAGAAGCTGCCGGCCACACTGCTGCTCACGGGTGTGGCCGTGGTCCTCTACTCGGCGCTCGGGCTGTGGCTGGGCACCCGCTCGGCCTGGCGCCACGGCAGTCTCGGCGACCGGCTCAACACCGGCGTGGCGCTCACGCTGTGGTCCGTGCCGTCGTTCTGGCTCGGACTGCTGCTCATCATCGTCTTCGCGGTCGGCATGGGCCCGATCCCCGGGCTCTTCCCGACCGGGGGCATGGAGTCTGGGGACACGACCGGTTTCGCGTACGTCCTCGACGTCGCCCATCACATGGTGCTGCCGGTCCTCACGCTCGTCGCGGTCGGATACGCCCAGACGCTGCTGGTGATGCGCTCGTCGCTGCTGGACGAGATGGGCGGGGACTACCTGACGACCGCGCGGGCGAAGGGGCTGCGGGACGACGTCGTGCGCCGCCGGCACGCGGTGCCGAACGCGCTGCTGCCGACGGTCACCATGGTCTTCATCAACCTGGGGCATGTGGCGGCCGGCTCGATCCTGGTCGAGACGGTGTTCTCCTGGCCGGGTCTGGGCGGCCTCTTCTACCAGGCGCTGAGCGTGCCCGATCTGCCGCTCGTGCAGGGCCTGTTCGTGGTCTTCGCCGGCGCCATGATCCTGATGAACCTCCTCGCCGACCTGCTCTATCCGCTGCTCGATCCCCGGGTGGGCCGATGACGACCGTACCGACGACGACCTCACTGACCTGGGCGCGGCGCAGGAACGCCGTCGCCCGCTTCTGGCAGCGGTACCGCACGCACCGGGCCGGGCTCTACGGGCTGGCGGGCCTGGCCCTGATCGCCGCCCTGGCGCTGGCCGCCCCGCTCGTCGTCGGCGACGACGTGCAGAGCGTCACCGACGCGCCCGGCGGCGCCCTGGAGTCGCCGAGCGGCCGTTTCCCGCTCGGCACGGACCAGTTCGGGCGGTCCCTGCTCGGGCTGCTGGTGTGGGGCGCGCGGGTCTCGCTCGCGGTGGGGTTGCTCGCGGCGGCGCTCTCCGTCGCCATCGGCACCCTCGTCGGGATCGTCGCCGGGCACTACGGCGGCTGGTTCTCCACCGTGCTGATGCGGGTGACGGACTGGTTCCTGGTGATGCCCGCGCTGGTCCTGGCGATCGTGCTGGCGACCGTCCTGTCCCGGTCCATGTGGACGGTGATCCTGGCGATCGGCATCACCAGCTGGCCCACCACCGCCCGGCTGGTACGGGCCCAGACCATCGCGGTCGAGTCCCGCCCGTACATCGAGCGGGCCCGGGCCCTCGGCGGCGGCCACGGGCACGTCATGACCCGTCATGTGCTGCCCAATGTGATGCCGCTGGTGCTGGCCCAGACCACGCTCGGCATCTCCACGGCCATCCTGACCGAGGCGACCCTCGCCTTCCTCGGCCTCGGCGACCCGACCGTGGTCTCCTGGGGCGGGATGCTCCAGGACGCCCGCGAGGCGGGCGCGGTCTCGGCCGGGCACTGGTGGTACCTGGCACCGCCCGGCATCGCCATCGCGCTGGTCGCGCTCGCCTTCACGCTGTGCGGCCGGGCGATCGAGTCGGTGCTCAACCCGAAGCTGGGGGTGGGACGGTGAGCCTGCTGACCCTCAAGGACGTCCATGTCACCTACGGGACGGGGGCCGCGGCCGTCCCCGCGGTGCGCGGCGTCGATCTGACCCTCGAGGCCGGGCAGAAGCTGGGCGTCGCGGGCGAGTCGGGTTGCGGCAAGTCCACCCTGGCGCTGGCGCTGCTGCGGCTGCTGCCCCCGTCGGCGCGGATCCGCGGCGAGATCCTGCTCGACGGCGAGGACGTGCTCACCATGAAGTGGGGCCGGCTGCGGGCCGTGCGCTGGGCGGGTGCGTCGATCGTCTTCCAGGGCGCGATGCACTCCCTGAACGCGGTGCGGCGGATCGGCGACCAGATCGCCGAACCGCTGCTCGTGCACGGCCTGGCCACCCCCGCGGCCGCCCGCACCCGGGTCGGTGAGCTGCTGGAACACGTGGGGCTGCCGGCCGCCCGCGCGGAGGCCTATCCGCACGAGCTCTCCGGCGGCCAGCGCCAGCGGGTGATGATCGCGATGGCGCTGGCCTGCGGTCCCCGGCTGATCGTCGCCGACGAGCCGACGACGGCCCTCGATGTGATGATCCAGGCGCAGATCCTGCGGCTCATCGAGCAGCTGGTCGCCGAGGACTCCATCTCGCTGCTGATGATCAGCCACGATCTGGCGGTGCTCGCCGACACCTGTGACCGTCTCGCCGTGATGTACGCGGGACGGGTGGTGGAGGAGGGCCCGGCGCGGGCCGTGTACGACGCCGCCGAGCATCCGTACGGGCGGGCCCTGTCGGCGGCGTTCCCGCGGATCGGGGACCCGGCCGCGCGGCGCGCCCCGCGCGGGCTGCCGGGTGATCCGCCGGACCCGGCGGCGCTGCCGTCCGGCTGTACGTTCCATCCGCGCTGCCCGGTCGCGCTGGAGGGCTGCGCGGACGCGGCGCCGGAGCTGCGGGAGGCGGGGCCGTCCAGGCGGGCCGCCTGTGTCCATGTCGTACCCGTCGGGAGCCCCTCATGAGCACTCTGCTGTCCGCCGCCGGGCTGCGTGTCACCTTCCCCGGCCGGCGCGGCGCCCCGGCCGCCCGCGCGGTCGACGGGGTCGATCTGGACATCGGCGCCGGGGAGATCGTCGCCCTGGTCGGCGAGTCGGGCTGCGGCAAGACGACGCTGGCGAGGACGCTGCTGGGGCTTGTGACACCGACGGCGGGGCGGGTGACGTTCGCCGGGGAGCCGCTCGCGTACCGGGCGGCCGCGCTGAAGGCGTACCGCAAGCGGGTGCAGCTGGTCCTCCAGGATCCGAGCGGCTCGCTCAACCCGCGGCACACGGTGTACGACGCGGTGGCCGAGGGGCTGCGGATCCACGGCTACGCCGGGGACGAGCGGGAGGCGGTCGCCGGGGCGCTGGCCCGGGCGGGGCTGCGGCCGCCGGAGCGGTTCTTCCTGCGCTATCCGCACGAGCTGTCGGGCGGCCAGCGCCAGCGGGTGGTGATCGCGGGTGCGCTCGTGCTCGGGCCCGAACTGATCGTCGCCGACGAGCCGGTGGCCTCGCTCGACGCGTCCGTACGGGGCGAGATCCTGGCGCTGCTGCTGCGTCTGCGGGACGAGCTGAGCCTTTCCGCGCTGGTGGTGACCCACGATCTGGGTCTGGCGTGGAACATCGCGGACCGGGTGGCCGTGATGTATCTGGGCCGGATCGTGGAGACGGGCCCGGTGGAGACTGTACTGACGGCGCCTCAGCACCCGTACACGCGGGCGCTGTTGTCGGTACTGCCGGAGTCGCCGCTGCCGCCGGTGGTGCTGCGCGGGGAGCCGCCGGACCCGGCGCGGATCCCGGGCGGGTGCCGTTTCCGCGCCCGCTGTCAGGTGCTGGCCTCGGGCGAGGCGGCGGCGGTCGCGGACAGGTGCCGGGGCGAGGAGCTGCCGGTGCTCGGCGGCGGGGCGGTGGCGCAGGTGGCCTGTCACTGGTCCGCGGGGGCGCGTCCGGCGGAGGTCACGGCGGCCTGGTGAGGTCGGGGGCGGGGGCGGTGTTCATGGCAGGGGCGCCGTCACCGTCACCGGCGGCCGCCGGGTGGGCCGGGCCGCGTAGCCCACGACGCGCCGGGTGCCGAGGTCCGGGTCCTGGGCGGCGCGGGCCGTGCTCCAGCTGCCGAGGGCCATCTCGGCGGTGATGCCGGGGCCGAAACCGGCGAGGATGCCGCGGGCGCCGTCGGCCGGGGCGCCCTCCTCGAAGAGCCGGCGGACCGCGTCCAGGACGACGGCGCTGGCGATGTTGCCGTACTCCGTGAGGGTGGCCCGGCTGAACCGGAAGGACTCGGGCGGCACTTCGAGGTAGCGGCACAGGTCGTCCAGGATCCGCGGCCCGCCCGCGTGGATGATGTAGAAGTCCAGGTCGCCGGCGTCCCAGCCGTGGGCGGCGGACATCTCGCGCAGGGCGGGGGCGAGCGGCTCCATGGTGCCGGGGACCCGCTTGTCGAGCAGGAAGTGGAAGCCGGTGGCGCGGACGCTGTAGGCGATCCAGTCCTCGGTGCCGGGGACGAGGTGGGAGTGGTTGCGCTCCAGGGCGATACCGGTGCCACCGCGGCCCCGTACGACGGCCGCGGCCACCGCGTCGCCGAAGAGACCGTTGGAGAGCAGCGAGCCGACGCCGAGGTCGGTGGGCTGGTAGCAGAGCGAGCAGAACTCGCACGCCACGAGCAGCACATTGGCGTCCGGGTAGGCGGTGCAGAAGTCGTGCGCGCGGTTGACCGCCGCGCCGCCGGCCGCGCAGCCGAGCTGGGCGATGGGGACCTGGCGGGTGTGGCTGGGGAAGCCCATGGTGTTGATGAGCCAGGCGGTGAGCGAGGGCATCATAAAGCCGGTGCAGGAGACATAGACGATCATGTCGATGTCGGCGGGGCGCAGTTCGGCGTTGTTCAGGGCGTGCTTGATCACATCGGGGACGCGGCGCTTGGCCTCCCGTTCGTAGAGCGCGTTGCGCTGCTCGAAGCCGGGATGGCGCAGGGTCTCCTCGATGGGCTGCACGAGATGGCGGCGGGCCACCCCGGTGTTGCCGATCAGCCGTAGGGCCAGCGGGAGTTGGGGATGACCGGCGTGGCGGGTACGGGCGAGGGCGAGCGTCTCCTCCATCGTGATCACGTGCTCGGGCACCGCCACGGCCGGTTTGCACAGGGTCGCCACGACGCTCTCCTTCGTTCGCGTGTGCGGGGCTGCGGCCCACATTCATCCGTGGTCCCCGGCCCCGCAACCGGGAGCCCGTGACGGACCGTAAGGGCGGCGGCCGCCGAGTCGTCCGTTCAGGGGGCTGTGCCCTCGCGCCGCGCAAGGCCCCGGCCGGTTCGGGAAGGGATACGGCGCGGACCGTCCGCACGGGCGGCCCGGACACGCAGAGCGACCGCCGGACGGCCGTGACCGATCTACCGGGAGTTGTGCCCCATGACGTCCGAACCCACCACCGCAAGCCGGCCCGTCCGCACCTGGGCCGTCGACGACCTGCCCGCCCTGGACTTCGACCCGCTGCTGACCGAGCTGCTCACCGAGGAGCCGATCGCCCGCATCCGGCTCCCGTTCGCGGCGCACAGCGAGGCCTGGCTGGTGACGCGGTACGAGGATGTCCGGACGGTCACCTCCGACCCGCGCTTCAGCCGCACCGCCCTGCTGGACCGTGAGGTCACCGGCATGACCGGGCACCGGGTGGCCGCCAAGGAGTCCCTGAACTACGCCGACCCGCCGCACCACACCCGGCTGCGCAAGGCCGTGATCAGGACGTTCACCGGCCAGAACGCGCGGCGGCTGCGCCCGCTGGCCCAGCGCACGGCCGACGACCTCCTCGACACGATGGAACGGCACGGCAGGCCCGCGGACCTGATGCGCCATCTGCACGGCCCGCTCCCGCTCGCCGTCGTCTGCGACCTGCTGGGAATCCCCCATGAGGACCGCGCCCACCTGGCGTCATGGCCCGATGTGATCCTCTCCTCCGGGCCGGGCCCGCGGAACAGCGTCGCGGCGAAGGAGCAGATCCGCGCCTATCTGGTCCAGCTCCTGGAGCGGCGGCGCAGGGAGCCGCGGGACGATCTCGCCGGCGAGCTCTCCGAGGCCTGGTCCGAGGGCCGGATCAGCGCGGACGAGGCCGTGTCGCTCGCCACGGCCGTCCTGGTGAGCGGCGCGCACGCGGTCCGCAACAACAGCGCCAACATGGTCTATCTGCTGCTGACCCGGCCCGAGCTGATGAACCGGCTGCGGGCCGAGCCGCACCTGCTGCCGCAGGCCGTCGACGAGCTGCTGCGCTGGATCCCGCACCGCAACGGCGTGGGGCTGCCCCGGATCGCCACCGAGGACGTGGAGCTCGGCGGGGTGCTGATTCGGGCGGGCGAGGCGGTGTACGCGTCGTACCTCGCCGCCAACCGCGACCCGGAGGTCTTCGAGGACCCGCACACCGTCGACTTCGACCGGGCCGGCGTGGCCCATATGGCGTTCGGCCACGGACCGCACCACTGCATGGGCGCGATGCTGACCCGGATGGAGTCCGAGGTGATGCTCTCGACCCTGATGGCCCGCTATCCGGCACTGCGGCTCGCGGGCCCGCCCGAGGAGACGCCCTGGCAGTCGAAGGGCCTCATCCGGGGTCCCAGGGAACTGCTCGTCACCTGGTGACCCCGCTCCCCCGCGTCACCGGTCGAGGTCGTACGCCTCCGTCAGCTCGCGGCAGCGCTTGACGTCCGCCGCGATCGCTTCGAGCAGGGCCTCGATGGACTCGAACTTCTCCATGCCGCGCACATACGCGAGGAAGTCGACGGCCACGTGCATCCCGTACAGGTCGAGTCCGACCCGGTCGATCGCGTACGCCTCGACGGTCCGCTCGGTGCCGTTGAACTGGGGGTTGGTGCCGACCGAGATCGCGGCGGGCATGCGCTCGCCGTCGGCGGTGAGCCATCCGGCGTACACGCCGTCCGCGGGGATCGCGGTGTGCGGCAGGGTCTCCACGTTCGCCGTGGGGAAGCCGAGCTCACGGCCGCGCTGCGCGCCGCGGACGACGACGCCCTCGACGCGGTGCGGGCGGCCGAGGATCTCGGCGGCGCCCTCGACGTCGCCCTCCGCGACGAGCCGGCGCGTGAGGGTGGAGGAGAAGGGCTGGCCGCCGCCCGCCGCCCCGCTCAGCGAGAGGTCGATGACCTCGACCTCGTAGTCGTACGTGGCGCCCATCTCGGCGAGGAAGGCGACCGTGCCGGCGGCGCGGTGGCCGAAGCGGAAGTTCGGCCCCTCGATGACGGCGCGCGCGTGCAGCTTGTCGACGAGGACCTTCACGATGAAGTCCGCGGGCGACAGCTGCGAGAACTCCTGGGTGAAGGGAAGCACGAGCACGGCGTCCACGCCGAGCTCGGCCATCAGCTCGCAGCGCCTGCTGTGCGGGGCGAGCAGCGGAGGGTGGCTGCCCGGCCGGACGACCTCGCTGGGGTGCGGGTCGAAGGTGACGACCACCGAAGGAACGCCCAGCTCGCGGGCGCGCTCCACGGCCCGCCCGATGATCAGCTGGTGGCCGCGGTGCACACCGTCGTAGGAGCCGATGGTGACGACGCTGCGCCCCCAGTCCTGGGGGATGTCCTCCAAGCCACGCCACCGCTGCACTGTGACCGCTCCTCGCCCGAACCTGTGTACGTCATGACCGATTACGCAGGTCTAAGACTGCCATGCCCACGGCTCTCGGTCCGCATCGGCATGGGACTGCCGAGCCTCACGACGGTCCGCCGGGTGCTCGGACCGACCACACAGGCCCAGTCGCCGGGGTCCGCGACCAGCCATCCGGCCACCAGGGCGGCGAATCCCGGGACTTCGCGGGCGAGTTCCACGAGTCTGCGGTCGAAGCAGGTGGCGCCCTCGGGCGTACGCACCAGAAGGAGCCCGGTGCGGTGCACGAGCTCCCTCGTGCGGGTCTCGGGGCGGCGCGCGGCACCGAGCGCGGCGGCCCGCAGCACGGCGTCGAGCACGGCCAGGTCCCGGGTCTCGTACTGCTCGTACTCCAGGAGTACGTCGAGGAGCTCGGCGCGCAGCCCGCGCGAGGCGGCCGTGCCGGGGGCGGCGAGGACCGGCGCGAGGGCCCGCCTCACCTGCACCGGATGGCCCCGCAGCAGGCCCGTGACGAGCGGGAAGAGCACGGCCCGGGCGGCGGGGCCGTGCTCCAGGCGCAGATCGAGGTAGACGGCGGCGTGCCGGGCCCCTTCGGGGCGGCGGTCGACGTAGTCGAGGACCAGAGCGGCGGCGCGGCGGGCGAGCGCGGGTGTGGTGACCGTGGCCAGGGCGCGCAGGACTTCCCCCGCACCGTCGCCGGGCCCGTGCAGCAACCGGGCCTGGAAGGCTGCGAACACCGGCTCGGGGTGGGTGGTGAGGGCCGCGGCGAGGGCGTGGGCGGGCAGGTGGGGGTCGCCGGTGAGGTACGCGGCCAGGGCCCGCGGCAGATGGTGGGAGCGGGTGTGCGGGTCCCGTACGAGCAGGCCGAGGGCGGGGCCGTGCAGCGCGCCGTCGCCGGGGCGGGCGAGCAGTGCGAGAGCGGCGTAGCGCAGCAGCTCGCGGTCGGCGGCGGTGACGGCGTGAGCGGCGACGAGCGTGCCGTACGCGGCCGCGGCGACCCGGCGCTCGGGGCGGCCGTCGTCGTGGGCCCAGCGGTCGACGGCCCGGCACAGCGCGGACGGCTCGTCCTCGGCGAGGGCGGTCAGGAGCTCGTCGGCACGGGGGTGCGCGGTGGAGACCAGGGCCTCGCACAGGTCGTCGACGGCGAGGCCACGGCGGGTGTGCAGGAGCGCCTGCGCGGCCGCGGCGACGGTGGCGTCCGGCGCCGCGGACAGCGGGGTGTCGTCGGCGAACCAGCGGCACAGCAGCGGCTGCACCCCGCGGGGTTCGGCGGCCAGCCGCTCGGCGACCGTGTCGAGATAGCGGCGCCGGTCGTGGGTGCCGGGCGGCCCGTCGGCGGGCACGAGCCGGCGCAGCAGGTCGAGCCGTTCGTCCTCGCCGACCGGGAGGCGCTCCCAGAACCACGGCCCGAACTCCTCGCCGCGGCCGGGCCAGCCGGCCCGCGAGCCGACCCGGTCGGCGAGGACCCGGGCCACCCCGAGCAGCGGCCGGGCGTCGGGCACCCGCAGCAGCGCTTCCCGTACGAGCCGCACGCCCCACCATCGGGCGTCCTCGATCCGGGCTGCGGGCGCCCAGGGGTCCTGGGCCCCCGTCGGCCGCTCGCCCGCGCCCGGAACGGCGAGCCGGTCGACCGCGTCGATCAGGGCCTCCAGCCGGACGGCGAGCGCGGTCGGACCCTGCTCGCGGCTCAGGCGCAGCAGGGCCTGAAGGACCGGCCCGATGCGGTGGCGCGGCACGGGCAGCGAGCGGTGTCCCGGCGGAGGAGGGACGTGGCCGGTGACCACCGGCCGGTGGCCCGGCGCGGCCGTGTCCGAGCCCGGCGGCGGGGGGATGTGGCCGGTGACCACCGGCCGGTGGTCCGGCGCGGCGGTGTCCGGGCCCGGCAGCGGGGGGATGTGGCCGGTGGTCATCGGCTGGGACCCGGGGCGGGACGGCAGGCGCTCGGGTGGGCTGCCGTGCCAGCGGTGGACCAGGGAGTGCAGGGCGCTGTCCAGGTCGAGGTGGGCGCCCTGGATCCAGTCGGCGAGCTCCTCGTCGGCGAAGCGGTAGCCCGCGCCCGCCGGGACGATCAGTCCCTCGGTGAGGACCGCCGAGGCCCATCCCGTGCGCCAGGGGAAGACCTCCTCGAAGGATTCCCGGTCGAGCTCCCCCTGTCCGGGGCCCAGGCACCGCCGGGCGGCCTCGTGGACCTGCCCGGCGACCCGGGCGGCGAGACGGCGCACGGCGGTGCCGCGGAGCACAGGCCGGGACGCCGCCGCGATCCGTACGGCGACCCGCAGACACACCAGGTCCAGGTAGGCGGTGAGGATCTCGTCCCGGTCCGGCCGTCCGGGCACATCGCCGGGGAGCGCCTGGCGTACCTCGGCGAGCAGCCGCAGCGCCAGCGGATGGCGGGCGTCGCGGGGTGCGAGCGCGTCGTCGGGGAGCCCGTACGCCTCCCGGGCCCGGCGGGCCTCACGGGCCGGCAGGTCGCCGATCCGCAGGGCCGCGGGCAGCCGCTCGGCGGGCCGTACGGGACGGTGCAGGGAGCCGGGCCGGTAGAGCCGCCCGGCCTGCTCCCAGTGTTCGGGGCGGCAGCCGACGACGAGCCGGGCGCCGTGGGCGCGCAGCCAGCGTTCGGTGCCCGCGGTCCACTCGGGCAGCCGGTGGGCGAGGGCCGGGGGCATCTCCTCGGGGCCGTCGAGGATCAGCAGCAGGGGGCGGCCGGCGGCGCGGGAGAGGTGCGCGACGCGTTCGGGGGTGGCCTCGGTCATGTCGCCGCGGGCGCCGGAGGCGGCGGCGATCCGGCCGGCCTCGTGCAGAGCGCGGGCGGCGGCGTCGGCGACGGAGGTGTCCTCGGCCCGCAGGTCGGCGCCGCGCAGCCAGAGGGTGGGGGCCGGTTCGGGGCCGTGGGTGCGCCGGGCGCGCAGGGCGGCCAGTTCGGTGGTGCGGCCGCTGCCGGGGTCTCCGGTGAGGGCGAGGACGAGCGCGTCCGAGGCGCCGAAGAAGGCGAACTCCCGGATGCTGTCGGGACGTTCGACGGGCTCGGGGCAGCCGTCGGCGCCGTGGGCGGCCCCGGCGGCGGTGGCGGTGAGCTCCAGGGCGCCGGCGAGGTTGAGGTGGCGGCCGTGGCCGGGGACGGTGGCCGCGTTGCGGCGCAGCAGCGCGGCGAGCGGCCCGTGCGGGTCCCGGGCGGCGGACGCGGCGAGCGGCACGGCGAGACCGGCGACGGTCCGGGCGCTGTGCAGGGCGGTGCCGAGGACGGCGAGGACGGCGCCGGTCTCCGCGTCCAGGACGGGCCCGCCGGCGGCCTCGCCACCGAGCCTGAGGGCCTCGCTGCCGTCGAAGCCGATGGCCAGCTCCAGCGCCTCGGCGAGGAGGTGGAAGCGGTCGGTGGCGGTGTAGGTGACCGGGGAGGTGCCGAGCACCCGTGCCTCGCGCCAGCCGCGCGCGGCGAGCCGTACGTACGTGCCGGGGTCGACGGCGGGGTGCTCGGCGACCGGCAGCGGCGGAACGCCGAGGCCCTCGGTCCGTACCAGCGCGAGCCCGGACTCGGGGAGGGCGGTCACGGCCTCGGCCTCCACCAGGCAGGTCCGCACGCCGGGGGCGTCGGCCGGCCCTTCGGCGGGCGCGTGCAGCACGAGCCGGGCCAGCCCGTCGACGGCTTCGTGCCCGGTCACGACCGTGCCGCGGTCGTCCGCGACGAAGCCCGTCCCGCGTGGCCGGCCCGCCAGATCACAGATCTGCACCAGCGCCGACCGGTCCCCGTGTCCCATATTTCCGACATTAGGTGGGCGATGATCACCGGGAGAAGAACGCGTACCGAAAGCGCCCCCGTGTGCCCCCGCCCTTCACTCCGAGCGCCTGCTCGATGGGGTGAATAGCACAGAAAGGGCGGATAGACCCTTTGATGAGGGGGATCGTGGAGCGGGCGGGCGGGCCCGCTCCACGATGGACTCCCTGTCGGTCAGCCGAAGACCGCGAGGCTCTTCGCCTTGCCCTTGTGCTCCTCGACGAGGGCGACGAAGGTGCCGTCGGGGCCGAAGACCGCGACCGGCCCTTCGGGGTACGCCGGCATGTCGAGCCGGACGCCGTTGAGCAGCAGCCGGGCCCGCTTCTCGTCCACGTCCCAGCGGGGGAACGCGGCGGCGGCGGCCTCGGCGATCGGCATCACGGTCAGCTCCTCCTGGAGCTGATCGAGCGTGCGGGCCGAGTCGAGCTTGTAGGGGCCGACCCGGGTGCGCCGCAGCGCGGTCAGATGGCCGCCGACGCCGAGTCCGGCACCGAGGTCCCGGGCGAGCGCCCGGATGTAGGTGCCCGAGGAGCAGACGACGGAGACGACCAGGTCGACGACGGGGGTGCCGTCCTCGGCCGTGGCCTCCCGGACGTCGTACACCGTGAACTGCGACACGGTGACGGGACGGGCCGGGATCTCGAACTCCTCGCCGCCGCGCACGCGCGCGTACGACCGCTTGCCGTCGATCTTGATGGCGCTGACCTTGGACGGCACCTGCATGATCGCGCCGGTCAGGGCGGCGACCTGGGCGTCGATGGCCTCGCGGGTCACCTGGGAGGCGTCGGTGGACGAGGTGATCTCGCCCTCGGCGTCATCGGTGACGGTGTTCTGGCCGAGCCGGACGGTACCGAGGTACTCCTTCTCGGTCAGCGCGAGGTGCCCGAGGAGCTTGGTCGCCCGCTCCACACCGAGGACGAGCACGCCGGTGGCCATGGGGTCGAGCGTGCCGGCGTGGCCGACGCGGCGGGTCCGGGCGATGCCGCGCATCTTGGCGACGACGTCGTGCGAAGTGAAGCCCGACGGCTTGTCGACGATGACAAGTCCGTCGGGCGTCTTGTGCTGCTGGCTCATTCCGAGGCTTCGCCCTCGTCCTCGTCCTCGGGCTTGCGGTACGGGTCGGCCCCGCCGGCGTACGTGGCGCCGGAGGACGCCTCGCGCACCTTGGCGTCGGAGGCCCGCGCCTTGTTGAGCAGGTCCTCGATCGTTCTGGCGTTCTCCGGGAGGGCGTCCGCCACGAACGCGAGGGTCGGCGTGAACTTGGTGCCCGCCGCCCGGCCGACCGCGGAGCGCAGGATGCCCTTGGCGCTCTCCAGGCCGGCGGCCGCGCTGGCCCGCTCCTCGTCGTCGCCGTAGACCGTGTAGAAGACCGTGGCCTCCCGCAGGTCACCGGTGACGCGGGTGTCCGTGATCGTCACATGCGTTCCCAGGCGGGGGTCCTTGATGCCGCGCTGCAGCTTCTCGGCGACCACCTCCCGGATGAGGTCTGCCAGCTTCTTCGCCCGCGCGTTGTCGGCCACTGGTCCTTCTCCTTCTTGCCTTGCATTCAGTCTTCATCAGTGTGGAGCCTGCGTCGCACCGACAGCAGCTCCACTTCGGGCCGGGCCGCGACCAGCCGCTCGCAGCGGTCCAGTACATCCGATACGAACCCCGGGTCCCCGGACACCAGCGCGACCCCGAGCCGGGCCCTGCGATGGAGGTCCTGGTCGCCCACCTCGGCCGCGCTCACGGAGAACTTGCGCTGGAGCTCGGCGACGATGGGCCGGACGACGGAGCGTTTCTCCTTCAGCGAATGAACGTCGCCGAGGAGCAGATCGAAGGACAGAGTCCCCACGTACATGCGGTGCCGGATGTCCCGCCGGTTCGGGTTCGGTGGCCTGCCACGCCATCGCTTGGCAGGGACACAAGAACCGTACACGCAACGGCCGGGGCCGATCGACGGATTAACTTCCGCCGACCGGCCCCGGTTCAACGCTGGAGATCAGGCGCGAGGCTTCTCGCGCATCTCGTACGTCGCGATGACGTCGTCGATCTTGATGTCGTTGAAGTTTCCGAGGTTGATACCGCCCTCGAAGCCCTCGCGGATCTCGGTGACGTCGTCCTTGAAGCGGCGCAGACCCTCGATGTTGAGGTTCTCCGCGATGACCTTGCCGTCGCGGATGAGGCGCGCCTTGGTGTTGCGCTTGACCTCGCCCGAGCGGATGAGGACACCGGCGATGTTGCCCAGCTTGGACGAGCGGAAGACCTCGCGGATCTCCGCCGTACCGAGCTCGACCTCTTCGTACTCCGGCTTGAGGAGGCCCTTGAGCGCCGCCTCGATCTCCTCGATGGCCTGGTAGATCACCGAGTAGTACCGGACGTCGACGCCCTCGCGCTCCGCCATCTGCGCGGCACGGCCGGCCGCACGGACGTTGTAGCCGATGACGATGGCGTCGGAGCCCATCGCCAGGTCGATGTCGGACTCGGTGACCGCACCCACACCGCGGTGCAGGACCCGGATGTCGACCTCTTCACCGACGTCGAGCTGGAGCAGCGAGGACTCGAGAGCCTCGACCGCACCGGACGCGTCGCCCTTGATGATGAGGTTGAGTTCCTGGACCAGACCGGCCTTGAGCACCTTGTCGAGGTCCTCGAGGGACACCCGGCGGACGCGCTTGGCGAAGGCGGCGTTGCGCTCACGCGCAGCACGCTTCTCGGCGATCTGGCGGGCCGTACGGTCCTCGTCGACAACCAGGAAGTTGTCGCCGGCGCCGGGGACGTTGGTGAGACCCAGGACCAGGACGGGAGTCGACGGGGTCGCCTCCTCGACGTTGTTGCCCTTGTCGTCGAGCATCGCCCGGACACGGCCGTACGCGTCGCCGACGACCATCGTGTCGCCGATGCGCAGCGTTCCGCGCTGGACCAGGACGGTCGAGACGGCACCGCGACCGCGGTCGAGGTGGGACTCGATCGCAATACCCTGCGCGTCCTGGTCCGGGTTGGCCCGGAGGTCGAGCGAGGCGTCCGCGGTGAGGACCACGGCCTCCAGCAGGGAGTCGATGTGCAGGCCCTGCTTGGCGGAGATGTCGACGAACATCGTGTCGCCGCCGTACTCCTCGGCCACCAGACCGAACTCGGTCAGCTGACCGCGGACCTTGGTCGGGTCGGCGCCCTCGACGTCGATCTTGTTGACCGCGACCACGATCGGCACACCGGCCGCCTTGGCGTGGTTCAGCGCCTCGATCGTCTGGGGCATCACACCGTCGTTGGCCGCCACCACCAGGATCGCGATGTCGGTCGACTTCGCACCACGGGCACGCATGGCGGTGAACGCCTCGTGACCCGGGGTGTCGATGAAGGTGATGCGACGCTCTTCGCCGTTGACCTCGGTACCGACCTGGTACGCACCGATGTGCTGCGTGATGCCGCCGGCCTCGCCCGCGATGACGTTCGTCTTGCGGATGGCGTCGAGCAGTCGGGTCTTACCGTGGTCGACGTGACCCATGACGGTCACGACCGGCGGACGCGAGACCAGGGCCTCTTCGCCGCCCTCGTCCTCGCCGAACTCGATGTCGAAGGACTCGAGAAGCTCGCGGTCCTCCTCCTCCGGGCTGACGATCTGGACGGTGTAGTTCATCTCGTCGCCGAGCAGCTGCAGCGTCTCGTCGGAGACGGACTGCGTGGCCGTGACCATCTCGCCGAGGTTCATCATCACCGCGACGAGCGACGCCGGGTTGGCGTTGATCTTCTCGGCGAAGTCGGTGAGGGAGGCACCGCGCGACAGGCGAATGGTCTCGCCGTTGCCGCGAGGCAGCATCACGCCGCCGACCGACGGGGCCTGCATGGCCTCGTACTCCTGGCGCCTCTGCCGCTTCGACTTGCGGCCACGACGCGCGGGACCGCCGGGACGGCCGAAGGCGCCCTGCGTGCCACCACGGCCACCGGGGCCACCGGGACGGCCACCGAAGCCGGGACGACCGCCGAAGCCGCCGCCACCGCCACCGGGACCACCGCCACCGGGACGACCGCCGCCGCCACCGCCGCCACCGGGACGGCCGGCGAAGCCGCCGCCACCGCCACCGGGACCGGCCGGACGACCGGCGAAGCCGCCGCCGGGACGACCGCCGCCGCCACCCGGACGCCCACCGGGGCCACCGGGGCCACGGCCGCCGGGGCCACCACCGGGACGCGGGCCGGCAGCGGGACGCTGCGGCATCATGCCGGGGTTCGGACGGTTACCGCCGGGCGCGCCGCCCGGACGGGGAGCCTGGGGACGCGGCATACCACCGGGGGTGGGACGCGCGCCGCCCTGGCCCTGGGGACGCGGGGCGCCACCGGGGCCGCCCTGCGGACGCGGGGCACCCGGAACGGCACCGGGGCCGCCGGGACGGGGGGCACCGCCACCCGGACGGGGCGCCTGCGGGCGCGCCATACCGGTGGAGCCACCCGAGGTGAAGGGGTTGTTGCCCGGACGGGGACCGGCCGGACGGGCACCGGGACGCGGGGCCTGCTGGCCACCGGGACGCGGAGCGCCGGGACGGGCACCACGCTCGCCCTGACCGCCCTGGCCCTGCGGGCGCGCGGCGGGACGGGGACCGGGGGTGGCGCCGCCCTGACGGGGACCGGCGGCCGGGGCCGACGGAGGCGCGGTGAACTCCGGAGCCGCGGGGGCCGGGGTGACCGGCTTCGGCGCGGGCTTCGGACCCGGGCGCGGGCCCGGGGCGGCCGGGGCCGCGGGGGTGCTGCTCGCCGGAGCCGCGGGCGCGGCCGGGGCCGGCTTCGGCGCCGGGGCGCCGGGCTTCGGGGCAGCAGGACGAGCCGCCTGCGCCGGGGAGGGCGCGGGGGCGGCAGGCTTCGCAGGCGCGGCCTTGCGGGGCGCGCCGGGCTTCGCAGCGGACTTGCCGGCGGTGCCGGGCCCCTGCAGTGCGTCAGTCAACTTGCGTACAACGGGCGCCTCGATCGTCGAGGACGCCGAACGGACGAATTCACCGAGTTCTTGGAGCTTGGCCATGACGACCTTGCTCTCAACCCCGAACTCCTTGGCGAGTTCGTATACCCGGACCTTAGCCACTTCGCTCCTTTTAGGTCCGGGTTACCGCCGGACCGTTGCTACTTCATGGGCGTACTCATCGCGTACTCATCGAGTGCTCATCGCAATCTCGACCTACTTCCAACTCGCGAGGTACCTGACCGCACGGGGTGTTCCGTGCCGTTCTTTCCTTACCGTGCTGCCGTCTCAAGGACCTGCCGCAGTTCCGCGGTGTCGAGCGGACCCGGGACCCTGAAGGCCCTCGGGAGCGCGCGGCGGCGGACCGCCAGGTCGAGACAGACCGATGCGGGGTGCAGGTACGCACCCCGGCCGGGCAGCGTACCGCGAGGATCGGGGGCACATATGCCCTCGATCGCCACGATGCGCAGCAGATCGCGCTTGGCCGCTCGCTCCCGGCATCCCACACAGGTTCGCTCAGGGCATGCGCGGGCATGCGTCCGGCCAGACACGCTTAAGTCTACCTCCCCGTACCGACCTCACCCCTTTGGGGCAAAAATCGAACAGATGATGGCTCAAAAAGATCACGTGATCCTGTCGTGGCACAACGTGACCACGACGGGATCTATTCCCGCGCCCCGGGCCGGGCGGTGCCGCCCGGCCGGAGCCACGTCTCAGTCCCGGTCGGAGTCCTGCCCGGCGGGCTGCTCCGTGTCGGGGCGGATGTCGATGCGCCAGCCGGTGAGGCGCGCGGCGAGGCGGGCGTTCTGGCCCTCCTTGCCGATGGCCAGCGACAGCTGGTAGTCGGGCACGGTCACCCGGGCGGAGCGGGTCGACAGGTCGACGACCTCCACCTTGGAGACCCGGGCCGGGGAGAGGGCGTTGGCGACCATCTCGGCCGGGTCGTCGGACCAGTCCACGATGTCGATCTTCTCGCCGTGCAGCTCGGCCATGACATTGCGCACACGGCTGCCCATCGGGCCGATGCAGGCGCCCTTGGGATTGAGACCCGCACGGGTGGCCCGCACCGCGATCTTGGTGCGGTGACCGGCCTCGCGCGCGATGGCGGCGATCTCGACGCTGCCGTCGGCGATCTCCGGCACCTCGAGCGCGAAGAGCTTCTTCACCAGATTGGGGTGGGTACGCGAAAGGGTGACGGACGGACCGCGGACACCCTTGGCGACCCGGACGACGTACGTACGCAGCCGCAGACCGTGCGTGTACTCCTCGCCCGGCACCTGCTCCTGCACCGGCAGGATCGCTTCCAGCTTGTCGTCGAGGCGGACCAGGACGTTCTTGGGGTCCTTGCCCTGCTGGACCTGACCGGCCACGATGTCGCCCTCACGGCGGGCGTACTCGCCGAAGGTGACGTCGTTCTCGGCGTCCCGCAGCCGCTGCTGGATGACCTGGCGGGCGGTGCTGGCGGCGATCCGGCCGAAGTCGGACGGGGTGTCGTCGAACTCCTTGGGCTCCTGGCCCTCTTCGAGGTCGGCGGCGTCCTCCTTGGCCCACACCGTGACATGGCCGGTCTGCCGGTCCAGTACGGCACGGGCGTGACGGCGCGCGCCCTCCGTGCGGTGGTACGCGATGAGGAGGGCCGACTCGATCGCCTCGACCAGCAGGTCGAAGGGGATCTCCTTCTCTTGTGCCAAGCCCCTCAGGAGCTTCACGTCGATGTCCACGGCTACGCCTCCTCTTCCTTCTTGTCCTTGCGGCTGAACTCGATCTCGACACGCGCCTTGGCGATCTCGGGGAACTCGATCCGCCGGGCGGTGGGCTTGCGCCCCTTCACGCCGGGCACTTCGAGATCGATTCCCTCGTCGTCGACGGTGAGGATCCTGGCCACGAGCTCTTCACCCGCCTGCAGCTGGAACCTGGCCAGCCGGCCGGTGGCGCGTACGTAGTGGCGGTGCTCGGTGAGCGGACGGTCGGCGCCCGGGGAGCTGACTTCGAGGACGTACTCCTCGTCCCCCATCGCGTCGGTCTCGTCCAGCTTCTGGGAGATCTCGCGGCTCAGCTCGGCGCATGCGTCCAGCTCGACGCCCTCGTCGGAGTCGACGACGATCCTCAGCACACGACGCCGACCGGCCCGGGACACCTCGATCTCTTCCAGATCCAGGTCCATCGCACTGACGAGCGGCTCCAGCAGCCCGCGCAGCCTGTCGCTCTGGGTGGTGCTCATCCGGGTGACTCCTCGGCCGCGTGTGCTGTTGTGGGATCGTCGCGTGTCAGATCAAAGGGTATCCGGTCCCGAGGGGTGTTGCCGTCCACCTCGGACCGAGCCGCAGGTACGCTCGCCTGCGGTGATCTTCGTCAAGATCTTCCCGAGGTCCGAAGGAGAGACGCGTGGGGCGCACGGGGACGACACGCCGGCGCGCGCTGCTGGCCACGGGCGCCGTCACGGTGTCCGGACTGCTGGCGGGCTGCACGTCCGACGGCCCGGGCGGCCGGCGGAGCCGGTCCGCGGCCGAACGCGCCGCCCGCGCGGAGGCGGCCCTGCGCCGCCGGGCGACCGCGACCGCCACGGCGCTGATGGAACGTTACGACGCGGTGACCGCGGCGCATCCCTCCCTGGCCCCCCGGCTGGCCCCGCTGCGCGCGTCGGCGGCGGCGCACCGGCAGGCGCTGGGCGCCGACGGCCCGGCCGCCACGCCCTCACCGGCCGCCTCCGCCACCCCGTCGACCCGGCCGGCCGGGGCCGCGGCGCCCGTACCGGCCGATCCGGCCGCCGCGCTCGATGAGCTCGCCGCGACCGCCCGCCGGACGGCCGACAGCCATACGGCCGCACTGCTCTCCGCTCCGCCCGAGTACGCCCGGCTGCTGGCCTCGGTCGCGGCGTCCTGCGCGGCGCAGGCGTATCTGCTCGCGGACGCGGGAGCGCGGTCATGAGCGCACTGGACGCCGCGCAGGCGGCGCTGGCCGCCGAGCATGCCGCGGTGTACGGCTACGGGGTCGTCGGCGGGCGGATCGGCGCGGAGCGCCGCAAGGAGGCGGCCGCGGCGTACGACGCGCACCGGGCCCGCCGGGACGCGCTGGGGCGGACCGTCCGGGACCTGGGCGGGCAGCCGGGGGCGGCGCTCGCCGCCTACGCGCTGCCCTTCGCGGTGCCGGACACGGCCGCCGCGGTGCGCCTGGCCGCCGTCCTGGAGGACCGGGTCGCGGCGGTGTACTCCGATCTCGTACGCGCCGCCGAGGGGCCCCTGCGGCGGGAGGCCGCCGCGGCGCTGCGGGAGGCAGCGGTGCGGGCCGTGCGCTGGCGCGGCAGCGGCGTAGCCTTTCCTGGGCTCGCCGAGCGCGCCTGAGCCGGCCTCCGGTCCGGCTCCGACCAGGCTGTGAAAGGGAACAACGCGCGTATGGGTTTCGAACCGCCCCAGCGGCTGACACGTGTGCTCGGCGAGACGTACGGGGACGCGGCCGCTGCCGAATGGCTCGGGCGGCTGCCCGACCTGGCCCGGGAGTCGCTCTCCCTGGGCGAGGTGGAGGCCGAGCGGGCGGTGGTCCCGGGCGGGCGGAGCAGTCTGGTGATCCTCGTCCGAACGGCGGAGGGTGAGCCCGCCGCGCTGAAGATCGCCCCGCCGTTCGCCGCGCCCGAGCGGGAGCGCGACGCGCTGGCCCACTGGAACGGGTGGGGGGCGGTGCGGCTGCTCGCCGCGCGGCAGGACGGGTCGCTGCTGCTCGAACGGCTGCACCCGGAGGTGTCCCTGCGCTCGCTGCCGGAGGCGAAGGCGCTGCTGGAGGCGGCGGGGATCGTACGGCGGCTGTGGGTGGAGCCGCCCGCGGGCCACTCCTTCGAGTCGGTGGCACGGCGTACGGAGCCCATGGCCGGGGCGATGGCGTCGTGGGCGGCGGACCCGGTGGCCGGTCCGCTGGTCGCGGCCGCGCTCGCGGCGCGGGAGGAGCTCGTCGCGCACTCCCCCGAGACGCTGCTGCTGCACGGCTGCTTCCGGCAGGGCAAGGTCCTCGGCGGGGACCGCGCGCCGTGGCTGGCGGTCGGGCCCGAGCCGCTGGTGGGCGAGCGGGCCTACGACCTGGCGCGGCTGGTACGGGACCGGGTGGAGGACCTGGTCGCCTCATCGGCGGGCGCGTCGACGGCCCGGCGGCGGGTGAACCGGCTGGCGGACTCGCTGGAGCTGGACGCGGAGCGGCTGCGTGGCTGGACGCTGTTCCGTGCGGTCGAGAGCGGTACGCGCGCGCTGGCGGTCGGGCGCCGCCAGGACGGCGAGGTGCTGCTGGAGTTCGCCGGCTGGCTGTAGAAACCCCTATATCGGGCATACCGTAGGTGTAACGCCCGGCTCGGAGCTCAGGGGGCCGTGATGGTCGAAGAGCTGTTGTCCGCGGCGGCAGGTGTGGGAATGGCCGCCGCCGTCTATGTGGCCGCCGCCGCGCGTGTCGTGAAGCAGTACGAGCGGGGTGTGGTGTTCCGTTTCGGCCGGCTCATGGGCGAGGTGCGCCGGCCCGGCTTCACGATGATCGTTCCGGTGGTGGACCGTCTCCACAAGGTGAATCTGCAGATCGTCACGATGCCCGTGCCCGCGCAGGAGGGCATCACGCGGGACAACGTGACGGTCCGGGTCGACGCGGTCGTGTACTTCAAGGTCGTGGACGCGGCGGAGGCGCTGGTCCGGGTCGAGGACTACAAGTTCGCGGTCTCGCAGATGGCGCAGACGTCGCTGCGGTCGATCATCGGCAAGAGCGATCTGGACGATCTGCTGTCCAACCGCGAGAAGCTCAACCAGGGCCTGGAGCTGATGCTCGACTCCCCCGCGATCGGGTGGGGCGTGCAGATCGACCGGGTCGAGATCAAGGACGTGTCGCTGCCGGAGACGATGAAGCGGTCGATGGCCCGGCAGGCCGAGGCGGACCGGGAGCGCCGGGCGCGGGTGATCAACGCGGACGCGGAGCTCCAGGCGTCGAAGAAGCTGGCGGAGGCGGCGCATCAGATGGCCGACGCACCGTCGGCGCTTCAGCTGCGGCTGCTGCAGACGGTGATGGCGGTGGCGGCGGAGAAGAACTCCACGCTGGTGCTGCCGATTCCGGTGGAGCTGCTGCGGTTCCTGGAGCGTGCGGGTCAGCCGCCGCCGGCCTCGCTCCCGCAGCCGCCGGTGGCGCCGGCGCCGGCGCCGGCGCCGCTGTCCGCCGGCGACCTGGCACCTATGGCCCCGGAGGCCCCCCCGGGCCCCGCCCCGGAAGCCCTCCCGGGCGAACCGGGCGGCCCCCCGGCCCCGGAGCCCCCGCTGCCGGCGGGCGACACCCAGGCTTCTCAGGAGCCCTGAGGGCAACGGCCGAACGCGGCAGGGAGAATCCCCGCCCGGCCTCGGGGCACGCTACGTGCCCGGCCCTGGCACCGGGCGGCTCCGCCCACGCCGAAGGCGGAGCGACGCCGAGGGGCGGGCTCGGGAAGAGCCCGCCCCTCAGGGGTCGTCCTACGCGCTCAGACGGGCGATCGCCTCGTCGACCGTGAGTTCCTCGCGCTCGCCCGTGCGGCGGTCCTTGAGTTCCAGGACGCCCTCGGCCGAGCGGCGGCCCGCTACGAGGATCTTCGGGACGCCGATCAGTTCGGCGTCGGTGAACTTCACTCCCGGGGAGACGCCCGCCCGGTCGTCGACCAGCACCCGCAGCCCCGCGGACTTCAGCTTCTCGGAGACCTCGAGCGCCAGCTCGGTCTGGAGGGCCTTGCCGGCGGCGACGACGTGGACGTCGGCGGGGGCGACCTCCGCGGGCCAGCACAGGCCCTGCTCGTCCGCGTGCTGCTCGGCGAGGGCGGCCACCGCGCGGGAGACGCCGATGCCGTACGAGCCCATCGTGACCCGGACCGGCTTGCCGTTCTGGCCGAGGACGTCGAGCTGGAAGGCGTCGGCGTACTTGCGGCCGAGCTGGAAGATGTGGCCGATCTCGATCGCGCGGTCCAGCTTCAGGCCGGTGGCGCACTTCGGGCACGGGTCGCCCTCTTCGACCACGACGACGTCGAAGTAGTCGTCGACCTCGAAGTCACGGCCGGCGACGACGTTCTTCGCGTGCTTGTCGGCCTTGTTGGCGCCGGTGATCCAGGCGGTGCCCGGGGCGACGCGCGGGTCGGCGATGTAGCGGACCTTGTCCAGGCCCTGCGGGCCGACGTAGCCGCGGACCAGGTCGTCGCGGCCCTCGAAGTCCTCGGCGGTGACCATCTCGACGACGGCCGGGGACAGGTGGTCCTCCAGCTTGCCGAGGTCGACCTCGCGGTCGCCGGGGACACCGACGGCCACGATCTCGCCGTCGACCTTGACCAGAAGGTTCTTGAGGGTCGCGGAGGCCGGTACGCCCAGGTGCTCGGCGAGGGTCTCGATGGTCGGCGTGTCGGGGGTGTCGAGCTCCTCGACCGGGCCGACCGCCGAGCCGTCGGCCGCCTCGGCCTTGAAGGTCACGGCCTCGGTGTTGGCGGCGTAGTCACAGTTCGGGCAGTAGACGAAGGTGTCCTCGCCGGCCGCGGCCGGGGCGAGGAACTCCTCGGAGGCGGAGCCGCCCATGGCACCCGAGATTGCGGAGACGATCTTGTGCCGCAGGCCGAGCCGGTCGAAGATCTTGATGTACGCCTCGCGGTGCAGCGCGTACGACTCGGCCAGGCCCTCGTCCGTGGTGTCGAAGGAGTACGAGTCCTTCATCTGGAACTCGCGGCCGCGCAGGATGCCCGAGCGGGGACGCGCCTCGTCGCGGTACTTCGTCTGGATCTGGTAGAGGATCACCGGCAGGTCCTTGTAGGACGTGCACTGGTCCTTGACCAGCTGGGTGAAGATCTCCTCGTGGGTCGGGCCGAGGAGGTAGTCGCCGCCCTTGCGGTCCTTCAGGCGGAACAGCTCGGCGCCGTACTCCTCCCAGCGGCCGGACGCCTCGTACGGCTCCTTGGGCAGCAGCGCCGGCAGCAGGACCTCCTGCGCGCCGATCGCGTCCATCTCCTCGCGCACCACCCGCGAGACGTTCTCCAGGACCTTCATGCCCAGCGGCAGCCAGGACCAGATGCCGGCGGCGTTGCGGCGGACGTATCCGGCGCGGACGAGCAGCTTGTGGCTGAGCGTCTCGGCGTCCGCCGGGTCGTCGCGCAGTGTCTTGACCATCAACCGGGACATGCGCTGGACCTGGGCCATGGGGAACTCTCCTGCGGTGAAAAGTGTGATGGCTAGGAGGTTAGCCGGGCGGCGCCCGCGGGCGGTAATCAGTTCCGGCGCAGAAGGGGCAGCGGCGCACCCATCACCGCGTACGGCTTGGGCGCACTGGGGAACAGCACGCGGCGGGCCAGATCGGTGTAGCCGAGCGCGCGGTACAGGCCCCGGGCGGGGCTCTCCGTGTCGATGGCGGAGAGGATCGATCGGGGCTGCTCGGCCGCGTCGGTGATGCTGGTGATCAGCTCGCGGCCGATGCCGCGGCCCTGGTGGGCGGGGTGGACATGGAGCTCGGTGATGACGAAGGAGTCGTCGAGCCAGTCCTCGGTGCCGGTGGCCCGCAGATACGGTTCGACGACGGTGGACCACCAGTGGGTGCGGTCGTTGGGCATGCCGTAGACGAACCCGACGAGGCGGCCCTCGGGGGTGGTGGCGCCGTATGCGCACGCGCCGGGGTTGAGCAGATGGCGCAGCACGATATGGCGGCGTACGGCGATCTCGTCCTCGCTGAGCCCGAAGGCGAGGGCCTGCACGGCGAGGGCGTCGTCCACCCGTGCGGCGAGATTGACCGGTCCGACCACGACGTCATTCATGCGGCGAACCCTACAAGTGCCTCAGAAGAGCACGCTCATGAAGGCGCCGACCTCGCGGAAGCCCACGCGGCGGTAGGCGGCCCGGGCGGGGGTGTTGTAGTCGTTGACGTAGAGGCTGACGACGGGGGCCACGTCGGCGAGGGCGTAGCGGAGCACGGCGGCCATGCCGGTCTCGGACAGGCCCCGGCCGCGGTGTTCGGGGGCGACCCAGACACCCTGGATCTGGCAGGCCTGCGGGGTCGCGGCGCCGATCTCGGCCTTGAAGACGACCTTGCCGTCCTCGATACGGGCGAAGGAGCGGCCGGTGGAGACGAGCTCGGCGACGCGGGCCTGGTAGAGCAGTCCGCCGTCGCCGGCCATCGGGGAGATGCCGACCTCCTCGGTGAACATGGCCACGCAGGCGGGCATGATCACATCCATCTCGTCCTTGCGGATGCGGCGCACGAGCGGGTCGGGGGCGACGTCGGCCGAGGGCTGTTCGGTGACCATCAGGGGCTGGTGGGGGCGTACGTCACGGGCGGGGCCCCAGCTGGGTTCGAGGAGGCGCCAGAGCTGGGCGGTGGAGGAGGCGGGGCCGACGATCGAGGAGCAGCGGCGGCCGACGCGCCGGGCGCGGTCGGCGAAGGCGCGGACGGCCTCGGGGGTGGCGCAGATGGGGACGAGGTTGGCGCCGGAGTAGCAGAGCGAGCGCAGTCGTCCTCGGTCGTACCAGCCCCACATCTCGCCGCCGAGGCGCCAGGGGTCGAGCCCGGCGGCCTGGACGCGGGCGGTGACGAAGGCGTTCTCGACGGGGGCGCTCTCCAGGACGGCGAGCGCGGCGCCGAGATCGCCGGGTTCGAGGACCCGGGTGGGGGCTTGCGTCAACACGAGGGGGCCTCACACCATGCGGTCTGCTGATCTCCGCACTGTACCTGGCGTGCCTGGGGAGTGTCGGACGCAGCGGGAAGCCCCGCCCTCAGGGCGGGGCTTCGGTGGCCGACAAGTGCCGGTGGCGGGGTGTCAGCCGGCGACGGCGACGGTCGGTTCGCCGCTGGCGACGCCGTCCTTCTCCATCTGCTCGGCGATCTTCATGGCCTCGTCGATCAGGGTCTCGACGATCTTCGACTCGGGCACCGTCTTGATGACCTCGCCCTTCACGAAGATCTGGCCCTTGCCGTTGCCGGACGCCACACCGAGGTCCGCCTCACGGGCCTCACCCGGGCCGTTGACGACACAGCCCATGACGGCGACGCGCAGGGGCACCTCCATGCCCTCCAGGCCCGCCGTGACCTCCTCGGCCAGCTTGTACACGTCCACCTGGGCCCGGCCGCAGGACGGGCAGGAGACGATCTCCAGCCGGCGCTGGCGCAGGTTCAGCGACTCCAGGATCTGGATGCCGACCTTGATCTCCTCGGCCGGCGGGGCCGACAGCGAGACCCGGATCGTGTCGCCGATGCCCTCGGAGAGCAGCGCGCCGAAGGCGACGGCCGACTTGATGGTGCCCTGGAACGCCGGACCGGCCTCGGTGACTCCCAGGTGCAGGGGGTAGTCGCACTGCGCGGCCAGCTGACGGTACGCGTTGACCATCACCACCGGGTCGTTGTGCTTCACCGAGATCTTGATGTCCCGGAAGCCGTGCTCCTCGAACAGCGACGCCTCCCACAGCGCCGACTCCACCAGCGCCTCGGGGGTGGCCTTGCCGTACTTCTTCAGCAGCCGCGCGTCCAGAGAGCCGGCGTTCACGCCGATCCGGATCGGGGTCCCGGCATCGCCGGCCGCCTTGGCGATCTCCTTGACCTTGTCGTCGAACTGCTTGATGTTGCCCGGGTTCACCCGCACCGCCGCACAGCCCGCGTCGATCGCCGCGAAGACGTACTTCGGCTGGAAGTGGATGTCCGCGATGACCGGGATCTGCGACTTCCGTGCGATCGTCGCCAGCGCGTCGGCGTCGTCCTGGGTCGGGCACGCGACCCGTACGATCTGGCAGCCCGACGCCGTCAGCTCCGCGATCTGCTGAAGCGTCGCGCCGATGTCCGAGGTCCGGGTCGTCGTCATCGACTGCACCGAGACAGGCGCGTCACCGCCCACGGCGACCGAGCCGACGTGGATCTTGCGGCTGACGCGGCGGTCGGCGAGCTTCGTCGGAACGGACGGGATACCGAGAGAAATCGCGGTCATCTGCTGTGCAACCCCAAGGTGTGGATCGAGGTCCCGAGATCGGCGGGCTCCAGTTACCGAGATTACAGCCCCGACGGCGAGCGGCCGGACACCGCGGGGTGTCCGGCCGCTGTACTTCTGGTCCGATCGGGAGTCCGCTCAGGAAATCTTCACGGGGTTGACGATGTCCGCGACCAGGACGAGCAGGGTGAAGCAGATGAAGATCCCCGCCACCACGTAGGCGACCGGCATCAGCTTCGCCACGTCGAACGGTCCCGGGTCGGGGCGCCGGAAGAGCCGTGCCACATTGCGGCGTACGGACTCCCAGAGGGCCCCCGCGATGTGGCCGCCGTCCAGCGGGAGCAGCGGGAGCATGTTGAACAGGAACAGCGAGAGGTTGAACATCGCGAGCAGCATCAGGAACGACGCCACGATGTTCTCCGTGGGCACGTCCAGGTTCATGACCTCGCCGCTGATCCGCGCGGCGCCGACGACACCGACCGGGGAGTCGGCCTTGCGCTCGCCGTCGCCGAAGGCCGCGCTCCACAGGTCCGGGATCTTGCCGGGGAGGGCGACGACCGAGTCGACCCCGCTCTCGATCATGTCGCCCATCTTCACGAAGGACTCGCCGAAGGAGAGCGGCTGGATGACGGTCTTCGCCTCGAAGCCGAGATAGCCGGCCTCGACGAACTTCTCCGGGATGATCTCGCCGTCGGAGTCCTTGGCGGCCACCAGGTTCTTGGCGAGGTTGGCCATGAGGACCTTCTCCTCGCCGTCGCGCTGGACGGTGAGGGTGGCCGGGCCGATGGTGGCGCGGATCCGGTCGGAGAGGTCGCCCCAGGTGCTGACCGGCTCGCCGTTGAAGGCGACGATCTTGTCGCCGACCTTGAGGCCGGCGGCCTGGCCGGGTGAGATCGCGTCCTTGGCGGCGCAGGTCTCGCGCTTCTCGCTCTGCGCGATCACGCACTTCTGGACGCCCGCCACCTCGGTGGTCTGCTTGGCGAAACCGAAGGTCATCGCCACGCCGAGGAAGATCGCGACGGCCAGGACCAGGTTCATGAAGGGCCCGGCGAACATCACGATGACGCGCTTCCACGGCTTGCGCGTGTAGAAGAGCCGCGTCTCGTCGCCCGGCTTGAGCTCCTCGAAGGAGGCCTCGCGGGCGTCCTCGATCATGCCGCGCCAGGGCGAGGTGGAGCGGGCCTCGATCCGGCCGTCCGGGCCCGGCGGGAACATGCCGATCATGCGGATGTAGCCGCCGGCCGGGATGGCCTTGATTCCGTACTCCGTCTCGCCCTTGTGCCGGGACCAGAGCGTCGGTCCGAAGCCGACCATGTACTGGGGCACGCGGATGCCGAAGAGTTTTGCCGTGGAGAGGTGGCCGAGCTCGTGCCAGGCGATGGAGAAGAGCAGCCCGACGGCGAACAGCGCTATGCCGAGGACCGTCAACAGAATCGTCATGCGCGCGCCTCCGCGGTCCGCTGGTCGAGCTTGCCTGCCAGTTCACGGGCCCGGGCCCGGGCCCAGGTCTCCGCTTCCAGGACGTCTGCCACCGTCAGTGAGGTTCCCCGGGCGGGTGTGCCGTGTTCGGTGACGACTGCGGTGACCGTATCCATGATTCCGTTGAACGGCAGCCGCTGGTCGAGGAACGCGGCAACACATTCCTCGTTCGCGGCATTGAACACCGCGGGGGCAGTGCCGCCCAGTTCCCCGACGTGCCGGGCGAGTCCGACGGACGGGAACGCGTCGTTGTCCAGCGGGAAGAACTCCCAGGTGGAGGCGGTGGACCAGTCGAAGGCGGGGGCCGCGTCGGGGACCCGTTCGGGCCAGCCGATGCCGAGGGCGATCGGGCCGCGCATGTCGGGCGGGGTGGCCTGGGCGAGGGTCGAGCCGTCGGTGAATTCCACCATCGAGTGGACGTAGGACTGGGGGTGGACGACGACCTCGATGCGGTCGAAGGGGATGTCGTAGAGGAGGTGCGCCTCGATGACCTCCAGGCCCTTGTTCACCAGGGTGGCGCTGTTGACCGTGATGACGGGGCCCATCGCCCAGGTGGGGTGGGCGAGGGCGTCCTCGCGGGTGACGTGGGCCAGCTCGGCCTTCGTACGGCCGCGGAAGGGGCCGCCGGAGGCGGTGACGACGAGCTTGCGGACGTCGGCGCGGGTACCGGCGGCGAGGGCCTGGAAGAGGGCGGCGTGCTCGGAGTCGACGGGGATGATCTGGCCGGGCTTGGCCAGGGCCTTCACCAGCGGGCCGCCGACGATCAGCGACTCCTTGTTGGCGAGGGCGAGCGTACGGCCCGCCTCCAGGGCGGCGAGGGTCGGCGCCAGGCCGATGGAGCCGGTGATGCCGTTGAGGACGGTGTGGCAGTCGGAGGCGGCCACTTCGGTGGCGGCGTCCGGGCCGGTCAGGATCTCGGGCAGCGGCTCGGAGCCGTACTGCTCCTTCAGCGCCTCCCGGAGCGCGGGCGCCATGTCCTCGCGGGCCACCGCGACCGTACGGACCCGCAGCCGGCGCGCCTGCTCGGCCAGGAGCGCGACCCGTCCGCCGGCGGCGGAGAGCGCGGTGACACGGAAGCGGTCGGGGTTGCGCAGGACCAGGTCGATGGCCTGGGTGCCGATGGACCCGGTGGAGCCGAGGACGACGATGTCCCGGCGGCCTTCTGAGGGGTCGAAGACGATATGCGGGTCGGCGAGAGGAGAGGGGCTGTCGCTCATGCCCCCCATTCTTGCCGCATCCGCGCCCGGCTCTGACAGCGCGGGCCCTCGCGCCGTATGCGGGCCGTGCCCGCCGTGCTCAGAACGTGCCCGCCGTGCTCGGACCCTGCCCGCCGTGCTCAGGCCGTGCCCAGGGAGCGGAACTTCTGCCACTGGGCGTTGACGACCTCCGCGGGGACGCCGCCGACGTCCTTGGTGTCGGTGATCTCCGCGCGGAAGGCGAGCGTGGTGGAGCCGGAGCGGATCACGGTGAGGTATTCGTACAGCTTCACCTCGCCCTTGACGTCGAGGATCGTGAAGCGGAAGGCCTTGGCCTCGTCGCCGAGGGCGGGTGCCTTGGCGGGTTCGACCTTGAGGTACCTGGCCTGGGCGACGGCGCGTTCCTCGGTGAATCCGGCGGCGCAGCCGGTGCCTGCGGCGGTGAGGTTCTTGAGGACGGTGGCGGCGCCGCCGTCGGCGTACGAGCGGAGCTGGACGGCGACTTCGAGGCCGAACATCTCGTCGGGGACGTCGACCTTGCGCTGGACCTCGGCGGCCGGGTCGGGGTCGGCGACCTCCTTGGCAAGGCTGACCAGGGGCTGGCAGACGGCGGGCTGGGCGGTGTAGCTCTCGCTGAGCGGGGCACCGAGGGTGTATTCGGAGGCGGTGTACTTCCCGACCTTCTCGCCGTCGGTGAAGGCGGCCGCCTTCAGCTGGGCCTCGGTGAGGGCGCCGGCCGCGGCGGGGGCCTTCGGCGTCGGCGAGGCGGCGGGCTTGTCGTCGGAGCCGCCGGCGGGGGTGCCGTCGGGGGTGCCGGCGCAGCCCGTGAGCATCACCGCCGCCAGGAGGAGCGCCGCCGTGTGCGCCGCCGTGTGCTTCGCCGTGCCGAACATCCCTGCCCCCATCGGTAGTGATCGCGACCGCCTGCCGATTATGGGCGCTCAGGCGGTGGCGTGCCGGAACTCCTCGAAAACGTGATGGAACTCGGGGAACGTCTTCCGGACGCAGCCGGGGTCGTCGAAGGTGATGCCGGGGGTGCGCAGGCCGGTCACCGCGAAGGACATCACGATGCGGTGATCGCCGTGGGTGGCGATCTCGGCGGGGGTGGGGGTGCCGGGGTGGATCTCGATCCAGTCGGGGCCCGTGTCGACGGTGATGCCGAGCCGGCGGAGGTTCTCGGCGCAGGCGTCGAGCCGGTCGCATTCCTTGACGCGGGTGTTGGCGACGTCCTCGATCCGGACGGGTCCGTCGGCGAACGGCGCGATGGCGGCGAGGGTCGGCATGGTGTCGGAGATGTCCCGCATGTTGACGGTGAGGCCGTGGAGGCGGCCGGTGCCGCGGACGATGGTGCCCTCGTCGGTGATCTCCACGTCGGCGCCCATCCTGCGCAGCACGTCGACGAAGCCGAGGTCGCCCTGGAGGGCGCCGGTGCCCAGGCCCGGGACGGTGACGGTGGTGCCGGTGAGGGCGGCGGCGGCGAAGAAGTAGCTGGCGGTCGAGGCGTCGGGCTCGATGGCGTAGGTGGTGGCGCGGTAGCCGGTGGGGGCGACGGTGTAGGTGCGACCGTCCCGGGTCACCTCCGCTCCGAAGGCCCGCATCATCGCGAGGGTGATCTCGACGTACGGCTCCGAGACGAGGTCGGTGACGGTGATCCGCAGGCCTTCGGCGGTGAGCGGGCCGAGCATGAGGAGCGCGGTGAGGTACTGCGAGGACTGCCCGGCGTCGAGGGTGAGGTCGCCGCCCCTGATGCCGTGCGCGGCGACGGTCAGCGGGTGGTGGCCCTCGGCCTGTTCGTGGACGAGGTCGACGCCGAGGGCGCGCAGCGCGGTGGTGAGCGGGCCGAGCGGGCGGCGTCGCATCTGGGGGGAGGCGTCGAAGCGGTACGTACCGTGGCCGGCGGCGGCGAGGGTGGGCAGGAAGCGGGCGGTGGTCGCGCCGTCCCGGCAGTAGACGTCCGCGCTGTCGGCGGCGGGCCCCTGGGGGCGTCCCTCGATGTGCCAGGCGTCCGTCGTCCGCTCGACCCGGTAGCCGAGCGCGCCGAGCCCTTCGGCGAACCCCTCGGTGTCGTCGGACACGAGGGGCCGCAGGAGGGTGGTGGTTCCGTCGGCCGCGGCGGCGAGGAAGAGGGCGCGGGCGGTGACGGACTTGGAGCCGGGGATGTGGGTGACGGTCACGGGGCCATGGTGCCGGACGGGCGCCGGGTGGCGGGTGGCCGTCCCGCAGGACGGGACGGCCACCCCTTGGATCACTCGATGGTGCGGTGGACGTTCTCGTGGGTGGAGGGGCCTGGGGTGGCGTCCGCGATCCAGGCGCCTTCGCCGCTCGGGTCGATGATGCCGTCTTCGAGCCAGGTGTAGGTGCCGGCCAGGACGCCGTTCACGATCTTGCGGTCGTCGTCGTCGGTGTTGGCCCACAGGCGGCCGAAGAGCTCCTCCACGCGCAGCCGGGACTGGCGGCAGAAGACGTCCGCGAGCTGGGTGGCCTCCCGGCCGTGGTCGCCGGTGAGGCGCAGGTGCTCGGCGCGTACGCAGGCGGCGCTCATCGCGAAGAGTTCGGCGCCGATGTCGACGATCCGGCCGAGGAAGGCCTGCTTGGTCTCCATCCGTCCCTGCCAGCGTGACATGGCGTAGAAGGTGGAGCGGGCGAGCTTGCGGGAGGCCCGTTCCACGTACCGCAGATGTGTGGCGAGGGTGCCGAACTCCGCGTACGAGCTGGGCAGTTGCCCCGGTCCGGCGACGAGCTTGGGCAGCCAGCGGGCGTAGAAGCCGCCGGCCCGGGCGCCCGCCCTCGCCTTGTCGGAGAGGGACTTGTCGGGGTCGATGATGTCACCGGCGACGGCGAGGTGGGCGTCGACGGCCTCGCGGGCGATCAGCAGGTGCATGATCTCCGTGGAGCCTTCGAAGATGCGGTTGATGCGCAGGTCGCGCAGCATCTGTTCGGCGGGGACGGCCCGCTCGCCGCGGGCCGCCAGCGAGTCGGCGGTCTCGTAGCCACGGCCGCCGCGGATCTGGACCAGTTCGTCGGCCATCCGGCAGCCCATCTCGCTGCCGTACAGCTTGGCCAGCGCCGCCTCGATGCGGATGTCGTTGCGGTCCTCGTCGGCCATCTGGGAGGCGAGGTCCACGACGGCTTCGAGGGCGAACGTGGTGGCGGCGATGAAGGAGATCTTGGTGCCGACCGCTTCGTGCCGGCCGACCGGCTTGCCCCACTGCTCCCGGACCGCCGACCACTCGCGGGCGATCTTCAGGCACCACTTCCCGGCGCCGACGCACATCGCGGGCAGCGAGAGGCGGCCGGTGTTGAGGGTGGTGAGGGCGATCTTGAGGCCGGCGCCCTCGGGGCCGATGCGGTTGCTCGCGGGGACCCGGACCTGGTGGAAGCGGGTGACGCCGTTCTCCAGGCCGCGCAGGCCCATGAAGGCGTTGCGGTGCTCGACGGTGATGCCGGGCGAGTCGGCCTCGACGACGAAGGCGGTGATGCCGCCCTTGTGGCCCTCGGACTTCGGCACTCGGGCCATCACGACGAGGAGGTCGGCGACCACGCCGTTGGTGGTCCAGAGCTTCACGCCGTCGAGGACGTAGTCGTCGCCGTCGGGCACGGCGAGGGTGGCGAGCCGGGCCGGGTCCGAGCCGACGTCGGGCTCGGTGAGCAGGAACGCGGAGATGTCGGTACGGGCCAGCCGGGGCAGGAAGGTGTCCTTCTGCTCCTGCGTGCCGAAAATTTTCAGCGGCTGCGGTACGCCGATCGACTGATGGGCGGAGAGCAGGGCGCCGAGGGCGGGGCTGGCGGATCCGACGAGGGCCAGGGCGCGGTTGTAGTACACCTGGGTGAGGCCGAGGCCGCCGTACTTGGGGTCGATCTTCATACCGAGCGCCCCGAGCTTCTTGAGCCCGTTGACGGTCTCGTCGGGGATTTTGGCCTCGCGCTCGATCCGGGCGCCGTCGATCTTCGTCTCGCAGAAGACCCGCAGCTTGGCGAGGAACTGCTCGCCGCGCCGGGTGTCCTCCTCGGAGGGCATCGGGTGGGGGTGGATGAGGTCCAGGCGGAAGCGGCCGAGGAAGAGCTCCTTGGCGAAGCTCGGCTTGCGCCAGTCCTGCTCGCGCGCGGCCTCGGCGACCTGCCGTGCCTCACGCTCGGTGACCTTGGGCTGCTGGGGCTTCTGGGTAGGGGCGGACATGACAGCTCACCTCGCCGCGGTTGGGGGGCTCGTGGCTACTCGTCCGTAGTACCCGATTTCGGAGCGTACGGAAAGACGAAAAGACGGCCGGAGCCCCCGCACAGTGATCCATCACAGTGCTATGACCGGCTTTTTCTCCCACGTGCGCGAACCCCGGTGCTTTGGCCCGCGTCTTCACTCCTCTGCCCGCGTCCTCGTCCACCCGTGTTCCCGTGCTTCTTCAGCGCAGGGCTTTGAACACTCGAGTCCGCAGGGTCTCGTTCTCGATTTCGTCTGCGTAGCGCCAGGCCGCCGCCATGACCTCCTCTTCCTGGAGCTCGACCGCGCCGGAGGACGTGCGGAAGAGGAAGCGGAAGTCGAAGTGGCGGTGGCTCGGCTCGTCCTTGGCCGGGCTGGCGGGGATGTGGTGGGCGTCGATGTGGAGGGGGCGGTGGCTGGTCGGGATCACGACCGAGGCCGGGATGCCGGTCTCCTCGGTCAGCTCGCGCTGGGCGGCTTCAAGGAGAGTGCCGTCCTGCGCCTCCAGGTGACCTCCGGGGAGCAGCCAGCGGCTCAGCGCGCGGTGCTTGATCAGGAGGACGCGGCCGGCGGGGTCGGCGAGGATCGCTCCGGCAGTGACATGACCGTCGAAGGTCTTGCGACTGGTGAGATCGCGGCCGGCGTCGAGGAGCTCCCCGATGGACGAGAGGCGCCACTTCTCGTCGGGATGGGCGTCGAGGTACTCGTCGAGCGTTTCGCGGATTTGGTCGGGCTTGATGGGCAAGGTGTCTCCTCAGTGGTGGAAGTGGTCGAGCCACGTCGCGGCGATGGCGGCGCGGTCGGTAGGGCTGATCTCGTGCATGCCGGGCTCCAGGCCCCCGCGAGCGAGGGCGGCGGAGGCGGCGAGTATCTCGGCCTGGACGAGGAAGATGAACGGGCCCACGCTGGCGCCGTGCAGGAAGTTGACGGCGTTGCCGCCGTTGAGCAGGTCGAAGTGGTGGTGCGCGGTCAGGTAGCGGGTGACGTGCTCGCCAACGTGCACGCGCTGGTAGATCGGCGGCAGCCCGGCCAGGTCGAGCTCGTCCTCGCTGCTGGTCACCGTGGCGACGTAGGCGCCGGCACGCAGGCGCGGGAAGTCCTGGCCCCGGAGCGCCAGGGAGCCGGTGGCGCAGACGACGAGTCCGGCCTCGGCAAGGCTGGCGTCCTGGTCGGCGGTCACCGCGAAGCCCTGTGAGAGGGCCTGGGTGCGCTTGACGGGGTCGATGTCGTGGACGGTGACCTGTACGCCCTTGCCGTGGAGCAGGCGGGCGATGCTGGAGCCGAGCTTTCCGAAGCCGATGACGAGAGCGGAGCGGCCGATCAGGATGTCGCCACGGGTGCGCATGAGCGCCTCGGTCGAGAAGACGATCGACTGTCCGACGAGGTAGTCCTCGGGATCCTTCAGCGGCGAGCGGGCCACGGAGACGACTGGACAGGGCAGCTTGCCAAGCTCGGCGTACCGGCGATGGCCGTTCTCCGTGTCCTCGACGACGCCGAGGACTTGGCCGGAGAAGCGGTCGCAGAGCGCGCCGAGCGTGTGGGCGAAGTAGCCGCCGACATCAAGAAGGACGACCGGTCGGCCTGCGGCCCGTGCCTCTATGAAGCCGAGCGCCCGGTCGGGGTCGGCGAACAGCTCACGGGACAGTGCGGCGCAGTCGTACCCGTCGTCCTCGATCTGCCGCAGGGCGTGCGGGTCGACCGACTTCGGCTTGGGCAGGACGATCCGCAGGTCGGTGACCGTGCCCACGCCGCGGACGAAGGCAGGCCGCTCGGCCAGCACGTGCGTGATCAGGACCGACGCAGGGCGCTCAGCGGGCGTGAAGCAGCTGGCGATGCGCTCGAAGTACGTGTCGAGACGGGCGCGTTCCAGGGTGTCCATGTCGGTGTCTCCTCCGGTACGGCGGTCAGGTGGCGCACGGGGTCGGTGTTCGGTGGCTCCAGGGCGCGGCGGAGGGCGGCGGGGTCGGTCAGCGTTTCGTTGTCGGGCAGCTCGCACCATCCGCCGGTATGGCCGTCCGAGCAGGTCGGGTCCGGTGCCACGAGCCAGGAGCCGGCGCCCAGCAGGTGCACAGGCAGCGCCTGCCAGAGGCTGTCGCTCCCCGTGGGTACGGCGAAGTACAGGCGCTGGCTCAGGCGGTCGTACAGCACCGGGCCGAGTTCCTCCTCGGCGGCCCGGAGCCGGGCGAGTGCGAGGAAGCCGGTCTCTGCCGGTACCCGCACCACGTCCCAGTCCTGGCCGAGAGGAAGGAGGCGGAGATCGGGGAGCTTGTCGACGTGGGCCGCGCCCCTTAGAGCGTCACGGAATGACATCAGACCCCTCCTCATTGCCCGACGACCGGCCGTGCCTCGGCCGGGCGTTCTCCCCAGTCGGGGGCTGCTTCCGCGGACGGCGATCAGGGAGGCCCCGGCGTCCTTGATGCGGCGCTCGCGCTCGGCGGCGAGCCCCTTGGGCCCCAGGTGGCTGCGCGAAGGCACGACCACGCCGTACGTGCCGGCCGGGGCGAGGACGTCGAGGAGGCCGACGAAGGCCGGGGCAAGCGGGTTCGTGGTCGCCTCGCGCTCGGTGAAGACGCCGTGCAGCGTCAACTCGTGCTGGACGCAGTATTCGGCGAGGGAGTCGACCAGGGCCGCGTGCCGGGCCACCGAGCCAGTCGTATGGCGCAGGTAGCCGTAGACATGGACCTCACCGACCTCGCGGTGTTCCGTGATTCGTTCCATGCACTGAGCGTCCCGGTGACTGAACGGCCTCGAAATGACCGTCTGTTGTACTTCCGTTGCACTTCCCGCCCCTCGCATGCGATCGGCGTGCTTCGATACGCGGCGGAGGGAGGCAGCCCGTGGTCAGCGTGCAGCAATGGACCGGCCGCGAGGCCAAAGCACTGCGCTCGGCACTGCGGATGAGCACCCGCGCCTTCGCCGAGCACCTGGGTGTGGCGCTGCGCACCGTGGCCAAGTGGGAGAAGCACGGTGCGGACACCCACCCGCGCCCCGACACGCAGGCCATCCTCGACACCGCTCTCGCCCGCGCTGACGAGGCTGCGCACGCGCGCTTCGAGAAGGCGTTGCACGGCCGGCGGACCGACCCGTCCGTAGATCACGAGGCATGGACGGAGGACATCGACCGCGCCATCGTCTGCCTCAGCCATCAGCGGTTCACCTTCGCCTCGGACCTGCTGAACAGGTGGCTGGGCCGCCACGAGCCGCGCGGCCTCGACGACAAGGGCGCCTATCTCTATGGCCGCTCCCTCGTCCTTCTCGGAGACTTACAGCGCGACCAAGGCGCCATCCTCGGTCCGCTCTCCGCGCGCCACTCCTACCTGCGCGCGCACCGCCTGTTCCACGACCTGGCCATCCCACGACGCACGGCACAGATCGAACTCTCTCTCGCCGTGGTCACGGAGATGGCCGGGCAGCTCGAAGCCTCGGCCCACCAATACGAGCAGTTGGCCACCGACGACCGTCTCAGCCACCGCGACCGGGCCCGCGCCCGCCTCTGGGTGGGCACAGCCCTCAGCAAGCACGGCGACAACGAGTACGCCACCAAGGTCATGCGTTCCGCGATCAGGGACTTCGAGGAGCTGGGCGAGCCCGAGGACTGGTCGGTCGCCCACCAGAAGCTCGCCTTGGCGCATCGCGGGGCCGCCGAGCTCGGTCAGGCGCTGCACTACATCGACATCGCCCGCTCGACCGGATCCGTCGACTCCCCCATGCAGCGCGTCCGGCTGGACACCGCGTACTCGCACATCCTTCTGTCCGACCCGGCCACCCGCGATGATGGGTTGACCGTCCTCGACGACGCGGCGCGCATGGCCTCCCAGCACGGCCTGAGCCACCAGCTCCGCAGCATCGAGGGAATCCGGCGGTCGTCCCAAGACCCGCGGACCCTCGTGTCGAGGTGAAGGCAGCGATGATCGAGGGAGTCCCCGTGCCGGACCATGCACAGCGCACCATCACCGACGAGCAGTGGAACGACGCCGTGCTGATCTGGCGCTATCACCAGATGGGCCACGAGGTACGCCCCTGCTCGGCGGCAATCGGCCTGGGCAGCCATGATCTCGGTGTCGCCACCGCCACCGCCGACCTCTATGGGGCCGGCCTGTTCCCCGTCGTCGTCTTCAGCGGCGGAAACAGCCCGACCACAGCGGCCCGCTTCCCGTGCGGCGAGGCAGTCCACTACCGCGAGCACGCCCTCGACCTGGGCGTGCCCGACGAGGCGATCTTGTTGGAGACCGAGGCCGGGAACACCGGCCAGAACATCACGCTGTCCCGAGAGGTGTTGCGCGAGGCCGGCGTGGAGGTGGAGTCGCTGCTCCTGATCTCCAAGCCGTACATGGAGCGCCGCTCATACGCCACGTGCCGCAAGCTCTGGCCGGAGGTCGAGGTCGTCTGTACCTCTGAGCCGCTGGAGTTCGACGACTACATCAAGTCCATCGGCGACGAGAAACTCGTCGTAGACATGCTCGTGGGCGACTTGCAACGGGTCATCGAGTACCCGGCGCTCGGCTTCGCCGTCGAGCAGGACGTACCGGAGGATGTCCATGACGCGTACGAGCGCCTCCTGCGCGCCGGTTTCGACAGCAGGCTCATCAGCTCCTGACACCGACACCGCTCCTCCGGGGGCGGTGTGCTCGATCCACCAGCCGAACTTCTTCCCACGGCTGTCCACGCTGGCGAAGCTGTTTGCATCGGACGTGTGGATCGTCCTGGACGACGTCCAGTTCGCCCGCCGGGACTACCAGCACCGGGCCCGGCTGGCCGCCCTGGCAGACCCTGGCGACAGGCGGTGGCTGTCCCTGGCCACCCACCTGCCGCAGGGCCGCAGCACGCTGATCCGCGATGCGCGGCTCGCCGATCCCGAACGCTGTCGACGGCGGGTCCAGCAGCTCACCCACCAGGCGTACGCGCGGAGCTCGAACTGGCCCGCCGTGAAGGCGGTCGTGGACCGTGCTCTGGAGGAGTTCAACTCCACGAAGCGGACGGCTGCTGTCGCCGAGGCATCGACGTTGGCGCTTCTGGCGGCCGTGGGGTGGTCCGGGACGGTCGTCCGCAGCAGTGCACTGACCGCTCGCACCGGTCGATCCACGCGCCTCGCGGACCTCACCGTGGCAGCGCGCTGCAGGACGTACCTGTGCGGCCGCGGCGGCATGCGCTACGTCGAGCACCGTGCCTTCTCGGATGTCGACGTGGCCGTCGTGCCCTTCCTGCCACCGCAGAGGCCGGAGCCGTCGTGGGAGCATGCGCAATCCATCAGCGCCCTGTGGGCCTTGGCAGCAGTGGGCACTCGTGGAGTGCGCCAAGAGTTGCGGGACGCTGCTTCCCGCGCACGTGGGGCCTAGCGACCAGTCGCGGAAGAACGCTCACCTTGGCCAAGAGCTTTGAGCCGGTGTTCCCAAAGGGTGACGGCCGGAGCCCCCGCACAGTGGGCTCCGGCCGTCGGTCTGTGGCGAACGGGTTACAGCGCGAGGCCCGTCAGGACCAGCACCCGCTCGTAGGTGTAGTCGTCCATGGCGTAGCGGACGCCCTCGCGGCCGACGCCGGACTTCTTGGCGCCGCCGTACGGCATCTGGTCGGCGCGGTAGGACGGGACGTCGCCGATGATCACGCCGCCGACCTCCAGTGCGCGGTGGGCGCGGAAGGCGGTCTGGAGGTCGTGGGTGAAGACACCGGCCTGGAGGCCGAAGTCCGAGTCGTTGACCGCGGCGAAGGCCTCGGCCTCGCCGTCGACCTTGGCGATGGTGAGGACCGGCCCGAAGACCTCGGCGCGGGCGAGGGTGGTGTCGGCGGGCAGCTCGGTGAGGACGGTGGGGGCGTAGGTCGCGCCCTCGCGCTTGCCGCCGGTGAGCAGGTTCGCGCCGGCCTTGACGGCCTCGTCCACCCAGGACTCGACGCGCTTGGCGGCGTTCTCGTCGACCAGCGGGCCGACGTCGGTGGCGGCGTCGTTCGGGTCGCCGGTGACCTGGGCCTCGACGGCCGCGACGATCTTGGGCACCAGGCGGTCGTAGACCGAGGCGTCGGCGATCACGCGCTGCACGGAGATGCAGGACTGGCCGCCCTGGTAGTTGGAGAAGGTGGCGATACGGGTCGCCGCCCAGTCCAGGTCCTGCTCGGACGCCCAGTCGCCGAGGACGACGGCGGCGGCGTTGCCGCCGAGCTCCAGCGTGCAGTGCTTGTGCGGCACCGACTCCTGGATGGCGAAGCCGACCTTGTCGGAGCCGGTGAAGGAGATGACGGGGAGGCGCTCGTCCTGGACGAGAGCGGGCATCCGGTCGTTGGGGACCGTCAGCACGGACCAGGAGCCGGCCGGCAGGTCGGTCTCGGCCAGCAGCTCGCCCAGGATCAGGGACGAGATGGGGGTGGCCGGGGCCGGCTTGAGGATGATCGGGGCGCCGACGGCGATGGCCGGGGCCACCTTGTGGGCGCTGAGGTTCAGCGGGAAGTTGAACGGCGCGATGCCGAGCACGACGCCCTTGGGGATGCGGCGGGTGAGCGCGAGCCGGCCGACGCCGCCGGCCTCGGTGTCGAGGCGCTGGGCCTCGCCGCCGTTGAAGCGCCGGGCCTCCTCGGCCGCGAAGCGGAAGACGGAGACGGCACGGCCGACCTCACCGCGGGCCCACTTGATCGGCTTGCCGTTCTCGGCGGAGATCAGCTGGGCGATCTCCTCGGTGCGCTCGGCCAGCCGCTTCGACACGTGGTCGAGGGCGGCGGCGCGGACATGGGCGGGGGTGGCGGCGAACTCGTCCACGACGGCATGGGCGGCGGCCACGGCCTCCTCGACCTGCGCCTCGGTGGGCACGCTGACCTGTCCGACGAGCCGGCCGTCCCAGGGGGAGGTGACGTCGAAGGTGGTCTCGCCGGCGGCCTGGCGGCCGGCGAGCCAGAAGCCGTGGGTGACAGTCATTGCGTGTCCCGGCCCTTTCCGCGGTGGTGGGTTCTTCCTCGTCACACGGTAGGGCCGAGTGGGCGAACGGTCGTTTGTCCGGGATGGAGTGGTCAAGGCCGTCGGCCCGCCGGTTTGGAGGAGGCGGGCCGATGAGGCCTCAGCCGCGGCGCTCGGTGGACACGATGCGGCGGACCGGCGGGGCTCAGCCGCGGCGCTCGGTGGACACGATGAGACAGACGCCCGCGACGACGACCGCGCCGCCGACCGCGATCGGCCAGCTGAGCGCCTCGCCGAGGACGAGGGCGCCGAGGAGGACCGCGACGACCGGGTTGACGTAGGCGTACGTGGCGACGAGCGAGAGCGGCGCGCGCTGCAGGAGCCAGGCGTACGCGGTGAAGCCGACGAGCGAGCCGAGCAGCACGAGACCGGCGAAGCCGGCCCAGGAGCGGGCGGAGAAGGCGGTCAGGTCGAGCCCGCGCTGCTCGCCCCGGACGAGACCGACGGCGAGGCAGCCGAGCCCGCCCGCGACCATCTCGTACGCGCTGGCGGTGAAGGGGTTCTTCGGCATCGGGATCCGGGAGGCGGAGAACGACCCGATCGACCACATGACGGAGGCGGCGACGACGGTCAGGACGCCACCGATCCGTACGTCGCCGCTGAGTCCGGGCAGCGTGAGCACCGCGAGCCCGGCGAGGCCGGCCAGGACGCCGCAGACCGCTCCGGCGCCCGGCCGCTCACCGGCTCCGGCCCGCAGCAGCACGACCCAGGCGGGCACCACGGCAATGAGCAGAGCGGTGAGACCGGAGGGGATGGAGGTCTCGGCGAGGACGACCAGCCCGTTGCCGCCGAGCAGCAGGAGCAGTCCGACGACGGCGGCGGAGAGCAGCTGGGCACGGTCGGCCTTGAGTACGCCCGGGCCGTGGCGCCAGGCGAGCAGTCCGGCGAGCAGCAGCCCGGCGGTGACGAAGCGGGCGCCCGCGGAGAGGAACGGCGGCATCGTCTCGACGACCAGGCTGATGCCGAAGTACGTGGAGCCCCAGACGACGTAGACGATGGCGAGGGCGCCCCAGACCGCCCCGGAGATCCGCCGGGGGGTCGGGCCGGGCGGGGTGTCGGAGGGGGCGTGAGTGTCGGATGCCGGGTCGACGGCGGGGCGTGTCATGTCCAGGAGGTTAGAGATCCAGAACCTCAAATGCCAACGATTTTGCCCGAGTTCGGGCAGGATGTGGGGCGAACTCGGGCAGGAGTGGGGGCGGGCTCGGGCAGGATTCGGGCGGACTCGGGCCGATCGCCTCCCAGCTCGGATACGGGTCACATCGGGCCGATCGCCTCCCAGCTCGGATACGGGTCACATCGGGCCGTTCGCCTCCGGCTCCGGTATGGGCCCCACTCGGGGCCGTCCGCCTCCGGCTCGTATACGAGCCGCACTCGGGCCGTTCGCCTCCGGCTCCGGTACGGGCCGTATTCGAGCCGTTCCCGGCCTTCGGCCTTCCGGCCCTGGGCTACTCCGGCTGTTGCGGCTCGCCCGTCGCCTTGAGGGCGAGCCAGAGCTCCATCCGGACGTCCGGGTCGTCCAGGGAGCGGCCGAGGATCTCCTCCACCCGGCGCATCCGGTAGCGCAGGGTGTGGCGGTGCACGCCGAGGTCGGCCGCGGCGGCGTCCCACTGGCCGTGGCGGGAGAGCCAGGCGCGCAGGGAGGCGACCAGGTCGCCGCGGCCGGTTGCGTCGTGTTCGCGCAGGGCCCGCAGCATGCCGTCGGCGAAGGCGCGGACGGCGTCGTCGGCGAGGAGCGGGAGTACGGAGCCGGAGGCGAGCTCCTCGTGCTCGACGAGGGCCCTGCCGCGGCGGCGGGCCACCGACAGGGCCTGCTCGGCCTGCTTGTAGGCGGCCGCGGCGGCGATCGGGCCGGTGGGCGCCGACAGGCCGACGACCAGCTGGGCGTCCTCGGCCTCCTTGTCGGCATACATCTCGCAGGCCGTGACGACCGCGCCGCCGTCCCCGGCGAGCACGATCAGCCGGTCCTCGCCCTCCGGGACGGTCAGGACGGCCTCCCCGGCCCGGGCGGCGGCGGCCTCCAGGGCTTCGGCGAGGGCGGGCAGCGGAGCCTCGGCGGCCGGGTCCTTCTCCCCCGCGCTCTCCGCGATCAGGAGCCGGAACGGCGCGTCCAGCAGGCCCCCGTACAGATCGCCGGCCACCGCACGGGCGTGGTCGGGCTGGCCGGAGAGCATCATCCGCAGGACGGCCGCGCCGAGCCGCTGCTCGGCGGCCTGGAGGGAGCGGGAGCGTTCCGTGGTCAGGGTCAGCAAGGCGATCGCGGAGTGCACGGCGTACCGCTCGGCGGTGCCCAGCGGGGCGCCGGTGCCGACGGCGAGCGCGCCCCGGACCCGGCGGCCGGTGCCCAGGGACTGGAGCTCGACCCGGTCGTCCGTGCCGCCGACGACGGCGCTCGCGGGCGCGGGGCGCTCGCGCAGCCGCTCCACGTCGGAGGTGAGCCGGGCGGCGCGCCGGGCGGCCCATTCGGGCGAGGCGGCGAGGACGGTGCCGGAGGCGTCGTACAGCGCGGCCCAGCCGTCCACATGGGCGGCGAGCCGGGCCACGACCGCGTCGGGCCCCTCGGCGAGGGCTGCGCGGGTCAGCTCGCGCTGGGCCTCGAAGCCGGCGGTGACCGCGCGGTACTGGTCGGCCGCGATCGCCGCCGACACCGCCTTGCTGATCGCCAGGAACGGCGTACGGCGCGGGACCTCCAGGAGCGGCATGTTCTCCCCGCGGGCGGCGTCGAGGAGGGCCTGCGGGATCGCGTCGTAGTTCACCCCGACGGCGAACCCGATGCCGACGACACCGGCGCCAGCGAGCCGCCGTACGTAGCGGCGCATCGCCTCCGGGTCCTCGGCGTCGAGGGTCATGGCCGTGACCAGGAGCAGCTCACCGCCCTCCATGTACGGGACGGGGTCGGCGAGCTCACTCACATGCGCCCAGCGCACGGGGGTGTCGAGCCGGTCCTCACCCGCGCGCACGGTGAGCTTGAGCGCCGAGTGCTGCACGAGCGAGGCGAGCGTGGGGGGCATGGGGACCGTAGGCCCTTCGGGCGGCGGGGACGGAGGGGAGGTGCTCCGATTCTGCCAGGGCCCGGGCCGGGCCGCGCCGGGCCCGGGCCGCGCGGGCTCAGCCGCGCCGGTTCAGCCGCGTACCGCGTCGGCCCTCGGCGAGGGCCGTGGGGGCGGCGAGGGCGGCGAGGGTCAGCTCGCGCCGGCCTCGAAACCGCCGATGACCGGGAACGTACGGGTCCGGGCCCCGTACCGGCTCAGCCGCGCAGGTCCACGAGGAGCGGCGGGGTGGGTTCGCCGCCGACCGTGGTCAGGGACAGGACGGCGTGCCCGGCGGGTACGGCGTGCGCCAGGTCCGAGGCGGACCAGCGCTGGCGCTCCACCTCGCGGACGGTCACGGCCTCCGCGGTGGCGGCCCGGCCGGTGACCAGGCGCCGCATGAAGTGCAGGGCCTTGGTGAGGGGCTCGTCGGAGATGATCTGCCGGTTGGTGACGTCACGGGTCTGGACCCATTCGGTGCCCCAGGTCTCCGCGAACCGTCCGCCGTCCCACGGGGTGAGCCCGGCGAACGCCATCCGGCAGCCGACCGCGCCGAGCAGCGGCCCGCGCAGGTGCTCGGGCACGTCCTCCAGGCTGCGCAGGGCCAGCACGGCACCGGCGTGGGCGGAGCGGAGCCGTTGCAGGGCGCGCACGGACTCGGTCGTGACGGTGTACGTGGCGTCGTCCAGGACCAGGCAGGCGAAGAGCGACCGGTCGGTACGGGCGAGGGCGGCCTCGGCGAACTGGGCGAGCAGCAGCCGGGAGACGATCCGGGCGGCTTCGGCGTGCCCCCGCTCGGGCAGGTCGACGCGGACCCGCAGCGGGTGGGCGAGAGTGCGCAGAGAGAACTGGCCGGTGCGGACGTCGGTGCGGAAGAACGACGCGAAGGCGGGCCGGTCGAGGAACGCGACCCGCTCGGCGAGGAGCACCCCCACCTCGTCGCCGCGCTCCGCCTGCCGGGCGCGGGCGTCGAGCTCGCGCAGCTGGGCCGGATCGTGGGCGACGGCGGCGCGCAGGGCGGCGAGGGCCTCGGGGGCGCCGTCGAGGAGTTCGCGCAGCGCGGGCACGCCGGGGTAGTGGCCGTGGGCGGACTGGTACGGCCCGATGAGCTGGGCGAGCGCGGTGGCGGCCCGGCGGGTGTCGCCGACCAGGTCGCCGACGAGGGCCTCGGCGAGGATCCGGGCGGCCTCGTCGGGGTCGTCGGCGCCGCCGTACAGGTCGAGGTCGTGGGTGGAGTCGGCGCGCCCGACGGAGACGACGACGTCGAAGGCGGTGTCGGGGGCGAGGGCGGTGCCGTGGGAGGTGACGGCGACGACGGCGGCGCGGTTGGCGAGGGCCTGGAGGCAGAGCGACTCGACGACGGGCCGCACGAGCCGGACGGTCTTCCCGGCGCCGGCGGGCCCGACGGCGAGCAGCGAGGTGCCCAACAGAGTGGGTTCCAGGGCGACGCCGGTGGTGCGGCGGGCGTAGGGGTTGCGGGGGTGGTCGGCGGCGGTGCCGATCCGGACCTGGCCGACGGCGAGGTCGTGGGTGGCGGTACGTACGGGCAGGTCGCGTACGCCGGAGGGGTGGGCGCAGGCGGCGGCGCCCTGGGTGCGGACGGCTTCGGTGAAGGCGGCGAGCCGCTCGGGGCGGGCCCGTACGCCCTGCCAGGCGCGGGTGATCCGGGCGTAGTCCACGTCGCCGAGGCTGCCGTCGCGGGTGGCAGCGGCGAGGCTGCGGGCGGTGTCGTCGAGACCGGCGGCGCGCAGCTCGGGCCAGTCGGCGGGGTCGGCTTCGGGGGCGGGCGGGGGCGGGGGCGCGGTCTTGCGCCGCAGGGCGTACCGGCGCCAGATCTCGGGGAGGTGGCCGACCCGGGCGAAGAAGACGAGCAGTCCGCCGCCGACCAGGGCGTAGTAGGTGTAGCTGGCGGTGGCCCAGGTCTCGGCGTCGGTGCGCCAGGAGTCGGGGGTGAGCACGAGCAGCGGCCACAGCCAGTAGCGGCCGAGGTAGCCGTTCCACAGCAGGGACCACAGCAGCCAGCCGCTGAGCAGCGAGATCACGGCCCCCGCGAAGAGCCGCCGGGCGGGCACGAGCTCGGGCTCCTCGTCGGGCCGCGGCCGGTGCCCCAGCCGCCAGATACCCGGCTCTGCGACGGGCCGCGGTGCCCGCAGCCACTCCAGAACGGAGGCACGGGCGGGTGCGTGGGCCGGAGGCGGCGGGAGGTGGCCGGGCAGCGGAGGCGCGGGCGCGGTCCGTGCCGCGCGAGCGACGGCGGGCGCGGCAGGCGCGGGAACCTCCGGCGCCCCGGTGGGCACGCCGGCCGCCGCACCGCGCGGCGCGGCGGGCGCGGCAGATGCCGCAGGTGGGGCGGCCCGCTCGGCAGGCGCGGCAGGCGCCGGAACCTCCGGCGCCCCCGACGGCACCCCGGCGGGGTCGGCAGGCGCGGCGGCCCGCTCGGCGGGGTCGGCAGGGGCGGCGAGCGCCGGCACATCCGACGACGGCCTCTCCCGCTCCCCCGCCTCCCCCGTCGCCCTCGTCGGCCGTGGCACCCCTGCGCCCGCCTGGGTGCCGCGTGCGTCGTGTGTGCCGTCGGTGTCCATCTACCCCTGCCCCCTGACCAGCCAGGTCGCGCGTCCGTAACCCCCGTCAATCTAGTGCGGTTCGGCGCCCGCGGGCCCGATTTGGCGCCGTCGCCGGGCGGGCAGGCTTGCCCCTCCCCCGCGCCTCCTATGTCCGTGGCGGACAACGACACACTCCCACCACTCCCGATCGGCGCATGCCTGCCCCCGGCCCCCACCCCTAACCTGCGGAAAGAAACTCTGAAAGCGTCCGGAAACACCCCCAGGAGCCCTCATGAGCGCAATTCCGCAGGAGCGCCGCGTCGTCACCGCGATTCCCGGCCCGAAGTCGCAGGAGCTGCAGGCCCGCCGTCTCGACACGGTGGCCGGCGGTGTGGGCTCCGTGCTTCCCGTCTTCACGGCGCGCGCCGGCGGCGGCATCATCGAGGACGTCGACGGCAACCGTCTGATCGACTTCGGTTCCGGTATCGCCGTCACCTCCGTGGGCGCCTCCGCCGAGGCCGTCGTACGCCGCGCCACCGCCCAGCTCGCCGACTTCACCCACACCTGTTTCATGGTGACGCCGTACGAGGGCTACGTGGAGGTCTGTGAGGCGCTCGCCGAGCTGACCCCGGGCGACCACGCCAAGAAGTCCGCGCTGTTCAACTCCGGCGCCGAGGCCGTCGAGAACGCGGTCAAGATCGCCCGTTCGTACACCAAGCGCCAGGCCGTCGTCGTCTTCGACCACGGCTACCACGGCCGTACGAACCTGACGATGGCGCTGACCTCGAAGAACATGCCGTACAAGCAGGGCTTCGGTCCGTTCGCGCCCGAGGTCTACCGGGTGCCGGTCGCCTACGGCTACCGCTGGCCCACCGGCCCGGAGAACTGCGGTCCCGAGGCCGCCGCCCAGGCCATCGACCAGATCTCCAAGCAGATCGGCGCCGAGAACGTCGCCGCGATCATCATCGAGCCGGTGCTCGGCGAGGGCGGCTTCATCGAGCCCGCCAAGGGCTTCCTGCCGGCGATCGTGAAGTTCGCCAACGACAACGGCATCGTCTTCGTCGCGGACGAGATCCAGTCCGGCTTCTGCCGCACCGGTCAGTGGTTCGCCTGCGAGGACGAGGGCATCGTCCCGGACCTGATCACCACCGCCAAGGGCATCGCGGGCGGTCTGCCGCTCGCCGCCGTGACCGGCCGCGCCGAGATCATGGACGCCGTGCACGGCGGTGGCCTGGGCGGCACCTACGGCGGCAACCCGGTGGCCTGCGCCGGTGCGCTCGGCTCCATCGAGACCATGAAGGAGCTCGACCTCAACGCCAAGGCGAAGAAGATCGAGTCGCTCATGAAGTCCCGGCTGTCGGCGATGGCGGAGAAGTACGACATCATCGGCGACATCCGCGGCCGTGGCGCGATGATCGCCATCGAGCTGGTCAAGGACCGCGCCACCAAGGAGCCCAACCCGGAGGCCGCCGGCGCGCTGGCCAAGGCCTGCCACGCCGAGGGTGTGCTGGTCCTGACCTGCGGCACCTACGGCAACGTGCTGCGCTTCCTGCCGCCGCTGGTCATCGGCGAGGACCTGCTGAACGAGGGCCTGGACGTCATCGAGGCGGCGCTGGCTGCGATCTGACGGTCCGTGTGACGGGTGACCGTCACTCTGTGAAGAGGTTGTGGGGGGCCGATGGCGGGATGGAGATCCGGCTGTCGGTCCCCTCGCCTCTGCCGTACGGTTTCTGCAGATGAGAGAAACACCCCGCTCGCAGGTGACTGCGGGCGACCACAGGGCGGGGCCTCCCCAGCATCGCCCTGATCGTGCCCTCGCGCACACCCCCGGGGCCTCCGGTCCCGGAACTCCTCACCGATCGGACGGCCGCCCGCCCCACACCCCCCGGGGCGCGCGGTGCACCGGTCAAGCCGGCCGCCTCGGAACCACCCCCCCTGTTCCGGGGCGGCCGGCTTATCTCCTTCTCGCCCTCTGCGGGCTCCTCTTCGGACTCACCACCTGGCAGGTCGCCGTCGGCGGCCCCCTCGCCCGGCTGGACGAACGGGTCTCCCGCCATCTCGCCGGCCGTGGCCCGCGGTGGCTCACCGAACTCAGCGCCGATCTCGGCAACATGCAGGTCGCCCTGCCCGTGCTGGCCTGCGCGCTGGCGTACGCGCTGTGGCGCGGGCGGCGCCGTCAGGCGCTGTACGCGGGCCTGGCCATGGTCCTCGTACCGGCTCTGGTCGTCCCGCTGAAGCTGCTGCTGGAGCGGCAGGGCCCGCTCACCGAGGCGACCGGCTACTACCCCTCGGGCCACACGGCCACGGCGCTGATCGCCTACGGCGGGGCAGCCCTGCTGGTGGCCCGGCGCTGGGCGGTCGCCGCCGCCGGGGCGCTGACCGCGGCGACGGGCACCGGTCTGGTGCTGCGCGGCTACCACTGGCCGTTGGACGTCCTGGCCAGCGTCTTCCTGTTCTCGGCGGTTCTGCTGCTCAGCTCCATGGGTATGCGTCGAAGTTCCGGCTGAACTCCCAGCTGAACTCCCACTGGTTGTAGCGGTCAGGGCGTGGATGACCGGGAGGGCGAGACCTCTGGCGTCTCAGCGGCCCGGCTCCCCCCTCTCCTCGCGGGCGAGCCGGCCGGCCGCCTCGTGCATGGCGAGTTCGAGCAGCGCGGCGTCCGTGAGGGTCCCGGTACCGTCCGGCGCGATCAGCCAGCGCACCCCGCCGGTGGCCCGGCCGGGGTACGGCACGACGATCCAGGTGCCCCAGCCGGCGCTGCGCACCCCCGTACCGAGCCAGCGCGCGGCCGTGCCCGGCGGCACGAAGAAGCCCATCCGGGCATCGCCGAAGTCGGCGAGGACCGGGCCGGGCCGGTCGACGAGCCGGGTGAGCACATCGAGCGTCGGATAGCCGAGCTCCCCCGGGAGGATCAGTACGTCCCAGCGCCGGCCGGCGGGCAGCAGCGCGACCCCGAGGGGGTTGCGCTCCCATTCCCACCGGCAGGCGTCAGGATCCGGTGCGACCGACACCAGCCATTCCACTGCGGTCTTGGCCCCCGAACCTGTCATTGCCAACGGCCTCCATGTCCGTGTGCGGACGATTGCGTCCACGCGGGGAGAGCGGAGTTGGCGACGATCATTACGCGGGTTCGGGCCAATGGTTGGTGGTGAACTGGGTCATATCTTGATCGATTGGTGTGCGCCCCCGGCGTGCGGTCGGCGCACACTGACGAAATTTGGCGGGATCCAGCGGTGTCTAGCTGTCGAAACCGAGGCCCAGACGGTCCATCGCCTTCAGCCACAGATTGCGGTGGCCGCCGTGGGTGTCGGCGTGCGCCAGGGACCACTTGGTGATCCCGATCCCGGCCCAGGCGAACGGCTCGGGCGGGAACGGCAGCGGCTTGGAGCGCACCATCTCCAGCTCCGTACGCTCCGTGCGCCGCCCCGACAGCAGATCGAGCATCACATCGGCGCCGAACCGGGTGGCGCCCACACCGAGCCCGGTGTAGCCCGTGGCGTAGGCGACCTTGCCGCCGTGCGCGGTGCCGAAGAACGCCGAGAAGCGCGAGCAGGTGTCGATCGCGCCGCCCCAGGCGTGGCTGAAGCGGAGCCCCTCCAGCTGCGGGAAGCAGGTGAAGAAGTGCTCGGCGAGCTTGAGGTAGGTCTCCGGGCGGTGGTCCATCTCGGCGCTGACCCGGCCCCCGTAGGGGTAGATCGCGTCGTAGCCGCCCCACAGGATGCGGTTGTCGGCGGTGATCCGGAAGTAGTGGAACTGGTTGGCGGAGTCGCCCAGGCCCTGCCGGCGCTTCCAGCCGACCGCGGCGAGCTGCTCCTCGCTCAGCGGCTCGGTCATCAGGGCGTAGTCGTAGACCGGGACGACGTAGTGCCGCACCCGCTTGACCAGCGACGGGAAGACGTTGGTGCCGAGGGCGAGCCGGCGGGCGAGGATCCGGCCGTAGGGAGTCCGCACGGCCATGCCGGGGCCGGCCGCGGCCAGGTCCAGGGCCTGGGTGTTCTCGTAGATCCGTACACCCAGCTCCAGGCAGGCCCGCTTGAGGCCCCAGGCCAGCTTGGCGGGGTGCAGCATGGCGACGCCGCGGCGGTCCCACAGCCCGCCGAGGAAGGTGGGCGAGTCGACCTCGGCCCGTACGGCGTCCTGGTCGAGGAGCTCCAGGCCACCGGCGAGCCCGAGCCGCTCGGCCTCCGCGTACATCTCGCCCAGCTCGTCGAGCTGGTGCGGCTCGGTGGCGACGTCGATCTCGCCGGTCCGCTCGAAGTCGCAGTCGATGCCGTACGCCGCGACCGCCGCCTCGATGGCGTCGAGGTTGCGCTCGCCCAGCTCCTCCAGCGTGCTCAGCTCACCGGGCCAGCGGGCCAGGCCGTTGCCCAGCCCGTGGGTGAGGGAGGCGGCGCAGAAGCCACCGTTGCGGCCCGAGGCGGCCCAGCCCACCTCGCGGCCTTCGATCAGCACGACGTCGCGCCCGGGGTCGCGCTCCTTGGCGAGGAGCGCGGTCCACAGTCCGCTGTAGCCTCCGCCGACCACGAGCAGATCGCAGCGCTCGGCGGAGGTGAGGGCGGGCAGGGCGGCCGGCTTGCCGGGGTCTTCCAGCCAGAAGGGGACGGGCCGGGCGTCGGAGAGAGAGTGTGCGGCACTACGCATGGCGACTGGGGCCATGGTTTCCAACTCCTTCGAGCTTTCTCAGGTTGTCGCGGTGCGCTTTCGCCGGTTGGTGATGATCTGCCCGGCGACGACCACCAGTACAGCGATGATGAACATCGCCGTGCCGATGACGTTGATCTGCACGGGCGTGCCGCGCTGCGCCGATCCCCAGACGAACATGGGGAAGGTCACGGTCGAGCCCGCGTTGAAGTTGGTGATGATGAAGTCGTCGAACGAGAGCGCGAAGGCGAGCAGCGCGCCCGCCGCGATGCCGGGTGCGGCGATCGGCAGCGTGACCCGTACGAAGGTCTGCACCGGCCCCGCGTACAGGTCGCGGGCGGCCTCCTCAAGGCGCGGGTCCATGGACATCACCCGGGCCTTGACGGCGGTGACGACGAACGACAGACAGAACATGATGTGGGCGATCAGGACGGTCCAGAAGCCCAGCTCCGCGCCCATGTTGAGGAAGAGCGTGAGCAGGGAGGCGGCCATCACGACCTCGGGCATCGCCATCGGCAGGAAGATCAGCGAGTTGATCGCGCCGCGCGCCCGGAAGCGGTAGCGGACCAGCGCGAAGGCGATCATCGTGCCGAGCGCGGTGGCGCCGAGCGTGGCCCACGCGGCGATCTGGAGGGAGAGCGTGAGCGAGCCGCACAGGTCGGCGACGCCGCAGGGGTCCTTCCAGGCGTCCAGCGAGAACTGCTGCCAGGAGTAGTTGAACCGCCCGGCCGGCTTGTTGAACGAGAACACCATCACGACGATGTTCGGCAGGATCATGTACGCGAGCGTGAGCAGCCCCGCGATGACGACAAGGTTCCGACGGATCCAACGCATCAGACCAGATCCTCCGTTCCCGCCCGGCGGATGTAGACGGTGACCATGAGCAGGACGACCGCCATGAGGATGAACGACAGCGCCGCGGCCGTCGGATAGTCCAGGACTCGCAGGAACTGGGACTGGATCACGTTGCCGACCATCTTGGTGTCGGTGGAGCCGAGCAGTTCGGCGTTGACGTAGTCGCCGCTGGCCGGGATGAAGGTGAGCAGCGTGCCCGAGACCACGCCGGGCATGGAGAGCGGGAAGGTCACCTTTCGGAAGGTGGTGGCCGGCGAGGCGTAGAGGTCCTTGGCGGCCTCGTGCAGTCGGCCGTCGATCCGTTCCAGCGAGGTGTAGAGCGGCAGGATCATGAACGGCAGGAAGTTGTAGGTGAGGCCGCAGACGACCGCCATCGGGGTGGCGAGGACGCGGTTGCCCTCGGTCCAGCCCAGCCAGTTGGTGACGTCGAGGACGTGGAGGGCGTCCAGCGCGCCGACGACCGCGCCGCCGTCGGCGAGGATCGTCTTCCACGCCAGCGTCCGGATGAGGAAGCTGGTGAAGAACGGCGCGATGACCAGGACGAGCAGCAGGGTGCGCCAGCGGCCCGCCTTGAAGGCGATCAGATACGCGAGCGGATAGCCCAGCAGCAGGCAGAGCAGGGTGGCGGTGCCGGCGTAGAGCAGGGACCGGATGAACTGCGGGTAGTACTCCTTCAGCGCCTCCCAGTAGGTCTGGAAGTGCCAGGTGACCTCGAAGCCCTTCTCCAGGGAGCCGGTCTGCACGGAGGTGGAGGCCTGGTAGATCATCGGCAGGGCGAAGAAGACCAGCAGCCACAGGATGCCGGGCAGCAGCAGCCAGTACGGGACGAGCCGCTTGCGGGCCGAGGCCTTGCGGACCGGAAGGTCCGGCAGCTCGGCTGCGGGTGGGGCGTCGGTGACGGTCACGCGGCGTCCTCCACCGTTTCGACCCCGGCGTCGATGGCCTGGGCGGCGTCCAGGCCGAAGGTGTGGGCGGGGTTCCAGTGCAGGACCACGGGGGCGCCGGGGACGAGCCGTGTGTCGCGCTCGATGTTCTGCTCGTACACCTGGAGCGCGCCGCCCGCCGGGCTGTCGACGACGTACTGGGTGGAGACGCCGATGAAGGAGGTGTCGACGATCCTGCCGGTGACCTTGTTGCGGCCGGCGGCGATGGTGTTCTCGTCGTCGGCGTGCGCCAAAGAGATCTTCTCGGGGCGGATGCCGACGAGCAGCCGGCCGCCGGTGGCGGCGGGCGCGGAGCACCGCTCGCCGGGCAGCCGCAGCTTGCCGCCGCCGGCCGTGACGACGAGTTCGGCGCCCGCCTCGACGACCTCCGCCTCGATCAGGTTGGACGTGCCGAGGAAGTTGGCGACGAAGGTGGTGCGCGGGTTCTCATAGAGCTCGGCGGGGGCGCCCAGCTGTTCGACCCGGCCGCCGTTCATCACCGCGACCGTGTCGGCCATGGTCATGGCCTCCTCCTGGTCGTGGGTGACGTGGATGAAGGTGATCCCGACCTCGGTCTGGATGCGCTTGAGCTCCAGCTGCATCTGGCGGCGCAGCTTCAGGTCGAGGGCGCCGAGCGGCTCGTCGAGCAGGAGGACCTGCGGGTGGTTGATGAGCGCGCGGGCGACGGCGACGCGCTGCTGCTGCCCGCCGGAGAGCTGGTGCGGCTTGTGCTTGGCCTTGTCCCCGAGCTGGACGAGCTCGAGCATCTCGCCGACCTGCTTCTTCACCGACTTGACGCCACGGCGGCGCAGACCGAAGGCGACGTTCTCGTAGATGTCGAGGTGCGGGAAGAGTGCGTAGGACTGGAAGACGGTGTTGACCGGGCGCTTGTACGGCGGCAGGTCGGTGACATCGCGGTCGCCGAGGAAGACGGTGCCGGTGGTGGGCTCCTCCAGGCCGGCGATCATCCGCAGCGTGGTGGTCTTGCCGCAGCCGGAGGCGCCGAGGAGGGCGAAGAAGGAGCCCTCGGGGACGGTGAGGTCCAGCGGCTGTACGGCGGTGAAGGCGCCGTAGGACTTGCTGATCCCGGTGAGACGGACGTCGCCGCCGGTGTTCTTGTCAGTCATGGGTCGTGATCCCAGGGGTTTCGAGGGGGCGGGTCGGCTGGGCGGCGTCGGCTCAGGCTCCGATGAGCTTGGCGAACTTCTCCTCGTACGCCGTCTCCTCGGCGCTGCTGAGCGAACGGAAGGCGCGCGACTTCGCCGCCATGGCCTTGTCGGGGAGGATCAGCGTGTTGTCCGCGAGCGCCGGGTCGATCTTGGCGAGTTCCTCCTTCACGCCGTCGACCGGGCAGACGTAGTTGATGTACGCGGCGAGCTGGGCGGCGACCGGGGGCTCGTAGTAGTAGTCGATGAGCTTCTCGGCGTTGGTCTTGTGCCGGGCCTGGGCCGGGACAAGGAGGTTGTCGCTGGAGGTGATGTATCCGGCGGCGGGGATCGTGTACTTGATGTCCGGGTTGTCGGCCTGGAGCTGGATGACGTCGCCGGCCCACGCCAGACAGGCGGCGAGGTCGCCCTTGTCCAGGTCGGAGGTGTAGTCGTTGCCGGTGAAGCGGCGGATCTGCTTGGTGGTGACGCCCTTCTGGAGGCGTCCGATCGCCGCGTCGAAGTCGGCGTCCTTGAAGGAGCCGGGGTCCTTGCCCATGTCGAGCAGGGTCATGCCGACGGAGTCCCGCATCTCGGTGAGAAAACCGACCCGGCCCTTGAGCGTGGGGTCGTCGAGGAGCTGGGACACGGAGTCGACCTTCCGGCCGCCGGTCGCCTTGGAGTTGTAGGCGATGACGGTGGAAATGCCGGTCCAGGGGTACGAGTAGGCGCGACCGGGGTCCCAGTCGGGGCTGCGGAACTGCGCCGAGAGGTTGGCGTACGCATGGGGCAGGCGGGACGCGTCGAGCTTCTGCGCCCAGCCGAGCCGGATGATGCGGGCGGCGAGCCAGTCGGTGACACAGATCAGGTCCCGGCCGGTGTCCTGGCCCGCGGCGAGCTGCGGCTTGATCTTGCCGAAGAACTCGACGTTGTCGTTGATGTCGGCGGTGTACTTGACCGCGATGCCGGTGCGCTTGGTGAACGCCTGCAGCGACGGGTAGGTCTTCTCGTCCTCACTGACGTCCATGTACTCGGTCCAGTTGGAGAAGGACAGACGCTTCTCCTTGTCCGAGTAGTCCGTGGACGCGGGGCCCGCGCCCTCCCGCTTCGCGGGAGGGATGCCGCAGGCGCTCAGCCCGGCGAGGCCGCCGAGGGTGAGCGCGCCGACGCCGCCGGCGCGCAGCATCGAACGGCGGGTCAGGGCGCCCCGGCCGCTGGTCAGACTGCGCCGCATCGCGGCCAGTTGGGCCGCGGACAGGCCGTCGGGCTCGTACTGCTCCATGCGCTGTGCCCTTTCGGGATGGGTGTCGCCGCGTGGTCGGTGCGGCGGCGAGTGGCTATCGGTCCCCGAAGATTGTGCGGTGCCAGTCCTTCCGGATCACCGCGGTGTTTTCGTACATCACATGCTTGACCTGCGTGTACTCCTCGAAGGAGTACACCGACATGTCCTTTCCGAAGCCCGACGCCTTGTATCCGCCGTGGGGCATCTCGCTGATGATCGGGATGTGGTCGTTGATCCAGACGCACCCTGCCTTGATCTCCCGGGTGGCCCGGCCGGCCCGGTAGACGTCCCGGGTCCAGGCGGAGGCGGCCAGGCCGTAGGGGGTGTCGTTGGCGAGCCGCAGACCCTCCTCGTCGGAGTCGAACGGGAGCACCACCAGCACCGGGCCGAAGATCTCGGCCTGGACGATCTCGCTGTCCTGGGGGGCGTCCGCGACGAGGGTGGGCCGGTAGTACGCGCCGTCGCCCCTGGGGGCCTCGCCGCCGGTGACGATCCGGGCGTAGCCGCGGGCCCGGTCGACGAAACCGGCGACCCGGTCGCGCTGGGCGTGGCTGATGAGCGGGCCGAGGTCGGTGGCAGGGTCGAAGGGGTCGCCCAGGCGGACGGTCTCCATGAGCGCCGCGACCTGCTCCACGAACGCGTCGTAGAGGGGGCGCTGGACGTACGCGCGCGTGGCGGCGGTGCAGTCCTGGCCGGTGTTGATGAGGGCGCCGGCGACCGCGCCGTGCACGGCGGCCTCCAGGTCGGCGTCGTCGAAGACGACGAAGGGCGCCTTGCCGCCGAGCTCAAGGTGGAGGCGCTTGACGGTGGAGGTGGCGATCTCGGCGACCCGCTTGCCGACCGGGGTGGAGCCGGTGAAGGAGGTCATGGCGACGTCGCCGTGGCCGACGAGGTGTTCGCCCGCGTCCCGTCCGGCGCCGGTGACGACGTTCACGACCCCGTCGGGGATCCCCGCCTCGGTGGCGGCCTGGGCGAACATCAGCGAGGTCAGCGGGGTGAGCTCGGCGGGCTTCAGGACGATCGTGTTGCCCGCGGCGATCGCCGGGAGGATCTTCCAGGCGGCCATCTGGAGCGGGTAGTTCCAGGGCGCGATGGAGCCGACGACGCCGATCGGCTCGCGGCGGACGTACGAGGTGTGGTCGCCGCTGTACTCCCCCGCCGACTGGCCCTGGAGGTGGCGGGCGGCGCCGGCGAAGAAGGCGGTGTTGTCGATGGTGCCCGGTACGTCGAACTCGGTGGAGAGCTTGATGGGCTTGCCGCACTGGAGCGACTCGACGCGCGCGAACTCCTCGGCCCGCTCGGCGAGGACACCGGCGAACCGGTGCAGCGCCTCCGAGCGCTCGCCGGGCGTGGCGCCCGCCCAGCCGGGGAACGCCTCCCGGGCGGCGGCGACGGCGGCGTCCACGTCGGCGGTGCCGGCGAGGTCGTAGGTGTGCACGGTCTTGCCCGTGGCGGGGTCGACGACGCCGTGTTCCCGCCCTGAGGTGCCCGGCCGCAGCCGCCCGCCGATGTACTGCGCGCCCTGCGCGAAGCGCTCGGCGACCGTGGCCGCGGTGGTGGCCGCGGTGCCGCTGCCGGTCTCGCTGTCCGTCTCGCTGTCCGTGTCCTGGAAGCGGTTGCCCATCACGCTCTCCGTTGTTCCAGATCGAATTGAGTGCCGATCCTGACAGAGCGCATGCGGTCCAACAAGTGATTCCGTTGTTGCCTTTTGGTTACGCGACGGAATCGGTCGACCAAGTGTCGAGGCGCCGCGAAAATCTCCGTACGGAGTGTCCGTGGCGGATGCCAAACTCGCATGCATGGGGAGCATCGAGGAGCTGACCGCGCAGGTCAGCAAGGGTAAGCGAGTGAAATACCTGCACTTCTGGGGGCACACGCCGCGCCGCGACGGACGCGTCGGGAAGAGCTGTCTGAGCCAGTGGTGGCCGTCGCCGTTCACGGTCGACGGAACACGCTATGCCACGGCCGAGCACTGGATGATGGCGTCGAAGGCACGGCTCTTCGGCGATCCGGACGCGGAGTGCGCGGCGGTCGAGGCGCGGAGCCCGGCGCAGGCGAAGAACGCGGGCCGGCTGGTCCGGGGCTTCGACGAGACGGTCTGGGACCGGGAGCGGTACGGCATCGTCGTCGAGGGCAGCGTCCACAAGTTCGCCGCTGACGAGGACCTGCGGGCGTTCCTGCTGTCGACGGGCGACCGCGTGCTGGTGGAGGCGAGCCCCCTGGACCGCATCTGGGGCATCGGCCTCGCCGCCGACGACCCCCGCGCCGAGGACCCCGCCCGCTGGCGGGGTCTGAACCTGCTGGGCTTCGCCCTGATGGAGGCCCGGGAGCGCCTGTGGGGCTGACGCCGGGCCTGACGCCGGGGGCGCGGGCCCCCGGCGGTCCCACGGAGGGGAAAGGTCAGCGGGCGGACTGCACGACCAGGGACGTCGAGTACGAGTCGTAGGTGCCGCTGTCCTCCTTCTCGCTCTGCACGATCGCCCAGATCAGGAACGCGAGGAAGGCGGCGCTCACCACCATGCCGATCGAGCCGAGCACGATCCCGGCGACCGCCATCCCCGAGTTCGTCGCCTCGCCGCGCTGCACGCGCTTACGGCCGATGACGCCGAAGATCAGGGCGAGGATGCCCAGGATGATCCCGAGGCCGTACGCGCAGAAGCCGACCGTGGCGCAGATCCCGAGGACCATCGCCGTGATGCCCATGCCGTTGGCCGGTGCGGCGCCGGGCCAGCCGGGCTGGCCGTAGCCGGAGTAGCCCGGGTAGCCGGGGTGGCCGTACCCCGAGGCCGTGGGGGCGGTGGGGTAGCCGTAGCCGCTCGCCGGGGGCGCCGTCGCCGGGCCGCCCGGAGCGGTCGGCGGGGGCGGAACCGCGCCCAGGTCGGGCGGGCCGAAGCCGCCCGCCCCCGGCATCGCCGTCATCGTGGGCTGGTCGTGCACCGGAGGCGGCGTCGGACCGCCCGCGGCTCCGGGCGTCGGCTTGCTCAGCTCCACTTTGTCCTGTGGTGTGCGGCCCTCCGGCGGCGCCCACGGGTCCGGCCGGTCGCTCTGGTCAGACATGTGCCTCCCCCATCATGGTCCCGCCATGCTACGACGTGGCTCATACCCCAGGGCCGCCCGGTCCCCACCCCGCCTACGATGATCCGATGACCGATCTGCGCCCCTTCATCGCCGGACTCCCCAAGGCCGAGCTGCACGTCCACCACGTGGGCTCCGCATCTCCCCGGATCGTCGCCGAACTGGCCGCCCGCCACCCCGACTCCAAGGTCCCCACGGACCCGCAGGCGCTGCGCGACTACTTCACCTTCACGGACTTCGCCCACTTCATCGAGGTCTACCTGTCGGTCGTGGACCTGATCCGCACCCCGGAGGACGTCCGCCTGCTGACGTTCGAGGTCGCCCGTGACATGGCGCGGCAGAACATCCGCTACGCGGAGCTGACGATCACGCCGTACTCCTCGACCCGCCGCGGCATCGACGAGAACGCGTTCATGGCGGCGATCGAGGACGCCCGCAAGGCCGCCGAGGCCGAGCTGGGCGTGATCCTGCGCTGGTGCTTCGACATCCCCGGCGAGGCCGGCCTTGAGGCCGCCGAGGAGACCGCGCGGCTCGCGGTGGACCTGCGCCCCGAGGGGCTGGTCTCCTTCGGGCTGGGCGGGCCGGAGATCGGTGTCCCCCGCCCGCAGTTCAAGCCGTACTTCGACCGGGCCCGCGCCGCCGGTCTGCGCAGCGTCCCGCACGCGGGCGAGACGACGGGCCCCGAGACGATCTGGGACGCCCTGGGCGAGCTGGGCGCCGAGCGCATCGGCCACGGCATCAGCGCCGTCCAGGACCCGGCCCTGCTGAAGCACCTGGCCGACCACCGGATCGCGCTGGAGGTCTGCCCCACCTCCAACATCGCCACGCGCGCGGTGACCGACCTCGACGAGCACCCGGTCAAGGAGATGGTGCGGGCCGGTGTGCTGGTGACGATCAACAGCGACGACCCGCCGATGTTCGGCACCGACCTCAACAACGAGTACGCGGTCGCCGCCCGGCTCCTGGACCTGGACGAGCGGGGCCTGGCCGCGCTCGCCAAGAACGCCGTCGAGGCGTCCTTCCTCGACACGGACGGCAAGGCCCGGATCGCCGCCGAGATCGACACCTACACCGACGCCTGGCTCAGCCGGTAGGACCCCGACCGCACCGGCGACAATGGGTCCATGCGCAACGTCACCGTCGTAGGGCATCGAGGCGACCCCTACCGCTTCCCCGAGAACACCCTCGCGTCGCTCCGTTCGGCGGTCGAACGGGGCGCGGACGCGGTCGAGATCGACGTCCGGCTCACCCGCGACCGCGTGCCCGTGCTGCTGCACGACGACACGCTCAAGCGGCTGTGGAGGCACGACCGCCTGCTGACCAGCCTCACGTACGACGAGGTCCGGGCGGTGGCCGGCGGCGTGCCGACGCTGCGGGACGCGCTGCTCGCCGCCGGGTCGCACCGGCTGATGATCGACGTGCCGGGCGCCACCGAGTCCGACATTCGCGCCATCGTCGGCGTCGTCCGCGAATGCGGCGCGGGCGGGCGTACGTACTACTGCGGCGGCCCCACCGCGATGCTTCAGGTGCGGGCCGCCGACCCGGCCGCGGAGATCGCGCTGACCTGGGACACGCTCGCCCCGCCGCGGCGTGTGCTGCTCGACGCCGTCGCGCCCCGCTGGCTCAACTACCGCTTCGGGCTGGTGAGCCGGGACCTCGCCGACCGGGTGCACCGGGACGGCTTCCTGCTCTCTGCGTGGACCGCGGACACCCGGCGCACCATGCGGAAGCTGATCGCGCACGGCGTGGACTCGATCACCACCAACCGGGTGGACACGCTCGCCTCCGTCCTGCGCAAACGGCAGCCCTAGTGGACGTCCCGGGAGACATACGGGGGCTGTGGGACCGGGCCCGGGTGCTGTCGCGCACCCATCCATGGACCGTGGACATCGGGATCGCGCTGCTGGTGCAGGCGGCGATGTCGATGCCGTTCGTGGTGCCGCGCGCGCCGGAGCTGGCTCCGGCGACCTGGCAGGCGTACGGACTGACCACCCTGACCGTGCTGCCGCTGGTCTGGCGCCGCCGCGCGCCGGTCACCGTCTTCGCCGCGATCCTGGCGACGAGCGCGCTGTACCGGCTGGCCGTGGACGGGCCCGGACAGCCGCTCCCGTACACCGGCCTGGTCATCGTCTACACGATCGCCGCCCTGTGCCCGCCCCGCCGTCGCCTGGCGACCCTGCTGGCCCTGGTGGTGGCGGTGCCCGTGTCGGTCTGGCTCAACACACGCTCCGTGCGGGAGCTGACCTTCTCGCTCTTCGTCTTCGCCGCGGCGTACGTCTTCGGGCGGCTGGTCGACACGAGCAGACGGGCCAACCGGATCGAGGCCGAGCAGGCCGCCGCGCGCGAACGGGCCCGGATCGCCGGGGAGATGCACGACATCCTGTCCCATGCGGTGAGCCTGATGATCGTGCAGGCGGAGGCGGGACCGGTGGCGGTGCGTACGGCGCCGGAGCGGGCGGAGGCGGCCTTCGACGCGATCTCCGAGACCGGCCGGGACGCCATGGTCCAACTGCGCCGCATGCTGGGCGTGCTGCGCGAGGAGCCGGAGGGGGACTGCGCGTCGCCGCGTGAGCCGCAGCCGGGCATCGCCGGGCTGCCGGGCCTGGTGGAGCGGGTGCGGGCCAGCGGGCTCGAGGTGACCTACGAGGAGACCGGGGACGTACGGGCCCTCGGCGACGCGACCGGGACGACGGTCCACCGCATCGTCCAGGAGGCCCTGACCAACACCGTCAAACACGCGGCCGCGCGCCGCGCCCACATCCACCTCACCTACGGTGAGGCGGTGGTCCGGATCACGGTGACCGACGACGGGCGGGGCGCCCGGACGCCGGCCGCGGGCGGCCACGGCCTGGTGGGGATCCGCGAGCGGGCCGCCGCCCACGGCGGCCGGGCGACGACCGGCCCGGGACCTGACGGCCGGGGCTTCGAACTGCGGGTCGAGCTCCCGCTGGAGACGGCCCGGAAAGGGGAACGATGACGATCCGAGTCGTGGTCGCCGACGACCAGGAGCTGGTCCGCAGCGGCTTCGCGATGATCCTGGACGTCCAGCCGGACATCGAGGTGGTCGCCGAGGCGGGCGACGGGGCCGAGGCCGTCGAGGCGGTGCGCCGGCACGCCCCGGACGTGGCGCTGCTCGACATCCGCATGCCGCGCATGGACGGGATCGAGGCGTGCCGCGCGATCAGCGCCGCCGGCGCCTGCCGGAGCGTGATGCTCACGACGTTCGACTCGGACGCGTATGTGTACGAGGCGCTGCACGCGGGCGCGAGCGGCTTCCTGCTGAAGGACGTCCGCAGGGACGACCTGGTGCACGCCGTGCGGGTGGTCGCGCGGGGCGACTCGCTCCTCGCGCCGTCGGTGGCGCGCCGGCTCGTCGAGGAGTACACCCGGCCCACGCGCCGGGCGCCGCGCCCCGATCCCCGGCTGGAGGTGCTGACGGCCCGGGAGCGCGAGACGCTGCTGCTGCTCGCCCGTGGCCTGTCGAACGCGGAGATCGCCGCGTCCCTCGTCGTCAGCGAGCACACGGTCAAGACGCATGTGGGCCATGTGCTGGCCAAGCTGGGGCTGCGCGACCGTATCCAGGCGGTGATCTGCGCCTACGAGACGGGTCTGGTCGCGGCGGGTGCTCCCCCGGCCGGGGGAGGCGCCGGCGGCGGCTTCTCCCCCGCGTCGGCGAGGGACTGACCCGGGAAGACCGCCCGCGTCGGCGATCCGTGTGAAGCCGCAGGCCAGCAGGATGGAGCCGTCGAGAACAACGGCTCATGTCCCAGGAGTTGACCATGAACGCACGGACCCGTGCCCTGATCGCCGCCGCGCTCGTCCTCGGTGTCGCGGCGGGCCCTTCGGTACTGCCCGCGGCCGCCCACCCGCCGGTGGCGGCCGCCGCCCGGGGCGGTGTACCGGCCGCCGACGCCGAGCGGCTGGCGGCGGCGATCGCCGGGCTGCCGCGGCAGGACGCGACCGCCGCGCTGGTGCGGGTCGGCGGCACCGAGGGGAGCTGGCACGGCACCTCCGGCGTGCACGACCTGCGCAGCAACCGCCCCGCGGACCCGCACGCGCGCTTCCGGGCCGGTTCGGTGACCAAGGTCTTCACCGCGGCGACCGTTCTCCAGCTCGCCACCGAGCGCCGGATCGACCTGGACCGTACGGCCCGCTCGTATCTGCCGGAGCTGATCCCCGCGGCGTACGGGGACGTGACCGTACGGCAGTTGCTCAACCACACCCATGGCATCCCTGCGGCCAAGATGCCCGGCCGGACCGTCGAGGAGCGGTACGCACTGCGGTTCGAGCGGCACGACGCGCGGGAGATGGTCCGCTCGGCGACCGGCCAGGAGCGGGAGTTCGCCCCCGGCACCCAGCAGCACTACCTCAACATCGGCTACACGATCGCGGGTCTGCTGGTCGAGCGGGTCACCGGCGAGAGCTACGAGCGTACGGTGCAGCGCCGCATCCTCGGCCCGCTCGGGCTGCGCGGCACGTACTTCCCCGGCACGAGCCCCCGTATCCACGGCCCGCACAACCACGGCTACCAGCTGATGACGCTGGAGGACGGCTCCCGGGGGCTGCGGGATGTGTCGGTGTGGGGGGCGACGGACGGCTGGGCGGCCGGTGACGTCATCTCGACCACGGCGGATCTTGAGCGGTTCACGAAGGCGTTGTTCGCGGGCCGAGTGGTGCGCGGGCCGCTGCTGGAGGAGATGTTCACCCTGCCGCGGCTGAACGGCGAGCTCGTGCCGACCTACAAGTCCGGGGCTCCCGCGGCCTATTCGGTCGGGCTGTCGATGAAGCGGCTCGGCGGGCGGGAGGTGTGGGGCAAGACGGGCGGCCGCTGGGGCTACACCGCGGCGATCGCGTCCACCCGCGACGGGGCGCGCACGCTGGTGTACAGCGTCAACGCGACCGATGCGAAGGGTCAGGAGATGAACCAGGTCGCGCTGGCCCTGATGGTGGGCGCGTACGGCCCGCCGACGCCGTGAGCCGTCCGACGCCCGCCCGTCACAGGCCACAAGTCACAGGTCACTGGCCACAGGTCACAGGCCGACGATCGCGTTCCACTTCTTCGCGAACTGAGCCCGCTCCTCGGAGGTGATGTCCCGGGCGGTCGCCAGGCGGCGCCGCATCGCGTCGTCGGGGAAGATCAGCGGGTCCTCGGCGAGCGCTGCCAGTTCCTCGTCGTCGGAGTCGGCGAGGACGTCGCGTGCGGCGGGGACCGGGCAGACGTAGGTGACCCAGGCGGCGAGCTCGGCGGCGACCTCGGGCTGGTAGTAGAAGTCGACCAGCTTCTCGGCGTTGGCCTTGTGGCGGGCGAGGTTGGGGATCATCAGGCTCTCCGCCCAGAGCTCGGCGCCCTCCTCGGGGACGACGAACTCGATGTCGGGGTTGTCGGCCTGGAGCTGGATGACGTCGCCCGAGTAGGCCTGGCAGGCCAGCACGTCCCCGGTGGACAGGTCCTTGATGTAGTCGTTGCCGGTGAACCGCCGGATGTGCCTGGTCTTCACGAGCTTGTCCACCTGCTCGCAGACCGTGTGGAAGTCGTCGGCGGTCCACCGGGTCACGTCGACGCCGTTGCCCTGCATCAGCAGGGCGAAGGACTCGTCGAGGCCGGAGAGCAGGGTGACCTTGCCGCGCAGGTCGGGGGCCCAGAGGTCCCTGGTGGACCTGATCTCCCGGCCGAGCGCGCGGCGGTTGTAGGCGATGCCGGTGATCCCGGACTGCCAGGGGACGCTGTGGGTACGGCCCTGGTCGAAGCCGGGGGACCGCAGCTGCGGGTCGAGGTACCTGGCCACGTTGGGCTGCCGGGTGCGGTCCATCTCCTGCACCCAGCCCAGGCGTACGAACCGGGCGGCCATCCAGTCGCTGACGACGACGAGGTCCCGGCCGGTCTCCTGATGGTTCATCAGCGCGGGGCTGATCTTGCCGAAGAACTCGTCGTTGTCGTTGATCTCCTCCGTGTAGCGTACGGAGACCCCGGTGCGGTCGGTGAAGGCGGCGAGCGTGGGACGCAGGGAGGTGTCGTCCTCGTCGGTGTCGATGTAGAGCGGCCAGTTGGCGAAGTCGAGCGTACGGTCGCGCGCGGACAGGTCGCGGCCGGCCCGGTCACCGGGCTCGACATAGGCGGCGGGCACCCCGCAGCCGCCGAGCGCGGCCGTCGCCGCGGTGGCGCCCAGCACGCGCAGCAGCGAACGGCGGGGAAGGGGGCTGCGGATACTGCTCGGTAGGGCTCGCACTCAGGAAGCATCCCCGGACGGGCGGTGAGGGGCAATGGACGCTCCGTCGACCGCCAGGCGTGGGGCCGGACACGTTGTCGACCGGTCGGCGGCCCCGGCGGCGGGGGCCGTTGTCAGACCCGGCCCCTAGTCTGCGGTCATGTCTGAGACGTCGCGAACCACCCCGCCCCGGCCGCTCGATGTGGAGGCCCTGTTCCCCGAGGTCGTCGCCTATCGCCGGGAGACCGTACGGCTCCATCCGCGGCAGGGAAGCCCCGGGGTCCTGGACAGTTCGGTGGGCGGGCCGCTGCTGTGGCCGGCCGGGGAGCCGTGGCCGCACTGCGAGGACGACCATCCGCGTACGGGCTACGCCCCGCCGCGCGGCCACGGGCCGCTGCCGATGGTGCCGGTGGTGCAGCTGTACGCCCCCGATGTGCCCGAACTGCCCTTCCCCAAGGGCACGGATCTCTTCCAGATGCTGTGGTGCCCCTTCGACCACGAGCACGGCTATGTGCCCCGGCCGGAGCTGTACTGGCGTGACAGCGGCCTCGTGGAGGAGGAGCTGACGGCGCCGCCGCGGCCGGAGGGGGCCCGCGAGGACTATCTGCCGGACCCGTGTGTGGTGCACCCGGAGCGGGTGACCGAGTATCCGAACTGGGACCTGCCGGAGTCCGTGTACGAGGCGCTGGAGGAGCGGTTCGACACGGTCGAGGAGGAGACCGGCTGGTCGTACTGGTCGCATCTGTCGGTGGCCGAGGGCATCAAGGTCGGCGGCTATCCGACCTGGACGCAGGACCCGTACTGGCCGGACTGCCTGGGCTGCGGGCGGCGGATGGAGCATCTGCTGACGGTCAACAGCGCGGAGTTCGACGGGGAGTCGTGGCGCTCGTGGGTGCCGGTGGAGGACATACCCGCCGAGGGCACGGTGATCGACCTGCCGTACGACGCCCGCCGCCCGGTGCAGCGCCCGCCGGGCCTGATGCTCGGTGACATGGGCGGCATGTACGTCTTCGAGTGCCGCTTCTGCCCGGACCGGCCGTACGCGTACCACTCGGACTGCTCGTAGCGGCGCCCGAAAACAGAACGGGCGGGCGGGGACCGAACCCCGCCCGCCCGTTCGGGGCCGGTCTTAGCCCAGGGACGTCATCACGTGCTTGATGCGCGTGTAGTCCTCGAAGCCGTACGCGGAGAGGTCCTTGCCGTAGCCGGACTTCTTGTAACCGCCGTGCGGCATCTCGGCGACCAGCGGGATGTGGGTGTTGATCCACACACAGCCGAAGTCGAGGCTCTTGGACATGCGCATCGCGCGCGCGTGGTCCTTGGTCCAGACGGAGGACGCCAGGGCGTACTCGACGCCGTTCGCGTACTCCAGCGCCTGCTTCTCGTCGCTGAACGACTGGACGGTGATGACGGGGCCGAAGACCTCGTTCTGCACGATCTCGTCGTCCTGCTTGAGGCCGGAGACGACGGTCGGGGCGTAGAAGTAGCCCTTGTCGCCGACCCGGTGGCCGCCGGCCTCGACCTTGGCGTGGGCCGGGAGGCGGTCGATGAAGCCGGAGACCTGCTTCAGCTGGTTGGCGTTGTTCAGCGGGCCGTAGAGCACGTCCTCGTCGTCCGGCTGGCCGGTCTTGGTGTCGGCGGCGGCCTTGGCGAGCAGGCTGACGAACTCGTCGTGGATGGACTCGTGGACCAGGACGCGGGTGGCGGCCGTACAGTCCTGGCCGGCGTTGAAGAAGCCCGCCACGGAGATGTCCTCGACGGCCTTGGCGATGTCGGTGTCCTCGAAGACGACGACCGGCGCCTTGCCGCCCAGCTCCAGGTGGACGCGCTTGACGTCCTTGGCCGCCGACTCGGCGACCTGCATGCCGGCGCGTACGGAGCCGGTGATGGAGGCCATCGCGGGGGTCGGGTGCTCGACCATGGCACGGCCGGTCTCGCGGTCGCCGCAGATGACGTTGAAGACGCCCTTGGGGACGATCTGGCCGATGATCTCGGCCATCAGCACGGTCGAGGCGGGGGTCGTGTCGGACGGCTTGAGGACGACCGTGTTGCCCGCGGCGAGGGCCGGGGCGAACTTCCACACGGCCATCATCATCGGGTAGTTCCACGGCGCGACCTGGGCGCAGACGCCGACCGGCTCGCGGCGGATGATCGAGGTCATGCCCTCCATGTACTCGCCGGCGGAGCGGCCTTCGAGCATGCGGGCGGCGCCGGCGAAGAAGCGGATCTGGTCCACCATCGGCGGCAGTTCCTCGCTGGCGGTCAGGCCGTGCGGCTTGCCGGTGTTCTGGACCTCGGCGGCGATGAGGTCCTCGGCGCGCTCCTCGAAGGCGTCCGCGATCTTCAGCAGTACCTTCTGGCGGTCCGACGGGGTGGTGTCCCGCCAGGCGGGGAACGCGGCCGCGGCGGCTTCCATCGCCGCGTCCACGTCGGCCTGGCCGGAGAGCGGAGAGGTCGCGTAGACCTCGCCGGTGGCCGGGTTGACCACGTCGATGGTCCGTCCGTCGGCGGCGTCCCGGAACTCCCCGTTGATGTAGTTGCGCAGACGACGCAGCTCGGTGGTCACTTTTGCCACCCCTCCTTGTCAGAGTTTCAGATGTCCGGTGGGTGAGACGTCCACAGCCTAGTCGTTGAGGTGACGCTTTCGACAGCCCCGACCCTCCGCAACTTCGGATTCAGTGTGATCGAGAGGCTCGAACAACGAATTTCATCGGTTTGGGGTTGCCAGACCGACGAGTCTCGGTGCACAGTGAAGTCGTGGTCAGTCGAAGCGCAGATTCCAGGACCGGGAACGGATCGTCCCCGACGATCGATGCCGTATCCCTGGCGATCATCGAACAGCTCCAGGAAGACGGACGCCGTCCGTACGCCGCCATCGGGAAGGCCGTGGGCCTCTCGGAGGCCGCCGTCCGCCAGCGCGTCCAGAAGCTGCTCGACCAGGGAGTCATGCAGATCGTCGCCGTCACCGACCCCCTCACCGTGGGGTTCCGGCGCCAGGCGATGGTCGGCATCAATGTCGAGGGGGATCTGGATCCAGTCGCCGACGCGCTGACCGCGATGGCCGAGTGCGAGTACGTGGTGATGACCGCGGGCTCGTTCGACCTGATGGTGGAGATCGTCTGCGAGGACGACGACCACCTGCTGGATGTGATCAACAAGCGCATCCGCACCCTCCCCGGCGTGCGCTCCACCGAGAGCTTCGTCTACCTCAAGCTCAAGAAGCAGACCTATATGTGGGGAACCCGATAGCCGTGAGCAAGGACCTCTCCAAGACCGCCTACGACCACCTGTGGATGCACTTCACCCGCATGTCGTCGTACGAGAACAGCCCGGTGCCGACCATCGTCCGCGGCGAGGGCACCTACATCTACGACGACAAGGGCAGGCGCTACCTCGACGGCCTCGCCGGCCTCTTCGTGGTCCAGGCGGGCCACGGCCGCAAGGAGCTCGCCGAGGTCGCCGCCAAGCAGGCGCAGGAGCTCGCCTTCTTCCCCGTGTGGTCGTACGCCCACCCGAAGGCCGTCGAGCTGGCCGAGCGCCTCGCCAACGAGGCCCCCGGCGACCTGAACAAGGTCTTCTTCACCACCGGCGGCGGTGAGGCCGTCGAGACCGCCTGGAAGCTTGCCAAGCAGTACTTCAAGCTGATGGGCAAGCCGACCAAGTACAAGGTCATCTCGCGTGCGGTCGCCTACCACGGCACCCCGCAGGGCGCCCTGTCCATCACCGGCCTGCCGGGCCTGAAGGCCCCCTTCGAGCCGCTGGTGCCGGGCGCGCACAAGGTGCCCAACACCAACATCTACCGCGCCCCGCTCTTCGGCGACGACCCCGAGGCCTTCGGCCGCTGGGCCGCCGACCAGATCGAGCAGGAGATCCTCTTCGAGGGTCCTGACACCGTCGCCGCGGTCTTCCTGGAGCCGGTGCAGAACGCCGGCGGCTGCTTCCCGCCGCCGCCCGGGTATTTCCAGCGGGTCCGTGAGATCTGCGACAAGTACGACGTGCTGCTCGTCTCCGACGAGGTCATCTGCGCCTTCGGCCGCCTCGGCACCACCTTCGCCTGTGACAAGTTCGGCTACGTCCCGGACATGATCACCTGCGCCAAGGGCATGACCTCGGGCTACTCCCCGATCGGCGCCTGCATCGTCTCCGACCGGCTCGCCGAGCCGTTCTACAAGGGCGACAACACCTTCCTGCACGGCTACACCTTCGGTGGCCACCCGGTCTCCGCGGCCGTCGGTCTCGCCAACCTCGACCTGTTCGAGCGCGAGAAGATCAACCAGCACGTGCTCGACAACGAGGGCAACTTCCTGTCGACGCTGCAGAAGCTGCACGACCTGCCGATCGTCGGCGACGTCCGCGGCAACGGCTTCTTCTACGGCATCGAGCTCGTGAAGGACAAGAACACCAAGGAGTCCTTCAACGAGGAGGAGACCGAGCGCGTCCTGTACGGCTTCCTCTCGAAGGCGCTGTTCGACAACGGTCTGTACTGCCGCGCCGACGACCGTGGCGACCCGGTCATCCAGCTGGCTCCGCCGCTGATCTCGGACCAGTCCACGTTCGACGAGATCGAGCAGATCCTCCGGGCCACCCTCACCGAGGCCTGGACGAAGCTCTGACGGCTCCGGCCGTCCGTCGATCGCACGCCGCCCTCACGGCGTGACCGGCCCGGGCATGCCCCCATCCGAGTGAGATGGAGGCTGCCCGGGCCGCGTGCTGTCCGGACACCCCGATCTGAATACTTACGGTGCCTCTGGGTGACCAGTGACCGACAGGCCCGTCCTTCGTTCCCCCGTACGGGGGACGACACATCAGATCCGATACCGAGGTGTACGCCATGGTGGCCCCGCCGGACAACGACGTGCTCTGGGCGCGTTCCCTGAACTGCTCGCTGGGCGGTACGCCCGCCCTCAGCGGTGTCTCCCTCGGCATCCGCGAGGGCGAGATCCTTGCCGTGACCGGCCCACGCGGCTCCGGCAAGACCACGCTGCTGCGCTGCCTCTCCGGCCAGCTCCTCCCCGACCAGGGCGAGGTCTGGTTCAACAGCAGCCCCGTCCACACCATGGCGCCGCTCCAGCGTGAACGGCTGCGCCGGGAGAAGTTCGGCTGGATCGACCCCGAACCGGCCCTCGTCCCCGAGCTCACCGCCTGGGAGAACGCCGCCCTGCCCCTGCTGCTGCGCGGCTCCTCGCAGCGGGCCGCGAAGACCACCGCCATGGAATGGCTGGAACGCCTCGACATCGGCATGTGCGCCCGCAAGCGCCCGCACGCCCTGCTCCAGGACCAGCGCCAGCGGATCTCCCTCGCCCGGGCGCTCGTCACCACCCCCAGCGTGCTCTACGCCGACGAACCCACCGCCACCCTGCACCGCGCCGAGGGCGCGCAGTTCCTGCGGACCCTCACCACCGCGGCCCGCTCCCACCGCATCACCGTCCTCCTCGCCACCCACGACCCCGAGATCGCCACCCTCGCCGACCGGGCCGTCGCCCTGCTCGACGGGCGGCGCGTGAACTCCACCGGAGGCGGCACGAACGGAGCGGAGGGCGTCACGGCGTGCTCGCTCTCCGTCTAGCCCGCGGCACCCACCCCCTGGTCCTGCTGCGGCGTCTGCTCGTCGTCTGCGCCGCGGCGGGGGTCGGCTTCCTGCTCCTGTGCGCCCTCGGATACGCGGCCGGCCACCCCGAGGACTCGTCCACCGCCACCCTGCGGCTGCTGTGGTGCCTGGTCCCGCTGGCCGCGATGGTCCACCTCGCCGTCGCCGTGGCCCGTACGGACCCGAGCACCCGGCCCCGGCCAGGGCTGTCCGCGATCGGCCTCGGACCGGCCCGGCTGACCGCGATCGCGGCCGCGTCCACCGCCGTCTCCTGCACCCTCGGCTCGGCCCTCGCGCTCCTGTTCTACCTGCACCTGCGTGGCGACATCACCGGCATGCCGTTCGACGGCGCCGCCGCCGAGCTGCTCGCCGCCGACCAGCCGATGCCGCTGGCCGCCGCCCTGACCCTGCTCGCCGTCCCGCCCCTGACCGCGACCCTCGCCGCGGCCCTGGCGCTGCGCCTGCGCAAGCCCGCCCCCTCCCCCGACGCCCCGCCGGACGACGGCGCCCCGGGCGGCCTGCCCTGGGGGGTGGCGCTGCTCGCGGCCGGCCTCGCCGTGGAGACGTACGCGGCCAGCGGCGGCCAGGACGAGGCCGGCGTCTTCGCCGGCTGGGCCCTAACGGCGCTCGGCCTCGCGGTGGCGGGCCCGAGCCTCACCCACCTGTGCGGCAGGCTCCTGCAGGCCGTCCGCCCCGGCGCCACCCGCCTCCTCGCCGGCCGGGCGCTGATGACCGAGTCCCGCCGCATCGGCCGCCCCCTCGGCGTGGTCTGCGCGGTCGCCTCCGGCGCGTTCGCCGCCGCCACCGTCTCCGTCACCATCGGCCCGCTGGCCCTCCTCGGTGCCCTCCTCGTCGTCGCCTGCACCCTCGGCACCCTGGCCACGGCGGCCCTCGAAGCCCGGCAGGCCCGCACCCCCACCACCGCCGCCCTCCTGACCCTCGGCGCACCGCCCGCCACCCTGCGCGCCGCCGCCGCACTGCGCGCCGGCGTCCTCCTGCTCGTCCTCACCCCCGTGACCTGGGCCGTCGCCGCACTGGCCGCGATGCCGCTGCACGGCTGAGCCGCCCACCCGGCCAGGCCGGCGCCCGGGGCCCCGGCCACCGCCCCGTAGGGCCTGGGCCTATCGTGGCCGCATGGCGCACCCACACGGCCCCACCGAGCAGCCCACCCCGCACGGCCACGACCGTGAGATCGAGACGCTCGAAGAGTTCGACGCCGTCGTCCACCGCGGCTCTCTGGTCGGATACCGCGTCCAGTCGCTCGACCTCACGGACCGCACCTTCGCGCTGCTCACCCACGACACCACCGCCGCCGTCTTCCTCGGCTGCCCCATGGAAGCCGAGGCCGCGGCCAAGGTCCGCGCCGACGGCGCGCTCGTCTTCCCGCCCGTGCCCGACCTCCCCTTCGACCCGTACCGCGGGCTCCTGTACACCCCCGAGGAGCTCTTCACCGGCGTCCGCACCGAGGGCTACGACGCCACCCCGGACGCCCTCGCCTACGAGTGGTTCCAGCGCACCCGCGCCGACGGCGACGTCTTCGCCTCGATGCTGCGCTCCCTGCACGACGACGCGATCTCCGACGCCCTCGACGAACTCCTGGCCGGCACCCCGGTCGTGGGCGTGATGGGCGGCCACGCCATGGCCCGCGGCACCGACGCGTACGCCGGCGCGGCCCGCCTTGGCCGCTCGCTGGCCCGGCAGGGGCTGACCGTGGCGACCGGCGGCGGGCCTGGCGCGATGGAGGCCGCCAACCTCGGCGCCTACACCGCCCCGCACCCGGACGACGTCCTCGACGAGGCCCTGGAAATCCTGGCCAAGGCCCCCTCGTTCACGCCGTCCGTCACCGACTGGGCGCGGGCCGCGTTCGACGTCCGCGACCGCTGGCCGCGCGGCGGCGACTCCATCGGCATCCCCACCTGGTTCTACGGCCACGAGCCGCCGAACCCGTTCCCCGGCCACATCGCCAAGTACTTCGCCAACGCCACCCGCGAGGACGGTCTCCTCGCCCGCTGCACCGCGGGGGTGATCTTCCTGCCCGGCGCGGCCGGCACGGTCCAGGAAATCTTCGACAACACCACGCCGAACTACTACGAGTCCCGCGGCGAGCCGACCCCGATGGTCCTGGTCGACGAGGCCCACTGGACCGAGCGGCTGCCCGCCTGGCCCCTGCTCCAGGCCCTCGCCGCCGAACGCCCGATGGCGGCCAGGATCGCCCTGGTCGACTCCGTCGACGACGCCCCCGCCGCCCTGCGCGCCCTGGCGGCCGCCGGCCCGGTCGGCTGACCGCCCCCGCACCCCTCCCGGCCAGGCATATGAGGCCGGGAGGCAACGCGGCCGCCGAATCCCGCGTCTCGCAGTCGGAACCCCACGGGCCCCGAAGGGCCCGATCCGACGCGAACGGAGCTTTCGGTGCTCATAGGACTCCTGACGGCCGTCGCGGCCTCGATCTGCTACGGCACGGGATCGGTCCTCCAGGCCGTCGGCTCCCGCAAGTCCGCTCGGCGCGAGGCTGCGGCCGCCGGGGTGACCCAGCACGGCGGCCCCAGCCTCCAGTCGACCGCCAAAGCCGCGATGACCTGGGAGTTCATCGTCGGCACCATCCTCGACTTCATCGGTTTCGGACTGGGCGCGCTCGCCGCCCGGATGCTGCCGCTGTTCCTCTCCCAGACCGTCATCAGCGCCAATCTGGTGATCACGGCCGTGCTCAGCGTGAAACTGCTCGGCATCCGGCTCACCCGCGCCGAATGGTCCTCGATCGCCGTCGTCTGCTCGGCGCTGGTGCTGCTGGCCACCGCCGCCGGGCCCGAGGGCAGCGGCCACACCCCCATCGCCACCCACTGGTGGCTGCTGGCGATCTCGCTGCTGCTGATGGTGGGCGGCACGGTCGTCGTCCGCCTCCTCGGCGCGCGCGCCGCGATCCTCGCCGGTCTGCTCTCCGGCCTCGGCTTCGGCGCCCTCGGCGTGGGGGTGCGGATCCTGGACGGCATCGACCCGTTCGACCTCGGCGTGCTGCTGACCGACCCGGCGCTCTACGCGATCCTGGTCGCCGGCATCGGCGGCATGTACCTGCACACCGTCGCCCTGCAGATCGGTTCGGTCAACGGCGCCACCGCCGCGCTCGTCGTCGGCGAGACCGTCCTGCCCGGCATGATCGGCGTCTGGTGGCTGGGTGACACCTCCCGCCCCGGCTTCGCCTGGCTGGCCGTCACCGGCTTCGTCCTGGCCGTGGCCGGCGCGGTCGCCGTGGCCTGGTTCGGAGCCCCGGAGGACCCGGCCGCCACCGGCCCCGCGCCCGACCCCGCCGCCGACCCTGCGGACGCCCCCGGTCTCGTACAGGCCCGGTAGCCGCCGCGCGGGGCGTCACCCGCCGAGGACGACGACCTCCTCGACCCGGAACGTCGCCCCCACCCGGGCCCCCTCCTCCGGCGCGTCACGCAGCGCGCACTCGGCCTCCAGCGGCGGCGCGTCCGTCGCGGGCCGCAGCGTCACGGCGACATGGCTGCCCCGGAACGTACGCGCCTCGACCGTGCACGCAAGACCCTCGCCCGGCCCGCCGAGCCGCACCCCCGCGGGCCGTACCAGCAGCCGGCCGGGGCCCTGCGGGGACCCGGCGGGCACCGGCACCGCGCCCCACGGCGTCTGCGCGGCGGCGCCGCTGACGCTCGCCGCCACCACGTTGTCGAAACCGAGGAACCGGGCCACGAACTCGTCGGCCGGCCGCTGCCACACCTCCAGCGGGGTCCCGCTCTGCGCGACCCGCCCGTCCCGCATCACCACCACCCGGTCGGCCAGCGCGAACGCCTCCCCCTGGTCGTGGGTGACCGCGAGCACGGTCGTACCCAACCGGCCGAACAGCTGCCGCAGTTCGACGACGAGACGCTCGCGCAGCGTACGGTCGAGCTGGCCGAGCGGCTCGTCCAGCATCAGCAGCTGGGGCCGCGGCGCCAGCGCCCGGGCCAGCGCGACACGCTGCTGCTCCCCGCCGGAGAGGGCGGCGACCGACCGCCGCCCCGCCCCCGGCAGCCCGACGAGATCCAGCAACTCCCCCACCCGTACGGCCTGTTCGGCCCTGGACACGCGGTGCATCCGCAGCCCGAACGCGACATTGCCGGCGACGTCCCGCTGCGGGAAGAGCTGATGGTCCTGGAACATCAGCCCGACACCCCGCCGGTGCACCGGCACCCCGCGCTGATCCGCGCCCGCGAGCAGCACCCGGCCGCCGTCGAGGGACTGGAGCCCGGCGACGGCCCGCAGCAGCGTCGACTTGCCGCTGCCGGACGGCCCGAGGACACAGACGATCTCGTGCTCGGCGACCTCCAGGTCCACGCCGTCGAGCGCGGGCCGCTCACCGAACCGTACGGTCGCACCGGTGACCGTCAGCAGTGCCATCAGAACTCCCCGGACGTGCGGTCGGTGCGGATGCGCTCCAGGAGCAGCAGCGCCACCGCGCACACCACCATCAGAATCGTCGACAGGGCCATCGCCTGCCCGTAGTTGAGCTCGCCCGGCCGGCCGAGCAGCCGCGCCACCGCCACGGGCAGCGTCGGCCGGTCGGGCCGGGCGATGAAGACCGTCGCGCCGAACTCGCCCAGGGACACGGCGAACGCGAACCCGGACGCGATCAGCAACGCCCGGCGCACCAGCGGCAGATCCACCTCACGCCAGGCCCGCAGCGGGGAGGCCCCCAGCACCGCCGCGGCCTCCCGCAGCCGCTCGTCCACGGCCCGCAGCACCGGCAGCATCGTCCGCACCACGAACGGCACCCCGACCAGAGCCTGGGCCAGGGGCACCAGGATCCAGCTGGCGCGCAGATCGAGCGGCGGCTCGTCGAGGGTGATCAGGAACCCGAAGCCCACGGTCACCGCCGACACGCCGAGCGGCAGCATCAGCAGCGCGTCGAAACCGCGCACCAGCCGCCCCGCCCTACGGGTGAGCGCCGCCGCGGCCAGCCCACCGACGAGAACGGCGATGGCGGTGGCCACCAGCGCGTACTGGAGGGAGTTCCCGATCGCCTCCAGCGGCGGTACGAGGAACGTGCCGCCGCTGTCGTCCACCGCCTGCAGGGCCCGGTAGAAACCGAACCCGTACCCGCCGGACGTGTTGAACGACCGCTCGACCAGCACCCCGAGCGGCAGCAGGATCAGCAGGGCGACGCTGACGAGCACGGCCGCCAGCAGCGCCCACTGCCCGGCGCCGTGCGGCCGGTCCGCGGTCCGCTCCGGGTCGACCAGCTTCAGCGCCGTCTCACGCCGGCGCACCGTCCAGGCGTGCACCGCGAGGATCGCGCCGACCGCCACGAACTGCACCATCGTCAGCACCGCCGCCGTCGGCAGGTCGAGCAGATCGGCGGTCTGCCGGTAGATCTCCGCCTCCAGCGTGGAGTACGCCGGCCCGCCCAGGATCTGCACGACGCCGAAGGAGGTGAACGTGAACAGGAACACCATCAGCGCCGCCGCGGCCACGGACGGCCCGAGCGCGGGCAGCGTGACCTGACGAAACGCCCCGAACCGGGAGGCGCCGAGCACCCGCGCCGCCTCCTCCTGACGCGGGTCGAGCTGCGCCCACAGCCCGCCGACGGTCCGCACGACCACGGCGTAGTTGAAGAACACATGGGCGAGCAGGATCGCCCACACGGTGGTGTCGAGCCGCAGCCCCCACAGCTCGTCGAGGAGCCCGCCGCGCCCCACCAGGGCGAGAAAGGCCGTGCCGACGACGACGGTCGGCAGCACGAACGGCACGGTGACGACCGCGCGCAGCAGCGTCTTGCCCGGGAAGTCGAACCGGGCGAACACAAAGGCGCCCGGCAGGGCGATCAGCAAGGTCAGCGCGGTGGAGGCAAGCGCCTGCCAGGCCGTGAACCAGAGCACGTCCAGGATCTCGGGACGCCCCAGGGTCTCGCCGAGCCGCCCGAGCCGCCAGCCCTCCCCCGTCTTCAGGCCCCTGCCGACGATGGAGACGACCGGCCAGGCGAAGAAGACGGCGAAGAAGGCGACGGGCAGGACCATCAGGCCCAGCCGCGCCGCACTTCCCCGCGCGGTGGCGCCACGGACCGGCGTGCCTACTTCAGGACGAGCGAGGACCACGACTTGATCCACTGGTCGCGCTTGTCGGCGATCTTCTCGGGAGCCATGGTGTGCGGCTTGTCGACGACCACGCCGTGCTTGGTGAACAGCTCGGGAAGCTTGGCGTCATTGACGGCCGGGTTCACGAACATGTTCAGCGGCATGTCCTCCTGGAACTTCTTGGAGATCAGGAAGTCGATGAGGGCCTTGCCGCCGGCCTCGTTCTTCGCGCCGGCCAGCAGGCCGGCAAACTCGGTCTGGCGGAAGCAGGTGCCGGTGGCCACGCCGGTAGGCGCGGTGGCCGGCTGCGGCTCGGAGAAAAGGACCTCGACCGGCGGGCTGGAGGCGTACGACACGACCAGCGGCCGGTCTCCCTTGGCCTTCTTGCCGCCCGCGGAGCCGGAGAACTCCTGGTTGTAGGCGATCTCCCAGCTGTCGACGGTCTTGACGCCGTTGTCCTTCAGCTTCTTCCAGTACGCCTGCCAGCCGTCGTCGCCGTACTGGGCGGCGGTGCCGAGCAGGAAGCCGAGGCCGGGCGAGGACCGCTCGGGGTTCTCGACGACGAGCAGGTCCTTGTAGGCGGGCTTGGCCAGGTCGTCGAAGCTCTGCGGCGGCGCGAGCTTCTTGTCGGTGAAGTACTTCTTGTCGTAGTTGACGCAGATGTCGCCGGTGTCGATCGGGGTGACCCGGTGCTTGTCCTTGTCGAGCTGGAGCGCGGCCGGGATCCGGTCCAGGCCCTTCGCCTCGTACGGCACGAACAGGTCGTTGTCGAGGGCGCGGGAGAGGAGGGTGTTGTCGACGCCGTAGAAGACGTCGCCCTGCGGGGAGCCCTTGGTGAGGATCTCCTTGTTGACGGCCTCGCCGGCGTCGCCGCTCTTCAGCACCTTGACCGTGTAGCCGGTCTCCTTGGTGAACTGCGCCAGCACCTCCTTGGAGGCGTTGAACGAGTCATGGCTGACGAGGGTGACCGTCTTCGACCGCGTACCGCCGGAGGCGGAGTCCTTCTCGCCGGAGCCGCACGCGGCGAGCGTGCTGACGCCCAGCGCAGCGGCCAGCGCACTGACCGTGATCTTCTTGGTGGTGCTCACTGATTCCTCCTGGGTGTGACCAGGAAGAGACGCGGCCCTGCCCGCGACCGTGGCGGGCACGGCACGCGGGCAGGGCGCAACAGCTCGAGTAACGACCGAACTTCCTACCCAGAATGACCTGGGCGAGGTTCAGAGGGTCTGCGGTCTGACGGTCACCGCACTCTCAGCGCTGTGGCGCTCCCCTGTCGGAATATGCAGATGTTCGAGCCCAGCGTACAAGGTCAGCGTTCCAGGGCCGCCAGCTGTCCACAGGCACCGTCGATCTCCTGGCCGCGGGTGTCACGGACGGTCACCGGCACGCCGTGGGCGGCGATGGCCTCGACGAACGCCTTCTCGTCCTCGGGGCGGGAGGCGGTCCACTTGGAGCCGGGCGTCGGGTTGAGCGGGATCAGGTTGACGTGGACCCGCTTGCCCTTGAGCAGCCGGCCGAGCAGGTCACCGCGCCACGCCTGGTCGTTGATGTCGCGGATGAGGGCGTACTCGATGGAGATCCGGCGGCCGGACTTCTCGGCGTACTCCCAGGCCGCGTCGAGGACCTCGCGGACCTTCCAGCGGGTGTTCACGGGGACGAGGGTGTCGCGGAGCTCGTCGTCGGGGGCGTGCAGCGAGACGGCGAGCCGGCACTTGAAGCCCTCGTCGGCGAAGCGCAGCATCGCGGGCACCAGGCCGACGGTGGAGACGGTGATCCCGCGCTGGGACAGGCCGAGGCCGTCCGGCTCGGGGTCGGTGAGCCGGCGGATGGCGCCGACGACCCGCTTGTAGTTGGCCAGCGGCTCACCCATGCCCATGAAGACGATGTTGCTGAGCCGGGCGGGCCCTCCGGGCACCTCGCCGTCACGCAGCGCGCGCATGCCGTCGACGATCTGGTGGACGATCTCCGCCGTGGACAGATTGCGGTCGAGACCGGCCTGTCCGGTGGCGCAGAACGGGCAGTTCATACCGCAGCCGGCCTGCGAGGAGATGCACATCGTGACCCGGTCCGGGTAGCGCATCAGCACGGACTCGACGAGCGTGCCGTCGTGCAGCCGCCACAGCGTCTTACGGGTGGTGTCGTCGTCGCAGGAGATGTGCCGCACGACGGACATCAGGTCCGGCAGCAGCTCCCCGGCGAGCTTCTCGCGGGACGCCGCGGGGATGTCGGTCCAGGCGGCGGGGTCGTGCGCGTACCGCGCGAAGTAGTGCGTCGACAGCTGCTTGGCGCGGAACGGCTTCTCGCCGATCGCGGCGACGGCTTCCTTGCGCTCGGCGGGCGTGAGGTCGGCGAGATGCCGCGGCGGCTTCTTGGCACCGCGCGGGGCGACGAAAGTGAGTTCTCCGGGCAGCGGACGGGCCACGATGGGGCGTCTCCTCAGAACGACGAGGTCTGGACACCCCCGCGCGGGGCGGGGAGCGCGGCGCGACGGCACCGCGGCGCGGGAGACCTCATGGACCACCCCCGCGGCGGCGGGGACGACTCGGTACGACGAAAGGGCTCGCGGTCACGCCACGAGCCCTTCCAGGATACCCGCTGTCTGTCAAGCGGTGCCGACGAAGATCACCAGCAGCAGCCAGACCACCGGCGCCGTCGGCAGCAGCGAGTCGAGCCGGTCCATGATGCCGCCGTGCCCCGGCAGCAGCGTGCCCATGTCCTTGATGCCCAGGTCGCGCTTGATCATCGACTCGCCCAGGTCGCCGAGCGTGGCGCTCGCCGCGACCGCGAGGCCCAGGAGGAGCCCCTGCCACCACGTGCCGTCGTCGATCAGGAACTGCATGCACAGCGCGCCCGCCGCCATCGCGAAGGCCACCGCGCCGACCAGCCCCTCCCGGGTCTTCCCGGGGCTGATCCTGGGCGCCAGCTTGTGCTTGCCGAAGCGCCAGCCGATCGCGTACGCGCCGGTGTCGCTGACGACGGTCAGGAGCAGGAAGGTCAGCACCCGCTCGGGCCCGTCGTCGGCGGTGAGCATCAGCGCGACGAACGTCGCCAGGAAAGGCACGTAGAACGCCGCGAAGACACCGGCCGTGACGTCCTTGAGATAGCCCTCGGGCGGTTCGATCATCCGCCACACCAGCACCGCGAGGGCGGTGAGCGCCATGGCGACCCATGCGCCTTCCGCGCCGCGCACATAACCGGCCACCACCATCGCCGCGCCGCCGACCGCGAGCGGCACGAGGGGTGCCTTGATGCCCTTGCGTTCCTCCAGGCGGGAGGTGAGCTCCCAGAGCCCGACCACCACGGCGACCGCTATCACGCCGACGAACGCCGGCTTCCAGATGAACAGCGACGCGATGATGACGGCACCGAGCCCGACCCCGACCCCTATGGCCGCCCCGAGATCCCGGCCCGCGCTCTTCTTCTGCGGGGGCTGGGGCGGCTGGGGAGGCTCCGCAGGCTGCGGGTTCGCCTGCGGCGGGGTGTCCATGGGCTCCTGCGGCTTCTCGTCACGGAACAGGGGACCGCTCAGCCGAGCGGCCCCCCGGTCGTCATCCTGGTCTCCGGCGGCCGGAACGTCGGGCACGATGGGCATGGGCCGAGTCTGCTGTGCCTCATGCCCATCGTAGGCGGGACCCGCCGGGGCAGGCCCCTGGTCGGGCGGTCCCCAGTAGCCGGCTGTAGGCGGGGCCCCCCAGGAGGAGTCGTTCATCAGACCTCGAGCAGCTCGGCTTCCTTGTGCTTGAGCAGCTCGTCCACCTGCGCGACGTACTTCGCGGTGGTGTCGTCGAGCTCCTTCTCGGCGCGGCGGCCCTCGTCCTCGCCGACCTCGCCGTCCTTGACGAACTTGTCGATGGTCTCCTTGGCCTTGCGGCGCACGGACCGGATCGAGATCTTCGAGTCCTCGGCCTTGCCCTTGGCGACCTTGATGTACTCGCGGCGGCGCTCCTCGGTCAGCTCCGGGAACACCACACGGATGATGTTGCCGTCGTTGCTCGGGTTCACCCCGAGGTCGGAGTCACGGATCGCCTGTTCGATGTTGCGCAGAGCGCTCTTGTCGAACGGGGTCACCACGGCCATCCGCGGCTCGGGAACCGAGAAGGACGCCAGCTGGTTGATCGGCGTGATCGCACCGTAGTAGTCGGCGACGATCTTGTTGAACATCGCCGGGTGCGCACGCCCGGTGCGGATCGCGGCGAAGTCATCCTTGGCGACCAGGACGGCCTTCTCCATCTTCTCCTCGGCCTCGAGGAGGGTCTCTTCGATCACCACTTGCTCCTGCGTGTCTTGAGTAGGCGCGTCTTCTCCTGCACGGTGTCCGACCGGCAGGGCGTTTGTCCATCCCCTCGCGGGGCCCCGGGAATGCCGGGGAACCATCCCCGGCGGACCGGGGATGCAGGGGCCCGGAAAACTCAGGCCCGGGTGCCCTGGTCGCTCACGAGTGTGCCGATCTTCTCACCCTTCACCGCGCGGGCGATATTGCCCTCCGCGAGCAGCTCGAAGACGAGGATCGGGAGGTTGTTGTCCCGGCAGAGGGTGATGGCCGTGGCGTCGGCGACCTTGAGGTTGCGGGAGAGCACCTCGCCGTACTCCAGCGCGTCGAACTTCACCGCGTCCGGGTTGGTCTTCGGGTCGGAGTCGTAGACCCCGTCCACGCCGTTCTTGCCCATGAGCAGGGCCTCGGCGTCGATCTCCAGGGCGCGCTGGGCCGCGGTGGTGTCGGTGGAGAAGTACGGCATGCCCATACCGGCACCGAAGATGACCACACGGCCCTTCTCCAGGTGGCGCACGGCACGCAGCGGGATGTACGGCTCCGCGACCTGCCCCATGGTGATGGCGGTCTGGACCCGGGAGTCGATGCCCTCCTTCTCCAGGAAGTCCTGGAGGGCGAGGCAGTTCATGACGGTGCCGAGCATGCCCATGTAGTCGGAGCGTGCCCGGTCCATGCCGCGCACCTGGAGCTCGGCGCCGCGGAAGAAGTTTCCGCCGCCGATCACGATCGCGATCTCCGCGCCGTCGCGGACGACCGCGGCGATCTCGCGCGCGATGGCGTGTACGACGTCGGGGTCGACACCGAGACCGGTGCCGCCGGAGAAGGCTTCACCCGACAGCTTCAGCATGAAGCGGCCGGCCTTGTTGCCGTGGTTGTCGTCGCCCTGTGCGGCGCCCTGATTCATGGAGATCTCCTCGTGCACATACGAAGAAGGCCATTGCCGGTGGGTGCTGGTGTCCCGTAGCGGCAATGGCCTCCTCGTCAGATCTGCGGCTGTCCGGCGCGATTGCGCGGGGCTTCCGCTGGGGAAACCCTAGCGGGCTCCCGTGTCGATCGCGTACCGGCTCAGATGCCGACCTTGATGCGCGTGAAGCGCTTCAGGGTGACACCGGCCTCGTCCAGCACCTGCTGGACGGACTTCTTGTTGTCGAGCGCATACGGCTGACCAAGGAGGGTGGCCTCCTTGAAGAAGCCGTTGACACGACCCTCGACGATCTTCGGGAGGGCGGCCTCGGGCTTGCCCTCGGCGCGCGTGGTCTCCTCGGCGACGCGGCGCTCGGCCTCGACGACCTCGGCCGGGACGTCCTCACGGGAGAGGTACTTCGGCGCGAAGGCGGCGATGTGCTGCGCGACACCCTTGGCGAGGTCGGCGTCGGCCTTGTCCAGCTCGACCAGGACACCGATCTGCGGCGGCAGGTCGGGCATGGTGCGGTGCATGTAGGCGAAGACGAAACCGTCGGCGAACTGCGCGAAGCGGTCCAGGACGATCTTCTCACCGAGGTTGGCGTTGGCCTCGTCCACGAACGCCTGGACGGTCTTGCCGGCCTCGATCTCGGAGGCGAGCAGCGCGTCGATGTCCGCCGGGGAGGTGGCGGCGACGTGCTTGGCGATGTCCGCGGCGACGGACTGGAACTTGTCACCCTTGGCGACGAAGTCCGTCTCGCACTTCAGCTCGACCAGGACACCGGAGGTGTTGTCGTCGGCGATGAGGGAGACGACGGCACCGTTCTCGGCGGAACGGCCCTCGCGCTTGGCGACGCCCTTCTGGCCCTTGATGCGAAGCGCCTCGACGGCCTTGTCGACGCTGCCGTCGGCCTCGTCCAGCGCCTTCTTGCAGTCCATCATGCCGGCGCCGGTGAGCTCACGGAGCTTCTTGACGTCAGCGGCGGTGTAGTTCGCCATGAGTCTGTATTTCTCTCTCGAAGTCTGAAAGATCTACGAAGATCTACGGGTCAACGGCGGGGGCCTCGTGAGCCCCCGCCGTCGACAACCGAAGTGTGAAGGTCAGGCCTGCTCGGCGTCCGCGGCCGGAGCCTCGGCAGCCTCAGCGGCCGGAGCCTCGGTGGCCGGAGCCTCGGCAGCCTCGGCGGCCGGAGCAGCCTCAGCGGTCTCGTCGGCCTTCTTCTCGCCCTCGAGCAGGTCGCGCTCCCACTCGGCGAGCGGCTCGCCGGCAGCCTTCTCGCCCGGCTTCGAGTCACCGGTGGCGACGCCGGAACGGGCGATGAGGCCCTCGGCGACGGCGTCGGCGATCACGCGGGTGAGCAGGGTGACGGAGCGGATCGCGTCGTCGTTGCCCGGGATCTTGTAGTCGACCTCGTCGGGGTCGCAGTTGGTGTCGAGGATCGCGACGACCGGGATGTGGAGCTTGCGCGCCTCACCGACGGCGATGTGCTCCTTCTTGGTGTCGACGATCCAGACGGCGCTCGGCACCTTCTGCATCTCGCGGATACCACCGAGGGTCTTCTCCAGCTTGGCCTTCTCGCGCGAGAGGACCAGGAGCTCCTTCTTGGTGAGGCCGGAGGCGGCCACGTCCTCGAAGTCGATCGCCTCAAGCTCCTTCAGACGCTGAAGGCGCTTGTAGACGGTGGAGAAGTTGGTGAGCATGCCGCCCAGCCAACGCTGGTTGACGTACGGCATACCAACGCGCGTCGCCTGCTCGGCGATGGCCTCCTGGGCCTGCTTCTTGGTGCCGACGAACATGATGGAGCCGCCGTGCGCGACGGTCTCCTTGACGAACTCGTAGGCGCGGTCGATGTACGACAGCGACTGGAGCAGGTCGATGATGTAGATGCCGTTGCGCTCGGTGAAGATGAAGCGCTTCATCTTCGGGTTCCAGCGACGGGTCTGGTGACCGAAGTGGACGCCGCTCTCCAGCAGCTCCCGCATCGTGACGACGGCCATGGCCGTATCTCCTTGGATTTCTCGGTTATGTCCTGACGCCCCGACGCGCCGTGCCACGAGGGACCGAAAGGCGCTGCCACGACTTTTGAGGGCAGTGGCGGGGCGTGCGAAGTCGACCCGGTGACCCGGATCGCCAACAGAAGTGTACGGGACCCACGCGGTGCCGGGTGACGACGCTGTCCACAACCGGTCAGTCGTCCATCCACTTGTCCACAGATCCCGACCAAGATCAGCAAGATTCCCCAGGATCTGCGGGACGCTGTCGCCATGAACCACTACACAGCGTTAGCACTGCTGCTGGCAGTGCTCCCCGGGGCCGCCTGGCCAGACCAGGGCCCGAGCGGGCTGAGCGGGTCGAGCGGGCTTCCCGGTGCGGTCGGCTCAGGGATCGGCTCAGCGGGCCCGGTCGGCCGGGCCTGGCCCCTCGGCCCACCCCGCCCCACCATCGTCCGCGGCTGGCAGCCACCCACCACCCCCTACGGCCCCGGCCACCGCGGCATCGACCTCGCCGCCCCACCAGGCACCCCCGTACGTGCCGCCGCCCCCGGCCACATCTCCTACGCGGGACCCGTCGCCGGGCGCGGCGTTCTCACCATCACCCTCACCGGCACCGGCGAACCACCCTTACGTACCACCTACGAACCCGTGACCCCACTCGCCACCACAGGCAACACCGTCACCGCAGGCCAAATCGTCGCCACCACCACAACAACCACAACCAGCCCCCACTGCCAGGACAGCTGCCTGCACTGGGGCCTACGCAGAGCCGACACCTACCTCAATCCACTCGCCCTCCTGCCACCCCAGCTGCTGCGACGCCCACCGTCCAGACTGCTCCCGGTGACAGGCCTGCCCTGACGGGGCCGGGGGCGGGACGGGGCAGGGCCGCAGGGGGCGACGGGGGGAGGGGCGGGGGGAGGGGGGTGGGCCCCCTGGGGGGAGATCAGGGGGTGCGGACGCCGTGGAGGGCCATGGAGACCGCCGTGCGGGCGATCACCGTCGGGTCTTCGGCCGCTCCGAGTTCGATGCGCCGGACCGCGGCGTCGACGACGCCTTGGAGCAGCATGGCGGCCAGGCGGGGTTCGGGCTGGCCGAGTTCCGCGAGGGCTTCGACGATCATGGCGACCAGGCCGCCGTGGGCGGCGCGGATCTTCTCCCGGGCGCCGTCGTCGAGTTCGCTGGCGGAGATGGCGACGACGGCGCGGTGCCGGCGGTCTCCCACGAGCTCCAGCTGCTGGCGTACGTACGCCTCGACCTTGCCCTCGGGGGTGTCCGCGCGCTCCATGGCGCTCTCGACCTCGGCGGCCCAGAGGGGGAAGTCGACGGCGCAGAGCTCCTCGACGACGGCGGCGCGGGAGCGGAAGTACTCATAGACGGAGGACCTGGCGAGTCCGGTGCGCTCGGCGAGGGCGGGGAAGGTCAGGGCTTCCGTTCCGCCTTCGGACAGCAGGGAACGCGCGGCGTCCAGGAGGGCGCCGCGCTGCATGGTCCGGTGCTCGGCCACGGAGGCCGCTCGAATCCTGGGCACGGCTCCACTCTACGACCGTCGCTTCGGCGTCAGCGTCCTACATCGGCCAGCTTGGCCCGGAGCTGGAGGACGGATTTGGTGTGGATCTGGCTGACGCGGCTTTCGGTGACGCCGAGGACGTGGCCGATCTCGGCGAGGGTGAGGCCTTCGTAGTAGTAGAGGGTGACGACGGTCTTCTCGCGCTCGGGGAGGGTGTTGATGGCGCGGGCGAGCAGCCGTCGCAGCTCTCTGTCCTCGGCGACTTCGACGGGGTTGTCGGCGGCGGTGTCCTCGAGGGTGTCCATGAGGCTGAGCCGGTCGCCGCTCTCGCCGCCGACGTGCAGCAGCTCTTCGAGGGCCACGACGTTGGCGAGGGACAACTGGCTGAAAACAGCGTGTAGTTCCTCGAGGGCGATGCCCATCTCGGCGGCGACTTCGCTCTCGGAGGGGGTGCGGCGCAGCTGTGCTTCGAGGGTGGCGTAAGCGCGTTCCACGGCACGGGCCTTCTGGCGTACGGAGCGGGGAATCCAGTCCAGGGCGCGGAGTTCGTCGATCATCGCGCCGCGGATGCGGGTGATGGCGTACGTCTCGAATTTGATGGAGCGTTCGACGTCGAACTTCTCGATGGCGTCGATGAGTCCGAAGACTCCGGAGGAGACGAAGTCGGCTTGTTCGACGTTGGAGGGCAGCCCCACGCTGACGCGGCCGGCGACGTATTTGACCAGGGGTGAGTAGTGCAGGATCAGCTGCTCCCGGAGCCGCTCGTCGCCCGTGGCCTTGTAGGACCGCCACAGCTCGTCGAGTGACGAGGGCGCGGGTGGCCGCACGGTGCCCCGGGCTGCGGGGGGCACCGCAGTGCGGTCAGACCCGGAGGTGTGCTGGGGCATGTGTTGCCTTGAGCCGTTCTGCCGTGGGGTGCGGGATGGCGGGTGCGTGTACCTGGGTGGGGATTTCGGTGAGCGTAGCGTGACTGGGCTGTCGCGGTGAGCGAAGAGACGCGGATCGCCCCTGGGCGGGAGGCTGCCGTCGGGCACACCTTCGAACGGGAGCCGACGCCGCGTGCGTCGGCTCCCGGTGGGGTGCTGTGGGTGGTGCGTGGGTCATCGGCATCACTTTTTCACCCGAATGCCTCAGGTCAAGTACCGCCTCGCCACTGGTTCGTCGTGCCGCGTGGGGGGTGGGTGAGGGTCCAGTCGTCGCCGTGTCGTTCGACGAAGCCGAGGGCGTGGAGTTCGTACAGCTTGGCGAGCGTGTCGTCGGGGTGTGTGGAGGCACGGAGGGCGATGTCGGGGGCGCGGAGTGCGCCGTGGCCGGGGAGGGCTTCGAGTACGCGGGCGGCTGTGGGGTCGAGGAGGTCTCTGGGGAGGATGGGGCCGCGCCGGGCGGGGGCGAGGTCGCCGATGTCTCCGACGAGTTCGATGACGTCGGCGGCGTCGGTGACCAGGGTGGCTTCGCCGCGCAGGAGTTCGTGGACGCCTGCGGAGAGGCCGCTGGTGACGGGTCCGGGGATGCCCATGGTGTGGCGGCCGAGGCGCTGGGCGTTGCGGACGGTGACGAGTGATCCGCTGCGGTACTGGGCTTCGACGACGACGGTGCCGCGGGTGAGTGCGGCGATGACTCGGTTCCGGAGGATGAATCTGGCGGGTGTGGGGTGACTTCCGGGTGGGAGTTCTCCGACGACGAGGCCTTGTTCGGTGATGCGTGCGATCAACTCGGCGTGACCTCGGGGGTAGACGGTGTCGACTCCGCAGGCCAGTACGGCGATGGTGGCGCCGCCGGCGGCGAGGGCGCCGCGGTGGGCGGCGCCGTCGATGCCGAAGGCCGCACCGGAGGTGACGACCCAGCCGCGTTCGGCGAGGCCGGAGGCGAGGTGGGTGGCGGTGTGGGTGCCGTAGGGGGTGCAGGCCCGGGCGCCGACGACGGCGACGGAGCGCAGGGACCAGGTGCGCAGGTCGCCGAGGCCGCGGGCCCAGAGCCCGATGGGGCGGGCGTCGCCGAGGTCGTCGAGTTGGGTGGGCCATTCGAGGTCGCCGGGGATGAGGAAGCGGATGCCGTGGGTGTGGGCGGTGGCGAGGTCGTCCTCGGGGTGGGCGGCGGCGGCGCGGGTGCGCCAGCCGTGGATGCGGCGTTCTCCGGTGGGGCCGAGGATGCCTTGTTGGTGGGTGGGTGTGGTGAGGCGGGCGAGGAGGCCGGTGGCTCCGTAGCGGCGCAGGCAGCGTCCGCCGTGTTCGTCGCCGGGTTCGATGGTGCGGGTGAGCGCGGCGCGGGCGAGGCGTTCGGCGGAGTGGGACAGGTCGGTGTGGGACGGGTCGGGGGTGCCGGGGCCTTCGGTGAGGGGTGGGGTCATGGGCGGGCTCCGGCTGCGGTGGGGATTCCTCGGGCGATGCCGGTACGTAGTTCGAGGGCGAGGGCCACGTCCTCGGTGAGCGGACGGTCGTGTCCGGCGAGGTCGGCGATGGTCCAGGCGACGCGGAGGACGCGGTCGAGGCCGCGGGCGGTGAGCAGTCCGCGTTCGATGTCGCGTTCGGCGGCGGCGAGGGCGCCGGGGGCGACGAGGTAGCGAGTGCGGAGTTCGTGGCCGGGGACTTCGCTGTTGACGGTCCAGGGGGTGTCGTGGAGGCGGGTGGCGGCGCGGTCTCTGGCTTCGTGGACGCGGGCCGCGACGGTGGCGGTGGGTTCGCCGCGGCCGCCTTGGGTGAGGAGGTCGGAGCGGGTGACGGGTTCGACTTCGACGCGGAGGTCGACGCGGTCGAGGAGGGGGCCGGAGAGGCGGGCCTGGTAGCGGCGAATGAGGGAGGCGGGGCATTCGCAGCCGGCGCCGTGGAGGGTGTGCCGGCCGCAGGGGCAGGGGTTGGCGGCGAGGGTCATGAGGAAGCGGGCGGGGAGGCGTACGACGCCTGCGCTGCGGGCGATGACGACGTGCCCGGATTCGAGGGGCTGACGGAGGGCGTCGAGGACTTTTCCGGAGAATTCGGGTGCTTCGTCGAGGAAGAGGACTCCTTTGTGGGCGAGGGAGACGGCGCCGGGGCGTGGCAGGCCGTTGCCACCGCCGACGAGGGATTGCATGGTCGCGGAGTGGTGGGGTGCGCAGTAGGGCGGGCGGTGTACGAGGGGTTCGCCGGGCGGGAGGATGCCGGCGACGGAGTGGATGGCGGTGACTTCGAGGGATTCCTTCCTGGCGAGGGGTGGCAGGACGCCGGGGAGTCGTTCGGCGAGCATGGTTTTGCCTGCGCCGGGTGGTCCGGTGAGCAGGAGGTGGTGGCTGCCGGCGGCGGCGACTTCGAGGGCGGTGCGGGCGCTGTGTTGTCCTGCGACGTCGGCGAGGTCGGGTCCGTCGGTGGGGTCGTGTGCGAGGCCGGTGCCGACGGCGGCGCCGGGGACGACGAGTCCGGCGAGCATGGCGTCGGGGCGGCCTTGTTCGGTGGGTTCTTCCTCGGGGACGGGTTCGTCGGTGAGGACGGCGATGAGCTGGCGCAGGCTGCGGACGCCGAGGACGGAGACGCCGGGGACGAGGGATGCTTCGCCGGCGGTCTGTTCGGGGACGACGACGTGGCGGTAGCCGGCTTCGGCGGCTGCGAGGACGGCAGGCAGGACGCCGCGGACGGGTCGGGCGCGGCCGTCGAGGCCGAGTTCGCCGATGAGGACGAGGTCGGCGATGACGCGGGGGTCGATGCGTTCGGCCGCGCCGAGTACGGCGGCCGCGACTGCGATGTCGAAGCCGCTGCCGCTTTTGGGGACGGATGCGGGGCTGAGTCCGACGGTGAGTTTTTTCTGTGGCCAGTCGGCGCCTGAGTTGACGATGGCGGCGCGGACGCGGTCGCGGCTTTCGCTGAGGCTTTTGTCGGGGAGTCCGACGAGGGTGAAGGCGGCGACGCCGGGTTCGAGGTCGGCCTGGACTTCGACGACGACGCCTTCGACGCCGACGAGTGCGACGGAGCAGGTGCGGGCGAATCCCATCAGGCCACCCCCTGGGCGTGGTCGACGACAGGTGCGCCGCGTCGGGGCAGGATGATGCCGATGAGGTCGATGCGCAGGCCGCCGGGGGGTGGTCCGCCGTGGCGGTGGAGCCAGCAGGCGGCGAGTCGTCTGAGCCGGTCGGCCTTGCTGGGGGTGATGGCGGCCATGGGGTGCTCGTAGGCGCCCCCTCTGCGGGTTTTGACTTCGCAGACGACCAGGGTGTCGCCATCCTGGGCGACGATGTCGATCTCTCCGGTGCGGCCGCATCGCCAGTTGCGTGCGATGACGGTCATGCCGTGTGCGGTGAGCCGGCGTGCGGCCAGCTCTTCTCCGTAGCGTCCGAGTGCCCCCGTGGCGTTCATCGGTAACCACCTCCGCGGACGACTGTGGCGGGGCGCCGCGGAGCGTGTGGATCTTGGTGGATAACCGACCGGTTGTGGAAAACCGGATCACTCGTTCGGGGACTGGACAGCGGGCGGCATGAGCAACCGCCGGTCCGGCATCCGCTGCCGGTGCCGGTGCCGGGATCAGGTTGCGGGGTCAGGTGACGGGATCAGCTGCCGGGGAGTTCGAGGTCGCTCTTATTGAGCTCCTCGATATTCACGTCCTTGAACGTGAGGACGCGTACCTGCTTGACGAAGCGAGCGGGCCGGTACATGTCCCAGACCCAGGCGTCGGCCATCGAGACCTCGAAGAACACTTCGCCCTGGACCGAGTGCACCTGCATCTCGTAGTCGTTGGTGAGGTAGAAGCGACGCTCGGTCTCGATCACATATTTGAACAGCCCGACGACGTCGCGGTACTCCCGGTAGAGCTTCAGCTCCATCTCGGTCTCGTACTTCTCGAGGTCCTCGGCGCTCATGGCATGTTCCCCTTCAGCCGTGCGTCCCCCTATTGTGCGACAGCCTCCTGCGCCCCTAGACGTTTTCCGGGGCCAGGACCACCGGTGCGCTCGGGGGTCCCTCGTCGAGCAGTGTGCGAAAGAGCTCGGCGAGTCTGGTCGGGTACACCGTCTCACGGGCCGCCGACAGTTCGGCGGAGGTCCACCACCTGAGACCAGTGACACTGCGGGTCTCCAGTTCGGTGAGGGTGCCGAGCGCGGCGGTGTTCTGGGTGGTACGTGCCAGGAAGTACCACTCGTCCTGGTCCCAGCGGCGGCCGTCGAACGGGAACGAGCAGTGCCGCTGCCAGAGCACCGGGCCGAGTTCCACGTCGGTGATGCCGGTCTCCTCGGCCAGTTCCCGCAGGGCGGCCTCTTCCCGGGTCTCGTCGCCCTCCAGGCCGCCGCCGGGGGTGAACCACCAGGTCTGGCCCGGGTCGTCCGGTTCGTAGCCGTGCATGAGCAGGATGCGGTCGTCGGGGTCGAGCAGGATCACCCGCGCGACGCGGCGCGCTTCGGGGCCACCGGCCACGCCTGCCTCCTCGGGCCCGGCCCCGGCGCCGCCCTCGCGCCCGGCAGCCCTTTGGGGTCCTGAAGAAACGCCCCTTCCGGGATCTGAGGGGCCGCCGTGCAGCTCGGTCATCCCGTCACCGCCTTTCCTCGCTCCGCCGCCGGTCGCCGGGACAGGAGCCGCGCCAGGGGCCCGTATGCGCATCCGGCGAGGATGAGTGCCGCTCCGGCCACCACGGAGCCCAGGATCAGCTTCACCGGGCCCGGCCGCGACACTCCCCCGGGCAGGGCGGCGAAGGCGGCGGGCCGCTCGATCACGCTGCCGAGCGGCCAGGCGATGGCATCGACGCGGGCGCTGACGGCGCTGCGCGGTACGGATCCTTGGCCTGCCTCGCGGAGGTGGACGCGGGAGTCGAGCGAGGTGAGGCGCTCGTCGCCGAGGAGGAAGAGGTTGCCCTGGGGCACGGTGGCGGTGAAGTTCTGCGGGGAGGCCGGGCCGCCCTTGTCCCGCAGATACGGTTCTTCGACGGCCTTGCCGTTGACCGTCAGACGCCCGTCCGCGTCGCAGCAGGCGACCTTGTCGCCGCCCACCCCGACGACGCGTTTGATCATGGGCAGGTCGCTCCAGACCGCGTCCTTGAAGATCACGATGTCGCCGCGGCGGACGTCGGCCCCGTCGATGCGCTGGGCCAGCACCCGGTTGCCCACGTCGACGGTGGGGGTCATCGAGTCGCTGGGGACGGTGTAGGGCTTGTACTGGACCACGCCCCAGGCGAAGCCGCCGAGGAAGAGCACACAGCCGACGGCCACGGCCAGCCCCGACAGTGCGCTGCCGAGGCGGCCGCGGCCGCCTTCCGTCCGTACAGTCCCGCTCATCCCAGCGCTCCCCGCCTCGGAGGTTCGATCTGGGACGGCACCCTACCCGCGCTCCCCTACTCGGCGGTATGGCCGCCCGCGCCATGGACGGGCCCCACGCTCAGCTCTGCTGAAGGGTGTCCTGGTGGCGCCGCTTCCTGCGCAGGAGCAGCAGCGGTACGGCGCCCACGGCACCGATGCCGGCGAGTCCCGCGGCACCGGGGGCGACGGCCGCGGCCGCTCTCAGGCCCTGCTGGTCGAAGGTGGCCGGCACGGGCAGGGTCGCCCAGCGGGTCAGCGGCCAGGCCACGACAACGGCGCGGCCGACGACCTGGTCGTTGGCGACGGTGCCGTTGCCCGGGAGCTCCTGGTGGTAGCGGGAGTCCAGGGAGTTCTGGCGGTTGTCACCCATGACCCAGATCCGGCCCTCGGGCACCTTGATCGGCCCGAAGGGCTGGTCGTCGCAGGGGGTGGAGCCGGGGTAAATGTAGGCGGTCTCGTCCAGCTCCTTGCCGTTGACCGTGACCTTCCCGCCCTTGCGGCACTGGACCGTGTCGCCGCCGACTGCGATGACCCGCTTGATCAGGTCCTTCTCCTCGGCGGAGGGCATGAGGCCGATGAAGCTCAGGAATTCCTGGACCACGTTGGGCTCGGGGGTGGGCTCGCCCTCCAGCCAGCCGCCCGGGTCGTGGAAGACGACGACCTCGCCGCGGTCGGGCTCGGAGCCGAACCACGGGGTCAGCTTGTCGACCAGGACGCGGTCTCCGCGCTGCAGGGTGTTCATCATCGAGTCCGAGGGGATCGAGAACGCCTGCACGAGGAAGGTCTTGATCAGCAGCGCCAGGACGAGGGCGATACCGATCAGCAGCGGCAGTTCCTTCCAGAACGAACGTTGTTTCTTGACGTACGGGCCGCTGTCGTCGCCGCCCGTGTCACCGGACTCGGCGTCGGGACGGCTGCCGGAGTCATCCGTCATGGCTGCGGGTGAGCCTGCGAGCGGCTCGGGCCCCTCCTCGGGCCCTTCGTGTCCGGATCGTGCGCCGACCGCCACATCCCCCACATCCACTCCTCACTCCGTGCAATTGCCTGCCCCAAGCCAGAGACAGCCCTATCACTCCCATAACGAGCGGGAGTTCCGCAGGGGTCGGGAGCCGGATCAATCCGTTGAGATTCCGAGGAGACACACTATGCGACGGGCCGGGTGCGGCCGTAGACGCCGTCCGCGCGTCGGGGGGATCGGGGACGGAGGCGTACGTCTCCTTCTCCTCCAGGGTGCGCCAGTGGCTGAAGGGCCAGGCGATGACCACGGCCCGGCCGACGACCTGGTCCTCGGCGACGGTTCCCTGGAACGCCTCGTCGAGGTGGAAGCGGGAGTCGGCCGAGTTGGCCCGGTGATCGCCCATCACGAAGAGGCGGCCTGCGGGCACCTTGACCGAGAATTTGATCTTCGACGGTTCATTGCCCGGGTGCAGGTACGGCTCGTCGATCGGTATGCCGTTGATGGTGATGCGTCCGTCGGCGTCGCAGCACTTCACGGTGTCGCCGCCGACCGCGACGACCCGCTTGATCAGGTCCTTCTCGTCGGCGGACGGAAGCAGTCCGATGAAGGTCAGGCCCTGCTTGATCTGCTTGAGGACGACGGGGTCCTCCTCCTGGGGGACCGCCTCCTCCTGGAGCCAGCGGCCGGGGTCCTTGAAGACGACCACGTCGCCGCGCTGGGGCTTGGTGCCGAACCACGGAGTCAGCTTGTCCACCAGGACCCGGTCGCTGATCTGGATGGTCTGCTCCATCGACCCGGACGGGATCACGAACGCCTGGACCAGGAACGTCTTCAGGACCAGGGCTATGAGCAGCGCGACCGTGATCAGGAGGGGTATCTCCTTGATCGCGGAGCGTTGGCGGCGGCGTTTGACCTTGCGGGCGAGCTTGCGGCGCTCGGCGCGGCCGGGCAGGGGCCGGGCGCCGTCCGTGGGGCGCGAGCCCGTGGGCAGCCGGGTGTCGGCGCGATGGTGGGCGCGCCGGCCCCGGTTACCCATGGCCTCCGCCCGGCTTCGGGGCGGGTACGCGGTCGAAGGCGCCAGTGCCGCCGATGGAGGTCCAGCGTCCGAGCGGCCAGCCGATCCAGTCGGCGCGGCCGATGACCTGGTCGACGGGGACCATGCCGCCGCCGGGCGAGCCGAGGTGGTCGCGGGAGTCGCTGGATCTGCTGCGGTGGTCGCCCATGACCCAGAGGGTGCCTTGGGGGACGACGATGTCGAAGGGGACCTTCGAGGGAGCGTCGCCCAGGAAGAGGTACGTCTCCTGCACCGGTGTGCCGTTCACCCGGACCCTGCCCCCTTTGTCGCAGCAGACGACGCGGTCTCCGCCCACGCCCACGACCCGCTTCACGAAGTCGGTCTCGGCCGGCTCGGCGAGGCCGAGGGCCGCGGCGGCCCCGTGCAGGAGCCCCGTGACGGGGTTGTCCTGCGGCGCCTCCTGGACGAAGGAGCCGGTGCCGTCGAAGACGACGACGTCACCGCGGCGGGGCTCAGCGCCGAAACGGTACGCCAGTTTGTTCACCAGGACCCGGTCGCCCACTTCGAGGGTGGGTTCCATGGAGCTGCTGGGAATCAGGAACGGCTGCACCACGAAGTGGCTGAGGAGCAGCAGGAAGAGGGTGCAGACGAGGCCGAGGAGCCCCGCGCCCCGCCAGGAGAGCCCTGGAATGCGCGCGGAGCGCGACCGCTCCTCCGTCGTGGAGGAGCGGTCGCGCTCCGTGTGCTGTGCTTCGGTGTCCATCGGGGGCAGAGCCTATCCGGCCACCCTGTGGGCCCGAGTGCGCGTCGGTGAGCCGGGGGCTCAGTTGTCGCGCTTCTCCTTGATCTTGGCAGCCTTGCCGCGCAGCTCACGCAGGTAGTAGAGCTTGGCGCGACGGACGTCACCGCGGCTGACGAGCTCGATCTTCTCGAAGATCGGGCTGTGCACCGGGAAGGTGCGCTCGACGCCGACGGAGAAGGAGACCTTGCGGACCGTGAAGGTCTCGCTGATGCCCGAGCCCTGGCGGCGGATGACGACGCCCTTGAACTGCTGGATACGGGAGCGGTTGCCCTCGATGACGCGGACGTGGACGTTGACGGTGTCACCCGGGCGGAAGGCCGGGACGTCCGAGCGCAGGGAGGCGGCGTTCACGCCGTCGAGCAGGTGAGACATGTTCTTCGTCTGCTTTCTTCGCACGACGCCACAGGTCGCCGAGCGGGAGTTCGGTGAGAATTCGGGAGCTGCGCCGCCACGTCTGCGACGGTCCCCCTGTGGCAGGGGCGCAGTCCGGGCGTACAGCAGCGGCCTATTCTTCCACGGCCTGCGGCCTGCGCCAAAATCGGCCGCCGGGTTCGGGGGCCCAGCCGAGCATCGAGAGGATTTCCCGGTCCTTCTTGTCGAAGGCGGCGGGGTCGCAGCGCTCGATCAGGTCGGGGCGGTGCAGGGCGGTGCGCCGGAAGGCCTCGTCGCGCCGCCAGCGGGCGATCTTCCCGTGGTGCCCGCTGAGGAGGACGTCGGGGATGGTGCGGCCGCGCCACTCGGGTGGCTTGGTGTAGACGGGGCCTTCGAGCAGGTTGGCCATGGCGCCGGGGGCGAAGGAGTCGTCGCGGTGGGATTCGGCGTTGCCGAGGACGCCGGGGAGCAGCCGGGCGACGGCCTCGGTGATGACGAGGACGGCGGCCTCTCCGCCGGCGAGGACGTAGTCGCCGATGGAGACCTCGTAGACCGGTATGCGGGTGGCGTACTCGTCCATGACCCGGCGGTCGATGCCTTCGTAGCGGGCCGGGGTGAAGATCAGCCAGGGCCGCTGGGAGAGTTCGACGGCGAGTTCCTGGGTGAAGGGGCGGCCGCTGGGGGTGGGCACGACCATGACGGGGCCCTGGGCGCCGGTCTCGTAGCCGTCGGCCATGATCTGGTCGAGGGCGTCGCCCCAGGGTTCGGTCTTCATGACCATGCCGGGGCCGCCGCCGTAGGGGGTGTCGTCGACGGTGTTGTGGCGGTCGTAGGTCCACTGCCGCAGGTCGTGCAGGTGGACGTCGAGCTGGCCACGCGCGCGTGCCTTGCCGACGAGCGAGACGTTCAGCGGCTCCAGGTACTCGGGGAAGATCGAGACGACGTCGAGTCTCATCCGTGCGCGCCCTTGGGATCCTGGCCGTTGTCGTGCCGGGCGTCGTCGCGCCGGTCGCCGTCGTGCCGGGCGTCGTCGCGTGAGGAGACGATCTCGGCGTGGTCGTCGATCAGCCCGGGCGGCGGGTTGATGACGGCCTTCTGCTCGGCGAGGTCGATGTCGGTGACGATCTCCTCGACGAAGGGGATCATGAGCTCGGTGCCGTCGGCGCGTTCGACGATGAAGAGGTCCTGGGACGGCAGGTGGGAGATCTCGGTGATCCGGCCCACCTCGGTGCCGTCGGCGAGGACGACGTCGAGGTCGATGAGCTGGTGGTCGTAGAACTCGTCCTCGTCCTCGGGGCGCTCGTCGGGGTCGACGTCGGCGATGAGGAGGGTGTTGCGCAGGGCTTCGGCGGCGGTGCGGTCCCGTACGCCTTCGAAGCGGAGCAGCAGCCGGCCGCTGTGGACCCGGCCGGTCTCGATGGTCAGCGGCCCGACGGAGGCCGGGTCGGTGACCAGTACGGCGCCGGGGCCGAGCCGCAGTTCAGGCTCGTCGGTGCGTACCTCGACGGTGACCTCGCCCTTGATGCCGTGGGCGCGGCCGATCCGCGCGACTACCAGCTGCACTACTCACTCTCCTGTCATACGGCGACGGGCCGGGGCGGACCGCGAGGCCCTCCCCGGCCCGTGCCGGCGCTTCTCAGGTTAAACAGCCAACTTGATCAGCGAACCTGGTCCACGTCGACGAGGTCGACGCGGATTCCACGGCCGCCGATGGCGCCCACGACGGTGCGCAGCGCACGTGCGGTGCGGCCGTTGCGGCCGATCACCTTGCCGAGGTCGTCGGGGTGGACCCGGACCTCGAGCACGCGGCCGCGGCGCAGGTTGCGCGAGGCGACCTGCACATCGTCAGGGTTGTCGACGATGCCCTTCACGAGGTGCTCGAGAGCCTCCTCGAGCATGCTCAGGCCTCGGTCGACTCGGTGGACGCAGCCTCAGCCTCGTCCGCCTTCTTGTCGGCCTTCTTCGCCTTGGGGGTGATGGCCTCACCCTTGGCGTCGTCGCCCTCGAGGGACTTCGCGAACGCGTCGAAGGAGGCGCGCTTGTCCTCCTTCGTCGCCGGCTGCAGCAGCGGCGCCGGGGCCGGCAGGCCCTTGTGCTTCTGCCAGTCGCCGGTGAGCTTCAGGATCGCGAGGACCGGCTCGGTCGGCTGGGCGCCGACGGACAGCCAGTACTGCGCGCGCTCCGAGTTGACCTCGATGCGGGACGGGTTCTGCACCGGGTGGTACAGGCCGATCTCCTCGATGGCCCGGCCGTCACGGCGGGTACGGGAGTCGGCGACGACGATGCGGTAGTGAGGCGAACGGATCTTGCCCAGACGCTTCAGCTTGATCTTGACTGCCACTGGAGTGGTGTCTCCTGGTCTTGACGTGGTTGGGCACAACGAGATGCCACGTGGGGTTGCGGTACTCGGGTGCCCGATGGACGCGTCAGCCGGAGGAGAGAGGGGTCCTGTTCGACTGTCGAGTACAGCTAGCCATTGTGCCACACGCGCCCGGCTCAGCTCGCGGCGCCCACCGCTTCGGGGATGCGGAAGGGCTTGCCGCAGCCGCCGCAGACGATCGGGGCCTGGGCCAGGACCGACGGGACCACGCGTACGTTGCGGCCGCAGTCGCAGACGGCCTTGACCCGCACGCCGCCGCCGGAGGAGCCGTGCCGGGCGGCCGGTCCGCGGAAGGAGCGCTTGGTGTCGGCGGCCGTGGCGGCGGTGTGCGCCTTGAGGGCGCGCTGGAGCCGCTCGATCGTCGGCCGGTAGCGGCGCTTTGCCTCGGGGTTGAGCGTGACCAGGGAGAAACCGCTGCTGGCGTGCGGCTCCTCGGGATGGTCCAGGCCCATCTCCTCGGCGATCGCCAGGAATCTGCGGTTGTGGTAGCGGCCGGCGCGGGAGGTGTCGCGGACCCCTCGGGCGGCGGCGATGCCGTGGACTGCCTCATGGAGCAGTCGTTCGAAGGAGAGCTCGGCGCCACAGGCGGACGACGACTCTCCGATCAGGGATTCGGGCGCGGCAAGGTCCGGCAGCTCGGGGTGGTGCCGCTGAATGTCGGCCCACGCCTGTGCCAGCTCTGCGGCGAGAACAGGTGGTGTCGTGCTCACGTCGCTTACAACGAGCCGGGACGCCGCCGGGTTCCATTCCGGGGCATCCCAAATATTTTGCACGTACCCGTCAGTTGCCATTGATGCGTCCTCACAAGGGCCAGTGCGCTGATCTGCGGAGAAGGCTCACAGCTCACACCAAGGTGGTACGTAGTGGCGCGTGCGCCCCCGCGTGCGGGTGAAATCCGTGCGCCCGGCGCGCCGTTGTGCGGCGTGGCGCGTGGCGTGCGGGGCTTTTGGGGGCCCGTGCGTCGACAGCGACAGTACCGGCGCGGTGGGGGGCGTACGGCACCGACCCGGGCGGGTTGGCCGGATGGTCACCTTCGGCCGACCGGGTGCAAGCGTGGCCGCGCGACCACTGGACGGCGGGACGGATGCGGAGTTCCCTGGCATAGCGGGGGATGCGAGCGCACGTAACGGGGGCTGTCAATCAGGGCACGGACGCACGGATGGACCTCTCGGCGGATTGGGGCGCTTTCTATGACACCTACGCTCGTTCGGCACCGACCCCAGCTGGACCTGGCCCCGGCGGCCGCGGATGCGACCGCGCGCGCCCGGGACTGGGCCGAGATCCAGGAACGGATGCTGGTACCGCTCTACGAGGCGGTGTACGGGCGCCTCGACGTCGGCGCCGGGACGCGGCTGCTGGGCCTCGGCTGCGGCTCGGGGCTCGCGCTGCTGCTGGCCGCGGGGCGCGGCGCGCAGGTCACGGGCGTGGACTCGGACCACGCGCGCGTGGAGCTGGCCCGGGAGCGGCTGCGGCCGGGGCAGGCCGCCCGGCTGGTGGACGGCGGCCCGGCGGACGCCGTGGACCCGGCCTCTCCCCCGTACACCTTGATCACCGCGTTTCACCCGATCGGGTGCATGGCGGGCGACGAGGAGGAGCTGGCTCCGGCGCTGGGGGCCGTCTCGGCGGCGGCCGAGCGGGGCGGTGCGGTGGTACTGACCGCGTGGGGCCCGCCGGAGCGGTGCGCCACCTCGGCGGTCATGCGGGTGGCGACGAAGCTGGCCGAACGTATGCGGGCCCGGCGCCGGGGTGCGGGCGGCTGGCGGCCCGCGCAGCGGGACGCGCTGGAGGAGATCGCGGCGGGTGCGGGGCTCAGGCCGGACGGCTCGGGCCGGGTGGCATGCCCGTTCGGGTACGCGGACATGGCGAGCGCGGTGCGGGGACTGCTGTCGACCGGGGCGTTCGACGCGGCGGTGGCGGCGACGGACCAGCGGCAGGTGGAGAAGGAGCTGACAGAGGCACTGCATCCGCACGTACGGCGGGACGGCACGGTGTGGATGCCGAACGTCTTCCGCTATCTGATCGCCCGAACGGCGTAAACCCGCCGGAGCGAGGCGGCGCGCGATGCGGTACGGACGGGGCGCGCGGTGCGGTACGGGCGGGGCCCGGGCGGTCCGGCGGTCGGGAGCCCTACGGCGGAAACCCGTCGGGAGGGGCTCGGCGCGGTGCGGGGTGGCCCGGGTGGACGGCCGTGCGAGCCGCCCACCGCGGAACCCCCCGCGGGGCCGGGGCTCGACGCGGTACGCGGGCCCGGGTGGACGGCCGTGCGAGCCGCCCAACGGCATACGAAGCCGGAAGGCGGCCGCGGACGCCCGACGGCCCCCAAGGCCGGGTCCCGTCTCAGTCGGTGTCCTTGGCGAGGCGGGTGATGCCGGCGGCGCGGTAGGCGGCGTCCTCCTCCAGGGTTTCGGCTTCCAGGAGGGCCGCGGCGAGGGTGTCCAGACGGTCGCGGTTGTCGCGTAGTTGGCGGCAGGCGCTCTCGTAGCACTCGTCAACGATGCGGCGCATCTCGCCCTCGACCGCGTCGAGGGTGGCGGGCGCCGCGGACAGGCCGTAGGCCTGATGGGCGGCGTCGGAGGGGATGGCGGTGAGGCGGCCGACGAGCTCGCTCATCCCCCAGCGGCCGACCATGCCGCGGGAGAGGCGGGTGACCTGCTCCAGGTCGCTCTCGGAGCCGGTGGTGACGACGCCGAAGACAACCTGCTCGGCGGCCATCCCACCGAGCGCGCCGATGATCCGGCCGCGCAGGTACTCCTCGGTGTAGGCGTATTTATCGGCGTCGGGTGTGGACAAGGTGACGCCGAGGGCGCGGCCGCGAGGCACGATGGTGACCTTGCGGACGGGGTCGGCGCCGGGCTGGAGCATGCCGAGCAGGGCGTGGCCGCTCTCGTGGTAGGCGGTGCGGCGGCGTTCCTCCAGGGGCATGACCAGGGGCCGTTCGGCGCCGAGCTGGACCTTCTCCAGGGCGTCGGAGAGGTCGGACTGGGTGACCGCGCGCTGCCCGCGTTTGACGGCGAGCAGGGCGGCCTCGTTGGCCAGATTGGCCAGTTCGGCTCCGGTCATGCCGGGGGTGGTGCGGGCGACCTGGATGAGGTCGACGTTGTCGGCGAGCGGGATCTCCCGCGTGTGGATCTTGAGGATGGCCTCGCGGCCGCCGCGGTCGGGCGGGGAGACGTGGACGATGCGGTCGAAGCGGCCGGGGCGGGTGAGGGCGGGGTCGAGGACGTCGGCGCGGTTGGTGGCGGCGAGGACGATGACGCCTTCGGAGCCGGTGAAGCCGTCCATCTCGGTGAGGATCTGGTTGAGGGTCTGTTCGCGCTCGTCGTGCCCGCCCATGCCGGCGCCGCCGCCGCGGACCCGGCCGATGGTGTCGATCTCGTCGATGAAGACGATGGCGGGGGCGACCTTGCGGGCCTCGGCGAAGAGTTCCCGTACCCGTGAGGCGCCCACGCCGACGATCATCTCGATGAACTCGGAGGCGGAGGCGGAGAAGAACGGCACGCCCGCCTCGCCGGCGACCGCGCGCGCGAGGAGCGTCTTTCCGGTCCCGGGCGGGCCGGCGAGCAGCACGCCGCGGGGCATCTTGGCGCCCATCTCGCGGTAGGCCTGGGGGTTCTTGAGGAAGTCGACGACGTCGTTGAGTTCGCCTTCGACCTCGTCGATGCCGGCGACGTCGTCGAAGGTGGTGCGTTTGACGTGTTCCAGTTCGACGGGTTTGGGGGGTGCCTTGCGGCCGAGCATGCCTCCGCCGCCCATTCCGGCGCTCATCCGCCGGGCGATGAACACCCACAGGAGGACGAGGAGCAGCATCGGGGCGAGGGAGAGGAGGAGATTGGCGAGGAAGCTGCGTTCCTGGACGACGGGTTCGGCGGTGACGGTGACCTTCTGCTCGGTGAGTTCGGCCCAGAGGTTGTCGTCGGCGAAGGCCGGGCGCTGGGTGGTGAACTTGGTGTAGTCACCCTCGCCGTCGGGAACGGGCTGTTTGTTCTTCAGCTGCCCCTGGATGGCGTCGCCCTTGGAGTAGATCTTGGTGACGTTGCCGGAGGTGACCTGTTTGCTGAATTCGGTGTACGAGACGGTCGGCTCGTCGCCGTCGTTGAAGAAGCCGAGGATCAGATTGGTGATCAGGTAGACCACCAGTGCGGTGAGGATGAGCCCGCTCCAGCCGCCGGGCATCTTCTTCTTCGGCGTCGGGGGTGGCGGCGCCCCTTCGGAGCGCCACGGCTGGTCGGTCCGGTCGCGCGGGGGTACGGGGTTGGCCACGCTGCTCTCCTCAAGCCGACGTCAGCCCCATTATTCGAGAACGGGATCAACCCGGCATCACGGACTTGTCCCCTGCGGGACGCCGTGCGGGCGGACGGCGTACGGGCATACGGAAGGGCCCGGGACCGTCCCCGGTCCCGGGCCTGCGTCCGTACGGCGGCTGATCAGCCCATGAACTTCTTGAACTCGTCCGGCAGCTCGAAGTCCTTGCCCGGCTCACCCGCGGGCAGCCCGAACGCGCCACCGGCCTGGGCTTGCTCGCGGCGCACCGCGGCGGCCTGCTCCTCGGCCTTGCGCTTCATCGGGTTGCCGCTCTTGCGCTTGCCCTTGGCCTGCTTCTGCTGCTTCTTCTGGCGGCCGGGGCCGCCGCCCATGCCCGGGATCCCCGGCATGCCCGGCATACCGCCGCCCTGGGCCATCCGGGACATCATCTTGCGGGCGTCGAAGAACCGCTCGACCAGCTGCTTGACCGCGCTGACCTCGACGCCGGAGCCCTTGGCGATACGGGCGCGGCGCGAGCCGTTGATGACGGTCGGGTCCTGGCGCTCGGCCGGGGTCATCGACTTGATGATCGCGGCCGTACGGTCGACGTCCCGCTCGTCGATGTTGTTGATCTGCTCCTTCATCTGGCCCATGCCGGGCAGCATGCCGAGCAGCTTGCTGATGGAGCCCATCTTCCGGACCTGTTCCATCTGGGCGAGGAAGTCGTCGAGCGTGAACTCCTGGCCCTTCTTGGACGCCAGCTTGGAGGCCATCTTGGCGGCCTCTTCCTGGCTGAAGGTCTGCTCGGCCTTCTCGATGAGCGAGAGCATGTCGCCCATGCCGAGGATGCGGGACGCCATGCGGTCCGGGTGGAACGCGTCGAAGTCGTCCAGCTTCTCGCCGTTGGAGGCGAACATGATCTGCTTGCCCGTGACGTGGGCGATGGAGAGCGCGGCACCACCGCGGGCGTCGCCGTCGAGCTTGGAGAGCACGACGCCGTCGAAGCCGACGCCGTCGCGGAACGCCTCGGCGGTGTTGACCGCGTCCTGGCCGATCATGGCGTCGACGACGAAGAGGACCTCGTCCGGCGAGACCGCGTCGCGGATGTCCGCGGCCTGCTGCATCATCTCGGCGTCGATGCCGAGGCGGCCGGCGGTGTCGACGATGACGATGTCGTGCAGCTTCGACTGCGCGTACGCGATCGAGTCCTTCGCGACCTGGACCGGGTCGCCGACGCCGTTGCCCGGCTGCGGCCCGTAGAACCCGACGCCGGCGCGCTCGGCGACGACGCCGAGCTGGGTGACGGCGTTGGGGCGCTGGAGGTCACAGGCGACGAGCAGCGGGGTGTGTCCCTGCCCCTTGAGCCAGAGGCCGAGCTTTCCGGCGAGGGTGGTCTTACCGGCACCCTGGAGACCGGCGAGCATGATCACGGTCGGCCCGGACTTGGCGAACCGCAGGCGCCGGGTCTCGCCGCCCAGGATCGTGACAAGCTCGTCGTTGACGATCTTGATGACCTGCTGGGCGGGATTGAGGGCCTGGGAGACCTCGGCGCCGAGGGAGCGCTCCTTGACCTGCCGGATGAACGTCCGGACCACGGGGAGTGCGACATCGGCCTCGAGCAGGGCGATACGGATCTCGCGCGCGGTGGCGTCGATGTCCGCCTCGGACAACCTGCCCTTGCCGCGGAGGTTCTTGAACGTCGCGCTGAGGCGGTCGGAAAGGGTATCGAACACGGCGGTCGCGGATCCTCGGTGGTCGGGGGCAGAGACAGTCGCCCTCCAGGGTATCTGGCCCGGAGACCAAGGCGCCCTCGCCGGTCGGATTCAGACCGGAGAGGGCGCAAACCCCCGCGTCGGCGGGGACCACGCCGCCCTCAGGCGTCCCGTACCCCGAAGGTTCGGACCACCCCCGCGTCGGCGGGGACCACGCCCGGTCAACGAGCTTCCTGCCCCGTCGTCACGTCGTCCGCAGCGCCGCCTCCAGGACCCGCGCCACCTCGGCGGCGTCCTCCGCGGGCAGCCGGGCACCCGCCGGGCCCGTCACGTAGAACGCGTCGACCGCGTTCGCGCCCAGCGTGGACACATGCGCGCTGCGGACCCGTACGCCTGCGTCCTCCAGCCCCCGGCCGATGCGGTGCAGCAGGCCGGGGGCGTCCTGGGCGCGGACCTCGATGACGGTGGCGCGGCGGGAGTCGGCGGCAGCGACCGTGACGCGGGGTGGTGGGGCCGTGACGCCTCGCCTGCGGGGGTAGGCGGCTTCTCGTTCGGCGAGGCGGGCCGGGATGTCCAGGGAGCCGTCCAGGGCGCGGACGAGGTCGGCGCGGAGGCGGGTGGCCTGGGGCAGGGAGCCGTATTCGGCAGCGACGCGCCAGTTCAGGACGAGGACGGAGGTGGCTCCGAGGTCGCCGGGGAGGTCGACGGCGCGCAGGTCGGCGGCGCGAACGGTGAGGCGGTGCAGAGCGAGGACGCCGGCGGCGGCGGGCAGGACGCCGGGCTGGTCGGGGACGGCGATGAGCAGTTCGACGCCGACGGGTTCGGGGGCGCCGTCCTCGGGTGCCGTCTCGGTCTGGGCGTGCAGGGCGAGGACGGGTTCGCCGGTGCGCAGGGCTTCGATGGCGAGGCGTTCTTGTTCGGCGCTGGGTTCGGCGGGTTCGGGCTGGTCGGGTTTCTCCCCGGCGAGGACGGCGGTGACGCGTTTGACGAGGTCGGTGACGAGGGAGCCGCGCCAGGAGGACCAGGCGGCGGGGCCGGTGGCGAGGGCGTCGGCCTCGGTGAGGGCGTGCAGGAGTTCCAGGGTGGTGGGTGTGCCGACGGCGTCGGCGACCAGGGCGACGGTGGCCGGGTCGTCGAGGTCGCGCCGGGTGGCGGTCTCGACGAGCAGCAGGTGGTGGCGGACGAGGGTGGCGATGATGCCCACGTCGTGCTGGTCGAAGCCGATGCGGGCGGCCGCGTCGCGGGCGATGGTCTCGCCTGCGACGGAGTGGTCGCCGGGCCATCCCTTGCCGATGTCGTGGAGGAGGGCGGCGACGAGGAGGAGGTCGGGGCGGCCGACGCGGCGGGTGAGCAGGGAGGCGCGTACGGCGGTCTCGACGAGGTGGCGGTCGACGGTCCAGGTGTGGACGGGGTTGCGCTGGGGGCGGCAGCGGACGCGTTCCCAGTCGGGCAGCAGGCGGCTGATGAGGCCTTCGGCCTCCAGGGCGTCCCAGACGGGGACGGTGGGCTCGCCGGCGCCGAGGAGGGTGACGAGGGCTTCGCGGGCTTCGGCGGGCCAGGGCACGGGCAGCGGGCCGGTGGCGGCGGCGAGGCGGCGTACGGCGTGCGGGGAGAGCGGCAGGGCGGACTGGGCGGCCGCGGCGGCGGCGCGCAGCGGGAGGACGGGGTCGCGTTCGGGGCGGGCGGTGCGGGCGAGGACGGCCTCGCCGTCCATCTCGACGACGCCTTCGGCGAGCGGGGTGCGCTCCACGGGCGGTTTCCCGACGGTCCGTCCGCCGATGAGGGCGCGCAGCCGGGGTCGTACGGAGCGGGCCCGTAGGACGCGGTTGACCTCGCGCCAGGTGACGTCGGTGGCGTAGGCGATGGTGCGGGCGGCTTCGTAGACCTCGCGGAGCAGGGTGTCGGCGTCCAGGAGGCCGAGGTGGTCGGCGACGGTGTCCTGTTCCTGGAGGGCGAGCCGGTCGGTGGCGCGGCCGGTGGTGAGGTGGAGGGCGTCGCGGGTGTCGAGGAGGACGCGGCGGGCTTCGGCGAGGCCGTCGCGGGGGGCGTCGGCGAGCCAGGAGGCGGCGACGGCGCGCAGGGCGGTGGCGTCGCGTAGTCCGCCGCGGGCCTCTTTGAGGTCGGGTTCGAGGAGGAATTGCAGTTCGCCTTGGCGTTCGGCGCGCTCGCGGCAGAGGGCGTCGAGTTCGGGGAGGCGTTTGGGTGCCTGGTTGCGCCAGTCGGCGAGGACGGCGGTGCGCAGGTTGGTGACGAGTGCGGGGTCGCCGGCGAGGGGGCGGGCGTCGAGGAGACCGAGGTGGGCCTTGAGGTCGTCGGCGGCGGTTCTGCGGGCTTCGGCGGGGGTGCGTACGGAGTGGTCGAGGGCGAGTCCGAGGTCCCAGACGGGGTACCAGATCCGGTCGGCGAGGGCGGCGATGTCGCGGGCGCTCGCGCTGCCGTCGTGGAGGAGGACGAGGTCGAGGTCGCTGCGGGGGGAGAGTTCGCCGCGGCCGTAGCCGCCGACGGCGGCCAGGGCGGTGCCGCGGGGTGGGGTGGCGGCGGCGAAGAGGGCGCCGAGCCACTCGTCGGTGAGCCGGGCGAGGGCGGCACGCCGCGGCGGCCCGGGCCGCGCCTTCTCGTTGAGGAGGCGCAGCCGGGCCGCCGCGTAGCCGCTGGGTCCCGAGTCTTCCGTTTCCGTGCTCGTGTCGAGGCTCGTCACCCGGCAGCCTGCCTTTCGGTGGTCGCGGTTACAGAGCGTCCGGGCCGCGTTCGCCGGTGCGGACCCGTACCGCGGTCTCGACCGGAACGCTCCAGACCTTGCCGTCTCCGATCTTGCCGGTGCGGGCGGCCTTCACGACGACGTCGATGAGCTGTTCGGCGTCCTCGTCGTCGACGAGGACCTCGATACGGATCTTGGGGACGAGGTCGACGGTGTACTCGGCGCCGCGGTAGACCTCGGTGTGGCCGCGCTGGCGGCCGTAGCCGCTGGCTTCGGTGACGGTCAGGCCGTGTACTCCGAAGGCCTGCAGGGCCTCCTTGATCTCGTCGAGCCGGTGTGGCTTCACGACGGCCGTGATGAGCTTCATGCGTCCACCTTCTTGGTCTCCTGGGCTACGGGGGCGGGGGCGGCGGTGGTGCGCGAGGAGGTGCCGCCGCCGGCTCCGCTGAAGTCGTACGCGGTCTCGGCGTGCTCGACCTGGTCGATGCCGGAGATCTCGTCGTCCTCGGAGACCCGCATGCCGATGGCCTTGTCGACGAGGAAGGCGAGGATCGCCGAGACGACCAGAGAGTAGGCGAGGACGGCGAAGACTCCGATGGCCTGCTTGCCGAGCTGTTCGAGGCCGCCGCCGTAGAAGAGGCCCTTGGCCTCGGACTGGACGCCGCCGGTGGCGAAGAAGCCGACGAGGAGGGAGCCGGCGATGCCGCCGACGAGGTGGACGCCGACGACGTCGAGGGAGTCGTCGTAGCCGAACTTGTACTTCAGGCCGACGGCCATGGCGCAGAGCAGTCCGGCGATGGCGCCGATGGCGATCGCGCCGAGTGGGGAGCAGGAGCCGCCGGCGGGGGTGATGGCGACGAGGCCGGCGACGGCGCCGGAGGCGGCGCCGAGGGTGGTGAAGGCGCCGTGGCGGATCTTCTCGTAGGCGAGCCAGGCGAGCATGGCGGCTGCGGTGGCGACCTGGGTGTTGACGAACATGACCGCGCCGACGCCGTCGTCGTTGCCGAGCCAGGAGCCGGCGTTGAAGCCGAACCAGCCGAACCACAGCAGTCCGGCGCCGAGCATGACCAGCGGGAGGCTGTGGGGGCGCATCGGGTCCTTCTTGAAGCCGACGCGCTTGCCGATGACGAGGATGACGCCGAGGGCGGCGGCGCCGGCGTTGATGTGGACGGCGGTGCCGCCGGCGAAGTCGATGACGCCCATCTCGAAGAGCCAGCCGCCGGTGCCCCAGACCCAGTGGGCGACGGGGAAGTAGACGATGGTGGCCCACAGGGCGATGAACAGCGCCCAGGCGGTGAACTTGACCCGGTCCGCGAGGGCGCCGCTGATCAGGGCGGGCGTGATGATCGCGAACATCAGCTGGAAGACGGCGAAGACGTAGACCGGGATGGTGTAGCCGGGCCAGAGCTCGGTGATACCGATGCCGCTGAGGCCGACGTACTCGGAGGACCAGCCGATGAGTGATCCGGAGTCGGTGCCGAAGGCGATGCTGAAGCCGTAGAGCACCCACAGGATCGTGACGATCCCGAGGCTGATGAAGCTCATCATCAGCATGTTGAGGGTGGACTTGACGCGGACCATGCCTCCGTAGAAGAAGGCGAGTGCCGGGGTCATCAGCATGACCAGGGCGGAGCAGATGAGCATGAACCCGGTGTTGGCGGCAGACAGCTCGGGGGCGTCTGCGGCCAGGGTCGTGATGGCTGGTGCCATCGGCGTCTCCTCGTCGTCGTACGGCCTGTGCGGGGGCGGGGCCGGAGCGGCTGGCCATGAGGGGTGGCCGGTTATGACGCCCGAGGTTGGCGCAGCGCCGTTTCCGCCGATGCCGCTCGATGTTTCGCGGTAGTGACGAAGAGGTCTTGCGTGTTACGCCGCCATGAACTGGAGGGTCACGGGGAGGTCACGGGAGTACCCTCCGCGGGTGTCACCCCGGGGTGTGGTCCCCGTGGACGCGGGCCGGCCGCGACAGTCACCCGTTGACCTGGCGGGGGAGCCGAGTCGGGCTGTACGGGGTGGCTGTCGCGGCCGGGGTTCCGGGGGCGGCGGCGTGGGTCAGACCGCTTCGGCGGCCTCGGGGAGCTGGGCGGTGAGCAGGTCGGTGAGGCGTACGACTTCGGCTACGTCTCCGAAGTCGCGGGCGGCGGTGTCGACGGTCTTGCGCAGTCGGGTGTTGACCCGTTCGGAGCGGACGCTGCGGGCGACCGTGAGGGCTTTCTCGGCGAGGACGGTGGATTCCACGGGCTCGCGCTTGAGGAGGTGGACGGTGGCCATGCCGATGAGGTTGAGGGCGTAGGACCGCTGGTGTTCGCCGTCCTTGGCGAAGAGGTCGACGGCCCGTTCCATGACCGGTTCGGCGAGGGAGGCGTAGGTGGGGCTGCGGCCGGCGACGTAGGCGAGGTCGCGGTAGGAGTGGGCGTTCTCGCCGTTGAGTTCGGCCTCGGAGAAGAAGCGGATCCAGTCGGGCTCGGGCTCGCCGTCGAGGCCGGCGTCGGCGAAGGTGTCCTCGGCCATGCGGACGGCCCGTTTGCACTTGCTGGGCTGGCCCATGTTGGCGTAGGCCCGGGCCTCCATCGCATACAGCATGGCCTGGGTGCGCGGGGTGGCGCAGTCGCGGCTGCCGTACTGGGCGAGGTGGATGAGTTCGAGGGCGTCGTCGGGCCGGCCGAGGTGGATCATCTGGCGGCTCATGGAGGAGAGGATGTACGAGCCGAGGGGTTTGTCGCCGGCTTCCTTGGCGGCGTGCAGGGCGAGGACGAAGTACTTCTGGGCGGTGGGGTGCAGGCCGACGTCGTAGCTCATCCAGCCGGCCAGTTCGGCCAGTTCGGCGGCGCATTTGAAGAGCCGCTGGGAGGTGGCGGGGGGCTGGGGTTCCTGGAGCAGGTCGGTCACTTCGTGGAGCTGGCCGACGACGGCCTTGCGGCGCAGTCCGCCGCCGCACTGGGCGTCCCACTGCCGGAACATGGCGGTGGTGGATTCGAGCAGGTCGAGCTCGGCCCGGGAGAGGCGGTGGGGGCGGCGGGCGACGGGCTCGGGGCGGGCCGGCTCGGCGGCCGGGGAGGGCACGAGCCAGCGCTGCATCGGTTCGATGAGGGAGGGGCCTGCGGCGAGCGCCAGGGAGGTGCCGAGGAAGCCGCGCCGGGCGAGCATGAGGTCGCTGCGGGAGAACTCGCTGAGGAGTTCGACGGTCTGGGGCCCGGCCCAGGGCAGGTCGACTCCGGACACCGAGGGTGACTGGTGGGCGGTGCGCAGGCCGAGGTCCTCGATGGCGACGACGCTGCCGAACCGCTCGGAGAAGAGCTCGGAGAGGATGCGCGGGATCGGCTCGCGGGGCTGCTCGCCGTCGAGCCAGCGGCGGACCCGGGAGGTGTCCGTGCTGATGTGGTGTGCGCCCATCTGGCGCGCCCGGCGGTTCACTTGACGCGCGAGCTCGCCCTTCGACCAGCCGCTGCGCATGAACCACGAGCTCAGCTGCTCGTTCGGGCGCTTGCCGGCATTCGTACCGTCTGCGCCACTGCCGCCCACTGGAACGCCCCCATCCGCTGAATCCTCAGGTGAATCTCGGTAGAACCTCTGTCGTGCGAACCCCTATCAGAATGCCGTGAGTCGCGGCATCCGTCCGGAGCTTGTCGCCCTTCAAACAGATGTCGCAGACGACTCCGGCATGCCTCCGGCATACCCGTGCGCGCGCCCGTTCCCCGGGGTTCGTGTACCGAAAGTAATCCTACGATCACCGGTCCTGCGAGGGCGATTCAAGAATCGCCACCATTCGCCACCCCTTCGAATGAACGCGCCAGGGACCGAACGCGATTCACTTGACATGCGACGAACGGGAGTCGGCGGACAGTTGCACGCGCAGGCGTGCGCCACCGCCTGCACCACCCCTCTCACCCCATCGCGCCGCCGGAGCCGGACCGGCCGCGACGCAGAGTTAGGGGCAGACTCCGGCTCGTAACCACCGGCGACTTCCACCCGTTGGAGGGGGCATGGGCTTCACGATCGGCAGCAGCCGGGGGATCAGGGAGATCCGGTCCGGCTCTTGGCGCCGCGGGCGCGCCGCGGAGGGCACTGCGGTGGCCGAGTACACGGGGCTGTGGGGGTGGGACGTGGTCCCGGGCGCCCGGGCGGCCGCGGGCCGCTGCTCCTGCGGGGACGCGTCCTGTACGGCCCCGGGGGCGCACCCGCTCGCCTTCGCCCCGGAGGTCCCGGCGGGCGCGGGGCTCGACGAGGCCACCCGGGCCTGGGCGGAGGTCCCGGGGGCTGCGCTGATGCTTCCGGTGGGCCGGGCCTTCGACATCATCGAGGTCGCGGAGGGGGCGGGCCGCCGGGCGCTGGTGCGCCTGGAGCGGATGGGGCTGCCGCTGGGCCCGGTCTCGGCGACGCCGATGGGACGGGCGCAGTTCTTCGTGGCTCCGGGCGCGGCGGAGGAGCTGCCGCGGCTGCTCTACCGGATGGGCTGGGACGACGCCGGGCTTGATCTGCACTGCCTGGGGCCGGGGAGTCACATCACGGCCCCGCCGTCGGACCGCGGGGGCCAGGGGCCGGCCCGCTGGCTGCGGCCGCCGACGCTGGACACGGCGGGAGCGCCGCCGCAGGCGCGGCTGCTGCTCGGCACGCTGGCGTACATCTGCCACCGCTCGACGGCTCCGTAGCCGCGGGATCCGGGGTGCCACGAAGGGGTCCGAGGGCGCGCTGCCCTCGGACCCCTTCGTGTGTGCGGGAGAGACCGCGGCTTAGGCCGGTTCGCCGATCAGTGCGTCGACGAAGGCCTCCGGGTCGAAGGGGGCCAGGTCGTCGGGGCCCTCGCCGAGGCCGACGAGCTTGACCGGGACGCCCAGCTCGCGCTGGACGGCGACGACGATGCCGCCCTTGGCCGTGCCGTCGAGCTTGGTGAGGACGATGCCGGTGATGTCCACGACCTCGGCGAAGACGCGGGCCTGCACGAGGCCGTTCTGTCCGGTGGTGGCGTCGAGGACGAGGAGGATCTCGTCCAGCGGGCCGTGCTTCTCCACGACGCGCTTGACCTTGCCGAGCTCGTCCATCAGGCCGGTCTTGGTGTGCAGGCGGCCGGCGGTGTCGATGAGGACGACGTCGGCGCCCTCGGCGATGCCTTCCTTGACCGCGTCGAAGGCGATGGAGGCCGGGTCGCCGCCCTCGGGGCCGCGGACCGTACGGGCGCCGACGCGCTCGCCCCAGGTCTGGAGCTGGTCGGCCGCGGCGGCGCGGAAGGTGTCGGCGGCGCCGAGGACGACGGAGCGCCCGTCGGCGACCAGGACGCGCGCCAGCTTGCCGGTGGTGGTGGTCTTGCCGGTGCCGTTGACGCCGACGACCATGACGACGCCCGGGGTGTCCTGGCCGCTCTCGGTCTTCACGGCCCGGTCGAAGTCCGTGCCGAGGAGGGAGAGGAGCTCTTCGCGGAGCAGGCCGCGCAGCTCGTCGGGGGTGCGGGTGCCGAGGACCTTGACGCGCTCGCGCAGCCGCTCGACGAGCTCCTGGGTGGGGGCGACGCCGACGTCGGCGGTGAGGAGGGTGTCCTCGATCTCCTCCCAGGTGTCCTCGTCGAGGTGCTCGCGCGACAGGAGGGTGAGCAGCCCCTTGCCGAGGGTGTTCTGGGAGCGGGCGAGGCGGGCCCGGAGCCGGACGAGCCGGCCGGCGGTGGGCTCCGGGATCTCGATCGCGGGTGCGGGGGCCTCGGCGACGACCGGGTCCTCGACGGCGACGGGAGTCTCGACGGCCTCTTCGGCGGTCGGGAGGTCGACCTCCTCGATCGTGCGGCGTGGCTCGTCCCGTGGTGCCTCCGCCTCGTCGCCGACGTGCGGCTCGGTGGGCGGAGCGGTGATGGTCGGCGTGGTGGTCGGTGCCGTGGGCGGCAGCTGCTTCTTCTTCTTCTTGCGGCTGCTGACCACGAGGCCGCTGGTCACGGCGACCGCGGCGACCAGGGCGATGACTACGGCAAGGATGAGGATGTCCATAACCCGTCCAGTATCCCCTAGCACGCCCGGCCGCTATCTGAGGCTTTGGGGGGAATGTACGATGCTGTGAACCCCCCACCTCTGCACGGAGCTGATCCATGTCCCACGACTCCGACGCCGAAGGCGCGATAGAGACCCGCGGTCTCGAGCCCGTCCCCGACGCCGAGCGGACCGGTCACGTCCGTGAACTCTTCCCGACCTGGGTCGCCGCCAACATCAGTGTGCTGTTGCTCACGATGGGTGCGGGGCTGATCGTCTTCAACGGTCTGAACTTCTGGCAGGTGCTGGTCGTCGCGATCGCGGCGCCGGTGCTCTCGTACGGGATCGTCGGGCTGATCTCGATCGCGGGCAAGCGGGGCGGCTCGCCCGGCATGGCGCTGTCGCGGGCGGTCTTCGGGCAGCGCGGGAATCTCTTCCCCGGTTCGCTGATCTGGGTGGCGCGCTGGGGCTGGGAGACGATCAACGCGGTGACCGGCGCGTATGCCGTGCTAACCGTGCTGGATCTGCTCTTCGGTATCGAGTCGAGCACGCCGCTGATCGTGGTGACGCTGCTGCTCTTCGTGGCCTGCACGTTCCTGGTGTCGGGGCTGGGCATCAACGCCCTGCGGGTGTGCAGCACCTGGTCGACGTATCTCTTCGGCGCCTTCTCGGTGCTGGTCCTGGTGTATCTGGTGGCCAACACCGACTGGTCGGCGGTGTTCGACAAGCCGGCGGGATCGACGGCGATGCTGATCGCCGGTATCGGCACGATCGCGGCGGGCGGGATCAGCTGGGTGCCCTCGGGCCCGGACTTCACGCGCTATCTGCCGCGTACGGCCTCCTCGAAGGCGATGGTGGGCTCGACGATCGGCGGCGCGGGGATCGTGGTGCTGCCGATGGTGCTGATGGGTGCGGTGATGGCGGTCGGCACGCCCGGTCTTGCCTCGGCGCAGGACCCGGTCTCCTTCATCGGTGAGCTGCTGCCCACGTGGATCTCGGTGCCGTATCTGGTGATCGCGCTCATCGGGATGCTGCTGATCAACTCGATGTCGATGTATTCGGCCGGTTTCACCGCGCAGACCCTGGGCATCAAGGTGCCGCGCGCCTGGGCGGTCAGCGTGAACGCGGTGATCTCGCTGATCTTCGGCTTCCTGCTGATGGTGGTGGCGACCAGCTTCATCGGCTCGTTCATCTCCTTCCTGACGCTGCTGGCCGTGGCGTTCTCGGCGTGGATCGGCGTGTTCGGCGTCGACATGCTGCGCCGGCCGCACTACGACGGCCAGGCCCTGATGGACACCACCCGTACCAGCGCGTACTGGTACCGGGGCGGGTTCGCCTGGCCGGCGATGGCGGCCTGGGCGGCGGCGTTGGTGGTGGGTCTGCTGTTCACCAAGGTCGACTGGTTCACCGGTCCGCTGGCGTCCTCCTGGATCGGGCGGAACGGTCTGGGCTGGGCGGTGACGATCGTGGTGGCGGCGGCGCTGTACGCCGTGCTGCCGCGGGCAGCCGTGTCGGCGCCGTCGGCGGATTCCGAGCCCGAGCGCGAGACTGTTTCCATCTGACACCACGTCAGCTAGCGTCCCCCTTCGCCGGATTCCGTCGCGCGGAGGGGGACGTCTGTATGCCGTTCACAGTCGTACGGTTCAATCTCGTCGATCCCCGTGCCACACCGCGGAGCCTGTCGGACCGCTACCGGGCGGCCCTGGAGATGGCCGCGTACGCGGACGACCGCGGGGTCGACACGGTCCAGACCGAGGAGCACCACGGCGCCGCCAACAACTGGCTGCCCTCCCCCTTCGCCTTCGCCGGCGCGGTCTTCGGGGCCACGCGCCGGATCGCGGTCACGGTCTCGGCGATCATCGGGCCGCTGCACGATCCGCTGCGGCTGGCCGAGGAGATCGCGGTGCTCGATCTGCTGAGCCGGGGGCGGCTGGTGACGGTGGCGGGGATCGGCTACCGCCCGGAGGAGTACGCGGCGCACGGCGTGGACTGGGGGCGGCGGGGCAAGCTTCAGGACCTGCTGCTGGAGACCCTGCTCAAGGCCTGGTCCGGGGAGCCGTTCAGCTATGAGGGCCGTACGGTGCGGGTCACCCCGCGCCCGTACACGCAGCCGCATCCGCTGCTGCTGGTGGGCGGCTCGTCCAAGGCGGCGGCGCGGCGGGCGGCCCGGCTGGGGCTGCCGTTCTTCCCGAGCGCGCATCTGCCGGAGCTGGAGGCGTACTACACGCGGCTGCGCGCGGAGTACGGCACCGAGGGGTGGACGATGATGCCGGCCGAGAGCACCCCTCTGCTGCATCTGTCCGAGGACCCGGACCGGACCTGGGAGCTGTACGGGGAGCACTTCCTGCACGAGGCGCGGACGTACGCGTCCTGGCAGTCGAAGGACATCCGCTCGGCGGTGCGCTCGGCGGCGACGACGGTGGCCGAGCTGCGGGCGGAGGGGGTGTACCGGGTGGTGACGCCGGACGAGTGCGTGGCGCTGGGCGCGGAGAGTCTGGTGCTGCATCCGCTGTGCGGCGGGATGCCGGTCGACGAGGCGTGGCGGAGCCTGCATCTGCTGGCGGAGAACGTACTGCCCCGGCTCAAGGAGTGAGCCGGGGCAGTTTCGTGGGTGAGGAGAGGGGCAGCGGGGTTTAGCCCATCTCCTCCAACGCCTTGCCCTTGGTCTCCTTCACGAACTTGAGCACGAAGGGGATGGAGAGCACGGCGAAGATCGTGTAGATGACGTACGTGCCGGCGAGGTTCCAGTCGGCCAGGGACGGGAAGCTCGCGGTGATGGCCCAGTTGGCGATCCACTGGGCGGAGGCGGCGACGCCGAGTGCGGCGGCGCGGATCCGGTTGGGGAACATCTCGCCGAGGAAGACCCAGACCACCACGCCCCAGGAGAGGGCGAAGAAGAGGACGAAGACGTGGGCGGCGACGAGGGCGACGACGCCTTCGGTGCTGGGGAGCTTGCCGTCGACGAGGTCGGCGGAGAAGGCCCAGGCCTCGACGGCGAGGGCGATCGCCATACCGGCGGATCCGACGAGGGCGAGCGGCTTACGGCCGACCCGGTCGACCAGGACCATCGCGACGACGGTGCCGACGATGTTGATGATCGAGGTGGTGAAGGAGTAGAAGAATGAGCTCGCGGGGTCGATGCCGACGGACTGCCAGAGCGTCGAGGAGTAGTAGAAGGCGACGTTGATGCCGACGAGCTGCTGGAAGACGGAGAGTCCGATGCCGACCCAGACGATGGGCAGCAGCTTGAGGCGGCCGCCGACGAGCAGGTCCTTGAAGGTGGACTTGTGCTCGCTGCGCATGGCCAGCTCGATCTCGGCGACGCGGTGGTCGAGGTTGACGTTCTTCCCCTCGACCTCGGCCAGGACGGCCTTGGCCTTGTCGATCTTGCCGACAGAGATGAGGAAGCGCGGCGACTCGGGGATCGCGAAGGAGAGCAGGCCGTAGAGGACGGCGGGTACGACCATCACGCCGAGCATCCACTGCCAGGCCTCGAGGCCGCCGATCTCGCCGCGCTGTTCGCCGTCGGCGAGCTGCAGGATGCCGTAGTTGACCAGCTGGGAGACGGCGATGCCGATGACGATCGCGGCCTGCTGGAAGGAGCCGAGTCGGCCGCGGTAGGCGGCGGGCGCGACCTCGGCGATGTACGCGGGGCCGATCACCGATGCCATGCCGATGGCGAAGCCGCCGACGATCCGCCAGAAGGCCAGGTCGTAGAGGGCGAAGGGCAGGGCGGAGCCTACGGCGCTGACGGTGAACAGCACGGCGGCGATCTGCATGCAGCGGATGCGGCCGATGCGGTCGGCGATCCGGCCGGCGGTGGCGGCACCGATCGCGCAGCCGATCAGGGCGATGGCGATGACCTGGGCGAGCGTGCCGGAGCCGATGTCGTACCGGTCACGGATGGCCTCGACGGCGCCGTTGATCACGGAGCTGTCGTATCCGAAGAGGAAGCCGCCCATCGCGGCGGATGCCGTGATGAAGATGACGTGGCCGAGGTGATCCGGATGAGCCGCCCGTCCTTCGGAGGGCGGCGGCGTGGGCGCCTGCGCGGTGCTGGTCACATGGACTCCTGGAGGCATCCGGCAGCGTCGCCGGAGCGTGGGGGCGAGCCCTTCCAGTGGCGCACAACTTCACGCCGCCCACCACTTGAAGGTAAAAGCAACGCAGCAGAGACTATGCCTTCAAGTTTCGAAGTCAATACCTGTGAACTTGTGAATTTGAAACGCGGCGATTCCTGGTCGATGTTCAAGTCTTGAAGTGACGGGGTGCTTGCTCAGCGGAGTCGCTGGCTGATCACCTTGGAAACTCCGTCGCCCTGCATGGACACGCCGTAGAGCGCGTCGGCGACCTCCATCGTCCGCTTCTGGTGCGTGATCACGATCAGCTGCGAGGACTCCTGGAGCTCCTGCATGATCCGGATCAGCCGCTGGAGGTTGGTGTCGTCCAGAGCCGCCTCGACCTCGTCCATCACGTAGAACGGGCTCGGCCTGGCCTTGAAGATGGAGACCAGCATGGCCACGGCCGTCAGCGACCGCTCACCGCCGGAGAGCAGCGAGAGCCGCTTGACCTTCTTGCCGGGCGGGCGGGCCTCGACGTCCACGCCGGTGGTGAGCATGTTGTCGGGGTCCGTCAGGATCAGCCGGCCCTCGCCACCGGGGAAGAGCCGCGAGAAGACCCCCTCGAACTCGCGGGCCGTGTCGCGGTACGCCTCGGTGAAGACCTGCTCGACGCGCTCGTCGACCTCCTTCACCACCTGAAGGAGGTCCGCGCGGGTCTTCTTCAGGTCCTCCAGCTGCTCGGAAAGGAACTTGTGGCGCTCCTCCAGCGCCGAGAACTCCTCCAGCGCCAGCGGGTTGACCTTCCCGAGCTGCTGGTACGCCCGCTCGGCGGCCTTGAGCCGCTTCTCCTGCTCCGAACGGACGAACGGGCGTGGCTGGTTGCGTGGATGGTCCGGGTCCTCAGGGAGCTCCTCGCCCTCGGCGGGCGGGGACGGCGGTACGAGCTGGTGAGGGCCGTACTCCTCGACCAGACCGGCCGGCTCGACTCCGAGCTCCTCCAGCGCCTTGGTCTCCAGCTGTTCGATCCGCATCCGCTTCTCGGCCCCGAGGACCTCGCCCCGGTGCACCGAGTCGGTGAGCTTGTCCAGCTCGGCCTTGAGGTCCCGGCCCTCGCCCCTGGCGGCGGCGAGACCGGCCTCACGGGCGGCCTTGGCGGCCTCGGCGGCGGCCCGCTCCTTCTCGGCCCGCACCAGCGACACCTCGACGTGCGCGAGGAGCTGGCGGGCGCCGGCCGCGACCGCGGCGGCCACCTCGGCCTCGTGGCGCAGCCTGGCCCGGCGCTGCTCGGCACGCGCGCGTGCCTCCCGTTCGGCGCGGGCGGCCCGGTCGAGGCCGTCGGCCCGGCCAGCGAGCCCCTTGACCCGCTCCTCGTGCGTACGGACCTGGAGCCGGGCCTCCATCTCGGTCTGGCGGGCGTTGGCGCCGTCGGCGGCGAGCCGGTCCCGGACGGAGGTGTCGGGCTCCTCCTGGACCGGCGTCTCCTCAGCGACGGCCAGGCGTTCGGCCAGCTCCTCCGCCTCGTACAGCGCCTTCTCCAGGGCCTCCTGGGCGCGGCCGGCGGCCGCTGCGGTCCGCTCCGCCTCGCCCGCGGCGCCCCTGGCCTGTCCGGCGAGCCGCCCGAGCTGCTGGGCGACCTGCGACTTCTCCCGGTCGGCGGCACGCCGCCGCTCCCCCAGTTCCTCGACGAGCGCGGCGGCGGTGGCCCGCCGCTCGGTGGCCGCGCGCTGTTCGACGGCGAGCTCCTCGCACCGTACGGCCAGTTCGGCGAGGTCCGCGGCGGCCTCGTCCACGGACGCCTGCACCTCCAGCAGGCTGGGCGCCCCGGCGGAGCCGCCCTGCGCCAGATGCGTCCCGAGCAGATCGCCCTCGGCGGTCACCGCGGTCAACTCGGGCCGGGCCCGCACCAGCTCCTCGGCGTCCTCCAGGGTCCCGACCACGACGACGTCCCGTACGAGCCGCCGCACCGCCCCAATCAGTGCGGCCGGCCCGGTCACGAGATCGACCACGTACGGAGCCGCCCCGGCCGCCACGGCGACCCCCGCGGGCGTCGCCTCCGCGGCGGGGCGGGGCACCATCGGGTCCCCGGCGCTCTGCGCCGGGGGGCCGGAGGCGGGCTGCCCGCCGGAGCCGTCGCCGACGGCCGGGGCGGGGGCGGCGTCAACCGGGCCCGGAGCCGGGACACCCGGGCGCTCGGCCGTCGGCCGCCCGCCCGAGCCGTCGCCTGCGGCCGGGGCCGCCCCGGAGCCCGGGACGCCGGGCACACCGGGCCCCTCGGCGGCGGGAGCGGGCACGGCGTCATCCGATCCCTGCCCCGGGCCGCCGGACACACCAGGCCGCTCCGCGGCGGGCACCGGCACGCGCGGGGGAACAGGGGCCGGTTCGCCGCCCAGGAGCAGGACCGCTCGGCCGGCGTCCTCCTTGCGGAGAAGGCGGATCGCTTCGGCGGCCGTGGCCGGGTCGGTCACGGCGAGGGCGTCGGCGGCGGCGCCCAGGGCCGCCGCGACGGGGGTTTCGAAGCCGGGGGTGACGTCGAGGAGTTCGGCGGCCGGGCCGAGCAGTCCGGTAAGACGTTCCTGCGCGGCGAGCAGCGCGCCGGTGCCGTCCTTGCGGCGCAGGCCCAGGGCGAGGGCGTCGTGGCGGGCCTGGGTGGCCGCGCGGCGGCGTTCGGCCGTGGTGGCCGCCTCCCGGGCCGCCGACAAGGCGGCCTCGGCCTCGGCGAGTTCGCGGCGGGCTGCCTCGTGCCGCTCCCCCAGCGCCGAGTCGTCCGCGTCGAGCCCGGCCACTTCGGCCTTGAGCTGCTCGTACTCCTCCTCGGCGGCGACCGCGCGGGCGTGCGCCTCGTCCCGGGCCTCGGCGAGGCGCCCGATCTCCGCCTGGGCGGAGGCCGCCCGCGAGCGGGCGGCGTTGACCTGACCGCTGAGCCGGGCGAGGCCCTCGCGCCGGTCGGCGATCGCGCGGGCCACGTCCTTGAGGCGCCGCTCCTCGACGGCGAGCTCGTGTTCCAGCTCGGCGCGGTGGGCAACGGTGTCCTCCAGGGCCCGCTCCGCGGCCTCCAGGGCGGCTTCCAGCTCCGCCTCCTGTTCGCGGATCCTGGCGGCCTCGCGCTCCATGTCCTCGGGGTCGCGGCCGCGCCGCTCCTCCGGGGGCGCGGCCGTGGCGCTCTTCACGCGCGCGTCGGCCAGGGAGATCGTGCCGCGGACCCGCTCGGCCAGCTGCGAGAGTTCGTAGAAGTTCTGCTGGGCCCGCTGGAGCCGTGGCGCGAGCCGCCGCACCTCGTCCTCCAAGTCCGCCTCGCGGGTCAGCGCGGCCCGTAGCGCCGCCTCGGCCCGCTCCTTGCGTTCCTTGAGGGCGGCCTCGTCGGCGATCTCGGTGCGCAGCGCCTCCCGGAGCCGTACGAGATCGTCGGAGAGGAGCCGGAGCCGGGCGTCGCGCAGATCGGCCTGGATGACGGCGGCGCGCCGGGCGACCGCGGCCTGCCGGCCGAGCGGCTTGAGCTGGCGGCGCAGTTCGTCGGTGAGGTCCTGCACGCGCGCGAGGTTGGCCTGCATGGCGTCGAGTTTCCGCAGCGCCTTTTCCTTGCGCTTGCGGTGCTTGAGGACGCCGGCCGCTTCCTCGATGAAGGCGCGGCGGCCCATCGGGTCGGCGTGCAGAACCGAGTCGAGCTGGCCCTGTCCGACGATGACGTGCATTTCCCGGCCGATGCCGGAGTCGGAGAGAAGATCTTGAATATCGAGGAGGCGGCAGGTGTCTCCGTTGATCTGGTATTCGCTGCCGCCGTTGCGGAACATGATCCGCGTAATGGTGACCTCGGCGTAGTCGATCGGCAGAGCGCCGTCGGAATTGTCGATGGTCAGCGAGACTTCCGCGCGGCCGAGCGGGGGCCGCCCGGTCGTGCCGGCGAAGATCACGTCTTCCATCTTGCCGCCGCGCAGCGACTTGGCGCCCTGTTCGCCCATGACCCAGGACAGCGCGTCCACGACATTGGACTTGCCGGAGCCGTTCGGCCCCACCACGCAGGTGATACCGGGTTCGAAGCGCAGTGTGGTGGCGGAGGCGAACGATTTGAAGCCACGCAGGGTCAGGGCCTTGAGGTGCACGCCCCCGGACTCTACCTGTCACCTCCGGTTTCACCCATGAAGGTGCAGGGCAGATCAGTCGGTAAGGCGGGGCCGGTAGCGACGGGGGGAACAGCTGGTACGCCATGGCGACGAAAGAAAGAAGGGACGCCTGAGCGTCCCTTGCATATCTCTGATCTCAACGAGATCTCATCGAGCGAGAGTGTTTCTCACCTGTCCCCTGGGGGCTGACATCAGGTGAGCGCAGGCTCCGCCTGGTGAACGTCGAGGTCGATGCCTTCGAGCAGCGACTCTGCCGGGTGCTGTGCGGCGGCGGTCAGCGCGTCGTTCTCCGACTGGATCCGTACCAGCTCGGATTCGAGGTCCTGTACGCGCTGCTGAAGCCGTCGCATCTCGGCGAGGAGTCGCGGGTCGGAACCGCCGACGTAACCGAGAAGCGCCTTTGCCATGATGGATGGTCCTCCACACTGAGTGACCGACCGAAGCGGTGTGGGTCGTGAGGGATTCGCACCCGCGGTGTCCGGCAGCCCTTGATTCACTGCGTCCTGCTGCCAAACAGCTAAGGTGCGCGGGGCTTCCAGAGTCTCACCAAAAAGTTTGACGGTCAACACGATCACGCCCGTATCAGGGGCCGACCATGGGGGTCCGCGGCCGCGAAATGTGCGGCGGCGCCTCGCGCATGGTGCCCGGAGGGGCGTGGAGATCATCCTTACTCGCGCAGCCTCGCACGACAAGGCTTTCTTGGCAACCATGCGTCCATCGACCGCTAATGCACTGGTCACTCCACGCATGCGCACATGTCGGCGGGTGTACGACGGGTGTCCGAGGCACGTCCGCCCGTAGTCGGGCGGAGTGCCGGACAGGCGTAGCTGACAAGATCGTCAGCGGATCGCGAATGTCTCGTATCCGCCGCGGGGCGTGTCCCAGATCTCAGTCACTCCGTCGACGCGGCCGGGTGTGTCGTCGGATCGGAGCCAGTCCAGAAGACGGTGGCAATTCTCACTCGACCCCTCGGCGACGACCTGGACGCGTCCGTCGTCGAGATTGAGGGCGAATCCTTTGAGGCCGCCGATCTCCAGTGCATTCGCCCTGGTGAACCAGCGGAAGCCCACTCCCTGTACCCGGCCGCGCACCCAGGCGGTGAGCCGCACATCTTCGTTCATGTGTGAAAGCTAACCGGTCAATTGCACACGGAGCACTTCACCCCCAGGCGTCATGGCGTACAGTCCCCCACCAATGCAGCTCACCCATTCGGGTGTGTCACATGAACGGCTGCTCGAAAGCTGAAAGATCAGGAAGGCAGAGCAGATGGGACGCCATCGACGGAGTAATCGGGGCGGCCTCCCCGTACGCACCGGGCTGCTCGGCGCCTCCGCGGCCGTGGCCGTGGGCGCCGTGGCCGTCGCCTCCGGCTGGCTCCCGGGCGGCGAGACGCACACTGTCGGCGGGAGCCGCACGGGATCGTCGAGCGAGCAGCTGCGGATCGACGGCGGCGTGCCCGAGCTGCTGACGCAGGGCGGTTCGTCCGCGACGCCGTCCAGGACGCCGGACGGTACGGGCTCCGCGAGCGCCGAGGCCCGCCGCTCACCCTCCCCGTCGAAGACCCCGTCGCCGTCCAAGACCCCGTCGAAGACCCCCTCGCCGTCGAAGACCCCCTCGCCGACCCCGACCAAGCCGTCGGCGACGCCGTCGAAGAAGGCCGAGGCCCCGAAGAAGACGAAGAGCGCGACCCCGACGCGTACGGCGACGCCGGAGAAGACGCCGGTGGAGAAGCCCACGGCGCCGGTCACCCAGGACAGGGCGGCGGCCGCCGAAGCCGCGGTCCTGAAGCTGGTCAACGTCGAGCGGGCCAAGGTGGGCTGCTCGGCGGTGCGGGCGAGCGCGCCGCTGGCCTCGCTGGCCGGCGACTTCAGCCGGGACATGGCGCAGCGGAACTTCTTCGACCACACGGACCCGGACGGGGACACCCCCTGGGACCGGGCCGAGCAGGCCGGCGTGCAGGGTCTGAGCGCGGAGAACATCGCCCGCGGGCAGGTGGACGCGGCCGCCGTGATGACGGCCTGGATGAACAGCGACGGCCACCGCGCGAACATCCTGAACTGCGACTACACGACCCTGGGTGTGGGCGTGTACTTCGCTGACGGCGGTCCGTGGTGGACCCAGGACTTCGGCTTCTGAGCTCCGGCCCTAACCCTTGGAAAGCGCAACCCTCTGGTGAGCGCTGTGCGGGCGTAGGGTTGCTGGCATGACCGCAGACACCTCGCAGGAGCTCACGGGCGACGACCTGGCGTTCAATGTGTTCGCCCGGGCCTGTCCCTCGCGCGGGACGCTGGAGCATGTGACCGGGAAATGGGGCAGCCTGACGCTCGGCGCCCTGTACGACGGGACGTTCCGCTTCAACGAGCTGCGGCGGCGCGTGGACGGCGTCAGCGAGAAGATGCTGTCCCAGACGCTGCACGCGCTGGAGCGTGACGGCCTGGTGCACCGCGAGGCGCAGCCGACCAATCCGCCGCGCGTGGACTACGAGCTGACGCCGCTGGGCCGGGACGTGGCCGAGCGGCTGCTCGGGCTCATCCACCTGGTCGAAGGCCGGATGCCCGAGGTCCTCGCGGCGCGGGAGAGCTACGACGAGACGCGCGGCGGCCGCTGACAGCGCGGGCAGAAGTAGCTGGAACGGTTCATCCAGGGGCGCCGGCGCAGGGGCGTACCGCAGCGCCGGCACGGCTCGTCCTCGCGCCCATAGGCGTCCAGAGACCGGTCGAAGTAGCCCGATTCGCCGTTCACATTCACGTAGAGGCTGTCGAAGCTGGTGCCGCCGACCATCAGCGCGGCGCCCATCACGTCACGGACGTGCCCGAGCAGTTCGACGGAGCGCGGCCGGGTCAGCGTGGCGGTGGGCCGGTCGTAGTGGAGCCGGGCGCGCCACAGCGCCTCGTCGGCGTAGATGTTGCCGACGCCGCTGATCAGCGACTGGTCGAGCAGGGCGCGCTTGATCGTCGTACGGCGAAGGCGCAGCGCGCGATGGAAGGCCTCCTCGTCGAAGGCCGGGTCGAAGGGGTCCCGGGCGATGTGCGCGATGACGTCGGGCAGCCCGTCGGGGGCGTTGTCGTGGAGTGAGAGCCCGCCGAAGGTGCGCTGGTCGACGAAGCGCAGCTCGGTGCCCTCGGTGTCGTCGAAGCGCAGCCGGATCCGCAGGTGCTTCTCGTCCGGGGCGTCCTCGGGCTGGACCAGGAGCTGGCCGCTCATGCCGAGGTGGCCGAGGACCGAGATGTCGCTGTCGGCGAGCGGGATCCAGAGGTACTTGCCGCGCCGCTGGGCGACCGCGAGCCGCTGTCCCTTCAGACGGGCCGCGAAGTCCTCCCCGCCGGCGAGGTGGCGGCGCACCGCGCGCGGGTGCAGCACCTCGACCTCGGTGACGGTACGGCCGGCCACCCAGCGCTCCAGGCCGCGCCGGACGACTTCGACCTCGGGCAGCTCGGGCACGGCGCTCCTTTGACGGGGGTACGGGATCGATGCCCGAAGCCTACCGCCGGGCGGGTGACGGCCCGCGGCGATCTCCGTAACCCGGCGGCCGCACCCCGGTGGCCGTACCCGGGAAACAGCTCCGCCCGCCCCCGGGGATGGGGACGGGCGGGATGTTCGAAGGGGCGGGTCAGGCCGTGGCCGTGTCCGCGGGAGCCGGGGAGTCGTCCGAAGAGGTGTCGGCGACCTCTTCGGCGGCCTCTTCGGCGGCGGCCTTCGCCGCGGCCTCCCGCTCGTCCGCGGCAGTGCGGATGGCCCGCCAGGCGGACTCCGCGGCCTGCTGCTCCGCTTCCTTCTTGCTGCGGCCGGTGCCGGTGCCGTACGAGACACCACCGACGCGGGCGGCAGCAGTGAAGGTCTTCTCGTGGTCCGGACCGGTCTCGCTGACGAGGTACTCCGGAACACCGAGACCCTCGGCGGCCGTGAGCTCCTGGAGACTGGTCTTCCAGTCCAGGCCGGCACCGAGGTTCGAGGACTTCTCGATCAGCGGGTCGAAGAGCCGGTGCACCAGCTCGGAGGCCGCGTCGAGACCCTGGTCGAGATAGACCGCGCCGATCACCGCTTCGAGGGTGTCGGCGAGGATGGAAGCCTTGTCCCGGCCGCCCGTGCCCTCTTCGCCCCGGCCGAGCCGGATGAAGGAGCCGAGTTCCAGCCCGCGGCCGACCTCCGCCAGCGCACGCGAGTTGACCACCGCGGCCCGCAGTTTGGCCAGCTGGCCTTCGGGCAGATCCGGGTGGGTGCGGTACAGCGTGTCCGTGACCACCAGACCGAGCACGGAGTCCCCGAGGAACTCCAGCCGCTCGTTGGTGGGCAGGCCGCCGTTCTCGTACGCGTACGAACGGTGGGTCAGCGCACGCACCAGAAGGGCGGACTCGAGCTGATACCCGAGCCGCCCTTCCAGAAGCGTGTGGGACGAGGCATTGTCCGTCTTGTGTGACTCAGACATTGCGCCTCTCACCAGCCACTCAGACCGAGAGGACCTGGCGCTTGTTGTAGGTGCCGCAGCTCGGGCACGCGATGTGCTGCTGCTTCGGCTCCTGGCAACGCTCACACGAAACCAGGGTGGGGACCGCAGCCTTCCACTGCGACCGGCGGTGGCGCGTGTTGCTGCGCGACATCTTCCGCTTCGGAACAGCCACGGCTACTTCTCCTGCTTCTCGTCGACGCCCGGTTCGGCGCCGCTCATGTTGTCCTTCTCATCGGTTCCCAGCGAACCGGCGAGTCCCTGCAGTGCCGCCCAACGAATGTCGACGGCGTCGTGGTGGTGGTCCGGGTCGTCGTTCAGGTTGGCGCCGCACTCGGCGCACAGTCCTGCACAGTCCTCCCGGCACACCGGCTGCATCGGCAGTGCGAGCACCACCGCATCGCGCAGCACGGGCTCGAGGTCGAACATGCCGTCCTCGAGGGGGGTCATGTCCTCGTCGTCCTCGGCATCGTCGCCCGTGGCCGCCTTACGGCCCCGGTCGTCGGTGTCGGGGTACGAGAACATCTCCTGGAAGTCCGCCTCGACCTCTTGGCTCAGCGGCTCCAGACACCTTACGCACTCCCCGTCGGCCGATGCACGGGCGGTGCCTGTGACAAGCACCCCTTCCATGACCGACTCCAGACGGAGCTCGAGCTCCACCGGCGCGCCCTCGGGCACTCCGATGACTCCTTCGATACCCAGGCCGTCCTTGGGGGCCTGGACCGAGCGGGAGATCCGCTGGAGAGCACCAGGACGCCGCCCCAGCTCGTGCGTGTCGAACACGAGGGGGTTGCGGTGGTCGAGGCGCGTGCTCAGGGTTCTTCCTGCTTTCGGATCGTGAGGGGGCTGCCGTGCTTCCGTGACGGAATCCGGGCAGCGGTGATCGCGGGCATACACGCGACCGAAGAGCCAGGATACTGGACGCTGCGCTCAGGGCCCAATCCGGGCCCGGTACGGCCGCCGGATTCAGTGCCCTTGGTGCCCCTGCTCGTAGCGGCGCAGCTGCTCCAGGTCGATCATGCTCGTGTCGAAGAAGCTGGTCTCGTCGAGCGCGGCGGCCGGCTGGGGCTGCGGGGCGTGCTGGGGCTGCTCGTAGCCCGCGTACTGCTGGGCGTAGCCCTGGTCGTACGTCTGCTGGGGCTGGTAGGCGTACGGATCGCTCTGGTAGCCGTACGTCTCCTGGTGCTGGACTTGGGGCTGTGTGCCGTAGCCGGGGTCGTGGGAGGCGACGACGGTGTACGGGTCGGGCTGGGCCGGTACGTACGGCTGCTGGGCCGGTGCGGGCGGTACGGGCTGGGGGGTGGCGAGCTCGGCGAGGCCGGCGAGGTAGTCGGCGTCGGAGGTGTGCACGCCGGCGGCCGCGCCCTGGGCCGCGAGGGCGCCCAGTTCGTCGGTGGCGATCCGGCCGTGCAGCTTCTGGCGGCCGCGGCCGACCGCTTCCAGGGTCTTGCTGAGCACGTTCTCGAAGGCGCCGAGTTTGGCGTCCACGTACTCGTCGGCGCGCTGGATGAGGGTCTGCGGGTCGGAGCTGTACTCGGGGGCGTCGTCGTCCTCGCCGTACGTCCCGTCCGGTCCGGGCGCGCGGCCGAGCAGCTTCTCGCGGCCGCGGTCGACCGAGCCGATGGTCTTGTTGAGGACGACCTCGAAGTTGGCGAGCTTGGAGTCGACGTAGTCGTCGGCCTCGGCCTTGATCTCCTCGGCCTCGCGCCGGGCCTCGGCGAGGATGCGGTCGGCCTCCTCCTGGGACTGGCGGGCGACCTGGGTGTCGGAGATCAGGGAGCCGCGTTCGGCGTGGGCGGCCTCGATGATCCGCTGGGCCTCCTGGCGGGCCTGCTCGACCATCTGCTCACGGCCGCCGATGAGCTCCTGGGCCTGGGCGAGCGAGCCGGGCAGGGCCTGGCGCACCTCCTCCAGCATGGCGAGCAGCTCGGCGCGGTTAACCACGCAAGAGGCCGACATGGGCATGGAGCGGGCGTTCCCGACCGCCTCGACGATCTCGTCGAGCTTCTTCTGCACGTCCACCGTGTGCTCGCCACTCTCTACAGCTGGTTGGAGACGGACGGGACGACTGTAAGGGCAGTCGTCCCCTGTCCGACACCGGGTGACGCCGTGTCAGGTGGTCACTGCTCGGCGAGCCGGGCGGTGAGCTTCTCCAGGACCACCGGGGGGACCAGGTGGGAGACGTCGCCGCCCCAGGCCGCCACTTCCTTGACCAGGGAGGAGGAGAGGAAGCTGTAGGTGGGGTTGGTGGGTACGAACAGCGTCTCGACGCCGGAGAGCCCGTTGTTCATCTGGGCCATCTGGAGTTCGTAGTCGAAGTCGCTGACCGCGCGCAGGCCCTTGACGATGGCCGGGATGTCGCGCTGCTTGCAGAAGTCGACGAGCAGTCCGTGGAAGGACTCGACCTGGACGTTGCCGAACTCGGCGGTGACCTCGCGGATCAGCTCGATCCGCTCCTCGACGGTGAACAGCCCCTTCTTGGACTGGTTGATCATCACCGCGACGTGTACGACGTCGTACAGCTTGGATGCGCGGGCAATGATGTCGAGGTGTCCGTTGGTGATGGGGTCGAATGACCCCGGACAGACGGCGCGGCGCAACTGAAGTCCCTCGCTCTCCGGTCCGGTCATGGTGCGTCTTCGCACGTAGAGGCGGCGCGACCGTACCAAAACGTTCCCTCGCCGTAGCGACGGGACCTGAGGGGCTCGAACCCCTCGGGCCAGTCGAATTCCCCGCCTCTGGTGCTGCGCTCCACGGTGACGAGGGCATCGGCCGCGAGCCAGCCCTGAGAGCGGAGTGTGAGCAGGATCTCGCCAAGATCGCTGTCGGACACTGCGTAGGGCGGATCGAGAAAGACCAGGTCGTAGGGGGCGGTGGGGGCCGGACCTGTCACGATCTGTTCCGCTTTGCCGGTGCGGACCTCGGCGCCGGGCAGTGCGACGGCGCGGACGTTCTCCCGGACCGTGCGGGCGGCCCGGCTGTCGGCCTCGACGAGGAGGGCGTGGGCGGCGCCGCGGGAGAGCGCCTCGAGGCCTACGGCGCCGGAGCCCGCGTAGAGGTCGGCGACGCGTACGCCGTGCAGGGATCCGAGGAGCGCCTCCCAGGTGGAGAAGAGCCCCTCGCGTGCCCGGTCGGAGGTGGGGCGGGTGCCGTTGCCCGGCGGGACGGCCAGACGGCGTCCGCCGGCCACGCCGGCGATCACGCGGGTCATTCTTGAGTCCTTGTCCTTCGGTCAGACGAGCAGACGTTCGCCGACTCCCACGATATGGGCTTCGTCGTGGGCGGCGCGTCAGCCCTTCTCCAGATACTCCTCCCGTTCCTTGTCGAGCAGGGCGTCCAGGGCCGTACGGAGCTCGGGCAGGCGGGTCAGGTCCGGGTCGGCGGCGACGACGGCGGCGGCCTCTTCGCGGGCGGCGGCGATGACCTCCTCGTCCTCGAGGACGGACAGGACCCGCAGGGAGGAGCGGACGCCGGACTGGGCCTGGCCGAGGACGTCGCCCTCGCGGCGCTGTTCGAGGTCGATCCGGGAGAGTTCGAAGCCGTCGAGGGTGGCGGCGACGGCGGTGAGGCGCTGGCGGGCGGGGCTGGCCTCGGGCATTTCGGTGACCAGGAGGCACAGGCCCGGGGCGGAGCCCCGGCCGACCCGGCCGCGCAGCTGGTGGAGCTGGGAGACGCCGAACCGGTCCGCGTCCATGATCACCATGGCGGTGGCGTTGGGGACGTTGACGCCGACCTCGATGACGGTGGTGGCGACGAGTACGTCGATGTCGCCGGCGGCGAAGCGGCGCATCACGTCGTCCTTGCCGCCGGGGCCGTCGGGGGCCATCCGGCCGTGCAGGATCTCCACCCGCAGGCCGGCGAGCGGTCCGGTCCTGAGCTGTTCGGCGATCTCGACGACGGCGAGCGGGGGTCGCTTCTCCGCCTCGTCCTCGGGCGACTTCTTCTTGCCGCCCTTGCCGGCGTCGTCCTCGTCGTCGCCGATGCGGGGGCAGACCACGTACGCCTGATGTCCGTTCTCCACCTCCTCGCGCACCCGCTCCCAGGCGCGGGCCAGGAAGTGGGGTTTGTCGGCGGCGGGCACGACATGGCTGGCGATGGGTGAGCGGCCGGCGGGCAGCTGGTCCAGGACGGAGGTCTCCAGGTCGCCGAAGACCGTCATGGCGACCGTGCGCGGGATGGGGGTGGCGGTCATGACCAGCAGGTGCGGAGGCTGCTTGGCGCGGCCGCGCAGGGCGTCGCGCTGCTCCACGCCGAAGCGGTGCTGTTCGTCGACGACGACCAGGCCCAGGTCGTGGAACTGCACCTTGTCCTCGATCAGCGCGTGGGTGCCGATGACGATGCCGGACTCGCCGGTGACCAGGTCGAGCAGTGCCTGTCGGCGGGCGGGGACGCCCATGGAGCCGGTGAGCAGCGTGACCTTGGTGCCGGGCTCGGATCCGCCGAGCATGCCGCCTTCGGCCAGCTCGCCCATCATCTCGACGACGGAGCGGTGGTGCTGCTGGGCGAGCACCTCGGTGGGGGCGAGCATGGCGGCCTGGCCGCCGGCGTCGACGACGGCGAGCATGGCGCGCAGGGCGACGAGGGTCTTGCCGGAGCCGACCTCGCCCTGGAGGAGGCGGTGCATGGGGTGCTCGGTCGACAGGTCGTGGAAGATCTCCGCGCTGACCTTCTGCTGGCCTTCGGTGAGGGTGAAGGGCAGTTTGGCGTCGAAGGCGGTGAGGAGTCCGTCGGGGGCGGGTCTGCGGGGCACGGCGGGCAGTTGGGTGTCCGCGTGGCGGCGGCGGGCGAGGGCGACCTGGAGGACGAAGGCCTCGTCCCACTTGAGACGCTCGCGGGCGGCGGCGACGTCGGCCTTGGTGGCCGGGCGGTGGATCTTGCGCAGGGCGTCGGGGAGGTCGGTGAGGCCGCGGCCCTCCCGCAGGGCGGGTGGCAGCGGGTCGGCGGCGTCCTGGGCGCTGGGCAGCACGGCGTCGACCGCCTTGGCGATCTTCCAGGACTCCAGGCCCTTGCAGGCGGGGTAGATCGGGATGAGCGCGCCCGCCCAGGAGTCCACCTCGTCCTCGCCGCTGTCGGCGCCCAGCTTCGCGTACGTGGGGTGGGCGAGCTGGAGGCGGCGGTTGAAGACGGACACCTTGCCGGCGAACATGGCGCGGCTGCCGGGGAGCAGCTCCTTGTGCGGCTTGTGGATGCCGCGGCCGAAGAAGACCAGCTGGAGACGGCCGCTGCCGTCGGTGATGGTGATCTCCAGACGCTGGCCGCGGCCGCCGTTGAAGGTGTGCACGCGGGCGTCGGCGACCTGGGCGACGACGGTGACGTCTTCGTCCAGGGGCAGTTCGGACAGGGCGGTGAGCTGGCCCCGCTCCTCGTACCGCCGGGGATAGTGATGCAGAAGATCACCGACGGTGCGCAGGCCGAGGTGCTCGTCCATCACCTTCGCGGTGGCGGCTCCGAGCAGTTTCTTCAGTGGTTCGTCGAGCGCAGGCACGCGTTCCATTGCACACCACACCGCTGACAGACGCGCGCACCTGTGGATAACCCCTGGTCACCACGGTGCCGTGGCCCCTAGGATGACGCGGCTTGCCTCCTTCCCCCTACGCCGTGGGGGGACCCCCACACCGGGCTCACCTCGCGATCACCGCACCGGGATCGCCCGACCCGCGCCGGCGCCCGTCCCCCCACCGGCGCAGCGACGATGACTGCTGATCACACACCGCACACCTTCCAGGTCGATCTGCGCGGCCTGGTGGACCTTCTCTCCCACCATCTCTATTCGAGCCCCAAGGTGTATCTGCGCGAGTTGCTGCAGAACGCCGTGGACGCGATCACGGCCCGCCGTGCCGAGCAGCCGGACTCCCCGGCGCGGGTGCGCCTGTACGCGGAGGGCGGCCATCTGCGCGTCGAGGACAGCGGCATCGGTCTGACCGAGCAGGACGTGCACAGCCTGCTGGCGACGATCGGCCGCAGTTCCAAGCGCGGCGGGGCCGAGGGCATCGCGTCGGCGCGGGCCGAGTTCCTGGGGCAGTTCGGCATCGGACTGCTCGCCTGTTTCGTCGTCGCCGCCGAGATCCGGGTGGTGAGCCGGTCGGCGCGGACGCCTGGGGCGCCGCCCGTGGAGTGGGTGGCCCGCGACGACGGCTCGTACACCGTCCGTACGCTCCCGGACGGGGCGCGGACCGAGCCCGGCACCAGTGTGCACCTGACCGCGCGGCCGGGCTGCGGGGACTGGCTGGCCGAGGAGCGGGTGCTGTCCCTGGCCCGGGACTTCGGCTCCCTCCTCCCGTACGACGTACGGGTCGGTGAAGCCGCGGTGACGGAGCGGCCCGCGCCCTGGGACCGTACGTATCCGAGTCCGGCGGCCCGCAGGGTGGCGCTCGCCGGTCACTGCCACGACCTGTTCGGCTTCGCGCCGCTCGACTCGATCGATCTGGACCTGCCGCTCGCGGGGGTCCGCGGTGTCGCCTACGTCTTGCCGTCGGCGGTGAGTCCCGCGCGGCGGGCGGGGCACCGGGTCCATCTGAAGGGGATGCTGCTCACGGACCGGGCGGACGAACTCCTGCCGGAGTGGGCGTTCTTCGTGCGGTGCGTCCTGGACACGGACTGTCTGCGGCCCACCGCCTCCCGGGAGGCGCTGTACGCGGACGAGACCCTGGCGGCGGTGCGTGAGGCCCTCGGGGAGCGGATACGGGAGTGGCTCACCGGTCTCGCGGCCGGCGACCCGGAGCGGCTGGCGCAGTTCCTCGCGGTGCACCACCTGGGGGTGAAGTCGCTGGCCCGGCACGATCCGCAGATGCTGCGGACGATGCTGCCGTGGCTGCCGTTCGAGACGACCGACGGGCGGCTGTCGCTGGAGGAGTTCGCCCGGCGCCACCCGGTGATCCACTACACCCGGACCGTCGAGGAGTTCCGGCAGGTCGCGCCGATCGCGTCGGCGCAGGGGATCGGCGTGGTCAACGGCGGCTACACGTACGACACCGAGCTGGTCGAGCGGCTGCCGGAGGCCCGGCCGGGGACGGCCGTCGCGGAGCTGGACGCGGACACGGTCACGGCCCATCTGGACGCGGTCGATCCGGACGCCGAGCTGGCGCTGGCGGGGTTCTTGTCAGTGGCGCGTGCCACGCTTGATCCGCTCGGCTGTGATGTGTCCCTGCGTTCCTTCCACCCCCTGACCGTGCCCGCGCTCCACCTCGACGACCGGACGGCCCGCCATGAGCAGGCCCGTGCCGACGCGGAGGAGCAGGCCGACGACCTGTGGGCGGGCATTCTCGGCTCGCTGCGCGGCAGCGCGCCGCGGGCCCGGCTCGTCCTCAACCACCTCAATCCGCTGGTCCGCCGGGTCGGCGGGCTCGGCGAACCGGCGCTGGCCGCGCCTGCCGTCGAGGCGCTGTACGGGCAGGCGCTGCTGATGGCCCGGCGGCCGCTGCGGCCCGCGGACTCCGCCCTGCTCAACCGCGCGTTCCTGGGCCTTCTGGAATGGGCCACGCACACCCCCGGCAGAAGTGAGGAGGCCGACGGATGACCCTGACCATCGACGCGCTGCGTGAGGCGATGCGCGACAACTACGCCCAGCCGGAGGGTCCCGCGCGCAACGCGCGCGCGGAGCGGCTGCTCGCCGAGGCCGAGGGGATCGGCGAACCCCTGGCGGTCATCGAGGCCCTCGGCCACCAGCTGCAGGTCTACAACTACAGCTCCGAGAAGGCGAAGATGTTCGTCCCCTTCGCGCGGCTGCTGCGGATGTGGGACGAGCGGCCGGAGGACTTCGACGCGTACGAGACCCATGCGCTGCACTGGGTCTTCAAGTGGGTCTCCAGCGGAATGCTGGACCAGCCGCACATTCCGCTCGCCGCCATCGAGAAGTGGCTCGGCGAGATGGAGCACCGCTACCGCCTGGCCGGGCATTCGGAACGGGCCGTACGGCAGGGCGAGTTCCGGGTCGCCCGGCATCTGGGGGACCTGGAGCGCGCGCAGCGGGCGTACGCGGCGTGGCTCGCCGCGGACCGGGACGACATGGCGGACTGCCACGCGTGCGAGCTGCACGGCCAGGGGGGCTGGCAGACGGAGCTGGGCGCCGACGAGAAGGCGCTGGAGATCTGGGCGCCGGTGCTGGAGGGCGAGCACACCTGCGCCCATGAGCCGCACGCGGTGCTCGCGTCCTCGCTGCTGCCGCTGGTGCGGCTCGGCGAGGGCGACCGGGCCCGCGCGCACCATCTGCGCGGCTACCGGCTGGTGCGGCCGCTGGAGAGCATGCGGGGCGCGGTGGCGCTGCACATCGAGTTCTGCGCGCTCACCGGGAACGAGGCGCGGGGTCTTGAGATCCTGGCCGAGCGGCCGGCGTACTTCACCGACAGCGGTGACCCGGACAGCCAGATGGACTTCCTGTCCGTCGCGGCGCTGCTGATGGACCGGCTGGTCGCGCTGGGCCACGGCGAGCGCGAGGTGCCGGGGCCGGCGGGGACGCGGTGGACGGCCCGGGCTCTGGCGGGGCACGCGCGCGGGGAGGCGCTGGCGATCGCGGCGCGGTTCGACGAGCGCAACGGCACGGACCGGGTGAGCACGCTCGTACGGGAGCGGATGGCGCAGGCGCCGCTGATGGAGCGGCTGCCGCTGGGGGTACGGGCGGTACGGGCGGGCGCGCCTGCTCCCGCTTCGGCTCCCTCATCGGCTCCCGCTTCGGCCGGGGAGCCGGTCCGGGTCGAGGAACTGCTCGCCGACGCGCGCCGGCTCTCGGCGGCCCGGTACCCGGACGCGCGCGGGGCGTGGGCGCGGCTCCGGAGAGCGGTGGCGGCGGACGCGGCGGCCTTGGAGAGCCTGGACGGCCTCGCCCGGGCGGAGCTGGACGACCATGCGGCGATGGCCCACGACGGTGAACCGGCCGAGGCGATCGCGCTCTTCCACGACGCGGCGCGGGGGTACGAAGCGGCGGGGGAACCGGCCAGGGCCGCGGCCGCGCTGGCCCGGGCGGCGTTCCTGCACGCGCTGGACGAGCGGCCCGATGAGGCGCTGCGCGGGGTGGAGCAGGCCGTGGCCCGGCTGCTCACGCTGCACGCGGAGGGTCTGGCCGCGCCCCGGGAGGTCTCCGGTGGCCTCCTGTACCGGGCCCGGATCCGGATGGCGCTCCTGGAGGTGGCCGACGACGGCACCGTCGAGGAAGCGCTCACCGCGCTGGAGGAGTTCGCCGCGGCCCATGGGCGGGACGCGTCGGTCGCGGATCGGGCCGCCGAGGCCCGGTCCCTGCGGGGCGATCTCGCGGCGCGCTCCGGCGATCTGGCGGGCGCGGTCGGGCACTACGCGCGCGCCGCGGAGGTTTTCCACGCGGCGGGGCTGCCGTGGTACGCCGTCGAGGCGGAGGCCCGGTTGGCCTCGGCCGCGCGCCGGCTGGGCGACCTGGAGACCGCCGAGCGGGCGGCCCGGGCGGCGCTGGAACACGGCGGGCCGTACGTGGAGGCGCTGTGGCACGCCCGGCTCCATCAGCAGCTCGCCGAAGTCCTGGCCGAGACCGGGGAGTTCGGGCAGGCCACGGATCACGCCCTGGAGGCGGCGCACTGGGCGGACGAGGCGGGCGAGAGCCACTTCGGCGCGTACTCCCGGCATCAGCTGGGTGGCTGGCTGCTGCGCATGGGCAGTACGGCGGAGGCGGCGGCGATCCTGGAGGCCGTGCTGACCGACCTGACCGTCGAGGAGCACGGGGACGGCATGGTCGTGCAGACCCTGTGGTGGCTCGGGGAGTGCCTGATGGCCCTCGACGAGCCGCGGGCGGCGGCGGAGCACTGGCTGCGGGCCGCGGATCTCGCCAGCGGGTGGCCGGAGCAGTGGGACCACGCGACGCTGGCGGGGCTCGCGGGCCGGGCGCTGTACCGCGCGGAGCTGCTGCCGGAGGCGGAGCGGGCGTACGGGCGGGCCGCCGAGCTCTGGCGGGAGCTGGGCGACGTCCACGCGCTCGTGCGGACGCTGCGGATACGGGGCTGGGTGGCCGGGGGCGCGGCGGGCCGCGAGCGCATGGCGGAGGCGGCCGGGGAGTGCGAGGCGGCGCTGGCGGGGGCGTCGGGGGAGGCGGCGGACCGTCTGCGCGCCGAGCTCGCCGCCACGTACCGCCAGACCGGCGAGCTGCTCGCCCGCGCCGAGGACCCCGACCTCCGCGAGGCCCTCACCTGGGTCGACCTCGCGGCCACCACATTCGCCGAGGCGGGCCCGGCCTTCACTGACCAGCGCACGGGCGCGGACCTGCTGGCGGCGTGGCTGCTCCTGGACCTCTCGGAACCGTCGTCGGCGGCGGCGCGGGCGGGGGCGGTGCGGGAGCGCTACGAGTCGGCGGAGGGCGAGGTGGCGGAGTCGCGCCGGGCGGAGGCGGAATCCATCCTCCGCGAGGCCCGGTCGCTGTGAGGGGTTTCCCCCCACCCCACCCCTCCCCGAAACCCTGACGGGACCGGGGGGCTCCGCCCCCGTGCCCCCGGGGCGGCAGCTCCGCGCCGCGGGGGTCCCGGGGCACGTCCGCGGGCGCCGTGACCGGCCCGCGGCGCGGCGGGGACCGTTCATGGGGACGGCGATGCCCGCGCGGAGCACGTCCGCCGGGGCCGGGCCGGCCCCGAACCCCCGGGCGGCAGCTTCGCGCCGCGACGGGGCGGGACCTCCCGCCCGGGCGGCGGTTCCGCGCCGGGGGGCGTTCCGGGGGCGGGGCCCCGAACCCCGAACGCGGCAGCTTCGCGCGCGGGGCCCGTTCCGGGGCCTCGCGCGCGGGGCCCGTTCCGGGGCGGGTGTCGGCGCGGCCCAAAGCACGGCGCTCCCCCGCCGCCCGCTCCCTACTCCACGCCGATCAGCAGCGGCGGTGCCCCCCGCCCCGCGCGGTACGTCGTGGTGTCCACCGCCAGGTGGCCGTCCCGGACGTGGGTTTGGAGGGATTCCGAGAGGGACTCGGGGATCTCGTCCGCGAGGATCAGGGTGACCAGTTCGCCGCCCGCCGCGAGCATGCGGTCCAGGACCGTTGTCGCCGTGTTCTGGAGGTCTTGGCCGATGACGGCGACGTCGCCGTCGATCAGGCCCAGGATGTCGCCGGCCTGGCAGACGCCGGCCGAGGTGAAGGACTGGTGCTCGGCGACGGCGAGTTCGCCGTAGCGGGTCGCGCCGGCCGCCGCTGTCATGGCGACGACGTCCTCGTCGAAGCGGCGGTCCGGTTCGTGGACGGCGAGGGCCGCGATGCCCTGGACGGCCGCGCGGGTGGGGATGAGGGCGACGCGGATGCCCTCGGCGCGGGCTTGTTCGGCCGCCGCGGCCGCCGGGTGGCGCAGGTCCGCGTCGTTGGGGAGCAGGACCACCTCGCGCGCGTGCGCCCGGCGAATCGCGTCGAGGAGTTCTCCGCTGGCCGGGGGCTCCCCGGGCCTGGCGAGGACGGTCGTGGCGCCCGCGTCGGCGCACAGGCCCGCCAGGCCCTCGCCCGGGACGACGGCCACCACGGCCCGCTGGACCTGCTCGCGGGCCGGCGGCAGCGGCTCGCCTCCGAAGTGGGTGATCCGGATCCGGTACGGCCGGCCCGCCTCCACGCCCGCCTCGACCGCCGCGCCCGCGTCGTCGACATGGACGTGGACGTTCCACAGGCCGTCGCCGCCCACCACGACCAGGGAGTCGCCGAGCCCGTCGAGGCGGCTCTTCAACCGGGCCACGGCCTCGTCGTCGGCCTCCAGGAGGTAGATGACCTCGAAGGCGGGGCCGCCCGGCTCGCATGCCTCCGGCAGCGGCAGGGCCGCGGCGCGCGCCGCCCGTACCGTACGCGGCGGCGCCTCCCCGGACACCGCCTCCACCAGCGCGCCGAGCACGGTCACCAGGCCCCGGCCGCCGGCGTCGACGACGCCCGCCCGTTCCAGCACGGCCAGCTGGCGAGGGGTCGCCTCCAGGGCCGCCCTGGCCCCGTCGTACGCACTGCGGGCCACCCCCGCCAGGTCGTCGCCGCGCGCCGCGGCCGCCGCCGCGGTGGCGACGCTGAGGATGGTGCCCTCGACAGGGTGCGCGACCGCCTGCCGGGCCGCCTCCGCCGCCGTGCACAGCGCCCGTACGAGGTGATCGCCGTCACTGCCGGCCGACAGCACCTCGGCCATGCCGCGCAGCAGCTGGGAGAGGATCGTCCCGGAGTTGCCCCGGGCGCCGAGGAGGGCGCCGTGCGCCATGGCCCGTACCGCGTCGCCGGCCTCGACCGGGCCTGGCTCGTACGCCGTGAAGACCGCCTCGACGGCCTGCGCCGCGGATTCGAGGGTCAGATAGAGGTTGGTGCCGGTGTCCCCGTCCGCGACCGGATAGACGTTGATCGCGTCGATCTCCTCGCGCTCCCTGCCGAGCGCCTGCAGCGCCAGTGAGCTCCAGGTTCGGACCACTGCGGCGTCGAGGGTCTGCGGCACCTGGCGGGCCTCCTTGTTCGGCTTTCGGCGGCGGGGGCGGCTGCCTCGCAGCGTAGACCTCGTCGGCCCCGGTCAGGGGGCGGGGGCCGAGGTGGTGACCGGGCAAGACATGGTAGTTTCGTTCTACCGACGCGGCCGTTGTATGCTGCTTCGGTTGCCCGACGAGAGTCGGGCCATTCCCCGGTACTGCCACTTCAGTCACTTCGATCTGATTCCGGCACGCCGGATTTCACTGTAAGTGCATCTGAAGTCTTTGGAGTGACCCGTGGCTGCCAACTGCGACGTCTGCGGCAAGGGGCCGGGCTTCGGCAACAACATTTCGCACTCGCACCGCCGTACGTCCCGTCGCTGGAACCCGAACATCCAGCGCGTGCGTGCCGTGGTCGGTCGGACGCCGAAGCGGCTCAACGTCTGCACCTCGTGCATCAAGGCCGGCAAGGTCTCGCGCTAAGGTGATGTTCCCCGCGTACGCGGGGATGATCCCCGCGACGTTTCGTCGTAGCGCAGCCCCTGCGGTTGCCTTGAAAGCCGGTCCACCTCACGGTGGACCGGCTTTTCGCTTTCCCCCGTGAACCACCGCTAGCGGAAGCGCCAGCCATGGTCCACCGGGCCGATGCCCGCGCCGAGCGCGAACCCGGCCGCTATCGCCCCCGTCACGTACTTCTTGGCGGCCGCGACGGCCGTCGGGACGTCCTCGCCCTTCGCCAGGCCCGCCGCGATCGCCGAGGCCAGCGTGCAGCCGGTGCCGTGGGTGTGCCGGTTGTCGAGGCGGGGCGCCCGCAGCCAGTGCTCCCCGGTGCCGTCGGTGAGCAGGTCCACCGCGTCCCCGGCGAGATGCCCGCCCTTGATGAGCGCCCAGCGCGGCCCGAAGCCGAGCACGGCGTCGGCCGCCCGCCGCAGGTCGCCCTCCGCATGGACCTCGACGCCGGTCAGCTGGGCGACCTCGTCCAGGTTGGGGGTGGCGACGGTGGCGACGGGCAGCAGCCGCTCGCGTACGGAGTCGAGCGCCGAGGCGGCCAGCAGGCTGTCGCCGTGCTTGGAGACACCGACCGGGTCGACGACCACGGGCGCGTCCGTGTCCGCGAGGAGCTCGGCCACGGTCTCCACGAGCGGCGCCGAGGCGAGCATGCCGGTCTTGACCGCCTGGACACCGATGTCGTCGACGACGGCGCGGTACTGCGCCCGTACGGCCTCCACAGGCAGTTCCCAGGCGCCCTGGACGCCCAGGGAGTTCTGGGCGGTGACGGCGGTGATCACGCTCATGCCGTGCGTGCCGAGCGCCAGCATCGTCTTGAGGTCGGCCTGGATGCCGGCCCCGCCGCCGGAGTCGGATCCGGCGACGGTGAGGACCAGCGGCGGGCGGGTCACTCGGTCTCCCCGAAGTGGTCCCAGCCGCCCGTGCTGTGCCAGGGGGCGCCGTCGACGGTCACCTGCGGCAGCGCGGAGGGGTTGAGCACCTCCCCGATGACCTTCCAGCGGGCCGGCAGCTTCACGTCCGGCGGGAAGGTCGCGACGATCGCGTGGTCCTCTCCCCCGGTCAGCACCCACTGGAGCGGGTCGACGCCGACGGCCTGGCCGATGTCGTTCATCTGCGTGGGGATGTCGATCAGGCCCGAGCGCAGGTCGATACGGACCTTGCTGGCCTCGGCGATGTGCCCGAGGTCGGCGATCAGGCCGTCGCTGACGTCGCACATGGCGGTGGCGCCGAGCCCGGCGGCCGCGGGGCCCGCGTGGTACGGCGGCTCGGGCCGCCGGTGGGCCTCGACGAAGGCGCGCGGGGAGCGGAAGCCGCGCGAGAGCACCGCGTAGCCGGCCGCGGACCAGCCCAGCCAGCCGGTGTAGGCGACGACGTCGCCGGGCTGGGCGCCGGCCCGGGTGACCGGGTCGTGGTTGCGCAGGTCGCCGAGGGCGGTGATGGCGACGGTGATGGTGTCGCCGCGGACCACGTCCCCGCCGACGACGGCCGCTCCGGCCACCTGGCATTCGTCGCGCAGGCCGTCCATGAGCTCGGTGGGCCAGGTGACGGGGAGCTCGGCGGGGACGACCAGGCCGAGCAGGAGCGCGGTGGGCACGGCGCCCATGGCGGCGATGTCCGCGAGGTTCTGCGCGGCCGCCTTGCGGCCGACGTCGTACGCCGTGGACCAGTCGCGGCGGAAGTGCCGCCCTTCGAGCAGGATGTCCGTGCTGGCCACCACGCGCCGGTCGGGTGCGGAGACCACGGCGGCGTCGTCGCCGGGCCCGATCCGTACCGCGGGGGTGGTGGTGAGCCGGGAGGTGAGCTCCCTGATGAGCCCGAACTCCCCCAACTCGCCGACTGTGCCCTTCACCGAGTCTCACCTCTTGTCGTCGTGCCGGCCGGGCCCGGTCGTCGAGACGGCCGGTCCCCGGAGCGCCCGGGGAACCCGGGAGCAGCGTCGCATCCCCGTCGCCCGAACGCCCCACCGGGCTTGCGGTCGCGGGGATCCGCGGCTGTCGGTACGGTCGAATCGACCGTCAACTTCTGTCTTCCGTACGCCACGCTGCGAGCGCCGCCGAGTGCGGAGGTCTCCCCGTGGCCCGCGGCGACGCGGTACCGTGGCGTCCCTTTATCTCTCCACAAGATCCTCGTGGCCGCCCTGGAGGTTCCGTGGTACAGGCGTACATCCTCATCCAGACCGAGGTGGGCAAGGCGTCGACCGTCGCCGAGACCATCTCCAAGATCCCGGGGGTGATCCAGGCAGAGGACGTGACGGGTCCCTATGACGTCATCGTGCGCGCCCAGGCCGACACGGTGGACGATCTGGGACGCATGGTGGTCGCGAAGGTCCAGCAAGTGGAGGGCATCACGCGCACCCTGACCTGCCCGGTCGTGCATCTGTAGCCCCCGTCTACCCTTGGCCGGTGATGACTTCCCACCGGCTCGTTCGCCTGCCCGTCGCCGCAGCGGCCGTGCTGCTGGCCGTCTCGGGCTGCTCCTTCGGCGGCTCGGCCGCCTCGGTCGCGGTTCCCAGCCCGCCGGCCGGGGAAGCCGCCTTCTGCCGTGCGCTGCACGAGGAGCTTCCCAGGACCGTGGCGGGGCTCGACCGGAAGGATCCGGAGCCGGAGTCCGAGCTGACCGCCGGGTGGGGGGATGCGGCGATCGTACTGCGCTGCGGGGTCCCCCGGCCCGAAAAGCTGAACGACGTCCGGGCTCCGGGCGCGACGGTCGGTGGCGTGGACTGGATGATCGAGAAGCCGGAGGGCGGCGGGACCAAGGTCACCTCGACGTACCGCATGACGTATGTCGAGGTGACCCTGGACGGTCGGTTCACCGATGTGGCGCCGCTGATGGAGCTCGCCCCCGCCGTGAAGAAGGCGGTCCCGCCGAGCCTCTAGCGCGCTAGCGCAGGCCGGTGGAGCGGTTCAGCGCGGCCTGGATGAGCCGGTCGACCAGCTCCGGGTAGGACACACCGCTCTCCTCCCACATCCGTGGGTACATGGAGATCGGCGTGAAGCCGGGCATGGTGTTGATCTCGTTGATCACGAACTGCCCGTCCTCGGTGAGGAAGAAGTCCGCGCGGACCAGGCCCTCGCAGGACACCGCCTCGAAGGCGGCGACGGCGAGCCGCTGCACCTCGGCGGTGGCCTCGTCGCCGATCGGGGCGGGCACGAGCCCGGACGCCGAGTCGATGTACTTGGCCTCGAAGTCGTAGAAGTCGTGGTCGGTGACGGGCGGGATCTCGGCGGGCACGCTGGCGCGTGGTCCGTCCTCGAACTCCAGCACACCGCACTCGATCTCGCGGCCGCGCAGCAGCGACTCGACGAGGATCTTGGGGTCGTGGCGGCGGGCCTCCTCGATGGCGTCGTCGAGGCCGGCGAGGTCGTCGACCTTGGTGATGCCCATGGAGGAGCCGCCGCGGGCCGGCTTCACGAAGAGCGGCCAGCCGTGGTCGGCGGCGAACTCGACGATCCGCTTGCGGGCCGTCGCGGGGTTCTGCTCCCACTCGCGGGGGCGGACGACGACGTACGGGCCGACGGGCAGGCCGAAGGAGACGAAGACGCGCTTCATGTACTCCTTGTCCTGGCCGACGGCGGAGGCGAGGACGCCGGCGCCGACGTACGGGATGCCGGAGAGCTCCAGCAGGCCCTGGAGGGTGCCGTCCTCGCCGTAGGGGCCGTGCAGCACGGGGAAGACGACGTCGACCTCGCCGAGGGCCTGGGGGACGGCCCCGGGCTCGGTGAGGACGACTTCGCGGGAGGCCGGGTCGACGGGCAGGATCACGCCGCCCCGCTCCGACTCGGCCAGCTCGTCGACGCTGGGCAGGGCGCGGTCGGTGATGGCCATCCGCTCCGGCGCGTCCGCGGTGACGGCCCAGCGGCCGTCGGCGGTGATGCCGATGGGGAGCACGTCGTACTTGCTCCGGTCGATGGCGCGCAGGACGGCGCCGGCCGTGACGACGGAGATGGCGTGCTCGGAGCTGCGTCCGCCGAAGACGACGGCCACGCGCGGCTTGCGCCCGGTGCTGGTGGGGAGGTTCTCGCTGCTCATATCGGGTTGAGCGTACCCGCTCGGTGGGCGTGGGAGGATTCCCGCGCCGCACCGATTCCGGTGGTGAAGGGTGACGAAAAGGTGTGGACCGGGGCGGGTCGGATCAGTGCCGCTCGGGCTTGGCTGTGCGGCCCATCAGCTCCTTGAGGGCGACCATGGGGGGCTTGCCCTCGTGGACGATGCCGACGACGGTCTCGGTGATGGGCATGTCGACGCCGTGGCGGCGGGCCAGATCCAGCACCGATTCACAGGACTTGACGCCCTCGGCGGTCTGCTTGGTGACCGCGATGGTCTCCTGCAGGGTCATGCCGCGGCCGAGGTTGGTGCCGAAGGTGTGGTTGCGGGAGAGCGGCGAGGAGCAGGTGGCGACGAGGTCGCCGAGTCCGGCGAGGCCGGAGAAGGTGAGCGGGTCGGCGCCCATGGCGAGCCCGAGCCGGGTGGTCTCGGCCAGTCCGCGGGTGATGAGGGAGCCCTTGGCGTTGTCGCCGAGTCCCATGCCGTCTGCGATGCCGACGGCGAGCCCGATGACGTTCTTGACGGCGCCGCCCAGTTCGCAGCCGACCACGTCGGTGTTGGTGTACGGGCGGAAGTACGGGGTGTGGCAGGCGGCCTGGAGGCGCTGGGCGACGGCCTCGTCGCGGCAGGCGACCACCGCGGCGGCCGGCATGCGGCTGGCGATCTCCTTGGCGAGGTTGGGGCCGGTGACGACGGCGACCCGGTCCGGGGAGACGCCGGCGACCTCCTGGACGACCTCGCTCATCCGCTTGGCGGTGCCGAGTTCGATGCCCTTCATGAGGGAGACGAGGACGGTGCCGGGGGCGAGTTCGGGCGTCCAGGCGGCGAGGTTGCCGCGCAGCGTCTGGGAGGGCACGGCGAGGACGGTGAAGTCGGCGTCGCGCGCGGCCTCGACGGGGTCGGTGGTGGCGCGCAGGTTGGCCGGGAGCTCGATGCCGGGCAGGTAGTCCGGGTTGGTGCGGGTCTTGTTGACCGCGTCGGCGAGTTCCTGGCGGCGGCCCCAGAGGGTCACCTCGCAGCCCGCGTCGGCGAGGACCATGCCGAAGGCGGTGCCCCAGGAGCCCGTTCCGAAGACGGCGGCCTTGACGGGTCGAGTCACTTCTTTCCCTCTCCCGCGGCCTTGCGCCGCTGCTCCAACCGCGCCTTGCGGTGGTCGTACGGCTGGTCGGGGGCCTTCTCGCCCCGTACGTCCGCCAGCTGTGCGGTGATCGCCGCCATGATGACCTCGGTGGCCTCGCGCAGCACGTCGGGCGTGGGCTCGAGGCCGTAGAAGCGGGAGAGGTCGACGGGCGGTCCGGCCTGCACGATCAGGGTCTTGCGGGGGAACAGCCGCAGCTTGTTCTCCTTGGCGTACGGCGGCATGGCCAGGTTGGCGCCCCACTGGGCGACCGGGATGACCGGGACCTTGGTCATCAGGGCGACGCGGGCGGCGCCGGTCTTGCCGGCCATGGGCCACATGTCGGGGTCCCGGGTGAGGGTGCCTTCGGGGTAGAAGGCGACGCATTCGCCCTTCTCGATGGCGGTGACGGCGGCCCGGAAGGCGTCCAGCGCGTTGGTGGTCTCGCGGTAGACGGGGATCTGGCCGGTGCCGCGGAGCATCATGCCGACGAAGGAGCCCTTGAACAAGGCGGCCTTCGCGAGGAAGCGGGGGACCCGTCCGGTGTTGTACTGCCAGTGCGCGTAGGACAGCGGGTCCAGGTAGGAGTTGTGGTTGACGGCGGTGATGAATCCGCCGTCGGCCGGAATGTGTTCCATTCCCCGCCAGTCCCGCTTGAACAGAACCACCAGCGGCGGTTTTGCGATGACCGCCGCGAGGCGGTACCAGAAGCCGATTCTGCGGCGGGACACTCGGACACCTTCCTGTGGAACTGGCCTGATGGGGGTCAAGTGTCGCCTCAGGCTCCTGGTCTGTCGAGAACACCGTACGCCCCGGCCCGGGGGCCGACCCTCCGGGTCGTGTGGGCGGCGGGCGACAATGGGCCCCGATGAACATCGATCCGGACGACGGCTGGTCCTTGGTCGTGCCCCTGAAGCCGCTCGCGCTGGCCAAGAGCAGGCTCGCGGCGGCGGCTGGCGCGCGGGGGCGGCCGCGGCTCGCGCTGGCTTTCGCGCAGGACACGGTGGCGGCGGCGCTGGCCAGCCCGGGGGTGCGGGATGTGGTGCTCGTCACGGACGATCCGGTGGCGTCGGTGGCGCTCTCGGCGCTGGGGGCGCGCATCGTGCCCGACTCCCCCGCCGCCGGGCTGAACGCGGCGCTCGCGCACGGGGCCCGGGCGGTACGGGAATCACGACCCCGGGCTCCGGTGGCGGCGCTCAACGCCGATCTTCCGGCGCTGCGCCCCTCCGAACTGGCGTGTGTGCTTCAGGCGGCCGGACAATTCCCCCGGGCATTTCTCTCCGATGCCGCCCAAATCGGCACGACATTCCTGTCGGCCGGCCCGGGAGTGGAATTAAGGCCCGCATTCGGGGGCGCGTCGAGGCTGCGGCATTTGTCTTCGGGGGCGGTGGAAATCGGGCTGACCGGGGTGGATTCCGTACGCCGGGACGTGGACACCGGGGAGGATCTGCGGGCGGCGCTCGCGCTGGGGGTGGGCCCGCGGACGGCCGCCCGCTGGGCGCGGGTGAGCCGATAGGCTGCGGTACATGCAGGCGACCGCGTACACGTACGACCCCGAATCCCGCAGCGGCAGTGTGCTGCTCGACGACGGCACCCCGGTGGAGTTCGCCGCCGAGGCCTTCGACGCGGGGGGTCTGCGGCTGCTGCGTCCGGGGCAGCGGGTGCGGATCGAGACCGAGGGCGAGGGCGCGGGGCTGCGCATCACGCTGGTGACGCTGCAGACGTTCTGAGGATGTTCTGAGGCCGGGCGCGGGCGGCCGCGCCGGGACCACCGCGGGCCGGGCTCCCCCGAGGGGAGCCCGGCCCGGCGTGTGAGTGGCCCTATGAGCTTGTGCCGCTTACTTCTTGCGCGCGGTGGTCTTCTTGGCGGTGGTCTTGCGCGCCGTGGTCTTCTTGGCCGGCGCCTTCTTCGCGGTGGCCTTCTTCGCCGGGGCGGTCTTCTTGGCGGCGGCCTTCTTGGCCGTGGCCGTGGTCTTCTTGGCCGGGGCCGCCTTCTTGGCGGCGGGCGCGGCTTTCTTTGCCGTCGCGGTGGTCTTCTTCGCGGTGGTCTTCTTGGCCGCCGTGGTCTTGGCGGTGGTCTTCTTCGCCGGGGTGGTCTTCTTCGCCGCCGCCTTCTTGGCGGTGGTGGCCTTCTTGGCCGCGGCCTTCTTGACGGTCGCGGAAGCGCCGCCGGTCAGGCTGCCCTTGGGGGCCTTCTTGACGGAGACCTCGCCTCCCTTGGGGAGCTTCTTCGAGCCGCTGACCAGGTCCTTGAAGCCCTGGCCCGCGCGGAAGCGGGGAACCGAGGTCTTCTTGACCCGGACCCGCTCACCGGTCTGCGGATTACGGGCGTACCGGGCCGGACGGTCGACCTTCTCGAACGAGCCGAAGCCGGTGACCGAAACCCGCTCACCGCCGACCACGGCACGCACGATCGCGTCGAGCACCGCGTCGACAGCGTCCGCGGCCTGCTGACGGCCGCCGAGCTTGTCGGCAATCGCTTCTACGAGCTGCGCCTTGTTCACGTCTTCCCCTTCGGAGACATTGCCAGAACGAAAGTGTTCAAGCTTTTTCGCACGTTAGGCAGATATATACCGCAAATCAAACACGAAACGGTCTAATCACCCTAGTGCCGCAACGGTGCGGACTCGTTGCGGAGTTCCGGGTGTCAGTCGCCTTCAGGGAATCGGCCCTCATCGAGGTCCTTCATCAACCGGTCCAGACGCGCTGCCGCGTCCTTGAGATCGTGCTTCGCCGCGGCCGTCACGACCAGCAGCTTCCGGGACAGCGCCATCCTTACGCCCTCCGGGACTTGCAGTTCACGCACTCTTGTGTGCGCTTCCTTCAATCGGGCCGCGACCGCCGCATAGAGCTCGAGTTGGCTGTCGCGTTCCATGCACCGATTGTGCCATCTAGGGCGAGTTGTCGCCCGACAGGGTCTCAACAAGCGACTGCGCCCCCCACCGGGCGGTGGGGGGCGCAGTCCTGGAAAAGCGCTGCTCAGGCCGTAATTGTACGGGGCTTGAAGGCCGGCCGAGAGGTCTCGTACGCCGCGATGTCGGCTTCGTTCTGAAGGGTGAGGCTGATGTCGTCCAGGCCGTTCAGGAGCCGCCAGCGGGCGTTCTCGTCGAGTTCGAAGTCGGCGTCGATTCCGGCCGCGAGAACCTTCCGGCGCTCCAGGTCGACGGTGATCTCGGCGGTCGGGTCGGCCTCCGTCAGGGCCCACAGCGCGTCCACGACGTCCTGCTCCAGAACCACCGTGAGCAGCCCGTTCTTCAGCGAGTTACCACGGAAGATGTCGGCGAAGCGGGCGGAGATGACGGTCTTGAAGCCGTAGTTCTGCAGCGCCCAGACGGCGTGCTCACGGGAGGAGCCGGTGCCGAAGTCGGGGCCCGCGACCAGGACCGTGGCGCCCTGCCGCTCGGGGCGGTTGAGCACGAACTCGGGGTCCTTGCGCCAGGCCTCGAAGAGTCCGTCCTCGAAGCCGTCGCGGGTGACCTTCTTCAGCCAGTGGGCGGGGATGATCTGGTCGGTGTCGACGTTGCTGCGGCGCAGCGGAACGGCCCGGCCGGTGTGTGTGGTGAAAGCTTCCATGGTTCCTCAGACCCCCGCGGGCGTAGCGACGTCGGACAGATCTGCCGGGGAGGCCAGATGGCCCAGTACGGCGGTGGCGGCGGCGACCTGGGGCGAGACCAGATGGGTGCGTCCGCCCTTGCCCTGGCGGCCTTCGAAGTTGCGGTTGGAGGTGGACGCGGAGCGCTCACCGGGCGCCAGTTGGTCGGGGTTCATGCCCAGACACATCGAGCAGCCCGCGTGCCGCCATTCGGCGCCGGCCTCCTTGAAGACCTTGTCCAGGCCTTCCTCGACGGCCTGCAGGGCGACCCGGACGGAGCCCGGGACGACCAGCATCCGTACGCCGTCGGCGACTTTGCGGCCCTCGATGACCTCGGCCACCGCGCGCAGATCCTCGATCCGGCCGTTGGTGCAGGAGCCTACGAAGACGGTGTCGACATTGATCTCGCGCAGCGGCTGCCCGGCGGTCAACCCCATGTATTCCAGGGCCTTTTCGGCGGCGAGGCGCTCCGATGCGTCTTCGTACGAAGCCGGGTCGGGGACGTGCGCGGACAGCGGCGCGCCCTGGCCCGGGTTGGTGCCCCAGGTGACGAACGGGGAGAGGGAGGCGCCGTCGATGACGACCTCGGCGTCGAAGACGGCGTCGTCGTCGGTGCGCAGCGTCTTCCAGTACGCGACGGCGGCGTCCCAGTCCTCGCCCTCGGGGGCGTGGGGGCGGCCCTTCAGATAGGCGAAGGTGGTCTCGTCCGGGGCGATCATGCCCGCGCGGGCGCCGGCCTCGATCGACATGTTGCAGATGGTCATCCGGGCCTCCATCGAGAGCTTCTCGATGGCGGGGCCGCGGTACTCCAGGACGTAGCCCTGGCCGCCGCCGGTGCCGATCTTGGCGATGATCGCCAGGATCAGGTCCTTGGCGGTGACGCCCTCGGGCAGCTCGCCCTCCACGGTGATGGCCATGGTCTTGGGGCGGGCCATCGGCAGGGTCTGGGTGGCCAGGACGTGCTCGACCTGGCTGGTGCCGATGCCGAACGCCAGCGCACCGAAAGCGCCGTGCGTGGAGGTGTGCGAGTCACCGCAGACCACGGTGGTGCCGGGCTGGGTCAGGCCCAGCTGCGGTCCCACGACGTGGACGACACCCTGCTCGACGTCGCCCAGCGGGTGCAGCCGCACGCCGAACTCGGCGCAGTTCTTGCGCAGCGTCTCCAACTGCGCGCGGGAGACCGGGTCGGCGATCGGCTTGTCGATGTCGATCGTGGGGGTGTTGTGGTCCTCGGTGGCGATGGTGAGGTCGAGGCGCCGCACCTGCCGGCCGCTGAGGCGCAGACCGTCGAAGGCCTGGGGGCTGGTCACCTCGTGCAGCAGGTGCAGATCGATGTAGAGGAGGTCGGGCTCGCCCTCGGCGCGCCGGACGACGTGGTCGTCCCAGACCTTCTCCGCGAGTGTCCTACCCATCGCTTTCCCTCCGACCCGGCGGCGTCGCCAGGCCCAACTAGAGATCAATTGCGCCGCCGTCCGCACGTCGGACCCAGCGTGTGAAGCAAGCCCTTGTGCGGCCGCACATCCAGAGTCGCAACTTCTCGGAGAATTTGAACTTGCGTTTCACAGAGTGAGACGTGAGTATCGTTGCATGGACAACTCTAGCGGCGTCGGCGTTCTCGACAAGGCAGCTCTGGTATTGAGCGCACTGGAGTCCGGTCCGGCCACCCTCGCCGGGCTGGTCGCGGCGACAGGGCTCGCACGACCCACGGCACATCGCCTTGCCGTGGCACTGGAACACCACCGGATGGTGGCGAGGGACATGCAGGGCCGGTTCATCCTCGGCCCGCGGCTGGCGGAGCTCGCCGCCGCGGCCGGCGAGGACCGCCTGCTGGCCACGGCGGGACCGGTTCTGACCCATCTGCGCGACGTCACCGGCGAGAGCGCGCAGCTCTACCGCCGGCAGGGCGACATGCGCATCTGCGTGGCGGCCGCCGAGCGGCTGTCCGGACTGCGGGACACCGTGCCGGTCGGCTCCACGCTGACCATGAAGGCCGGCTCCTCGGCGCAGATCCTGATGGCCTGGGAGGAGCCGGAGCGCCTGCACCGCGGTCTGCAGGGCGCCCGCTTCACGGCGACGGCGCTGTCGGGCGTACGGCGCCGTGGCTGGGCCCAGTCGATCGGTGAGCGTGAGCCGGGCGTCGCGTCCGTCTCGGCGCCCGTACGCGGCCCGTCCAACCGCGTGGTGGCGGCCGTCTCCGTCTCCGGCCCGATCGAGCGGCTGACCCGCCACCCGGGCCGGATGCACGCGCAGGCCGTGATCGACGCGGCGGCCCGGCTCTCCGAGGCCCTGCGCCGCAACGGCTGACCGCCGCTCCCCCTACGTCCCACATTCCGGTCCACCGCTTCAACGCCGCAGCGGTGGGCCGGAGTTGGCAGCGAGAACCGGAACACGAAGAAGCCCTCCCCTGCTGGGGAGGGCTTCTTCTTCACGTACCCCCGACCGGATTCGAACCGGCGCTACCGCCTTGAGAGGGCGGCGTGCTAGGCCGCTACACAACGGGGGCAAGATCTTTGACCATGCGACTCAGTCGCATGATGTTACTACGCTGGCCTACCTGGACTCGAACCAAGACTAACTGAACCAGAATCAGTCGTGCTGCCAATTACACCATAGGCCACTGGTGGTTTAGACCAGTTGGTACCCCCGACCGGATTCGAACCGGCGCTACCGCCTTGAGAGGGCGGCGTGCTAGGCCGCTACACAACGGGGGCCCTAGCGATCCCACCCGGCACAGGATGCCGGGTGATGTCACCACGTATTCACCGGGAGCGACCCTGGTGATCCGCAGGATGGATCTGTACCCCCGACCGGATTCGAACCGGCGCTACTGCCTTGAGAGGGCAGCGTGCTAGGCCGCTACACAACGGGGGCTTTGCAGATGAGCTCTGCGAGCTGGCCTACCTGGACTCGAACCAAGACTAACTGAACCAGAATCAGTCGTGCTGCCAATTACACCATAGGCCACCAAAACTCAACCCCCTCGTGTGGGGTTTTGTTCGGCTTACGCTTTCGGTTCCGGGTTTTCGACCCGCTCCCCTCGGCGCAGGAAGAACATTACCTGAAGGTGTCCGACGCTCCAAAACGGGTATCGGGCCCGAGCAGCGCGGGCAGCTGGGCGAGGCCGGTGATCCGGGCCAGCTCGGGGCGCCCCCCGAGGCCCGCGCGGTCCAGCCAGATGCCCCGGAGCCCGGCCTCCACCGCTCCCCGGGCGTCGATGTCCGGCTGGTCACCGACGTAGGCGACCTCGTGCGGGGCCAGCCTCAGGGTCGCGCAGGCGGCATGGAAGGCCTCGGCGGCGGGCTTGGCGACGCCCAGCTCGGCGGCGCAGACCACGGCCTCGAACCGGTCCCACACGCCCAGCGTGCGCAGCTTGTGCTCCTGGTTGAGGAGCGAGGAGTTCGAGAGCACGGCGTGGCGGTAGCCGTCCGCCAGGTGGTCGAGGGCGGGCACAGCGTCCGGGAAGAGCTCCCAGGCCGCCTCGTAGTGACGCAGATAACGGCCGAACCAGTCGTCGGCTTCGGCGTCGGTGAGGCCGTCCGCCGCGAGGAAGTCACGCACCCGGTCGCGGCGCTGGGCGAGGAAGTCGACCCCGCCGGCCTCGAAGCGGCGCCAGTGGACGAGGGTGACCTCCTTCCAGAGCGCCAGCGCCTCGTCGGCGGTGCCGTACCGGGCGAGCAGCCCCTCGGCGAGGAGATGGGCGCGCATGCCGGCGGTGTCGGCGCCGGCGTAGTCGAAGAGCGTGTCGTCGATGTCCCACAGGACGGCTCTGATCGCCATGCGACCACGGTACGCGACGGGCCCCTTACATACTCGGAATTATGCATTCCCATTGGATTGCTGCGTTCCACTTTGATTTCTTGACTTTACGACGCGCTGTCCGCCTACACTCCGTCCGCCAAGTCGGCGATCTTGTTCCCACGGAGGAATTCATGACCTCATTTCGGCGCGCCCTTGCCGTCGCACTTCCCGCCGCCACGCTCCTTGGGCTTGCCGCCGCGCCCGCCCAGGCCGGGGTGGGTATTTACTGCAACGACTGGGAGAAGAACTGCGCCACCTTCTACTTCAACAGCAACCGTGAGGGCTCGCGGACCACGTTCACCGGAAAGGACGGCTGGGCCGGTGAAGTCAGCGACCTCGCGGGCTACAAGTTCCTGGACAGCGGCGCCGGACAGGGTCAGCCGGTCAAGAACAACGCCGCCTCGTTCTACAACGGCAGCATGCAGCAGGCCACGATCTTCTTCAACAGTGGTTGGGGCGGCGCCTGCGACGCCGTCGCGTCCCTGACGAACGTCGACCAGCTGCGCAACACGTACAACGAGAACGCCTCCCTCGGCTTCGGTTCGCGCACCGGCTCGAACTGCTACAAGTTCAACTGACGCCAAGCAGCATCCGAAGTGCACGACAGCCCCGCGTGCCGGCCACGGCCCACGCGGGGCTCCGCAGCGAAGGCATGTCGATGAGACGTTTGGCGACTTCCGTGTTCGCCGTGTTCGCCCTGGTGGGATGCACCACACAGGGATCCCCGCAGCATGCCGGAGCGCGGCCCGGGGCCATCGGCCCCGCGAAGACTCCGGCCGCCGCGGAGCGGGGCTACACCTTCCAGCTCCCCATCGCCGCGTTCAGCTACACCGGCGAGGAGTACGCCACGATCGAGGCCGCCGAGCATGAGCTGGCGAAGCGGTGCATGGCCCGCTACGCGCTCACGTACCGGCCGCCCCGGCCCGGGCCCGAGCCGCCGGCCGTGGACCGCCGGTACGGACTCTCGGAGCAGTCCAGCGCCGTTGCCTTCGGTTATCGGATCCCGCTGGGGAAGCCGCCCGGGGCGCAGAACCAGCTCGGCAAGGACGAGCTTTTCGTGCTGTACGGCCGGCGGGGCGCGGAAAACAAGTCGGGGGCCCTCGAATACCGCGGAAAGCCTGTTCCGGAGAACGGCTGCCTGGGTGAGGCGATCCTTGACCTGCGCAAGAAGTACGAATACCCGGCGGGGGGTGAGGTGGCTCGCCGGATTTCGACGCAGAGCTATCGGGACTCCACCGGGCACCCGCAGGTGCAGGCCGTGGTCAAGAAATGGTCCGCCTGCATGAAGGAAAAGGGCTACGCATTCGCCTCGCCGCTTGATCCGCTGGCTCTGGAGAAATTCCAGAACGGTCCGGTGACGGCCGAGGAGAAGGCGACCGCCGGGGCCGACATCGCGTGCAAGCAGCGCACGGATCTGCTGAAGTCCTGGTTCACCGTGGAGTCGGGGCTCCAGAAGACGATGATCGCCAAGGACGCCGCGGCGCTCCGGAAGCTCCAGGACCTGCACCGGCAGAAGGTCGCGGCGGCGAAGAAGATCCTCTCCGAGGGATGACACCGCACGCACTGAGGCCCGGCCCCCTCACGGGGGCCGGGCCTCGGGCGTACGACAGGAGTGACTAGGCCGTGAGCTTCGCCAGGGCCGCGTCGATACGGGCGAGGGTCTTCTCCTTGCCCAGGATCTCCAGGGACTCGAAGAGCGGCAGGCCGACCGTGCGGCCGGTGACCGCGACCCGGACCGGGGCCTGGGCCTTGCCGAGCTTGAGGCCGTGCTCCTCGCCGGCGGCGAGGACCGCGTTCTTGAGCGACTCGGGGTCGCTCCAGTCGGCGGCCTCCAGCTTGGCGCGGGCTGTCGTCAGCAGTGCGTCGGAGCCCTCCTTCATCGCCTTCGTCCAGGACGCCTCGTCCTCGACGGGCTCGGCGCGGAAGAGGAAGTCGACGTTGGCGGTGATGTCCGACAGGACGGTCAGCCGGGTCTGGGCGTGCGGGGCGATCGCCTCCCAGGCGGCCTGGTCGAAGTCCTCGGGCGCCCAGTTGGCGTGCGGGGCCTTCAGCCAGGGCGTGCACGCCTCGGCGAAGGCCTTCACGTCGAGACGGCGGATGTGGTCCGCGTTGATCGCCTCGGCCTTCTTGAGGTCGAAGCGGGCCGGGTTGGCGTTGACGTCCGCGACGTCGAACTTCGACACCATCTCCTCGATGGAGAAGATGTCCTGGTCGGCCGAGAAGGACCAGCCGAGCAGCGAGAGGTAGTTGAGCAGGCCCTCGGGGAGGAAGCCGCGCTCGCGGTAGATGTTGAGGGACGCCTGCGGGTCGCGCTTGGAGAGCTTCTTGTTGCCCTCGCCCATCACGTACGGCAGGTGGCCGAAGGAGGGGATCTCCTTGGCGATGCCGAGTTCGATGAGCGCCTTGTAGAGGGCGATCTGCCGCGGGGTGGAGGAGAGCAGGTCCTCGCCGCGCAGGACGTGGGTGATCTCCATCAGGGCGTCGTCGACCGGGTTGACCAGGGTGTACAGCGGGGCGCCGTTGGCGCGCAGGATGCCGTAGTCCGGGACGTTGTCCGGGGTGAAGGTGAGCTCGCCGCGGACCAGGTCGGTGAAGGTGATCGGCTCGTCGGGCATCTTGAAGCGGACGATCGACTCGCGGCCCTCGTCCTTGTAGCGCTTGATGCGCTCGGCGCTCAGGTTGCGGCAGGTGCCGTCGTAACCCGACGGCTTGCCGGCCAGGCGCGCGGCGTCCCGGCGGGCCTCCAGCTCGACGGCGGTGCAGAAGCACTCGTACGCGTAGCCGCCGGCGCGGAGCTTGTCGGCGACGTCCTTGTACAGGTCCATGCGCTGCGACTGGCGGTACGGGGCGTGCGGGCCGCCGACCTCGGGGCCCTCGTCCCAGTCGAGGCCGAGCCAGCGCAGCGAGTCGAGGAGCTGGTGGTACGACTCCTCGGAGTCGCGCGCCGCGTCGGTGTCCTCGATGCGGAAGACCATGGTGCCCTGGTTGTGCCGGGCGAAGGCCCAGTTGAACAGGGCGGTGCGGACCAGGCCCACGTGGGGGTTGCCGGTCGGCGAGGGACAGAAACGGACGCGGATGTTCGCGTTAGCCACGCTTGATCACCTTGTTGGTGAGAGTGCCGATGCCTTCGATGGTGACGGCGACCTCGTCGCCGACGTTGAGGGGGCCGACCCCGGCGGGGGTGCCGGTGAGGATGACGTCGCCCGGGAGCAGCGTCATGGCCTCGGTGATGTGGACGACCAGGTCCTCGATGGAGCGGATCATGTCGCTCGTACGACCCAGCTGGCGCTGCTCGCCGTTGACCGTGCACTGGAGGGTGAGGTCGCTCGGGTCGAGGTCGGTCTCCACCCAGGGCCCCAGGGGGCAGGAGGTGTCGAAGCCCTTGGCGCGGGCCCACTGCTTCTCGCGCTTCTGGGCGTCGCGGGCGGTGACGTCGTTGGCGCAGGTGTAGCCGAAGATGACGTCCTTGACCCGCTCGCGGGGGACCTCGCGGCACATGCGGCCGATGACCACGGCCAGTTCGGCCTCGTGGTGCAGCTCCTCGGAGAAGGAGGGGTACTCGATGGCGTCGCCGGAGCCGATCACGGAGGTGGTGGGCTTGAAGAAGGCGACGGGTACGTCGGGGACCTCGTTGCCGAGCTCGGCGGCGTGCTCCGCGTAGTTGCGGCCGATGGCCACGACTTTGTTGGGGAGGACGGGCGGCAGGAGCCGGACCTTGCTCAGCGGGACCTTGGTGCCCGAGAGCTCGAAGTCGCCGTACGGGATGCCCTTGATGATGTCGAGGACGAGGGCACCGGATTCGACGGTCCCTTCGCCCTCGACCGCGCCGAAGGCGACATTGCCGTCGATGGAGAACCTGGCGATGCGCACGAGTGCTGTCGCCCCTCACTACTGGCTGGCTGGAGTCTGACGCTCCAGGCTAACGCCGTGCGGGGGGCGGACCTCCCGTAATTCCCTCGTCCCGCGCTCGCGTCACTGCGGGAGGGGGGCGTCCATCAGGGTGGTGCGGCGGGGGTTGGCGGTCTGGGTGGGCAGCTCGACGGCGTGCTCGGGCTGTGCGCCCCGCTCCAGCTGCTCGGCGTCCTCGAGGTGGGCGAGCGTGGTGCGGCGGGGGTTGGCTATGTTGCGCAGCAGCATCGTCGTCTTCATCGCTGTCTTCGGACCTTCTCGGGGTAGGGATGGACAGGGTGCCTTCGCTTGTAAAGCGTCAGGCTAAACATTCAATTCCCTTCGAATGCATGGAAGAGACAACGATCTACGTGTGAGTTTGCTCACCAACGGACCGGCAATTCCGGCATTGCGGACAGTCACCCGTCATTACGGAAACGGACATTGCGCCACTGAACGCGCCATTCCGCTCCTGATCATGGCGACTGGGACAGGGTCCACCCCTAAGCGACTCGTAGGGATACGTCCGGTTTCCACCCGAACACGCTCCACATGCGGTGACGTCTCGCACACACGCCGTTATGGCGGCGGTGGCCCCGGCCGCCGCCCTTGTTGGAGATCGAGCACTGTGCTGGAATTCCACGCACCGCCGCGGGTCCGACAGACCGGCGCGCAGGTGTGGCGCAACGCAGCGCCGAGTGAGCGGCGGGAAGGGGGAATCTGCGCCGGTCACTGACGACCACCCGGGGGCGCGACTGCGCCCCACGACGCCGACACCGTCCTGTTCCGTTCACGCGGAGGGACGCCTGGTCCAGAGGTTGCGACGCTAGTGCAGGGACGTTTCAAGAGGGATGGCTCGGGGTCTCCCCAAGCCCGCCAGGGCCGCGGGGATGCTGCGGCAGAACAGGAGCCGCGCGGCGCGAGCGACCGCGGCGCCTCGCCCCAGCACGCCCAGAACCAGGGTCAGGGACAGACACCGGCCGGCGAGGGCAAGGAGCGCGCCGGACGTCCGGGTGCCGCGCCCGCCGCGGCCGAGGCATCGGTCCCCCTGAAGCCCGCCGGTCCGTCTGAGACCGGCTCGCGCATGGCGCTGCGCAACTGGCGCATCTCCACCAGGCTCGTCTCCCTGCTCGCCCTCCCCGTGGTCGCCGCGACCACCCTCGGTGGGCTGCGTATCAACGAGTCCCTCAACGAGGTCCAGCAGCTGGAGCACATGCAGCTGCTCACCAAGATGACCCGGGAGGCGACGGCCCTCGCGACGGCGCTCCAGAAGGAGCGCGACCTCACCGCCGGCCCGCTCACCAACGGCTTGTCGGCCGGCGACTTCAAGGTCTCCGAGCCGCGCCGCAACACCGACCTCAAGCAGAAGGCGTTCCTCGACGCGACCGAGCAGATCGGTGACGCCGAGGGCGACGAGGCCCTGCAGTCGATCCGCGCGAACGCCAGCCAGATCGCCTCGCAGGTCGTCACCCTGGGCGACATCCGCCAGGGCGCGTACGCCAAGAACGTCTCGAAGTCGCAGACCGTCGAGGCGTACAGCCGGCTGATCGAGTCGCTGCTCAGCCTCTCCCAGGACATGGCCCAGGCGACCAGCAACCCGGAGATGATCAAGCGCACGCGTGCGCTGGCCGCGTTCTCCTCCGCCAAGGAGTACGCCTCCATCCAGCAGGCGATCATCGCCTCGGCCCTCCCCCAGGACCCCAAGGACGGCACCGACCTCCAGCTCCAGGACCGGCTGTACGGTGACGCCGCGCGTACCAGCGAGAAGGCCGAGCTGCGCGCCTTCGAGGCGCTCTACGAGAGCATGGGCGGCAACGCGACCGACCTGACCTCGCCGCTGAACAGCTCCAACCCCACGATCGAGGCGGCGAACAAGTACGCCGAGCGCGTGCTGAGCAACCCCAAGGGTCTGACGGACCAGGACCCGCGAGGCTTCCTCGACTGGACCGACGAGTACAGCACCAAGATCACGGCCATGAACTCCATCGAGGCCACGCTGCTGGGCGAGATGGAGGGCAAGGCCCGTGACCTGCGCCAGGAGTCGCAGCGCGAAGCCGTCATCAACGGTGCGCTGATCCTCTTCGTCCTCGGTGTCTCGCTCGTCGGCGCCTTCGTCGTGGCCCGCTCCATGATCCGGTCGCTGCGGCGACTGCAGGACACCGCCACCAAGGTCGCCCAGGACCGGCTGCCCGAGCTGGTCAAGCAGCTCTCCGAGTCGGACCCGCAGGACGTCGACACCTCCGTCGAGTCCGTCGGTGTGCACTCCCGGGACGAGATCGGCCAGGTGGCCGCGGCCTTCGACGACGTGCACCGCGAGGCGGTCCGCCTCGCCGCCGAGCAGGCCCTGCTGCGGGGCAACGTCAACGCGATGTTCACCAACCTCTCGCGCCGCTCCCAGGGTCTTATCCAGCGTCAGCTCTCGCTCATCTCCGAACTGGAGTCCCGCGAGGCCGACCCGGACCAGCTGTCGTCGCTGTTCAAGCTCGACCACCTCGCCACCCGTATGCGCCGGAACGGCGAGAACCTCCTCGTCCTCGCCGGTGAAGAGCCCGGCCGCCGCTGGACGCGCCCCGTCCCGCTGGTCGACGTGCTCCGCGCCGCCGCGTCCGAGGTGGAGCAGTACGAGCGCATCGAGCTGGCCTCCGTACCGGCCACCGAGGTCGCCGGCCGCGTCGTCAACGACCTCGTCCACCTCCTCGCCGAGCTGCTCGAGAACGCCACCTCGTTCTCCTCGCCGCAGACCAAGGTCCGCGTCACCGGTCACGCGCTGCCCGACGGACGTGTCCTGGTCGAGATCCACGACACCGGCATCGGCCTCTCCCCCGAGGACCTCGCCGCGATCAACGAGCGGCTCGCGTCGCCGCCCACCGTGGACGTCTCCGTCTCCCGCCGCATGGGTCTGTTCGTGGTCGGCCGCCTGTCCCTGCGACACGGCATCCGCATCCAGCTGCGCCCGTCGGACTCCGGCGGCACCACCGCGCTCGTCATGCTCCCCGTCGACGTCGCCCACGGCGGCAAGAAGCCCGCGCCGGGCATGCCGGGCGCCGGTGGTCAGGGGGCCGTGCCGCAGGGCAACGCCTCCGGTGGCCGGCTGCCCGCCGGCCCGGGTGGCGCCGGTGGCGGCCGTCCGGGTCTGCCCGGTGGTCCCGGCGGAGCCGTCGGCCGTACGGGCGGCGGACCGCGCGGTCAGGTGGACGTCGGCTCCGGCCCGCGCGCCGCGCTGCCCGGCCGGGACGGTGCCGGTACGGGCGCCGGTGCCCCGCGCGGCAACGGCGGCCCGCAGTCCGCTCCCGGACAGGACCCGCAGCGTCAGGGCGCCGGTGCCGGTGCCGGTGCGGCCATGGGCGGCTTCGGCGGCAACGCCGGTGCGCCCCAGGGCGGCATCCCCACGCGCAACGACGTGTGGCAGAACCAGAACCAGAACCAGCAGGGCGGCCCGCAGGGCCAGCAGGGCGGCGCCCCCAAGGGCCGTCCCGCTCCGCAGGGTCAGCAGCCGGGCCAGCAGCAGGGCGGCCCCGGTGCGCGTCCCGCGCCGGCGCCGGGCGGCTTCCAGCCCGCTCCCGGCCGCCCCGCCCAGGGCGACCGCGGCCGCCAGCAGCCGCTGCCGCCCGCCGGTGGCCCGCGCGCCGAACTGCCCGGCGGCGACGCCCCGCAGCAGCAGCGTCCGCAGACCACCAGCTGGGGCAGCGACCAGGTGCCGGCGAACCCGCGCCAGCAGCAGCCGCAGCCCGCGCCGCGCCCGGTCCAGCCGCAGAACATGACGCCGCTGGACGCCCCGCGCGGCCACGAGGAGCCCGAGGCGACCGGCCAGTTCCCGCGGCCGGACTTCCCGCAGCGCCCCGCGGCCCCGTACCCGAGCCACCTCCAGCCGCAGCCGCAGGACCCCGCGTCCACGGCTCAGTTCCCGCGTCCCGACTTCACGGCCCCGCAGCCGCCCTCCCAGGGGCAGGCGCCCGCACAGCGCCAGCGTGGCCGTGACACCGCGGACTTCGGTGTATCGCGTCCGCCGGCCGGCGCCCTGCCGCAGCAGCCGCAGCCGGAGGCCCTGCCGTCGGCCGGTTCCGGCGACGGCCGTACGCCGCTGTACGACACGCTGGAGACGAACTGGCGTCATGGTCAGGGCGGCGACCCCGACCAGACCATGCAGACGCCCGTCGTCCCCCAGCAGCCGGAGCGGCCCACCCCGCCGCGCCGGTCCGCGCCCGAGGCGGCCGCACCGGCCACCACCTCGTGGCGTACCTCCCCCAACGACGAACTGGTGCGCCAGGCCGAGCGGGTCCGCAAGCCCGCGGCCGGCGGTGTCACCACGTCCGGTCTGCCCAAGCGGGTCCCGCGCGCCAACCTGGTGCCCGGTACCGCGCAGGAGCAGCCCACCACGGCCGGCCCGCAGGTGTCGCGTGCGCCCGACGACGTCCGCGGCCGTCTGACCAACCTCCGCCGAGGCATCCAACAGGGTCGCCAGGCGGGGAACTCGACCACGGGCAGCTTCAACATCGGCCCGAATCACCAGCAGGAGCGTTAGTTGAGCCCGATGAGCCAGGCGGCGCAGAATCTGAACTGGTTGATCACCAACTTCGTGGACAACACCCCTGGGGTGTCCCACACGGTGGTGGTCTCCGCCGACGGACTTCTGCTGGCGATGTCCGAAGGGTTTCCGCGCGACCGCGCCGACCAGCTCGCGGCCGTCGCCTCCGGACTGACCTCGCTCACCGCGGGGGCGTCCCGGATCTTCGAGGGCGGCCCCGTCACCCAGACCGTCGTGGAGATGGAGCGCGGCTTCCTCTTCCTCATGTCCGTGTCGGACGGCTCCTCCCTGGCCGTCCTGGCCCACCCTGAGTGCGACATCGGCCTCGTCGGGTACGAGATGGCGCTGCTGGTCGACCGGGCCGGCAGCGTCCTCACCCCGGACCTGCGGGCCGAGCTGCAGGGAAGCCTGCTCCACTAGCCCAACAGCACGTCGGCGGTGCGCCCCTCAGCCCGCCTTCCGCCCCAACTGACCGTAAGGCCGCCCCACCATGGCCCCCCACCGGCCCCTCAGACGGCACGAAGACGATCCTGCTGTCACGCCCGGAGGATTAATGACCCCGCCACCCGCCTCTCACGATCCGTACGGCGTCTCCATAGACGCCTACGGGCATGAAGGCGACCAGCCGCTGGTCCGTCCGTACGCCATGACCGGCGGCCGGACCCGGCCGCGCTACCAGCTCGCCATCGAGGCGCTGGTCAGCACGACCGCCGACCCGGCCCACCTCGGGTCGCTGCTCCCCGAGCACCAGCGGATCTGCCACCTCTGCCGTGAGGTCAAGTCGGTGGCCGAGGTCTCCGCACTGCTGTCGATGCCCCTGGGTGTCGCCCGGATCCTCGTCGCCGACCTGGCCGAGGCGGGCATGGTGGCGATCCACCAGCCGGGCAATGGAGAGGCCGGCGGAACGCCGGATGTGACGCTGCTCGAAAGGGTGCTCAGTGGACTTCGGAAGATCTAGCGGCGGTGCCGCCCGGTCAACCACCAGCGCGAAGATCGTGGTGGCGGGTGGCTTCGGCGTGGGCAAGACCACGTTCGTCGGCGCCGTCTCGGAGATCAATCCGCTACGTACCGAGGCCGTGATGACGTCCGCGTCGGCGGGCATCGACGACCTCACGCACACCGGCGACAAGACCACCACCACGGTGGCGATGGACTTCGGCCGTATCACCCTGGACCAGGACCTGATCCTGTACCTCTTCGGTACGCCGGGCCAGGACCGCTTCTGGTTCATGTGGGACGACCTGGTCCGGGGTGCCATCGGCGCGGTCGTGCTGGTCGACACCCGTCGGCTCGCCGACTGCTTCCCGGCGGTCGACTACTTCGAGAACTCCGGGCTGCCGTTCGTCATCGCCCTCAACGGCTTCGACGGCCACCAGCCCTACGGTCCCGACGAGGTGCGCGAGGCGCTCCAGATCGGCCCGGACACCCCGATCATCACCACCGACGCCCGTCACCGGGGGGACGCGAAGAGCGCGCTGATCACGCTCGTCGAGCACGCCCTGATGGCGCGGCTCAAGTAATGGCCGGTATACGTCAGTTGTCGTACTCCGGCCGGTTGTAAACACGGGCGGGCTGTGTGGTTCGACACGGTCCGCCTCGGTGTTCATAACATTTCGACAGAGAATTGAGCCTGGTCGGACACCCGACGCATCCGACTCGTATCGCTGTGCTCACATGAGCCCCGCCTTTTGGCGGGGCTCGCTCTTTATGCCCGTTTTATCTGCGGTCTGGACCACTTCAAATGGCCCGTTCCCGCTGTTTGGAACGGACCCGCTTCACGTGCTGCAATTCCCTGAACTCCCGAGTAGTACGGCCCTGAACGAAAAACGGCACAACGTAGGTGCCGACGCCGAGAGGTTGTTGGTCGAGTGAGGCGAAGCAAGGAAAGCTCCGCGGAGCAGCAGGCGCGGGGAAACTTCACCCCGCCGCCGCGCGCGGTGTCGCCTGCGGACGCGCCCGGAACGGTCGAGGAAAGCGCCCCCACCGGCAGCTCCAGCAAGCTGTCCCCGCGTAACTGGCGGGTGCCCACCCGGCTGAACGCGATCCTCCTCATACCCGTGCTCGTCGGCCTCGTCATGGGCGGCTTCCAGGTGAAGATCGCGGTCGACACCTGGCAGGAGGCCCGGGACGCCGAGAAGACGGCGCTCATCGTGCGCGCCGCCTCGGAGTACGGCCAGGCCCTCCTCAACGAGCGTGACCTCACCGCCGCACCGCTCCTCACCGCGAGGACCGAGGAAGACCGTAAGACCGACGAGGTCCTCAAGATCTACGCGGCCACCGACGAGGCGAAGAAGAAGTTCGACGCCGCCGTCCAGGACATGCCCGAGGGGCAGGGCCTGGAGCGCCGTCTGGAGCTCTTCCGCAAAGCCGAGCCGGGGCTCAAGGACCTGCGCGCCGTCGCGTACAAGCGCGTACAGGACCCGGTCCAGACCGAGCAGGGCTATGTCGCGGTCCAGCACTACCTGATGGAGTTCTCCAACGAGCTCGGTCTTGGCACCGGCAACGTCACCAGCTACGGCCGTACGGTCTACGCCATCCAGCTCGCCAAGGCCGCGAACTCGCTGCAGCGCTCGATCGGTATGCACCTGCTGGTCCGGCCGAGCAAGGACGACGCCGTCTTCGCCCAGCAGTCGGTGGCGTTCAACTCGTACAACTACCTGGAGTCCATCGCCCTCGGCGAGTACCAGTCCGGTGGCACCGAGGCCGATGTCGCGCGCCTTCAGGAGATCATGAAGGGCAAGGCGGTCGAGGGCGCCAAGAAGCTTGAGGCCGCCGGTCTCAACCCGCCCCGGGACAAGCAGGGCAACGTCCTCGCCGGTATGGCCGCCGCCATCGGCCAGACCAAGGACGCCGACGGGATCAAGGACCTGCGCAAGCAGGACATCACCCCCGAGACCTGGATGGGCGGCTCCACCGCCAAGTTCGACGGCTACTCCCAGGTCGAGTCGGAGCTCGTCACCAAGGCCGTGGACGAGGCCTCCGAGATCGCCGACGAGGCCAGGACCGACGCGTTCGTCATCGGTGGCATCGTCGTGATCGCGCTGCTCACCGCCTTCATCCTGGCCGGGATGATGGCGCGCCAGATGAGCCGCTCCATGCGCCAGCTGCGGACCGCCGCCTTCACCATCGCCGAGCAGCGGCTGCCGATGCTGGTCGACCAGCTCTCGCGCACCGAGCCCGGCCGCGTGGACACCCGCGTGAAGGCCATCCCGATCGACACCCAGGACGAGATCGGCGAGGTCGCCCGCGCCTTCGACCAGGTCCACCGTGAGGCCGTCCGGCTCGCCGCCGAGCAGGCCCTGCTCCGGGGCAACGTCAACGCGATCTTCACCAACCTGTCGCAGCGCAACCAGGCGCTGATCGAGGGCCAGCTGACCCTGATCACCGACCTGGAGAACAACGAGGCCGACCCGGACCAGCTGGAGAACCTCTTCAAGCTGGACCACCTGGCGACCCGTATGCGCCGCAACGGCGAGAACCTCCTCATCCTCGCCGGCGAGGAGCCGGGCCGCCGCTGGAACCAGCCGGTGCCGCTGGTGGACGTGTTGCGCGCCGCCTCCTCCGAGGTGGAGTCGTACGAGCGCATCGAGCTGACCGGTGTCCCCGAGTCCGAGATCCACGGCCAGGCCGTGACCGACCTCGTGCACCTGCTCTCCGAGCTGCTGGAGAACGCCACGACGTTCTCCTCCCCGCAGACGAAGGTTCGCGTCACCGCAACCCGGCTGCCCGACGGTCGGGTCATGATCGAGATCCACGACAAGGGCATCGGCCTGACCGCCGAGGACTTCGCGGACATCAACCACAAGCTGGCCAACCCGCCGACCGTGGACGCCGCCGTCTCGCAGCGCATGGGCCTGTTCGTGGTCGGCCGCCTCGCCGACCGGCACGGCATCCGGGTCCAGCTGCGCCCCTCGGGCGAGCAGGCGGGCACGACCTCGCTGGTCATGCTCCCGGACGCGATCACCCACGGTGGCGGTGGCGACCCGCTGCCGGACGACGACTTCACTGTCTCGCAGATCATCCCGGAGCAGCAGGCCTTCGAGAGCGCGCCGCTGCGCACCGCCGCCGAACTCGGCTTCGACGACTCGCGCTACGAGCAGCAGACGGGCGAGCGCCAGCTCGACCCGGTCGGCCGTTCGCTGATACGTGAGGAGCGCCGGGCGGCCCTGGAGGAGCGCGCGCAGGGCGGCGACCGGCCGCTGTTCAGGGACGAGGTCGAGCAGGACCAGCAGGGGTACGTACCGCAGCAGGACGAGCGGTCCTACGGCCAGGAGTACGCGCAGGGCGAGCAGCAGCAGGGCTACGACCAGGGCTACCAGCAGCCTGGTTACGACCAGCAGCAGGGCTACGGCGAGCACTCCGGCTACGACGAGTACTCCGGCGAGGGCTACCGCCAGGACGAGTACCGCACCGGTGAGTACCAGACCGGCGACTACGCCTCTGGCACCTCGGGCAGCTACTCGGAGTCGGCGTATCCGGAATCCGCGTACCCGGCTCAGGAGGCTCAGCAGCCGCAGTACGGCGGCTCGTTCGACTCCCAGGCCCAGCAGGGCGAGTGGGCCGGTCAGGACGGCTTCCAGGGTGGCTACGAGCCGGAGTACCGGCCAGAAGCGGAATCTGCCCCGGGCGCTCCCGCGCACGCTCCGGAGCGCGTAGGCTTCGACCGTCAGGGTCCGGCCCCGAGCAGCGGTCACGCGCTGACCGACGCCGGTCTGCCGCGCCGCGGCAGCAGCGCGCAGAACCCGCAGGCGCCGCAGCCGCAGTCGCAGCAGCGGGCGCCGCAGGCGAAGCCGGTGCAGCAGCAGGCCCAGCCGGTCCGCGAGGACCGGCAGAACGACGCCGACGGCTCCGACGACTGGCGTTCGACGAACGACGAACGCTGGCAGCGGGCCGAGAAGCTCCGCGAGCCGAAGGCCGGTGGGGTCACCCCCTCCGGACTGCCGCGGCGGGTCCCCAAGGCCAATCTGGTCGAGGGCACGGCGGAGCAGACCCCGCAGGGCGGCCCACAGGTCTCCCGCGCCCCTGAGGACGTGCGTGGCAGGTTGAGCAACCTGCGGCGCGGTGTCCAGCAGGGTCGCAGCGCGGGAACGGACACGAACGGATCGGGCCTCGGCCCGGGTAGTACCTACAACCAGGAGCGTTAGTGTGAGCCCGATGAGCCAGGCGGCGCAGAATCTGAACTGGTTGATCACCAACTTCGTGGACAACACCCCTGGGGTGTCCCACACGGTGGTGGTCTCCGCCGACGGACTCCTGCTGGCGATGTCGGAGGGTTTCCCCCGGGACCGTGCCGACCAGCTTGCGGCTGTCGCCTCCGGACTGACCTCGCTCACCGCGGGGGCGTCCCGGATCTTCGAGGGGGGTGCCGTGAACCAGACCGTGGTCGAGATGGAGCGCGGTTTCCTCTTCATCATGTCCATCTCGGACGGTTCTTCGCTGGCCGTGCTCTCGCACCCGGACGCCGACATCGGCCTCGTCGGGTACGAGATGGCGCTGCTGGTCGACCGGGCCGGCAGCGTCCTCACCCCGGACCTGCGCGCGGAGCTTCAGGGCAGCCTCCTGAACTAGAAGAACTGTTCTCAACCAGCAGACAGACAGTGCGTTTCGCGCCATCGCACCATAGGGTGCGGTGGCGCGGCTCCAAGGGACATGGACCGCGACGGCAGTCGGAGGAGGAAACGTGGGAACACCCCCGGGCGGACGCCCATATGACGGTTACGACGGGCACCAGCCGCACGGTGACACCGGTCAGAACCGTTTCAACTTTCCCTCCGCACCGAGCAGACAGGGCCCCGCACAGCCCTATCCGAATGCTCAGCAGCCGTACGACCAGCCGCAGGCGCCGCGTATGCAGCCTGCGGCCCCGCGGCGGACCACCGAGCCCGCGGCCCGCTCAGGGTCGGGCTCAGGGTCCCAAACCAGCCACAACCCGCTGGTCCGTCCGTACGCCATGACCGGCGGCCGGACCCGGCCGCGGTACCAGCTCGCCATCGAGGCACTGGTCAGCACCACGGCCGATCCGGCCCGGCTGCAAGGGCAGTTGCCCGAGCACCAGCGGATCTGCCGGCTGTGCTTCGAGATCAAGTCGGTCGCCGAGATCTCGGCCCTTCTCTCCATACCCCTCGGCGTTGCCCGGATCCTCGTCGCCGACCTGGCGGAGGCCGGCCTCGTCGCCATCCACCAGCCCGGCGGCGACGAGGCCGCCGGCGGCCAGCCAGATGTGACACTGCTCGAAAGGGTGCTCAGTGGACTTCGCAAGCTCTAGCGGCGGTGCTGCCCGCTCAACCACCAGCGCGAAGATCGTGGTGGCGGGCGGCTTCGGCGTGGGCAAGACCACGTTCGTCGGCGCCGTCTCGGAGATCAACCCGCTGCGTACCGAAGCCGTCATGACCTCCGCGTCGGCGGGCATCGACGACCTCACCCACACCGGCGACAAGACCACCACCACGGTGGCGATGGACTTCGGCCGTATCACCCTGGACCAGGACCTGATCCTGTACCTCTTCGGTACGCCCGGCCAGGACCGCTTCTGGTTCATGTGGGACGACCTCGTGCGCGGCGCGATCGGCGCCGTCGTGCTGGTCGACACCCGTCGGCTCGCCGACTGCTTCCCGGCGGTCGACTACTTCGAGAACTCCGGGCTGCCGTTCGTCATCGCCCTCAACGGCTTCGACGGCCACCAGCCGTACACGCCGGACGAGGTGCGCGAGGCGCTCCAGATCGGCCCGGACACCCCGATCATCACCACCGACGCCCGCCACCGCGCGGACGCGAAGAGCGCCCTCATCACGCTCGTCGAGCACGCCCTGATGGCCCGCCTGCGCTAGGCCGTCACCAGCCGCCCCGGGCCCCGTACACCGCCGATGGTGTGCGGGGCCTTCCGCGTGGGCGTCTGCGTGACGTCCCGGGTGCCACGCCGTACGCCAGGGCCCGGTTACGGGCATGCGGAAAGGCCCCCGTGTTGGGCGGCTGCGAGCAGTGTAGAGAGACGCTCGGCTGGGGTTTGCCAGCCGAGCGTTTTGCGTGGGCGGCCGTTGAGTTCGGCAGCGACG
>NZ_JBVKAP010000012.1:1019-210642 GCF_055639315.1 Streptomyces sp. NPDC039465 | reverse complement strand
AGCTTCCTGCGTCCCTGCGGCTGCCGGTCCTCGCGGATATCGAAGTCCATGCCACCCCTTGAGCTGGGGTGTTGCAACGACTCCTAGAACCCGAGACGTGTCCGTGGGGCCCTTCTCGTGTACGGGCGTACGGGCTGCCGTACGGGCGTACGGGCTGCCGTCAGCCGACGGAGCTGTAGGCGACGACGCCCCTGAGCAGCGCGTCGACGGCCTTGCGGGCGTTCTTGGCGACGGTGCTGTTCTCCCGGGGTGCGGCGGCCGCGATCTGGCCGAGCACGTCGATGACTTGCTTGCACCACCGGACGAAGTCGCCCGCGGGCATCTCGGCTTCACGGAGCACCTCGTCGAGCCCCTTGTCGGAGGCCCACTGGTAGGCGGCCCAGGCGAAGCCGAGGTCCGGTTCGCGCTGGCCCACCCCCTCCGCCTGGTTGATCTTGAACTCTTCTTCGAGCGCGTCGAGGCGGCCCCAGATCCGCACCATCTCGCCGAGGGCGGCCTTGGCGGCGCCGGAGGGCAGCTTGGGCGCGACGGCGTCGTCGGCCTGACGCGCCTCGAAGACGAGCGCCGAGACGCAGGCGGCGAGTTCGGCCGGGTTCAGCCCCTCCCAGACGCCGTCGCGGAGGCATTCGCTGGCCAGCAGGTCGAGCTCGCCGTAGAGCCGGGCCAGGCGCTTGCCGTGCTCGGTGACGGTGTCTCCGCGCAGATAGTCGAGCTCGGTGAGGAGCGCGACGATCCGGTCGAAGGTCCGGGCGATCGTGTTCGTACGGCCCTCGATGCGCCGCTCCAGCTGGCGGGTGTCGCGCTGGAGGCGGTGGTAGCGCTCGGCCCAGCGGGCGTGGTCCTCGCGCTCGTCGCAGCCGTGGCAGGGGTGCGCGCGGAGTGCGGCGCGCAGCCGGGCGATGTCACGGTCGTCGGCGGCGGGCGAGCGCTCCTTGCGGTGGTGCCGGTCGGGCACGATGTGCCCGGCCTTGGTCCGCAGGGCGGAGGCGAGGTCCCGGCGGGACTGGGGCGAGCGCGGGTTGAACGACTTGGGGATCCGCATCCGTTCCAGCGCCTCGACGGGGATGGGGAAGTCGATCGAGGCGAGCCGCTTCACCTGCCGCTCGGCGGTGAGGACGAGCGGGCGCGGGCCGTCGTGCTGCTCGAAGCCGCGGTGGCCGTTGGTGCGTCCGGCGGGCAGCCCGGGGTCGAGGACCAGGGCGAGGCCGGCGAACTTGCCCGTGGGGACGTGGATGACGTCGCCGGGCTTGAGCTTCTCCAGGGAGCTCGCGGCGGCGGCGCGGCGCTGCGCGGCGCCCTGCTTGGCCAGTTCGGTCTCGCGGTCCTTCAGGTCGCGGCGCAGGCGCGCGTACTCCTCGAAGTCACCGAGATGGCAGGTCATGCCTTCGCGGTAGCCTTCCAGGCCTTCCTCGTTGCGCTGGACCTGCCGGGAGATACCGACGACGGACCGGTCGGCCTGGAACTGCGCGAAGGACGTCTCCAGGAGCTCGCGGGAGCGGTGGCGCCCGAACTGGTCCGTGAGGTTGACGGCCATGTTGTAGGACGGCTTGAAGCTGGAGCGCAGGGGGTACGTGCGGGTGCCGGCGAGCCCGCCGAGGTGGCCCGGGTCGAGCCCGCGCTGCCACAGGACGACGGCGTGTCCCTCGACGTCGATGCCCCGGCGGCCGGCGCGGCCGGTGAGCTGGGTGTACTCGCCGGGGGTGATGTCGGCGTGCTGCTCGCCGTTCCACTTGACGAGCTTTTCGAGGACCACCGAGCGGGCCGGCATGTTGATGCCGAGCGCGAGGGTCTCGGTGGCGAAGACGGCCTTGACCAGGCCCCGGACGAAGAGCTCCTCGACGACTTCCTTGAACGTGGGGAGCATGCCGGCGTGGTGGGCGGCGATGCCCCGCTCGAGCCCTTCGAGCCATTCGTAGTAGCCGAGGACGTGCAGGTCCTCGCTGGGGATGGACGCCGTGCGCTCCTCGACGATGTCGCGGACCTTCTGGCGGGCCTCGTCGTCGTTCAGCCGCAGCCCGGCGTACAGGCACTGCTGTACGGCGGCCTCGCAGCCGGCGCGGCTGAAGATGAACGTGATCGCGGGCAGGAGGCCTTCGGCGTCGAGCCGCTCGATGACTTCGGGACGCCCCGGGGTCCAGATCCGGGAGCGCTGGCGGCGCTCGCGCTCACGGTCGGCCTCGCGCACCATCTTGCCCCGGCGCCGGTCGCGGGGGTTGTACGTGCGCTGGTTCTCCATCCGGGCGAGACGGACGAGGTCGGGGTTGACCTCGCGGCGGCCCGCGCCCCGGCCGCCGTGGTCGGTCTCCTCCTCGAAGAGGTCGTACATCCGGCGTCCGGCGAGGACGTGCTGCCACAGCGGCACGGGCCGGGACTCGGAGACGATGACCTCGGTGTCGCCGCGGACCGTGTCGAGCCAGTCGCCGAACTCCTCGGCGTTGGACACGGTGGCGGAGAGTGACACGAGGGTCACGGACTCGGGGAGGTGGATGATCACTTCCTCCCAGACGGCGCCGCGGAAGCGGTCCGAGAGGTAGTGGACCTCGTCCATGACGACATAGCCGAGACCGGAGAGCGCCTGGGACCCCGCGTACAGCATGTTGCGGAGGACCTCGGTGGTCATGACGATGATCGGGGCATCGCCGTTGACGCTGTTGTCACCGGTGAGGAGGCCGACCTTCTGGGGGCCGTAGCGCCTGACCAGGTCGGCGTACTTCTGGTTGGAGAGCGCCTTGATGGGCGTGGTGTAGAAGCATTTGCGCCCCTGGCTGAGGGCGAGATGGACGGCGAATTCGCCGACGATGGTCTTGCCGGAGCCGGTGGGGGCCGCGACGAGCACGCCCTTGCCGGCCTCGAGGGCCTGGCAGGCCTCGATCTGGAAGGGGTCCAGACCGAACTCGTACATCTCGCGGAAGGGGGCGAGCGCAGTGGCCTGCTCGGCGGCGCGGGCCCGGGCGGCTGCGTACGCCTCGGCTGGTGTGAGGTCCTCTGTCATCTTGTTGTCGAGCCTACCCGGCACCTCTGACAGTGGGCTCGATCTTTAATTGTCCGATGGTCCTACCGGCCGGGGCCTGGGTGTTCGGCCGGATCCGGGGCGAGGACACGGACGGCCGCGGGGACGCAGACGGCGGTGAGCGGCAGGGGGCCGAGCGGCTCCCCGTCGGCGTATCCGGTGGTGCCGGGGGCGGCCAGGGTGACGCGTGTGGCCCGGTGGACCGTGACCTTGGGGTGGCTGAGATGCGTGCCGCGGTAGACCCGCGGGAAGACCTTGAGCAGCGTGGTGCGTGAGCAGTCCCCGACGACCGTGATGTCGAAGAGACCGTCGTCCAGGGCCGCGTCGGCGCAGATCCGCATGCCGCCGCCGTAGGAGGTGCCGTTGCCGACGGCGACGAGAGTGGCCTCGATCTCCCGCTCGGTGCCGTCGTCAAGGGTGAGGCGGTACGGGACGGGCCGGAAGGCGGCGAGTTCCGCGATCATCGCGAGGTCGTACTTCAGCCGGCCGACGGGCAGGCGCATGCGGTTGCCCCGGTCGTTGACGCGGGAGTCGAAGCCGGAGGCGAGGACGGTGCCGAACCATCGCTCCCCGACCCGGCCGAGGTCCACCTCACGTATCCACCCGCCCTTGAGCGCGTCGGCGGCCAGGCGTGCGGCCTGCGCCGGGGCGCGTACGGGCAGGCCGAGAGTACGGGCGAAGTCGTTGCCGGTGCCGACGGCGATCACGCCGAGCGGGGTGTCCGTACCGGCGACGGCCTGGAGGGCGAGCGAGACCAGTCCGTCGCCGCCGACCGCGACAAGGGCACCGGTGCCCTCGCCGACGGCTTCGCGCGCCCGGCGCAGGGCGTCCTCGGCGTCGGCGCCGAGGACGGTGCGTACGGAGTACCCGGCGTCCCGGAGCGCACGCGCGGCCGGCTGCGCGGCGTGCGCGCCCCGGCCGCGTCCCGCGGTGGGATTGACGAAGAGGGTGATCTCGCTGGTCACCCGCCGGACCTTACAAGGTCAGGTGATGTCGTCGTAACCGTTGACCCGGTGCGCCCGTCCGCCGTCGGCCTCGCCGGTGGCCTGCTCGGGCAGGGCCCGGGCCGAGGGGACGGTTTCGATCTCGCCGACGGAGGAGGGGGTGAGGTCCAGGGGCGCGGCCTCGTCGTCGTCGAGCTCCGCGTCGGGGTCGTTCCGGCGGCGGCGCCGGTCGTTGAGGATCGAGATGCCGACGGCGATGAAGTAGAGGACGATGATCGGCCCGGCGAGGGCGATCATGCCGAGGGGGTCGGTCGACGGCGTGGCGATGGCGCCGAAGACGAAGATGCCCATGACGACCCCGCGCCACCAGCCGGCCATGCGCTTGCCCGTGACGATGCCCGCGAAGTTGAGCATGATCAACAGCAGCGGGAGCTCGAAGGCGAGACCGAAGACCAGCACCATGCGGGTGGTGAAGTCCAGGACGTCGTCGAGGGAGAGGAAGTTCGACGCGACGTCCGGCGTGATGCTGATGAGGACCTTCACGCTGACCGGCATGATCAGGTACGCGAGGTAGGCGCCGGCCAGGAAGAGCGGCACGGCGACGCTGGCGAAGTAGTACGTGTACTTCTTCTCGCTCTTGTGGAGGCCGGGCGCGATGAACGCCCACAGCTGGTAGAGCCAGATCGGGCAGGACGCCATGACGCCCGCGAGGAGGATCACCTTGATGGTCGAGGTGAACGGCGAGAGCATCGTCTGGTAGGCGATGATCACGCACGTGCCGCCGGTGTTGTCCTCGATGCCGGTACCAGGAGGGCACTTCGGTACGGGCGATGCAAGGAAGTCCATCAGCTGCTGGCTGTAGAAGGCGGCGGCGATCGACGCGATGGTGATCGCCAGCATGGCCTTCGCCAGGCGGTTGCGAAGCTCACGCAGATGGTCCGCGAGAGGCATCCGCCCCTCGGGATCCTTCGCCTTCTTGCTGCGGGCAGGCTTGAGCAACCCACGTCCTCATCTCGTGCGGCAGGCCGCCGTCGGCGGCCTTGGGGGCAGCGTCCTGGGGGTCAGCGCTGGGTGGTCGTGTCGGTCGGCTCGGTCACCGGACGGGCGCTGGTGACGTCGCCGGGCGCGGCCTTGATCGTGCGCGGGGCCGGGGGCTGCTCGGCCGGCGGGTCGGTGGGGGCGGTCTGCTGGCCCTCCGACTTCATCGCCTTCGCCTCGCTCTTGAGGATGCGGGCGGACTTGCCGAGCGAACGGGCCATCTCCGGCAGCTTCTTGGCGCCGAACAGCAGGACGACGACGAGCAGGATGAGAATGATCTCGGTGGGGCCGATCTGTCGGAACATAAGTCTTGTCTACCTTCTCACCGAGGCGGCATGGGGCTGGGCGGGTGGCCGTCGCGCGGACTGGTGTCCGAACCCCGACCGTCAGCGATCGTAACGTGCATGGGTAAACGCTCGGCAATCCCTGTGCATACTCACGCTTTCTACGGCAGGTGTGCCTCAATCACCCGCCGCGATCAGCAGCGTACCCCCCGGGTCGGACAGCGAGGCGAGCGCGCCGGTCAGCGCAGCGCCTGGCCGGTCCGGGTCAGATCGGTGGCCGCGCGCTCCAGGTCCTCGGCGGCCTGATGGATGCGCTCGGTGGTGTCGGCCACTTGACGGCCGAGGCGCTGGGCCTCCAGGAAGACCTTGATGCCGAGGACGCCGAGGACGGCGATACCGAGGAAGCCGAGGGCGATGGCGAGCATGGGCCAGAACATGCGGTGAGCCTAGGGGGTGTCAGGCGGTGGACGGGGACGTGGAGTGCAGCCGCAGGGTGCGTACGCCGCCGCCGGTCAGCAGCTCGACGATGCGTTCGCCGGCCGGCTTGCGGACGGCGCTGCCGCACTCGGGGCAGGTGAAGGAGTAGAAGGTGGTGCGGCTGCTGCCGCCGATGGCGAGACGCAGGGCGCTCGCGGAGAGCTCGAAGCGGCAGCGGCAGTCGGGGCAGGAGGCTTTGAAGAGGACGGGCCCTACGGTCGCCGGAATTCCCACCATTCCTGACATCACGGACATGTCGCTCAACTCTCTCACCTCGGTGTGCTCGGTCGTCTCCGGTCCGGCCTGCTCGTTCGGGTCCGGCGGGGTCACGCGGCCCCGCCGGTGAGGTACGTCAGTCCTGCCCGTCGTAGGCGGCCAGCGCCTCGGCGGCCGCCTGGCGGGCGCTGTCCGCCAGGTCCTGCGGGGCGACGATCCGGCCGTCCCGGCCGAGCCGCAGCGCGAGGCGCCGCAGCGAGGCGGGGGCGGGGGTCCGCAGCGTGATGCGCAGACCGCCGTCCGGGAGCTCCTCGGCGCTGTCGTGCGGGTAGTACTCGGCGACCCAGCGCCCGCCGGGCCCCACCTCCACCACGACCTCCGGGTCCTCGGCGGAGGGTTGGACCAGCCCCTCCGAGAGGTCCCGCAGCTCGATCTCGGGCGGCGCGGACGGGTCGTCGAGGATCCGGATCTCGGCGACCCGGTCGAGGCGGAAGGTGCGCCGGGCCTCGGAGAGGCGGCACCAGGCCTCCATGTACGTGTGGCCGACGGCGAACAGCCGGATCGGGTCGACCTCGCGCTCGGTGAGCTCGTCGCGCGCGGGCGAGTAGTAGCGCAGCCAGAGCCGGCGGCGCTCCGAGATGGCCCGGTCGACCTCGGCGAAGACACCGCCCTCGGACTCGAAGGTGACCGAGAGCCGGGAGCTGGCACCGGCGGCCTCCCCGGCCGCGGTCTCCAGCTTGGCGGTGGCGCGCAGCAGCGCGTCCCGGTCGCCCTCGCGCAGCCCGGGCAGGGTGGCGACGGCGCGCGCGGCGACGAGCAGCGCGGTGGCCTCGTCGGCGGCGAGCCGCAGCGGCTCGGCGACGTCGTCCGGGTTGTGCCACCAGATCCGGTCGCCGTCGGTGTCGATGTCCAGCAGGTCGCCGCCGCGGAAGCTGGTCCCGCACATGGGCAGCACGTCGAGGTCGGAGATCAGCTCGTCCTCGCTGATCCCGAAGGCCCGGGCGACGTCCTGCACATGGGCGCCGGGGCGCTCACGGAGGTAGGTCACCAGGGACAGCATCCGCCGGGTCTGGTCGATCGCGTTCGTGGCCATCGCTTGTTCGTCCCCTCAGCCCTTGGCGACGGCGCGCAGCCGGTCCACCACGTCGGCCCGCAGATCCGCGGGCTCCACCACGACGACGTCCGGGCCGAACTCGACGAGCCAGGCGTCCAGTCCGTGCCCGTACGGGATCTCCAGCTCGTCCCAGCCGTCGCCGCGCTCCCGTACGGACAGGGCGCGGGCGCGCAGCGGGTAGCCGCAGCCGGTACGGAGCCGGATGACGGCCGACCGGGTCGCCGTCTCACCGGCCCAGCTCTCCACGGTCTCCCGGACGGTCGACACGTCGGGTACGGGCGCGGTGAAGGCGCCGGCCCGGGAGCGGACCTTGCCGGTGATGCGGGAGAGGCGGAAGACCCGCTCGGCGCCGCGGTCCCGGTCCCAGCCGGCGAGGTACCAGTGGCCGCGCCAGCACTCCAGGGTCCAGGGTTCGACCTGCCGGGTCTCGGGGCGGGCGGCGTTCGACTTGCGGTAGTCGAAGACGACGGGGCGGCGGTCGCGGCAGGCGAGCATCAGCGGCTCGAAGGCGGTCTCGTGGACCGGGATGCGCGGTTCGAGGGCGCTGTGCCGGTCGTCGTACGCGTCCTCCGCCTCCGGCATACCGGCGGCGCGGAGCTTCTGCAGCGCGCCGCTGGCGGCGCCCGCGAGGCGGGCCTGCTGCCACACCTTGGCGGCGAGCCCGAGGGCCGCGGCCTCCTCGGCGTCCAGGGTGATGGGCGGCAGCCGGTTGGAGTCGCGGCGGGCGAGGTAGCCGGTGTCGCCGTCGAGGTTCTCGACGGTCTCGATGATCAGCCCCAGCTCGCGGAGATCGTCCTTGTCCCGCTCGAACATCCTGTTGAAGGAGTCGTCGGACCCGGCCTCCAGGTAGGCCTCGATGGACCCACGGAGCTCACGCTTGCTCAGTGGGCGCCGGGTTCCCAGCAGGCACAGCGCCAGATTCATCAGCCGCTCGGCCTTGGCAATCGCCATCGACGCCCTGCACCTCTTCTGATGGAGTCACTTGCCCGATGACCGTACCGCCCCGGGGTGTCGCGGGAAAAGCCGAGGGCCCGCGCCGGCAGGCACGGGCCCTCACGACGACCGGTTCCGGTCGTCTTCTTCGGTTGTCGTACGACCGGCCTGGCCGATCAGACGGCGACGAGGTCGCAGACGAAGATCAGGGTCTCGCCCGGGGCGATCTTGCCACCGGCGCCACGGTCGCCGTAGGCGAGGTGGGCGGGGATGATCAGCTGGCGGCGGCCGCCGACCTTCATGCCCTGGATGCCCGCGTCCCAGCCCTGGATGACCTGGCCGGCACCGAGCTGGAACTCCAGCGGCGTACCGCGGTTCCAGGAGGAGTCGAACTCCTCACCGGTGGAGAAGGACACACCCACGTAGTGGACCTTCACGAAGTCGCCCGCCTTGGCGACCTGTCCGTCGCCCTCCCAGAGGTCCTTGATCTCCAGGTCCTTGGGCGGCTCGCCACCCGGGAAGTCGACCTCGGGCTTGTCGATGCTCACGAAAACTGCTCCTCAAACTGATGAACGGGCAGGGGACAGTCTTACATCTTCGCCAGGATGTCGACGGCGAACACCAGGGTGGAGTTCTTCGGGATGCCCTGCTGCTCCTTGTCGCCGAAGGCGTCGGCGGGCGGGGCGACGATCAGGACGCGGCTGCCGACCTTCTTGCCGACGAGGCCGTCCTTGAGACCCTTGAGGGTGACCTGCGCCAGCGGGAAGTTCGCGGTCTTGCCCGTGTCGTAGGTGGAGTCGAACTTCTTGCCGTCCTTCCACAGTGTCGCGACATAGTTCACGACGACCGTGTCAGTGGCCTTGACGGCCACGCCCTTGGACTCCAGGACGTAGTTGGAGACGAGCTTGGCGGGCGGGTCGGTCTTGGGGACGGTGACGGTCGGGGCCTTGCCGTCGGTGTTGGTGCCGACCTTCGGCAGGTCGATGTTGTCCTGGGCAACCGGGGTGCCCGCGGCGGACTTGGGGATCGTGGTCGACTTGAGGATGTCCACCACGAAGACGAGGGTGGCGTTGGGCTTGATGTCGCCCTGGCCCTTTGCGCCGTAGCCGAGCTCCGGCGGAATGCCGATCTCGACGCGGCTGCCGACCTTCTGGCCCTCCAGGCCCTGGTCCCAGCCCTTGATGACCTGTCCGGCACCGAGCGTCAGATCGAACGGCTGCTTGCGGTCGAAGCTGTTGTCGAACGGCTTGTCGGAGTCCCAGGCCTGTCCGAGGTAGTTGACCTGGAGAGCGTCGCCCTTCTTGGTGACCGCGCCGTCGCCCTCACTGATGACGTTGACCTTGAGTTCCTTGGGCGGGTCGCCCTCGCCCTTGGCGAGGGTGGGCTTCTCTCCGAACTTGTCTCCCGCCGTGATGGCGGGCAGTCCGTTCTTCATCGAGGCGGAATCGGAGCCCTCGTCGCCGCAGGCCACCGCCGACAGCAGCAGCAGGGGGACGACGAGAAGGCCGGCAAGTCGGCGCACGTGTTCCTCAGATCTCAGACGGCACATTGGTTGCCCGACACTCTAGGGCGTGCCACGGGCCCCGCACGAGAAACGTACGGGGCCCGGGTGACGTTCCGAGGGGATGGCCCTACATTCCGGCGATCAGCTTTTCCACCCGGTCGTCGACCGACCGGAAGGGGTCCTTGCACAGCACGGTCCGCTGCGCCTGGTCGTTCAGCTTGAGGTGCACCCAGTCGACGGTGAAGTCCCGGCGCTGTTCCTGGGCACGCCGGATGAAGTCGCCGCGCAGCCGCGCCCTGGTGGTCTGCGGGGGCACCGACTTGCCCTCGAAGATCTTGAGGTCGTTGCAGATCCGGGCGGCCTGACCCTTGCGTTCGAGGAGGTAGTAGAGGCCCCGGCGGCGGTGGATGTCGTGGTACGCGAGGTCTATCTGGGCGACCCGCGGATGCGACATGGTCATGTTGTTCTTGGCGCGGTACCGGTCGATGAGCTTGTACTTCATGACCCAGTCGATCTCGGTGTCGATCCGGTCGAGGTCCTCGGCCTCGATGGCGTCGAGCGTGCGGCCCCAGAGCTCCAGGACCTGGGCGACGGTGCCGCTGCGGATGCCGCGGCGGTCGACGAAGTCCACGGCCTTGTCGAAGTACTCGCGCTGGACCTCCAGGGCGGACGCCTCGCGTCCGCTGGCCAGGCGTACCTTGCGCTGTCCGGTGATGTCGTGGCTGACCTCGCGGATCGCCCGGATCGGGTTCTCCAGCGTCAGGTCGCGCATGACCGTGCCCGCCTCGATCATGCGCAGGACGAGGTCGGTGGCGCCGACCTTGAGCAGCATGGTCGTCTCGGACATGTTCGAGTCGCCGACGATGACATGCAGCCGGCGGTACCGCTCGGCGTCGGCGTGCGGTTCGTCACGGGTGTTGATGATGGGGCGTGAGCGGGTGGTGGCGGAGCTGACGCCCTCCCAGATGTGCTCGGCGCGCTGGCTGACGCAGTAGACGGCGCCGCGCGGGGTCTGCAGCACCTTTCCGGCACCGCAGATGAGCTGACGGGTGACCAGGAACGGAATGAGGATGTCCGCGAGCCGGGAGAACTCTCCGTGGCGGGCGACCAGATAGTTCTCGTGGCAGCCGTAGGAGTTTCCCGCCGAGTCGGTGTTGTTCTTGAAGAGATAGACGTCGCCGGCGATTCCCTCCTCGTGCAGGCGGCGTTCTGCGTCGACGAGCAGGCCTTCGAGAATGCGCTCGCCGGCCTTGTCGTGGGTGACCAGTTCGGTCACGTTGTCGCATTCGGGTGTGGCATATTCCGGATGCGATCCCACGTCGAGGTAGAGGCGGGCGCCGTTCCGCAGGAAGACATTGCTGCTGCGGCCCCATGACACGACACGGCGGAAGAGGTAGCGCGCCACTTCGTCAGGAGACAGTCGGCGCTGTCCCCTGAACGTGCACGTGACGCCGTACTCGTTCTCCAGCCCGAAAATGCGGCGGTCCATGTCTGAACATTACGCCTGCTGGCCTGAGCTGAAACCGGGTTCGACTGCACCGTTTCGATCATTTTCCGATGAGCTCGTGATGACTTCGGCGTGTCGCGCGGTGGGGGCGGGAGCCGTGAGGACCCGCCCGGTGGCGAGAAGGACCAGCAGGGCCGCCGCTCCGCCCGCCGCGGCGACGGCGAAACCGGCGGTGGTTCCGGAGAGTTCCACGGCGGGTCCGGCGGCGGCCGTGCCGACCGCGGCGCCGACACCGAAGGTGGTGACGAGCCAGGAGAACGCCTCGGTGACGGTCCCCCGCGGGGCGTGGCGGTCGACGACGATGAACGCGCAGGCGAGCGCGGGGGCGAGGAAGAGTCCGGCGAGGGCCGAGAGCGCGGTCATGGCGGGCACACCGGGGGTCAGCATGAGCGGCAGGTAACCGAGGGCCAGCAGCGCGGTGATGACCCGCAGTCGGCGCTCGGGCGCTCCCGCCCACTGGCGGGCACCGTAGAGCGCGCCGCCGACGAGCGCCCCGAGGCCGAGGGCGGCCATCAGCCAGCCGTAGACGGAGTCCTGGCCGTGGTCGTCGGCGTAGGCGACGGCGGCGACGGTGATGGAGCCCAGCGCGAGGCCGACGAAGAAGAAGGAGCCGAGCAGGGCGAGGAGCCCGGGTGAGCGCAGGGCCCCCAGCCAGTGGGCCTCGCGGGGGGCCGAGCGCCACGCGCGCGAGGGTGCGGAGACGACCACGGACAGAGCACCGAGGACCCCGACGGCGTTGACGACGAGCAGGGCGGCGGCCGGCGAGTGCAGCGCGACCAGCAGGGTCACCAGCAACGGGCCGACGGTGAACATGACTTCCTGGGCTATGGCGTCCATCGCGTACGCCCGGTGGACCCGGTCCTCCCGGCCGAGGACGCCGGGCCACAGGGCGCGCAGTCCGCCTTCGAGGGGCGGGGTGAACAGTCCGGCGACGACGACCGCGAGGTAGGCGAGCAGGAGCGGCTCGACGCCGAGGACGGCGAGCAGGGCCGCGCCGAGGGCCGAGACCACGGCGGCGGGGAGCTGGACGCGCGGCTGGCCGTACAGGTCGACGGCGCGGCCGAGCAGGGGCTGCCCGATGGCGTTGGCCACGCCGTAGGCGGCGGCGAGGCCGCCGGCGAGGCTGTAGCTGCCACCTTCGGCGCGGGTGAAGAGCACGATCGCGATGGGCGCCGTGGCGTTGGGGAGGCGGCCGACCAGCGTCCCGGCGAGGAGCCGGGCGGCGTGCGGCGCCCTGAGGATGTCGAGATATCCCCCGGCGGCCTTGGCCTCGGTGGCCATGTGCGGCTCCTCCCCCTCGGTGTCCCCCGAGGTGTTACGTATAACGTCCGGTCTTCCATACGTACCATGGCGACAGCCCGCCGGTCCACCCCCGGTCCACTGCGCGGGCGGGACCGTACGATCGCGGAGGCATGTGTGCAGACCCCGGAACCCCGTGGCGGGACCCGGCCGACCAGCCGTGACGTCGCCCGCGCCGCCGGGGTCTCGCAGGCCACGGTGTCGCTGGTGCTCGGCGACAAGTGGCGCGGGCGGGTCTCGGAGCGGACCGCGGAGCTGGTCCGGGACGCGGCCGGGCGGCTGGGCTACCGGCCCAATCTGGCCGCCCGCAATCTCCGGCTAGGCCGGACCAGGACCGCGCTGCTGGTCGTCCCGGCGCTCACCAACGAGTTCTTCGCGCGGGTGTACACGGGCGCGGCGACGGTGGCCGCCCGGCACGGCTTCGGCGTGGTGCTTTACCCCTCCCCGGAGGGGGTCGGGCCGGCCAGGGACCCCTTCGCGTCGGCCAGGGCCGCGCTGGACGGGGTGATCGCCTCGTCGATGGCGGCGCGGGCGCTGGACGCGATCCGGGGCAGCGATCTGCCGCTGGTGATGCTGGACAGCGATCCGGCCGACCCGGCCGCGGCGGCGCGGGTCAATCTCGATGTCGCCGACGGCATGCGGCAGGTGACGGCGCATCTGCTAGCGCTCGGCCACCGCCGCTTCACCCATCTCGCCTCGGCGGTGCCGTCCTGGACCTTCGACGTACGCGCCGCGGCGCTGGCCGAGGCGCTACGGGGGGTGTCCGTACGGACCGTACGGGCGCCGCTGGACGTGCACGGCGCCCGGGAGGCGGCCGAGCGCGCGCTGACCGCTCCCGGCCCCCGGCCCACGGCCCTGATCTGCGACGACGACATCCTGGCGGCGGGCGCGTGCAAGGCGGTACGGCGCCTGGGGTTGCGGATCCCGGAAGACGTGTCGGTCACCGGGTTCGACGATCTGGCGCTGGCGACGGCGGTCGAACCGGAGCTGACGACGGTCCGGCTGCCGGCCGAGCGCATCGGCGAGCGGGGCATGGAGGCCCTCCTCGCCGTCCTGGAGGGCCGTCCGGCGCTCTCCGGGGACCTTCCGGTGACCCTGGTGCCCCGGGGCTCCTCAGGGCCCCCGCCGGCGGCCTGAGGACACGGCACCGGCCCCGGACCGTCCGCGGAGGCGGGCGGTCCGGGGCCGGTGCCGGCATCGGTCCTGGCGCGGCTACTCCGCGGCCGTCCCCGGGGTGTCCTCGCCGGTCTCGGGGGCCTCGTCGGAGGGCGCGTCCGTCGGGGTCGACGGGGCGCCGTCCGCCTCCAGCAGCCGGGCGAGCTGGCGGCCGACGATGCGCTTGAACTTGCGCTGCTGGGGACGGGTGCGGTCCAGGACCGCCACCTCCAGGCGCTCGGCGGGGATCTCCCGCTCCGTGCCGTTGGTGTCCCGGGACAGCGCCTGCACGGCCAGCTTCAGCGCCTCGGCGAGCGACATGCCGTCGCGGTGCCGCTGGTCCAGGAAGCTGCTGATCTGCTCGGCGTTGCCGCCGACCGCGACCGAGCCGTGCTCGTCCACGATCGATCCGTCGTGCGGCAGCCGGTAGATCTGGTCGCCCTCGGGCGCCGCGCCGACCTCGGCGACCACGAGCTCCACCTCGTACGGCTTCTCCCCCGCGCTGGAGAAGATCGTGCCCAGGGTCTGGGCGTAGACGTTGGCGAGGCCCCGCGCGGTGACGTCGTCGCGGTCGTAGGTGTATCCGCGCAGGTCGGCGTAGCGCACGCCGCCGATCCGGAGGTTCTCGTACTCGTTGTACTTGCCGGCGGCCGCGAAGCCGATCCGGTCGTAGATCTCGCTGAACTTGTGCAGCGCGCGGGACGGGTTCTCGCCGACGAAGACGATGCCGTCGGCGTACTGCAGCACGACCAGGCTGCGTCCACGGGCGATGCCCTTGCGGGCGTACTCCGCCCGGTCGGCCATGGCCTGCTGGGGTGAGACATAGAACGGCGTCGACACCGGCTATCCGTCCCTTTCTGTCATGGAGGAGAACATCAGAGCAGCGCGGCGCGCGGGCCGTCCGGCTGTTCGAGACGGCGTTCCAGGATCGAGCGGGCGATGTCGGAGGACTCGGCCTCGGTGAGCCGGCGGAAGCCCTCGTCCGTGATGACCGTGACGATGGGGTAGATCCGTCGGGCCACGTCCGGGCCGCCGGTCGCCGAGTCGTCGTCGGCCGCGTCGTACAGCGCCTGGACGACGAGGGTGGTCGCCTGCTGTTCCGTCAGATCCTCGCGGTAGAGCTTCTTCATGGCTCCGCGGGCGAAGATCGAGCCCGAGCCCGTCGCGGCGTAGCCGTGCTCCTCGGAGCGGCCGCCGGTCACGTCGTAGGAGAAGATGCGGCCCTTCTCACGGTCCACGTCCCAGCCCGCGAAGAGCGGGACGACGGCCAGGCCCTGCATGGCCATGCCCAGATTGCTGCGGATCATCGTGGAGAGCCGGTTGGCCTTGCCCTCCAGGGAGAGCTGGGTGCCTTCGACCTTCTCGAAGTGCTCCAGCTCCAGCTGGAAGAGCTTGACCATCTCCACGGCGAGGCCGGCGGTTCCGGCGATGCCCACGGCCGAGTACTCGTCGGCCGGGAAGACCTTCTCGATGTCGCGCTGCGCGATCATGTTGCCCATGGTCGCCCGGCGGTCACCGGCGAGCACCACGCCGCCGGGGAAGGTCGTGGCGACGATGGTGGTGCCGTGCGGCGCCTCGACGGCGCCCTGCACGGGCAGCGTGCGCCGGCCCGGCAACAGCTCCGGCGAGTGGTCGGCCAGGAAGTCCAGGAACGAGGACGAGCCCGGCGTCAGGAAGGCTGCCGGCAGACGCCCGGTGCTACGAGGGTTGGCTTCCACGCGTTTCCTTCCGGATGGGAGAGGCGGCCCGCCGTCGGAGGCCGGGCCGATCTTGCGTACTGTGCACGGACATTACCCGTACCACCGCCGGTCATCCGCCCCGGTGCCCACGGCTTTCACCGCGGCCCCGGGGCGGACAACTGGGAATCCCCCGGCGAACTTTGGGGGAGTTACTCGCCGCCCTTTTGCACGAAGGAGCGCACGAAGTCCTCCGCGTTTTCCTCCAGGACGTCGTCGATCTCGTCGAGTACGGAGTCGACGTCGTCCGAGAGCTTCTCCTGCCGCTCCTTGAGGTCCTCGGATGCCTGCGCTTCCTGCGCCTGCTCCTCGACCTCCTCGGTCGAACGCGTCGACTTCTGCTGTCCGCCGCCGGTGTCCTTGGTCGCCATGTCCCTCACCCCGCTCGAATCGGCCCGCTCGGTTGGGTCTGTCAAGATCAGACCCTACAAGGCGGGTCTGACATCGGCCCCGCAGTTACTGCAAGAACCGGGGGGCCACCCCCATGATTCCCTTTGGAAGGCCCTTTCAGCCGCCGGAAAGCACGCGGACCAGCTCCTCCGCCGTACGGCAGCGGTCCAGCAGCTCCTTGACGTGGTTCCTGGTGCCCCGCAGTGGCTCCAGGGTGGGCACCCGCTGCAGTGAGTCACGACCGGGCAGGTCGAAGATGACCGAGTCCCACGAGGCCGCGGCCACGTCGTCGGCGTACTGCTCCAGGCACCGGCCCCGGAAATAGGCCCTGGTGTCCTCTGGAGGCTTCGTCTCGGCCCTCTCGACGGCGGGCTCGTCCAGGAGGCGCTTCATCTTCCCGCGGGCCACCAGACGGTTGTACAGGCCCTTCTCGGGCCGTACGTCGGCGTACTGCAGGTCCACCAGGTGCAGCCGGGCCGCGTCCCAGTCGAGGCTGTCCCGGCGGCGGTAGCCCTCCATGAGCTCCCGCTTGGCGAGCCAGTCCAGCTCCCCGGACAGGCTCATCGGATCGTTCTCGAGCCGGTTGAGGGTGTCCTCCCAGCGGACCAGGATGTCCTTGGTCTGCTCGTCGGCGTCCGCGCCGAAGCGCTCCTCCACGTACTTCCGGCCGAGCTCGAAGTACTCCATCTGGAGCTGGACAGCGGTGAGTGTCCGGCCGCTGCGGAGCGTGATCAGATGCTGGAGCGACGGGTCGTGGGAGACCTGGTGCAGGGTGCGCACCGGCTGGTCCACGGCCAGGTCGACATTGATGAAGTCGTCCTCGATCATGGACAGCACCAGCGCCGTCGTGCCGAGCTTCAGGTACGTCGAGATCTCGGAGAGATTGGCGTCGCCGATGATCACGTGGAGCCGGCGGTACTTCTCGGCGTCCGCGTGCGGCTCGTCGCGGGTGTTGATGATGGGGCGTTTGAGGGTCGTCTCCAGACCGACCTCGACCTCGAAGTAGTCCGCCCGCTGGCTGATCTGGAAGCCGTGCTCCCGGCCGTCCTGGCCGATGCCGACCCGCCCGGCGCCGGTGACGACCTGGCGCGAGACGAAGAACGGGGTCAGGTGGCGCACGATGTCCGAGAAGGGGGTCTCCCGCTTCATCAGGTAGTTCTCGTGCGTCCCGTAGGAGGCGCCCTTGTTGTCGGTGTTGTTCTTGTAGAGGTGGATCGGCTGGGCCCCGGGCAGCTGGGCGGCCCGCTCGGCCGCCTCCGCCATGATCCGCTCGCCGGCCTTGTCCCAGAGGACGGCGTCGCGCGGATTGGTGACCTCGGGGGCGCTGTACTCGGGGTGCGCGTGGTCGACGTAGAGCCGGGCACCGTTGGTGAGGATCACATTGGCCAGGCCGATGTCCTCGTCGGTGAGCTGGCTGGAGTCGGCGGCCTCGCGGGCGAGGTCGAAGCCGCGGGCGTCCCGCAGCGGATTCTCCTCCTCGAAGTCCCAGCGGGCGCGGCGCGCCCGGTGCATCGCCGCCGCGTACGCGTTGACGATCTGGGACGAGGTGAGCATGGCATTGGCGTTCGGATGGCCCGGGACGGAGATGCCGTACTCCGTCTCGATGCCCATTACTCGCCGTACGGTCATGCGGCCCTCCTTGCCCGGCGGCGCTCCCGTTCGGGAACGGCGCTCAAGTACCGCTGCTTCTCCGGTGCGTGTGCGGTGCCCGTCCCCGCACTGCGCGACCCGTCGGTACCGAAGAGCCTAGAGCGGCTCTGCGCTGGTGGGGAGATCAATTCCGTCATTGCTCCGGTGTCGTCGAATCATGGCCGAAGACCGTGGAACGCAGCCGGCTGCGGATGCCCACCCCCTGCCGTCGGGCGGGGGGATCCCAGGACATCCGCAGCCGGTCCGCGTCTTACAGGTACTGACCGGTGTTCGCCACCGTGTCGATGGAGCGTCCGGTGTCCGCGCCTTGCTTTCCGGTGACGAGCGTGCGGATGAACACGATCCGCTCGCCCTTCTTTCCGGAGATGCGGGCCCAGTCGTCCGGGTTCGTGGTGTTCGGCAGGTCCTCGTTCTCCTTGAACTCGTCCACGCATGCCTGGAGGAGGTGGGAGACCCGAAGGCCCTTCTGGTTGTGGTCGAGGAATGCCTTGATGGCCATCTTCTTGGCCCGGTCGACGATGTTCTGGATCATCGCGCCGGAATTGAAGTCCTTGAAGTACAGGACTTCCTTGTCGCCGTTGGCGTACGTGACCTCCAGGAAGCGGTTCTCCTCGGATTCCGCGTACATCTGCTCCACGACCGACTGGATCATGGCGTGGGCGGCGGCCTCCTTCGACCCGCTGTGCTCGGACAGGTCGTCCGCGTGCAGCGGGAGGGAGGGGGTGAGGTACTTCGCGAAGATGTCCCTGGCGGCCTCGGCGTCGGGGCGCTCGATCTTGATCTTGACGTCGAGCCGGCCGGGCCGCAGGATCGCCGGGTCGATCATGTCCTCACGGTTCGAGGCGCCGATGACGATGACGTTCTCCAGGCCCTCCACACCGTCGATCTCGGCGAGCAGCTGCGGGACGATGGTGTTCTCCACGTCCGAGCTGACACCGGAGCCACGAGTGCGGAAGAGGGACTCCATCTCGTCGAAGAAGACGATGACGGGGGTCCCCTCGCTCGCCTTCTCCCGGGCACGCTGGAAGACGAGGCGGATGTGCCGCTCGGTCTCACCGACGTACTTGTTGAGGAGCTCGGGGCCCTTGATGTTGAGGAAGTAGCTCTTCCCCGCGGGCTGGCCGGTCACCTCGGCGACCTTCTTGGCAAGGGAGTTGGCGACCGCCTTCGCGATCAGCGTCTTGCCGCATCCCGGCGGGCCGTAGAGCAGGATGCCCTTCGGCGGCCGCAGTTCGTGCTCCTTGAAGAGGTCCGGGTAGAGGTACGGGAGCTCGACCGCGTCGCGGATCAGCTCGATCTGGTTGCCCAGACCGCCGATCTTGTCGTAGTCGACGTCCGGAACCTCTTCGAGGACGAGTTCCTCGACCTCGCTCTTCGGCACCACTTCGTAGACGTAGCCGGACCTGGGCTCGAGCAGCAGGGCGTCGCCGGGGCGGATGGTGGCGTCCAGCAGCGGCTCGGCGAGCCTGACCACCCGTTCCTCGTCGGTGTGCCCGACCACCAGGGCGCGCTCGCCGTCCTCGAGGATCTCCTTGAGGGTGACGATGTCCCCGGCGCGCTCGAACTCCATGGCCTCGACCACGTTCAGCGCCTCGTTGAGCATGACTTCCTGGCCGCGCCGGAGCTCGTCGAGCTCGACGCTGGGGCTGACGTTCACCCGGAGCTTGCGGCCCCCGGTGAAGATGTCGCAGGTGCCGTCCTCATTGGCCTGCAGGAAGACACCGAAGCCGGCCGGCGGCTGCGCGAGCCGGTCGACCTCCTCCTTGAGGGCCACGATCTGGTCACGGGCCTCGCGGAGCGTGTTTGCGAGCCGCTCGTTCTGCGCGGACACGCCGGCCAGGTTGGTCTGCAGCTCGACGATCCGCTCTTCGAGAATCCTCGTATGACGCGGAGAGTCGGCGAGCTTGCGTCGCAGGACGGCGATTTCCTGCTCGAGATAGGCAACCTGGCCGGCAGGGTCTTCAGACCCCCGCCCCGGCCGGATGCCGCGGTTGATGTCGTCGTCGTGGGCTGCCACGGTCCTCACCTCCTCCAAGGGGAGCTGGACGCTTCCTGACCCTACCTGGGTGGGTGGTGATTGAAACCCCTAGATCACAAAGACTGTCGAGGCGTGTCCGATCTTCACCCTTGCGCTCTCCCTCACGCCTGGGGAATACCCACCCATCAACATCGGAAAGCGGGCGGTTGTAAGGTCGGAGTGGTCAACACCCGTCAGGGCTGTACCGACTTACTTCACTTTGCTTCACCGGACCGCAGGACCGGGCGCAGGAAACGGCAGGAGATATGACCGTGCAGGACGAGGCTCCCTCCGCGACGGCGGGCGACGCCCTGGAGGTCTGGATCGACCAGGACCTGTGCACCGGTGACGGCATCTGCGCGCAGTACGCCCCTGAGGTCTTCGAGCTGGACATCGACGGTCTGGCCTATGTGAAGAGCGCCGAGGACGAGCTGCTCCAGGACCAGGGTGCCACCACGCCGGTGCCGTTGCCGCTGCTCCAGGACGTGATCGACTCGGCGAAGGAGTGCCCGGGCGACTGCATCCACGTCAGGCGCGTTTCGGACAGGGTCGAGGTCTTCGGCCCCGACGCGGAGTGACGGATCACACACTCCGCGCTTCGGCCTGGGCGGTCCTGATGAACTTCCCGCCCTTCCACTGCCACTTGACCCGCTCCCGGCGGTCCGGGCAGCAGCTCGGAACGTCCGGCGACGAGTAGCCGAGCAGGGTCGCGGTCACCGCCCCGTCACGTACGGCGAGCGCGGTCACGTTCTTCCGTTCCGCCGGCGCGATGAGGGTGGCCACCACGCGCGCGGGGCTCTGCCGCCCGTGGGTCAGTACGTAGACGCCGTGCGGGGGCGCCCCTGAGCCGGCGGCGCAGTGGGCCACGGCGACGGTCTCCGGCCGGCCGTCTCCGTCGAGGTCTCCGGACGCCTTGCGGGCCACCACGCTCGGCGCTCCCCCGCACTCCAGAGGGAAGGTCACGGCGGCCGGGTCCGGGGCCGGTACGGCGGCGGAGGCGGGGGCGACCGCGGGGGCCGTGGACGAGGCGGTGGCCGCGTCGGGCCGCAGCAGATGGGCGCCCGCCACGACCGCGGCCATCGCCGCCGCGGTGGCGAGCCAGTGCACCGGGCGGGTGTGGGTGTGCGCGAGGTCCGGAAGGACTGCGGGCTGCACGCGGGATGTCTCCTGTGGCGTGGTGGTGCGGTGGGGTGGCCAGCATCGTGCCATACGTCACAGGAGGGCGGAACAGGCGGGGTCGGACCCCGTGAACGTGAAGGTGCCGCCGTCGAGTTCCCCGTGGTCGGCGGGAACTCGGCGGCGGCACCGTTGCGTTGTGAGGGCGTCAGCCCTTGTTGGGGCCCTCGTAGTCCTCGCCGTAGGCGCCCTTGGCCGGACGGCGGCGGCGCATCGGGGGCTCCACACCGTCCGCGAGGCGGCGGGCGGTGACGAGGAAGCCGGTGTGTCCGATCATCCGGTGGTCGGGGCGGACGGCCAGGCCCTCGACGTGCCAGTTGCGGATCATCGACTCCCACGGCTGCGGCTCGGCGTAGCAGCCGAACTCGCGGATGGACTCCACGGTCCGCGCGAGCTGGGTGGTGGTCGCCACGTAGCAGCAGAGGATGCCGCCGGGGACGAGCGCCTTGGAGACGGCCTCCAGGCACTCCCAGGGGGCGAGCATGTCCAGGATGACGCGGTCGACGTCGGTGTCGGACAGGTTGTCCTGGAGGTCGCCGACGGTGAGCTGCCAGGCCGGGTGCGGGCCGCCGAAGTAGCGCTCGACATTGCCCTTGGCGATCTCGGCGAAGTCCTCGCGGCGCTCGTAGGAGTGGAGCATGCCGCTGTCGCCGATCGCGCGGAGCAGGAAGCTGCTGAGCGAGCCGGAGCCCACTCCCGCCTCCACGACGCGCGCGCCGGGGAAGATGTCGGCGAAGGCCAGGATCTGCCCCGCGTCCTTGGGGTAGACCACGGCGGCGCCGCGGGGCATGGACAGGACGTAGTCGGGGAGCAGGGGGCGCAGCGCGAGGTAGGCGACGTTTCCCGTGGTACGGACAACACTGCCCTCGGGAGCACCGATCAGCTCGTCGTGCGGGAAAGAACCCTTGTGGGTGTGGAAGTTCTTTCCGGCCTCGAGCGTGAACGTGTAGTGGCGTCCCTTGGGGTCGGTGAGCTGGACCTGGTCCCCGACCTTGAAGGGCCCGCGACGGCGGGCGGCACCGGTCGGTTCGGACATGTGACCAGCCTACCGGCAGCTATGTGGTGGGTCGTGCCATGGCTCGTACGAAGGCCCGCTCGACGTCCGCGGTGGACAGGACGCCGTAGATCTCGCCGGTCTCCTCGACGACGAGGTACTCGGTGGCCGGGGTGGCGCGCAGCCGGTCGAGCAGGGCCTCGCCGGCCAGCTCGGCGGGGATGCGCATGCCGTCGGTGAGGTCCTGGGCGAGGCCGCTGACGGCGACCCAGGGGCGGCGGTGCTGGGGGACGCCGACGATGGCGGTCTCGCGGACCAGGGCCGTCGGGGCGCCCTGGCCGTCGACGACGACGAGGGCGCGGGCCCCCGCCTCGTTGGCGCGGCGCAGGGCCTCGGAGAGCGGGGTGGCGGACTCGACGGGGACGGCGCGGCGGGTGAGCGTACGGGCGCGCAGCTCGGGGAGGTGTTCGCGCAGCCGGGCCATGCGCAGGCTGTTGCCGGCGCCGGTCCAGATGATCGCGGCGAGGATGGCGGCGAGGAGCGCGTCCATGACCGTGTCCATGCCGCTGATGTCTTCGGTGGCGTTGCCGAGGGCGCCGGTGTGGGTGAGCAGGGGCAGGCCGACCAGGACGGCGACGGCCAGGGCGCGGCCGACCCAGGCGGCGGCGACGGTGCCGCTCATCGGCTTGCCGGTGATCTTCCAGACGATGGCGCGGAGCATCCGGCCGCCGTCGAGGGGAAGGCCGGGGAGCAGGTTGAAGACGGCGACGATCAGGTTGGAGATCATCAGGCCGGCGAGCAGGACACCGGGGACGGTGCCGGGTTCGACGGCGCTCATGCTGAGGTAGAACACGCCGGCGAGGACGAGCGAGAGCAGGGGTCCGACGAAGGCGAGGACGAATTCGCGGCCGGGGGTCTCGGACTCCTTCTCGATCTCGGAGACGCCGCCGAAGAACTGGAGCTGGATGCGGCGCACCGGCAGTTTGAAGCGCAGGGCAGCGACGGTGTGGGCCAGCTCGTGGACCAGTACGGAGGCGTAGAAGGCGACCGCGAAGAAGAGTGAGACCAGGTAGCGGACGTTGCCGAGCTCCGGCAGGACGCGGTCGAGCTGGCCGCCGAAGACCCAGGTGATGAGGGCGGCGACCAGGAACCAGCTGGGGGCGACGTAGACGGGCACGCCGAAGGGGCGGCCCATGAGGATGCCGCCGCCGGGTTCCTCGCGCGGTGGTGTGCCGCTGCCGGGGTTCGGTCCCGCCGTGTCGGACCGCGGCCTCGTGCTCTCGCCGCTCTCGTCGTCCTGGTTCACGGGTTCCCTTCGTTGCCGAGCGTCGTGCGACCGGCCCGCGTGCTGTGGTCTGTCTCACGGTACGGGCAGGTGACTGCCTCGATCATGCAGTGCGTGGGGGTCTTGAGTCGATGGTATTCCGCTCGCTGTCAGTGGCGGGTCGTAGGGTCTGAGTCATGAGTACGAGCCAGCAGCCGCCGACGGACGCCGAGCCGACCCCGTCGGAGGCCGCTTCGCCGCCCGCCGAGTCGCCCGCCGAGCCCCCTGCCGTGTCCCCCGCGTCGCCGCCCGCGTCGCTGTCGCCGTCGCGGGCGAGTGACTTCATGCAGTGCCCGCTGCTGTACCGGTTCCGGGTGATCGACAAGCTGCCGGAGAAGCCGAGCGAGGCGGCGACCCGGGGCACGCTGGTCCACGCGGTGCTGGAGCGTCTCTTCGACCATCCGGCGGTGGAGCGTACGGCTCCGCGGGCGAAGTCGCTGATCCCCGCGCAGTGGGACCGGCTCCTTGAGGCGCGGCCCGAGCTGTCGGAGCTGTTCGAGGGGGACGCCGAGGGCGAGCGGCTCGGGCAGTGGCTGGCCGAGGCGGAGCAGCTGGTCGAGCGGTGGTTCACGCTGGAGGACCCGACCCGTCTGGAGCCCGCCGAGCGGGAGATGTTCGTGGAGACGGAGCTGGAGTCGGGCCTGCGGCTGCGGGGGGTGATCGACCGGATCGACGTGGCGCCGACGGGTGAGGTGCGGATCGTCGACTACAAGACGGGCAAGGCGCCCCGGCCGGAGTACAGCGAGGGCGCGCTCTTCCAGATGACGTTCTACGCGCTGGTGATCCAGCGGCTGAAGGGCGTGCTGCCGCGGCGCTTGCAGCTGGTGTATCTGGGCAGCGGGGACGTGCTGACGTACGACCCGGTGGAGGCGGATCTGCACCGGGTGGAGCGCAAGCTGCTGGCGCTGTGGGAGGCGATCCGGCAGGCGACCGAGACGGGTGACTGGCGGCCGCGGCCGACGAAGCTGTGCGGGTGGTGCGACCACCGGTCGGTGTGCCCGGAGTTCGGCGGGACGCCTCCGGTGTATCCGCTGCCCGTGGTGCCGGCGCGGTCGGCGGACCCGGCCGAGTGACGGCCGGTGGGGGCCCGGCGGATGGTTCGTCGCCCGCCCGGCCCGCCCTGCGCGACGGCGGCGCGCCCCTCGAAGGCACAATAGGGGCGGTCTAGCTAAGGAGATCACGTGGCCATCCGCGTCCTATTGGTCGACGACCAGCCGCTGCTGCGCACCGGCTTCCGGATGATTCTGGAGGCGGAACAGGACATCGCGGTCGTCGGCGAGGCCGGGGACGGCCTCCAGGCTCTCGATCAGGTGCGGGCGCTGCAGCCCGATGTGGTGCTGATGGACATCCGGATGCCGCGGATGGACGGGGTCGAGGCGACCCGGCAGATCACCGGTCCCGGCCGGGACGGTCCGGCGAAGGTGCTGGTGCTGACCACGTTCGATCTGGACGAGTACGTGGTGGAGGCGCTGCGGGCCGGGGCGAGCGGCTTCCTGTTGAAGGACGCGCCGGCGAACGAGCTGGTGCAGGCGATCCGGGTGGTCGCGGCGGGCGAGGCGATGCTGGCGCCCAGCATCACGCGTCGTCTTCTGGACAAGTACGCGGACCATCTGCCGTCCGGCGAGGAGCCGGTGCCGCAGGCGCTGAACACCCTGACGGAGCGTGAGGTCGAGGTGCTCAAGCTGGTGGCGCGTGGGCTGTCGAACGCGGAGATCGCGGCGGATCTGTTCGTGAGCGAGACGACGGTCAAGACGCATGTGGGGCACGTGCTGACCAAGCTCGGTCTGCGGGACCGGGTGCAGGCGGCGGTGTACGCCTACGAGAGCGGTCTGGTGCGCCCCGGGGCGCAGTGACGGCGCGTCAGCGCTTCGACGCGTCGACTTCGGGTCGGCATACGGCGGCGCCCCCTCGGCAAGTGAGCCGAGGGGGCGCCGTCGTGTGCGCGGGGCGGGTCAGCCCTTCTTGATCTCCCAGAAGCGGAAGACGGTCGAGGCGTCGAGGGTCCACTCCAGGCCGGTGATGTTGCCGCGGGCGACCGCGTACTGCTTGCCCTGCCACAGCGGCAGGAGCGGCAGCTCTTCGGCGACGATGTGCTGGAGGTCGGCGAAGTCCTTCTCGGTGGTGGAGCGGTCGGCGGTCGCGGAGGTCCGCGGGATGAGCGTCTTGGAGATGGTGAGGTTCTCGTAGTTGTTGCCGAGAACGTTACCGGCGCCGAAGAACGGCTGCGTGAAGTTGTCGGGGTCCGGGTAGTCGGGGACCCAGCCCTTCACGTACACGCCGTACTTGCCGGCCTTGATGTCCTTCTCGTACTGCTCGATCGGCACGGACTTCATGGTCGCGTCGAACAGGCCGCTCTTGTTGAGCTGGCCGACGATCGCCGCGATCTCCTCGTCGGTCGCCGGGCCGTAACGGCTGGGCGTGGACCAGAGGGTGAGCTTGACCTTGTCCTTGACGCCGGCCGAACGCAGCGCCTTGCGGGCCTTGTCGACGTCGGGGCGGCCGCCGTAGGCGTCGAAGAAGGCGGTGTTGTGGCCGACGACGCCGGCCGGGACGATCGAGTACAGCGGGGTGGCCGTGGAGCGGTGGACGTGCTGGACCAGGGCGTCGCGGTCGACGATGTGGGCGATGGCCTTGCGGACGCCGAGCTTGCCGACGACCGGGTCCTTGACGTTGAAGACCAGGTGCTGGACCTCGGCGCTGGTGCCCTCCATGACGGAGATGCCCTTGGCGTCCTCGGAGCCCTGGAGGGTGGCGATGTCGCCGGCGGCGAGGCCTCGGTAGGCGACGTCGATGTCACCCTTGCCGAGCGCGTCGGAGAGGGCCTTGCGGTCGCCCTTGAAGAACTTGAGGGTGATGCCGCCGTTCTTGGGCTTGGCGTTGCCGCGGTACTCGGGGTTGACCGAGAAGACGGCCTGGCCGTCGTCGAAGGACTCCAGCTTGTACGGGCCGGAGCCGGCCGCCTTGCCGTCGGTGCGCAGTCCGTCGGCGGCGTACTCGCGGTGGTCCACGATGGAGCCGGCGCCCGAGGCGATCTTGCTGGGGAAGGTGGCGTCCGGGACCTTGAGCTTGAAGACGACGGTCTGGTCGTCCGGCGTCTCGATGGAGGCGATGGTGGAGAGCAGCGGCGCCGGGCCGGACTCGTCGTTGATCTTCATCGCGCGCTCGAAGGAGTACTTGACGTCCTTCGAGGTCAGCGGGTTGCCGTTGCTGAACTTGAGTCCGCTGCGCAGTGTGCAGCGGTAGACGGTGCTGCCGCCCTGGGCGAAGCCGCACTTCTCCGCGGCCTCCGGCTCCGGGGAGGAGGCGCCCTTGGGGAAGCTCAGCAGGGACTGGAAGACGTTGTTGAAGAGCAGCCAGGAGCCCGGGTCGTAACCGGCGGCGGGGTCCGTCGCCAGGACCTCGTCGGACATGCCGACGACGACGGCGTTGCCGCCGCCGGCGGATTCGCCGGTCTTCTCCGAACCGCAGCCGCTGAGCAGGGCGGCGGCCACCCCCGCGGCGAGCGGGGCCGTCAGCCACTTGTTGTGTGCCTTCACAGAACCTTGAACCTTGCCTTTGATCACTTTCAACCGGCCGTGCGGCTGCGCGGCCGGGCACAGAAGGGGGTCAGGCGCCGCCGCGGCCGAGCTCCCAGAGCTGCAGGTCCGAGGAGGTGTTGAGCGCCCATTCGACGCCGCTGACGTCGGCCTGGGCGGCCACGTACTGCTTGCCCTGCCACAGCGGGAGGACGGGCACGTCGGTGGCGACGATGTCCTGCATCCGGGCGAAGGTGCCGGCCGCGGCGGTGCGGTCCGCCTCGCGGCGGGACGCGGGGATCAGCTGCCCGCGCACCACGTTGTTGGCGTAGGGCGTGTTGAGGAAGTTGTCCGCGTCAAGGAAGGGGGCGATGTAGTTGTCGGGGTCCGGGAAGTCGGGGAACCAGCCGAGGCCGTAGACGGCGTAGTCGCCGCGCTTCTGGGCCGGCCTGAACTTGGACCACTCGACGCCCTTGACGGTGACGTCGAAGAGCCGGGTGGCGTTGAGCTGGCCCCGCAGTGCCTCGAACTCCTTGGCGGTACCAGGGCCGTAGTGGTCGGTGGTGTAGTGCAGGGTCAGCTTCACCGGGGTGGAGACGCCGGCATCGCGGAGGATGTCCGCGGCCTGCCGCGCGTTGGGCTCGCCGTAGCGGTTGAAGAAGGAGTTGGTGTGCCCGGCGATGCTGGAGGGGACCAGCGAGTACAGCGGCTGGGCGGTGGAGCCGTAGACCTTGCCGGCGATCTGGCCGCGGTCGACGACGGCGGCCATGGCCTGGCGTACGGCCTTGTCCTTGACCGAGGGGTGCTCGGTGTTGAAGCCGAGGTAGCGGATCTCCAGACCGGGCACCTCGGTGAGCTTGACGCTGTCCTTGGGCTTGTCGGTGAGGTCCTTGATCTGGTCCGGCGACATGGCGCGGGTCATCAGGTCGATCTCGTCGGCGTCGAAGGCCTTGCCCATGGCGTCGGCGTCCGCGTACGAGCGCAGCTCGACCTTCTCGTTGCTGAGCTTGATGTCGCCCTTGTACTTCGGGTTCTTGGTGAAGACGGCCCGGGTCGCCCGCTCGCCGTCGTGGTCGATGCGGACGGTGTACGGGCCGGAGCCGTCGATCGCGAAGCCGTCGCGGAGCTTCTTGCCGTCGTACTTGGCCTTGCTGAGGATGCCGGCGACAGGGGTGGAGAGCTTGTACGGGAAGGTGGCGTCCGGGGTCTTGAGGTGGAAGACCACTTCCTTGTCGCCCTTGGGCTCGACGGTGTCGATGCCCGCGAGCAGGGCGGCCGTGCCGTTGTCGGACTTGATGTCAAGCACGCGCTCGATGGAGAACTTGACGTCTTCGGCGGTGACGGGGGTGCCGTCGGCGAAGGTCAGGCCGTCGCGCAGGGTGCAGCGGTAGCTCTGACTGACCTTGTCGGTGAAGCCGCACTTCTCGGCGGCCTCGGGGACCGGCGCTCCGCTGCCGCGGGGGACGTGCATCAGCGTCTGGACGGTCTGGCGCAGGACGTTCCAGGCACCGGTGTCGTAGGCGAAGGCCGGGTCGAAGGGGGCGGGAGCGTCCTCGGTCGCGACGAACTGGTCCGTGGTGCCCACGACTATGTCGCCGCCGCCGCCCGATCCGCCGTTCGAGGCGCCGCAGGCGACCAGTACGGGGGCGAGCAGGCCGGCCAAGGCCGGCAGCGCCAGAGTCTTGCGGTTCATCCTGGACGTTCTCCCTCATCCGGCACTGAGATACAGCGGTGTCGTGGACACTCCGCCGCTGCCGCCCGGTCGGGGCGGGAGCGATCGGGCCGGGAACGTGCGATCGGTCCTGTGCGCACGGCGACTTGGGTTTGTCACCGCGGCACGCGGAAGGTGCGGCGAAGTACTCGCGAAAGATTAGTCGGCGGCGTCAGGAAAGCCGGACCGCACCCAAGGGGGCGCCAATGCGCACAGTGATCGGTAATGCACTCCGTTCGATGACCATGCAACGGAAGGATTCGTACACGGATTACCGAATCGGGACACATGGGTGGGGCGCTGCGGTGGATTCCGGACATGACGCTACGGACAGGCCATCCGGTCGGCGCCACGGTGCGTGACCAAGGTCACGGCCGGGCTTTTCCTTTGGAAAGCCCGGCCGAATTCGCCGGCATTACCCGCGCCACGCTCGGTGCGCGGTTCAGTGCATTCCCGTGATCAGGGTGCGCAGAAAGCGGAGATCGACTTCTTCGAGGGAGCGGACGACGACCCGGCCGGCCGAGGGGGCGATGGGGGCGACGGAGGGGACGGCGACCACACGGCAGCCGGCCGCCTCGGCGGAGGCGACGCCGGTGGCCGTGTCCTCGATGACGGCGCAGCGGGACGGTTCGGCGCCGATGCCCCGGGCGGCGTGCAGGTACGGGTCGGGGTGCGGCTTGGTCCGGGGCACCTCGTCGCCCGCGACGGTGAGGGTGAACCGGTCGCGCCCCAGGGAGGCGAGGACCCGGTCGATGATCCGGCGGTGCGAGGCGGAGACCAGGGCGGTGGGGATGTTGTGCGCGGCCAGCTCGGCCAGCAGCCGCTCGGCGCCCGGCATGAGGGGGACGCCGCGGTCGATCCGCTCCTCGAACTTCTCGTTGAGCAGCACGGTGAGCTCGGCGAGGGTGATGTCGGCTCCGGTGGCCTCGATCAGATAGCCGGCGCTGCGGGTCATCGGACCGCCGACGACCACGTCCCGCCAGGACTCGTCGAGCTGATGGCCGAGCGCGCCGAACGCCTCGACCTCCGCGTCCCACCAGAACCCCTCGGTGTCGACCAGCGTGCCGTCCATGTCGAGGAAGACGGCCTGCAGGGCGGAGCCCTCGGCCGTACGGGTCAAGGACGCGGGGACCGTACTGGTCATCGGCACACCTTCCGAGAGGGACGAGAAGGCCGGCAGCCCCTCCCGGATGGGAAGGCTGCCGGCCTGCATGGGACCGACCAGTGTACGTCCGGGACGTTCCGGACGCATCGTGGTTTCTCTCCCGGGTCGCGCGGGATTTTCCGCCCCGTGCGACGCGGAGCTACCGCGCGTTGAAGTACTTCGCCTCCGGGTGGTGGATGACGATCGCGTCGGTGGACTGCTCCGGGTGGAGCTGGAACTCCTCGGAGAGGTGCACGCCGATCCGCTCGGGCTGGAGCAGCTCGGCGATCTTCGCGCGGTCCTCCAGGTCGGGGCAGGCGCCGTAGCCGAGGGAGAACCGCGCGCCCCGGTACTTCAGCGCGAACATGTCCTCGACGTCGGCGGGGTCCTCGCCCGCGAAGCCGAGCTCGGCCCGCACGCGCGCGTGCCAGTACTCGGCGAGGGCCTCGGCCAGCTGGACGGAGAGGCCGTGCAGCTCCAGGTAGTCGCGGTAGGAGTCGGCCTCGAAGAGCTTGGCGGTGGCCTCGCCGATCCTGGAGCCGACGGTGACGACCTGGAGGCCGACGACGTCGGTCTCGCCGGACTCCTCCGGGCGGAAGAAGTCGGCGAGGCACAGCCGTCGGCCGCGGCGCTGGCGCGGGAAGGTGAAGCGGGTCCGCTCGGAGCCGTCCTCGCCGAGGATGATCAGGTCGTCGCCCTTGGAGACGCAGGGGAAGTAGCCGTAGACGACAGCGGCTTCCAGCATGTTCTGGGTGTGGAGCTGTTCCAGCAGACCGCGCAGCCGGGGGCGGCCCTCGTTCTCGACGAGCTCCTCGTAGCTGGGGCCCTCGCCGGTGCGGTTCTGCTTGAGGCCCCACTGGCCCTTGAAGAGGGCGCCCTCGTCGAGCCAGCTCGCATACTCCTTGAGCTGGATGCCCTTGATGACCCGGGTGCCCCAGAACGGCGGCTCGGGCACGGGGTTGTCGGTGGCGACGTCGGAGCGGCCGCCCTCCTGCGGCTCCTCGGTCTCCAGGACAGCCGTGGTGGCCCGTACCCGGCGCTGCTTGAGCTCGGGGAGGCTGGCCCCGGGGACGCCGCGCTTGACGGCGATCAGGGCGTCCATGAGGCGCAGGCCCTCGAACGCGTCGCGGGCGTAGCGGACTTCGCCCTCGTAGATCTCGTGGAGGTCCTGCTCGACGTACGCGCGGGTGAGGGCGGCGCCGCCGAGGATGACCGGGTACTCGGCCGCCAGCTTGCGCTGGTTGAGCTCCTCCAGGTTCTCCTTCATGATCACCGTGGACTTCACGAGGAGACCGGACATGCCGATGACGTCGGCCTTGTGCTCCTCGGCGGCCTCCAGGATCGCGGAGACGGGCTGCTTGATGCCGAGGTTGACGACGTTGTAGCCGTTGTTGGACAGGATGATGTCGACGAGGTTCTTGCCGATGTCGTGGACGTCGCCGCGGACGGTGGCGAGGACGATGGTGCCCTTGCCCTCGGCGTCGGACTTCTCCATGTGCGGTTCGAGGTAGGCGACCGCGTTCTTCATGACCTCGGCGGACTGGAGGACGAACGGCAGCTGCATCTGGCCGGAGCCGAAGAGCTCGCCGACGACCTTCATGCCGTCCAGCAGGGTCTCGTTGACGATGTCGAGGGCGGGGCGGGTCTGCAGGGCCTCGTCGAGGTCCTTCTCCAGGCCGTTCTTCTCGCCGTCGATGATGCGGCGCTTGAGCCGCTCCTCCAGCGGCAGGGCGAGCAGCTCCTCGGCCTTGCCGGCCTTCATCGACTTGGTGTTGACGCCCTCGAAGAGCTCCATGAGCTTCTGGAGCGGGTCGTAGTCCGCGGTGCGCCGGTCGTAGATCAGGTCGAGGGCGGTGTTGACCTGCTCCTCGTCGAACCGGGCGATCGGCAGGATCTTGGAGGCGTGCACGATGGCCGAGTCGAGCCCGGCCTTGACGCACTCGTCGAGGAAGACGGAGTTGAGCAGGATGCGGGCGGCGGGGTTGAGTCCGAAGGAGATGTTGGACAGACCCAGCGTGGTCTGCACGTCCGGGTGGCGGCGCTTGAGCTCGCGGATCGCCTCGATGGTGTGCACACCGTCCTTGCGGGACTCCTCCTGGCCCGTGCAGATGGTGAAGGTGAGGGTGTCGATGAGGATGTCGGACTCGAGGATGCCCCAGTTGGTGGTGAGGTCCTCGATGATGCGCTCGGCGATGGCGACCTTGTTCTCGACGGTACGGGCCTGGCCCTCCTCGTCGATGGTGAGCGCGATCAGCGCGGCGCCGTGCTCCTTGGCGAGCGCGGTGACCTTGACGAAGCGGGACTCGGGCCCGTCGCCGTCCTCGTAGTTGACCGAGTTGATGACGGCCCGGCCGCCGAGCTTCTCCAGACCGGCCTGGATGACGTCCAGCTCGGTGGAGTCGAGGACGATCGGCAGGGTGGAGGCGGTGGCGAACCGGCCCGCCAGCTCCCTCATGTCGGCGACGCCGTCGCGGCCGACGTAGTCGACGCACAGGTCGAGCATGTGGGCGCCCTCGCGGATCTGGTCGCGGGCCATCTCCACACAGTCGTCCCAGCGGCCCTCCAGCATGGCCTCACGGAACTTCTTGGAGCCGTTGGCGTTGGTCCGCTCGCCGATCGCCATGTACGCGGTGTCCTGGCGGAAGGGGACCGTCTGGTAGAGCGAGGCGGCACCGGGCTCGGGGCGCGGCTCGCGGACGGTCGGGGTGAGGTCGCGGACCCGCTCGACGACCTGGCGCAGGTGCTCCGGGGTCGTACCGCAGCAGCCGCCGACCAGCGACAGGCCGTACTCGCGGACGAAGGTCTCCTGGGCGTCGGCCAGCTCGGGGGCGGACAGCGGGTAGTGCGCGCCGTCCTTGCCCAGGACGGGCAGACCGGCGTTGGGCATGCAGGAGAGCGGGATACGGGAGTGCCGGGCGAGGTAGCGCAGGTGCTCGCTCATCTCGGCGGGGCCGGTGGCGCAGTTCAGGCCGATCATGTCGATGCCGAGCGGCTCAAGGGCGGTGAGCGCGGCGCCGATCTCCGAGCCGAGCAGCATGGTGCCGGTGGTCTCGACGGTGACCGAGCAGATCAGGGGCAGGTCGATGCCGAGGGTGTCCAGGGCGCGGCGGGCGCCGAGGATGGCGGCCTTCGTCTGCAGGAGGTCCTGGGTGGTCTCGACCAGCAGGGCGTCCGCGCCGCCGGTGATCATGCCTTCGGCGTTCTGCTGGTAGGCGTCGCGCAGGGTGGTGTAGCCGACGTGCCCGAGGGTGGGCAGCTTGGTGCCGGGGCCCATGGAGCCGAGCACCCAGCGCTGCTGTCCGGTGGAGGCGGTGTACGCGTCGGCGACCTCGCGGGCGATGCGGGCGCCGGACTCGGACAGCTCGAAGTTCCGGTCGGGGATGTCGTACTCGGCCAGTGCGGCGAAGTTGGCGCCGAAGGTGTTGGTCTCGACGCAGTCGACGCCGACGGCGAAGTACGCCTCGTGGACCGAACGGACGATGTCCGGGCGGGTCACATTGAGGATCTCGTTGCAGCCTTCGAGGTTCTCGAAGTCCTCGAGGGTGGGGTCCTGCGCCTGGAGCATGGTGCCCATGGCACCGTCGGCCACCACCACGCGCGTGGCGAGTGCCTCACGGAGGGCTGCGGCTCGGGTCCGGCTGTCAGCGGAAGGGGTAGGCAACGAGGCCATGGATGTGCTCCCTGGAGTGCGACGGCTGTCGGCTTTGCGTCTTCGGTGGAAGGCGCACCGGGCCAGAGTAACCGCGCAGACGCCGGGGTGGACATGGTGTCCCACGGGGCGGACGGCATGCTGTGTTCCCGAGAAGCCGTCGTCGCAGGTCTTGACGGACACTTTCAGTGGTGACACAAGTTCGGCATGGACCGATAGTGTTCAGCATTGTCGAATAGCAAGATCGAATCCCCGCGTAGGTGCCCGCACCGGTACCGCAGGGTCCAGAAGATGGGGAGAAGGGCCGGGCGATGGCGAAGAACATCCAGTCGCTTGAACGGGCGGCGGCGATGCTGCGACTGCTCGCGGGCGGCGAGCGCCGGCTCGGACTCTCCGACATCGCCTCGTCGCTCGGACTGGCCAAGGGCACGGCCCACGGCATTCTGCGCACCCTCCAAGCGGAGGGGTTCGTGGAGCAGGACGCAGCCTCGGGCCGCTATCAGCTGGGCGCCGAGCTGCTGCGTCTTGGCAACAGCTATCTCGACGTGCACGAGCTGCGGGCGCGCGCCCTGGTGTGGACGGACGACCTGGCCCGTTCCAGCGGCGAGAGCGTCCATCTGGGCGTCCTGCACCAGCAGGGGGTACTGATCGTGCACCACGTCTTCCGGCCGGACGACAGCCGTCAGGTACTGGAGGTCGGCGCCATGCAGCCGCTGCACTCGACGGCCCTGGGCAAGGTCATCTCCGCGTACGACCCGGTGGCGCACAGCGAGGCGCTGGAGGTGGAGCGGGAGACGTTCACCGCCCGTACGGTCACGGACCTCACCGACTTCGAGTCGGTGCTGGACCTGACACGCGCGCGTGGCTGGGCGGCGGACGTGGAGGAGACCTGGCAGGGCGTGGCCTCGGTGGCCGCCCCGATCCACGACCGGCGCCGGATGCCGGTGGGCGCGGTCGCCATCACGGGGGCCGTGGAGCGCGTCTGCAATGCCGGGGAGCTACGTTCGGAGCTGGTGGCGGCGGTACGGGACTGCGCCCGCGCGGTCTCCCGCGACCTGGGCGCCGGCCGCTTCTGAGCCGGCCCCCCGGCCTCCGTGCCCGCGTACCGCCGCGGCCGGATCCCGCCCATGGGCGCCCGCACCCCGAGGGGGCGGGCGCCTTTGCCATGGGGCTCCGTACGACCCTGCGGCCGGGCCCTGTGGGCGGCACTGACCTGCGACACCGGGCGATCGAGGAGGCCTTGGGGCCTCGTCGGTAACGATCCGGGTTTCGGCCAACGGAACCCTTGACGCGCTGTTCACCCGGGCGCAAAACTGCCGTTCATCGGTCGGCATTGTCGAACACCTACCGGCAATACGCGCTAGAGTGTCGCAAGGCCACGGGACCGGCAAACGCCCTCACCTGAGGGCGCGGACCACCGGAGGGACCCGGGGTTCGCCTTCCCCTGGACGAAGGACAAAGGAGTCGCGGGTGTCCAGCTCCGACATCTTCATCGGCGAGATCATTGGTACCGCCGTACTCATCCTGCTGGGCGGTGGCGTGTGCGCCGCCGTCACGCTGAAGCGCTCTAAGGCGCAGGGCGCCGGCTGGCTCGCGATCACCTTCGGGTGGGGCTTCGCGGTCATGACGGCCGTCTACATGACGGGCACCCTCTCCGGCGCCCACCTGAACCCGGCCGTCACCGTCGGCATCGCGGTCAAGGACGGCGACTGGAGCAATGCTCCAATCTACTTCGCCGGCCAGATACTGGGCGCGATGATCGGTGCCTTCCTGGTCTGGGTCACGTACTACGGACAGTTCCAGGCCCACCTCACCGACGAGGCGATCATCTCGACGCCGCACGAGGAAGGCATGGTCGACCAGAAGTCGGCCCCGAATGCCGGCCCGGTCCTCGGTGTCTTCTCCACCGGTCCCGAGGTCCGCAACGTCTGGCAGAACCTCGCCACCGAGATCATCGGCACGGTCGTCCTGGTCCTCGCGGTGCTCACCCAGGGCCTCAACGACAGCGGCAAGGGCCTCGGTGTGCTCGGCGCCCTGATCACCTCGTTCGTCGTCGTCTCCATCGGTCTCTCCCTCGGCGGCCCGACCGGCTACGCGATCAACCCGGCCCGTGACCTCGGTCCGCGGATCGTGCACGCCCTGCTGCCGCTGCCCAACAAGGGCGGTTCCGACTGGGGCTACGCCTGGATCCCGGTCGTCGGCCCGCTGATCGGCGGAGCCCTCGCCGCGGGTATCTACACCATCGCGTTCGCCTGAGCCGTACAGCCACCGCAGACCTGAGACTTCTTTGGAGCACACCGTGACCGACGCACACACCGCCGCCACCCACTCCCACGGCGCGGGGCCGTTCATCGCCGCGATCGACCAGGGCACCACCTCCTCCCGCTGCATCGTCTTCGACCGCGACGGACGCATCGTCTCCGTCGACCAGAAGGAGCACGAGCAGATCTTCCCGAAGCCGGGCTGGGTCGAGCACGACGCCGCCGAGATCTGGACCAACGTCCAGGAGGTCGTCGCCGGCGCCATCGAGAAGGCCGGCATCACCGCCGCCGACGTGAAGGCCATCGGCATCACCAACCAGCGCGAGACCACGCTGCTGTGGGACAAGAACACCGGTGAGCCCGTCCACAACGCCCTCGTCTGGCAGGACACCCGCACCGACGCCCTCTGCAAGGAGCTCGGCCGCAACGTCGGCCAGGACCGCTTCCGCCGCGAGACCGGTCTGCCGCTTGCCTCGTACTTCTCCGGCCCGAAGGTCCGCTGGCTCCTCGACAACGTCGAGGGCCTGCGCGAGCGCGCCGAGCGCGGCGACATCCTCTTCGGCACCATGGACTCCTGGGTCATCTGGAACCTGACGGGCGGCGTCGACGGCGGCCACCACGTCACCGATGTCACCAACGCCTCGCGCACCATGCTGATGAACCTGCACACCATGGGCTGGGACGACAAGATCCTTCAGTCCATGGAGATCCCGGCCGAGGTGCTGCCGGAGATCCGGTCCTCCGCCGAGGTGTACGGCACCGTCAAGGGCGGCGTCCTGGACGGCGTCCCGGTCGCCTCCGCGCTCGGCGACCAGCAGGCCGCCCTGTTCGGCCAGACGTGTTTCGCCGAGGGCGAGGCCAAGTCCACGTACGGCACCGGCACCTTCATGCTGATGAACACCGGTGACAAGATCATCAACTCCTACAGCGGCCTGCTGACCACGGTCGGCTACCAGATCGGCGACGAGAAGCCGGTCTACGCCCTGGAGGGCTCGATCGCCGTCACCGGTTCGCTGGTGCAGTGGATGCGCGACCAGATGGGCCTGATCAAGTCCGCCGCCGAGATCGAGACGCTCGCCTCCTCGGTCGAGGACAACGGCGGCGCCTACTTCGTCCCCGCATTCTCGGGCCTGTTCGCCCCGTACTGGCGCTCCGACGCCCGCGGTGTGATCGCCGGCCTGACCCGGTACGTCACCAAGGCGCACATCGCGCGCGCCGTGCTCGAGGCCACCGCCTGGCAGACCCGCGAGATCACCGACGCCATGACGAAGGACTCCGGTGTCGAGCTGACGGCCCTCAAGGTCGACGGCGGCATGACCTCCAACAACCTGCTGATGCAGACCCTCTCGGACTTCCTGGACGCGCCGGTCGTGCGTCCGATGGTCGCCGAGACCACCTGCCTCGGCGCCGCCTACGCCGCCGGCCTGGCCGTCGGCTTCTGGCCCGACACCGACGCCCTGCGTGCCAACTGGCGCCGGGCCGCCGAGTGGACCCCTCGCATGGACGCCGACAAGCGTGACAGCGAGTACAAGAGCTGGCTCAAGGCCGTGGAGCGCTCCATGGGCTGGCTCGATGAGGAAAACTGACGAGGAGTAGATCGACATGACCACCCTGCAGAGCGTCCCCGCCCTCGGGACGCACCCGGCTGCCGGTTCCCTGCCGAGCCGCGCCGAAACTCGGGAGCAGCTCTCCAAGGCGACGTACGACCTCCTGGTGATCGGCGGCGGCATCCTGGGCATCTCCACCGCCTGGCACGCCGCGCAGTCGGGACTGCGGGTGGCCCTGGTGGACGCCGGCGACTTCGCCGGCGCCACCTCCTCCGCCTCCTCCAAGCTGCTCCACGGCGGCCTGCGCTACCTGCAGACCGGCGCGGTGAAGCTGGTCGCGGAGAACCACTTCGAGCGGCGTGCGGTGTCGCGTCAGGTGGCACCGCACCTCGCCAACCCGCTCACCTTCTACCTGCCCGTCTACAAGGGCGGCCCGCACGGCGCCGCCAAGCTCGGCGCGGGCGTCTTCGCCTACAGCGCCCTGTCCGCGTTCGGTGACGGCGTCGGCCACCTGCTCTCACCGGCCAAGGCCGCGCAGGACGTGCCCGAGCTGCGTACGGACAACCTCAAGGCCGTGGCCGTCTACGGCGACGACCAGATGAACGACGCGCGGATGGCGCTGATGACGGTCCGCGCGGCGGTCGCCGCCGGCGCTGTCGTCCTCAACCACGCCGAAGTCACCGGACTGCGCTTCACCCGGGGCCGGGTCACCGGCGCCGACCTCAAGGACCGTACGAACGGCGAGGAGTTCGGCGTCGACGCGCGCCTCGTCCTCAACGCCACCGGCCCCTGGGTCGACCACCTGCGCAAGATGGAGGACCCGAACGCGGCCCCCTCCATCCGGCTGTCCAAGGGCGCGCACCTGGTCCTCAAGCGCACCTCCCCCTGGAAGGCCGCGCTCGCCACCCCGATCGACAAGTACCGCATCACCTTCGCCCTCCCCTGGGAGGACATGCTGCTGCTCGGCACGACCGACGAGGAGTACGAGGGCGACCCGGGCGAGGTCGCGGTCAACGACAAGGACGTCACCCAGATCCTGGACGAGGCCGCGTTCTCCATCCGCGACCAGCAGCTGTCCCGGGACCTGATCACGTACTCCTTCGCCGGTCTGCGCGTGCTGCCGGGCGGTCCCGGCGACACCTCCAAGGCCAAGCGCGAGACGGTCGTGACCGAGGGCCGCGGCGGCATGCTGTCGGTGGCCGGCGGCAAGTGGACGACCTTCCGCCACATCGGCCGTACGGTGATGAAGAAGCTGGAGCAGCTGCCGGGCCGGCCGCTGGGCGAGGACTACGAGCCGGTGTCGGAGCTGCCCAAGCGGCTGCCGCTGCCCGGTATCGCCAACCCCAACGCGGTCGTGCACCGGCTGCTCGTCGACGGCCCGGCCCCGGGCCCGCGGATGGCCGCCGACACCGCCAAGCACCTGGCGACGCACTACGGTTCGCTGTCGTTCGACATCGCCCGCATGGCGAACGACAACCCGGAGCTCGCCGAGCGCATCCACCCGGACGCCCCGGAGATCTGGGCGCAGGTCGCCTACGCCCGTGACCACGAGTGGGCCGAGACGGCGGACGACGTGCTGCGGCGGCGTACGACGCTGACCATCCGCGGCCTGGCGACGGACGAGATCCGCGCCAAGGTCGAGGGCATACTCGCGGCCAAGTAGGCCCGCGGGAGCGTGCGGGTAAGGGGCGGTCTCCCTGGAGGCCGCCCCTTACCCGTTCCTCTGTGGCCCCGACGGAATCCGTCGTGTGCCGGCCCTGGATCGTGGGTAGTCGATCAAGGCCGGGACGCATCCCGGACGCGTACGGGGGCTGCGGCCCGGCCCCCGGAAAGCCGTAAGGTTGGTCCGTACGACAGGAACTTCGGAAGGAGGCGCTGGGTGATCGAGCTCGAGGGGGTTCCCGAGCTGATCGACCCGGTCATGGTGGCCGCGTTCGAGGGCTGGAACGACGCCGGCGACGCCGCCTCCACCGCGGTCGCGCACCTGGAACGGGAGTGGAAGGGCGAGGTGTTCGCGGCGCTCGACGCCGAGGACTACTACGACTTCCAGGTCAACCGGCCCACGGTGTGGCTGGACGGCGGCGTGCGGAAGATCACGTGGCCGACGACCCGGCTCTCGGTGGTCCGGGTCGGCGGCGACAAGCCCCGCGATCTGGTCCTGGTGCGCGGTATCGAGCCGTCCATGCGCTGGCGTTCGTTCTGCAACGAGATCCTCGGCTTCGCGCATGAGCTGGGCGTGGAGATGGTGGTGATCCTGGGCGCGCTGCTCGGTGACACCCCGCACACCCGCCCGGTGCCGGTCAGTGGTGTCACCTCCGACCCGGATCTGGCGCGGACCATGGACCTGGAGGAGACCCGCTACGAGGGGCCGACGGGCATCGTCGGCATCCTCCAGGAGGCGTGCACGCACGCGGGCGTGCCGGCGGTGAGCCTGTGGGCGGCGGTGCCGCACTACGTGTCGCAACCGCCCAACCCGAAGGCGACGCTGGCGCTTCTGAACCGGCTGGAGGATCTGATCGATCTGCGGATCCCGCTGGGCGAACTGCCCGAGGACGCGCGGGCCTGGCAGCTCGGGGTGGACCAGCTGGCCGCCGAGGACAGCGAAGTGGCGGAGTACGTCCAGACGCTGGAGGAGGCGCGGGACACCGCGGATCTGCCGGAGGCGTCCGGCGAGGCGATCGCCCGCGAGTTCGAGCGGTATCTGCGGCGGCGCGACGGCGGCCCCGCCCAGGGCCCGGGGCACGCCACGGAGAGCGGCGACAGCTCGTATCTGCGGGACACCTCCAGCGGCCGTACGAAGCCGCCGAAGCCGCCCAAGGCGGAGCCGGGGAAGGCCGGTCAGGACGAGGACGGGGACGACGCCCGGGGCGCCCCGGGCGACGAGGCGTCCGAGGAGTGACCACGTCCGTCGGGTGACGACGCGGGGGCGGTGCCGGTCCGGCGCCGCCCCCGCCCGCGTCCCGGCCCGTCAGCAGATTGCCGGACCTGACACAAGGCCCATGGTCGCTGACGCCTCATCACATCCCTGACATTCCCCGCGTGTCAGACGTCCGGGAAACGCACAGGGCCGCCCGTGGAGCGCTGTCCACGGGCGGCCCTGAGACGGTCAGAGCGCGACGCCGAGGAGGGCGTCGACGGTACGGGAGACGAGGCCGGGCGCGGCCTCGTCCGTGCCGCCCTCGGCCTCCTGGAGCGCGGCCCAGCGGTCGACCGCGGCGAGCGCGGCGGGGGCGTCCAGGTCCTGGGCGAGCGCCTCGCGGACCTCCTCGACGAGCGCGTCGGCGGACGGCCCGTCGGGCCGGGAGACCGCGGCGCGCCAGCGGCCGAGCCGCGCGACGGCGTCCTCGAGGACCTGGTCGGTCCACTCCCAGTTGGCGCGGTAGTGGTGCGAGAGGAGCGAGAGACGGATGGCCGCCGGGTCGACGCCGTCGCGCCGGAGCTTCGAGACGAAGACCAGGTTGCCGCGGGACTTGGACATCTTCTCGCCGTCGAGGGCGACCATGCCGGCGTGCACGTACGCCCGGGCGAAGGGGTGCTCGCCGGTCAGGGCCTGGGCGTGCGAGGCGCCCATCTCGTGGTGCGGGAAGACCAGGTCGGATCCGCCGCCCTGGACGTCGAAGCCCATGCCGAGGTGGTCCAGGGCGATGGCGACGCACTCGATGTGCCAGCCGGGGCGGCCGGGGCCGAGGCTGGCACCGTCCCAGCTCGGCTCGCCCTCACGGGCGGCCATCCAGAGCATCGGGTCGAGGGGGTTCTTCTTGCCGGGGCGCTCGGGGTCGCCGCCGCGCTCGGCGGAGAGCAGCCGCATCGCCTCGGCGTCCAGGCCGGACACCTCGCCGAAGTGCGGGTCGGCCTCGACGGAGAAGTAGATGTCGCCTTCGAGCTCGTAGGCGGCTCCGGCGTCCCGCAGCCGCTCGACGAGCGGCACGATGCCCGGTATCGCCTCGACGGCACCGATGTAGTGCTGGGGCGGGAGCATCCGCAGGGCGGTCATGTCCTCACGGAACAGGGCGGTCTCCCGCTCGGCGAGGCCGACCCAGTCGATGCCGTCGCGGACGGCCCGCTCCAGGAGCGGATCGTCCACGTCGGTGACGTTCTGGACGTAGTGAACCTGCCGCTTGGTGTCGAGCCACACGCGCTGCACGAGGTCGAACGCGTTGTAGGTCGCCGCGTGTCCCATGTGGGTGGCGTCGTACGGCGTGATGCCGCAGACATAGATACGGGCGACGGGACCGGGGTCGAGGGTGACCAGACCGCCGGTCGCGGTGTCGTGGATCCGGAGGTCGCGGCCCTTGCCGGGCAGGGCGGGGACCTCAGAAGCGGGCCAGGCATGCATGTCTTGAAGCGTAACCGGACGCACGTTCCGGATACGAACCGGATCCGGGATCTTGACCGAGAAGGCCCTCTTGCGGTCGTGGGCCGTTCGTGTAGGGGAGAACGTACCGGGTCAGACCGGTGGCCAGGGGATCGCCGGCCACTCGCCGGAGGGCTCCGGGTGCCGTCCTGTGGCGCGCAGTCGCGTGACACGCGCGCGTACGGCGTCGATCTCGGCGGGTGTCAGGAGCTGGGCCAGCCGGGTGGCGAGCGGCATGCCGTCGGCGAGCTCGGTCTCCAGCCGGGCGAGCACCTCGGCCGCCTCGGCCGGCAGCGGCTCCCCGGCCCAGCCCCACAGCAGGGTGCGGAGCTTGTCGTCCACGTGGAAGGTGACTCCGTGGTCGATGGCGTAGAGCCGCCCTTCGGGGGCGGGCAGCAGATGGCCGCCCTTGCGGTCGCCGTTGTTGATCACGGCATCGAGTACGGCGAGCCGGCGCAGATCGGGGTCGTCGGCGTGGACGAGCAGCGCGGTGTGGTCCTCGGCGACCTGGGCGAGCCCCACGGCCTTCCAGCCGTCGGCCGGTTCCTCGTCCTCGACCAGCGCGAGCAGGTTCGCCGCCGGGTCGGCCTCGATCCACAGCTGGCACATGCCCTCGCCGTAGGGCCCGTCGCGCAGCACCGTGGGCGGGACGAGCCCCCAGCCGGTCGCCTCGGAGAGGGCGTACGCGGCGACCTCCCGCTGGGCAAGGGTGCCGTCGGGGAAGTCCCACAGCGGGCGCTCCCCCGCGACCGGCTTGTAGACGCAGGCGGCCTCCTGGTCCTCGTAGGCGACCGAGCAGTACAGGACACCGTTGGAGGCCTCGCGGACCTGGCCGCGGACGGTGAGCTCGCCCTTCGTCAGGAGGTCGAGGATCGTCATGCTCCCCGGCGGTATCCGTTCTGGCGCGGGCACACATGTCCTTCCGGGTCGAGGGGCAGGCTGCACAGCGGGCACGGCGGGCGGCCGGCGTTGACGACGTCCAGGGCGCGCTTGGCGAAGGCCCTGGCCTGGGCGCCGGTGAGCCGGACCCTGAGCATCGGCGGGCCGTTCTCCTCGTCCTGCAGGAGCCGCTCCTCGGCCTCCGCGAGGTCCTCCTCGGTGTCGGCGTCCAGCTCGACGAGGGCCTGGGCCTCGACGATCATCCGCTGGTCCTCGCCGTCCCAGGCGAGCGCCATGGTGCCGACCCGGAACTCCTCCTCCACGGGAGAGTCCAGCGGGGCCGTGTCGGTGATCTCGGCCGGGGCGACGGCCGGCACGGGCGCGTTGCCGCCGGTGCGCCGTACGACCTCGTCGAGCAGTTCGTCGATCCGCTCGGCGAGGGCGGCCACCTGGGTCTTCTCCAGGGCGACGCTGGTGACCCGTCCTGCGGCGGAGGCCTGCAGGAAGAACGTACGGCGGCCAGGCAGCCCGACCGTACCCGCCACGAAGCGCTCCGGCGGGTCGTAGAGGAACACCTGACGGGACACGTCCCTGTCTCCCTTGAGTATCGACGGCTGATCGGACGGCTGTCTTGCGCGCGACGGCAATCGGGCCATGGGGGCCGGGGGTTGTCCCCCCTGGCGCTACGGCGCCTCATCCACCCTACTGCGCGGATCGATCACGGTGCGCCCGCACCGCCACCGACCTCGGCGGCCGCGCTCTCGCCGGTGGAATCGCCGCTCCCCCGGGGGATCAGCGCGCCGAAGTCGCCGGTGTCTCCCAGGCGCAGCAGAAAGGGCCGCAGCCGGGTGTAGCGGACGGCGGTCACGGAGCAGGGGTCGACGTGGATGCGCTGGAAGAGGTCGAGGTGCATCCCGAGCGCGTCGGCGACCAGCGCCTTGATGATGTCGCCGTGCGAGCACATGAGGTAGACGGCGTCCTCGCCGTGCTCGGCCTCCATGCGGGCGTTCCATTCGCGGACGGCCTCGACGGCGCGGTGCTGCATGGCGCGCATCGACTCGCCGCCGGGGAAGACGGCGGCGGAGGCGTGCTGCTGGACGGTCTCCATCAGCGGCTCGTCGGCGAGCTCGGCGAGCTTGCGTCCCGACCAGTCGCCGTAGTGGCACTCGCCGATCCGGTCGTCGGTGTGCAGCGGCAGCCCGGGGCGGGCGTCCAGCAGCGGCTGGAGAGTCTCCCGGCAGCGCTGGAGGGGGCTGCTGACGGCGGCGGCGAGCGGCACCCGCGCCAGCCGCCCGGGGAGCGCGGCCGCCTGCGCGGCGCCCCGCTCGTCGAGGGCGACGCCGGGGGTCCATCCCGCGAGGATCCCGGCGGTGTTGGCGGTGGAGCGTCCGTGGCGGACGAGGATCAGCGTGGCCATGCCCGCAAGGGTAGAAGCAGGAGGCGGGCCGTGGAGGTGCGAAGGCCCCGGGACGAAGGGAGAATACGCGCCGTGATCGTGGACTGTGCCATCTACAAGGAGGGCGCTCGGTCCGAGGGTCCCACCGATCTCTCGGACGCCCTGGCCCAGGCACGGGCCGAGGGGGACGCGTTCCTCTGGCTCGGGCTGTACGAGCCGACGGAGAAGGAGTTCGGTCATGTCTCGGAGGAGTTCGGGCTGCACCCGCTGGCGGTCGAGGACGCGCTGAAGGCTCATCAGCGGCCGAAGCTGGAGGTCTACGACGACTCGCTGTTCATGGTCCTCAAACCGGTGGTGTACGAGCCGGAGAGCGACCGGGTCTCCACCGACGAGCTGATGCTGTTCGTGGGCGACTCGTTCGTGGTGACGGTCCGGCACGGCGACAGCGCCCCGCTGGCGGCCGTACGCAGGCGCCTGGAGGCCGACCCGGAGGTGCTGCGGCAGGGGCCGACGTCGGTGCTGTACGCGGTCGGGGACGCAGTGGTGGACCACTACATCGACGTGGCGGGCGAGCTGCAGGTGGACCTGGAGGAGCTGGAGGCGGAGGTCTTCGCCCCCGACGGCGGTCATCCGAAGACGACCGCGGCGCGGATCTACACGGCCAAACGGCAGGTGCTGGAGTTCCGCCGGGCCACCGGGCCGCTGGCGGCGCCGGTGACCCGGCTCGCGGCCGGGACCGTGCCGTTCGTGCACGCGGCGGCCCAGCCGTTCTTCCGGGACGTGGGTGACCATCTGACCCGGGCGAACGAGCAGGTGGAGGGGCTCGACCGGCTGCTGTCGGACATCCTGTCGGCGCATCTGGCGCAGATGGGGGTGCGGCAGAACGACGACATGCGGAAGATCTCGGCGTGGGCGGCGATGGCGGCGGTACCGACGATGGTCGCGGGGATCTACGGCATGAACTTCGACCACATGCCGGAGCTCACCTGGGCCTGGGGGTATCCGGGCGTGGTCGTGCTGATGGCGGCCGTGGAGGTCGGCCTGTACCGGCTGTTCAAGCGGCGTGGCTGGCTGTAGGACCGGCCGCGCCGCCGCCGGTCAGAAGGCGGGTGCCGGGGTGGCGGGGCCGCCAAGGGCGTCCCGCCGCTCGGGCATCTTGAGGGCGACCATGCGCCGCCAGCCGCCGGCGCGCTCGTAGGCGTACATGCCGTGGATACCGGCCTGGAGGGCAGCCGACTTGGCCTTGGGCCAGCGCAGGATGCGGCCCATGTGGCCCATGACGGCGAAGCTGACGTCGCGGTAGATCTTGATCTCGGCGAGCGCGCACTCGCGCAGCGTGTGCTGGATCGCCCGGCCGTGCCCGGCGCGGGCGAGGCGCAGCAACTCCTCGTGGCAGTAGGCGAGGTGGTTGTCCTCGTCGTTACTGATCATGCGGATGGCCTTGCCGACCTCCGGATGGTCGCCGAAGTACTTGACCAGCATCACCATCTGGTCGGCCGCGCGCTGTTCGGTGACGCGGCTGTGCGAGAGGTAGACGACGATGTCCCGCTCGTCCAGGGGCTCGTCGTTGCGGAGCTTGTCATGGGCGAGGCCGATGCCGTTCTTCTCCAGGAGCATCGTGTAGTCGGTCTCGGGCGGTACCTCGACCGGTTCCAGCTCGCGCTTCTTGAGCAGGGCGTGGAAGATGCGGCCGTGCTTGTCCTCGTCGGCACCGTGCCGGGTGATCTTGGGGGCGAGTTCACGCATGCTGGGCGGCACGAGCGCGGCGATCCGGGCGTTCTCCCAGCCACCCTGGCTCTCGCCGCTGGCCGCGATCGAGCAGAAGAGCTGGTAGGCGTCGTCGTTGTCGACGATCTCCTGGAACAGGCTGCGGGCCGAGAGCATCAGTGCCACCTCCGTGCGAGCGTCCGCGAAACGCAGAGGGGCTTCTCCCGGACACCCCGGGAGCAACCTCCGCAAAGGGAAAGTCAAGTGCGGGACGGAGCCGGAGGCAACAGATGGAGCCGGAGACTGGGCCGAAAGAAGGAGCGCACGCGGGCGTGGAGCCCCGTAACCGGGAGCCCGGCTCCGGCGTTGTGCTGCGTGACGGCCGTGGCGGGGAGACACCCCGAGCCCCCACCACGGCCGTGGGTCTTTCCGGAGTCAGGCGACGCCCGCGCGCTCCAGGGCCTCGGTGCCGGCCCGCAGCGCGGCGATCCGCTCGTCGAGCGTGAAGCCGGCGGGGGCCAGCGTGAGCGTGGTGACACCGGCCTCGGCGTAGGCCCGCATGCCGTCGGCGATCCGGTCCACGGAGCCGAGCAGCGTGGTCTGGTCGATCAGCCGGTGCGGTACGGCGGCCGCGGCGCCGGCCTTGTCCCCGGCCAGGTACTTCTCCTGGATCTCGGCGGCCTCCTTCTCGTACCCCATGCGCTGCGCGAGCTGGTTGTAGAAGTTCTGCTTGCGGCTGCCCATGCCGCCCACGTAGAGGGCGGTGTACGGCCGGAAGGTGTCGGCGAGGGCCTCGACGTCGTCGCCGAGGGCGATCGGGACGGTGGGGTGGACGTCGAAGCCGCCCATGGTCTTGCCGGCCTTCTCGCGGCCCGCGCGGATGTGGCGGAGCGCGGTCTCCTCCAGGTGGGCGGCGGAGGGGAAGATCAGCAGGGCGCCGTCGGCGATCTCGCCGGTCTGTTCGAGGTTCTTGGGGCCGATGGCGGCGATGTAGAGCGGGATCTCGTGGCGCGTGGGGTGGACGGTGAGCTTGATGGGCTTGCCGGGGCCACCGGGCAGCGGGAGCGTCCAGTGCTCGCCCTCGTAGGTGAGGCGCTCGCGGGACATGGCCTTGCGGACGATCTCAACGTACTCACGCGTGCGTGCCAGGGGCTTGTCGAACTTCTGGCCGTACCAGCCCTCGGAGACCTGAGGGCCGGAGACGCCGAGGCCGAGGCGGAAGCGGCCGCCGGAGAGGGAGTCGAGGGTGGCCGCCGTCATCGCCGTCATGGCGGGCTGGCGGGCCGGGATCTGCATGATCGCCGAGCCGATGTCGATCCGCTCGGTCTTGGCGGCGACGAAGGACAGGACGGTCGGGGCGTCCGAGCCGTACGCCTCCGCGGCCCAGCACACGTCGTAGCCGAGGCGGTCCGCCTCCTGGGCGACGGCGAGGTTGTCGCCGTCCATGCCCGCGCCCCAGTAGCCGAGGTTGATGCCCAGCCGCATGTCCACACCCTCTTTACTGATCAGTAACGTCTCTTTGGCGCGGACTCTAGCGCGCGGGCGGACGTTGCGTCAGGGGGCCTCGCGAGGGACGTTGTCCACAGGCTCTCTCCGCGTGGTGTCTTGGCCAGTACTCTCCCGCCCATGGAGCAGAGGCATCTCGGCCGTACGGGCCTGCGCGTGTCCCGGATCGGCCTCGGCACCCTCACCTGGGGCCGGGGCACCGACGAGCACGACGCCGCCGAACAGTTGAAGGCGTTCTGGGAGGCCGGTGGGACGCTGGTGGACACGGCGGACGTCTACGGCGGCGGTGAGGCGGAGTACCTGCTCGGGCAGCTCATGGAGCGCCTGGTGCCGCGGCGGGATCTGGTCGTCGCCACCAAGGCGGGCAGTGTGCCCCACCCGGATCCGGGGCGCCGGTTCGACGCCTCGCGCGGCCATCTGCTGTCGGCGCTCGACGCGTCGCTGGCCCGGCTCGGCACGGACCACGTCGATCTGTGGCAGGTCCACGCCTTCGATCCGCGCACCCCGCTGGAGGAGACCCTCCAGGCCCTGGACATCGCGGTGACCAGCGGACGCGCCCGCTATGTCGGCGTCGCCAACTTCTCCGGCTGGCAGCTGGCGAAGGCGGCCACCTGGCAGCTCGCCGCGACCGGCGGGCGTACCCCGCTCGCGGCGACCCAGATGGAGTACTCCCTGCTCCAGCGCGGCATCGAGCGGGAGGTGCTGCCCGCCGCGCGGGACCTGGGGGTCGGTCTGCTGCCGTCGTCACCGCTCGGCCGCGGGGTGCTGACCGGGAAGTACCGGGGCGGGACCCCGGCCGACTCGCGGGGCGCCTCGGAGACGATGGCGCCGTTCGTCGAGCCCTATCTCGACGATCCGTCGAGCCGGATCGTGGACGCGCTGGCGACGGCCGCGGACGGGCTCGCCGCGACGCCGCTCCAGGTGGCGCTGGCGTGGGTACGGGACCGGCCGGGAGTGACCGCGCCGATCGTCGGCGCGCGCAACGCGCAGCAGCTCACGGCGGCGTTGTCAGTGGAGAGCCTTAGTCTTCCTGACGAGATCTGCCGGGCCCTCGACGATGTGTCGGCGCCCGTGCACCGCTACCCCGATCAGGACTGGAGCACGTTGTGACTGTGCCTTCCGAGGAAGCCGCCGGCCCCGAGAGCGCCGGCGAGTCGGCCGACGAGGCCGAGCAGAGCGCCGAGGGCACGGCAGAGGTGTCCGAGGCGCAGGCCGAGCTCGCCGCCCAGCGCGAGCTGCGGGAGCGGATCGAGCGGCGCAAGGCCGAGAAGGAGGCGCCCATCGAGGCGGGCGCCAAGCTGAGCGGCACGGCCGCCGACCTGCTGGCGGCGGTACGGGCCGTGGAGAGCGGCGAGAAGTCCGGCGGCGCGTTCTTCGACTCCCCCGCCCCGGCCCCCCGCCGCGCCGTCCCCGAGCCCGCCGCGCCGGTACGGCCCCAGGTGCCCGGGCCGGCCGCGACGCCCGAGCGGGGCGTGACCCCGCAGACGCTCGCGTCGGTACGGGCGGTGCTGGCCCGGGGCGGCGCCCCTGAGGCGCTGGCCCCGCGGGCAGCGGGCGTCCTCGGCGAGGGCGCGGGCGAGCTGCTGGCCGAGGACCCGTGGCAGCTGCTGTCCCTGCCGGGCGTCCGCCCCGAGCAGGCGGACGGCTTCGCGCGGGCCCTGCTCGGCGACGCGTGCGGGCCGGGCGACGACCGGCGGACCACGGCTCTGGTCGGCTGGCTCCTTGAGCGGGCCGCCCTCCAGGGGCACACGGCCATGGAGCTGGCCGCCGTCCGGGAGGCGCTCGCCGAGCACAAGGTGCCGGACCCGGCGGAGGCCGTGCGGCACGCCGTGGCCGAGGGTGTGGTGCTCGTGTTTCAGGAGGAGGAGCAGGAGGAGCCCGGCGAGGAGGACGAGGAGGAGCTGGAGGGCGGCGAGGAGTCCGGCGAGCGGCCCGAGGGCGCGGCGGAGGCGGCCGAGGCCGGTCCGGTCCTGCTGGGCCTCGACCGGTACGCGCTCGCCGAGGAGTCCCTCGCCGACAGCCTCGCCCGGCTGGCCAGGACCGGCCCTTCGGACGACTGGGCCGAGGCGGCCGCCGCCGCGCCCTCGCCGTCCGCCGCCGACCTGATCCGGGCTTCCGCCGCCCATGGCCTGATCGTCCACACGGGCGGCGAGGCGGCCCGCGCCGAGCCGGTCGCGCTGGCTCGCGCGGCACGCGCCCTCGGCCTGCGGGCGGTCGTCGCGGCCCACAGCGAGAACGGCGTACGGCGCCTGGGTGAGGACGTGCAGGCGGTCACCGTGGCCGCCCTGCTCTCCGGAGCGGCCGGTCCTGGCCGGGACGCGGAGGGCGCGCTCGCCGTCGATCTGCTGGCCGTCCTCGACGCCCCGCAGCTGGACGTGGAGACCGCCGCGATGCTCGTGGAGTCGCTGCCCGACGGCTGCCGGCTGGTGCTCAGCGGTGACCCGGGGGTGCTCGGTTCGGCGGGCGCGGGGCGGGTGTTCGGCGACGTGCTGGCCGCACGGGTGTGTCCGCAGGTCGCCTCGCGGACCCCTGACCCGGGTCCGGTCGGTGAGCTGGTGTCGGGCATCGGGATCGGCGAGCTGCTCCCGGTCGAGGCGCCCGGCAAGGAGGTCGTGATCGTCCCGGTCCGGGACGCGGGCGAGGCGGTGCACCGCGCGGTGCAGCTGGTCGCGGACTCGGTCCCCCGGGCCTTCGCGCTCACGGCCGACCAGATCCAGGTGATCACCGTCGGCCACGGCGGCTCGGCGGGCACGCGCGCGCTGAACGCCGCCCTGAAGCAGCGGCTGAACCCCGGCCCCGGCCGGTTCGCCGGCTTCGACCCGGGCGACCGGGTGGCGTACGCACCGGCGCCGGGGCGGACGCTGACCGGGACGGTCGTCTCGGCGGACGTTGAGGGCCTGCGGCTGGACTGCGGCGGCGAGGCGGTCGTCGTACCGAAGGAGCGCGTGGAGCAGTCCGTCCGCCACGGCTGGGCCCTCACGGCGCACCAGTCGGCCGGCATGCGCTGGCCGGCGGCGGTCGTGGTCCTCCCGGGCGACGCGGCCCAGGGCCTGAGCCGCCCGTGGGTGTACACGGCCTTCGGCCGGGGCGAGCGCCACCTCTCAGTGGTCCACGGAGTGGACCAGGCCCTGCCGCGCGCGGTGTCCGAAATCCCCGCCACGGAACGCACGACCCGCCTGCGCCCCCTCCTGGAGTCCCTCCTCACGGAGCCGGAGGAGCCTCCGACCGCCTGACGGCCGTGGCCGGCTGCCCACGGGGCCGGACGAAACCTCCGGCGCCTCACGGCCGCGCTGGAAGCGGAGCCACACCCCCGCCGTGGCCACCCCAGGCCCCCGCCCACCGAGCCGACGCCGGTACCCCCACCGCCCTGACGGCCGTGGGGGTACCGGCATCGCCGGTACCCCCACGGATCGTCCCGCCCGGCTCACCTGGCCGGTGGCCCGGTCAGGTGGGCTCCGTGTCCAGGTCCTCCAGGTCTTCGTCGGTGTCGTCGTCGAAGACCGCGCTCACGTCGAAGCGGCAGACGATCCGCTCCGGGTCCGCCTGGTCGAAGGGGGTGGTCAGCCATTCGCCCGGTTCGGGGAGGTCGTCCACGGCTGAGACCCAGAGGGTGGAGTCACCCTCCTCAAGGCCGAACTCCTTGTGTCGGGAGGCGATTTCGTCCGGTTCGTACTCGCCGAAGAGGACGCCGATCGCCGCGTGGACGCTGTCGCCGACCACCGGCGCCGCCTGCGTGGCGTCGTCGTCGCGGTCGAGGTCGGCGATGCGCTGCGCCTGGGCGAGCAGCCGCTGCGGTTCCACGACGGCGTAGTCGCGCCGGATCAGCACGCTCAGCGCGTTCGGCTCCTCGGGACCGGCGTACGGCGGCATCGAGTCGTCGGCGCCCGGGATCTCGAAGGGCGTGACCTCGTCGTACCGGTCGTAGAGCCGCTCGTCGTAGGCCTCGGCGGCCGCGGCGAGGGCGTTGAACGCGCTGTAGACGGCCGGGTCGTCGTCGCCCGTGCGGCGTTCCACCGCCTCCAGGTGACGGTCCAGTGCGGCTTTGACCGCCTCGGCGGCGGCACGTACCTCGGCAGCGGTGGGCTGCGCAGCATCAGACATGGGACAGACGCTATCCGTACTGGGCCGGTGCCCGCACAATAGATGCGATGCCGGAATACGAATTTGTCGACGTGTACGTGCCGCGCGGCGTCTCCCGCAAGGAGGCGACGCGGCTGCTGACCGACCATGCCGAGTACGGACACTGGGAGTTGGACCGACTGAGCCTGCTCCGGGACGGCAGCCGCCGGGTGCGGCTGCGCCGGCGCATCATCCGCCAGGTCCGCGCCTCGTGGTGAGTGCCCGAAGACGACGGAGCGGGCCCCGCGGCTGCGGGGCCCGCTCCTTTGCGTAACGGCGGCGGACGGGCCGGTTACGCGGTCTGGCGGGCGCGGCGGTAGAGCAGCGCGCCCGCGAGCAGCATCCCGGCACCGACCGGGATCACCACGCCGAGGGAGGCGGCGCCGGTCTCGGCGAGCTCCTCGGTCGCGTCGTCCCCGGACGGCGACCCGGTCTGCGGACCGGGCTGGTTCGCCTTGCCCGAGTCGTCACCGGTGTCACCGGGCTCGCCCGGGTTCCCGGGCTGACCGGGCTGACCGCCGTTGCCGGGCTCACCGGGGTTGCCGGGCTGACCCGGCTGGCCCGGGTTGCCGGGCTCACCCGGGTTGCCGGGGTTCCCCGGGTTCCCCGGGTTTCCGGGGTTGCCCGGGTTTCCGGGGTTGCCCGGGTTTCCGGGGTTGCCCGGCTCACCCGGCTGCCCCGGGCCCGGGCGCTCGACGCCGGAACCGTTGGCGCATTCGTTGCCGAACGTCGGGTTGAGCACGCCGACCACGTCGACGCTGTTCCCGCAGGCGTTCACCGGCACATGGACCGGTGCCTGCACCTGGTTGCCGGAGGCGATCCCGGGGGAGTTGCTCGCCGTACCCGACGCTTCGGCCCCCTTGGCGTGGCGGCCCGAGGAGACGTTGGCGCACTTGTTTCCGAACGCGGGGTTGAGCACCCCGATGAGATTCACGGTGTTTCCACAGACGTTCACCGGCACATGCACGGGCGCCTGGACGGAATTGCCGGACGCGATGCCCGGCGAATTCGACGCGTTTCCGCCGGCGTTCGCATCGGCGTGCGCGTATCCGCCGCCGAGGGCGAGTACGCCGCCCGCGGCCGCCACGGTGATCAGGCCTTTACGCGTGACCTGTCGCATAGGTTGTTCCCTGCCTTCTAGGCTTCCGGACTGCCTCCGGGCGGATCACCCGGAGACGGAATGCCCACCGGCCCCGGAGTGCATGGCGTGCACTCCGGGGCCGGCCGGGCTCAGACCCTCACGGGTTGAGACGCAACGTCACTTGTTGATGCAGATGTTGCCGAAGGTGGGGTTCAGCAGCCCGATCACGGAGACCGTGTTGCCGCACACGTTCACCGGCACGTGAACGGGCACCTGGACGACGTTGCCGGACACAACGCCGGGGGAGTGCACAGCGGCACCCTGAGCACCCGCGTCGGCAACGGCGACGCCCGCACCCGCGAGCACGAGACCGCCAGTGGCAGCCGCAGCAGCGACGACCTTCTTGATCATTGTTCCTCCTTGTTGGCAATGCGGTCCCAGCCGCGGACCGCATCACCTGTAACGAGGGGGAACTATTGGGGCTACGAGCCTATGAGTCCATTCACCCTTTCCGGTTATCTCCGCACACTCGGACGAATTCGACGTACAAGAGCACGAGGATCAGCCGGTGATCTCAGGAAGCGTCGATGAAACGGTCCAGCACACGTACGCCGAACTTGAGTCCGTCGACCGGTACGCGCTCGTCCACGCCGTGGAACATGCCGGCGAAGTCCAGCTCGGGCGGCAGCTGGAGCGGGGCGAAGCCGAAGCAGCGGATGCCGAGGTCGTCGAAGGACTTGGCGTCCGTGCCGCCGGACAGCATGTACGGCACGGCCCGGGCGATCGGGTCCTCGGCGCGCAGCGCCAGCTGCATGGCGTCCACCAGGGCGCCGTCGAAGCTGGTCTCCAGCGCCTTGTCGCCGTGCACGTCCTCCCGCTTGACCCGGGGCCCGAGGATCCGGTCGAGGTCGGCCAGGAACTCCTCCTCGTAGCCCGGCAGGAACCGTCCGTCGACATGGGCGGTGGCCTGGCCGGGGATGACGTTCACCTTGTAGCCGGCGCCGAGCATCGTCGGGGCGGCCGAGTTCCGCAGGGTCGCGCCGATCATCTTGGCGATCCCGCCGAGCTTCACCAGCGTGGCGTCCATGTCCTCCGGATCGAGCGGGGTGCCCAGCGCGTCGGAGAGCTCGTCGAGGAAGGACCGCACGGTCTTGGTGACCCTGACGGGCCACTGGTGGCGGCCGAGGCGTCCCACCGCCTCGCACAGCTCGGTGATGGCGTTGTCGTTGTTGGTCATCGAACCGTGGCCCGCGGTGCCCTCGACGGTCAGCCGCATCCAGTGCATGCCCTTCTGGGCCGTCTCGACCAGATAGAGCCGCAGGTTCTCGTTGACCGTGAAGGAGAAGCCGCCGACCTCGCCGATCGCCTCCGTGACCCCGTCGAAGAGGTCGCGGTGGTGGTCGACCAGGTGCCGGGCGCCGTAGGTGCCGCCGGCCTCCTCGTCGGCGAGGAAGGCGAGGACGATGTCGCGCGGGGGCTTACGGCCGCTGCGCAGCCGGTCCCGTACGACCGCGAGGGTCATCGCGTCCATGTCCTTCATGTCGACGGCGCCGCGGCCCCAGACGCAGCCGTCGGCGACCTCGCCGGAGAACGGGTGGTGGGTCCAGTCCTCCGCGTTGGCCGGCACCACGTCGGTGTGGCCGTGGATCAGCAGGGCCGGGCGCGAGGGGTCCTCACCCTCGATTCTGGCGACCGTGGAGGCACGCCCCTTGTGGGACTCGATGATCTGGGGATCGAGGCCGACCTCGGCCAGCTTCTCGGCGACGTACTCGGCCGCGGCCCGCTCCCCCGGTCCGGAGTGGTCGCCGTAGTTGCTGGTGTCGATGCGGATGAGGTCGCGACAGAGGTCGACGACCTCATTCTCGGCGGTCTCGCCGGTGACGCCCCGGGCCGCGGTGTTCGACTCGCTCACGCTGCTTCCTCCCACTGTCACTGCTGGTGGTCCCCCTCATCCTCCCGCGCGCCGGTCCCGCGCCCAAGGGCGGGCCCCGGCCGTCGTACGGCCGTCACGGGCTCCGGCCTGGGAAGGGGTGGTGATCTGCCACCTCGAATGTTTGCTATGGTTTTCCACGTCGGAACGGCCCAGCGGCCCGAACGGCAGACACCTTGTCCGGGTGGCGGAATGGCAGACGCGCTAGCTTGAGGTGCTAGTGCCCTTTATCGGGCGTGGGGGTTCAAGTCCCCCCTCGGACACCACACGACAGACCGGTCGGGCCCCAGAGCCTGGCCGGTCTTCGTCGTTCTGTGGGGCTTTCGGTCCCTCCCGGCGTGCCCTTGGCCCCCGGCCCTGTCAGGGTCGGCTTGGGAGCACCAGCAAGGGAGGCACGATGATGGAGAAGTTCTCGCTGGACGCGACGGCCCGTGAGCAGCTGAGGGCGGCGCAGGCGGCCGACTCCGGCCGCAGTGCGACCACCCTGGTCGGCGGGCACGAGCGCATCCTGCGGCAGACCGTGGTGGCGATGACCGCCGGCACCACGCAGAGCGAGCACGAGACAGCGGCCGGCGAGGCGACGGTCCTGGTGCGGTCGGGGCGGGTGCGGCTGGACGCGGACGGACATGTCTGGGAGGCCCGCGACGGCGACCTGCTGGTGATGCCGGTGGGGGCGCACACCATGGAGGCGCTGGAGGACTCGGTCTTCCTGCTGACGGTGGCGATGCGCTGACCTGCGGCCGGCTCGCCGGAGCCGGATATCGTGCGGTGGTGAGACGCAGAGCGAGGACCCCGGCGGCGCCGCTCCCCCAGCGGGACGGGATCGATCCGGTACGGCTGAAGCTGCCCGCCGATCCGGACGCCGCCTGGCCGACCGTCCGCGACCATCTGCTGGCACGGTTCGCCGGGGCGATCGGGGCCGGGCGGGTGGACGCGATGCTCGCCGAGGGCCGGTTCGTCGGGACGGAAGGGCCGGTCGGGGGCAGGGAGCCGTACCGCGCGGGAACGTATCTCTGGTTCCACCGGGACTTTCCGCCCGAGCCGCCGGTGCCGTTCGGGATCGGGATCGTCCACCGCGACGAGCGGATCCTGGTGGTCGACAAGCCGCATTTCCTGGCGACGATGCCGCGCGGCAGCCATGTGACCGAGACGGCGCTCGCGCGGCTGCGGCGGGATCTGGGGCTTGAGCGGTTGCAGCCGGCGCACCGGCTCGACCGGCTCACGGCGGGGCTGGTGCTCTTCGTCGTACGGCCCGAGGACAGGGGCGCGTATCAGACGCTGTTCCGGGACCGGCGGGTGCGCAAGGAGTACGAGGCGGTGGCGCCGTACGACCCGGCGCTGCGGCTGCCGGTGACCGTGCGCAGCCGGATCGTGAAGGAGCGGGGGGTGCTGGCGGCGCGGGAGGAGCCGGGTGAGCCGAACAGCGAGAGCCGGATCGAGCTGATCGAGCACGCGGGCGGGCTCGGCCGGTACCGGCTGCTGCCGGCCACCGGCCGCACCCATCAGCTGCGGGTCCATATGAACCGGCTCGGGGTGCCGATCCTGAACGATCCGATCTATCCCGTGGTGGCACCCGAGGGGCCGGAGGACTTCACGCGGCCGCTGCAACTGCTGGCGCGGACGCTGGAGTTCACCGACCCCGTGACCGGCTCCCCGGTGCGGTTCGAGAGCCGGCTGCGCCTCAGTGGCCTCGTCTGAGCCACTCCTCCAGGTGGGGGGCCTCGGCGCCGATGGTGGTGGAGTCGCCGTGGCCGGTCCGTACGACGGTCCCCGGCTCCAGCGTGAGCAGCCGGCCCCGGATCGAGTCGATGATCGTCGGGAAGTCGGAGAAGGACCGGCCGGTGGCGCCGGGGCCGCCCTTGAAGAGGGTGTCACCGGTGAAGACGGTGGCGAGGTCGGGGGCGTGGAGGCAGACCGCGCCGGGGGCGTGGCCGGGGGTGTGCAGGACGTGCAGGTCCACGCCGGCGATGGTGAGGGTCTGGCCGTCGGACAGGTCGCCGTCCGGGGAGTGGCCGGGGTGGGTCTGCTTCCACAGCGGCTGGTCGGCGGGGTGGAGCAGGATCCGGGCGCCGGTGGCGGCGGCGAGGGCGGGGGCCGCGTCGATGTGGTCGTTGTGGGCGTGGGTGCAGACGATGGCCCGCAGGGTGCGGCCGCCGAGCGCGGCGAGGATGGCGGTGGTGTCGTGGGCGGCGTCGATGACGATCGCCTCCGAGTCGTCACCCACGATCCAGACGTTGTTGTCAACGTCCCAGGTGGAGCCGTCGAGGGTGAAGGTGCCGGAGGTGACGAGGTGGTCGATGCGGGCGGTCATCCCAGGACCACCACCGAGCGCAGGACGTCTCCCTCGTGCATCCGGGCGAAGGCCTTCTCGACGTCGCCGAGGCCGATGGTCTCGGTGACGAACGCGCCGAGGTCGATGCGGCCCTGCTGGTGCAGGTCGACGATGACCGGGAAGTCGCGGGAGGGCAGGCAGTCGCCGTACCAGGACGACTTGAGCGAGCCGCCGCGGCCGAAGACGTCGAGGAGGGGGAGTTCGAGCTTCATGTCCGGGGTGGGGACGCCGACCAGGACGACCGTGCCGGCCAGGTCGCGGGCGTAGAAGGCCTGGCGGTACGTCTCGGGGCGGCCGACGGCCTCGATGACGACGTCCGCACCGAAGCCGCCGGTCAGTTCGCGGATCGCCTCGACGGGGTCGGTGGAGCGGGAGTTGACCGTGTGGGTGGCGCCCATGGAGCGGGCGGTCTCCAGCTTCCGGTCGTCGATGTCGACGGCGATGATCCGGGCCGCGCCGGCGAGGCGGGCGCCGACGACGGCCGCGTCGCCGACTCCGCCGCAGCCGATGACGGCGACCGAGTCGCCACGGCCGACGTTGCCGGTGTTGATCGCGGCGCCGATGCCCGCCATGACGCCGCAGCCGAGGAGTCCGGCGACGGCGGGGTCGACGCCGGGGTCGACCTTGGTGCACTGGCCGGCGGCGACCAGGGTCTTCTCGGCGAAGGCGCCGATGCCGAGGGCCGGGGAGAGTTCCGTCCCGTCGGTCAGGGTCATCTTCTGCTTGGCGTTGTGGGTGTCGAAGCAGTACTGGGGGCGGCCGCGCAGACAGGCCCGGCAGCGGCCGCAGACGGCACGCCAGTTGAGGATGACGAAGTCGCCGGGGGCGACGTCGGTGACGCCGTCGCCGACCGACTCGACGATGCCCGCCGCCTCGTGGCCGAGCAGGAAGGGGAAGTCGTCGTTGATCCCGCCCTGTTTGTAGTGCAGATCCGTGTGGCAGACCCCGCAGGCCTGGATCTTCACCACCGCCTCGCCCGGGCCGGGGTCCGGGACGACGATGGTCTCCACGCGGACCGGCTCGTTCCTGCCGGTGGCGACGACCCCCTGGACCTGCTGCGGCATCGCGTCTTCCCTTCCTCGGTAACGGTGTCGGTACCACTATTCCGTGCTGTCGGGTGGAGATCCGCCGTCGATGAGAGGGTTTCGGCCAGCTGGCGCGGAGACCGGCAAGCCGGTGTCGCTGCCGTTCTTCGGCCCGTACACCACGGTCAACGGCAGGATCTGGCCGTATCTGGACGTCGACTTCGGCTGGTACCGCTTCCGGCGGCCGCCGCGACCACGGGGGCGGGCACGGCGGTCACCACTGACGTACGGAACGAGGCGGGGCCCCCACCGGAGTGTCCGGTGGGGGCCCCGCCCTGTGCGAGAGGTCAGCCCTTGTGCGCGGCGGAGGCCGAGGCCACCCGCTTGCGGACCAGGTACCAGCCGCCGACGAGCATGAGCGCGATCAGCGGGAGGCAGTTGACGGTGGTGCGGCTGATGCCCTCGTCCATCCACATCAGGACCAGGACGGAGCCGAGGAAGAACAGCGTGATGATCTGGGTGTACGGCGCCCAGGGCAGCTGGTAGGAGGGGCGGGTGACCCGGCCGTCCTTGGAGCGGTGCCAGAAGAGCAGCGAGCAGACCATGATCATCGCCCAGGTGCCGATGATGCCGATGGAGGCGAAGTTCAGCACGAGCTCGAAGGCCTCGCCGGGCATCACGTAGTTCAGGCCGACGCCGACGACACCGAAGGCGGCGGTGAGCAGGATGCCGCCGTAGGGCACGCCGCCCTTGTTCATGACGCCGGTGAACTTGGGCGCGGAGCCCGACAGCGACATGGAGCGCAGGATGCGGCCGGTCGAGTAGAGACCGGAGTTGAGGCTGGAGAGCGCGGCGGTGAGGACGACCAGGTTCATCACGCCCGCGGCGCCGGGGATGCCGAGCTTGTCGAAGACGGTGACGAAGGGGCTCTGGTCGCCGGAGTAGGCGGTGTACGGCAGCAGCAGGGCGAGCAGCACGACCGAGCCGACGTAGAAGAGGCCGACGCGCCACATGATCGAGTTGATCGCCTTCGGCATGATCTTCTCGGGGTTCTCGGTCTCACCGGCGGCGACGCCGCACAGCTCGACGGAGGCGTACGCGAAGACGACACCCTGGATCAGCAGCAGCATCGGCATCACACCGCTGGGGAAGATGCCGCCGTTGTCGCTGATGGTGGACAGGCCCGGGGTGTGGCCGCCGATGTCGTGCGAGGTCACGACGAGGAAGATGCCGACGAGCATGAAGACGACCAGCGCGGCGACCTTGATGATCGCGAACCAGAACTCCATCTCGCCGAAGTACTTCACGGAGATGAGGTTGGCGGCGAGGACGACCGCGAGGGCGATCAGCGCCAGGATCCACTGCGGGATGTCGCTGAACATGGCCCAGAAGTGGGCGTAGGTCGCGGCCGCGGTGATGTCGGCTATGGCGGTGGTCGACCAGTTGAGGAAGTAGAGCCAGCCGGCCGTGTAGGCGCCCTTCTCGCCCATGAACTCACGGGCGTAGGAGACGAAGGCGCCGGAGGAGGGGCGGTAGAGGACCAGCTCGCCGAGGGCCCGCACCACGAAGAAGGCGAAGACGCCACAGACCGCGTACGCGATGAAGAGGGATGGTCCGGCGTTGGCCATGCGGCCACCGGCGCCGAGGAAGAGGCCGGTGCCGATCGCGCCACCGATGGCGATCATGTTGATGTGCCGGGACTTCAGGTCCTTCTTGTACCCGGCGTCACCGGCGTCGACGTGGGGGGACGCCGCTGCCGGTGGCGTGGCGGACAGCGTGTCGTCGGCCGCAGTAAGCGTGCGGTCAGGCATGGAGATGTTCGCCTTCGTGAGGGGGAGGGTTGTGCGGTACCCGGCCGTGTCTGCCTGTCGATGAGGGTGGTCATCAGGCAGAGGGCCACGGCACATAGTCACGGCAGGACCGCGATTTGGCAGTGGCCTATGTCACGTACAGGCAGATCTGAGGTGTTTCTGAGGTTACCGGCTGGTTTACGGCGCGCCGACCACCGGCGGACGATCCGCCTTCAGGACGGCCCGCGAGAGGGTACGGCCGGGGGTGCTACGGGGCGAGGACGTCCAGCTCGCGCAGGGCGCCGACGGCGATCTGGCGGGTCAGCTCCTCGGCGCGGGCCGCGTCCCGCTCCCGTACGGCCTCCGCGACCTGGACGTGGAGGGTGACGGCGGCCGGGTCGGGGTCCTCGAACATCACCTGGTGGTGGGTGCGGCCGGTGAGGACCTCGGCGACGACGTCTCCGAGGCGGGCGAACATCTCGTTCCCGGAGGCGGCCAGGACGACGCGGTGGAAGGCGATGTCATGGACGAGGTACGCCTCCAGCTGCCGGCCGCGCGAGGTGGCGACCATGCCGAGGGCCTGCTCGGTCAGCTCCCGGCACTGCTCGGGGGTGGCGTACAGGGCGGCGAGTCCGGCGGCGACCGGTTCGACGGCGGAGCGCAGCACGGTCAGGGAGCGCAGCTGGCGGGGGCGGTCGGCGCCGGCCAGCCGCCAGCGGATGACCTGCGGGTCGTAGACGTTCCACTGCTCGGCTGGGCGGACGGTGACGCCGACCCGGCGGCGGGACTCGACCAGGTGCATGGACTCCAGGACGCGAACGACCTCGCGGACGACCGTACGGGAGACGTCGAAGCGCTGGGCGAGCTCGTCGGTGCGCAGGACGCTGCCGGGCGGATACTCACCGGCGGTGATCGCCAGGCCCAGGGTGGCCAGCACGTGAGGGTGGAGCCCCTGGGTCCGTGTCGTCATGGTCACAGCCTACGGGCCGCCCGTCTCCCACATTAAGTACGACTTTTATCTCACAGGCTCTTGAATACGTCGTATCCAATGGGTTTCATGAGCGCGTCGAACATCGATGTCGAAGAAGACAGCGAGGCATCAGCCATGAGCGCCACCCCGCTTGCCGCCCCTCCGGTCGTCGTCGTGATGGGCGTGGCGGGCACCGGCAAGACCACCATCGGTCCGCTGGTCGCCCGGGCGCTCGGCGTCCCCTACGCGGAGGGCGACGATTTCCATCCGGCGGCCAACGTCGCCAAGATGGCGTCCGGCGTCCCGCTGGACGACGCGGACCGCGGTCCCTGGCTCGACGCGATCGGCGCGTGGGCGCACGGGCGCGCGGGGCTGGGCGGGGTGGTGAGCAGCTCCGCGCTGAAGCGGAGGTACCGCGACCGGCTGCGGGCGGCCGCCCCTGGGGCGGTGTTCCTGCATCTGACCGGTGAGCGGGAGCTGATCGAGCGGCGGATGGCCGGGCGCAAGGGCCACTTCATGCCCGTGGCGCTGCTCGATTCGCAGTTCGCCGCGCTGGAGCCCCTCCAGGGCGACGAGGCCGGTGTCGCAGTCGATGTCACCGGCACCCCCGAAGAAATCACCGACCGGGCCGTCGCCGCGCTGCGCGCCGCCGCCCTCGCCCCGTAAGGACTCCCCGTGACATCCCTGACCGGTCTCAGCGTCGAGACGCTGGCAGCGGACGCGGCCGAGCCGATCACCTCGGCCGGCAACGCACAGCTGGGCATCGCCGTTCTCGCCGGCATCGCCGTCATCGTGCTGCTCATCACCAGGTTTAAAGTGCACGCGTTCCTCGCGCTGACCATCGGGTCGCTGGCGCTGGGGGCGTTCGCCGGGGCTCCGCTCGGGGCGACCGTCGACTCCTTCGGCACCGGTCTGGGCAAGACCGTGGCGAGCGTCGGCGTACTGATCGCGCTCGGTGCGATCCTCGGCAAGCTGCTCGCCGACTCCGGCGGCGCGGACCAGATCGTCGACACGATCCTCGGCCGGGCGAGCGGCCGGGCGATGCCCTGGGCGATGGTGCTCATCGCGTCGGTGATCGGGCTTCCGCTCTTCTTCGAGGTCGGCATCGTGCTGCTGATCCCCGTGGTGCTGCTGGTCGCCAAGCGCGGCAACTACTCGCTGATGCGGATCGGCATCCCGGCGCTCGCGGGTCTGTCGGTGATGCATGGGCTGATCCCGCCGCACCCCGGCCCGCTGGTCGCCATCGACGCACTCGGCGCGAACCTCGGGGTCACGCTCGCCCTCGGCGTGCTCGTCGCGATACCGACGGTGATCATCGCGGGTCCGCTCTTCTCCCGGTACGCGGCGCGCTGGGTCGACATCCCGGCGCCGGAGCAGATGATCCCCACCCGGCCGTCGGAGGATCTGGGCAAGCGGCCCGGCTTCGCCGCGACCGTCGCCACGGTGCTGCTGCCGGTGGTGCTGATGCTGGTCAAGGCGCTGGTGGACATCGTCGTCGCCGACCCGGACAACGGCGTGCGGAAGGTCACCGACGTGATCGGCTCCCCGCTGATCGCGCTGCTCGCCGCGGTGATCGTGGGCATGTTCACGCTGGGCCGCGCGGCCGGCTTCACCAAGGAACGGATCTCCTCCACCGTCGAGACCTCGCTCGCCCCGATCGCGGGTGTGCTGCTGATCGTCGGCGCGGGCGGCGGCTTCAAGCAGACCCTGATCGACGTGGGCGTCGGGCAGATGATCCTGGACTTCTCCGAGGACTGGTCGATACCGGCGCTGCTGCTGGCCTGGCTGATCGCGGTGGCGATCCGGCTGGCGACCGGCTCGGCGACGGTGGCGACCATCTCTGCGGCGGGGCTGGTGGCGCCGCTCGCCGAGGGGATGCCGACGGCCCAGACGGCGCTGCTGGTACTGGCGATCGGAGCGGGTTCGCTCTTCTTCAGCCATGTCAACGACGCAGGGTTCTGGCTGGTGAAGGAGTACTTCGGGATGAACGTCGGCCAGACGGTGAAGACCTGGTCGGTGATGGAGACGATCATCTCGGTGGTGGGGCTGGGGTTCGTGCTGCTGTTGTCGCTGGTGTTGTAGAGCGGGATCGTCCGCGGGGCGGAGGGGTTTGCGGGGCGGCCGGGGCGCGGCGGTCGGGGCGGGGGCGCGCGGCGGTCGGGTCAGGCGACCGCCTCGGCCGCCGCGCGGCCCGCCGTACGGCCCGAGAAGAGGCAGCCGCCGAGGAACGTGCCCTCCAGCGAGCGGTAGCCGTGGACTCCCCCGCCGCCGAAGCCGGCCGCCTCCCCCGCCGCGTACACGCCCGCCAGCGGCTCGCCGCTCTCCGTCAGGACGCGCGAGGACAGGTCGGTCTCCAGTCCGCCCAGGGACTTTCTGGTGAGGATGTTCAGTCGTACGGCGATCAGCGGGCCGGCCTTGGGGTCGAGGATGCGGTGCGGGGCGGCCGTACGGATCAGGCGGTCGCCGAGGTACTTGCGGGCGCCGCGGACCGCCATGACCTGGAGGTCCTTGGTGAAGGGGTTGGTGATCTCCCGGTCCCGCGCGACGATCTCGCGGCGCAGCTCCGCCTCGTCGATCAGCGGCTCCTTGGTGAGCGCGTTCATGCCGCGCACCAGCGCGCTCAGGTCCTTCTCCACGACGAAGTCGACGCCGCGGTCCATGAACGCCTTGACGGGGGCGGGGACATCGGCCCGCGCGCGGCCGATGACGTCGCGGACAGACTTGCCGGTGAGGTCCGGGTTCTGCTCGGAGCCGGAGAGCGCGAACTCCTTGCCGATGATGCGCTGGTCGAGCACGAACCAGGTGTGGTCGTGCCCGGTCCGCATGATGTGTTCGAGGGTGCCGAGCGTGTCGAAGCCGGGGAACAGCGGCACGGGGAGCCGGCGGCCGCGGGCGTCCAGCCAGAGAGAGGACGGGCCGGGCAGGATGCGGATGCCGTGCCGGGCCCAGATGGGGTCCCAGTTCTCGATGCCCTCCGTGTAATGCCACATGCGATCTTTGTTGATGTGACGTGCTCCGGCGCTCTCCGCGATGCCGAGCATCAGCCCGTCGACATGGGCGGGCACTCCGGAGAGCATCTTCTCGGGCGGGGTGCCGAGGCGCTCGGGCCACTGGGCCCGTACGAGATCATGATTGCCGCCGATGCCGCCGGAGGTGACGATCACGGCCTGGGCGCGGTACTCGAACGCCCCGGTCACCTCACGGCTGCTGGCGGCTCCGCGTACGGCGGACGAAGGGGCCAGGATCTCGCCGCTGACGGTGTCCACGGCTCCGTCGGTGCGGCCGAGGCCGGTGACCCGGTGACGGAAGCGCAGCTGGACCCGGCCGCGGGCGGCGCCCGCGCGCACCCGGCGCTCGAAGGGGGCGACGAGCCCGGGGCCCGTACCCCAGGTGATGTGGAAGCGCGGCACCGAATTGCCGTGGCCGTTGGCGTCGTACCCGCCGCGCTCGGCCCAGCCGACCACGGGGAAGAAGCGCACGCCCTGGGCGTGCAGCCAGGCGCGCTTTTCGCCGGCCGCGAAGTCGACGTACGCCTCGGCCCACCGGCGCGGCCAGTGGTCCTCGGGGCGGTCGAAGCCCGCTGTGCCCAGCCAGTCCTGGAGGGCGAGGGCATGGCTGTCCTTGATGCGCATGCGCCGCTGTTCGGGCGAGTCGACGAGGAAGAGACCGCCGAAGGACCAGTGGGCCTGGCCGCCGAGGGACTGTTCGGGCTCCTGGTCGAGGAGGATCACACTGCGCCCGGCGTCGACGAGCTCCGCCGTGGCGGCGAGGCCCGCGAGGCCCGCCCCGATCACGATCACATCAGCGTCGTACGCCATGGGTGTTCCGTCCTTCCGGGAGGTGGTCCGATCTTCGATACCCGGCAGTAGCCCGTCAACCGTCTGGCACGTCCGGCCTCTCCCAGTTGCCAATGCCCGGCATTGGAGTGCCGCCGTGACGAGTCCTCAGGGGCCCGGAGCCCGGGAGGGGCGTGGTGGCGCCGGCAGCGGCTGATCGAACGTCTGGACTCCGGGCCCCCGTGCCCAGTGCGGGAAAGGACCACGTATGAACGAGCGGATCCACGACCTCTCCGGCAAGACCGTGATCATCACCGGAGCCGCCCGCGGGCTGGGTGCGGCCGCCGCGTCCGCGGCGGTCGCGGCCGGGGCCTACGTCGTCGTCACCGACGTCCTGGACGACGAAGGCAAGGCCACGGCGGCGCGGCTCGGGGAGCGCGCCCGTTTCGTCCACCACGACGTCACCTCCGAGGAGAGCTGGCAGGCGGCCCTGGCGTACGCGAACGCGGAATTCGGCGCGGTCCACGGGCTGGTGAACAACGCCGGGATAGCCGCCGGATCCCTCCTGGACTCCGAGTCGGTGGAGCAGTTCCGCCGGGTCCTCGACGTCAACCTGACCGGTGTCTTCATCGGGATGCGGACCGTCGTCCCGGCGATGAAGGAGAACGGCGGGGGCTCGATCGTCAACATCTCCTCCGCCGCCGGGCTGATGGGCCTCGCCCTGACCGCGGGCTACGGCGCGTCGAAGTGGGGGGTCCGGGGCCTGACGAAGATCGGCGCGGTCGAGCTGGGCACGGCGAAGATCCGCGTCAACTCCGTCCACCCCGGCATCACCTACAGCCCGATGACGGAACCGATCGGCGTGGAGCGGGGCGAGGGGAAGTACCCCAACACGCCCATGGGCCGGATCGGCGAGGCGGAGGAGATCGCCGGCGCGGTGGTCTTCCTGCTCTCGGACACGGCGTCGTACGCGACCGGCGCGGAGCTGGCGGTGGACGGCGGCTGGACTGCCGGTCCGACGGTGAAGTACGTGACGGGCCGGTGAGAGGTGCGCCGTACGCGCGGGCGGGCCGGTGTGCCGTACGCGCGGTGATTTCATGGCCGTATGAGCGATGCTTCGCCCGCACCGGCGCGTGCGGCTGACGAAATCCTGGACCTCGTCGACGAACACGACGAGGTGGTCGGGCAGGCACCCCGCGGTGAGGTGTACGCGCGGGGCCTGCGCCATCGGTGTGTCTTCGTCCAGGCCAAGGACTCCTCGGGCCGGGTGTTCGTGCACCGCCGCACGGCGACGAAGCTCGTCTTCCCGTCGCTGTACGACATGTTCGTGGGCGGGGTCGTCGGCGCGGGCGAGAGCTACGACGAGGCGGCGCTGCGGGAGGCGCAGGAGGAGTTGGGGGTCGTCGGCCTGCCCCGGCCGGTGCCGCTGTTCACGTTCCTGTACGTCTCCCCCGACGGCGCCCAGAGCTGGTGGTCGTACGTCTACGAAGTGCAATGTGATCTGCCGGTGAACCCGCAGGCGGAAGAGGTCGCCTGGCACGCGTTCGTGCCGGAGGAGGAGCTCGCGGCCCGGCTGGAGGAGTGGGAGTGGGTCCCGGACGGGCTGGCCGCGTACGAGCGGTTGCGCGCCCACCGGGCGATGTGACAATCCGACGGATATGGTGCCCGGGTGAGCGCCTTCATACAGAGTCTGCGGCTGTGGTTCACGCCGCAGCGGATCCGGGACGAGGGGGAGACACCCGACTACCGGTTCTCCCTCGCCAACGAACGGACGTTCCTCGCCTGGCTCCGGACCGCGCTCGCCCTCGTCGGCGGTGGATTCGCCGTGGACCAGTTCCTGCCGGATCTGCGCTGGGGCGTCCGGGTGGGCCTGGCGCTCGCGCTGCTCGCGGCCGGGGTGCTCTGCGCCCTGCGGGCGGTCAACCACTGGATCCGCTGCGAGCGGGCCATGCGGCGAGGCGAGGACCTGCCCGTGTCGCGCTTTCCGAGTGTGCTCGCCCTGGCGGTGGCGCTGGTCGCACTGGTGATGGTGGTGGTCGTGCTCTTCGGCTGGGCGGGGTGACGTCCTCGTGAGGGACGAGCCCGGCCAGGGGGCGGGGGCGCACGATCCAGACGCCCACGATCCAGGGGCTCGCGATCCTGGCCCTCGTCCGGAGGCCCGCGATCCTGGGTTGCAGCCCGAACGGACCAGGCTGGCATGGCGGCGTACGACCCTTTCGGCCACGGTCGCCGGGGTGCTCGCCGCCAAGCAGGCGATCCACGACGAGGTCACCGCGGCCGGGCTGGTCGGCGCGGCGCTGTGTGTGCTGGTCTGGGTGGGTTTCCTGGGGGTCGCGCACCGGCGCATCGTCGGTCTGGGGACCGCGCGGCCGGCCGCGCTGACGCCACGTGCGGTGGTGGTGGCCGCGGGGTGCACGATCGCGCTGGCGGCCTTCGCGGTGGCGGTGGTGGTGTAGCGGGGGTGCGACGGGGCCGGGGGCGTGAGCCGTCGGTGGTTCAGCCCCCTGAGCCGGGGCGCCGGGGCCAGTGGCAGGGCGCGCGCCGGTGGTTCAGTCGTGCCACTCGACGGTGACGACAACCTTGCCGTGCAGACCGCCGACCGCGTTGGCGCGCTGGGCCTCGGCCGCCTCCTCCAGCGGGAACGTCTTGGCGACCGGGACCGTGATCACGCCCTGTTCGGCGAGCTCGGCCAGGGCCGCGAGATCCGCCGCGTCGGGCCGCACCCAGCAGTAGCGGCCGCCGAGCGAGACGACCTCGCCGTCCGAGATGGACGCGAGACGCCCCTCGGGGGCGAGGAGTTCGGGGGTGCCCTTGAGGAAGGGGCCGCCGATGGTGTCGAAGGCGGCGTCCACGCCGTCGGGGGCGAGGGCGCGGACCTGCTGGGGGAAGGTGTCACCGTATACGACCACCTCGGCGCCGAGGGACCGGACGAGCTCGAGGCCCTCCTCGCGCCCGGGCCGCACGGCTCCGATCACCCGGGCCCCGGTGTGGCGGGCGAGCTGGACGGCCATGGCCCCGACACCGCCGGCCGCCGCGTGCACGAGGACGGTCTCACCGGCCCGTACCTCAAGGGCCCGCAGGACCTGGTACGCGGTGAGGCCGACCAGCGGCAGCCCCGCGGACTCCTCGAAGCTCATGGTGCGCGGCTTGCGGGCGAGGGTGCGGACGGGGGCGGAAACGTACTCGGCGAAGGTGCCCCGGCACAGGAAGTCCTCCCGGACGTAGCCCATGACCTCGTCACCGACGGTGAACTCGGTGACGGCCGGGCCTGGCTGGACGACGACGCCGGACACGTCCCAGCCGGGGACCACGGGGAAGACGGCGTCCAGCATTCCGTCGAGGTGGCCGGCCTGGCACTTCCAGTCGACCGGGTTCACCGCCGCGGCCCGCACCTTCACGAGCACGGAGTCGGGCCCCACCTTCGGTTCGGGCCGGTCGCCGAACTCCAGGACCTCGGGGCCCCCGTAGCGGCTGTAGCTGATCGCCTTCATGCTCCGACCCTCGGCCCGGGAGCCACCGCCCGCAAGCGGAGCGAGGTCGTCGTGGGGCCTGTCGTTCACCGACGCGCAAGGGTTCAACTCTAACGAAGGGGACATTCCGGACTAGCCTGAGGCCTGTCACGGTACACACCGATCTCACCCAGAGGCAGCCACCATGACCCTCCTGCACCAGGAACACTCCGCGCACGAGCACACCCACGGCCCGGCCTGCGGCCATATGTCCATCGAGCACGGCGACCACGTCGACTACGCGCACGACGGACACATCCACCGCGAGCACGCCGGGCACTGGGACGAATGCGAGCCCGGAGAGCACATGTCACACAGCGGGCACGCGCACGAGCACGGGGCGGGCTGCGGGCACCCGGCGGTCGAGCACGGCGACCATGTCGACTACGTGCACGACGGACACCGGCACGCCGCCCACGAGGGGCACTGGGACGACCACTGACACCGGGCCCGGCCCGCGCGTCCACCCCTCTCGGCTTCCCCCGGGGACGCCTCAACTGGCAGGCTTCGGCCGACCGTTCAGGCCTCACCCGGGGGGTTCGCCATGCCCGCTCACGACCCGTACCTCGTCCCGCTCACCGAGGGCACGCACGCCTACGTGCAGCCCGACGGCGGGTGGTGTATCAACAACGCCGGATTCGTCAGCGACGGCGGCCAGACCCTGCTCGTGGACACCGCCGCCACCGAGCGGCGCGCACGGCGGCTGCGGGAGGCGGTACTGGCGAGCGGCGCGTCTCTCCCCCGGCTGCTGGTGAACACCCACCACCACGGCGACCACACCTACGGCAACGGGGTCTTCACACCCGAGGCGACCGTCGTGGGCCACGACTCCTGCCGCGCCGAGCAGCTCGCCGCCGGGCATCAGCTCCATCTCATCTGGCCGCAGACGGACTTCGGCGACATAAGCATCGCGGCGCCGACGGTGACGTACAGCGAGCGGCTCACCTTGCACGTGGGCGGGGTGGAGGTGCGGGTCCTGCATCCGGGGGTGGCGCACACGACCGGCGATTCGATCGTCCATGTGCCGGAACGGGATGTGGTCTTCACCGGGGACCTGATCTTCCAGGGCGGCACTCCCTTCCTGCCGTCGGGTTCGCTGCGTGGGTCGCTGCGGGCCCTGGAGCTGCTGCGGTCACTGGACGCCGGCACGGTCGTCCCGGGGCACGGCCCGGTCACCGACCCGTCGGCGTACGACGCCACCGAGCGCTATCTGCGGTACGTGGGCGAGCTCGGCCGGGAGGGGTACGCCAAGGGGCTCACACCCCTGGAGATGGCGCGCCAGGCGGATCTCGGCGAGTTCGCGTCCTGGCGCGAGAGCGAGCGGCTGGTGGCGAACCTGCACCGGGCGTACGCGGAGCTGGACGGCCTCCCGGACGGCTCCCCGCTGGATCTGGTCACGGTGTTCGGTGACATGGCGGCGATGAACGGCGGTGTGCCGGTGCAATGTCACGCGTGACGGCGGTGCGGTGTCACGCGTGACAGCGGCGATGTGTCATGCGTGACGCGGTGCCGTAAGTCCGCGCCATGAGCGCCCTGCCAGGAGCCCTGGCCGAGGTCTGCTCTGGACGACATACCGACTGGTCGGTCATCATGAGCCGGAGCCACGGCCAGGAAGCCGAGGAACCCGATCGTCGCCCCACCGGAGGTGCCCCGATGAGCTCGACCCCGCCGCCAGGCCTGGACCCCGAGCAGTTGCGCGGACTGCTCGACCGCGAGCGGCCGGGGCTGGTGGGCGGACCGCTCAGCGCCCGTCTGATCGAGGGGGGTCGGTCCAACCTCACCTACGTCGTCACGGACGGCGCCGACCGGTGGGTCGTGCGCCGGCCCCCGCTCGGCCATGTCCTCGCCACCGCTCACGACATGAAGCGCGAGCACCGGGTGATCAGCGCGCTGCACCCCACGGACGTGCCCGTGCCACGGCCGGTGCTGCTGTGCGAGGACACGACGGTGCTGGGCGCCCCGTTCTACGTGATGGAGTTCGTGGCCGGCACTCCGTACCGTACGGCCGAGGAGCTCGCCCCCCTCGGCCCCGAGCGCACCCGCGCCGCCGTCCTCGGTCTGGTCGACACGCTCGTCGCCCTGCACGCCGTGGACCCCGAGGCCGCCGGGCTCGGGGACTTCGGGCGGCCCGACGGGTTCCTGGACCGCCAGCTGCGCCGCTGGGGCAAGCAGCTGGACGCCTCCCGCAACCGCGAACTGGCCGGCATCGACGAGCTGCACGCCGCCCTGGGCCGGGCGCTGCCCCACTCCCCCGCCCCCACGGTCGTGCACGGCGACTACCGCCTGGACAACGTGCTGATCGGCGCGGACGAGGAGATCAAGGCGGTCCTGGACTGGGAGATGTCCACGCTCGGCGACCCGCTCACCGACCTCGGTCTGCTCGTGATGTACAGCGCGAAGCTTGAGCTGCCCGACTCGCCGATCTCCACCACCGCCTCGGCGGCCGGCCACCCGTCGCCGGCCGAGCTGATCGAGCGGTACGCAGCGCTCTCCGGCCGCGACACCGGTGCCATCGCGTGGTACACGGCGTTCGCCTGGTTCAAGCTCGCCGTGATCCTCGAGGGCATCCACTACCGCTACACCCTCGGCCAGACCGTCGGCGCCGGCTTCGACCGCATCGGCGAACTCGTCCCCGTCTTCATCGAGCACGGCCTCACCACCCTCCAGGAAGGCTGAACCGCACATGGACTTCGCATTCGACGCCCGCACCGAGGAACTGCGGGCGCGGCTGCTCGCCTTCATGGCCGAGTACGTGTACCCCGCCGAGGCGGTCGCGCACGAACAGCGCGCCCACCTCGCCTCCCCGTGGGACACCCCCCAGGTGGTCGAGGACCTGAAGGCCGAGGCGCGCCGCCAGGGGCTGTGGAACCTGTTCCTGCCGGACGCGGAGCACGGGGCCGGGCTCACCAACCTTCAGTACGCGCCGCTGGCCGAGATCACCGGCCGCAGTCCGCAGCTCGCGCCCACCGCGCTGAACTGCGCCGCGCCCGACACCGGCAACATGGAGGTGCTGGCGCAGTTCGGCAGCGAGGCGCAGAAGAAGCAGTGGCTCGAGCCGCTGCTGGCCGGGGAGATCCGGTCGGCGTTCGCGATGACCGAGCCGGAGGTCGCCTCGTCGGACGCGACCAACATTGAGACCCGGATCGAGCGGGCCGCCGACGGGGCGGACGAGTACGTCGTCAACGGCCGCAAGTGGTACATCTCCGGGGCGATGAACCCGGACTGCAAGATCTTCATTGTGATGGGCAAGACCGACCCGGACGGCGCCGACGTTCGCCGTCAGCAGTCGATGATTCTGGTACCACGTGGCACCCCGGGTGTTCAGGTCCGGCGGGCGATGCAGGTGTACGGGTACGAGGACCACTACCACGGCGGGCACGCCGAGGTGGTCTTCGACGACGTGCGGGTGCCCGCCTCGCATCTGATCGGCGAGGAGGGCGGCGGCTTCGCCATCGCCCAGGCGCGCCTTGGCCCGGGCCGGATCCACCACTGCATGCGACTGATCGGCATGGCCGAGCGTGCCATCGAGCTGATGTGCCGGCGTGCGGTGTCACGTACCGCCTTCGGCAAGGCGATCGCCCAGCAGGGCGTCGTACAGAACTGGATCGCCGACGCCCGGGTCACGGTCGAGCAGCTGCGGCTGCTGGTGCTCAAGACGGCCTGGCTGATGGACACGGTCGGCAACCGCGGGGCGCACACGGAGATCCAGGCCATCAAGATCGCGACGCCGCGCGCGGTGGTCGACATCCTCGACAAGGCGGTGCAGGTGCACGGCGCGGGCGGGGTCTCGCAGGACTTCCCGCTCGCCGAACTGTGGGCCGCTGCGCGCACGCTGCGGCTGGCGGACGGCCCGGACGAGGTGCACCAGCGGTCGCTGGCCCGCCGCGAGCTGAAGCGGTACCTCTAGCCGACGACCGGGCGGGACCGGGTGCCGCGAAACACGCCCTAGTAGCCGGCGAAGGGGTGGTGGTCGGCGAGTGCCAGCTCCCGTACGAACGCTCTGAGTGCCAGCGCCCGGCGGGCCAGGAAGCGGACGGGCGCCGGCCGGGCTGAACCGTAGGCCGCCGCCCAGAAGGCAGGTACGTGGTTCATGCCTCCAGCGTGACGCCGTGGCGGCCGCCGGTCCACCAGGGCCGGGGCGGCCACGGGTCAGGGGCGCAGGGCGCGCAGCAGCAGATCCGCCAGATGGCCGGCGACCTGCTCGGGGGTGAGCGGGCCGTCGGGGCGGTACCACGTCGACAGGTGGTGGACGGAGCCGAAGTGGTAGTCCACCACCAGGTCGGCGGGGGTGGCCGAGGAGAACACGCCGCTCTCCTGGCCCTCCTCGATCAGGGCCCGGAAGCGCTCGTGGTAGTGCCGTCGCTCGGCCCGGACCTGCTTGTTCTTCTCCGGGCTGAGGTGGTGCATGGAGCGGAAGAAGATCGCGGCGTCGTCGAGGTTCTCGATGGTGGTGACGACCACGTCGGCGGCGGCCGCGCGCAGCCGTTCCTCGATCGGCGCGTCGGCGTCGGCGAAGGCGTCCAGGCGCTCCTGCTGGAGCCGCAGCACGCGGGAGTAAACCTCCTGGAGGAGGTCTTCCTTGGAGCCGAAGTAGTGGTAGAGGGCGCCCTTGGTGACGCCCGCCGCCTCCACGATCTCCTGGACGGAGGTGCGGTCGTAGCCCTGTTCGGCGAAGAGCCGGGTGGCGGCGGCCAGCAGCCTCTGGGGGACGGGGGTGCCGCTCCCGTCCGTCGTCCTGGCCATGTGCCGCCGCCTTTCCGCTCGTCGTCGTGGTCCGTGGGGTGGTTGGCCCCTGGGTGGTGCCGTGTACCCGTGCAATATGACCGTGTACCGGCCCCATGTCGTGTCGTGGGGTGAACCACGCTCAGCGTCGTGAACGCAGCTCACGCCTGAGGATCTTCCCACTTGTCGTCTTCGGCAGCTCCGCCAGGACCTCGACCTCGCGCGGATATTTGTACGCCGCGAGCCGCTCGGCGCAGTAGGCGGAGAGCTCGGCGGGCTCCGCGGGGACGCCGGGGCGCAGGCTGACGTACGCCTTCACCGTCTCGCCGCGGTACGCGTCGGGGATGCCGACGACGGCGGCCTCGCGGACCGCCGGGTGAGTGTAGAGGACGTCCTCGACCTCGCGCGGCCAGACCTTGAATCCGGAGGCGTTGATCATGTCCTTCTTGCGGTCGACGACGTAGAGCCAGCCGTCCGCGTCCATGAACCCGATGTCGCCGGTGCGCAGCTCGCCGTCGGGGAAGGCCTCGGCGGTCGCCTCGGGGAGCTTCCAGTAGCCGGGGACGACCTGCGGGCCGCGTACGGCTATCTCGCCCGGCTCGCCGAGGGGCACGTCGTCGCCCTTCTCGTCCACGATCCGGACGAGGGTGTCCGGGCCCGGGACGCCGACCGACAGGGTGCCGGAGGCCGGGTCGACCGGGGCCTCCCGCTCCGGCGGCACGGAGGCGCAGGGTGCGGTGCACTCGGTCAGGCCGTAGCCGTTGCGGATGTACGGTCCGAAGGCCGCCCGGAACTTCTCCACCAGGGCGGGCGGCACCGGCGCGCCGCCGGAGGAGATGACCTCGAAGGACGAGAAGTGGTCGCGGGTGACGTCGGGGTGGGCGGCGAGGGCCATAAAGGCGGTGGAGGGGCCGACGGTGTAGGCGGGGCGGTGCTCGGTGAAGGCGTCGAGGACCACACCGGCCTCGAAGCGGTACGCGAGGGCGAGGGTGCCGGCGTTGGCGAAGCAGGCGGCGAGCTCGCAGACCATGCCGGTGATGTGGAAGAGCGGGGCGAGCGCGAAGTAGGTGGCGCCCTCGGCGATGGGGTGACCGGTGCGCTGGCGTTCGGCGTTGTAGGTGAGGGCGCGGTGCGGGTTCATGGCGCCCTTGGGGGTTCCGCTGGTGCCGGAGGTGTAACTGATGAGTGCAATGTCATCGGTCACCGGCTCCCGGCCCTCCGGCGCGGGCAGCCCGGCGCGGGCGACGGCGAGGAGGTCGTCGGTGTCCTGGGGCACGGGCAGCCGCTCGAAGCCGAGCACGCGGGGATCGTCGCGGGTCTGCAGATCACGCTCGCAGGCCGTGACGGCGACGCGCACGGAGGGGCAGCCGGCCGCCGTCTCCCGCAGATACGCCTCCCAGGTGCGGTCCGCGCAGATGACGGCGGTGGCCTCGGAGTCGTCGAGGACGTGCGCCACTTCGGCGGACTTGTACATCGGGTTGAGGGGGACGACGGTCGCGCCGGCCTTCCAGGCGCCGAGGAGCGCGAGGACGAAGTGCGGGCTGTTCTGCAGCATGACGGCGACGCGGTCGCCGCGCGCGACCCCGCGGGCGGCCAGATGTCCGGCGACGGCGTCGGAGAGGGTGTCGGTCTCGCGGTAAGTCAGCCGGCCGTCGAAGTAGGCGAGGGCGGTCCGGCCGGGGGCTCGGGCAACTGCGGCGCGGAAGGCGTGGACCACCGTGGCCGGTGGTGCGATCGGGGCCCGCTGGGCGTCGGTGAGCTGAGAGAGCCACGGCTTGGCGGCGTAGACGGAGGTCACCGGGCGGCTCCTTCTGTGGTCTCCCACCTGCGCTGGATGTGGTTCATGTTGCCCAGCCAGCGTTCGGGGTCGGTCGCCCGGGCCTGGTAGAAGGCGGCGACCTCGGGGTGCGGAAGGATCAGGAAGCGGTCGGCCTCGATGCCGTCGATGAGGGCGTCGGCGACGTCCTCGGGCTCGATGGCGGTGGGCGCGAGGACGAGTTCGCCGGCCGATCCGGCGGCGGTGAGCATGTCCGTCCGTACGCCCTGGGGGCAGATGGCGTGCACTTTCACACCGCGGTGGCGGTAGGTGAGCGAGAGCCACTCGGCGAAGGCGTACGCGCCGTGCTTGGAGACGCTGTAGGGCGCGGCGCCGACCATGGTGAGAAGGCCGGCCGCGGAGACGGTGGAGACGAAGCGGCCGCTGCCGCGCTCCAGCCAGTCGGGCAGCAGCGCACGGGCCGCGCGGACATGGGCCATGACGTTGACGTCCCAGGCGGCCGCCCAGACCGACTCGTCGGCGAAGGCGTCGCCGGGGGAGGCGAGTCCGGCGTTGGCGCAGTAGACGTCGACCGTGCCGCCGAGCGCCTCGCGGGCCTCGGCCACGATCGTGGAGGCGTCGCCGGGGACGGCGACGGCGCCGATCTCGTCGGCGACGGCCTTGGTCCGTACGGGGTCGATGTCGTTGACGACGACCCGTGCGCCCTCCGCGGCGAACCGGCGGGCGAGCGCGGCGCCGATGCCGCCGCCCGCCCCGGTGACCACTACCGCGGCACCTTGCACTCCGGCACCCTGCACTCCGCCACCCCGCACCGCACTCATCCGCATGCCCGCCTCTCCGTCGTGACGACCTTCCGGCGCGCCCGGCCGTGCCTGAGCGCGCCCGGACCGCCTCGGCAGACTAACCGGTCGGTATGTAGCGGGGGAAGGGCCCTGGGAGGTGCGGGGCGCGGAGCGCCGGGTCGGCCTCGTTCCCCCGGGCTCCGGTGCGCGCTAGCGTGCGGGGCCTGGCCTGACCGGGCGACGAGGAGGATCCGTATGAGCCTGTCCAGACGGGGGCTGCTGGCCGCCGGCGGTGCGCTGGGGGCGGTGGCGGCGGCGAGCCCCGCCGCCGCGCGGAGCGGCCAGGGCGGCCGGCGGCGGGTGCGCACCGGTTTCGACCGGCTGGCCGCCGACGGTTACGCCGCACTGGCCGGGCAGCGGGTCGGGATGGTCACCAACCCGACGGGGGTCACCGCCGATGTGCGGCACGTGGTGGACGTCATGCACGCCGACGACCGCGTGGATCTGGTGGCGGTCTTCGGGCCGGAGCACGGCTTCCGGGGGACGGCGCAGGCAGGCGGCTCCGAGGGCCGCTACGACGACCCGGCGACGGGACTGCCGGTCTATGACACGTACCTGAAGAGCGGGCGGCCCCTCGCCGACGTCTTCACGGCCTCCGGCGTGGACACGATCGTCTTCGACATCCAGGACGTGGGGGCGCGGTTCTACACGTACATCTGGACGCTGTACGACTGCATGGTCGCCGCCGCTCTCGCGGGGAAACGTTTCATGGTCCTCGACCGGCCCAATCCGGTGACCGGGCGGGCGGCGCTCGGGCCGGTGCTCGACCGGGCGTACGCGACCTTCGTGGGCCGGGAGCCGATCGCGCAGGCCCATGGGATGACGGTGTGTGAGCTGGCACGGCTGTTCAACGGCGAGTTCCTGGCCGAGCCGGTCGCGCTGGAGACGGTCCGCATGTCGGGGTGGCGGCGCGGCGACTTCCATGACGCGACCGGGCTCCCCTGGGTGCCGCCGAGCCCCAACATGCCGACGCCGGACACCGCGTTGGTGTACGCGGGGACCTGCCTGTTCGAGGGGACGAACCTGTCCGAGGGGCGCGGCACCACCCGCCCGTTCGAACTGCTCGGCGCGGAGGGGGTCGACCGGAGGTGGGCCGAGGCCGCGAACGCGCTGGCGCTGCCCGGGGTCCGGTTCCGGGAGGCGTACTTCACACCGACGTTCTCCAAGTTCCAGGGGCGAACGGTCGGCGGCGTGCAATTGCACATGGCGGACCGGGAGGTCTTCGATCCAGTACGGACCGGGATCGGGCTGCTGGTGAGCGCGAAGCGGTCGTGGAGCGGGTTCGCCTGGCGGCCCGACCACTGGATCGACAAGCTGACCGGGTCGGCGCGGGTGCGCACCCTGATCGACGCCGGGGCGGACACGGACGAGGTGGTGGGCGCCTGGAGCGACGACCTCGCGGCCTTCCGGGACCTGCGCCGGGAGTACCTGCTCTACCCCTGACCGGGGGCCGGGGGCGCGGGCCGCGCTGAAGCCGCGCCGGAGGTCTGGCCGTCCCTCCGCCCGGGCAGGATCCTGGTCACCAGCGACCTCGACGCGGAGGGACGGGCCATGGCCGGGATGAGTGTGGAGCCGTACCGGGAGATCACCTTCGACAAGGAAGGCGACGGGGACACCGCCCAGCAGGACGCGCTGGGGCGGCTCGGGGTCACGGACCTGGTGGTGTTCGCCCACGGGTGGAACAGCTCCCGCTCCGTGTCCACCCGGCTCTACGACCGCTTCTTCGGCCCGTTCCCGGGGCTGCTGCCCGCCGGGGCGCGGGTCGGGTACGCGGGTGTCGTCTGGCCCTCGATGATGTTCGCCGACGAGCCCGTGCCCGACTTCGCGCGCGTGGCCGCTTCCGCCGCTGAGCCCGGTCTGGAGGCGGAGACCCGGGACGCCCTCGTCGCGCTGTTCCCTGAGCGGGCGGGGGTGGTCGAGCGGCTGGCGCAGCTGCTGGACGAGCGGCCGCAGGACGAGGCGGCGATCGGCGAGTTCGGGGCGCTGCTGCGGGAGCTGACTGGGACCGAGGGGGCCGCGGCCACGGCCGGTGACGACGAGGCCGCGCCCGCCTTCCTGTTCGGGGATCCGGTGGAGGTGTGTGCCGCGTTCGCCGACGCGCTGGAGTCGCTGGAGACGGAGCAGTCACCGGACTCACCGGGGCCGTCGGAGGCACCGGAATCGCCGGAGGGGGCCGGCGGTCGTCAGGAGCTGCTCGGGCGCCGGCTGAACAGACTCTGGAAGGGCGCCAAGGAAGCGCTGCGCCAGGCCACGTACTACACGATGAAGCGGCGGGCCGGGACGGTCGGCGAACGCGGTCTGGGGCCGCTGCTCGGCGAGTTGGCCCGCTCCTCCCCCGCTCTGCGGATCCATCTGGTCGGCCACAGCATGGGCGCCCGGCTCGTCGCGTTCGCGCTGCGCGGCCTGCCCGGCGGCACGCGCAATGTGAAATCCGTGACGCTCCTTCAGGGTGCCTTCTCCCATTACGCGTTCGCGGCGAGCCTGCCGCACGACCGCGGCTCGGCCGGGGCCCTGCGGGACATGCAGCGGCGCGTGGACGGGCCAGTGGTGGCCTGCCACTCGCGCCATGACACGGCCCTCGGGGTGATCTATCCGCTGGCCTCCCGGCTCGCCAGGGACTCCTCGTCGGTGGCGGGGCTCGACCGGCGGTGGTGGGCGGTGGGCCACTCCGGCGTCCAGGGCGTGCCCGGAACCCCCTCGCTCACCCTGGAGGATGCCCTGCGCGCCGGGGTCGCGGCCGCGGGCTGTGTGAACGTCGACGCGGCCTCGGTGGTGCGGCGCGGCGGGCCGCCGTCCGGCGCGCACAGTGACATCTGCCACCCGCAGCTGGCCCGCGTGGTGATCGCCGCGGGCCGGATCGGGCGCGGATAGGCACGGATAAGGGCGAACAGGGGCGAATAGGGGGCGGACCGTCGGGGACAGGCCACGGACCGCTCGTCTCAGGCCCTTATGGGCCCCATCGGATTTTCGATGGAACAAGTTGGCGCGCCCATACGTCCATCCCTTGACGCCGAAGTACCAGCGACGGAGGTGGCAGTGCGATGGCCGGTTTCCGGAGTCTTGCGAGACAGGTGCGCGATCCGGGGTGCGATCTGGCGCTGCGGAGGTATTCGCTGCGCAAGTGCCTGGAGCGGTTCGCCCCGTACGGGCACCGGGCGACCTGGGCCCACCTGTGCGGCAGGCATGGGTTCGGGCCCGAGGACCGGGAGCCCGATCCGGCGCGGCTGGTGGCCGCGCTCGACGAACTGGAAGACGCGCGGGCCGTGTGGCTCGCCTACGAGAAGGACTTCGCGGCGCGCCGCAGGCGCGAGAAGCAGGACGGCCTGCGGCGCCCGGGAGTCTTCGACGACTGGCACCGGCGCACCTGGGGCGGCAACGGGGTGGCCCGGTGCGACGATCCGGCGGTGCATCCCGCGGAACCGCTCGGAGAGGTGCTGCGCCGGCTGATCGGCGCGCTGGAGGCGGCGCCCGGGGAACACTGCCCGGTGTGCGCCGGGACCCGGATCGTCTGGCGGCCGGACCTGACGGGCGAGCCGTGGTTCGGGCCGGTCTGCGAGGGCTGCGGGGTGCTCGTGCCGCAGCCGGTCCTGACCTCCCGGGCCCTGGCACGGGCCAAGGCCTTGACTGACCCTGACGCGGCGGAGCGAGCACCGCTCTCGCTGCGCAAGGAGCTGGCGTCGGTGGCGTGAGACGCGCCACGCGGCACGGAACGGGGGCGGTGCGGCATGAGCCGCGAGCGGTACGGCGTGGGGGCGGGCGACGGCGTCGGCACGCCCCCACGTCCACGGTGACGACGCGCCGCGTGGAGCCTCAAGGACCGCCCGGGGGCAGGTCAGTCGGTGCGAGGTGTGCTGAACTCCTCGATCAGCACGGGATACTGCTCCCCGCCGTGACCGGCGGCGATCGCGCGGTCGGCCATCGCCTTGAACAGCTTCGGCAGTTCGGCGTTGACGCCCACCGCCTCGCTCTCCTCGATCAGGTGGGCCATCGCCCGCGCGTCGGTCTCCAGCGCCGACACCTCGGCGGGGAAGGAGCCGCGGTCGATCTGCTCGGCATACCCGGGCAGCCATGTGGCCACCCCCTCGGCGACCTGCCGCGCGAACGGCGCGTACGTCGCGGCGTCGACACCGGCGGACCTGAGCAGGGCCGTGCCCTGGAGCCAGGCGTTCAGGACGCTCCACATCATGGCCAGGCCGGCCACGTCGTACAGGGACGCGAGCCCATGGTCCGCACCGAGGTAGGTGACGGTGCCGAGCGCGTCGAGTGTTGACCTGTGTGCCTCGAAGTGCGGCTGCGGTCCGCTGTGCAGGATCATCGCCTCGGCGGTCCCGATCGCCGGCGGGATGGCCAGGATGGCGCCGTCCAGGTAGTGGGCGCCGCGCTGCTCGGCCCACTGAGCGGCCTCCCGGGCCTGGGTCGAGTCGCCCGAGGTCAGGTTGACCAACGTCGTGCCGTCCAGGTCGACGTCGCGCGCGCCGAGCAGCTCGCGCACGGCCTGGTAGTCGGTGAGGCAGATGATGGTCAGGGCCCCTGCCTTGAGGGCGTCGCGGACCGTCGGCGCCAACTGAGCGCCCTGCGCCACGAGATGGTCGGCCTTTGCGGCCGTACGGTTCCACACGGTGGTGGGATGACCGGCCTTCAGGAAGGCGCCGGCGAGCGCCTGGCCCATCAGTCCGAGTCCGATGACTGTGACGGGTGTGTCGGTTTCGTTGGTCATGGCAGCATCGTCAACGTTGATACCAGTGTGAAGGTCAAGCGAGGTTTCGATGCGGATCGGGGAACTGAGTCGCCGGACGGGCGTCAACGCCCATCAGTTGCGCTACTACGAGGCCCAGGGCCTGCTGGAGGCGGACCGCGGCGCGAACGGCTATCGCGAGTACGACGAGAACGCCGTGCTCAGGGTGAAACAGATCCGGCACCTGCTCGGTGCCGGTCTGTCGTCGGAGGACATCGCGTACTTGCTGCCCTGTGCGGTCGGTGAGGCCCCCGAGTTGCTCGGGTGTCCAGAACTGCTGGCCGCGATGCGGTCGCGGCTGCGGCGACTGGACGATCAGATGGCCAGGCTCGCGCAGTCCCGCGACGCGCTCACCGACTACATCGACGCGGCCGAGCGCATGAGCAGCCGGACGTACCCGCCCTTCGACAGCACCGGCGTGGAGCCCGTCCCCGCCTGAGAGCTGCCCCGGTGGTCGACGGCGAGGGCGTTGTCAGTGGCGCCTGGCACCATCGGGGACATGATGCAGGTCTGTCTGAACGGGACGCGCGGGGCCGGGGATTCGGGCGCCGTGCCGATGTCGCCGGAGGCGCTCGCCCGGTCCGCCGCCGAGGCCGTGGCCGCGGGCGCCGCCGAGGTGCACGTCCATCCGAAGACGCCGTGCGGCTCCGACTCGCTCTCGCCCCGGGTGGTGGGCCCGGCGCTGACGGCGATACGGAGCGCGGTGGGCGTGCCCGTCGGGGTGACCACCGGCGCCTGGGCCGAGCCCGATCCGGCGCGGCGGGTGGAGCACGTCCGTTCCTGGACCGTCCTGCCCGCGTACGCGTCGGTGAACTGGCATGAGCCCGGCGCCGAGGAGGTCGCCGCGGCCCTGCTGGAGCGGGGTGTGGGCGTGGAGGCCGGGATCTGGTCGGGGACGGACGGCGCCGAGCGGTTCCTGCGGTCGCCGCGGGCGCCCCGGGTGCTGCGGGTGCTGGCCGAGGTGACGGATCCGGATCCGGTCGGCGCGCCGGAGGCCGCCCGCGCGCTGCTCGGCGCGCTGGGCACGGCCCACGGACGGCCGGTGCTGCTGCACGGCCAGGACGGCGGCGCGTGGCCGGTGCTGCGGCTCGCCGGCCGGCTCGGCCTCGACACCCGGATCGGCATCGAGGACACGCTGACCCTGCCGGACGGCCGACCGGCCGCGTCCAATGCCGAGTTGGTGACGGCGGCCAGGGAGGCTACCAGCCGCTAAATCGATGGCTCCAGCGGTTTGCCGCCGGAGAAAGTGGGGGCGATGAAACACGACCGAGGAGCCTGACATGTCGACGCTGCGCGTCACCGCCGAACTGCTGACCGTTCACGAACATCCCAACGCCGACGCCCTGGAGCTGGCCCAGGTCGGCCTCTACCGCGCGATCGTCGCCAAGGGTGCGTACCGCAGTGGTGATGCCGCCGTGTACATCCCGGAGCAGGCGGTCCTGCCCGCCGCGCTCGTCGACGAGCTGGGGCTCACCGGCCGCCTCGCGGGGAAGGCGTCCGACCGGGTCAAGGCGGTGCGCCTGCGCGGTGAGCTGTCGCAGGGCATCGTCTGCCGCCCCAAGGCGCTCGACGGGGTGGACCTGGTGCGCGCGGCCGCCGAGGGCACCGACTTCGCGGAGCTGCTCGGGATCACGAAGTGGGTGCCGCCGATCCCGCCGACGATGAGCGGGGAGGTGGAGCCCGCGGCGGATCTGCTGCCGTGGGTCGACATCGAGAACCTTCAGCGCTATCCGGGGATCTTCGAGCCCGGCGAGCCGGTCGTGCTCACCGAGAAGCTGCACGGCACGGCGTGCCTGCTGACCTACCGCGTGGACGGGGAGCGGGTGTTTGTCTCCTCCAAGGGGTTCGGCGCCAAGGGGCTCGCGCTCAAGGAGGACCCGCGCAATCTGTACTGGCGGGCGGTGCACGGCCATGGCGTGCCGGAGGTGGCCGCCCGTATCGCGGAGCGGCTCGGCGCGACGCGGGTCGGGGTGTTCGGAGAGGTGTACGGCGCGGGGGTGCAGGATCTGGCGTACGGCGCCGACGGCCGCCGGGAGACGCTCGGTTACGCGGTCTTCGACGTCTCGGCCGAGATCGGCGGCCAGGTCCGCTGGCTCGCTCCGGCGGAGCTGAGCGAGCTGGTGGAGTCGCTGGGCGGGGCGCTGCCGCTGGTGCCCCAGCTGTACGCGGGGCCGTACGACCGGGAGACCGTGCTGGAGCTGGCGAGCGGACGCGAGACGGTGTCGGGGCGTGAACTGCATCTGCGGGAGGGCGTGGTGATACGCCCGGCCGTGGAGCGGTACAGCCCGGTAGTGGGGGGACGGGCCATCGCGAAGGCCGTCAGCCCGGCCTATCTGACCCGTAAGGGCGGCACCGAGTACGAGTGAGGACCGGTCGTCCACGGGGGCCCGCCCACGGGGGTGGTGGGCTCCCGTGGGCGGCCTCTCACCCGGTCACGTGGCGGCGGGGCGCCGCTCGGGGAGCAGGCGGGAGCCGGTGATGCTTTCCCCGAAGACGTCGTCCGGGTTGGACAGGACACAGGTGTCCAGGGAGAGACAGCCGCATCCGATGCAGTCGGTGAGATGGTCGCGGAGACGGCCGAGCTGCTTGATGCGCTCGTCGAGTTCGGAGCGCCAGGCCTCGGAGAGCCGCGCCCAGTCCTCGTGGGTGGGGGTGCGTTCCTCGGGGAGTTCGGCGAGTGCGGCCCGGATGGTGGCGAGCGGGATGCCGACGCGCTGGGCGGCGCGGACGAAGGCGACGCGGCGCAGCGCGTCGCGGCTGTAGCGGCGCTGGTTGCCGCTGGTACGGCGGCTGCTGATCAGGCCCTTGGACTCGTAGAAGTGCAGGGCGGAGACCGCCGCGCCGCTGCGCGCGGACAGCTGGCCGACCGTGAGTTCGTGGATCTTCTCTGGAATCTGCGGCACCCCTCGAACCCTACTGCCCGTCCGTTGACAGACGGGCGCACACCCCACATGCTGAGCAAGCGCTTAGACAGCGCCTGGCGGGGGGACACCGTGTGCGAGAGGCAGGGAGCAGGGACATGGCCGAGCCGAGGATCTTCACCTCCGCCGAGGAGCTGCGCGCCGCCGTCGGCGAGCAGTTGGGGCACAGCGACTGGCTGGAGATCGACCAGAAGCGGATCGATCTCTTCGCCGACGCCACCGGCGACCACCAGTGGATCCATGTGGACCCGGAGCGCGCGGCGGCGGGGCCGTTCGGCAGGACCATCGCGCACGGCTACCTGACGCTGTCGCTGCTGCCGACGTTCGTTCCGCAGATCATGCGGGTCGAGGGCATGAAGATGGGCATCAACTATGGCACGGAGAAGGTGCGTTTCCCCGCGCCCGTGCCGGTCGGCTCCCGGCTGCGTGCCACCGCGCTGCTGACGGGGGTCGAGGAGGCGGGCGGCGGGGTGCAGGTCACGGCGAAGGTGACCGTCGAGCGTGAGGGCGGCGACAAGCCGGTCTGCGTCGCGGAGTCGGTGTCCCGCTACTACTTCTGAGCCGCACGGACCTCACGGACGGCGCGAACGTACGGGTGCTACTTAAACGTACGGGTGCTACTTCGCGGCACCGACCATCCGCAGCACGAGGTCGGCGTAGAACGCGCCGACCTCGTCCGGCGTCCGGCGCCCCTCCACGTTGAACCAGCGGGCCACGTCGATGCAGAGCGAGAGGACGGCGACGGTGGTGCCGGGCACGTCAAGCACGTCGAACTCACCCGCCTCCACACCCTCGTTGAGGATGCGGCGCACGACGCCGTCGCTCTTGCGGCGCAGCTCCATGATCTCGGCGCGGTGCTCCTCGCCGAGCGCGTCGAGTTCGTACTGCACCACGCGCGCGGTGGCGTGGCGTCCGGCGTGCCAGCGGACGAAGGACCGTACGGCGGCGGCGAGCCGCTCGGCGGCCGTGCCCTCGCCGTCCGCCGCGCCCTGGAGGATCTCCAGCGCCTTGTCGTGCCCGATCCGGCTGATGCGGTGGAGCAGCTCTTCCTTGGTCTTGTAGTGGATGTAGAGCGCGGCCGGGCTCATTCCGGCGCGGCCGGCGATGTCCCGGGTGGTCGTGGCGTGGTAGCCGCGCTCGGCGAACGCCTCGACGGCGGCGACGAGCAGCTTCCTGGCCGCGTCGGGGGCCACCTCGGCCCACGGCGTCTCGTCGCCGCCGGGCGTCTCGTCCGCCGCAGTCATGGTTCGCCCCTTCTCAGGTCCAGCAGGACGAACACCATACAACGCCGGTGAGCAAGCGCTTAGCCTCTTGGCTCAGAGCTTCTGGAACGGGTCGTGCTCGGCGAGGAGCTTCTCCAGCCGGGCCTGGTCGACGCGGCTGACGATCGACCCGGCCTCCTGCCGGTCCCGGACGACCTTGGCGAGCGTGAAGGCGGAGGTGGTGAGGTAGAGGACCGCGATGGCGAGGAAGGCGCGGACCCAGGCGTCGGCGTCCAGGTTGAAGATGCCGAGACTCACGGCGCCGAGGGCGAGGCCGAAGGAGATGACGGCCTGCATGTAGTACGCCGCCGTGTTCTGCTGCTTGACCGATGTGTCGCTCATGCGACGAGGATCCGCCGGGGGTGACCGAAACGGCATCCGCTCCCGTACTCATTCCCGTACTCACCGTCAGAACGCGGAGACGCCCGTCAGTGCGCGGCCGATGATCAGCTTCTGGATCTGGCTGGTGCCCTCGTACAGCGTCATCACGCGCGCGTCGCGCAGCAGCTTGCCGACCAGGTACTCGTCGATGTAGCCGTAGCCGCCGTAGACCTGAAGGGCGTTGTTGGCGCAGCGGACGGCGGCCTCGGAGGCGTACAGCTTGGCCTTGGACGCGGCCGTGGCGAACTCCTCGCCGCGGTCGACGAGATCGGCCACGCGCCAGGTGAGCAGCCGGGCCGCGTCCACGTCGACGGCGATGTCGCTGATCAGCTCCTGGACGAGCTGGTGGTGGGCGATGGACCGGCCGAACTGCTCGCGTTCCCCGGCGTACCGTACGGCGGCGTCCAGGGCGGCCTGGGCGATGCCGACGCAGCCGGCCGCGACCGACATCCGGCCCTTGGTGAGCGCGGACATGGCGATCGAGAAGCCCTTGCCCTCGGGGCCCAGCAGGGCGCCGTCCGGCACCCGTACGTCCTCCAGGACCAGCTCGGCGGTGGCCTGGCCGCGCAGGCCGAGCTTGCCATGGATGGTGCGGCGGGTGAGGCCGGGAGTGTCGGTGGGGACGAGGAAGGCGGAGACGCCCTTGGGGCCGGGGGTGTCGTTGGTACGGGCGAAGAGCAGGACGACATCCGCCCAGGTGCCGTTGGTGATGAACATCTTCGAGCCGTTGATCACCCAGTCGCCGCCGTCCCGGACCGCGCGGGTGGCGAGGCTGCCCGCGTCGGAGCCCGTACCGGGTTCGGTGAGGCCGAAGCAGCCGAGGGCCTCCCCCGCGGTGAGGCGGGGCAGCCAGGCGCGCTTCTGCTCCTCACTGCCCCAAGCGGCGACGGTCTTGGCGACCAGCCCCAGGGAGACGGAGACGATGCCGCGCACGGAGGAGTCGCCGCGGCCGAGCTCCTCGGTGACCAGGCAGTACGCGAGATGGTCGCCGCCGGAGCCGCCGTACTCCTCGGGGACCGTGAGACCGAGGAAGCCGACCGCGCCGAGCTTGCGCACGATCGCCCGATCCACCTCCTCGGCCCGGTCCCAGGCGGCGGCGTACGGCGTGACCTCGCGCGCCACGAAGTCCGCGGCGAGCTGCCGCACGGCGGTCTGCTCTTCGCTCAGCTCCAGGTCCACCGCGGCCACCCACCCCTTTAATTACCACTGCTAGTTTCTGCTTGGCAGGCCCTACTATGTGCGCCATGGCCCGACCACGCAAGCCCCTCCTCAGCAGAGAACGCATCGTCGCGACGGCGGGAGCGCTGGTGGACGCCGAGGGCCTCGCCGCGCTCTCCACCCGGCGGCTGGCCGCGGAGCTGGGCGTGAGCGGTCCCTCCCTCTACAACCACTTCCGTACGAAGGACGAGATCCTCGACGCCGTCGCTGACGCGGTCAGCGCCAAGATCGACCTGTCGATGTTCGAGGAGGGCGACGGCCGGGACTGGCGTACAGCCCTGCACGACTGGGCCGTCTCCTACCGGGCCGCGCTGGCCGACCACCCCCATGTCGTCCCGGTCCTCGCCCAGGGACCCGGCCGCCGCCCGGCGGGCCTGCGGGTCGCCGACGCGGTCTTCGGCGCGATGGTCCGCGCGGGGTGGCCGCCGGCCCAGGCCACGTACATCGGCGCGCTGATGCGGTACTTCATCACCGGCTCGGCGCTCGGCTCCTTCGCGCGGGGCTTCGTCGACGACGAGGAGGCCTACGACCCGGCCGAGTACCCCCACCTCGGGCAGGCGCATCTGCTCGCCGAGCGGCGCCAGAAGGTCGACGAGGGGGCGTTCGAGACGGGGCTGCGGGCGCTCCTGGACGGGCTGGCGCTGCAGTACGAGACGCGGGGCGGGGCGGATGGATCGGCCCGGGGCGCGAACGTTTCGGCTTCGGCCGAGGCGGGTGGATCGGCCCGAGGCGGGGACGTTTCGGCTCCGGCCGAACAGTAGCCGCGCGATCCTGGGGTCATGGCACCCAAGGACTTCGCCGCCCTCGCGGCCCTCTTCGCGGACGAGACCCGCGCCGCCTTCTGCCTCGCGCTGCTCGACGGCCGGGCCTGGACCGCCGGTGAACTCGCGCGCCACGCGCGCGTGGCGCCGTCCACGGCCAGTGAGCACCTCGGCAAGCTCGTCGCGGGCCGTGTGCTCACCGAGGAGCGACAGGGCCGGCACCGGTACGTCCGGCTCGCCGACGACTCCGTCGCGCATCTGGTCGAGGACCTGGCCGCCCGGTCCGCCCCGGCCACCACCGAGGCCCCGCGCTCGCTGCGCGCGGCGAGCACGACGTCCGCGATGGCGCGGGGCCGCACCTGCTACGACCATCTCGCGGGGCGGCTGGGGATCGCGATCACCGACGCGATGACGGCACGGGGTCTGCTGCGTCAGGACACGGGCTTCGCGCTCACCGACGCGGGCGTGGACTGGTGCGCCGGCCTGGGCCTCGACCTGTCCCCGAAGGGCCGGCGCCCGCTGGCCCGCTCCTGCCTCGACTGGACGGAACGCCGCCCGCACCTGGCAGGCGTGGCCGGAGCGGAGCTGTGCCGGCACGCGCTCACCACAGGCTGGTGCGTCCGGATCGGCTCGGAGCGCGCGGTCAAAGTCACCCCGACCGGCGAACGGGCCCTCCGGGAGGCTCTCGGGATCGCCCCGGAGCTGCTGCGGTGAGGGCCGGTCGGGAGCCTGGGCGGCACCACACGTACTGCCCGGCCCGGCCGCGCGGGCGCACCGCGCATGAGCCCCGCCGGACTCGACCGGCTCGACGGCCCGACCAGCTCAACCGGCTCAACCTGACCGACCCGACCCGACCGGCCCGCCGGGCTCGACCAGCCCGCCGCTCCCGCCCCCACCCCCCACCGTTCGGCCAGTGCCGAAACAACGCCGCCCTACTGTCGTCGCATGCATCCCACACCACGTCTCGCCCTCGCCGCCGCCGGAGTCACCGTCGTGCTCTGGGCCTCCGCCTTCGTGTCCATCCGTAGCGCCGGGGCCGCCTACTCACCCGGCGCGCTCGCCCTTGGGCGGTTGCTCGCCGGGGTGGTCGTCCTCGGGGTCGTGCTGTTGATACGGCGTGAAGGGCTGCCGGCCAGGGGCGCCTGGCCGGGGATCGTGGTGTCCGGGCTGCTTTGGTTCGGGGGCTACATGGTCGTCCTCAACTGGGGTGAGCAGGAGGTCGACGCCGGGACCGCGGCGATGGTCGTCAACGTCGGGCCCCTTCTCATCGCGCTCCTCGGAGCCCGGCTGCTCGGCGAGGGCCTGTCGCCGCGGCTGGTCGCGGGGATGGGCGTGTCGTTCGCGGGGGCGGTCGCCGTCGGCCTCTCCCTGTCGGGCGAGGGGCGCGCCTCCGTACTCGGGGTGCTGCTCTGCCTGCTCGCGGCGGTCGCGTACGCCGCCGGGGTCGTCGCCCAGAAGCCCGCGCTGGCGCACGGCAGCGCCCTGCAGGTGACGACGTTCGGATGTCTCGTCGGAGCCGTGGCCTGCCTGCCGTTCGCCGGGCAGCTGCTCGACGAGGCCGCACGGGCGCCGCTGTCGGCGACGCTCAACATGGTCTACCTGGGCGTGTTCCCGACCGCGCTCGCCTTCACCACCTGGGCGTACGCCCTGGCCCGTACGACCGCGGGCCGGATGGGCGCGACCACGTACGCCGTCCCCGCCCTCGTCGTCCTCATGTCGTGGCTGGTCCTCGCCGAGGTCCCCGGGCCGCTCACCCTCGCCGGGGGTGCGCTGTGCCTGGCGGGCGTGGCGGTGTCGCGGTCTCGGCCGCGGGCGGCGTCACCCGCGGCCGAGAGCGTCGAACGCGTCGAACGCGTCTAGAAGACGACCAGCGCCCGCCCGCCCTTGCCCGCGAGCATGTTGTCGAAGGCGCCGGGGATGCCGTCGAGCGTGATCCGCTCGGTGACCAGGGCACTCAGGTCCATGCGCCCGGCCCGGATGTGCTCGGCGAGGACCGGAAGGTCCTCGGCGGGGCGGGAGTTGCCGTACACACAGCCGGAGAGCGTGCGGCCCCAGTGGAAGATCTCCAGGGCGTTGAAGGAGACCTGCTGGTCCTTGCCGCCGATGCCGACGACGGTGGTGCGGCCGCCGCGCCGGGTCGAGTCCCAGGCGGTACGGATGGTGGTGGCGCGGCCGACGCATTCGACGGCCACGTCGGCGCCCTGGCCGCCGGTCAGTTTCCGTATCTCCTTGGCGGTGGTGTCCGAGGCGACGACGTACTCGGTGGCCCCGGCCGCCCGCGCCAGGGCCTCCTTCTCCGGGGAGACGTCGACGGCGACGATCGTGGACGCCCCCGCGATCCGGGCGGCCTGGATGGTGGCAAGCCCCACCCCGCCCACGCCGAAGACGGCCACCGACTCGCCCGCGCGGACGCGGGCGGAGTGGTGGACGGCGCCGTAGCCGGTGAGGACGGCGCAGCCGAGCAGCGCCGCGTCGGTGAGCGGGACGCCGTCCGGGACGGGCAGCACACAGCCGGCCGCGACGACCGTCTCCTCGGCGAACGCCGCGACGTTGAGGCCGGGGTGCAGCTCGCGGCCGTCCTCGGTGACGGTGTACACGTTCGCGGTGCCGGTCAGCGCGTGGGCGCAGAGCCAGACCTCGCCGATCGTGCAGTGGTGGCAGGAGCCGCAGGACGGCGCCCAGTTGAGGACGGCACCGTCGCCGGGGGCGACGTGGTCGACGCCCTCCCCCACCGAGACCACCGTGCCCGCGCCCTCATGGCCGAGGACGGCGGGGACGGGGACGCGCATGGTGCCGTTGGACAGGGACAGGTCGGAGTGGCAGACACCGGCGGCGGCGAGCCGGACCCGCACCTGACCGGGGCCGGGCTCCGGCAGGACGATGTTGGTGATCTCCAGGGGAGAGCCGACGGCGGGCAGGACTGCGGCGCGGACCACGCTCATTGCTCCTCGCTCCTCAGGCTCAGAACTGCAGGGACTTGGTCTGGAGGAACTCGGCGAGTCCGTGGGCGCCGAGCTCGCGGCCGATGCCGGACTGCTTGTACCCGCCGAAGGGGGCGAGCGGATTGAAGCGGCCGCCGTTGATGTCGACCTGTCCGGCCTCCATACGGCGGGCGAAGGCGACGGCCTCGTCGGGTTCCCCCCAGACCGCGCCGGCGAGCCCGTACACGGTGCCGTTGGCGATCCGCAGGGCGTCCTCCTCGTCCTCGTAACGGAGGAAGGCGACGACCGGCCCGAAGATCTCCTCCTGGGCGATGGTCATCTCGGGGGTGACGTCGGCGAAAAGGGTGGGCGTGACGTAGTAGCCCTGCGGGAGGGGGGCTTCGGTGCCGCCCACGACGAGCCGGGCGCCCTCCTCGACGCCCTTGTCGATGTAGCCGCGCACCCGCTCGCGCTGCTTGGCGTTGACCATGGGGCCGATACGGTCGCCGGGCGTGTAGGTGGCGATGGTCTCGGCGGCGTGGGCCACGGCCTCGTCGTACTGGTCCGTGTGGACCAGGACCCGGGTGAGGGCGCTGCACCGCTGACCGGCGTTGGAGAGGGCGTTGGCGAGGCCGGTGTCGACGGCCTTGGCCAGGTCGGCGGAGGGCAGGATGACGTTGGCGGACTTGCCGCCGAGCTCCAGGGCGACGCGCTTGACGGCGCCGCCCGCGAGGGCGCCGATCCGCCTGCCGACGGCCGTGGAGCCGGTGAAGGAGACCAGGTCCACGCCGTCGTGCTCGGCGAGCGCCTGGCCGGCGACCGGGCCGAGGCCGGTGACGAGGTTGAACACGCCGGCGGGCAGCCCGGATTCGTGCACGGCCTCGGCGAAGAGCTGCGCGGTCAGGGGCGTGTCCTCGGCGGGCTTGAGGACGACCGTGCAGCCCGCCGCGAGCGCGGGCGCCACCTTGGCAACGACCTGGTGCAGCGGGTAGTTCCAGGGGGTGATCGCGCCGACGACGCCGATCGGCTCCGCGTAGACGGTCGAGTTGCCGACCTTCTCCTCGAAGGCGTACGTGGCGGCGAGTTCGGCGTACGAGCCGGTGACGAAGATGGGCAGCCCGGCGTGGACGGCGGTGGCGAGCTGCGGCGGGGCGCCCAGCTCGGCGGTGACCGTCTCGGCGATCTCGTCCTGGCGGGCGGCCAGGGCGTCGCGCAGCGCGGTGAGCCGCGCCGCGCGCTCGGCGGGCGGGGTGGCGGCCCAGGCCGGGAAGGCGGCGCGGGCGGCCGACACGGCGGCGTCGACGTCCTCTGCGGTGCCGGCCGGGACATGGCCGATGACCTGCTCGTCGGCCGGGTTCACCACCGCGATGGTGTCGGTGCCGGCGGCGGGCCGCCAGGCTCCGCCGATGTACATCGCGTCGTGGGCCTTCATCCGCATCTCCTTCTCACCGGCCGGGCGTCTTCCGAGCCCAAACTAGCGCTGATAGTTTTCCGGCGCCAGGGGCTCCGGAGTGGCACGTGCCTCACCGGAAACGGATGACCGGCCCGAACGGCGCCCGGGCACAGGAGTCCGGCTCAGAAGTCCGCTCGGGTCGGCTCGTCGAGCCTGGCCACCGACTCCTGTGCGAAGGCGCGTTCGTAGGCGTCGCGGATGCGCTCGATCTGAGGGTCACGCACGCGCGCCTCCGTGGCCGGGTACAGCAGGATCAGCTCGTACGAGCGCTCCCGCTCGATGGTGCCGTTCGCGTCCCGCCACTGTCCACGTCCGTCCTGCACAGTCAGACCACTGGGAAAACTGGGGGTTACCTCCTTGTCGACGAAGGCCATGAACTGCCGGTCGGTTACGTCCGGCCCGCCGTCGGGCCGCTCGGTGCCGAAGAACAGCCGGGTCTCGACATAGGCCTTGCCGCGCGCCTGGGCCGAGGCGGAGGTCGTCGCCGTGGGGCTCTCGTCGCCCAGGGTGGCGTACGCGGTGGGGGCACCGGCGGCGAACAGGAGGGCGGCCGTGGCGGTGGCGACGCGGGTGCGGCGGCCGAGGCGGGGCAGGGTCGGCAGGGGCATGGGGGTCCCTTCGTACGGGGGTGCACCGGCTCGTATCGGGAGTACCGGCGCCGGAGTACCGGCGCCGATCACTCTGGCAGCGGTCGGCGGCGAGTCGGCGCGGAAACGCGGGTTCCGGCCGAAATGCGCCGCTATCCCCGCGACCTGGACCGCTGTCCTGCGGTGCGGCTCGCCCACACCGGTGGCCGCTCCCCGGCCGTGTGTCGGCTCTTTCCGGCCCCCAGGCCGGCGGCGACGAGCAGCAGGACGCCGAGCATCACGAACGGCGCGGCGGTGCCGGCGACCCCGGCGACCAGACCGGCGGAGGCGGGGGCCGCGACCTGGCCCAGGCGGTTGCCGGTCAGCCGCAGGGCGAGGGCGGTCGAGCGGGCCTCGGCGGGGGCGGCCTGGACGACCGTCGTCATGGAGAGCGGCTGGCCGACGCCGAGGCAGAAGCCGAGGGCGGCCAGCATCAGGGCGAGCGCCGGCACGGGGACGGGCAGCGCGATCCCGGCGCACAGGAGCGCGGCGAGCAGGCAGCTGACGGCGAGGAGGGCCGTACGTCCGAGCAGCCGGATCATCGGGGACATCACCAGTCGGCAGGCGATGGTGGCGGCGGCGCGCAGGCTCAGCAGCAGTCCGACGGTGAAGGGTGCGATGGCACGGTGCTCGCCGATGACGGGGAGGTAGGCCGTGAGAATGTCGGTGGCGGAGAGGACGGCGAGGCTGATGAAGATTCCGCCGGGGACCCCGCGCGTGCGCAGGATGCGGTGGACGGGGACCCTGGGGCCGTGGCGCCGGGCGGGGAGCGGGGTCCGGTGCTCGATGCGCCACAGGGAGGTGAGGGAGAGGGCGCCGACCCCGGCGGAGACGACCAGCGCCAGTGCGCTCGTACGTGCCATGTCACCGCCGATCAGCCAGCCGGCGGCCATGGGCCCGACGAGCTGGCCGAACGAGGCGCCGATGGTGAAGTAGCCGAAGTTGCGGTCCTGTTCGGCCGGGGCCGACTGGCGGGCGACGATCGACTGGCCGCCGATCACGAAGCAGAGATGGCCCAGGCCCATCACACCGCTCCAGGCCGCCATGGCGGGCAGGGAGTCCGCGACGCCGCTGAGGGCGCAGCCGCCCGAGATGAGGACGACCCCGAAGGGCAGGAGCGGGGCGCACCGGCCGTGGTCCGTGCGGCGGCCGAGCGGGACGGCGGCGAAGAGCGGCAGCAGCGCGTACACCCCGGCGATCACACCGATGGCGCGTTCGTCCGCGCCCAGGGCGAGGGCGCGGTAGGAGACGGCCGGCCGCGCCATCGACACCGCCGCCTGCGCGAAGCAGAAGGCGATGACGAGGCGCGGCAGCCAGCTCCTGGAAGGTGACACGTCAGATGATTCCGAAGAGGATTCCGGCGGCGAGGACGACCAGCGAGGTGAGCGCCGCCCATTTCACGGTGAAGCGGGTGTGGTCGCCGAACTCGACCTTGGCCATGCCGACCAGGACGTACACCGCCGGGACGAGCGGGCTGGACATGTGCAGGGCCTGGCCGACGAGGGAGGCGCGGGCGATCTCCAGCGGGGAGACGCCGTGGGCGGCGCCGGCCTCGGCGAGGACGGGCAGGACGCCGAAGTAGAAGCCGTCGTTGGACATGAAGTACGTGAGCGGCAGGCTCAGCACGCCGGTGACCAGGGCCATGTGCGGGCCCATGCCCTCGGGGATGGCGCCGACCAGCCAGTCGGCCATGTGCTTGACCATGCCGGTGCCGGTGAGGACTCCGGTGAAGACGGCGGCGGCGAAGACCATGCCGGCGACGTTGAGAACGTTGTCGGCGTGGGCGGCGATACGGGCCTTCTGGTCGGCCATCTTGGGGTAGTTGACGGTGAGCGCGAGGGCCGCGCCGAGCAGGAACAGCACCGGGATGGGCAGCAGCTCCAGGATCATGGCGGTCAGCAGGCCGACGGTGAGCGCGGCGTTGAACCAGTACAGCTTGGGGCGCAGGGTGGGGCGGTGCGGGTCGAGGCCCTGGAAGCCCTCGTCCTCGGCACCGGGGCCGTCCGCGGTGGGCGCGGCGCCGGACGGCGTGGGCGCGGCGCCGCCCGCGGTGTTGTCCGCGCCGCCGCCGGCCTTCACCAGCACCGTTTCGGTCTCGGGCTCCAGGGCCTCGTCCAGGGTGAGGTAGCCGATGCGCCTGCGCTCCCGGCGGCCGAGGACGTACGCGAGGACGAAGACGAAGAGGAGACCGACGCCCAGGGCGGGGATCATGGGGACGAAGATGTCGCCGGCGTCCAGTTTGAGCGCGGTGGCGGCGCGGGCGGTGGGGCCGCCCCAGGGGAGGGTGTTCATGACGCCGTTGGCGGTGGCGGCGACACCGGTCATGACGACCAGGCTCATGCCGAGCCGCTTGTAGAGCGGGTACATGGCCGAGACGGTGATCATGAAGGTGGTGGAGCCGTCGCCGTCCAGCGAGACGATCGCGGCGAGCACCGCCGTACCGACCACGACCCGCATCGGGTCGGCCTTGCAGAAGCGCAGGATGCCCCGGACGATCGGGTCGAAGAGGCCGACGTCGATCATCACGCCGAAGTAGACGATCGCGAACATCAGCATCGCGGCCGTGGGCGCGAGATTGCCGACGCCTTCGATGACGTAGTCGCCGAGCTTCGCGCCGTCTCCGACGAGGACGCAGAAGAGGGCGGGGATGAGCACGAGCGCCGCGATCGGCGACATCTTCTTCATCATGATCAGGACCAGAAACGTCGCGATCATGGTGAAGCCGAGGATTGTCAGCATGAGGGACACCTAACGTTCACCCTTGAACTCCCACCGAGCGGCGGTCCGGATGACGTTAGGTGCCGTTCATCGGCGTTAACAAGACGTTGACGCGTGAGCAATACGAGCAAAACCCCAGGTCATCGCCTTGGCGTCAGTTCGACGGGGAAGCCGTTGAGGACGGCGGTGCCGGACAGCGGGTCGAGCAGGGAGCCGTCGAGGAGCTGGTTCACATTGACTCCGGGGCGCCGGGCGGCGACCTGGAGACGGGTCCCGGGCCGGTCGTGGCCCCAGCCGTGCGGCAGGCTCACCACCCCCGGACGCACGGTGTCGCTGACCTCCACCGTCACCTCCAGCTCTCCCCCGTCGGCCTTGATCCAGGCGGGTGCGCCGTCGGTGAGTCCGAGGCGGGCCGCGTCGTCGGGGTGGACCTGGAGGGTGCAGACGTTGGTGCCGCCGGTGAGCGCGGGGACGTTGTGCATCCAGCTGTTGTTGGAGCGCAGATGGCGGCGGCCGACGAGGACGAGCGGCGCGGCCGGGGTGTCCAGGGCCCGCCACAGCCGGGGCAGATCGGCGGCGAGGGGCTCCGGCAGCAGTTCGATCAGGCCGCTGCGGGTCTTGAGGACCTGGCCGAGGCGGGGCTGGAGCGGGCCGAGGTCGATGCCGTGCGGTGCGGCGAGGAGGTCGTCGAGGGTGAGGTCGTACGGGCCGAGCCGGAGCATCATGTCCAGGCGCCGCTCGGGCCCGCCGCGTCCGGTCAGCTCGGCGGCGAGCTCCTGGGGGTCGCGGCCGTGGACGGGCGAGTGGGGCTGGGCGACGGCCTTGGCGAGGGCCTGGCCGATGACGAGGTCGTCGACCGCGGACGGATCGGCGCCGTGCATCCCGGTCACGGCGAGGATGAGCCGGGCGTGGATCTCGGCCTCGTCCATGCGTCCCTCTTCCAGAGGGACGGCGGCCGGGGTGTAGCGGACCTGGTTGCGTACGGCGAAGTTGTTGAAGGCGAAGTCGAAGTGGGCGCTCTGCGCGGGCGGCGGCGGGGGCAGGACGACATCGGCGTGGCGGGAGGTCTCGTTGAGGTACGGGTCGACGCTGACCATGAAGTCGAGCCGCTCCCCGAGGGCCCGGTCGAGCCGGTGACCGTCAGGGGCGGACAGGACCGGGTTGGCGGCGATGGCGACGACGGCCCGGATCCGCCCCTCTCCGGGCGTCTCGATCTCCTCGGCGAGCGCGGCCATCGGCAGTTCGCCCTTGGCCTCGGGGTGCCCGGCGACACGGCTGGTCCAGCGGCCGAGGTCGAAGCCGCGGCCGGGCCCAGCGGGGCGGGGTGCGGGGGCGGTGGCCGAGAGCGGGAAGAGGGCGCCGCCGGGCCGGTCGAGGTTGCCGGTGAGGACGTTGAGGACGTCGACCAGCCAGTTGGCGAGGGTGCCGAACTCGACGGTGCTGCTGCCCATGCGGCCGTATACGGCCGCGGACGGCGCGGCGGCGAGCTCCCTGGCGAGCGTACGGATGGTGGCGGCGTCCACGTCGCAGACGGCGGCGACGGCTTCGGGGGTGAAGTCCCGTACGGCCTCCCGCAGGGCGTCGAGGCCCTGCACCCGGCCGGCTAGGGCGCCAAGGTCGGTGAGGTCCTCCGCGAACAGGACCTGGGCCAGCGCGGCGAGCAGCAGCGCGTCGGTGCCGGGGCGCGGGGCGATGTGGCGGTCGGCGAGGCGGGCGGTCCTGGTGCGGCGCGGGTCGACGACCGTGAGGGTCCCGCCGCGCCGGCGCAGGGCGCGGAGCTTGCCGGGGAAGTCGGGGGCGGTGCACAGACTGCCGTTGGAGTCCAGGGGGTTGGCGCCGAGCATCAGGAGATGGTCCGTGCGGTCCAGGTCGGGGACGGGGACGGCGAACGCGTCGCCGAACAGGAGCCCGCTGGAGACGTGCTTGGGCATCTGGTCGAGGGTGGAGGCGGTGAACAGGCTCCGGGTGCGTACGGAGGCGAGGAGGACCGGCGGGTAGAGGGCGCCGGCCACCGTGTGCACATTGGGGTTGCCGAGGACGACGGCGAGGGCGTTCGGTCCGTGCTCGGCCAGGATCGCGGGGATACGGGTGGCGATGAGGTCGAACGCCTCCTCCCACGTGGCCTCCTGGAGCTCCCCGCGGCCGCCGCCGCTGCCGCCCTTGCGGACGAGGGGGGCGCGCAGCCGGTCGGGGTCGGCGTCGACCTCGCCGAAGGCGGCGCCTTTGGGGCAGATGAATCCGCGGCTGAACACGTCGTCCCGGTCGCCGCGCGCGCCGGTGACGCGGGAGCCGTCGAGGGTGAGGGTGAGGCCGCAGGTGGCTTCGCAGAGCGGGCAGATGCGCAGGGCGGTGGACATGACGGTCTCCCCGGGGCGGCGGCGGGCGGCTTCGGTGGCGCGCAAGCACGGAAGAGCATACCGACCGGTATGCATGGGGGCGAGGGGTCGGCCGAGGGGGTGGCTCAGCCGGTCCGGCCGAGGGGGTGGTTCAGCCGGTCAGGTCGAGGGGGTGGTTCAGCCGGTCCGGTCGAGCAGGGGCTCAGCCGGTCAGGTCGAGGACGGGCCCGAGGTAGGCGTGGAGCAGACGGCGGGTCTCGGCGATGAGGGCGCCGTCGCCCGGCGGGCCGGTACGGAAGGCGAGTTGCAGCAGCGCGTCGGTGGCCTCGACGGCAACGAGGACCTGACGGCGCAGGGTCTCGTCGGGGATGCGGCCGAGGTGGGTGGCGAGCAGCGCGCAGAGGCGGTCGGCGACGAGGTGGTTGGGGTCGTCGGTGTGGGCCTCGGCTCCTGGGGCGGGCTCGGTCGCGGCGTCGCCTTCGGGCCCGGTGTCGGTGGCGGACGGGCCGGGGATGCCGAAGTCGACGAGCGCGAAGCCCGGGACGGTGCGCTTCATCGCGATGTACTCGTCGAGGACGGTGTCGATCGCGCCGTACGCGTCGACCGGCGGCCCGGCCGCGAGGCGGGCGTCGATGCGGGCGGCGTACCGGTCGAGGTTGCGGTGGGCGAGGGCGGCGGCCATGGCCCGTTTGTTGCCGAAGAAGCGGTAGACCGAGCCGATCGGGACGCCCGCGCGGACGGCGACGGCCCGGGTACTCAGCTGCTCGTAGCCGGTCTCGTCGAGGAGTTCGGCGCACGCGTCGAGGATCCGCGCCAGGCGCTCGGCGCTGCGCTGCTGGACGGGCGCGCGACGGAGGGAGGGGGACGGAGGCACGGGGTCCATGATGCCGTTCCGGACGGTCGGCTGGGTCAGGCGATCAGAAGGCCGATGCCGCCGAGGGTGTACGTGATCATCAGCACGAGCAGCGGGAGCTGACCGGCGACGGCGCGGGCGGGCGGCAGCAGCCGCACCGAGCGGTCGTGCGCGGCGACGACACCGACGACGTGGCCGGTGACGACGGCGCCGACCTGGAGGGTGGCGAGGCCGCCCGGGCTCAGCGGCGGGGCGGGGGCGAGGGCGTTGTCAGTGCCGAGTGCCACCATGACTGTGCGTGGTCCTTCCGTCACGAAGAGGGTGGTGTAGTGCGCGACGAGATAGCCGAGCGCGATCGGCAGGAGGGAGTGGGCGAAGGCCGTGAGGGGGTGGGGCAGTTCGCGGTCCGCCAGGCGGACGGCCCCGGAGCACAGGCAGTACAGGCCGGCGACCAGGGCGACGGCGCCGAGCAGTCCGAGGGTGGCGGTGGGGGTGCGGCCGAGGGGTGAGGTCTGGACGGCGGTGATCCAGCGGGGGGCGTCGGAGAAGCCGTCGTAGGCGGTGGAGCCGAGCAGGACGCAGAGGGTGGCGACGAGGCCGGGGGTCTGCGGGGTGGCGTCCAGGCCGTGGAAGGGGTTGCGCAGGACGAGTTGGCCGTCGGCGCGGCGGCCGAGCGGGGAGAGCCGGGCGATCAGGGTCGAGTAGACCTCGAAGGCGTCGGCATGGGCGAACCAGCGGTCGCCGTGGCGGGCGGCGCCGAGGAGGTGGACGGCGGTGTGGGCGCCGAGGAAGGCGAGGAGGACGGGGGGTGAGGTGGGGTCGGGGGCGACGAGTTCGAGCCAGGTGAAGGCGAGCAGTCCGGCGGCGGCCGGCCACAGCCCGAGGCGGGGTGGCAGTGGGCGCGGGTGACGGGCCGGGAGGAGGCGGTGGAGGGTGCGCAGGGGGTTGAGGAGGCGCCAGACCGGGCCGAGGAGGAGGGAGGCGGGGACGAGCCCGACCCACAGGAGGACGTAGAGGGCGCCGGGGGCGGGGTTGCGGGCCGGGTCGTCGGGGCCGAGGAGGAGGTGCAGGGCGACGAACAGCGCGCCCGCGAGGCCGAGCAGGCGCAGGGCGGCGCGGGTGGCCGGGGCGTCGGCGAGCCGCTGGACGGGCCTGGGGAGCGGGCGGCCCGAACGGTCGCCCCGGAAGCGGGAGTCGGACCACAGGAGGCCGAGTGCGAGGAAGGAGACGAAGAGCGCGGCGAACGCGCCCGCGAAGGCGTAGAAGGGCGAGATCGGCAGGTCGTGCTGGGAGCCGACGCCGTGGGCGAGGGGGGTCACGGGCGGTTCACCGGACGACGAGCTGGGTCAGGACGAGGCCGGAGTCATGGGTCTCGACCTCGAAGAGGCCGGTGCGGTCGGCGGTGAATGTCAGGGTGGCGGGGCGGCCGGCGGGCAGGGCGGTGGTGTGGTCGTAGCCGTGGACATGGAGGGTGTCGGCGCGGTCGCTGGTGACCCGCAGGGCGATGCGCGCGCCTCGCTCGACCTCGATACGGGAGGGCGCGGGCTCGACCCTGCCGCCGGTGACGGTGATCTCGACGGTCCGGTCGGCCGCCGGGGGGTGCGGGTGCGTGCCGGCGCCTGTCCCCTGGCCTGGGGCCTCGCCTTTCGTGACGGCGGCCGTGGCCTCCACCGGCCGGCCCGCGACCGCCCAGGCGGTGTGGTCGTCGGCGTACAGCCGGACGGTGAGGGTGTGCCGCCCTGGGGTGGCAAGGGCCGTGGCGGGGAGGTGGTGCCAAGGCCCGTAGATCCGGGCCGTCTTGCGGCCGTCGACGAGGAGGTGGGCGTGGCCACGGCCCGGGAGAGCGGCGCCGCCCGCGCTCTCCGGGGTGAACCGGAAGTGCTCCACGCTGAGGTGGAGGTTCCAGCCGTCCTCGGAGTCGGGCCGCGCGCTGAGCTCCACGCGCGGTGCCCCCTCGGCCGGCACCTCCCTCAGCCGGTGCCCCGACTCGTCCCGAGCGTCGAGGAGCGCACCGCCGGTCCCGGTCGCCTCCTGGTGGCTGGTGCCGGGCTTGTGATGGGTCGTCGCCCGCCCACCGCATCCCGCCCCGGCGAGCGCGACCACGAGGGCGAGTACGAGCCCGGCCGCCCGGCGGGTCACGAGGTCTCCCCGGACAAGCGCCCGGACGCGCTCCCGGGCGTACCGCCGGACGCCCCGCCGGGTGCGGGCGCCGCTCCCCGTACCCCCTCCGCCGCCCCCTCCCCCGGGCCCGCCGCCGCGATCGCCGCCCACAGCACCCACACCACCGCGAGCAGACCGCGCAGCCAGGCGGGGCTCAGAGGGATCCAGGGGATCATCAGGACCGCCTTGTCGAAGGCGTCGAGGAGCGTGAGGGCGCCCAGCGCGAGGGTCGTCCAGGCGAGGGCGCGGCGGGTGGGTCGCAGGGTGAGGCCGAGGGTCGTCCACCAGGCGCCCAGGAGGAGCAGGGCCAGCGCGGGTACGTATCCGGCGGTCAGGGGCAGGGTGGAGCCGGCGACGTCGAGGGTGAGGCCCAGGGCGCCCAGGGCGGTGGCGACGGCCGCGAGGCGGCTCGTGCGCAGGCGGCGGCGCCACAGCACGGCGCCCACGAGGCCGAGCACCAGCGCGGTCCCCAGGGCGATCTGGGTCTCGACGCGGGCGAGGCCGCGCGCGCCGTACCAGTCGCAGCCCGCCGGGAGGCGGCGCGCCTGGACGTTGTAGTCGGCGCAGACCAGGAGTTGGACGAGCTTGACGGGTTCGCCGGCGAGCCGGTCGGAGCCGCCGGAGACGTCGCCGCGCCGGGCGCCGCACTCGGGCAGGGTGCGCGGCGAGGAGGCGCCGGTGCCGGACTGCCAGCAGTTGCCGCCGCCCTGGCCGTCCCACCAGACGTCGGTGCGGTTGGGCCGCGAGGCGCCCGCCCGGTCGACGCCGAGGTGGTTGCCGGCGTAGCGGTTGTGATGGGAGGTGTCGGCCTGTTTGGACCAGGCGGACTCGCCACGGATGAAGGCGGGGACGGCGTTGAGGTAGAAGGCGGTGCGCTCGTGACCGTAGATCCAGTTGTTCTCGTAGAGGTTCCAGTTGCCGCCGGCGGTGATGATGCCGGTGCCCGGGGGCATGGAGATCTGCGGGCAGACGACGCCCTGTTCGTAGCCGCGCTCGACTGGTGGTTTGGCGCAGGTGCCGTCGGCGACGTGCCGGTAGTAGTTCTGGTTGTTGTCGTGGATCAGGTTCCGCTCGAACTTGGCGTGGTTCTGCGGGAGTCCGGGGTGGCCGGGGAAGGCGCTGTCCATGGAGGCGCCGCCCATGTTGTGGTCGAACTCGTTGTCGTGGACCCAGACCGAGTCGCCCGCCGTGCCCGAGTAGCCGACCATGTTGTGGTGGCTGCGGCAGCCGGTGATCTCGATGGAGTAGCGGGGCACGTCGTAGCCCCGGCCGTTGTTGATGTCGGAGGCCGAGCCCGGGTAGATGCCGGAGTCGCCGTTGCCGTACGACTCGCAGTTCTTGTACAGGCCGTGGTCGCTGGCGAAGGTGAGGAAGCCGTACTCGTCGTTCCAGCGGGTCAGCACGTTGTCGATGACGAATCCGTCGCCCGCCAGCACGTAGAGGGAGTTGAAGGTGGTGCGCTGGGCGGTGAAGTTGCGGAAGTAGACGCCGTCGGACTCGTCGGCGCGGATCGCGTTGAGCTTCTGGTACTTGGCGTCGATGACGACGTCCGTGCGCGCCGCGCCCGTGCCCTCGATCTGGAGGTCCTTCTTGCCGAGGATGGCGACCAGGTTCTGGTTGTGCGGGCACTGCTTCTGCTGGGCGTAGCTGAGGATCTGGTAGCCGAACCCCGAGCGGGGTGCCTTCAGCCGGGCGCAGGCGCCGGTCGGCGGGGGCAGTGAGGGCTCCTCCTCGTACAGCCCGGGCAGGATCGCGATCGTCGTCCCGGGCCGGTCGACGGCGTCGACGGCCTGCTGGAGATGGCGGTGGCCGTCGGCGAGGCAGCGGGCGAAGAGGTTCAGGTTCCGGGTGCGCAGCGCGGCCGGGAAGGCGGCGATCCGGCGCTCGAAGTCGGCCCGGTCGGTCTTGCAGACGAGGAGGTCCGGTTCGCCCGTGCGCAGGGCGGGGACGCGGCCGGAGCCGTCGGGGAAGTCCACCGGCCGTTCCTCGTGGGCCTGGGCCAGGGGGGCGGCGGCGACGGTGCCGGCGAGGGCCGCCAGCAGGACCGAGAGCGCGAGAACGAGCCTGCGTGTCCACGACATGCCGGTGAGAGTAGAGCAATGTTCATCTTTTGGGACCCCCCGTGCACGGACGGGAACCCTCCGCACACCCGACACGTCCCAGCGGCGCCCCGTTGACGGGAGCGGGCGCGGAATCCTACGGTCATGCATAGGATTGTTGTGCGGGCTCAGGACAGGAGCGGGCGATGACCACGGAACTGGCGAGAAAGACGGCCGAAGGGCTGGAGTACTCCACCGGATTCGGCAACGAGCACAGCTCGGAGGCGGTCCCCGGAGCGCTGCCGCTCGGCCGGAACTCGCCGCAGCGGGCCCCCCTCGGCCTGTACGCGGAGCAGCTGAGCGGCAGCGCGTTCACCGAGCCGCGCGCCCACAACCGCCGCTCGTGGCTCTACCGGATCCGCCCGTCGGCGGCCCACCCGCCGTTCGTCCGGATCGACAACGGCCACCTCCGCAGCGCGCCGTTCACCGAGACCGTCCCCGACCCCAACCGGCTGCGCTGGAACCCGCTGCCGGAGCCGGCCCCGGGCACGGACTTCGTCGCGGGCCTGTGGACGCTCGGCGGCAACGGCGACGCCACCCAGCGCACCGGCATGGCCGTGCACCTCTACCACGCGAACGCCTCCATGGACCGCCGTGTGTTCAGCGACGCCGACGGCGAGCTGCTGATCGTCCCCGAGCGGGGCGGGCTGCTGCTCCGCACCGAGCTGGGCCTGCTCGCCGCCCGCCCGGGCGAGGTCGCGCTGATCCCGCGCGGGGTGCGCTTCCGGGTCGAGCTGCTGGACGAGACCGCCCGCGGCTACGTCTGCGAGAACTACGGCGCGCCCTTCCAGCTCCCCGACCTGGGCCCGATCGGCGCCAACGGCCTCGCCAACGCCCGCGACTTCCGCGCCCCGCGCGCCGCGTACGAGGACGTCGAGAGCCCGGTCGAGGTGGTGAACAAGTACTGCGGCAACCTCTGGTCCGCGACCTACGGCCACTCCCCGCTCGATGTCGTCGCCTGGCACGGCAACCACACGCCGTACGTCTACGACCTGCGCACCTTCAACGTCATCGGCTCGATCAGCTACGACCACCCGGACCCGTCGATCTTCACGGTGCTGACCTCGCCGTCCGACACCCCCGGCCTCGCGGGCGTCGACTTCGTCGTCTTCGCGCCGCGCTGGCTGGTCGGCGAGGACACCTTCCGCCCGCCGTACTTCCACCGCAATGTGATGAGCGAGTACATGGGCCTCATCGAGGGCGCCTACGACGCCAAGGCCGAAGGGTTCGTGCCGGGCGGTGGCTCGCTGCACAACATGATGTCCGCGCACGGCCCCGACCGCGAGACCTTCGACAAGGCGAGCGCCGCCGAGCTGAAGCCGCAGAAGATCGACGACGGCCTTGCCTTCATGTTCGAGACCCGCTGGCCGGTCACGGCGACCGCGCAGGCCGCCGGAGCCGACCATCTGCAGAGCGGCTACGACGACGTATGGCAGGGTCTGGAGCGCCACTTCCGGCCGTAAGGTCCGCTCGTGGTGTCCCGTAGTGCCGTTCGTACGGAGAGAGCCGTGACCGCCTTCGCACCCGACTCGCTGGTCCTGAACCGCAAGCTGCCGCTCTGGTATCAGGTCTCGCAGTCGCTGCGCGCCTCGATACTGGGCCGCGCGCCCGACGCCTCGCTTCGGCTGCCCACCGAGGAGCAGCTCGCCGCGCACTACGGCGTCAGCGTGCTCACTATGCGCCAGGCGCTCAAGGAGCTGGAGGAGGAAGGCCTGATCAGCCGGCACCGGCGGCGCGGGACGTTCATCGAGCCCGGCGCCCGGCGCAGCGCCCCGCGCCGGCTGCTCGGCTCGATCGACGCGATCGTGGCCCAGCAGTCCGGGGAGCGGACCGAGGTCCTCGGCCACGGCCCCGAGCCCGTCCCCGGTGAGCTCGCCGAGTACTTCCCCGACGCCTCGGAGGTGGTCGCCTACCGGCGGCTGCGCTGCGACGGGGAGACCGGCGAGCCCACCAACTGGGCGGAGAACGCGGTACGTCCGGAGATCGCGGCGGATCTGGACCCGGCCGACCTGGAGCGCTGGCCGATGACGAAGGTACTGCGGGACCTGGTGGGGGTCCGGATCAGCCGGATCACGGACACGGTCGAGGCGCGCCTGGCGGACCCGGAGACGGCGACGCTGCTCGCTGTGCCGCTGCTGTCGCCGATCCTGCACTACACGGGCGTGACCTACGACGAGGACGGCCGGGTCGTGGACGTGGCCCGGATCCGCTACCGGGGCGACCGCTTCTCCTTCTCGGTGACGGTGGACGCGCACTGACCGCCGCGCGGGCGCGCGCACGACGGCGCCCACGGCGCCGCCGCGACCGGCCGCCCTTCGGAACGCACCGACCGGCAGCGCAGGGCCACCGGGCGCCCCCACCCGCGCACCGGCCCACCCCCGCGACCGGACGCGCACTGATATCGGCGCCCGCCGGTCATTAGCATGCCTGCCGTGACCGAAGATGTGCCGCTGCTCGACGACCTCATGCCCTGGGCCGTGGCGCCGCTGCGGCTCGGCCGGCCGTGGATCGTGGCGCCCGACGCCGCGACGCTGCGGGCGCGCTGGAAACGGCTCGTCGCGGCCGAGGGCGCCGAGCGGGAGACGCTGTTCGGGCCCAGCCGGGCGCGGACCCCGGCGAGTTCGGTGGCCGCGCTGCCGGGGCAGGCCACCGGCACCGGGAGGTTCGCCCGGGAGTCGGGACCCTGCCCCGAGCCCGTACGGCTCGCGCACGGCCCCTTCGACCAGCAGTGGCTGATACCGGACCACCGCCTCATCGACACCGCCCGGCCCGAGTTGTGGCGGGTCGCCGACGACCGCCAGCTGTTCGCCGTCGAGCAGGGCTACGTCCCCGGCGCCGGCGGCCCGGCGCTGCTGGTGACGGCGGCGCTGCCGGACGGACGGTCCCCGGCGGGCCGGCCGGGCCGGATCCGGCCGCTCTACCGCCGGCCCGGCGGCCGCGAACCCAACGTGGCGCCGGGGCTGCTGCCGCTGCTCAGCGAGCGGTACGGGCATGAGGTCACCGCCGAGGAGTGGCTGGCCTGGGCCGTGGCCGCCGCCCGGCCCTCCCCCGCCGGGTGCGCGGTGCCACTGCCGGCCGCACCGGGGGCATGGCAGGCCGGTGTGGAGCTGGGCCGGTGGATGACGGGGGTGCAGCTGCGCGACGCCCGGGGTGGTGAACGGCCCAGGCTGCCGGGCGGGCGGCGCCCCTACGTCCGGGCGGCGATCCCCGCCCGGCCCGACGCGCTCACGTACGACGCCGAGGAGGAGAGCCTCGCGCTCGGCGCCGGGCGGATCTCGCCCGTCCCGGCGGAGGCCTGGGAGTTCCGGGTCGGCGGGGTGCGGATGCTGGAGCTCTGGTTCGAGCGCCGGACGGCGCCCGCCGAGCCCGGCACCCTGGCGGCGATCGGCCCAGCCGCCTGGCCGCAGGAGTGGACCTCCGAACTCCTGGAGCTGATCACGGTCCTGGCCCTCCTCGGCCGGCGCGCGCCGGAGTGCGCGGCGCTCGCCGAGGGGCCGCAGCTGACGCGCGGCGCGCTGCGGGAGGCCGGTGTGCTGCCCGTACCGGAGCGGGCGCGGCGGCCCGCGTCCGTACTCGACCACCAGGAGGAGGGCCCGGAGGGCCAGTTCGCGCTGCTTTAGGCGGTCGCGAAGGAGTCGAGGACCCGCCGCAGCGTCCGGTCGAAGACCTCGTCGGGTTCGAACCGGTCGACGCCGGACTCGGCGAAGACGGCGGCCAGTCTCGGATACGCGCCGCCCGCGAGCCGGCTCATCAGATAGGCGCCGCGCACGGCCTGCTCCTGCTCCTCGGACCACGGCAGCCCGCGGGCGCGTTCGGCCATGGCGAGTTCGTTGGCGACGATGGTCATCACCGTACCGTTGACGGTCGCGATCAGCTCCAGCTTGGTGCCGCCGGGCAGGTCGAGGCCGTCCAGGCAGCCGAGACAGTGCTCCAGGAAGCGCAGGGCGTTGGGGCCGTAGGCGTACCCGGTCGTCATCAGCCGGATGACCCAGGGATGGCGGTGCAGGATCCCCTTGGCCTCGCGGGCGATATGGAGCATGTGCGCGCGCCAGTCACCGCCCGGCCCCCCGGACAGGTCGTACTCCCCGCTGACCGCGTCGACCATCAGCTCGTACAGATCCTCCTTGCGGGGGACGTAGTTGTAGAGCGACATCGTGCCGCAGCCGATGTCGGCCGCGATGCGCCGCATGGAGAGCGCGTCGATGCCGTCGGCGTCGGCGATGCGCACGGCCGCGGCCACGATGTCCGCCCGGCTGTACGCCGGTTTGGGACCACGGCCCGCGCGCTCGGGGCGCGCCCAGATCACTTCCGGTTCGGCCGCTCGGCCCGCCATTACTCATCACCTCGCCACCATCCTAGTTACGTACAGCGTACGTAGTGCGGTATGGTCCGCCTCATGACAACTACGTACGCTGTACTTAGTGAGGGCCTGCAGAAGCGATACGGCGAGGTGTACGCGCTGCGCGGCCTCGATCTGGCCGTTCCCGAGGGCACGGTCTGCGGCGTCCTCGGCCCCAACGGCGCGGGCAAGACCACGGCCGTACGGGTGCTGACCACGCTCACCACCCCCGATTCCGGCAGCGCCCGGGTCGCCGGGTGCGACGTGGTGCGCGACCCGGCAGGGGTACGCCGGCGCATTGCCGTGACCGGGCAGTACGCATCGGTCGACGGGGAGCTCAGCGGCGCCGAGAACCTACGGCTGTTCGCGAAGCTGCTGCGGGCGCCCCGGGCGCGCGCCGGTGAGCTGCTGGAGCAGTTCGGCCTGACGGAGGCGGCAGACCGCCCGGCCCGGACCTACTCCGGCGGGATGCGGCGCCGTCTCGACCTCGCCGCGAGCCTGCTGGTCCCGCCGAAGGTGCTCTTCCTGGACGAGCCCACGACGGGCCTCGACCCGCACAGCCGCAACGGCATCTGGGACGCCGTACGGGGGTTGGCGTCCCAGGGCACGACCGTGCTGCTCACCACGCAGTATCTGGAGGAGGCCGACCAGCTCGCCGACGACATCGTGCTGATCGACGAGGGCCGGGCCGCCCACCGCGGTTCACCCGCCGAGCTCAAGGCGATGATCGGCAGTTACGCGCAGGTGGTCGTCGCCGACCCCGCCCATCTCGACGCCGCCGCGGCCGTCCTGGACCAGCTCACCGGCTCCGCACCGGCCCTGGACGTGGAGCGGTGCACGGTCGGCGCGGTCACCACCGACCCGACGCTGACCCTCCCCCGGGTCGTCCGCGAGATCGACGCGGCCGGGGTCCCCGTCGTCGACGCGAGCCTGCGTCCGCCCACCCTCGACGAGGTGTTCCTGCGCCTCACCGACCGTACCGACCGTAAGGAGCTTGCCGTATGAGCGCGCTCGCACACGACGGGGCCGCCGTGCTCGGCCGCCATCTCCAGCGGATCCGGCGCGCCCCCGCGATCCTGGTGATGACCCAGACGATGCCGATCGTCTTCCTGCTCTTCTTCGGCTACGTCTTCGGCAGCGCGCTCGCCATGCCGGGCGCCGACTACCGGTCGTTCCTGGTGCCGGGCATGCTCGTGGCGACCGCCGCGAACGGCATCATGACCGGCATGTTCCAGGCCGCCCAGGACTCCCACCGGGGCGTGATGGACCGCTTCCGGACCCTGCCGATGAGCCGGGCCGCCGTCCCGCTCGGCCAGGCGCTGGCCGATCTGCTCACCAGCGCGGCCGGCCTGGTCCCGCTGATGCTGGTGGGCCTGGCCATGGGCTGGCGGATCGAGGGCACGGCGCTCGAAGCCGTGGGCGCCTTCGGACTGCTGCTGCTCTTCCGCTTCGCCACCACCTGGGTGGGGATCCTGCTGGGCCTCGCCTCGAAGAGCGAGGAGGCGGCCGGCCAGCTGGGCAGCGCCACCTTCATGCTGCCGCTGCTGTCCAACGCCTACATCCCGGTGGAGGGCATGCCCGGCTGGCTGCGTACGGTCGCCGAGTGGAACCCGATCTCGGCGGTGACCACGGCCGTGCGGGAGCTGTTCGGCAACGCCGCGGTCCCGGCGGACGCCGCCTGGCCGGTGACGCATCCGGTCGCCGGGGCGCTGCTGTGGTCCCTCGCCCTGATCGCGCTCTGCGCGCCGCTCGCGGTCCGACGGTACGCGCGGGGGTGACAAAGGTGGTGCGTACACGGTAGGTACGCCTGCCATGAGTACTCAGCCGCTCCCGCTGGACGGGATCACCGTCGTCGCCGTCGAACAGGCCGTCTCGGCGCCGTTCGCCACCCGCCAGCTCGCCGATCTGGGCGCCCGGGTCATCAAGGTCGAGCGCCCGGACGGCGGGGACTTCGCGCGCGGGTACGACACGGCCGCCGGCGGCCTCGCCTCGCACTTCGTCTGGTGCAACCGCGGCAAGGAGTCGCTGGCCGTCGACCTGAAGGACCCGCGGGGGATCGGGATCGTCCGCCGGCTCGTCGCCGACGCGGACGTGTTCGTGCAGAACCTGGCGCAGGGCGCCGCGGCCCGGCTCGGGCTGGACGCGGCGACCCTGTGCGCGGCGCATCCGCGGCTGGTGGCGGTGGACATCTCGGGGTACGGAGCGGGCGGCCCGTATGCCCACAAGCGGGCCTACGACATGCTCGTGCAGTGCGAGTCCGGGCTGGTGTCGGTGACGGGGACACCGGAGCGGCCGGTGAAGGCGGGGATCCCGGCGGCGGACATCGCGGCGGCGATGTACGCGTACGCGGGGGTCCTCGCCGCGCTCGTGCGGCGCGGGACGACCGGGCGGGGCGGGCCGGTGGAGATTTCCATGCTGGAGTCGCTCGCGGAGTGGATGGGGCACCCGCTGCACCATGCGATGCACGGGGGCGAGAGCCCGGCGCGCACGGGGGTCGCGCACGCCGTCATCGCGCCGTACGACGCGTACGCCACGGCGGACGGCGGTCAGGTGCTGCTGTCGGTGCAGAACGACCGGGAGTGGCGGCGGCTCGCGCAGCAGGTGCTCGGCCGGCCGGAGCTGGCGGACGATCCGTCGTTCGCGACGAACACGGCACGGGTGGAGCACCGGGAGAAGACGGACGCGGTGGTGGGCGAGGCGCTGGCGGCGCTGACGGCGGCCGAGGCGGTGGCGCGTCTTGAGGAGGCGGGAATCGCGTGCGCCCGGCTGAACACACTGACGGACCTGGCGGCCCATCCGCAGCTGGCGGCGCGTGAGCGCTGGCGCGAGGTGGCGAGTCCGGTGGGGCCGCTGAGGGCGATGCTGCCGCCGGTGACGTTCCCGGACGCGGCGGAGTCGGCGGTGATGGGGGCGGTTCCGGCGCTGGGCGCCCACACGGACGCGATCCTGCGGGAGGCGGGTCTCGGGGCGGCGGAGGTGGCGGCGCTGCGGGACGCGGGCGTCGTCGTCTGACGTACGGGCGGCGTAACGGGCGTGGGCCTGGGGCGTCGTACCGGTGGGTGGTGCGCTGCGGTGGTGCGGTGATGCGTTGCGATGGTGCGGTGGTGTCGGCGGGTGTGCCGGTGCGGTCGGGTGGGGGCGCGAGCTGGGCGGGTGCGCGTGGTGGGGCACACGGACCCCACCCGACCGTGCTGGGCAGACCCCTAGCGGTGACTGCCGAAGAGCGAGCGCCGCAGGCGCCGCAGCGGTGCGAAGAGCGAGACTCGCGCGCTCTTGCTGCCACGGCTGTGCGCGACATCGCGCGTCGTCAGTTCCCGCATGAGCAGCGTCGCTTCCGCCGCCTCGCGCTGTGGCACGGCAGGGCCGCCCAGCACCGAAAGGTGGCGGTCGAGACGCGAACTTGTCGCGCTGCTCCCGCAGGTGATCGCAGGCACACGCGGCCTGCTGCGCACCGTTATCTGTTCCATGTCACTCCCCACCCGTACGAGGGCACCCGGCCCGGGCAGATTAACCCTATCGCTCCGCAGTGACACCCGTGTATCCCGTCCCCTGGATTCACCACGCCGGTACGGGGGTTGACGGTCACTCTCTGAATACATGTGATTCCAGGGCGAGTTGGACAGGCGTCGATCCGTCACCTTCCGTCCGGTACCGCCACCTCCGGCGGCCCTCTGTGATCTCCGCCACCAAGATCACAGAAGGGCGCGCGGAGAGACCCGGTCCAAGGGGGCGGCAAAAAGGCTCGGTTGAGCTAGCTTGGAGGGGTTCGACCCTGCTGCGGAGAGGGGCTCGCGTGAGCGAGGTACCGGGCGACGAGCGTCTGATCGCGGGGCGTTACCGCCTGCTGAGCCCCCTTGGGCAGGGCGGCATGGGCGTGGTGTGGCGGGCCAGGGACGAGGCGCTCGGCCGCGAGGTCGCCGTCAAGGAGGTCCGCGCCCCGGCCGGCCTGGACGACGCGGAGACCGGCAGGCTGTACGCGCGCCTGGAGCGCGAGGCCTGGGCCGCCGCGCGGATCTCGCACCGCAATGTGGTCACGGTCTACGACGTGGCGTCCCAGGACGGCCGGCCCTGGATCGCGATGGAGCTGATCCGGGGCCTGACGCTCGCCGAGACGCTCGACGCCGAGGGGCCCCTGACGCCCCAGCGGGCCGCGCACATCGGCGGGGAAGTGCTCGCGGCGCTCCGCGCGGCCCATGAGGCGGGGGTGCTGCACCGGGACGTGAAGCCGGGCAATGTGCTGATCGCCAACGACGGCCGCGTGGTGCTGACGGACTTCGGGATCGCGCGGGTGTCCGGGGCGAGTGACCTGACGATGACCGGCGAGTTGATCGGCTCGCCCGAATTCCTCGCTCCCGAGCGGGCGTTGGGGCGCACACCGGGTCCGGAGTCGGACCTGTGGTCGCTCGGCGTGCTGCTGTACGCGTGCGTGGAGGGCAACTCGCCCTTCCGCCAGGACACTCCGCTGAGCACCCTGCGGGCGGTGGTGGACGAGGAGTTGCCGCCGCCGCGTCGGGCGGGAGCGCTCACCCCGGTCATCGAGGGGCTGCTGCGGAAGGTTCCGGCGGAGCGGCTGTCGGCGGCCGAGGCGGAGCGGCTGCTGCGGGTGGTGGGCGCGGGCGGCACGCCCCGTACGGCGACCGTGCACGCGAGCACACCGGTCCCTCCGGTCCCGTACGCCCCGAGGGAGACGGGGACGCCCACGCCTCCCCTGGAGCGTCCGGCCTTCCCGGCTCCCACGCCGGGCGCGGACACGACGGTCTCGGCGCCCGAGCGGCCGCGGCGGGCCGTGGCGGTGCTCACCGCCGGGATCGCGGTGCTGGTGGTCGCGGTGGGCGCGCTGACGTACGCGCTGGTCCAGGAGCACGGCCGGGGCGGCACACCGGCCGGTGCCTCGACCACCAGCCAGGGCGGTACGGATCCGGCGACGGATGAGCCGGGGCCTTCGCCGACGCCCACGCCCCCGTCCTCGGCGCCGGCCACCGGCGCGAGCCCGGGCGCGAGCACCGGCAGCGGTTCTGCGTCCTCCACTCCCCCGCCGGCGCAGACCGTACGGGTCCATGTGACGGCGGTGCGCGACAGCTACACCGGGGCCTGTCCCCCGCCCGCGGACCGGGCGCCGTCGTTCGCCGCCGGGATCGCGGTCGGCCGGGTGCCGGCGTCCGTCTCCTACCGGTGGGTGACCGAGAGCGGCGGCGGCTCGGGCGCGGAGTGGAAGACGGTGGAGTTCGGCGCGGGCGGCGCGCGGGAGCGGGTGGTCCACCACACCGAGACGTCGTTCGCGGCGGACTCGGAGCGCCACGACCGGATCCGGGTGGAGATCCGGACGCCGGTCGGGGCGCGGTCGCAGTGGGTGGGCTTCTCGGTGAGCTGTGAGCGGGAGACCCCGACGGACGGGGCCTCCTACCCCACCCCTACGGGGTCGGCCGAGGCTTCGGCCGAGGGGTCGGTCGAGCGGTCGGCCGAGGGGTCGGTCAGACCGCGTTCCTGAAGGTGGGCAGGTAGCCGCCGGACTGGCCGGAGGCGGTGGGGTGGTAGGAATCCCCGATGTTGAGCCAGTTGACGCTGTGCAGCCAGGCCGCGCCGGAGCAGATCTCGTGTCCGGTGAAGGCGGGGACGACGTCGGCGAAGGTGTAGCCGTGGTCGGCCGCGCGCTTGGCGATGGCGGTGTTGAGGTGGTCGGCGCCGCCGTTGATGGCGCGCCGTTCGTTCTCGCTGAGTCCGGTGGTGCAGGTGCCGCTCAGTTTGTAGAAGCGGGGGTAGCCGATGACGACGACCTTGGCCGCGGGCGCCTTGGATCTGATCGCCGAGTACACCGAGTCGAGCTGGCCGGGCAGGGTGGTGTCGACGTACGCCTTGGCTTGATTCACTCGGTTGATGCAGGTGGCTTCGGACTGGAGGACACAGGTCGTCATGACGTCGGCGAAACCGGCGTCGTTGCCGCCGATGGTGATCGAGACGAGGTCGGTGGCGGCGCTGAGCGGGCCGAGCTGACCCGCCGTGACATCACCCGTACGAGCGCCGGAGCACGCCGTGAACGCGAACGACGAGGGTGAGTTCGCCGCCGCCCACAGCCGGGGGTAGGCCTTCGTGGAGCGCTTGCAGGAGCCGCTGGCGCTGTCGTAACTCCCGGCGCCGACACCGGAGGAGTACGAGTCGCCGAGCGCCACGTAGTCGAGAGCGGCGGTCTCCGCGGCCTGCGCCGCCCCCGAGCCCGTGAGGGAGAGGACGGCGCCGAGGAGAAGCGAGGACGAGAATGCCGCGATTCGGGACAGTTTCATGGAACCTCCCTTTAGCAGGACCTCTGCCACAACTGTGGTAGCAGCGCGCATAGCTGACTGGAAGTGTCCATGCCAAGAAGATTTGGCAAGGGAGTTCAGGGCTTCTTGACGAGGCATCACCGCCGCCCGAGCATGGCACTCCGACATCCGGCACCTTGGGGGCAAATTCACCCATGCGGACCAACGGAAACCAGCCAACTGCCGGTAGGCGGCCCTTCCTTGCGCGTTCCGCCTCCCGGGACGCGCTCGCCCTGCTCGCCGGTGCCGTCGCGGCCGTCTCGGGCGTCGGCGCCGCACTCGCCGCCGCCGACCTCGATTCACCCCTGCGCGCCCCCTTCGCACTCTTCCTGCTTCTGGTGACCCCGGCGCTCGCCATCGGCTCGGTCCTGCGCCGGTTCACCACACTCACGCGCTGCGTGCTCTCGGCGGCGGGAGCGGTCGCACTCGATCTCACCGTGGCCCAGATGATGCTGACGTTTCATCTGTGGTCCATCCGGGGCGGTGTGGCGGCCGTCGCGGGGGTCTCGGTCCTGCTGCTCCTGGTCGTGGCGATACGGAATGCATTCACGCGCCGCGCGTGCAGGAGTTCCGCGCAATAACGGAGTTCCCGGTCCGCCGGAATTGCATAACTCTCCCGTCACACACGTCACTTATTCCCACACCCGTTCGGTAGGAACTATTCGAGCGGACCTCGCGTCTGTGCAGTCGGAGAAGGACGAAACAAGGAAATCGCGAGACCCTGGCCGGGTCTTGCCATACAGTCCCATTCATCAATACCGTCGTACATCTCACCCGCAACGGTCCATCATGCAAAGCGGCTCAGGGGAGGGCTCTAGCGTCGCGATGGATCCGGAGCGGAGCGCTGTGTAGGGGGGTGCCGCGGCCTGTACCGCATGCGTTGCCGCATGGGGGCCAAGTCGCGTGTCACGCGGCCAGTCATGCCAGCTCATCCATTTCGCACGGAGATCGAATTCGTGCTGGGCGGATGAGAACCCCCCTTTCGAACCGGACAGACAACGAGACCGCCCGGGGGCGGGCGGTCCACCGGACGAGAGGGATACCCAAACCATGAGCTCATCGCTCGAAACGTCGCTCGAAACGTCACTCGAAACTCATTCCGCCACACAGATCGACCGGCGAATAGCGGCTCAGTACCGCGCCATCACCTCGCATCTGGCCATCACTCCGCCGGTAAGCGTGGTCATCCCCGCGATGAACGAAGCGGAAAATCTCCCGTACGTCTTCAAGACACTGCCGGACTGGATCCACGAAGTGGTCCTGGTCGACGGCAACTCCACCGACGACACCGTCCGTGTGGCCCGTGAACTGCGGCCCGACGTCAAGGTCGTCAAGCAGGTCGGCAAGGGCAAGGGAGACGCGCTCATCAGCGGCTTCGCCGCCTGCACCGGCGACATCATCGTCATGGTCGACGCGGACGGCTCGGCGGACGGGCAGGAGATCGTCTCCTATGTGTCCGCCCTGGTCGGCGGCGCCGACTTCGCCAAGGGATCCCGTTTTGCCAACGGCGGCGGTACGGACGACATGACGCCGGTCCGCAGACTCGGGAACCGCATCCTCTGCGGGATCGTCAACGCCAAGTTCGGCGCCCGCTACACCGACCTCTGCTACGGCTACAACGCCTTCTGGCGCCGGTGCCTGGACGAGATCACCCTCGACTGCACCGGCTTCGAGATCGAGACCCTCATCAACATCCGGGTCGTCAAGGCCGGCCTGCGCGTGCAGGAAGTACCGAGCCACGAGTACCTGCGCATCCACGGCGTCAGCAACCTCAACGCCGTACGGGACGGGCTGCGCGTCCTGCGCGTCATCCTCAAGGAGAAGGGCGTCCGGCGCGCGGCGCGCCGCAGGCCCGCCGCCTTCTCCGCCAACATCCCTCGGGGAGAGGTCTCTTGAGGCCCCAGCCCCCCGCAGGCCCCGGTGAGCGCCGGTTCTCCGTGGTGATCTGTGTGTACACCGAGGAGCGGTGGGAGGACATCCTCGCCGCGGTCGACTCGGTACGCCACCAGTCACGGCCGGCCCTGGAGACGCTGCTCGTGGTCGACCACAACGCGGCGCTCCTGGACCGGCTCACCCGCCGCTACGAGCGGGAGACGGACCGGGAGGAGGTGCGGGTGCTCGCCAACGCGGGCCCCCGCGGCCTCTCCGCCGGCCGTAACACCGGCATCGCCGCCGCCCGCGGCGACATCGTGGCCTTCCTCGACGACGACGCCGTGGCCGAGCGTGACTGGCTGCGCCACTTCGACGAGGGGTACGACGACCCGCGGGTGATGGCCGTCGGCGGGCGGACCGTGCCCGCCTGGGCGTCCGGCCGCCGGCCGGTGTGGTTCCCCGAGGAGTTCGACTGGATCGTCGGCTGCACCTACCGGGGCCTGCCGCCCGGCCGGGTCCGGGTCCGTAACGTCCTCGGCGGCAACGCCTCCTTCCGGCGGGCCGCTTTCGACGCGGCGGGCGGCTTCGCCACCGGCATCGGCCGCGACGGCGACCGGCGCCCGCTCGGCTGCGAGGAGACCGAGCTGTGCATCCGGCTCACCGCTGCCCTCCCCGACGCGGTCCTCTTGATCGACGACCGCGCCGTCATCCACCACAAGGTCCCCGCCGCGCGGGAGCGGTTCGGCTACTTCCGCACCCGCGCCTACGCCGAGGGCCTGTCCAAGGCGCTGGTGGCCCGCAGTGTCGGCGCGGGCAAGGGCCTGGAGTCCGAGCGCCGCTACACCACGCGGGTGCTGCCCGCCGGGGTGGTCCGCGGGCTGTACGACGCGCTGCTCGGGCGGCCGGGCGGCGCCGGGCGGGCCGGTGCGATCCTCACCGGCGTGGCGGTCGCGGCGGGCGGCTATCTGCGCGGCTCGCTCGACGCGCGCGGGGGCGGTCCGCGGTTCTCCTACGGCCCCGTCGAGGCGTACGGCGGCGGCGAGGCGCGCGTCCCGGCCGACCCCGTCGACCCGGTCAGCTCGCTCGGCGCCGTCGAGGGGCGGCCGCGGTGACCGGAGCCGTACCGATCCTCATGTACCACGCGGTCGGCCCTCACCCGGCGAAGGCGGCGTACGGACTGTCCGTCTCGCCGGAGGCGTTCGCCGGGCAGATGGAGGTGCTCGGTGAGCGGGGCTTCACCCCGCTCACCACCGCCGAGCTGGCCGCCGCCTGGCGGTCGGGCGGCCCGCTGCCGCGCCGCCCGGTCCTGATCACCTTCGACGACGGCTACGAAGGAGTGCACCGGTACGCGCTGCCGGTGCTCGCCGAACACGGCTTCGCCGCCACCCTGTTCGTCTCGACGGGGTGGCTGCGGGGAAAGTACGAGGAAGGGGGCGCCCTGGACACCATGCTTGACTGGGACCAGGTGCGCGAGCTGGCCGCCGCCGGCACGGAGATCGGCGGACACACCCACACCCATCCCCAGATGGACCAACTCGACGACGAACGGCTCGCGTTCGAGAGCGCGCGGTGCCGGGAGATCATCGAGGGGGAGACCAGCCGCGCCCCGGTGTCCTTCGCCTATCCGTACGGCTACTCCAGCCGGCGGGTGCGGCGGGCGGTCCGCGCGGCCGGGTTCGCCCAGGCGCTCGCGGTCGGCAACGCGCTCGCCCGCCGCCGCCAGGGGCCGTACGCCCTGGAGCGGGTGACCGTGCGGCGCTCCACCGGCATCGAGGAGTTCGCGCGGCTGGCGGAGGGGCGCGGGATCGGCCGGGCCTTCGCCGGGGACCGGGTGCTGACGAAGGGGTACGCGCTGGTGCGGCGGGCCCGCCGGGCGGGTGCCTCGCTGGTTCGAACACGTACATAAACACCGTGCGCCGGGGCGTCGTGTGCCGGATCATGGGCGCCATGTCCGCGAACCCGCACGACGCCCTGCCGATCCGGCTCCATGTCGACGACAGCGATTCACCGGCCGACGTCGTCGACGCGCTGTTCCTCGGCCGTTTCGCGACGGGCGAGCAGCCGTACTCGCACAGCTCCTCCATCGACCGCGTCAAGCCCGGCGCCACCCTGCTGCCGCCGGGCTCTGCCGTGCTGCGCTCGGCGAAGGACGACGACCGCAGCGCATTGCTCGCCGAGGGCGAGGGCTGGACGCTCCTCGCCTCACGCTGGAACCGGGGCGCCGACGTCACCGTCACCGCCGTCAGCCAGGAGCTGGCCGAGCGGGTGCTCAAGGAGGCGACGGACGGCGCGCAGGACGAGCCGGAGCCGCAGCCCGAGAACGTGACGATGGGCTTCTGGTACGTGTCGCCGCGGCGCGGACCGCACCGCACGACGCGGCAGATCGCGGCGGGGACGTGGGACGAGATCCGGCCCAACTACACCGCCCCCGTCGCCACGGCGATGGACCGGCTGATGAAGGTCACCCCCGACGACATCGCCGGCCGGCTGCTGCTTCTGCACGGCCCACCGGGCACCGGCAAGACGTCCGCGCTGCGCACGCTGGCGCGGTCCTGGCGAGAGTGGTGCCAGGTGGACTGTGTGCTGGACCCGGAGCGGCTCTTCAACGACGTCGGCTATCTGATGGACATCGCGATCGGCGAGGACGAGGGCACGGCGAAGGGCCGCTGGCGGCTGCTGCTGCTCGAGGACTGCGACGAACTGATCCGCGGCGAGGCCAAGCACACCGCGGGGCAGGCGCTGTCACGCCTCCTCAACCTCACCGACGGTCTGCTCGGCCAGGGCCGCAACGTCCTCGTCGGAGTCACCACCAACGAAGACCTGGAGCGCCTCCACCCGGCGGTGGTCCGCCCCGGCCGCTGTCTGGCCCGGATCGAAGTGGGGCCGCTGACCCGTCAGGAGGCGGTGGGCTGGCTCGGGCGGGAGGACGGGGTCGGCCGCGATGGCGCGTCCCTGGCGGAGCTGTACGCGCTGCGCCGAGGCCACGCGCCGTCCGCCATCCCGGACCAGCACAACGGCGCGGACGCGGGCCTCTACCTCTGACACGTCCGAGGCGACAGGGGTCAGTCCTCGTACGCCGCGCGCAGGGCCTCCTCGATCGCGGCCCGCGCGCCCACCTTCGTCAGGCCCAGGCGGCGCGCCTCCGTCGCATACAGCGCCGCGGCTGCCGCCGCCCGGCGCTGGGCCTCGTCTCCGGCCGGTGCGACGAACGTGCCGTGGCGGCCGCGGGTCTCGATCACTCCGTCGCCCTCCAGGGCGCGGTAGGCCTTGGCGACGGTGTTCGGCGCGAGGCCCAGTTCGTCGGCGAGGCCTCTCACCGTGGGGAGTTTGTAGCCGACCGGCAGCGCTCCCGTTCTCGCCTGCTCCGAGATCTGGGCGCGCAGCTGCTCGTACGGGGCGGTCGGGGAGTCCGTGTCCACGGCGATCTTCAGGGTCACGCGGCGATTGTCCCCCACCCCGCGAGGCACCGCCGTAGAACGCCGCCGGAAAAGGAGAGGCGGCCCCGCCGTCGCCGCGCGTAGCGTGCTGGCCATGACTGTGATCGTCCGTGATCTGCGCCCCGGGGACGCGGCGGACGCCGCCGCCGTGACCCGCGTCCGGCGCGCCGCGCTGCCCTACCTGGTGACCACGCCCGAGGCCCTCGCCTTCGGTGCGGAGAACGCCCATCCGGCGGCGAAATACCGGCTGTTGGTCGCCGAGCGGGACGGGGAGGTGATCGGGACGGCGCACGCCGGGATCGCGTACGACAGCAGCGAGCCGGGCCAGGGGTATGTCACGCCCCATGTCCACCCCGACCACCGTGGCCAGGGCGCGGGCGGCCTGCTGCTGCGGACCGCCGAGGAGCATCTGGCCGCCGAGGGCGCCACCGCCGTGTACGCGTGGGCGCTGGAGGAGCCCGGTTCGCTGGAGTTCGCGCGCCGGCGCGGCTACGCCCCCCGCCGCACGGCCCACTTCCTCCGGCTCGATCTGGCCGACGGGACGCTGCCGGAGCCGTCCGCGCTGCCCGCCGGGGTCGAGCTGCGGACCGCCGCCGACTTCGCCGCCGATCCCCGGCCGCTGTTCGAGGCGGACGCGGAGACGACCTCCGACGAGCCGAGCGACATCGCGATCGACTTCGACGACTACGAGGACTGGCTGAACCACACCTGGAACAGCCCTCTCCTGGACAAGGAGCTGACCACGGTCATCGTGGTGGACGGCAAGGTCGCGGCGTTCACCGCCGCCCAGACCGACGGTCTGACCCGGTACATGTCCGGGATGACGGGCACGCTGCGGGCGCACCGCGGGCGAGGTCTCGCCAAGATCGCCAAGACCGACTCGCTGCGCCGGGCCCGCGCGGCCGGCTACACCGAGGCGTTCACCAGCAACGACGCCGGCAACGGGCCCATGCTCGCGATCAACCGGTGGTTCGGGTACAGCGTCTGCGCCTCGGAGGTACGTCATGTCCGCACGCTCGGTTGAGGTGGTGCTCGTCAAGGGCGCCCGTACGAAGATCCGTTACCCGGCGGAGCTGGTCGCCGACGACGGTACGCGGCTGACGGTCCGGGCTCCCTGGGCGGCCGAGGGGGTGCGTGACTTCGGGTTCGTACGGTTCGAGCCGGGTGACGTCTTCCTGGAGCACTACTGGCGTGACCGGTGGTACGCGGTGAAGGAGGTCAGGGCCGCCGACGGTTCGCTCAAGGGCTGGTACTGCGACATCACCCGGCCGGCCGCCGTCGCCGGTGGCGAGGTCGTCGTCGAGGACCTGGATCTGGATCTGTGGGTGTCGGCGGACGGTTCGCAGGTCCTGCGGCTGGACGAGGACGAGTTCGAGGCGAGTGGTCTGGCCGAGGCCGATCCTCAGGCGGCGGCGCGGGCCCGTGAGGCCCTGGACGAGCTGGAGTTCCTCGCCCGGGACGGGCTCGCGCCGATGCTCGGCCTGTGAGGCGGCGGGTCAGTGCAGTGTGACGTCCGCGCTCTCCTGGGCGAGGAAGCTGGGCAGCGGGATGCCGCGGCTGGCGTCCAGCTTCATCAAGGTGGCCTCCACGCGGGCGGGGCCTGGCTCGAAGTGGCCGGGGGTGGTGACGACGGCGGTGTTGCTCCACTCGCGGACCTGCCCGTCGCAGACGGCGCGGGTGCCGCCGATCCCGGTGGACAGGGACTTCTGCTTGAGGGTGCTGCCCACCAGCACCGGGCCGGTGGTGCCGTCGTCGAGGCACTGGTAGGTGCCGTGGAGGGTGACGGTGCCGTCGGCGGTCACCGTTCCGGTGCCCTGGACGGTCACCCGGTCGGTCGGGCCCGCGTGGGCGGGCGCGGCGGCCGCGAGGCCCGCCACGAGGAGGGTGCTCGCGGCGGCACCGAGGGGGAGGCGGAGGCGCATGGCTGTGTCCCTTTCGGGGGCGGGGGGTGATTGACGCCCGCCAGGGATACCCGATCGCGCCGCGCCGGTGTCCGCGCCTCGCCCGAACGGCGGCGAGTCGTACCCGGGTGGTTCACAGCGTCTTGCGGTAGTGCATACGGTCGTACGGTCCGTCCACGCGCCGCTCGACCAGTTCGTAGCCGTAGCGCTCGTACAGCTTCTGGTTCTCCCACATCATCGCGTTGGTGAGCAGCCGCACTTCGGGCAGGCCGAGCTCACGGGCGTGCGCTTCGACCCATGTCAGCAGAGTGCGGCCGAGGCCCGTGCCCTGGGCGTCCGGGTGGACCGCGATCGTGTCGAGGTAGAGGTGGTCGGCGGCGGGGACGACGACCACGAGGCCCCGCACCGGGTCGCCTGCGACGTACACCCGCCCCGCGGCCACGTCGGCCGCGTGGTCGTTCTCCATCGGCGCCGGCACGAGACCGATCCGTTCGATGTAGTGGTGGAAGGCCGCGTCGGTCACCGCCTTCACGGCGGGCACGTCGGCGGGGACCGCGAGGCGGGGCACGTCGTCCGTCATACCGTCACATTACGGCGGCGCGTGATCACCTTCTTCACCAGGGGCCAGGCGAGCAGCAGCACGATCACGGCGTACACGGTCACCGAGAACGGGGTGTTGACCAGGCCGGTCACGCTGCCGTCGCTGATCTGCAGGGCGCGCCGCAGCTGCTGTTCGGCGGCCGGGCCGAGGATGACCCCGATGACGGCGGGCAGCACCGGCAGTCCGTAGCGCCGCATGCCGAACCCGATCACGCCGATGACCAGCAGGACGACCAGGTCGAGCGCCTCGCCGCCGACCGCGTAGGCGCCGACGGCGGCGAAGAAGAGGATGCCGGCGTAGAGATACGGGCGGGGGATGCGCAGCAGCTTCGCCCACAGGGGCGCGAGCGGCAGGTTGAGGGCGAGCAGCAGCACCATGCCGACGAAGAGCGAGGCGATCAGGCCCCAGACCAGCTCGGGTTCGCGTTCGAACAGGAGCGGGCCGGGCTGGATGCCGTACTGCTGGAAGGCGGCGAGCATGACGGCGGCGACGGCGGTGGTCGGCAGGCCGAGGGTGAGCATCGAGACGAGGGTGCCCGCGGCGGAGGCGGACGCGGCCGACTCCGGTCCGGCGACGCCTTCGATCGCGCCGCGCCCGAATTCGTGCCGGTGCTTGGAGAGCCGCTTCTCGGTGACGTACGAGAGGAAGGTGGGGATCTCGGCGCCGCCGGCCGGTATCGCGCCGAACGGGAAGCCGATGAGCGGGCCGCGCAGCCAGGACTTCCAGGTCCGGCGGATGTCGTCGCGGCCGAGCCAGGGGCGGCCGACGGGGATGGGCTCGCCGGTGGTCCGGCGCAGGTGGGCGGCGACCCACAGCGCCTCGCCGATGGCGAAGAGACCGACCGCGACGATGACGACGTCGATACCGTCGGCGAGTTGCAGGGATCCGAAGGTGAGCCGCTGCTGTCCGGTCATCTGGTCGAGGCCGACCAGGCCGAGGGTGAGTCCGATGAGCAGGGAGGCCAGGCCGCGGATGCGGGAGGAGCCGAGCACGGAGGTCACCGCGATGAAGGCGAGCACCATGAGGGCGAAGTAGTCGGGGGCGCCGATGTCGACGGCGAGCGCGGCGACCGTCGGGGCGAGCACCACCAGCAGGATCGTGCCGATCATGCCGCCGGCGAAGTGGCCGACGGCGGCGGCCGCGAGGGCCTGGGCGCCGCGTCCCGCCTTCGCCATCGGGTTGCCTTCCAGGGCGGCGACGACGGCGGCGCTCTCGCCGGGGGTGTTGAGCAGGATGGAGGTGGTGGAGCCGCCGAACATGGCACCGTAGTAGATCCCGGCGAACATGATGAAGGCGCCGGTGGGTTCGAGCCCGTAGGTGACGGGGAGCAGCAGGGCGACCGCCATGGCGGGGCCGATGCCGGGCAGGACCCCGATCGCGGTGCCGAGCAGGACGCCGAGCGCGGCCCAGAGCAGATGCGCCGGGGTGAGGGCGGTCTGGAAGCCGTCGAGGAGGGAGTTCAGGGAATCCATCAGATCACTCCCATGAGCGGGCCGCCGGGCAGCGGGACGCCGAGCAGGTTGTTGAAGACGCCGTAGGTGATGAGGGAGAGGACGGCCGCGATCAGCGGGTCGCGGTGGAGGTGGCGGCTGCCGAGCGCGTAGGCGGATCCCCAGAAGAGCAGGGCGCCGGAGACAGGGAAGCCGACCGGGCCGACGAGGACGGCGAAGCCGAGGAAGACGCCGATGAGGAGCAGGACCGTACGCCGGTCGCCAGGCTCGGAGAGGTCCACGTCCTCGCCGCCCTCGGCCTCGCCGCGGCCGCCGCGCAGGACGTCGACGGCGAGGAGCACGGCGACGACGAGCAGGCCGGTGCCGACGACGAGGGGGACGGTGGTGGGGCCGATCGGGCCGCGCTGGGCGATGGCCACGTCCATGGTGAGCGCGTCGGTCAGTACGAGGACGCCGAGGACGAGCAGCAGGGCGCCGACGCCGAGTTCGGAGTGGTCGCGCAGCCAGGACCTGCGGGGGGCGGTGGGTGTGGTCACAGTCCCAGCTCCTTCAGCACCGCGTCGACGCGGGTGTTCTGTTCCTCGAGGAAGGCGCCGAACTCCTCGCCGGGCAGGAAGGCGTCGTTCCAGCCGTTCTTCTTCATCGACTCGCGCCACTGGGGCGAGTCGTGGAGCTTGGTGACGAGTCCGACGAGCTTGTCGCGTTCGGTGTCGGTCAGGCCGGGCGGGGCGACGATGCCGCGCCAGTTGGTGAACTCGGTGTCGAGGCCGGCCTCGCGGAGGGTGGGGGCGTCGAGGCCGGGGACCCGCTTCGGGCCGGTGACGGCGAGGAGCCGAAGCTCACCGGACCTGATCTGGTCGAGGTACTCGCCGACGCCGGAGACGCCGAAGGCGACCTTGTTGCCGAGGATGGAGGCGAGGAGTTCGCCGCCGCCGTCGAAGGGAACGTAGTTGACCGACCGGGGGGCGATGCCGGCGGCCTGGGCCATCAGCATCGGGGCGAGGTGGTCGGGTCCGCCGGGCGAGGAGCCGCCGCCGACGGGCAGTTTGCCGGGGTTCTTCTTCCAGGCGGTGAGCAGGTCCTGGATGGTCCGGTACGGGGAGTCCTTGCCGACGACGACGATGTCCTGCTCTTCGGTGAGGCGGGCGATCGGGGTGGTGTCGGCGAGGGTCCTGGGCGACTTGTTGGTGTGGACGGCGCCGACGACGCCGAGGCCCATGGACATGGCGAGCTTGCCGTTGCCGTGTTCGCCGGCGAGCCGGGTCAGTCCGACGGTGCCGCCCGCGCCGGGCAGGTTGAACACCTCGATGTTGCCGGTGAGCCCGGCTTCCTCGGCGTTCTTGGCCGCGGTGCGCGCGGTGATGTCGTAGCCGCCGCCGGGGGTGTTGGGCACCATCAGGCGCAGGCCGGGGATCTGGGTGCCGGTGTCGGCGCCGCTGCCGGGAGTGAGCAGCGGCGGCCCCACCAGCACCAGCAGCGCGGCCCCGAGCAGGGCGAGGGGGGTGCGTAGACGCACGTGTGCCGCCTCTCAGGAGTCTCAGGAGGAGTGTGTGAAGTGGCCCACATGTTGCCTGCGCGTTAAGAAGCTGTCTCCCTTCCGCAATCAACGGACGTTGTGGTCGTTGTGGTCGCGACCTAGCGTGTCGGCGTGACCAAGGTGCTGGTGGTGGACGACGACTTCATGGTCGCGAAACTGCACAGCCGCTATGTGTCCGCGGTGGACGGATTCACGGTCGTCGGGGTCGCGCACAGCGGCGCCGAGGCGCTGCGCGGCGCCGAGCGGCTGCGCCCCGACCTGGTCCTTCTGGACATCTACCTCCCGGACATGGACGGGCTCGGTGTGCTGCGGGAGCTGCGGGCGGCGGGCCTGGGGGTGGACGCGCTGGTGATCACGGCGGCTCGGGACGCGGGCACGGTCCGCTCGGCGCTGCGCGCGGGCGCGCTGCACTATCTGATCAAGCCGTTCAGCCAGGCGGCGCTGCGCGAACAGCTGCTGCACGCGGCGGCGCTGCGGACCCGCCTGGAGGCGCTGGAGGAGGCGCGCCAGGAGGACGTGGACCAGATCTTCGGGACGCGCCCGCCGGGCTCACGAGAGCTGCCGAAGGGCCTGGCCGCGCACACGGCGGAGCTGGTGGAGCGGATCCTGCGGGAGCATCCGGGTGGCCTGTCGGCGAGCGAGTGCGCCGAGGCGGGTTCGCTGTCGCGGGTCAGCGCCCGCCGCTACCTGGAGTACTTCGCGGAGACCGGCCGCGCGGAGGTGACCCTGCGCTACGGCGGCACGGGGCGGCCGGAGCGGCGGTACCGGGGCGTGGGGGCGTAACGGGGGGCGCACGCCCGCGAAACCCCCGCGAGGGGCCGTTTCTCAGCCCGTGCTTACGTCCGCCTTAAAGCGACCATAAGGATCGCCCTCACCCGCCCCCAACAGGGGATTTCGGCGTGCCGAGGGGCTAGCTTGCTGATCGCCGGGGCCGGTTCGGGTCGTCGGCGCCGTAGCTCTCGGGGGGCTGCGCCGCCGGCTCGGAGCGGTCGTGGAATCCCCCACACCCTCCCCCCTCTTCCGCCGTTGAAGGAGATCGTCACCATGACCTCTCGCCGCAGGGCAGCCTCTGTCGTCACCGCCGTCACCGCCGCCTCGGTGGCGTCGCTCGCGCTGACCGGGCAGGCGGCCGCACACGGGTCGATGACGGACCCCGTCAGCCGGGTCTCGGCGTGTTACGCGGAGGGGCCGGAGAGCCCGAAGTCGGCGGCGTGCAAGGCGGCCGTCGCGGCCAGTGGCGCGCAGGCGTTCTACGACTGGAACGCGGTGAACATCGCCAACGCCGCGGGCAAGCACCGTCAGCTCATCGCGGACGGCAAGCTGTGCAGCGCCGGCAACGACAAGTACCGCGGCCTCGACCTGGCGCGCGGCGACTGGCCGTCGTCGAAGCTCAGCTCCGGGAAGCACACCTTCCGCTACAAGGGCACCGCCCCGCACCGGGGTTCCTTCGAGCTGTACGTGACGAAGGACGGCTACGACCCGTCGAAGCCGCTGCGCTGGTCCGACCTGGAGCGGAAGCCGTTCGTGAAGGTCACCGACCCGCGGATGGAGAACGGCGACTACGTCTTCCAGGGCACGGTGCCGAAGAAGTCCGGGCGGCACCTGATCTACTCGATCTGGCAGCGCTCCGACTCCCCCGAGGCCTTCTACACCTGCTCCGACGTCGTCTTCGGCAAGGACAGCGGCGGCTCGGGCGGCCCCGCTCCGACCGCGTCCGCGCCGACCGAGAAGGAGATCGAGGACGGCGCGGACAAGTCGTCGGTCGAGCACCACGGCCATGGTGACGACAAGGCCGAGACGGGGGCGAAGGAGACCGCGGCGGCGCCCGCGTCCACGCCCCCGGCCACCGGGCCGGCCACCCTGAAGGCTCCTGAGGCGAACGCCCCGGAGGCGGCCGGCGCCGGCCAGGACCTCGCCGAGACCGGCGCCGGCGACTCGACGCCGTACCTCGCGGTCGGCGGCGCGGCGGTGCTCGCGCTCGGCTCCGCGGTGCTGTTCGGCACGGCCCGCCGGCGCCGCTCCAGCTGACACCGGCCGGCCGACCGGCCCCGGGTCAGCGGTCAGCCGATGACCGACAGGCAGGTGGTCTCGGTCGCGTGCGCCGGGTCGAGCGCGTTGGCCACCTCGTGGTACGCGATCCGGTCCAGCGTGCCGATGGCCACGTGCTCGGACAGGTCGAGCGCGCACTTGTCCTGGATGACGACGTTGGTGACGTTGTCGCCGGTGAGGAAGCCGCTCCGGTACGGCGTGACGACCTGGTCGTACTTGGTGGTGATGACGGTGTACGTGACCCCGGGGACGGTGTCGCCGCCCGCGTTGAGCTTGGTGAGGAACGCCGAGCCGGCGATCTGGTCGGCGAGCCCCGGGGTCTTCTCGCTGATCAGGTCGGCCGCGCCGGGGAAGTGCTCCAGCAGGGAGGTGAGGCCCGAGAGGGTGGTGCCGTGGTTGTCGGGCCCGAGGCCGACCAGGGCGTTCACCTTCTCGGCCCCGCCGAGGAACTTGAGGTAGTAACGGGGCATCATGCCGCCCTGCGAGTGGCCGACGAGGTCGGTCTCGGCGGCGCCGGTCGCGGCGAGCACTTTGTCTACGAAGACGTCGAGCTGTTCGGCCGATTTGTCGATGGGGCCGAGGCCGTGGAAGAAGGGCACTCCGGGCAGCTGGCCGTAGTCGAGGGAGAAGACGCAGTATCCGCGGTTGACGAGATAGGGGGCGAGAGCCAGCCAGTTGTCGACCGAGTTCCCGAGCGTGCCGTGGACCAGCACGACGGGGCGGGGATGCGCGGCGGACGGTTTGCAGGACCAGTTGTTCCAGCCCCTGCTGGGCGCGGCTTCGGTGGCCTGGGCGGAGGCGGTGGGGGTGAGGGTGGCCGCGGCGGCCAGCAGGAGCACGGACAGTGCTCTGCACAGGTGTTTCCAGGGCAGCATCGGGTGATCTCCTTGCGGCTCAAGGGACATGACGATGGCGGTACGCCCTGCGGTCCGGACCACAAGTGGGGATGCTGTACTTCGGCCAAATTACGCACGAGTAGCCTGAAGGGGGAAGTTACGTGTCGGTAAAAAGTGCTGTGTCGGCAAGTCCGGGGTGGGATAGGGGACTCGGCGGACGGTTCAGGCGGCCAGCGACCCCGGGATGACGGCCCGCGGCCCGAACTTCGCCCGCGCCCGGTCCGCCACCTCCTCGATCCGCCGGGCCTTCTCGTCCGCCGGGTCGAAGGAGAGCTGGTGCGCGGCCCGCTCGGCGGGGGTCAGCCCTTCGGCGCGCAGGGCGATCCCCCGCACCCGGGCCCGCTGGAGCCCGAGCGCGTCGAGGGCGGCGTACGCGGTGGCGGTGAGCGCCGCGGAGTGGGCGGTCGGCTCGGGCAGGGTGCGGGTACGGGTGGTGGTGGAGCGGTCGGCGTAGCGCACGGTGAGGGTCAGCGCCCGGCACACCTGCTCCTCGGCCCGCATCCGCGCGCCCAGTTCCGCGGCGAGCGAGAGCAGTGCGCGGCGGTGGCGTACGGCGTCCAGCTCGTCGCGGGGGAAGGCCCGTTCGGCCGCGACCGAGCGGGAGACGGCGTTCGGGACGACCGGCGTACGGTCGATGCCCTGGGCCCTTTCCCACAGGTCGCGGCCGGTGCGGGCGCCGACGAGCCGCTGGAGGACGGCGAGCGGGGCCGCGGCGACGCGGCCGACGGAGTCGAGTCCGTATCCGCAGAGGGTACGGGCGGTGGTGCGGCCGACGCCGTCGAGCGCGGCGACCGGGCGTTCGCGCAGCAAGGCCGCCGGGTCGTCGACGACGAGGGTGGCGCCGGGGCGGGCCTCTCGGGCCGCCATCCTGGCCAGCATCGGGTTGGGTCCGGCGCCGATGACGCAGTCGACCCCGTAGAGGGCGAGTGCCCTGACCCGGATCACCGCGGCCAGTTCGGCGGCCCCGCGGCCGAAGTAGCGCAGGGCGCCGCTGAGGTCGGCGAGCACGGTGTCGGGCGGGGCGGCCTCCACGACCGGGGTGAACTCGCCCAGCAGGGCGACCAGTCGGGGCAGTACCGACTCGTCCGCCTCACCCATGGGACCGATCCTGAACCGTACGCAGAGAATCATCCCGCGCTCCCCTGACTCTGGTGCCACAGCTTCCGCGGCGGTTTCGCCGTCTGTTCGCCCGCCGGGCGCAGGTCCGCCCAGGGGTTCAGCTCGTAGCCGGTGGACATCCGGATCCGGCGTCCCGGGTCGCTCGCGGGGGCTCCGGCGGGTGCGAGCGGTTCGGCGAGGCGGGCGGCCACCGCCTCCAGGCCGCCGGTGGCGCGCAGTTCGGCCAGTTCGGCGAGGTTCCAGGCGGCGGCGCCGACCACGCTGAGGCTGCGCGGTCCGCGGCGCTGGACCACGCCGCGCACGAGCAGCAGCCAGGAGTGGAAGACGGTGTGGGCGCAGGCCTCGTGGCTGTCGTCGAAGAAGGCGAGGTCGACCAGGCCGGTGCCGTCGTCGAGGGTGGTGAAGATGACGCGTTTGCCGGAGCGGACCGGCGGGGTCTGGGTGGCCGCCTTGGCGCCCGCGACCAGCACGGTCCGGCCGTGCGGGGCCTCGCGCAGCCGGCGGGCGGAGACCACGCCGAGCTCCTGGAGGAAGGCGTGGTGGTCGGCCATGAGATGGCGGGAGGCGTCCATGCCGAGGACGCCGAGCTCGGCGCTGAGCCGTTCGGACTCGTCGAGGTCGGGCAGGCCGACGGGCGCGGTCTTGCGGCCCTGGGCGAGCGGGAGCTGCCCGCCGTAGGAGGCCGCGCCCCGCTGGACGCGGTGGAGTTCGGTGAGGTGGAGCAGCAGATCGCGGCGGTTGGCGCCGAACGCGTCCAGCGCGCCGACCTGGGCGAGGCGTTCGGCCACCGGCTTGCGCGGCCGGGCGCGCTCCCAGAAGTCGAGGAGGGAGGCGTAGGGCTGCCCGGCCTCGATCCGGGCGCTCTCAGCCTCGCTGATGCCGTGGACGTCGGCGAGGGCGAGCCGCAGGCCCCACACCTCCGGCTTCTCGGACACCAGTTCGATGCGGTGGGTGGCGGCGGACCGGTTCACATCCAGCGGCAGCACGGGCACACCGCGCCGCCGCGCGTCCGCGAGCAGCAGCCGCTTGGGGTACATCCCCGGGTCGTGGGTGAGCAGCCCGGCGTAGAAGGCGGCCGGGTGGTGGGCCTTGAGCCAGGCCGACTGGTAGGTGGGGACGGCGAAGGCGACGGCGTGCGCCTTGCAGAAGCCGTACGAACCGAACGCCTCGACGATCTCCCAGGTGCGGGCGGTCACTTCGGCGTCGTACCCCTGCCGCGCGGCCCGCTGGGCGAACCACACCTTGATCTTTCCCTGTTCCTCGGGGTCGGAGAGCCCGCGCCGGATCTGGTCGGCCTCGTCCGCGGCGCAGCCTGTCATCACGCTCACGATCCGGATGATCTGCTCGTGGAAGACCACCACGCCGTAGGTCTCCTTCAGCGCCTCCTCCAGGTCGGGGTGCGGGTAGCGGACCGGTGCGCGGCCGTGCCGGGCCTCGATGAAGGGCCGCACCATGTCGGCGGCGACCGGGCCGGGGCGGAAGAGCGAGATGTCGACCACGAGGTCGTGGAAGGTGGCGGGCTGGAGCCGGCCGACCAGGTCGCGCTGGCCCGGCGACTCGATCTGGAAGCAGCCCAGGGTCTCGGTGGAGCGAATGAGGGCGTAGGTCCGCGGGTCGCCCTCGGGGACCGCGTCGATGTCGATGCGGCTGCCGGTGGCCCGCTCGATCTCGGCGACCGCGTGGGCCATCGCGGACTGCATCCGCACACCGAGCACGTCGAGCTTGAGCAGCCCGAGGTCCTCCACGTCGTCCTTGTCGAAGGGGGACATGGGGAACCCCTCGCCGCTGGTGGGGATCACGGGCGTACGGGTGAGCAGCGAGGCGTCCGAGAGCAGCACCCCGCACGGATGCATGGCGATCCCCCGGGGCAGTGCGTCCAGCCCCTCGACCAGCTCCCACAGCCTGCCGTACCGCTCCCGCTCCCCGGCCAGTTCGCGCAGCTCGGGCAGTTCGTCCAGGGCGGCGCGGGCGTCGCGGGCACGGATGTGCGGGAAGGCCTTGGCGATCCTGTCGATCTCGGCGGGGTCCATGGAGAGGGCGGCGCCCACGTCCCGTACGGCATGGCGGACCCGGTAGGTCTCGGGCATGGCGACGGTGGCGACCCGTTCGGTGCCGAAGCGGCCGATGATCGCGCGGTAGACCTCCAGCCGGCGGGCGGACTCGACGTCGATGTCGATGTCGGGCAGGGCGGTGCGCCGTTTGGACAGGAAGCGTTCCATGAGCAGGCCGTGCGCGACCGGGTCGGCGTGCGCGATGCCGAGGAGGTGGTTGACGAGCGAGCCCGCGCCGGAGCCGCGCGCGGCGACCCGGATGCCCATGGCCCGTACGTCGTCGACGACCTGAGCGACCGTCAGGAAGTAGGTGGCGAAGCCGTGGTGGGCGATGATGTCCAGCTCGCGGCGCATCCGGTTCCAGTACTCCCGGCGGTTCTCGTAGCCGCGCAGGACCATGCCGGCGGCGGCCCGGGAGGCGAGGACGCGCTGGGCGGTGCGATGCTCGGCGCCGACGAGATAGGCCTCGGGGAAGTGGGCGGCACCGATGCCGAGGTCGTCCTCGGGGTCGACGACACAGCCGGCCGCGGTCTCCTCGGTCCAGGTGAGCAGCCGGTGGGCGGCGTCGCGCCGCAGCCCGGCCGCCTCGGCGACCCGCTCGGCGGCCTGGGCCATCGCCGCCGGGTCCTTGAGCCAGCGCTCGCCGCTGTCGAGGCCTTTGCGAGGGTCGATCGGGACGAGCCGGCGGGCCGCGTCGAGGACGTCGGCGACCGGGCCCTGGCCGGGGTCGGCGTACCGGACGGCGTTGCTCAGCACGGCCCGTACGCCCTGGTCGGCGGCGAAGCCGAGGGTACGGGCGGCCTGCCGCAGGGAGCCGGGTCCGGTACCGGTGCGGCCGTGGTGCACGACCTCCAGGCGCAGCGCGTCGCCGTGGATCTCCCGCCAGGGGGCGAGCAGCCGGGCGGCCCGGTCGGGGCGGCCGGCGGCCAGGGCGCGGCCGACCGTGGAGTCGGGGCCGAGCAGCACGGTCAGGTCCTCGCCGTACTGGTCGGGCCAGGGCAGCAGCGGGGTGGCGGCGCCGGCCGCGTGGGCGGCGGTGACCAGCCGGCACAGCTCGGCCCAGCCCCGGCGGGAGCGGGCGAGGAAGACGGCGCGGGGTGCGGACTCGTCGACGAAGGCGCCGCCGCGTACGGGACTGCGGCGCCGCCCGGAGGCCCCTTCGGGGCCGGTGACCGGCTCCGCGACCGCGAGATCCACCCCGAACAGGGGGCGCACCCCCGCCTTCGCGCAGGCCTTGGCGAACCGGACCGTGCCCGCGAGGGTGTCGCGGTCGGTCAGGGCGAGCGCGTCCATGCCGCGCTCGGCGGCGCACTCGGCCAGCCGTGCCGGATGCGAGGCCCCGTAGCGCAGGGAGAAGCCCGACGCGGTGTGCAGATGCGTGAACCCGGTCATCCGCACCTCCTGGATCGCTTCGGTCTCACCTCTCCCTTCTCCACCATAGACCAATTTCGAACGTGCGTACGACACGGTTGTTCGAATGGGAGTGTGTCGGGGGTGTCAGCCATTCGGACCCGTCCCACCTGCGGGGATACGGGCCCGGCCGGAGCGTGGGGGCATGAGCTTCGCCGAGGAAGTCAAGAGCGCCGTCACCCCCCGAGCGGCCCTGCTCGTCGTCGGGGTGCTCGCCCTCCAGCTGCTGTTCATCACCTCCTACGTCGGCGCCCTGCACAACCCGAAGCCCAAGGAGGTCCCTTTCGGGGTGGTCGCCCCGGGGCCCGCGGCTCAGCAGGCCACCGACCGGCTGGCGAAGCTCCCCGGCGAGCCGCTCGACCCACGGGTGGTCGCCGACGCCGCCGAGGCCCGCGCGCAGATCATGGAGCGGAAGATCGACGGCGCGCTGGTGATCGACCCGCGGGGCACCACGGACACCCTGCTCGTCGGCTCCGGCGGCGGGACGGTCCTCGCCCACGCCCTGGAGCGGATCGCCGTCGCCGTCGAGAAACCGCAGGGGCGGACGGTACGGACGGTGGACGTGGCGCCCGCCTCACCACAGGACTTCGACGGACTCTCCGCCTTCTACCTGGTCGTGGGGTGGTGCGTGGGCGGCTATCTGTGCGCCTCGATCCTGGCGATCAGCGCCGGCTCCCGCCCCGCCAACGCCCAGCGGGCCGTCATCCGGCTCGGGGTCGTCGCACTGTCCGCGATCATCGGCGGGCTCGGCGGCGCGCTCATCGTCGGCCCGATCCTGGACGCGCTGCCGGGCAGTGTGGTGGCGCTGTGGGGGCTGGGCGCACTGGTCGTCTTCGCCGTCGGCGCGGCCACGCTGGCCCTGCAGGCGCTCACCGGCATCGTGGGCATCGGCCTGGCCGTCCTGCTGATCGTGATCGCGGGCAATCCGAGCGCGGGCGGCGCCTTCCCGGCCCCGATGCTCCCGGACTTCTGGCGGGCGATCGGCCCGGCCCTGCCGCCGGGGGCGGGCACCTGGTCGGCGCGCTCGATCGCCTACTTCAAGGGCAACGCGATGACTGGTCCGATGCTGGTGCTCGCCGCCTGGGCGGTGGTGGGCAGCGCGATCACCCTGGTCAGGGCGGGAATGCGGCGCACAACGGACGACAACGAGCTCGCGGGCCCGGCCCGGCCCGGCGGCGCGGTAGGCGCCGGGCCGGTCACCCCGGGGTCCGAGTAGGAACGGCCCAGGAAACCGGTGTTGCTGTCACCGTGATCCGGGCCGTCAGGGGGTGCGGGTGAGCGATGACCCGACGATCGGTTTCCTGAAGGCGGACGTGGCGCGGTTCTGCGCGGGTCTGGATGATCTGGCTCCCGCGATCCGGCTGCGGCTGGTCGTCCAGCTGCGGGAGGTGCTGGACGAGGTGACGGACGCGGCCTTGGACGGTGGGATGGCCGCGGCGAAGGCGGAGGGCTGGGGGCTCCGGCAGATCGGCGCTCAGGCGGGTTTGTCGCACGAGAAGGTCCGTTACCGGCTCGCCCGGGTGTCGGACGAGCCGGGTGGCCGTCCTAGATCGTGGTGCTGGCCGACTCCGGCTTGCGGGTGGAGCGGAGCTGGTAGCCCAGGACTTCGGCGGGCAGGGCGAAGCTGTAGCGGCCGTGTAGAACGTCACTCCGCGCCTGCGGGTGCCGAAGTATTTCGGATTCGGCCCGGAGTTCAGCATGCGGATCGGGGTGACGAAGCGCAGGCCGTCGGCGGAGGCCAGTTCCCCGCCGCCCCAGGACTGCACCAGCGGAAGGCGCATGTGGTGGTCGACGAGGCGGGTGTTGGCCCGGGACAGTTCAGGGGCGGATGATCCGGCGTGCGCGGATGCTGGTGTGGAGAGCCCAGGCCGTCAGGAGTACACAGGCGACGACGGCCGCGATCCGTACGGCGGTCCAGGTGCCGGTGGCGACGGCTCCGTCGAGTTCGGGGTTCCCGGGCAGGCGCAGGTTCATGTCGACGATCGCGATCAACGGAACCATCAGACGGAAAGCGAGTCCGCGCAGATGCGGCTGGCGCGCCAGGGTTCCGGCCCACCCCAGCAGCGGGCCGAAGATGCAGGCCGCCACCCACCACGCCATCGCGTTCCCGATGAAGCCGGCCCAGTCGATGGGCAACGACTCCATCTGCTGGCTCCCTGCCGCCATGTCGAAGACCCGGAACTCTCCCTGCCCCATCTTCACCAGGTAGTACGCAGCCACCGCCACCACCAGCGAGGCCGGTGCCAACCACACCGCCCGCTTCCATGACCGGCACACCAACCCGATCGCGAACGCGAAAGCCGCCCAGGACCACCCCGCGCTCGCCACCAAGTGCACAACATGCCCCGCCGCTCCGCCGACAGCCTCCCTCCCGCCATCCGACCTCTGCCGCGTCAACACCGGGCCCAAAGCCCCCAGAACAGCCCCCGCCACCAGAGCGACGGGAACCACCACACGCACACGTGCCCAAGTCATATCCATAGCCGAAGATCATCAGCCAGCCCGCCCCGGACCACCACCCTTTTCCAACCCCGCATCTGTAGTCTCGCCTTCACATCCACACGTAACCGCACATCCCCCGCTCGCGACAGCGAACAGAACCCCGCTTCACACCCCACCACCGTGACAGCGGCCCACAGGCGAAGCCCCCTCTCGCCAGCAGAACAGGCCAGAGCCCAGCTGACACTCCACCCCCGGCGTCACTGCTCCGGTCTGCGGGCGGGCACTGCGTGTTGCCCGGGAGGCCCTGCTGGAGCAGCGTGCGACCTCGATGTCAGCCAGGTGAGAGAGCCGCCGCGTTCTCCGCCTTCGGCCGCTTGCCCGGAGCAGCCGGTACCCGACCGGGCTCAGACAGGCGGTGGCAGGCCCAGATGTCCGGCCTCGGGGCCAACGGAACAGCCAGTATCAGTGAGATTGATCATGGTCTCCGAGCTGGCCCGGATAGGCTGGCCGACTCCTTCGTGCTTCCCTGTCCCGGTAGGCCCCCGGCGGCTTGGAGGGCGGCGAAGTCGATGTGTGCCGCGGTCACGGCTTCGGGGTACGCGGCTCGCTTCTCGTGTTCGGCCAGGGCCCGGTAGCCCCCTAAGCCCCGGGCTCCTTCAGCGCGGCCAGGACCTCCGCGTCGGTGGCCGGACGTATCGCCAGGAGCAGCCGACGCAGCTCGGCGGCGGGCAGCGGTCCGCCGAGCTCGTGGTAGATCTCGCCGCGGCGCAGGAACAGCGTCGTGGCGGCCGTGCCGTCGTCCTGGCGGCGCACCACCCGGGTGAAGCCGTCGCCCTCGTCGGTGCAGCTCGCCGGCGGCGGATCGGCGCAGGGGCCGACCGTCCGCCCGCCGCTCACATAGCGCAGCCCGCTGGTCCACCCGCCGGCGGGATCCCGCTTCTCGAAGTGGAGCACGATGTGCCGGCCTTCGAAGGTGGCGCCGTCGGCGATGCGGAAGCCGGGGGGCGTGGGCGGTATCAGCAGCTCGGACCGTTCGACCCCCGGCGGCAGGACGGCGCGGACGTCCGGGGGGCCGTAACGCTCGGTCAGCTTCGCCTCGTACGCCGCCTTGTTCACCACCGCCTGGCCGCTGATGTCGACGGCCCACCACACGCCCGCCGCCACCAGCACGGCCGTGAAGGCCCGTAGCGCCCAGCCGGGTATCAGCGCCGCGGCCGCCAGGACGAAGGGCAGGCCGGAGACCACCACCAGCTCACCGAGGAACTCGCTCTCCACGCCCGCGTGGAGCCGCACGGACTCGGCCCAGCCCGCGCCCACCAGGAGCAGCGCCGCACCCGCGCCGTAGACCAGCGCCGCCCAGCCGAACAGCCCGCGCGGGGAACGGCACCAGGGCACGACCGTGCGCACGGGCAGCGCGGCGGCGGCGAGCAGCGGGACCGCCACCACCGCCGACATGGCCACGCCGGACAGCCCGCCCGGCATCAGGAAGATGCCGGACATCGACGTGACGTACCCGACTGCCCAGACCAGGGCCAGATGCGCCCCGATCCGCCCCCACCGTGCGAAGTCCATCCGTCGATCATGCCGTACGGGTACGACAACGGGCCGCCCGGGGACTGCCGGACGGCCCGCTCGCTGTGCGAGGACGGTCAGCCGATCTCCGCCCCGAAGGCCGCCAGCGCCTCCGGCACCGGCTGGAAGAAGGTCGTACCACCTGAGGTGCAGTCGCCGCTGCCGCCGGAGGTGAGACCGATCGCGGTGTCACCGGCGAAGAGAGAGCCGCCGCTGTCGCCCGGCTCGGCACAGACGTCGGTCTGGACGAGGCCCTCGACGATCTGGCCGTTGCCGTAGTTCACCGTGGCGTCGAGGCCGGTCACCTGGCCGTCGTGGACCTGGGTCGTGGAGCCGGAGCGGGTGACCTTCATCCCGACGGTCGGCTCCCCGGCCTTGGTGATCTGCTGGGTCGAGCCGTTGTAGAGGTCGACGGCGCTCGGGTGCTCGGTGTCGCCGTCGTACTTGACCAGCGCGAAGTCGTTGCCGGGGAACTGCGAGTCGACCATCGTGCCGATCTCCGGGCCGCCTTGGGACTCCGCCCACTTGCTGCCCGACTCACCGCAGTGCCCCGCGGTGATGAAGTGCGGCTGGCCGTCCTTGACGACGTTGAAGCCGAGCGAACAGCGCCCGCTGCCGGAGTGGATGGCCTCGCCGCCCGCGATGAACGGCTTGAACTCGCCGGCCGACTTCTTCAGCACGGCCTTGGAGCCGAGCCCCTCGACCACCTTGGTGAGCGTGGACCAGGCCTTGCCCTTGACCGTACGGTCGGCCGTCACGACGACCTTGTTGGTCACCGGGTCGACCGCCCAGGACGTGCCGGGGAGCGTCGCCCGGCTCTTCAGCGTCTGCCGGGCGCCGGCCAGTTCGGCCGTGGTGTTCTCGACGATTCTGGCCTGACCGCCCGCCTTGCGGACCGAGTCGGCCGCGGCCTCGTCGACCACGTTGACGACCAGTGCCTGGGACTTCACGTCGTAGTAGGCGCCGGCGGACCGGCCGCCCAGATCGTCGCCGAGCGTCGAGGCGAGATTTCCGGCCGCCGTCGCCGACAGCTTCTTCACGGCGAACGCGGCTGGTTCCTCACTGGCGTTCGCAGTCTGGAAGGTGACCCCCGCGGCCACCAGAGCCACTACGGCTGCTCCGGCCACGGTCGCATGCCGTTTGGGTATGCGTCGGTGCTTCACGCAGGACCTCCTGTGGGGGGCCGCATCCGGGCATGTGGGGTGCCCTGACGCGGAGGATGGACGGTCCACTATTCCGAGCCCGACGGGTAGCACACAAGGTCGAGTTCAGGACGCGCACGCGTCAACATCCATGCGCCCCCTACCGGTTCGCCACCCCCGGTCACCACGGGTCGATTCCGATTGCGAACACGTGAGGTGACCGGCTGGGAGGCGGCGGTGAGGACTAGTCCTGTCTTGTTCTGATGCCTAGTTCGCAGACGACGCGCTTCTCGGTCATCCACTCGACCGCGTGGTCGACCGCCGCCCTCAGCGAGAAGAGCCGGGCGTGCGCCCCGCCGAGCCACCCCTCACGTACGGCGTCGAAGGGGAACGCGGAGCCGATGGCCTCGAAGTCGCTGTCGTCGACGTTGACGCCCTGGAAGGCGATCCACCGCGGCCGCCCGTCCGCCCCCGGCACCACACAGCGGTAGCGACGCCGTGGCGTGCCCGTGCGGTACTCGGCGAGGTGGAAGGCGGTGCACACCCCGAACCCCACATTGATCATCAGCACCTGCGCGTCGGCCCGGTAGAGCGCGCCGAGCGGCGAGTCCTCCCCCAGATGGCTCTCCAGCGGGTGTCTGGCGAGCAGTTCCCGGGCCCGCCGACCGACCGCCGCGAACGAGGTCTGCGGATGGGCGCTGCGTACGGCGCCCTCGGCGGTACGGACCGACTCGGCGAGCCGCCCCATGCGCGGGCAGGGGGTGGTGCGCGGGTCGAAGGCGGGCATGGCCGCCCGGACGGCCGCCACCTGCGCCGGGTTGAGCCCGGCGACCCGGGCCCGGTACACGGGTGAGGTGTCGGAGTTCTCCGCGGTGAAGGCCGGCACCACCAGCGTGCCGTCCGGCCCGAGCGCCGCCCGCAGCGCCTCGCGCAGCGGCACCGCCGCGAGGCCGGTGCCATGGAGCCCGGCATGGACGAGCAGCGTCGCCCCGTCCCGTACGCCGATCTCTTCGAGGTCCCGCGCGAGGGTGCCGGGACCGCGGGGTCCAGTCATCTCCCCAGTGTAGGACGGGGCGTTGAGGGCGCGGGACGGCGTTCGGACACCGTCCGGGCCCTGCGCGGGGGCGGGGCGGGGTGTTCCGATGGACGGGTGACATGGCAGTGTCCACGGAGATGTACAAGTCCCTTGGCCGGCCGGACCCCTGGAGGACACCTGTGTTCACGCATGTTCGTACCGGCGACGGCCGCAGACTGGTCGCCGAGGAGTGGGGCAACCCCTCGGGGACACCGGTGCTGCTGCTGCACGGCACGCCCGGCAGCAGGCTCGGCACCGCGCTGCCCGACGTCACCCTCCGGTACCCCCATGTTCGATTCATCGCCTACGACCGCCCCGGGTACGGGGATTCGGACCGGCTGCCCGGCCGCCGGGTCGCGGACGCGGCGCGTGACGCCGTGGCGGTGGCGGACGCGCTGGGTGTGGAGCGGTTCGCCGTGGTCGGCCGCTCCGGCGGCGCCCCGCACGCGCTCGCCTGCGCGGCGCTGCTGCCGAGCCGGGTCCTGGGGACTGCGGCCCTGGTCAGCCTCGCGCCCCGTAACGCCACGGGCCTCGACTGGTTCGACGGCATGACCTCGTCCAACGTCCGCGAGTACACGATGGCGTCGGACGCACCCGAGCTCCTCGCCGGCGAGCTCGCCCCGAGGGCGGAGGCGATCCGGCGCGATCCGGTCCGGCTCATCGAGGAGATGCGCGCCGAACTCTCCGACCATGACGTGCCGATCGTGTCGGACCCGCGAGTGCGCGCCTCGCTGCTGGACAACTACCGGGAGGCGCTGCGCACCTCGCACCACGGATGGTTCGACGACAGTGTGGCGCTCGCCCACCCCTGGGGCTTCGACCTCTCGGCGATCGGCGGTCCGGTGATGCTCTGGCACGGCCAGGACGACGGATTCTCGCCGGTCGGCCACACCCGCTGGCTGGCCGACCGGATCGAGGGCGCCGAGCTCGTCCTGGAGCCGGACGCGGGGCACTTCGCGGCCCAGTACGCGCTCCCCCAGGTGTTGGACTGGCTGCTCGGCGGGGAGCGTACGTCAGGCGGGGGCGTTGCCGGGCGTCCGTGACCCCTTGAGGCAGTCCAGGATGCGCTCATGGGTGTCGCCCACGGTGTCCACCACCCGTACCCGTACGTAGACGGCCTCGACGGTCTCGACGCACCGCTGCGAGAACGACCCGACCAGCACGGTCTCGTAGGCGCCGGTGCTCACCAGCGGAAAGCCGCGGCCGAAATGGACCAGGACGTAGTCCTGTCCGACGGCGAGACCCGCCGCCTCCAGGGTGGCCGTGGCGCCCGCCGTGTCCGTCCACGGCGTGGCCGCCGGGTCGGGCTCCCCCTTCAGCACGACACGGACGTCGTAGCCGTCGACCACCGCGGTGTACTGGCCGCCGTTGAGGAGGCCGACCCGCCAGCCGGCGGCGGTGCCGGCGATCGCGCCGGTCGTCCAGGCGCCCCGCCAGCCCAGATAGGGCCGGACGGTACGGGCGTACTGCGCGCGGGCGAGGACCACCCCCGCGGCGACCGCGAGGAGGCTGCCGAGCGGCGCTGCGCGTCGGAGCGGGGTATCGGCCCACCGGGGACGGCCACGCCTTCTCCTCCTCGCGGCAGGGGCCGCACCGTTGCAGTGTTTGACCGGCCGACTCTACCCTCGTGAACTCAAGCCGAATCAACGCCTTTTGCTTCATCCGGGGGTGCGAATGAGCGGAGTTCACGGCTTACGGCAGAGCATGGTCTTCCGCAGCGCGGACCTTCCGGTGCTGTTCCACCGCACCGACGAGATCGCCGTCACCCGCCAGCGCGAGGCCGTGTCGGACACCCGGCTGCAGTTGCTGCTGCTGGTGCTGGGCGCGTGCCTGGCCGCGCTGCCCGAGGGGTGGCGCCTGGGCGACGGCTTCCGGCTCCCGGGCGCGCTGAGCGCCGCGGCGTACGCCGGGGTGCTGCTGGTCACCTTCCGGGCGTCGCGGCGCCGGGCCGCCTCGCAGTGGCAGCTCAACCGCAGCGCCGCCGAGTTCATCAAGTCGATCTGCTGGCGGTACGCGGTGCACGGCGCCCCGTTCGACACCCGCGGGCAGGACGCCGACCGGCTCTTCACCGAGCAGCTGGAGCTGGGCCTGAAGGAGCTGCGGAAGGTCGGCTGGAACGATCCGCGGGACTCGGGCGACGCCACCCGCGCCGAGCTGATCACCGGTCCGATGAGGCAGCTGCGGGAGAAGCCGTTCAGTCTCCGCAAGGAGACCTATGTGCGGGACCGGCTGATCGAGCAGCGGAACTGGTACCACCGCAGGACCGTGGTCTCCCGCCGGGCCACCACCTTCTGGTCGGTGACGATCTCCCTGCTCACCCTGCTGGCGCTGTTCCTCGGCGTGCTGCACGCCTTCTCCGTCGCCGGCTCCTTCGAACCGGCCGGTGTGCTGTCGGCGGCCGCGGCGGCGTGTGTGGCCTGGGGCGAGGTCCGCCGCCATCAGCCGCTGATCGCGGCGCACTCGCTGGTCGAGGAGGATCTCGCGGCCATGCACACGGCGATGGAGACGACGGTCGGCGAGGCGAGGTGGGCGGCGGCGGTGTACGAGACCGAGCGGATCGTCTCGCCCCAGCACACCGACTGGCTCGTCCGCCACCGCAGCTGACCGGGCGGGTCTCAGCCGCGTTCGACGCCGTCCCGCCAGATGACCGTCACGGGGGTGCCGCGCTCGCGGGCGTAGCGGACGATGTCGCCGGTGCCGCCGAGGCCGCGGGCCGGCCGGCCGTCCCAGACCGCGAGGAGCCGGTCGCAGTGGTCGGCGATGTAGGTGCCGGCCGCGTAGTACGCCTCGTCGGTGGAGTACGGGAAGGCCAACTGGATCTCGCGGGTGGCCCGTTTCCGCAACGCCTGGAAGCGGGCCAGCTCACCCGGGTCGGTGAAACCGCGCGCGTAGTCGCCGCTGGGGATGACCACGGTCAGTTCGGCGCCGCAGTCCAGGGCGAGGTCCGCGAAGAGCTGGTCCGCGCCGGCCGCCAGGCTGGAGAGGGCCTCCAGGGAGCCTTGGTGGCCGTTGAGCGCGGTGTGCAGGGCCGCGCGGACATGGGCGTAGGCGGCGGCCGGGATGTCCCTGTGGCCGGTCACTCCGATGCGCTTCATCCGCCCCCGCTCTCCTGTGGCCGACCCCTCTCACATCCTCTCAAATGCGGGCGAGCCGTCCAGACCCCCTGCCGGTCCGGGACGGGCGGGAGCCCCCGCCCGGCGGTGCGGACGGGGGCTCGTACTGGGCCGGCTACAAGGTGGGGGGTGGGCCGGCCGTTCGTCAGTAGACGCTGACCCTGTAGGCGCTCAGGGCCTCGGTGACGGGCTGGAAGAAGGTCGTACCGCCCGAGGAGCAGTTGCCGCTGCCGCCGGAGGTCAGGCCGATGGCCCGGCTGCCGGAGTAGAGCGGGCCGCCGCTGTCGCCGGGTTCGGCGCAGACGTTGGTGCGGATCATGCCGTAGACGATGTCCCCGCCGCCGTAGTTGACCGTGGCGTTGAGGCCGGTAACGCTGCCGCTGTGGGTGCCCGTGGTGGAGCCGCGGCGGGTCACGGACATGCCGACCGTGGCGTTGGCGGCGCTGGTGATGTCGACGTTGCCGACCGTGCCGGGCTTGGAGATCGAGGTGTTGCTGTAGCGCACGAGACCGTAGTCGTTGCCGGGGAAGCTGGAGCCGGCGGTCGGGCCGAGGACGGTGGTGCGGCCGGAGTTGGCGTACCAGGTGCCCGCGCCGTCGGTGCAGTGTCCGGCGGTGAGGAAGTACGTCGTACCGGCGCTGTCACGGACGTTGAAGCCGAGTGAGCAGCGCCAGCTGGTGGCGTAGGTGGCGTCGCCGCCCGAGATGAGCTTGCTGAACGTGCCGGGGGTGCGCTCGATCTTGAGGGCGCCGGCGTTGGCGCCGGCCTTCCGCTTGATGGTGGCTATCTCGGCCTGGGAGACGGTCGAGTCGACGGTGACGACGACCTTCTTGGTGGCCGGGTCGGTGTGCCAGGCGGTGCCGGGGATGTCGGCGGCGAGTACGGCGTCGCCGGCGGCGGTGAGCTGTGTGGCGCTGAACGTCTGGTTCGAGTCGGCGTTCGCGGTCGGGACGGCGAGCGCCGCGGCGGCGACCAGACCGGTGGTGACCGCGACGAGGCGGGTTCGTCTCGCGGCCGTGGGGCGGGGGGTGGTGCGCTTGATCCTCACTTCTCGTTCCTCCCGAGGGGAATCGGGGGCCCGCCGTGGGGGGTCGGGCCCGTGAGGCGCAGCCAGGGGCGGGGGAGACGATGCCCGATTTTCGGACACGCCGTGCCCCTGACAAGCGCTGTTCGGGAGTATTCGACGCGTCAACTACGGGCGCAAGGGCGCCTTTCGGCCGCCGGGAACCGTGCGCGGGCGCAGCCGGAAGCGCCCCGGCGGCTCGGTCGGTGACCGCCGGGGCGCGCTCCTTCGACGGGTCAGCCGGTGCGCAGGTTCCGTTCGCCCGCCGGAACACCCACGGGGAGGGTGTTGCCAGGGGGCGGGAAGGGGCAGATGAAGTGATCGGCGAAGGCGCACGGCGGCAGCAGCGCGCGGTTGAAGTCCACCGTCACGGTGCCGTCCTCGGCGGGCGGCGCGGGCCGCAGGAAGCGGAAGCGGTAGCTGTCCTTTCCGCTGGTGGCGTCGGCGAAGACGGCCCACAAGGAGCCGTCGGCCTCGACCGCGACATGCAGGGCCTGCGGGGCGCCGTCGATCTCGAAGACGATCTCCCCGGCGAGCCCGAGCCCGCGCTCCCGCCCGTCGGCGTTCTCCACCCGGACGCTGCGCGCCTCGGGGTACGGGCGGAAGGCGCCCGGCAGCTCCCAGCGGGGGTCGTACGGGGTCGCCTCGATGCCCTTGAACGCCTGCCGCGCCGGGGAGCCGGGGTCGAAGTCCCGTACCGCCCACAGCCCTTCGCGGCGCATCACCACCAGCCGCCGGCCGCCCGCCTCGACGCGGGACTCGGGGATCGGTCCGCGGTCGGCGGTGAGGCGGATCTCGCCGGTGAGGGGCTCGCCATCGACCGTGAGGCGGTCCTCGGCGGTGGCGGTCAGGACCACTTCGTCGCCGTCTTCACGCCACTGCCCGGGGACGGCCGGAATTCGACCTTCCGGGTGATCGGCGAGCCAGTGGGTGCCGGTGAGGGAGAGCGGCCCGTACGGCGCCGAGACCATGGCCGTGCGCTGCTCGTGCCAGTGCTTCCACTCCTGCTGTGCGCTGTGCGCATCCGTGCTCATGCTGTTCAACCTTTCCACACACCCTCCCCTTCCCGGGTCTTGGCGGACCGGGCGGGCATGTCACAGGACCTTGGAGAGGAAGGCGCGGGTGCGCTCGTGCCGGGGGTTGTCCAGGACCTCGCCGGGCGGCCCCTGCTCGACGATCCGGCCGCCGTCCATGAACACGACGGTGTCGGCGACCTCACGGGCGAAGCCGATCTCATGGGTGACGACGATCATCGTGGTGCCCTGGCCGGCCAGGTCCTTGATGACGTCGAGGACCTCGCCGACCAGCTCGGGGTCGAGCGCGGAGGTCGGCTCGTCGAAGAGCAGCAGCTTCGGTTCGAGGGCGAGCGCGCGGGCGATGGCGACGCGCTGCTGCTGGCCTCCGGAGAGCTGACCGGGATACGCCCGCTCCTTGTCGGCGAGGCCGACCCGGTCGAGCAGCGTGCGCGCGGCGGCGACGGCGTCCTCACGGGGCCGCTTCAGCGCCGAGACGGGGGCCTCGACGATGTTGTCGAGGACGGTCAGGTGCGCGAAGAGATGGAAGTTCTGAAAGACGAACCCGATCCGGGTCCGCTGCCGCAGGACGTCCCGCTCCCGCAGCTCGTGGAGCCTGTCGCCGCGGCGGCGCAGGCCCATGAGAGTGCCGTCGACGCGGATCCAGCCGCTGTCCGCCTTCTCCAGGTGGTTGATGGTGCGCAGCAGGGTGGATTTGCCGGACCCGGACGGGCCGAGGACGGCCACGACCTCACCGGCGCGCACGTCGAGGTCGATGCCGCGCAGCACCTCCAGGGCACCGAAGCGCTTGTGGACGGACCGGACTTCGACCATGGAGCTCATCGGGTGCTCCCCTTCGTGTAGTGATGTCCGACGGAGAGGTCGCGCAGCAGGCCGAGGGCGGCGCGCGCGGTGGCGTCGTTCTGCCGGAAGCCGAGGCCGCCGGTGCGGGGCCGGGTGAAGGCGGTGCCCGCCCGGCCGGTGGTGTGCGGGCCGAGCGCGAAGCGGCGCGGGTGCGGCAGGCCGCCGCGGTCCAGGATCCGGCCGTCCACGGGGTCGACACGGAGCAGCCCGCCGGGGGTGGCGGCGGCGCCGTCCTCGTACAGGGCGCGCAGCAGCGGGCTGCCGGTCAGAGCAAGGGTGGGGTCGGGCAGGCGGGCCTCGACCAGGGCGCGGGCCTCGACGGCGTGCCCCGGCACGCTGACGCTGCCGGCCCGGAACAGGCCCCGCTCCTCGTCGGCGGTGACGGTCATTCCGGCGCCGAGGAAGCGGACGACCCCGGCGCGGGAGAGCGCGAGCAGCCGGCGCAGCCGAGGCGCGGGCGGTCCGGAGGCGAGGAAGCTGAAGAAGCCGTGCCACCAGCCGTCGCCGACATCGCCGCCGAACCGCGCGATCTGCCCGTAGACGGAGAGCAGGGCGCCGAAGACGGCGAGGTCGGGGCTGTGGGCGGGGTCGTGCCGCCGGACGAGGTCGTCGGTGATGTGACGGCGCAGCCCGTCCTGGAGGGCGTCGAAGGTGTCGAAGCGCAGTCCGTCCAGGGGCCGGTCCAGGCCGTCGAGGTCGAGCCGGTCGGTGGCGTCGGGCACGGCGGAGGCGACCAGCGCGTCCAGTTCGGGCCCGCCGGGCGGCGCGGCCTCGTACCGCCGCTCGAAGACGCTCCACGGCAGCGCGGTGCGCTCGCCGTGGGCGGTGAAGAGCCGGTGGTAGTGGGCGAAGCGGAGCTCTTTGTCGATGTGCGGCCACAGGTCGCGGCGGAAGTCGAGCGGTCCCGCCGTGCGGGCCCGGCGGAGCAGGGGGTCGACCTGCGCGGGTCCGAAGAAGCGGGGCAGCGGGGGCCGTTCGCCCTCCAGGGCGTAGCCGATCTTGGCGTGGTACGGGACTCCGCGCCGCGACCCGACGTACAGCACCGGCTCGCGGCCGGAGGGCACGTACGCGCCGTTCTCGTGGCGGCCGCCGCGGCCCTCGGTGAGCAGGACCATGAGGTCGACGAAGGCGAGCCCGAGGCCGCGGACGAGGACCGGTTCCCCGGCGGGCAGCGCGGACAGGTCGCTGTCGGCGGTGAAGTCGGGCGGCAGATGCACCAGCCCGTGCCGCCGCGCGAACGCCCGCAGCGCCGTCTGTTCCGCGTCCGGTTCGGCGTCGAGATGGCCGATGGTCACCGCGACCAGGTCGGCGAGGAGCGGTGCGCTGCGGCCCTCGATCCAGACCCGCTGGCGCCCTTCGCGGGGCCCGCTGATCCGCAGCGCGCGTCCGCGGTGTTCCCGGACGGTGACCTGGGGAGGCAGGGCGGCGAGGGCCTGCTCGTACACCCAGCGCAGATAGGCGCCCTGCTCGCGGCGGCCGGGGAAGGCGCGCCCGTCGGTGCCGGCCCAGGCGGCGTGGGCGGGGCCGGGCCGCACCGGCCCCTCCAGCAGCACGGTCTCGTCGGTGAACATGGTGACGTCCTCGGCCCTGGAGTTCATCCACAGCAGGGGCGACTGGTCGTGGCGCCAGATACGGCCCCCGCCGGGCGGGTGCGGGTCGACGAGATGGATGTCGAGCGGCCGGTCGCCGTAGACGTCGGGCAGGTTGGCGGCGAGGCGCTCCAGCAGACCGGTCCCCCGCGGCCCGGCCCCGACGATCACCATCACGGCGCTCATCGCGCACCGGCCGTGCCGCGCGCGTAGTGGCGCTCGACGTAGTGCTGTCCGACGCTCAGCAGTGAGGTGACCAGGACGTACCAGAGGGTGGCGACCAGCAGCAGCGGGACGACCTCGTACGTGCGGTGGTAGACGAGCTGCACCGAGTAGAGCAGGTCCTGTACGGCGATGACGCTGACGATCGACGTGCCCTTGAGGGTGCCGATGAGCATGTTCCCGGCGGGCGGGACGATGGAGCGCATGGCCTGCGGCAGGACGATCCTGCGCATCCGCCGCCACCGGCCGAGGCCGAGGGACTGCGCGGCCTCGATCTGGCCGCGCTCCACGGAGAGGATGCCGCCGCGGACCACTTCGGCGGCGTAGGCGGCCTCGTGCAGGGTGAGCCCGATGACGGCGACGGTGACGGGTCCGAGGAGGTCGACCGTACGGACGCCGAGGATCCGCGGGTACAGCGCGCCGATGTTGAACCAGAACAGCAGCTGGACCAGGACCGGGGTCGAGCGGAAGAACCACACGTACGCCCAGCTGACGCCGCGCAGCACGGGGTTGTCCGAGAGCCGCATGACGGCCAGCGGGGTGCCGAGGAGGAACCCGAGGACCATCACGAGGGCGGTGAGCCACAGGGTGAGTCCAAGGCCGCGCAGCACGGCGGTGGAGGTGAAGTAGGCGGCGACGACGTCCCACTGGAAAGCGTCGTTGCGGATCACCGAGGCGAGGCCGAGCGCCAGCAGGGCGAGGACGGCGACGGCCGCCGCCCACTGGCCCGTGCGGCGGGCGGGGACGATGCGGAGATGGCCGGACGGCGGATCGTCCGGGGTGACCGTGGGGGCTTTGGAGAGGGTCGCGGACATGCGAAGGCTCCGTGGATGCGATGGGTCGAACACGGGTGGTGCCTTCACGGACCGGGCCCCTCAGCGCGATCCGTTCCTGAGGCTAGGCGACATGCACGGAGCGCTGTCAAGCCTGTCCGGAGTATGAGCCGTACGTCTCACGGCAGTTGACGCGCCATCGGATGCCTGTTCCACTTGGCCCATGCATCCACAGCAGTGGCTGGTCACGCGCTCCCACATCGACTTCGGTCGTGTGTGGTCCTCCTCCTGTTGAGCCGACCCCCGCTGTTCCGCCTGCCCGCGAACTGAGTTCCGGCAGCGTCTTTCGCCGCAGTGCCTGTTTCCGCGGTGCCTTCACTTCCGTAGCCCTGTGCTCGACTCCCCTCGCTCTGCCCTGCCTTCCTCCCTGGCTTCCTTCACCATGTCGTTCCTCCTGGAGAACCCGAAACCATGAGCGCCACACATACCCGTCGCCACACCGCCGTCTTCGCTCTGATCACCGCTGCCGCGCTGACGCTGACGGCGTGCGGACCGGGCGGCCCGGCGCCGGTGGCGCATCCGAAGGGCGCGGTGCCGACCGCCGATGTGACCGCGTCCGTCACCAAGGACGAGGCGGTGGCACGGCTGCTCCCGGCGGAGGTCCGCCGGCGGGGCGCCCTCACGATCGCGACCGCGGTCGGCTCCCCGCCGAGCGCCACCTATCTCGCGGACGGCAGGACCGTGGCGGGCCAGGACGTGGACGTCGCGGACGCCGTCGCCAAGGTCCTCGGCGTGCGGCTGAAGCGCGAGGTGGCGAGCTTCGAGGTGATCCTCCCGGCCCTGGACAGCGGGAAGTACGACCTGGGGACGGGGAACTTCGGCGTGACGGAGGAGCGGCGCCGGACGATCGACTTCGTCACGTACGTCAACGACGGCCAGGGCTTCGCCGCCCGCGCGGACAGCCCCCTGACGGAGATCACGGACCTCACCCAGCTCTGCGGCCTGAACGTGGCGACGGGCGCGGGCACGACGTTCGAGACGACCCTGGAACGGGAGAAGGGCCGCTGCGCCGCGGCGGGCAAGAAGCCGTACGGCCTCCAGACGTACGCGGAGCAGGGGGCGCCGTGGATCTCGCTCCGGCAGGGCCGCAGCGACGTCCTGATGAGCACGATCAACGGCCTGCGGTACGCGGTGGCGCAGCAGGAGGGGGTGAAGTTCCTCAACGAGTACAAGCGCCTCGACGTCGGCTTCGCCTTCAAGAAGGGGACACTACTGGCGCGGGCGTTCCAGGCGGCGGTGACGAAGCTGAAGGCGGACGGTACGTACGACAGGATCCTGGAGAAGTGGGGCACGAGCGAGTCGGCGATCAAGGAGTCCCGGATCTCCCCGCCGGAGATCACGACCCCGGTGCGGTGACCGGGCCCGGCACCCACGCCACGCCCCGCAGACATGCCGGGCCCGGCGCACATGCCGGGCCCGTCTCACACATCAGCAGCCTCAGCAGCCGTCGCAGGGGCAGCAGCAGCCACAACCGTCGCAGCCGCAGTCGTCGCAGTCCCGGCAGCAGCCCTCGCGCTTCTTCCGGGACCAGGGCCCCTCGTACTCCTTCGCGCAGCAGATCTGGCACGTGCAGAAGAGGCCCACGAACATCGCGCACCCGGCCCAGAAGCCGCGCGGCTTCGGACGGCCGGGGTCCGCGCCGAACTGGGGCGGGAGCGCCGGGCCGCCGGGTCCGCCCGGCGTGCCGCCGTAAGGGCCGCCCGGACCGGACGGGCCGCCGCCGTACGGATTGCCGCCGCCGCCGTACGGATTGCCGTCCCCGTACGGGCCGCCGGCGTACGGGTTGCCAGGGACCGGCTGGTGCGATCCGTCCGGCCGGTGCGCGCAGGTCGGGGTGGAGAAGGCGCGGTCCACCGACCGGCGCAGTTCGTGGACGAGGAGCACATGCGCCAGCCGCTGGTCCGCGAACTCCACCTCGCGCAGCGCCAGCCGGATCCCGTGGACGGCGTCGTCCGCGAGGCGGCGGGCCTCCGCGAGGGAGGTGCCGGTCGCGGTCAGCGGGTTCCAGGCGCCGCGCTCCGCGTCGGTCACGCGGTCCTCGACGGCGTCCAGGAGGTGGGCGAGGCGGCCGAAGAGCCGGCCGGCCTCGGCCAGCGGTGCCGCGTTGCCCGGCCGCCCGGCCAGGACCGCGGTGTGCGCGAAGGCCGCCGCGGTCGCCGTCTCGGTCGGTTCGGTGACGGTGAGCAGGGGCGTCCCCGGACCCGCCAGCGCCTCGATGCCCGGCTGCCGGTCGACGGCGTCGACCAGCACGGCCGTGTCGAAGCCGACCGCGCGGCCGGTGCGGGCGCCGGCCCGGTCCCAGCCACGGGCGACCGCGCGGGCCGCCGCCGCGGCCGGGCGGCGCGCCAACACCCCGTCCCGGTCGGCCACGTGGTCCCGTACCTTCGCCGAGGCCAGTACGAGCGAGACGGCCGCGGCGAGCCGCGCCCCCTCGCCCTTGGCCACCGGCGCCGTGCGCATCGCGCGCAGCGGACAGGGCCCGGCGGTGCGCCGGCCCCCGGAGGTGATGCCGCTCTGAGCCTCCGTCAGAACCGAGATGATGAGGCCGTCGTAGTTGGTGACGATCCGGGCGAACTGCCCGTGGTCGGACCGCAGTGCCAGACAGAGGCCGCAGAGATGGGCCATCCACTCCGCCGCGAGGCCGTCGCCGAGCCGGTGCGTGCAGGGCCGGACGATTCCGAACATGAAGACTTCCCCCGAGAGTCGGATGCTTGTGCGCCGGGCATCGTATCGAGGGGACCGTTCACCCGTACGTCCCCCCGCTCACCCGTCCGGACCGATTGTCCTCCCATAAGTTGCGCGACCCCCCATCAGAGGTCGTACAGCGGAAGAACCTTGACGAATCGCCACATCTTCTGCACCAGTACCGTCACGAATCCCCTGCGCGGCGACTATCCACTTGGCGCGCGATCCGCATCATGGACGACCATAGGGGTGCGGAACCACAAGTGACCGCGCTGAAAGGAGGCGTCCATGGGATCGGTGCGTAAGGCAAGTGCCTGGCTGGGGCTCGTCGAGGACAGCGACGAGCGTTACTACGACGACGAGTACGCCGAGGGTGCCGAGAGCGGCGACGCCTGGGTGACGGACCCGCGGGTGCGGGTGGCCTCCGAATCGGCGCGGGAAGAGGGCCGCCGGATCGCGACGATCTCCCCGGACGGTTTCCGTGACGCCCGGGGGATCGGCGAGCTGTTCCGGGACGGTGTCCCGGTGATCGTGAACCTGACGGCGATGGAGCCCTCCGACGCCAAGCGCGTCGTCGACTTCGCGGCGGGCCTGGCCTTCGGCCTGCGTGGTTCGATCGAGCGGGTCGCGACCCGGGTCTTCCTGCTGACCCCCGCCGACACCCAGATCGTCAGCGGAGAGTCCCCGGGCCGCCGTACGGACGGCTTCTTCAACCAGAGCTGACGGGCAAGGCCGCTCACCCCCCGCCCGGTGCGCTCCGCCTAGCGGAACGCGTCCAGACCGGTGAGCGCCTTGCCCAGCACGAGCTGATGCATCTCGACGGTGCCCTCGTACGTCAGCACCGACTCGAGGTTGGTGGCGTGCCGCATCACGGGGTACTCCAGCGAGATTCCGTTGGCCCCGAGCACGGTGCGCGAGGTGCGGCAGATCTCGATCGCCTCCCGCACGTTGTTGAGCTTCCCGAAGCTGACCTGCTCCGGGCGGAGCTTCCCGGCATCCATCCGCCGCCCCAGATGGTGGGCGAGCAGGATGCCCTTGTGCAGTTCGACCGCCATGTCGGCCAGTTTGGCCTGGGTGAGCTGGAAGCCGCCGATCGGTCGCCCGAACTGCTCGCGGGTCTTCGCGTACTCCAGCGCCGCCTCGAACGACGAGCGCGCCGCGCCCATCGCGCCCCACACGATGCCGTAGCGGGCGTGGGACAGACAGCTGAGCGGACCCTTGAGGCCGGCGACCTCCGGCAGTACGGCGTCGGCGGGCAGCCGGACCTCGTCCATGACCAGCTCGCTGGTGACGCTCGCGCGCAGCGACCACTTGTGCCGGATCTCGGGGGCGGAGAAACCGGCGGCGTCGGTGGGGACGACGAAGCCGCGGATGCCCTCGTCGGTCTGGGCCCACACGACGGCCACCCCGGCCACCGAACCGTTGGTGATCCACATCTTGCGGCCGGTGAGCACCCAGTCGGTGCCGTCCTTCTTGGCGTACGTGCGCATCCCGGCCGGGTCGGAGCCGTGGTCCGGCTCGGTCAGCCCGAAGCAGCCGATGATCTCGCCGGCCGCCATGCCCGGCAGCCAGCGCCGCTTCTGCTCCTCGGAGCCGTACTTCCAGATCGCGTACATGGCGAGCGAGCCCTGGACGGAGACGAGGGAGCGGATGCCGGAGTCGGCGGCCTCCAGCTCCAGGCAGGCCAGGCCGTACTGGACGGCGCTCGCACCGGCGCAGCCGTATCCGGTGAGGGACATGCCGAGCGCACCGAGCGCACCGAGCTCGCGGGCCAGCTCACGGATGACCGGCAGCTCGCCCCGCTCGTACCAGTCGGCGATGTGGGGCAGGACGCGTTCGGCGGACCAGGCGCGGATCGTGTCGCGGATCGCCAGATCCTCGGGTTCGAGCAGATCGTCGAGGCCGAGGGGGTCGTCGGCGGAGAAAGGCGGGAGCTTCGAGGGTGCGGACATGGCGGGGCCTCCGGGCGGCTCACACTCGTAAAACTAGCGGTGGTAGTTACAGCTCGGCGCTGACGTTACGGCTCAGTGTGCCGCGCGTCCAGACCTCGCCGCCTCGACCGGCTCGCGCCGCCCCGGAACCCGCACCTCCGGCCCGGTGACGGTCTCGGCCGCCCACTCCCGCAGCGCGCTCGCGCACTCGGCCGCGGCCTGTGTCTCCATCACCCGCGGCAGCCGCAGCGCCATCACCGCCCCGGCCAGCAGCAGCCCCGCGCTGACCAGCAGCGTCACATGCAGACCGTGGACGAAGGAGTGCCGGGCGGCGGCGTGCAGGGCGGTACCCGCCGGGCCGCCGAGCTGCGCCGCGACCTGGTAGGCCTCCCCCAGCGAGTTGGCGGCGGCCGCGGAGGCGGCGGCGGGCACGCCCGGGACCGCCGCGAGGCCCGGCGCGTAGGCGGCGTTCATGACGCTGCCGAGCATCGCGATGCCCATGCCCGCGCCGAGTTGGTACGACGTCTCGCCGATCGCGGCCGCTCCGCCCGCGCTCTCGGCCGGGGCCTCGCTCAGCATCGACTCGTACGCGGCGAAGAGCGTGGTCTGCAGGCCGAAGCCGAGCAGGACGAAGCCGACGGTGAGCAGGACGGGCCGGTCGTGCTGGCCCATGAGGATCAGCAGCAGCACGGCCCCGGCGGTAAGGACGAAGCCCCAGCCGACCATCTTGCGCGGGCCGATCCGGGCCAGGGTGTACGAGCCGGTGGCGCCGGCCGCCATCGCGGCGAAGGTGAGCGGCAGCAGCCGCAGCCCGGTCTCCAGCGGGCTCAGCCCGAGCACCAGCTGGAGGTACTGCACGGCGATCAGCTCCAGGCCGACCAGCGCGAGCATGGCGAGGACGATGCAGCCCACCGAGGTGGTGAAGGCGGCGCGGGAGAAGAGCCGCATGTCGATGAGGGGGTGCTTGCGGCGCTTCTGGCGCCGGACGAAGAGCACCAGCAGGGCGGCGCCGAGCAGCAGCGGGAGGGCGGTCGCCAGGGAGAGCAGCGGCTCGCCGGAGCCGACCCGCTTCACCCCGAGGACCACACCGAGCACACCGGCCGCGGCCATCAGCGCGCCGAGCACGTCCCAGGGTCCGTCGCCGCTGCCCTTGGACTCGGGGAGCAGCCAGCGGCCCAGCGGCAGGATCAGCATCATCAGCGGGATGTTGATCAGGAAGACCGAGCCCCACCAGAAGTGCTGGACGAGGAAGCCGCCCAGGACGGGTCCGGTGGCCGCGCCGACGGCGGCGACGGCGGTCCAGATGCCGATGGCGGTGGCGCGCTCGCGGCGGTCGGGGAAGACCGCGCGCAGGATCGAGAGCGTCGCGGGCATGATCATCGCGCCGCCGACGCCGAGGAGGGCGCGGGCGCCTATCAGCACGCCGGGGTGGGTGGCGAGCGCCGCGACGGCGGAGGCGACGCCGAAGAGGGCGTAGCCGAGGAGCAGGATCCTGCGTCGGCCGACCCGGTCGCCGAGGGTGCCGAAGAGGATCAGGAGCGCGGCGCAGACCAGGGGGTAGGCGTCGACGATCCACAGCAGGGCGGTGGAGCTGGGGCGCAGGTCCTCGGTGACGGAGGGGACGGCGACATGGAGGACGGTCGCATCGAGCGCGACGAGCAGCAGGCTGACGCACAGGACGAGCAGGACGACCCAGCGGTTGGCTCCGCCGGCGACGGCGCGCAGGCGTGATCCGGCCGTGGTCGTCACCGACATGTGTGTACCTCCCAGTGCTTCCTCGCGGTCGGCGGGCGCCGGCCGGGGTGGTCGGCCCCCCGGGGCGGCCCGGCATCGACGGGCGAGTGAGCCGTCAGCGTACGCGAGTTCGCGCCGGTGGCGCGTGGTCCAGCTCTCACCTCCACCGGCCACGGAGTGTGGCGTACGCCACTTCGGGCCGGCCGCGCGTCGTCTGGCGCCGCGCCGGGAATTACCTCCAGGGCCCCGCGCGACGCATTTCACCGGCATACAAACAGACTTACGTAAACCCCGTCCCCGCCAATAGGCCGCGAGGTCACCGCGCTTTCTGGATTGCCCGGGAATAATCCACAGACTGAGACAGACCCCACATCACATGGTCATCACGAAGAGCGCGGATCGACCGGGATCGCCGCTCACTCGCTGTAACGTCGATTGGGTGCGTACCGACATCTTTGCCCGGCTGGACCGGGAGCCGGAACCGCCGAAGATTGAGATCCCGCGGATGACCCGCACGCGTCTCGCCCTCTTCGGCGGGACGCTGGCCTTCTATCTCGCCATCGTCGTCGCCGTGCTCATCACGTCCTGGCTCGTCACGCTCGACTGGAAGATCATGCTCTTCCGGCCGTACCAGCAGTGGCCGCAGCTGCACGCCTTCCTCGACTACTACGTGGTCCTCGGCCAGCGCGGCCCGACCGCCGTGATGGTCGCCGCCTGGCTGGGCTGGCGCTCCTGGCGCCAGCACACGCTGCGACCGCTGCTCGCCCTGGGCGCCTCGCTGCTGCTGCTCAATGTCACCGTCGGCTCGGTCAAGCTCGGCCTCGGCCGGCTCGGCCCCCACTACGCGACGCAGATCGGCTCCGCCGAGCTCTTCGCGGGCGGCGATATATTTCCTTCGGGACATACCGCCAACGCGGTCGTGACCTGGGGAATCCTGGCCTATCTGGCCACCACGCCGCGCGCGAGGCGCTATCTGTCGGCCGTCTCGGCCGTGGTCGCCCTCGGTGTGGGGCTCACCACCGTCTACATCGGTACGCACTGGCTGAGCGATGTGCTGCTCGGCTGGGCCGCCGGTCTGCTGATCCTGCTGGCGCTGCCCTGGTGCGAGCCGCTGATCGCCCGCGCCGAGGCGTTCATCCTCGGGGTGCGCGACCAGCTGCGGGAGCGCCGCCGGCTGGTGCCGTCGCTGCCGGTCGCGGCCGGTGGACCGCGGCCCGCGATGTTCCCGCAGCACGGGCCCGCGGCCGTGGACGCGGAGGAGGAGCCGACGTGCGCGCCGGTCGGCGCGGGCAGCGGGCGGGTCGCCGCCCGCTCGGCCGCCCATCTCGCCCCGCCGCACGGCCCGCAGCGGGCGCACGCGGTGCGCTCGGATCGGACGCCGGTCACCCCGGTCGGCAGCCGTCGACCGCCGCGCTCGCGGCCGGTGGGCACCGGCGGCTGACCCCGGGAGAGTTTCCCGTCCGACCGCGGGACGGTACGCACGGCATCACCCCAGCAGGGCGAAGGCCCCGGCTCCGGCCGGGGCCTTCGTCGTGTGTGCGGGGCCGGTCAGCCGAGCCAGCAGCGCGTGACGGTGCCGTCCTCGACCTCGAAGTTGATGCGTTCCGCCATGTACTCCATGGTGATGATCGAGCCCGGTGGCAGGGTGCGCACCAGCGTCCAGCCGCGGGCGTGGGCGAGTTCTTCGGCGCCTTCCGCTTCGAGTCCGACATAGGACTCGGGGGCGTCTTCGGGCGGTACGGGCGAGGTCGGAATCGGTGCCATGTTTCTCACCGTAGGCCGCATCGGACGGTGACGGAAGCCGGGGTCCGACAGATGTGTCAGCACCCTCACGTACCTCACCGGTCACACTTGTGTCACAGGATCTCGACATATGTTTGACACGAACCCCGTCACTCGAACGGGCAGTTCCGGGCCGCTTCCGCGGTAATTCCGAACGCCTCGTACAGCCCTTCGCCCACACCCGCGCGAATTCCATTGCGGCAGCCGGTGAAGGGAATTACGGGGCCGCTTTCCGGCCCGGTTTCACCGCTCCTCGCGCGGGCCGCCCCCGGCCCGTGAGCCAGTCGGCCTATCCGGCCGGATCGCGCTCTGTCCCGGCCCCGCCCGGCGCGCGCATCATGTGGCGATGGTGTCAGCGATGGGTACGGAGACCGACGAGGCGGCGGTCGCACCGGGACCGGTACGGCACGGCAGGGTCGTGATCGACTGGCTCACGACCACCGACCACAAGAAGATCGGCCACCTCTACCTGATCACGTCGTTCTTCTTCTTCCTGGCCGCCGGGCTGATGGCCATGCTGATGCGGGCCGAGCTGGCCCGCCCGGGCCTTCAGCTGATGTCGAACCAGGAGTACAACGCGGCGTTCACCCTGCACGGCACGATCATGCTGCTGCTCTTCGCCACCCCCACCTTCGCGGGCTTCGCCAACGAACTGGTGCCGCTGCAGATCGGCTCGCCCGACGTCGCCTTCCCGCGGCTGAACATGTTCTCGTACTGGCTCTTCCTCTTCGGCGGCCTGATGGTGATCGCCGCCCTGATCGTGCCCACCGGGCCCCCCGCCTTCGGCTGGACCGCCTACGCCCCGCTCAACAGCATGGAGCGCTCCCCCGGCCTCGGCGCCGACCTGTGGATCATGGGGCTCGCGCTCTCCGGCTTCGGCACGATCCTCACCTCGGTGAACTTCCTGGCGACGATCGTCGGGATGCGCGCCCCGGGCATGACCATGTTCCGGATGCCGATCTTCACCTGGAACGTGCTCTTCACCGCGATCCTGGTGCTCGCAGCCTTCCCCGTCCTCGCGGCGGCGCTGCTGGTCCTGGAGTCCGACCGGCGCCTGGGCTCGATGGTCTTCCAGTCGGAGAACGGCGGCGCGCTGCTGTGGCAGCACCTGTTCTGGTTCTTCGGCCATCCCGAGGTCTACATCATCGCCCTGCCGTTCTTCGGCATCATCACCGAGATCATCCCGGTCTTCGCCCGCAAGCCGATCTTCGGCTACGCGACCCTGATCGCCGCCACCATGTCCATCACCGGGCTCTCGCTGGTGGTGTGGGCGCACCACATGTTCGCCACCGGGGCGGTGCTGCTGCCCTTCTTCTCACTGCTGTCGTTCCTGATCGCCGTGCCGACCGGGGTGAAGTTCTTCAACTGGACGGGCACGATGCTGCGCGGCTCGCTCTCCTTCGAGACCCCGATGCTGTGGGCGGTCGGCTTCCTGGTGACGTTCCTCTTCGGCGGGCTGACCGGGGTGATCCTCGCCTCGCCGCCGCTGGACTTCCATGTCACCGACACGTACTTCGTGGTCGCCCATTTCCACTACACGGTCTTCGGCACGGTCGTCTTCGCGACTTTCGCCGGGTTCTACTTCTGGTGGCCCAAGTTCACCGGCAAGATGCTCGACGAACGCCTCGGCAAGATCCACTTCTGGACGCTGTTCGCCGGGTTCCAGATCACCTTCCTGGTGCAGCACTGGCTGGGCGCCGAGGGCATGCCCCGGCGGTACTCCGACTATCTGGCGGCCGACGGCTTCACCGCGCTCAACTCCGTCTCCAGCGTGGGTGCGTTCCTGCTCGGCATCTCCACGCTGCCGTTCCTCTACAACGTCTGGAAGACCAGCCGGTACGGCGTCAAGGTCGAGGTGGACGACCCGTGGGGGTACGGGCGGTCGCTGGAGTGGGCGACCTCCTGCCCGCCGCCCCGCCACAACTTCGTGACCATCCCGAGGGTCCGCTCGGAGGCGCCCGCCTTCGATCTGCACCACCCCGAGTACGCCACCTTGGAGGACGTACGCGCCAAGGTCACTCTCCAAGAGCTCGAGAAAGACGGTCCCGGACCTTCCTGATGTGCTCCTCGAGCGAGACCGGCTCGATCACCTCGAACTCGAAGCCCATCAGCACCACATGGATGACCAGCACATCCAGACTCGTCCCACCGGTGCGCAGCACACACGTCGTGGCGGTCTCGGCCTCCAGGACCCCGTCGGACGGCCCGACGGTCAGGGCCGCCTCCTCCACCGGTACGTGGAGGCGGAACACGGCGCTCGCCGCGTACGCCGCCGTGGAGACCCCCTTGGACACATAGGCGGCCAGATCCTCGGCGGGCGGCTGCCGGGGCGGGAAACGGGGGCCGTGCGGCGGCTTGGGCACGATCCGGTCGGCCCGGAAGGTCCGCCAGTCCGCGCGCTCCATGTCCCAGGCGACGAGGTACCAGCGCCGTTCGGTGCACACCAGCCGGTGCGGCTCGACGGTGCGGCGGGTCGCCGAACCGCCGTGGTCGCGGTACTCGAAGCGCAGCCGTTCGCTGTCGCGGCAGGCGTTGGCGAGCTCGGTGAGCACCGACGGGTCGAGGGCCTGCGGCTGGGGGGCGCGCAGCATCGGCACGGTGAAGGTGTTCAGGGCGGAGACCCGGCGGCGCAGCCGCCCGGGGAGCACCTGCTCCAGTTTGGCCAGAGCCCGTACGGAGGTCTCGCCGATGCCCTCGATGCCCTGGCCGGCGGCGGTGCGCAGGCCCACGGCGACCGCGACGGCCTCCTCGTCGTCCAGGAGCAGCGGCGGCAGTTCGGCGCCCGCGCCGAGCTGGTAGCCGCCGCCCGTCCCGGGGCTGGCGTTGACCGGATAGCCGAGCGCGCGGAGCCGATCGACGTCACGCCGTACGGTGCGCGGGGTGACGCCGAGCCGCTCCGCGAGGTCGGGGCCGGACCATTCGCGGTGGGCCTGCAGCAGTGAGAGCAGGCGGAGCAGTCGTGCCGAGGTCTCCAGCATGCGGCGATTCTCGCAGCCCTCGCGGACAGCTTCTGTCCGCGAGGGGGCCGCGGTCAGGGGGTGACGCGGACGCAGAGGTCGTTGTCGGCGGTGTAACAAGGGGCGGCCCGGTGGTCGCCGACCGCAGTGACCGGATAGACGAAAACGTTCCTACGGTCCCAGAGGTCGTCCAGGATCCGGGAGATCCGCACCGGCTCGGCGTCCTCGGCCGGGCGTAGCCACAGCTCCCACAGCCGCTCACGTTCGAGCGGCTCCTCGACGAGCGGCCCGTAGGGCAGGGTGAAGGAGAAGACCCCGTCGATACAGGTGGCCTCGACCCGGTGGACCCGGCCGTCGAGGCGGGCCTCGGCGACCGCGCCGGGGCCGGACACGGTCCCGTACAGGCGCCCCTCGACGGTGCAGCCGCCCTCGGTGAAGGTCAGGTCACCGGCTTCGGCGTGCGGGGCGCGCAGCCAGGCGCGTACGGCGAGCCGGCCCTCGGCGGTCGGGTACGGGATGCGGACGGCGACCCGGTCGCCGGAGCCGGGGCGCCGGTCCACCAGCTCGCGTACGTCGCGGATGCCGGCCTCGACGGGCAGCTCGTCGGCGAAGAGGTCCCAGCGGCCTTCGGCGAGCTCGGTGCCGGCGGGCAGGACGGCGGTGCCGCCGGGCCCGGTCTCCAGCCGCAGCTCGTCGTCGCCGCCGCGCAGCTTCAGCACAAGCGCGGTGGCGCCGTCGGTGAGGGTGAAGCTGATCTCTCCGGTGGCCCGGGCGGTGCAGTCGGCCCGCACGCCGGTGGTGGTCGTGGTCACTTCCGCTTTCCCTTCCGCAGCACGTCGGCCGCCTTGTAGCGCAGGGCGTAGGCGGCGTCCAGGACGGCGCCACGCGCGCGGTGGAGCCCGTCGCGCAGGCCCCCGCGGGAGCGGGCGTTGGCGCCCTGGGCGACCAGCTCGGCGAAGAGCGCCTCATGGCGCTCGGCGATCCGCGCCGGGTCGAAGCGCTCCGAGGCGGCGAGCGCCGCCTGGCCGGTCTTGCGGCGCAGTTCGTCGTCGTTGATGAGGGCAAGCAGCGCGGCCGCGACCGCGTCCGCGTCGCCGACCGGCACGAGCCGTCCGTCGACCCCGTCCTCGATGATCTCGCGGGGACCGTGCGGGCAGTCGGTGGAGACCACCGGCACTCCGCAGCGCATGGCCTCCACAATGGTCATGCCGAAGGACTCGATCCGGGAGGTGACGGCGGCGATCGAGCCCTTCACCCACTCCGGCTCCAGCGGGTTGGCCGGTCCCATCAGGAAGACGTGGTTGTGCAGCCGGTGCAGTTCGATCAGGGCGCGCAGGGCGTTCTTCTCGTTGCCGGTGGCGTCCCCGGAGCCGTAGATCCGCAGCCGCCAGTCCGGCCGTTCGGCGACGACCTGGGCGAACGCCTTCACCAGCAGGTCGTACCGCTTGACGTTGGTGAGCCGGCCGGCGGCGACGACCCACTTGGCGGTGGAGTCGGCGGGCGGCACGGTCGGGGCGGGCACGCTGTTGGGGACCGCGTCGATCCGTACGCCGGGCAGCTTGAGCCGGGTCCGGTAGGAGCGGGCGTCGGCCTCGGTGACGGTGGTGACGGCGTCCAGGAGGGCGTAGCGGTGCCCTATTTCGCGGCGCAGGCGGTAGCCGTGGCTGTCCAGGGTCAGGTGTTCCTGGCCGATGCGGACCGGGCCGCGCCGGGCCTGGCGGGCGATGTGGACGTTGAGACCCGGGCGGGTGCCGACGACGACATCGGCCTGAAGGTTCTTCAGATGCGCGCCGAGGCGGGCGTCGGTGAGGCGGCTGTACTGCTTCCAGCGGCCGTCGCCGCGCGGGAAGACCCGGGCCGGCTTCTTGTAGTCGGGGTGGTCGCCGTCGTAATCGGGGCTGTTCTTGCGCAGGTCGACCAGATGCCGCATGGTCACGCCGGGCGGGGCGCCGAGGGTCGGCTCCTCGCGGTGGCGGAAGACGGAGACGATCTCGACGTCGTGCCGCTCGGCCAGGACCTGGGCGAGGTTGAACGTCGTGCGAATCGTGCCGCCAATGCCGTAGGCGTTGTGGAGCAGGAATGAGATGCGCATCGGGCCGCCGTGTCTCCCCCGGTCTTCATGGTCGTCAAGGGTGGACTGTACTTTGCCGCCATGACACCTCTCAGGGCCGGTAGGCCAGCTGGGGCACGGTGGCGCAGTTGTCGTTCATGTCGCCGCCCTGGGTGACCCAGCCGCGGCCGTCCTGCCAGCGGGCCACCGACAGGCAGGTGTGGCGCTCCTTCGGCGGCTCGGCGAGCCGCTCGAAGCGGACGGGCAGCAGCAGCCCGTCGGCGGTGTACGGCTCGGGCCGGTTCAGGTACCGCTCGACGCACGCGCGTGTGAGGGCGTCCCCGCATGAGCGGGCCGCGTCGGTGAACCACATGGCGGCGGCCCAGCCCTCCAGCTGCCATTGGGACACCTCCTTGCCTCGCATGGCGTCACGGAACGCCTTGACCGCCGGATGGCCGGTGTCCTCGTAGTTGCGGCTGGCGCCGGTGACCCAGAGGGTGTTGCGGCACACGCTTGCGTTGGCGAACTCCTCCGGCACGGCCGACGACCAGTTCTGCACATTGGTCACCTTGGCCGTGACCCGCAGGCCGACCGCGTCCATGGCCTCGCAGAGCCGGGCGTTGCCATGGCTGTCCAGGGCGTCGAAGACGAGGTCGGCGCCCTGCTCGCGCAGGTCGGCGGCGACCGCGCGGAAGTTGGGGAGCGCGAAGTCGACCTGCTCGGACACGACGCGGTAGCCCTCCGCCTTCAGCCCTTCGGTGACGAGGCGGGCGTAGGCGGCGGACGAGGCCTGGTTGTAGGCGACGACACCGGCCGTACGGGCGCCTTGGGCGTGCTTGAAGAAGCGGTAGACCTCGGTGCCGCCGTAGAGCGTCCCGCCCCAGCCGGGGGCCTTGCCGGTGCGCGGGGCGATGCTGCCGTAGATCGAGTACAGATGCGGATAGGTGTCGTAGGCGGGGCCGATGGGCTGGCCGCCGACGTCGGGGACGCCGGCCTCGGCGACCCGCGGGGCGCCCGCGTAGTCGAGGGCGGTGGTGGCGACGAGCGCGAAGACCTTCTCCTCGTCGACGAGGCGGTGGACGCATTCGTTGTTGCCGACGCCGCTGCCGCCGTCGTCGCAGGTGACGACCTCGACCCGGCGGCCGTCGAGGCCGCCGCGCGCGTTGAGGGCGTCGAAGTAGGCGCGGGCGCCGTCGCCGGGGCCGGTGAAGGCGGCGCCGCCGACCGGGCTGGTGGCGCTGGAGATCACGCCGATCCGGATCGGCTCCGCGCCGGGTGCGCTGGACCGCTCGGGCCGCCGTCCGGGGAAGTCGCTCTCCGGCAGGCGGCTGCCGCACGCGGCGGAGCCGCACAGCAGCACCGCCAGGAGCAGGACTTCAGCAGCCCGGAACGGCCGCATTGCCGCTGAGCTTGACCAGGCCGCAGAGCGTCTTCACGGACACCTTCCAGGTGTCGTCCTGGAGGACCGCGGTGCCCTTGGAGTCCGACAGGGCGGGGTTTCCGCCGACCAGCAGGTCGTACGTCACGTTCGCCTCGGTGGCCGAGGTGAAGGTGACGTCGGTGACCTTCGCGGAGGACTGCGCGGCGTTGGGGTCGGCGGCGAACGCCATCAGGACCGGCCGCATCCGCTCGCCGTTCTCGAGCACCTTGACCTTCTCGTCCGTCGAGGCCTTCGGGTCGAAGAAGGTCGCCCAGTTCTTCTCGATCTCCGCCCGGGCCAGGGCCGGATCGGCCGGGCCCGCCGGCCGGCCGTCGGTGGGCGGTGCGACGGGCTGCGTCACGGTCGGGCTCTGGTTCGTCTCCCCACCGCCGCCGTTGTCGCCGCAGGCCACGGCGGCCGGTGTGACGACGAGAACCGCGGCCGCCGCAAGTGCCGCGGTACGTCTGCGCGGGTGTCCGTCGCGTCTGCTGAGGCCCATCTGGCTCACCACCGGGTGTCCGAGCAGGCCATGCGGCCTGATGCTTCCAGGGTCGGGCCGTTCCGGAGATAGCGCAAAAGACGGCCGGCGGACCGGCCGGGCACGGAAGGGGCGCACCATGCCGGCAACGCGGCTGCTGTGGTGGGGCGGTCTCGTCGCGGCCGTCGCCGGGGCCGTGCTGTGCGCGGTGGGGTGGTACGGCGTGTCGGGGGAACGGTTCGCCGAACGGCAGATCCCCTACCTGGCGTCCTGCACGGTGCCGGGGGGCGCGCTGCTGGTGGCCGGGGCGGTGCTGTGGGCCGCGGCGGTACGGGCAGGATCCGCGCCGCGGGCCGGCCATGAGCCCGCCGAGTCCGCCGAGCCCTCCGAGCTGTCCGGGCCCGAGGCGGCCGGCGGGTCGCCGCCGTCGTCCGACGAGCCGCCGCTGCGCGTCCCCGGCGGCACCCTGGCCCACCGCCCCGACTGCCCGCTCGTGGTGGGCAAACCGGAGGCGGTGCCGGTCGGCGACGCGGAGCTGGCGCCCTGCCCGGTGTGTGAGCCGTGGCGTCGCTGACGTACGAACTCACCCTCGCCGGCCTCGCGATCGGCAGCGCGGCCGCCCTCACCGGAATCGGACTGATCGTCACCTACCGAGCGACCGGGGCGCTGAACCTGGCGCACGGCGCCATCGCGATGGTCAGCGCGTACGTCCTGCGCCAGTGCGTGGTCGAGTGGGGCTGGCCGCTGCCTCTGGCCGCGTGTCTGACGCTGCTCGTCGTGGCACCCGGCATCGGACTCGCCCTGGAGAGGGCAGTCTTCCGGCCGCTGTCGGTCCTCGGCTCCGATCCGGCGCGCACGCTGGTCGCCTCGATCGGTGTGTTCGTCCTGCTGGTCGGCGGGGCGGCGCTGGTGTGGGGCGGCGGGGCGCGGGCGGACGCGCCCGTACTGCTCTCGGACGACCCCTGGCTCCAGCTCACGGCCGCCCTGCTGATCGCGGCGGCCGTGGGGGCGGCGACCCGCTGGACGCGCCTGGGGCGGGAGTTGCGGGCGGTCGTCGACAACCGGGAGCTGGCCGCGCTCGGCGGGATCGACGCGGACCGGGTCGCGGCGGCCGGGTGGGCGTTCGGCTCGTTCACGGCCGGTCTGACGGGGGTGCTGCTCGCCCCGTACGTACGACTGGACCCGTACGGGCTGCCGCTGCTCGTCGTCGAGGTGATCGCGGTCGCCGTGGTGGCCCGGATGCGGAGCCTGCCCGTCGCCGTGGCGAGCGCGCTGGCCATCGGGGTCGCGCAGGCCCAGATGACCCGGCTGCACCCCTCGGGGTGGGCGGGCCCGCTGGTCCAGGCAGTCGGCGCGAACCTGTTCGTGGTCGCCCTGCTGGTCGCGGCGCTTGCCCTGCCGGGGGTGGGCACGCGCGACGCGCTGCCGCGCGCGGCCACGGCGGGGGTGCGGGTCCCGCCTGGCCTGTGGCTGGTGACCGGGGTCCTCTTCCTGCTGCCGCTCGGTTTCGCGGGCGCGGACCTGCACACGTCCGTCCAGGTCCCGGCGCTGGCGCTGATCCTGCTGTCGCTGGTGGTGGTGACCGGCCGGGGCGGACAGATCTCGCTCGGCCAGGCCGCCTACGCGGGCCTGGGCGCGCTCTTCACGGCCCTCCTCGCGGCGGGCCGCTTCCCGGGGCTGCCGCAGCTGCCGGAGCTGGTGGCGCTGCTGGTGGCGGTGGTGCTGGTGGCCCCGCTGGGGCTGCTGACCGGCTGGCCGGCGATCGGCCGGCGCGGTCTGGCGCTCGCCCTGGCGACGCTGGCGGTGGGTGTCGCGGTCAGCCGGTTCGTCTTCGCCCAGCCCTACGCCACGGCCGGCCTGGAGCTCGGCCGCCCGGCGGGCCTGGACGACGACCGCGTGTACTACCTCGTGGAGCTCCTCCTGCTGGCCTGCGCCCTGGCCGGGGTCGCCGCGCTACGCCGGGGCCGTACGGGCAGGGCCCTGGCGGCCCTGCGGGACCACGAGGCCGGCGCGGCGGCGGCCGGGGTGCCCGTGCCGTCCCTGAAGCTGCTGGCATTCGTGACCGGCGCGGCGCTGGCGGCCCTGGGCGGCGGCCTGCTGGGCATGGGCCTGCGCGCCTTCGACCCGGAGGCGTACGACCCGGTGCGCGGCCTGCTCTGGTTCGCCGCGATCGTGGTCCTCGGCGCGGACAGCCTCCTGTCCCCCCTGGCCGCCGCCGCCCTCCTGGTGGGCCTCGACGCGGGCACCCGCGGCGGCGTGGCAGCGGCCACGATCGGCCTCCTCGCGGCCCTGACGGGCCGGGTCCCCCCACTGACCTCCCTCCTGTCCCACCTCTCGGCAGCCCTCCCGGGCGGCGGGGGCGGATCACCGGCCCTGCGGCAACGCCGGCGCTGGCCGGCGCCAGGCCGGCTCGGCCGCCGTCCGGCGACGACCGCGGGCCGCGGAAGGGTGACACGCACCGCGTTCCCGGCACGGCTACGCCCACCGTGGCCCGGTCACCGTCGTGAGGCCGGTGACGCCACCCCGGGCCCAGCGGCCGACGCACGCGCGCGTGGCGCCCCGGGCGGCGCGGGCAGGCCGACGAACCTGCGCAAACCCCTGGGCGACCTGCGGCCCTTCCGCCGTCCGACGACGGCGGAAGGCCCTCCGGCCACCGGGATCCTGGCCCGGCTGCGCCGGCCGCGGCCGAGCCACGGCCGCGAAGAAGGCACCGCCGGGCACGTCGCCCCCCGCCCGGCGGCCGGCGCACACGCGCGTGGCGCACCGGCGGCGCGGCTGTGGGCCGAGGGGCTTGTGGTGCGGTACGCGGGGGTCACCGCGCTCGACGGGGTGGGGCTCGACGTGGTCCAGGGGCGGGTGACCGCGCTGGTGGGGCCCAACGGGGCCGGGAAGAGCACCCTCTTCCACTGTCTGGCCGGGACCCTCCGCCCCGACGTGGGCCGGGTCGTGCTCGACGGCGCCGACGTCACCGCCCGGCCCGCATACGCGCGGACCCGGCTCGGCGTCGCCCGGACGTTCCAGCAGCTCGCCGTGTTCCCGTCGCTGACCGTCGAGGAGAACGTCCGCGTAGGGGCCGAGCAGGGGCGCGTGCGCGACCCGGAGGCCGTCGAGCAGGCCCTGCGGCTGCTCGCCCTGGACGGGTCCGTACGGCACCGCCAAGCCGCCGCGCTGTCCACCGGAACCCTGCGCCGCGTCGAGCTTGCCCGCGCGCTCGCCGGACGGCCGCACACCCTGCTCCTCGACGAACCGGCCGCCGGTCTGGACGCCGCCGAGACCGCCGCGCTCGCCCGGGTGCTGCGGGCGCTCGCCGCGGACGGGCTCGCCGTGCTCGTCGTCGAGCACGACCCCGACCTCGTCGCGGGGATCGCCGACGCCGTCCACGTGATGGAGGCGGGGCGGATCGTGTCATGAGCGTCGAGATGGAGCTGCGGGCAGCCCGGGTGCGCTACGGCCCCCTGGAGGCCCTGCACGGCATCGACCTGCCCGTCCCGGCCGGCACCCTCACCGTCCTGCTCGGCCGCAACGGCGCTGGACGCACCACCGCCCTGCGGGCCCTCGCCGGGACCGTCCCCCTCTCGGCGGGGCGGGTCCTGTGGCGGGGGCGGGACGTGACCGGGCTCCGCGCCCACGACCGGGCGCGCCGCGGCCTGTGCTTCGTACCGGACCTGCGGGCCGTCTACGCCGGACTCACCGTCGCCGAGAATCTCGAACTGGCGTCCCCGAAGGGGACGTACGACTCCGCCCTCGGCGTCTACCCGGAGCTGCGCCCGCTGCTGGCCAGACGCGCGGGCACGCTCTCGGGCGGCGAGCGGCGGATGCTCGCCCTCGCACGGGCCGCTCTCGCCCCGGCGCGGGTCGTCCTCGTCGACGAGCCGTGCCTGGGCATGGCGCCGGCCGTCGCCGCCCGTACGTACGCCCTGCTCGCCTCACTCGACGCGGCGGTCGTCGTGGCGGAGCAGCGGCTCCCGGCCGGGCTGCCGGCCGGGAGCCTCGTGCATGAACTGCGGCGCGGCCGCGTCGCGTTCAGCGGAGAGAGCGGGGAGAGTGCGGAGCGTGCGCCAGGGGCTTCCCCGTAGTCAGCGGGGAGCGCGCGCCAGGGGCTTCCCGACAGTCAGCATCATGCCGACCTTCAGCCGGTTCGGGTCCGCGCCGATCAGCGTCTTGTTCGTGGCGTAGAGCGCCGGCCAGCCGCCCTTGATCTTGAAGCGGCGGGCGATCGAGGTGAGCGTGTCCCCCGGCTGGACGGTGTGCACCCGGCCGCTGAGCCCGTACCGCTTGGAGCAGGTCGGCCACGCCTCCCAGCCCTGGGTGCGCAGCACCTCCTCGGCGACCTTGATCTGCTGCTGCCGGGTGGCGAGGTCGGCGCGCCGGGCGTAGCGCAGCCCGCCGTGGTCCTCCCAGGTCGGCTGCCAGAACTGCAGGCCGCCGTAGAAGCCGTTGCCGGTGTTGAGGTTCCAGCGGCCGCTGCTCTCGCAGGCGGCGACGCAGCCCCAGGGCCACTGGTCGGTGGCGCACGCGGGGGCGGCGCGTCGGGGGACGTCAGGGGCCAGGGCGGGAGCCGGCGCGGGGGCGGCTTGGGGGACGTCAGGGGCCAGGGCGGAAGCCGGCGCGGGGACGAGCGCGAGCAGCGCGGCGGTCAGGACGCCCGCCGTACACCATCTGATCTTTGACATCGGGTCACGCTAGGCGCGGCCGCCCGGACGGGGCGGCGCGCCGCGCCTGGCGGCGCCCCCGGCCCACCCGGTCGGCGGTCCGCCGCGCCCCGGTGCGGCCGATTCCGTTGCTCCCCACGCGTGACCCCGGACCTGACTCCCCCGTTGAACGCTTCATGAGACGAGCCGGGATCCGCCCGCCTCGCACGTACGGATTTCCGAGGAGCCACCCGTGCCGCGCATGCTCGACGTCAGCGAGGACGTACGCGCCGAGATCGGCGATGAAGAGGCCGAACGGCTGCTCGCCGGCGAGAACGCCCCGGGCAGCTACGACTGCACCTCCTGCCGCACCCCGGGCGACTCCGAGCAGGAGCGCACCAGCACGGTGCTGTTCGTCGGCGAGGAGACCGCCGTGCTGGCGTTCGCCCACGCCAGCTGCATCCCCTCGCAGGTCGTGCAGGTCGAGGAGGCCCAGCTGCAGGGCGCCGTCCAGTCGATCACCGGTGGCGCCGCTCCCGCCCCCTCCCCCATCACGGTCCCGCCGATCGTGCCGGGCTCGCCCGAGCAGGCCGTGCTCGGGATCACCAGCGGTCTCGTGCTGATCCAGGGCGAGCTGCACCCGGCGCTGGTGGTGGAGCCGACCGCGCCGGTCGTGCGCCCCGGCTCGGCCGGTACCACCGACGAGTTCCTGGAGCTCCTGATCGAGCAGGGCTTCCGGGCCACGAGCGACCTGGAGAGCGTCCCGTCGACGCTGCCCGGCTGGTCGGTACTGGTGGCCATGGGCCAGCTGCACTCCGTGCTCCAGCCCGGTACGGGCGGCAGCGGGCAGGTCGCCTGGTGGCAGGCGCACCAGCCGCTCCAGGTGACCGACGGCTGGCGGGCCGCGGCGAACAAGTCGCACACGGTGCTGGTGTACGCAGCCCCGGCCGGGTTCATCGGCCAGCAGCCGCGTGAGGACCTGCTGCGGGACGCCCTGGAGAAGGCCGCGGCCAACGGCCGTCTGGTGGCGGCCGCGATGCCGCTGGCCGGCACCTGATGGACGATGCCCGTCCGGGTATAGGACCGGCGTATTTCCGGGGGGTACCCGCCGTTCCGCGCCCGCGGCGGGCTCCTCTTTCCGAGACCCGCCCGCATCCGACGGACGGCGGGGTCGTTGGCACCTACGTGCACGCATACGACCCCACCCGCCAGCCCCACCCGTCCCCGATCCCCTCGATGCGCCCGGCGCACGACACGTCGGCCGGCGCGGGCCAGTCGGCGACGCCGATCTACGACGCGCTGTACTCGGAGTACCGCCGGGCCTTCCGGGCCCTGCCGGGAGACCGCAGCGGTGAGGAGGACCTGGGGTTCCAGGGCTTCGGATCCCGGGCCGGGTACGGGTACTCGTCCGGGTCGTCATCGTCGTCCTCGTACACGCCGTACGTCGGCCGGTGGCGACCGTACTCGCCTCCCCACGCCCCGGCGGCGCTGCCGCCGGCCCCGCGCCGGGGGTTGTGAACCTCCTCGTACGACGGCTGAGGGCCGGGGCGATCGCCCCGGCCCTCAGCCGTACAACAGCACATGCCTCAGCTCTTGCGGCCGCGCTTCTCGCGCACCCGCACCGAGATGTGGATCGGGGTGCCCTCGAAGCCGAACTCCTCACGCAGCCGGCGCTCGACGAAGCGGCGGTAGCCGTGCTCCAGGAAGCCGGAGGCGAAGAGGACGAACCGGGGCGGCTTCGTGCCCGCCTGCGTACCGAAGAGGATGCGGGGCTGCTTGCCGCCGCGGATCGGGTGCGGGTGGGCGGCGACGAGCTCGCCGAGGAAGGCGTTCAGCCTGCCGGTGGGGACCCGGGTCTCCCAGCCCGCCAGGGCGGTCTCGATCGCCGGGACGAGCTTCTCCATGTGGCGGCCGGTCAGCGCGGAGACATTGACCCGCGGGGCCCAGGAGACCTGCCGCATCTCGGTCTCGATCTCGCGCTCCAGGTAGTAGCGGCGCTCCTCGTCGAGGGTGTCCCACTTGTTGTACGCGATGACGAGAGCGCGGCCCGCCTCCACGGCCATGGTGAGGATGCGCTGGTCCTGGACGCTGATCGACTCGCTGGCGTCGATCAGGACGACCGCGACCTCGGCCTTCTCGACGGCGGCGGCCGTGCGCAGCGAGGCGTAGTAGTCGGCGCCCTGCTGGAGGTGGACGCGCTTGCGGATACCGGCGGTGTCGACGAACTTCCAGGTGACGCCGCCGAGTTCGATCAGCTCGTCGACCGGGTCGCGGGTGGTGCCGGCCAGCTCGTTGACGACCACACGCTCCTCCCGGGCCACCTTGTTGAGCAGGGAGGACTTGCCGACGTTCGGGCGGCCGATGAGGGCGATCCGGCGCGGGCCGCCGACGCCACCGGCGCCGAAGGTCTGGGCGGGGGCCTCGGGCAGCGCCTTGAGGACCTCGTCGAGCATGTCGCCGGTGCCGCGGCCGTGCAGGGCGGAGACGGGCATCGGCTCGCCCAGACCCAGCGACCACAGCGCGGCCGCGTCGGCCTCGCCGGAGGGGCCGTCGACCTTGTTGGCGCAGAGCACGACGGGCTTGCCGGCGCGGCGCAGCAGCTTGACGACGGCCTCGTCGGTGTCGGTGGCGCCGACGGTGGCGTCCACCACGAAGACGACGGCGTCGGCGGCCTCGATGGCGTACTCGGCCTGGGCGGCGACGGAGGCGTCGATGCCGAGAACGTCCTGCTCCCAGCCGCCGGTGTCGACGACCTTGAAGCGGCGGCCGGCCCACTCGGCCTCGTAGGTGACGCGGTCGCGGGTGACGCCCGGCTTGTCCTCGACGACGGCCTCGCGGCGGCCGATGATGCGGTTCACCAGGGTCGACTTGCCGACATTCGGGCGGCCGACGACGGCGAGGACGGGGAGCGGGCCGTGCCCGGCCTCCTCGATCGCGCCCTCGACCTCTTCGATGTCGAAGCCCTCTTCGGCGGCGAGCTCCATGAACTCCGCGTACTCGGCGTCGCCAAGTGCCCCGTGGTCGTGCTGGTCGTTCATGAAGTCCGTTCCTCGTTCATTCATCGTGGTCGGTGACCCTCGGGGCCCGGGTGGGCCGGGAGGTTCACTACTCAAGTCTCGCCTAGCGCCCGGTGAGGCGCCTGGCGTTTTCCAGGTGGCCGGTGAGCCGCTGCTGGATCCGTACGGTGGCGTCGTCCAGCGCCTTACGGGTCCGGCGGCCGGAGCCGTCGCCCGCCTCGAAAGGGTCGCCGAAGACGACGTCGACGCGGCTGCGCAGCGGAGGCAGCGCCGGTATCAACCGTCCGCGGCGCTCGGAGCTTCCCAGCACGGCGACCGGGACGATCGGGGCGCCGCTGCGGACGGCGAAGTAGGCGAGCCCGCCGCGGATGGCGGCGAAGTCGCCCTCGCCGCGGGTGCCCTCGGGGAAGATCCCGAGGACGCCGCCGTCGGCGAGGACGCCGAGCGCCCGGGTGACGGCGGTGCGGTCCGTGCTCGTACGGTCCACCTTCAGCTGGCCGATCCCCTCCAGGAACGGCCCGAGAGGCCCGATGAAGGCCTCCTGCTTGATCAGGAAGTGGACCGGGCGGGGCGCGGTGCCCATGAGCATGGGGCCGTCGATATTGTGCGCGTGGTTGACGGCCATGATCACCGGGCCGGTGGCCGGGACGCGCCAGGCGCCCAGCACGCGCGGCTTCCACAGCCCGTACATCAGGCCGATGCCGATGGACCGGCCGACGGCGGCGCCCCGCGCAGCCGGCTGGGAGGGGTTGGTCACGCCGAGGCCCGCTTCTCCTCGACGAGGGTGACGACGCACTCGATGACCTGCTCCAGGGTGAGCTCGGTGGTGTCCACCTCGACGGCGTCGTCGGCCTTGGCGAGCGGGGAGGTCTTACGGCTGGAGTCGGCCGCGTCCCGCTTGATCAGGGCCTGCTGGGTGGTGGCCACGTCGGCGCCCTTGAGCTCACCGGAGCGGCGGGCGGCGCGGGCCTCCGGGGAAGCGGTCAGGAAGATCTTGAGGTCGGCGTCGGGCAGGACGGTCGTGCCGATGTCCCGGCCTTCGACGACGATGCCGAGCGGGGCGTCGGCGGCGATGGACCGCTGCAGCTCGGTGATCCGCTCGCGCACCTCGGGGACCGCGCTGACCGCGCTGACCTTGGAGGTGACCTCTTCGGTACGGATCGGACCGGCGGCGTCAACACCGTCGACGGTGATCGTGGGGCGGGCGGGGTCCGTCCCGGAGACGATGACGGGCTTGCCGGCGGCATCGGCGACGGCGACGGCGTCCTGCACGTCGATGCCGTTGCTGATCATCCACCAGGTGATCGCACGGTACTGCGCCCCGGTGTCCAGATAGCTGAGCCCCAGCTTGGCGGCGACCGCCTTGGAGGTGCTCGACTTGCCCGTGCCGGAGGGGCCGTCGATGGCGACGATCACGGATTCCACGGTGGAGGACACCTTCCTGATGCACGACGAGGGCCCGGCGGACTGCCGAGGGCCCCGCCCCAAGGTTACCGATTCCCGGCGGCCCCCCGCGCGTGGCCCTTGGGCGGGCGGCCGAGGGGGGCGCGTGGGCGTCCGTCAGGGCGGGGTTACGCGGGCCGCCCGGCGTGGGGTGGCGGGGCCCAGCCCGGTCCGGGCCCCGGGGCCGAATCACGCGGCGCGCAAGCTGCCGTGGCCTTGCGGGCGGCGGGGCCGCCCCCGCGGGGCCGGGTCGCCGCGTGGGTGGCGGGCCCGGCCCGGTCCGGCGTTCCGACCCGGATCAACCGTCTCGGAGCCGCCATGCCCCCGCGGGTGGGGGCCGAGGGGCCCGCCCGGGGCCGGGGTTCCGCGGCGCGGCCCGCGCCTGGAACCGTACGGGCGCGGGCGGGGCTTCCGCACTCCCCCGCCGCTCCCCGCCGCAGCCGGGGGTTGGGGCGCGGCCTCGGTCCCGTCAGGGGGAAATCGGGCTTGGCGTCCCCCGCAGGCGCGGGACCCGACAGCTCCGTCCGGCGCATTCGGGGGTACGGGGCCTAGCCCCAGCCCCCCGTCGCGGAATCCGCTCACCCCGTCCGCAGGGCCCAGCCGCGTTCCCGGAGGGCCGTGTTCAGGGCGGGGGCCGCCGAGGGCTCGACCATGAGCTGGACCAGGCCCGCCTGCTGGCCCGTCGCGTGTTCGATGCGGACGTCCTCGATGTTGACGCCCGCCCGGCCCGCGTCCGCGAAGATGCGGGCCAGTTCGCCGGGCTGGTCGCTGATCAGGACCGCGACGGTCTCGTAGGCCGTCGGCGCCGCGCCGTGCTTGCCGGGGACGCGGGCGCGGCCCGCGTTGCCGCGGCGCAGGACGTCCTCGACGCCCGTCGCGCCGCCGCGGCGCTTGTCCTCGTCGGAGGACTGGAGCGCCCGCAGCGCCTGGACCGTCTCGTCGAGGTCCGCCGCCACCCCGGCGAGGACGTCGGCCACGGGACCAGGGTTGGCGGAGAGGATCTCGATCCACATCCGGGGGTCGGACGCGGCGATCCGGGTCACGTCCCGGATCCCCTGCCCGCACAGCCGTACGGCCGTCTCGTCGGCCTCCTCCAGCCGGGCCGCGACCATCGAGGAGATCAGCTGCGGGGTGTGCGAGACGAGGGCGACGGCCCGGTCGTGGGCGTCGGCGTCCATGACGACGGGCACGGCGCGGCAGAGCGCGACCAGCTCCAGGGCGAGGTTCAGGACCTCGGTGTCGGTGTCGCGGGTGGGGGTGAGCACCCACGGCCGGCCCTCGAAGAGGTCGGCGGTGGCCGCGAGGGGGCCGGAGCGCTCCTTGCCGGACATGGGGTGCGTACCGATGTACGCGGTGAGGTCGAGGCCCAGCTGTTCCAGCTCCCGCTTGGGGCCGCCCTTGACGCTGGCGACGTCGAGGTAGCCGCGGGCGATGCCGCCGCGCATCGCCTCGGCGAGGGTGGTGGCGACATGCGCCGGCGGTACGGCGACGATCGCGAGGTCCACCGGGCCCTCGGGCGGCTCGTCCGTGCCGGCGCCCAGCGCCGCCGCGGTCCTGGCCCGGGCCGGGTCGTGGTCGGTGAGGTGGACCGTGACGCCCCGGCCGGCCAGGGCGAGGGCGGCGGACGTGCCGATGAGGCCCGTCCCGATGACGACGGCGGTCCTCACTGGGCGATGTCCTTGCGCAGGGCCGCCGCGGCGCCGAGGTAGACGTGCGCGATGCGGGACTTGGGCAGGTCGGACTCGATGTGCGCGAGGAGGCGGACGACCCGGGGCATGGCACCCTCGATGTCGAGCTCCTGGGCGCAGATGAGGGGCACGTCCACGATGCCCAGCTTGCGCGCCGCCGCGGCGGGGAAGTCGCTGTGCAGATCGGGGGTGGCCGTGAACCAGACGCTGATCAGGTCGTCCGCGGTGAGGCCGTTGCGCTCCAGTACGGCGGTCAGCAGCTCTTCGACCTGCTCATGCATGTGTACGGCGTCGTCCCGCTCCAGCTGGACGGCTCCCCGGACCGCTCGTACCGCCACGTCGTGCTCCTTCACCTGTGCGAGTGCTGCCGTCTCCAGCCTAGTCAGCCCCTCGGACACACCGCCGCGGCGACCACCTCCCGGGTGTGCGCTACAACTGTCGGCATGCTGTTTCATGTCGTGCCCCAGGACGAATGGACCGCGGATCCGGGCGACCCGTACGCCCCCGCGTCGCTGGCCTCCGAGGGCTTCGTGCACTGTTCGCCGGACGAGTCCGCGGCGCTGGCGATCGCCGATGCCCACTACCGGGATGTGCCGGGCCCGCTGCTGGTGCTGGTCCTCGACGAGGAGCGGCTGAGCGGCGAGGTCCGCTGGGAGGGCTCGGCGGAGCAGCTGTTCCCGCATGTGTACGGGGCGATCGAGCGGGCGGCCGTGAGCGCCGTGCTGGAGGTCCGCCGGGACGCGGACGGCCGTGCGAGGGAGCTGGCGCCCTGGTCGTAGGCGTGTTTGCGGGGCGCGGGAGGGGCGGGCCCAGCAAGCTGGGCGACATGAGTACTGATGCCACGCCCCGTCGTACCGTGCTGCTGGCCGGTGCGGGCTCCGTCGCCGTGCTGGCGACCGGCTGCGCCGACGAGTCCCCGGAGACCGCCCCGCAGCCGGACACCCCGACGTCCGCGCCGGCCACCGCCGACGTACCCGCCCCGTCGGAGACCGTGTCCGCGTCCCCCGGGCAGACGCTCGCGAAGACGTCCGAGATCCCGGTCGGCGGAGGGACGGTCTTCAAGGAGCAGAAGGTGGTGGTGACGCAGCCCGAGGCGGGCCAGTTCAAGGCCTTCTCGGCGATCTGCACGCATCAGGGGTGCACGGTCAACAAGGTGGCTGACGGCACCATCAACTGCCCCTGCCATGCCTCCCGGTTCAGCATCACGGACGGCTCGGTGGCCGGCGGACCGGCGCGGCGGCCGCTGCCGGAGGAGGAGATCACCGTCTCGGGGGACGACATCAGCCTCGCGTAGCCTGGCGCGCATGACCCCGGAAGAGCTGGTGCGCGACCACACGATCTACTCCTGTGTCATGGGGTCGCGTGCCTTCGGTCTGGCGACCGAGGGCAGCGACACCGACCGCCGGGGGGTGTTCCTCGCCCCGACCCCGCTCTTCTGGCGCTTCGACAAGCCGCCGACGCATGTGGACGGTCCTGCGGAGGAGCAGTTCAGCTGGGAACTGGAACGCTTCTGCGAACTCGCGCTTCGGGCCAACCCGAACATCCTGGAGTGCCTCCACTCCCCCGTCGTCGAACACATCGACGACACGGGCAGTGAACTGCTCTCCCTGCGGGAGGCGTTCCTCTCCCGCCAGGTCCACCAGACCTTCGTCCGCTACGCGGTGGGCCAGCGCAAGAAGCTCGACGCGGACATCCGCCAATACGGAGCGCCCCGCTGGAAGCACGCGATGCACCTGCTGCGCCTGCTGACGAGCTGCCGCGACCTGCTGCGCACGGGCCGCCTGACCCTGGACGTCGGCCCGGAGCGCGCCCGCCTGCTCGCGGTCAAGCGCGGCGAGGTCTCCTGGCCGGAGGTCGACTCCTGGATGACCCGCCTCTCCGCCGAAGCGGACCGCGCGGCCCTGACCACCCCGCTCCCCTCCACCCCGGACCACCCCCGCGTCGAAGCCTTCCTCCTGCGCACCCGCCGCGCGTCAGCCCTGAAGTCGCGCGCGGACGACGAAGTCGTGCAGGGCGTCGTACGCGGTGGGGGCATCGGGTAGCGGCGATTCCTCCTGCGACACGTCCAGGGCGGCGTGCAGGGCGTAGCCGTTGCGCCGCAGCATCAGCCGGACGAACTTGCGGAGATCGTGCGTGACGAGATCCATCTCCACGCCGTTCCGGTCGGGGCGAGGGGGTTCGTCATGGATCAAGCGTCCCAGAGCGCCCCCAGCGTCAGCAGCTCGCTGCGGTACTCGATCCTTTCCGCCCATTCCTTCGGCCACGCGCCCGCCCCCAGGTGCGCCCCCGCGAACGCGCCCGTCAGGCAGGCGATGGAGTCCGAGTCGCCCTTCGTGCAGGCCGCGCGGCGCAGGGCCGTGAGGGGGGATTCGGGGAAGAGGAGGAAGCAGAGCAGGCCGGTGGTGAGGGCCTCCTCGGCGATCCAGCCGTCGCCGGTGTAGAGGCACGGGTCGACCTCGGGGCTCGCCGTGCGCAGGGCGGAGGCGAGGACCTCCAGGGCTGCCAGGCATTCGTCCCAGCCGCGTTCGATGAAGGCGGCGGGGCTCGCGTCCTGGGAGTACGTCCACAGGTCGCCGAGCCACGTGTGGTGGTAGCGCGAGCGGTTCTCGTAGGCGTACGAGCGCAGCTGGCCGACGAGGCCGAGCGGTTCCGCGCCCTGGGCCAGGAGGTGGACGGCACGGGCGGTCAGGTCGGAGGCGGCCAGCGCCGTGGGGTGGCCGTGGGTGAGTGCCGACTGGAGCTGGGCCGCGCCCGCGCGCTGTTCCGCGCTCAGGCCCGGGACCAGGCCGATCGGCGCGACCCGCATGTTGGCGCCGCAGCCCTTCGAGCCGATCTGGCTGGCCTGCTGCCAGGGCCGGTCGCTGTCGAGCGCCGCGCAGGCGACCATGCACGTGCGGCCGGGCGCCCGGTTGTTCTCCGGCGAGTGGTACCAGTCGACGAACTCCTCCCGCACGGGCCGGGTCAGCCGCAGCGGGGCCAGCACGCCCCGGTCCATCGCGGTCCGTATGCCGCGCGCGAGGGCGAGCGTCATCTGGGTGTCGTCCGTGACGATCGCCGGCGTGGGCAGGCTCATCTCCCGCCAGGGCCCGCACTTGGCGAGGATGGAGGGCACGTCGTTGAACTCGGTGGGGAAGCCAAGCGCGTCCCCGAGGGCCAGTCCGACGAGCGCCCCCGTCGCGGCCTGCTTGGTGATGGTCCGTGCGGCGATCACGAGGTACGTCCTTCCGGTCGCAGAAGTGGCGGGTGCAGCGCGCTCGCCGCGCCCGCCCGGTAGAGAGCGGCCGGTTTCCCCCGTCCGCCGGTGCGGCGCGGCGGTCCTTCCACGGCCTCGACGAAGCCGGGTGTGGTGAGGACCTTGCGCCGGAAGTTGGGGCGGTCGAGCGCGACGCCCCAGACGGTCTCGTACACCTGCCGCAGCTCGCCGAGGGTGAACTCGGGCGGGCAGAAGGCGGTGGCGAGACAGGTGTATTCGAGCTTGGCGCCGACACGCTCGTGGGCGTCGGCGAGGATCCGCTCGTGGTCGAAGGCGAGCGGCCCGTCGGTGCCGTAGGGCGTCCACCGCGCGCGTGCCGCGTCTCCGCCGCCGCGCGGTTCGGGCAGATCGGGCACGAGCGCGGTGTACGCGACGGAGACCACCCGCATCCTGGGGTCGCGGTCCGGGTCGCTGTACGTACGCAGCTGTTCCAGGTGGAGACCGGCCACGGTCCGCGGCAGGAGCCCGGTCTCCTCGGCCAGTTCACGCCGGGCGGCCTGTTCGGCGGACTCCTGGGGCAGGACGAAGCCACCAGGCAGCGCCCAGGCCCCCCGGAAGGGCTCCTGGCCGCGTTCGACGAGCAGGACGTGCAGCTGTTCCTCGCGGACGGTGAAGACGGCGAGGTCGACGGTGACGGCGAAGGGCTCGAAGGCGTACGGGTCGTAGCCCTCGGGCCGCCCGGCGGCAGGCGTGGTCATCGGGCCTCCGGTACGGGCGTGAGGTGCGGGGCCTCGGCGAGCAGGGCGTCCACGGCGGCGACGGCCTTCCCCATCCGCACCTCGTGCGGTCCGGTCAGCAGGACGGTCCGGCGCCCGGTGTGGGCGAGCTGGGTGCGCAGGCGCGCGGTGGTCCAGGCCCGCAGGGGGTCCTCGTGGGCGAGGGGCACGTCCCGGTGGTCGGTGAGCAGCCACAGATGGTGCCTGCCGCGGGCCGCGATCCGCGCGGTCTCGGCGCTGGCGGAGCCCACGTACCGCTCGTGCCAGATGGTGGCGGCGAAGGCGTCGCCGTCGCAGAAGAGGACGGGCGATCCGGTCCGGGCGGCCGCCTCCTCGCGCTCGCCGCGGCGCAGCGCGATCAGCGGGAAGTCCTCGCCGGTGAGGGCCGCTCCGGAGGCGGGGCGGTACTCGGGTACGTACCGCGTCGTGCTCCAGACGCCGCCGCGCCGCCGGTAGTGCTCGGCGAGCGCCCTGGCCATCGTGGTGGCGCCGGAGGACTCCGCGCCGAGGACGACGACCCGCCGGGCGAGGGCGGCCCGTACGGGCGGCTCCAGGTAGTCCCAGCAGGCGACGGGGTCCTTGCGGACGGCGGCGGCCGAGACCGGGAAGACGGTGTGGCCGGGGTCGACGCACACGCTCCGCGCGCCCAGGCGCCGGGCGAGCGCGTCGGCGTAGGCGCCCGGGCCGGCGTCGGCGCCGAAGACGGCGTCGACGGGCCCCGCGATGTCGTCGAGACGGCCGGCGACCTGGACGCGGGGGTGGATCTCGCGCATCCACTCGACCCGGTCGCCGTGCGGCAGGGGATCGTCGGCGCCGGCCCGTACGAGCACGGTCAGCCGCCGGCAGCGGTCCTCGGCGGTGCGGACCAGGTGGTGGTGGCCGGCGTGCGGGGGGCAGAACCTGCCGGGGACCAGCCCGTGTCCGTAGCGCGTCATGTCCGCACCTCCTCACCCTCCGAGCGCATTCTTTAGAGTCATTCTGACTATAAAGCAGGGGGCGCGGTCCGACAAGCCGAAAAGCCCGCGGCTGGTGGCCGCGGGCTTTCCGCACAAGGGTGGGGCGAGGGGCCTACAGGCCGACTTCCTTCATCAGCATGCCGACCTCGGTGTTGGTCAGACGGCGCAGCCAGCCCGACTTCTGGTCGCCCAGCGCGATCGGACCGAAGGCGGTCCGGACGAGCTTCTCGACCGGGAAGCCCGCCTCGGCCAGCAGGCGGCGCACGATGTGCTTGCGGCCCTCGTGCAGCTGCACCTCGACCAGGTAGTTCTTGCCGGTCTGCTCGACGACCCGGAAGTGGTCGGCGCGGGCGTAGCCGTCCTCCAGCTGGATGCCCTCCTTGAGCCGCTTGCCGACCTCGCGCGGCAGCGGGCCCTTGATGGCGGCCAGGTAGGTCTTCTTCACGCCGTACTTCGGGTGGGTGAGGCGGTGGGCCAGCTCGCCGTGGTTGGTGAGCAGGATGATGCCCTCGGTCTCGGTGTCCAGCCGGCCGACGTGGAAGAGCCGCGTCTCGCGGTTCGTCACGTAGTCGCCGAGGCACTGGCGGCCGTCCGGGTCCTCCATGGTGGAGACGACACCGGCGGGCTTGTTCAGGGCGAAGAAGAGATACGACTGGGTGGCGACGGTCAGGCCGTCCACCTTGATCTCGTCCTTCTCCGGGTCGACGCGCTTGCCCTGCTCCAGGACGATCTCGCCGTTGACCTCGACGCGGGCCTGCTCGATCAGCTCCTCGCAGGCGCGCCGCGAGCCCATCCCCGCGCGGGCCAGCACCTTCTGCAGCCGCTCGCCCTCCTGCTCGGCGCCCGGGAAGGTCTTCGGGGTCTTCACCTCGGGCCGGTCCGCGTACCGGTCGCGGTTGCGCTGCTCGATCTTGGCGTCGAGCTCGCGCGAGCGGGCCGGGGCCTGCCGCTGCCCGTGCGGACCGCGACGGGGCGGGGTGCCGCCCTGCGGCGTCTTCGGGCCACCCTTGGCGCCCCCGCGGGCCGCCGCGCCGCGGCCCTTCTTCGGGCCCTCGGACCCGGCGCCGACGTCGTAGCGGCGCTCCTCGGGGCGCGGGTTGCGCGGCCGGCCGCCGCCCTGGCCCTGCCGGTCGTCGCGGCCGGCGCCGCCACCGGAGCCCCGGTAACCGCCACCGCCGCCGGCGCGGCCGCCACTGCTTCCGCCGCGGCCGCCGCTGTTGCCACCACGGCTCCCGCCGTTGTTTCCGCTGCTGTTCCTGCCGCTGCTGCTTCGCATCAATCTTCCGTCGTCTTGTCGTCTGCGTCCGGGTCGAACGACGGGACCCCTTCCAGCGTCTCCGCCTCGATCGCGTCCGCCTCGGGGAGGAAGGGCGCGAGCTCCGGGAGCTCGTCCAGGCCGCGCAGGCCCATCCGCTCCAGAAAGTAGTTCGTCGTCCTGTACAGGATCGCACCTGTTTCGGGTTCCGCGCCCGCCTCCTCGACCAGACCGCGCTGGAGGAGGGTCCGCATGACGCCGTCGCAGTTCACCCCGCGCACCGCGGAGACCCGGGAACGGCTGACCGGCTGGCGGTACGCGACGACGGCGAGGGTCTCAAGGGCCGCCTGGGTGAGCCGGGCCTGCTGGCCGTCGAGGACGAACCGCTCGACGGCGTCGGCGTGCTCGGGGCGGGTGTAGAAACGCCAGCCGCCGGCCACCAGCCGCAGTTCGAAGCCGCGGCCCTGGGCGGTGTACTCGTCGGCGAGTTCGCGCAGCGCGTCCGCGACCTCCCGGCGGGGGGTGTCGAGGACCTTGGCGAGGTGCTCCTCGGTGGCCGGCTCGTCGACGACCATGAGGACGGCCTCAAGGGCGGGCTTGAGCGCGGTCATGCCTTCTCCTGGGTGGGTGCGGGCTGGTCGAATTCGTCGGTCACGGTGACGTCCCCGTCGCCGTGCCCGGTCCAGGTGACGGTGAGGTCGCCGAGGGCGTCCTCCTGGTCGAGGGCGACGGCCTTCTCGCGGTAGAGCTCCAGCAGCGCGAGGAACCGGGCGACGACGGTGAGCGTGTCGTCGGCCCCCTCGGTGATCTCGCGGAAGCTGACCGCGCCCCGCTCCCGCAACAGCGCGACGACCAGGGCGGCCTGCTCCTGGACGCTGACCAGGGGGGCGTGGATGTGGTCGACGTACACCTGGGGCTTGGCCCGGGGCTGCATCGCCTTCACGGCGAGCTTGGCGAAGCCCTCGGCGCCGATGCTGATGACCACCTCTGGGAGCAACTCGGCGTGGTGCGGCTCCAGGCCGACGGTACGGGGATGGCGCCGGCCCTCCGCCTCCCACCGGTCCTCGAAGATCTCGGCGATCCGCTTGTACGCGCGGTACTGAAGGAGTCGGGCGAAGAGCAGGTCGCGCGCCTCCAGAAGGGCGAGGTCGGCCTCGTCCTCCACCTCGGCGGCGGGCAGGAGCCGGGCGGCCTTGAGGTCGAGCAGGGTGGCGGCGACGACGAGGAACTCGGTGGTCTGGTCGAGGTCCCAGTCGGGGCCCATGGCGCGGATGTGGGCCATGAACTCGTCGGTGACCTTGGAGAGGGCGACCTCGGTGACGTCCAGCTTGTGTTTGGAGATCAGCTGGAGGAGGAGGTCGAAGGGCCCCTCGAAGTTGGCGAGCCGCACGGTGAAGCGCCCGTCACCGGCCTCGGGTGCCTCGGGCGCTTCGGCCTCGGGTGCTTCGAGAGCCTCGGGTGCTTCAGGCACCTCGGCCCCCTCGGGAACCTCGGCGGCCTCAGGGAGCTCAGGGACCGCAGGGAGCGCCGCCACGGGCTCCACGGGCGCCGCGGGCTCAGACTCGACCGGCTCAGACTCCACCGGCTCGGGCTCGACCGGTACCGGCGGCGCGGCCGTCCCCGGCCCCCGCCCCAGGGCACGGCGGCGTACGGGACGGGCGGCGGGGTCGTCGGTCGGGGGCAAGGGCGGTCCAGACGGGAGCAGGGGCGCGGCAGCCCGCAAGGCTACCGTCAGCGCCCGCGCAGCCGCCGTACGAGGATGCTCGCGTCGCCGCGGGACTCCAGGTCCGCCAGGACCACGGCGACGGCCTCACGGACGATCCGGCCGCGGTCGACGGCGAGGCCGTGCTCGCCGCGCAGGACGAGACGGGCGTGTTCGAGGTCCATGAGCTCCTCGGCGGAGACGTAGACCGTGATCTTCTCGTCGTGGCGCTCGCGGCCGCTGGGCCGCCGGTTCGCCGCGCGGCCCCGGCGGCGAACCGGTTCGCCGGATGCCTGTGCGGCTCGTCGCGGTGGATCGGCGGGGGCGGGCTCCGGGGTGCGGGTGCGCGGCTCGGCGGCCTCCTCGTCGGCGGAGGAGTGCTCCTCCGCCGACGACGCGGCCGAGGGCGCGGCCGGGGACGCCGCCGCGGCCTCCGAGTCGCTCTCGCCCGCCGGCGGCGGTACCCGTGGTTCCCCGTTGGCGGATCTCCGGGGGGACGAGGCCTGCAGCGCCATCCCCCCGGTCGTACGGAACAGCTCGTCGGCCCCGGGCAGACTCACTCGGCGTGACACCGGGCGAGCACCTCCCTGGCGAGCTGGCGGTAGGCGGCGGCACCGACGGAGTTCGAGGCGTACGTGGTGATCGGCTCACCGGCAACCGTGGTCTCCGGGAAGCGCACGGTCCGGCCGATCACGGTGTGGTAGACGTGATCGTCGAAGGCCTCGACCACGCGGGCGAGGACCTCGCGGCTGTGCACGGTCCGCGAGTCGTACATCGTGGCGAGGATGCCGTCGAGCTCCAGGTCGGGGTTGAGTCGCTCCTGGACCTTCTCGATCGTCTCGGTGAGCAGGGCGACGCCGCGCAGCGCGAAGAACTCGCATTCCAGCGGCACGATCACCTTGTGAGCCGCCGTCAGGGCGTTCACGGTCAGCAGGCCGAGCGAGGGCTGACAGTCGATCACGATGTAGTCGTAGTCGTTCAGCAGCGGCTTGAGGGCGCGCTGGAGCGTGGACTCGCGCGCGACCTCGCTGACCAGCTGGACCTCGGCGGCCGAGAGGTCGATGTTGCTGGGCAGCAGGTCCATGTTGGGAACGGCCGTCTTGAGCAGCACCTCGTCCGCCGACATGCCCCGCTCCATGAGCAGGTTGTAGACGGTGAGGTCGAGCTCCATCGGGTTCACGCCGAGGCCGACGGAGAGGGCGCCCTGCGGGTCGAAGTCGACGAGCAGGACGCGGCGTCCGTACTCCGCGAGCGCGGCGCCCAGGTTGATGGTCGACGTGGTCTTGCCGACGCCGCCCTTCTGGTTGCACATCGCGATGATCTTCGCGGGGCCGTGCTCGGCCAGCGGGCCCGGGATCGGGAAGTACGGCAGCGGCCGTCCGGTCGGACCGATCCGCTCGCGGCGCTGCCGGGCGGCGTCGGGGGCGAGCGTGGCCGCGTACTCGGGGTCGGGCTCGTACTCGGCGTCAGGGTCGTAGAAGTGCCCCTCGGGCACCTCGTCATAGGCGGCGAAGTGGGTGGACTCTCGGCCACTCTCGTTGCCGGCCGTGGCGTTCACGTGTAGGCCGTCCATCATCTTCATCGTGTGGGCTGTCGTCGGGTGCTGGTGGGTCGTGTTGCCCCTCGCAGCCATTCCTGGTTGCCCGCCCCCGGGAGTAATTGTCGACTCATTCACAAGTCGTCTTACCTCCTTGGACGTGACCAGGAAACTTATCGATTCGTCAGCGTGGCACCATGCCGACGGTTGGCGACTCTATGGCGTGTCACCGCTCCGCAGCAACACAATCCGCCGGACCCGGCCCGATGTGTCGGCAACGGAACACCCCGATGTCAAGGGTGCACGGCCATGGATCGCCACGTTTCGGGGGTGTGCGAAACGGTTAAAGGGTTACGTTCGAGGCGAGTTGATCGAGGCTCGCAAAGTGGCCCGACACACATCCGGCCGGACCTTGGTCGACAAGGTCCGGCCGGATGCGTGACGTTGACGGCGGGCATTGACGCCGCCCGTCGGAAGGTCAGCCGAGAAGGGTGCTCAGCTCGACGTGGTCGAGGTCGTGCGCCTCGGCGACCTCCTTGTAAATCACCTTGCCGTCATGGGTGTTGAGGCCCTTGGCGAGCGCGGCGTCGCGGCGCAGCGCCTCGGCCCAGCCGTTGTTGGCCAGCGACACGATGTAGGGCAGCGTGGCGTTGGTGAGGGCGTAGGTGGAGGTGTTCGGCACCGCGCCCGGCATGTTGGCGACGCAGTAGAAGACCGAGTTGTGGACGGTGAACGTCGGCTCGGCGTGGGTGGTGGGACGGGAGTCCTCGAAGCAGCCGCCCTGGTCGATCGCGATGTCGACAAGGACACTTCCGGGCTTCATCTTGGCGACAAGCTCGTTGGTGACCAGCTTCGGGGCCTTGGCGCCCGGGATGAGGACGGCGCCGATGACGAGGTCGGCCTCGACGACGGCCTTCTCCAGCTCGAAGGCGTTGGAGACGATCGTCTTCACCTTGGTGCCGAAGATCCGGTCGGCCTCGCGCAGCTTGTTGATGTCACGGTCGAGCAGGGTCACGTGGAAGCCCATGCCGACGGCGATCTGGGTGGCGTTCCAGCCGGAGACGCCGCCGCCGATGACGACGCACTCGCCGGCGTGGGTGCCGGGCACGCCGCCGGGGAGGACGCCACGGCCGCCGACCGAGCGCATCAGGTGGTAGGCGCCGACCTGCGGGGCCAGCCGGCCCGCGACCTCGGACATCGGGGCGAGCAGCGGCAGGGCGCGGTTCGCGGTCTCGACGGTCTCGTACGCGATGGCGGTGGTGCCGGACTCGATCAGGGCGTCCGTGCACTCGCGGGACGCGGCGAGGTGCAGGTAGGTGAAGAGGGTCTGGTCCTTGCGGAGGCGGTGGTACTCCTCCGCGATGGGCTCCTTGACCTTCAGCAGCAGGTCGGCGGTGGCCCAGACCTCGTCGGCGGTGGGCAGGATCTGCGCACCGGCGGAGACGAACTCGTCGTCCGTGATCGAGGAGCCGACACCGGCGTTCTGCTCGATGAAGACCTGGTGACCGTTGCGGACGAGCTCGTGGACACCGGCGGGGGTGATGGCCACGCGGAACTCGTTGTTCTTGACCTCGCGGGGGATGCCGACCTTCATCGTCGATCACGGTCCTTGAATCAGGGGGATAACGGGGTGCACTGCGATACATACCCGGATGCAACGGAGCACACCGGGGCAGACCGCGATCGAACGCGGCGCACCCAGTCTAATGAAGGAGTTCCCCGTGTCTAGCCTTGCAAAGCATTAATCTTCGACGGAAGCACTACGGATTTCGCAGGCGGAAGGCTCGCCTCCAAGGAGCCTTTCGGCCGCGGACCGGTGCAAACGGGCCGCGGCCGGGTCGCCGAGCCGGTCGAGGGTGTCGGCCAGCCTGAGCTGCAGCGCCGCCTGGAGCCGTACGTCCCCGGCCCGGCGCGCCCACTCCACCGCCTCCTCGCAGGTGCGCAGGCACTCCTCGGGCCGGCCCGCGTACTCCTGGACCCGGGCCGCCTCGCTCAACGCCCGTGCGTAGGCTGGGAGATCGGCGAGCCGGCGGTGAGCGGAGGCGGCCGCGCGCCAGTTACGCAGGGCCTCGCCGTAGCGGCCCGCGTAGGTGTTCACGGCGCCGAGGCGTCCGTACAGCCGCGCCTGGTCGGCGCGCTCGTCCCGGGCCAGGCGGTGGGCGAGGGCCCGGCCGTACCAGTCGGCGGCGCGCAGCCAGTCCCCCAGTTCCTGGTAGGAACCGCCTACGGATTCCATCGCCCTGCCGATCGCGTACGGGTCGCCGGCGGCCCGGCCGGCGTCCAGGGCCGCGCGGTAACGGGCGAGGGCGTCCTGCGTACGGCCGGTCCCGGCGTCGAGATCGGCCAGATTCAGCAGGGCCGCGGCCCGCTCGCGGTGGAGACCGCGCCGCTCGGCGACGTCGAGCACCAGGCGGTGCAGCCCGTACAGCTCGGGCGCGGCGGCCTCGGTGCCCCGGTGCGCGGCGAGCGCCCGTACCAGCGCCGCGACCAGCCGCCGGGCCAGGGTGTCCAGCTCGCCGTCCGCGACGGCGAGCCGCGCGCAGGCCAGCAGCACGGGCCGGCGGGCCCCCAGCCACTCGTCGGCCGACCGGGGGGTGGCGAAGCGCAGGGCCCGGGGCAGTCCGGCGAGCCGGCGCCGGGCGGGTGACCCTTCGGGTTCGGTGACGGCCCGGCACGACTGGAGCAGCCGTACGGTCCGCTCCAGCATCCGGGCCCGGGCGAGCTGCACCTCGGCGGGCCGCTCCAGCTCTTCCACCAGCTGCCGCAGCAGCGGGACGAGGTGGCCGGGCACCTCGTATTCACCGTTCTCCGCGGTGCGCAGCAGCCCCAGGGCGGCGAAGTCGTCCAGGGCCGACTGGGCGGCCGAGACGGAGCAGCCGGCCAGCGCCGAGGCGGTGTGGGCGTCGGCGAGGCCGAGCGGGGCGAGGGAGAGCAGGCGGAGGATCCTGGCCGAGGGCTGCGGCAGCGAGTCGTGGACGAGGCGGAAGGCCCGGGCGAGCGGTTCGCCGGACTGGCCGCGCAGCCGCTTGGCGAGGTCGGCGACGGACGCCTTGGGCCGGGCTCCGAGCCAGGCCCCGGCCAGGACCAGGGCGGCGGGCTGGCCGCCGCAGACCTCGGCGAGCGTTTCGGCGGCCTGGGGGTCGACGGTGATCCGTACGGAGCCGGTGTGGCTCTGGAGCAGTTCGATCGCGGACTTGGGGTCGAGGCCGCCGAGGGTGCAGGGCCGTACGTCGGGGATGCCGGTGAGCGGGCCCCGGGCGACGGCGACGACCAGGCAGTCGGGGTTCTCCGGCAGGAGGGGGTCGACCTGTGCGGCGTCGACGGCGTCGTCGAGGAGCAGCAGCACGCACCGTACGGCGAGCGCCTCGCGCACCATCTCGGCGAGCTCGTCGCCGTCGGCGCCGGCCGGGCCGGCGATGTCCAGGGCTTCGAGCAGCTCGCGGGCGGTGCGCTCGGTGGGGACGGGGGTCCCGCCGGGCTCGGTCAGCCGGGCGCGCAGCACCCCGTCCGGGTAGTTCCCGGCGAGGGAGGCGACGAGCTCCTCGGCGAGCGCGGTCCGTCCGGAACCGGGCCGTCCGGCGATCAGCAGGACGCGGGCGCGGGGGGCCTTGCGGCCCGAGAGCGTGTCGAGGCCGGCGCGCTCGATGTCGGCCCGCAGGGCCTTCAACTCGCGCTGTCGCCCGAAGAACTGTCCCGCACCCGCCACAGGCCGGTCCACCACCTGATCCGCCACGGGGCCACACTCCCGTCCGCCTGCCGCACCGCCGAGCCCGCCGGGTCTCCGGACGGGCGATCCCGAGCGTAGTTCAGGGTGACGGACGTTCAGGCCGGGGCGTGGCGGGGGGATCCCCCGATCGGATCAGCGGATCTTCATACCCCAGGCGGGGGTCCTACGAGGCGAACGGCCGGGCCGGCCACGGCGCCTCCGCCGGGCGCAGCGCGTCCATGCCGCCCTCCAGGGACCGGGCGGTGAGCAGCGAGAGGACACCGACCACGAGGCAGTTGTTGTGCAGTTCACCCGCGAGGACTCCCCGGGCCAGCTCCTCCAGCGGGATCCGGGCGAGCTCCATGTCGGCCTCCTCCTCGGCGACCTCGAAGCGGTCGCCGTCCGCCTCCGACAGATCGCGGGCGAGGAAGATCCGTACGGCCTCGTCGCAGCCGCCGGGCGTGGTGTAGACGTCGGTCAGCACCCGCCAGTCCTCGGCCTTGACGTGGGCCTCCTCGTACAGCTCGCGCTGGGCGGCGTGCAGGGGGTTCTCGCCGGGGACGTCGAGCAGTCCGGCCGGGATCTCCCAGAGCTTGTGGCGTACGGGGTGGCGGTACTGACGCAGGACCAGGACCCGGTCCTCACCGTCGAGGGCGAGGACGGCCACCGAGCCGGGGTGGACCTGGTAGTCGCGCCGGGCGACCGTCCCGTCCGGCATGACCACGTCGTCCGCGCGGACACTCGTCTTGTTCCCCCGGAACGGCGTCGCCGACTCGGTGACCCGCCACTCCTCGGGGGTGTCCTTGATGGTCATGTCGTCCTCCCTCATACGAAAACCGGGGTACGGAACGCGTCCGTACCCCGGTCAACCGTAACGCTACGGGCTACTTGCCCTTGCGGGTGGCCTGCTGGCGCTCGACGGCGGCCTTGACCAGGCCGGCGAAGAGCGGGTGCGGGCGGGTCGGGCGGGAGCGCAGCTCCGGGTGGGCCTGGGTGGCGACCAGGTAGGGGTGGACCTCGCGCGGGTACTCGACGTACTCGACGAGCTTGTTGTCCGGGGAGGTGCCCGAGAAGACGATGCCCGCCTTCTTCTCCAGCTCCGCGCGGTAGGCGTTGTTCACCTCGTAGCGGTGGCGGTGGCGCTCCTCGACGTACGGCTGGTCGCCGTAGACCTCGCGGACGATGGAGCCCTCGGCCAGCTTGGCCGGGTACAGGCCCAGGCGCATCGTTCCGCCCAGGTCGCCGGCGCCCTCCACGTAGGCGAGCTGCTCCTCCATCGTGGAGACGACGGGGTGCGCGGTGGCGGAGTCGAACTCGGTGGAGTTGGCCTCGGGGATGCCGGCCAGGTTCCGCGCCGCCTCGATCACGATGCACTGCAGGCCGAGGCAGAGGCCGAGCAGCGGCACCTTGTTCTCACGGGCGTACTGGATGGCGCCGACCTTGCCGCTCACACCGCGGTCGCCGAAGCCGCCGGGGATGAGGACCGCGTCGACGTCGCCGAGCTGCTTCTTGGCGCCGGCCGGGGTCTTGCAGTCGTCGGAGGTGACCCACTTGACCTTGACCCGGGCCTTGTTGGCGAAACCGCCGGCGCGCATGGCCTCGGTCACCGACAGGTAGGCGTCGGGCAGGTCGATGTACTTGCCGACGAGCGCGACGGTGACCTCGTGCTCGGGGTTGTGGACCCGGTCGAGCAGGTCGTCCCAGGTGGTCCAGTCGACGTCGCGGAACGGCAGGTCCAGCTTGCGCACGACGTAGGCGTCCAGGCCCTCGGTGTGCAGGACCTTCGGGATGTCGTAGATCGACTTGGCGTCGATGGCGGCGACGACCGCGGCCTCGTCCACGTCGCACATCAGCGAGATCTTGCGCTTGATGGCGGTGGGCACGTCACGGTCGGCGCGCAGCACGATCGCGTCGGGCTGGATACCGATGTTGCGCAGGGCGGCGACCGAGTGCTGGGTCGGCTTGGTCTTCAGCTCGCCGGACGGGCCGATGTACGGCAGCAGCGAGATGTGCACCACGAAGACGTTGTCCCGGCCGACCTCGTGGCGGACCTGGCGGACGGTCTCCAGGAACGGCAGCGACTCGATGTCGCCGACCGTGCCGCCGACCTCGGTGATGACGACGTCGACGTCGTCGGTCGCCATCCGCCGGATGCGGTGCTTGATCTCGTTGGTGATGTGCGGGATGACCTGGACGGTGTCACCGAGGTACTCGCCGCGCCGCTCCTTCGCGATGACCTGGGAGTAGACCTGGCCGGTGGTGACATTGGCCGAGCCGTCGAGGTCGACGTCGAGGAAGCGCTCGTAGTGGCCGATGTCCAGGTCGGTCTCGGCGCCGTCGTTGGTGACGAACACCTCACCGTGCTGGAAGGGGTTCATCGTGCCCGGGTCGACGTTGAGGTACGGGTCGAGCTTCTGCATGGTGACGCGCAGGCCCCGGGCCTTGAGCAGCGCACCCAGGCTGGAGGCGGTCAGGCCCTTGCCGAGGGAGGAGGCGACACCCCCGGTGACGAAGATGTGCTTGGTCGTCGAGGATGACAAGGATCGTGCCGGCATCGCCAAGAGGGGGCTCCCGTGGTCGCGTAGTGATGTGCGTACCGGCTCTCCACCCAGGTTTCGGGGGCGCCGTCGCTGCGGTTCGGGGGTGCCGTTCACATGTGAGGGGCCCACCGGTCCACGGGGTACCAGGGTATCAGCGCCGGGAGGCGACCGCGTCCGGCCACGCGCGGCACACGCGCGTGCGCGTGGCGCGACGGCCGCCCGGGTTCGCCCGGTGTTGTCCCCTGTGTCACCCCTGACGCAGGGGTCAGGCCGCGCCGCGTGGTCGGCACGGTCGCGCGGATCACTACGGTGCGTCGTATCCTGCTCGGACCCCTTGACCGCTGACCTGCAAGTCGCCCTGCGGGGCGAACGTGGCCGTTCGACTGGAGATGCACGTGGCCGGGCGCATCGAGGATTACGCACTCATCGGAGACATGCAGACCGCCGCCCTGGTCTGCCGGGACGGGTCGGTCGACTGGCTCTGCCTCCCACGCTTCGACTCGCACGCCATCTTCGCCGGGCTCCTCGGCACCGAGGACCACGGCTTCTGGCGCGTCGGTCCGGCGTACCCCGGAGGCACCACCCCTCCCCCCGCCGACCGGCGCCGCTACCGGGGCGACTCGCTGATCCTGGAATCCGAGTGGGACACCCCGCGCGGCACCGTCCGGATCACCGACTTCATGCCGCCGCGCGACGGCGCACCTCAGCTCGTGCGCATCGTGGAGGGCGTGAGCGGGCGCGTTCCGATGCGCTCGGCGCTGCGGATGCGCTTCAGTTACGGCCGGGTGGTGCCGTGGGTCCACAAGGTCGACGCGCGCACGGTCGCCGTCGCCGGGCCGGACTCGGTCTGGCTGGACACCGACGCCGACACGTACGGCGAGCATCTGACCACGTACTCCGACTTCACCGTCTCGCCGGGCGAGCGGTTCGCCTTCACGATCAGCTGGCAGCCCTCGCACAAGGAGCAGCCGCCGCTGCCCGACCCGGAGGGCTCGCTGGAGGCGACCGCCGACTTCTGGCGCGAATGGGTCGAGCACTGCACGTACCACGGCCCCTACCGGGAGGCCGTCGTCCGCTCCCTGATCACGCTGAAGGCGCTGACCTACGCCCCCACCGGCGGCATCGTCGCCGCGCCCACCACCTCCCTGCCGGAGGAGATCGGCGGCGTACGCAACTGGGACTACCGCTACACCTGGCTGCGGGACGCCGCGATCACCCTCTCCTCGCTGCTGCGCACCGGCTACCGCGAGGAGGCCCGTGCCTGGCGGGAGTGGCTGCTGCGGGCGGTGGCGGGCGACCCGGAGAACCTCCAGATCATGTACGGCATCGCGGGCGAGCGGGAGCTCGGCGAGACCGAGCTGGACTGGCTGCCGGGGTACGAGGACTCCCAGCCGGTCCGGATCGGCAACGGCGCCGCGCACCAGCTCCAGCTGGACGTCTACGGCGAGGTCACCGAGGCGCTGCACCTGGCGCACATGACCGGACTCGCCCGCAACGACTACGCCTCGCTGCTCCAGCTCAAACTGATCCGCTACCTGGAGACGCACTGGGACCAGCCGGACGAGGGCATCTGGGAGGTGCGCGGGCCGCGTCGGCACTTCGTGCACTCCAAGGTCATGGCGTGGGTCGCCGTCGACCGCACGATCAAGCTGATCGAGTCCGGGGACGCGGACGGGCCGCTGGAGCGCTGGCGCGAGCTGCGCGACGAGATCCACCGGGACGTCTGCGAGAAGGGCTACGACGCGGAACGCAACACCTTCACGCAGTCCTACGGCTCGCAGGAGCTGGACGCCTCGCTGCTGCTGATCCCGCAGATGGGCTTCCTGCCGCCGGACGACAAGCGGGTCATCGGCACGATCGAGGCGATCCAGCGGGAGCTCTCCACGGAGGACGGCTTCGTGCTGCGCTACCCGACGGCCGGCGAGGACGCGGGCGTCGACGGCCTTGAGGGCGACGAGGGCGCGTTCCTGGCGTGCTCGTTCTGGCTCGCGGACGACCTGGCAATGATCGGCCGGGTGGACGAGGCCCGCAAGCTCTTCGAACGGCTGCTGGCCCTCCGCAACGACCTGGGCCTGCTGGCGGAGGAGTGGGACGCGCGCCTGCAGCGGCAGGTCGGCAACTTCCCGCAGGCGTTCAGCCACGTGCCCCTGATCGACACGGCCCTGCGGCTGACGGCGAGCGGGGCGTACGGAGGCTGACCCGGCCGACGCGCAGGGGCCGCCGGGCCGGGGCTACGCTGAGAAAAAGTCCTGTCGCCCCTGGGAAGGGGGGCACCATGACCGCCCCCAGCGTGAAGGCCCCGGCGCTCGCCGGTCTCCGCGAGGACCTGACCGGCGAGGTCCACGTCCCCGGTGATCCGGGCTACGACGAAGCCCGGACGGTCTTCAACAGCATGATCGACCGGCGGCCCGCGGTGATCGCCGGGTGCGCGTCCGAGGAGGACGTGGCCCGGGCGATCCGGTTCGGCCGGGAGAACGACCTGGCGATCGCCGTCCGCGGCGGCGGCCACAGCGTCGCCGGCATGTCCGTGGCCGACGGCGGTCTGGTGGTGGACCTGCGCCGGATGAGGTCCGCGGAGGTCGACACCGAGGTCCGCGCGATACGAGTCGGCGGCGGGGCCACCCAGAGCGACCTGGACCGGGCGGCGCAGCCGCACGGTCTCGCGACCACCGGCGGGCGGGTCTCCACCACCGGGGTGGGCGGCTTCACGCTCGGCGGCGGTTCCGGCTGGCTGGAGCGGCGGTTCGGGCTCGCCTGCGACAACCTCGTCTCCGTCGACCTGGTGACCGCCGACGGCGAGTTCGTCCACGCCAGCGGGGACGAGAACCCCGAGCTGTTCTGGGCGCTGCACGGCGGCGGCGGAAACTTCGGCGTGGCCACGGCGATGACGCTGCGACTGCACCCGCTGCCCTCGTTCTCCTTCGTACTGCTGCTGTTCGCGCCCGAGGCGGGCTTCGAGGTGGTCACGACCTACCGGGACCTGATGGAGTCCGCGCCGGACGAGGCGGGCGGCGGGGCGATCTACCTGACGGGGCCGCCCGAGGAGTTCGTACCCCCGGACCGGGTCGGCACGCTGCTGTGCGGGGCGCTGGTCACGTACGCCGGCACCGAGGCGCAGGCGCGGGCGTTGGCCGCGCCGCTCCTGGACATCCCGCACGTGGGCGAGGTCGTCGCCGAGCTGCCGTACGCCGACTTCCAGTGCATGCTCGACGACCCGCCGGGCATGCGGAACTACTGGTCGGCGGAGTACCTGGAGCTGTTCCCCGACGCGGCCGCCGAGCAGTTCTGCGACCTGGCGTCGTCGATGCCGATGCCGTCGCCGAGCCAGCACGCGCTGCTCCCGATGGGCGGTGCGGTGGCGCGCACGGGCGGGCAGTATCCGGTGCCCTGGCGACAGTCGCCTTGGGGCGTGCACCCCTTCGGGGTCTGGGAGGACCCGGCGGACGACGAACGCGGCCGGCAGTGGGTGCGGGACGTCCGCAAGGGCATCGAGCCGTGGAGGTCCGGCCACGTCTATCTGAACTTCATCGGGCAGGAGGGCCGGGAGCGGGTCGTCGCGGGCTACGGCGCCGGTAACTACCGGCGCCTGGCCGCGGTCAAGGCGGAGTACGACCCCGACAACGTCTTCCGCCTCAACCACAACATCGAGCCCGCCACCGAGAGCTGACGGACCGTCAACCCAGCGCGGCGATCACCTCCCTCGCCGCCCGCTCGCCCTCGGTGGCACCGCCCTCCATGAACCCCTGGAAGTCGTAGGAGCAGTGCTCGCCGCCGATGTGGACGTTGCCCTGCGCGGTGCCCTCGTATCCGGCGTACCGGTGCAGATATCCCACCGGCCAGCAGGAGTACGCGCCCAGCGTGTACGGGTCGCGGTGCCAGGCGGAGAGCTGGGCGCGGCCCGTGTACGCCTTGGAGGTGCCGGGGAAGAAGGCGTCGACGCCCCCCAGGTGGCGGGCGACGAGGTCGCGTACGTAAGGGTCGGACTCGGTGGAGAACGGCCCGGCGGGGCTGAGGGCCCGGGCGAGGCCGCCGCCGCCGTACTGGATGAGGATGCCGCCCGTGCCGCCCTGGATTTTCGTGGTGTCCCAGGTCTGCTGGACCTCGCTGTCGGTGAAGCAGTCACCGGCCGAGACGCCCGGCCAGGGGCCGGTGCCGCGCCAGGGACGGGTGGCGAACTGCATGTTGAGCTTGGTGCAGTACCCCATGCGCGCGTCCCGCAGCAGGTTCTTCATCAGCGGGTCGAAGCCGGCCTGGGTGAGGTCGAGCCGTTGGAGGACCGGCAGCGGCAGGCACAGGACCGTGTGGTCGGCGGTGACGGTGCGGGTGGCGCCGGCCTCGGTGAAGGTCAGCGTCTGGGTGCCGTCGGCGTTGGCGCGTACGGCGGTGAGCGACCAGCCTCTGCGCAGGGTGCCGGGGGCGAGGGCGCCCGCGATGGCGTTGGGGAGCCGGTCGTTGCCGCCGGTGATGTGGTACCGCTCGTTGGACAGCCCCCAGACGTTGAAGTGGCCGGGATTGGTCTGGTAGCCCATGAGCAGCACCAGGGCGAGGGAGGACTGCTCGGTGGTGTCCGCGCCGTACTCGACGGCGTACGCGACGTCGATGAACGTGCCGAGCGGCGAGGCGTGCCCGCCGGGGACCCGGGACTCGATCCATTCATATACCGACATGTTGTCGAGTGCGGTGCCGGTGGCGGTGGTCTGGTTCCACTTCACCTCCCCCGCCTCGGAGAGGTCGCGGCGCAGGGACTGATAGACGGCCTTGAAGTCCTCGTCGGCCTGGTGGCGCGGGTAGTAGGCGCCGCCGAACCAGAGGACTTCCTCGGCGCCGCTGGGTCCGCCGCCGAGGAAGTCCTCGACGGGCAGGTCGAAGCGGCGGCAGAGGGAGAGGATCTTCTTGTGGCCGGTGTCGATCAGCTCACCGCCGATCTCCGAGGTCTGGCCGTACGCCCAGTGGCCGCGCTGGGTCCACATGCGCCCGCCGACCCGGGAGGGGTTGGCCTCGTAGAGGGCCGGGGTCAGGCCGGCGTCCTGGAGGGTGAGGGCCGCGGTCAGGCCGGAGATCCCGGCGCCGACGACGGCCACGCGGGCGGGGGTGGCCGCCCGCGCCACGGCGGGGCGGGAGGCGGCCGCGGCGGCCGTGACGGCGATCCCGGCCGCGGCGGCGTACTTCAGCAGGGACCGCCGGCCGACGGCGTCGGCCCTCATGTCCCGCAGCTCGGCGACGGGGAGGCCCAGCCGTCGGGCGTCGGCGTGCTCGGCGGCCAGCTTCTTCAGGAGGTGCATCGGGTTGGTGCGTGCCATGGGGGCGCTCCTGGGGAGGGGAGGGGTCAGGCCTGGGTGACGGCGGCGGGCGCGGACGGCTCGGGTGCGTCGGTGCGTTCGACCGCGTCCTCCAGGACGATCCGGCCGATGACGGCGTACCGCTCGGGCGCTCTGGCCTTGAGGTAGAGGCCGAGTCCCAGGCCGCCGAAGAAGACGAGCCCGACGATCCAGGGGATCGCCGTGAAGAAGAGGGAGTCGGCGGCGAGCCCGGCCGCGGTCTTCATGTTCATGACCAGCAGGACGACGACGGCGATCATGCCGACGCCGCCGAGGAGCGGGGCGGTGAAGGTCTTGAACCAGTGCCGGTCCTCGGGGTGGTTCTTGCGGAAGTAGCCGATGACGGCGAACGAGCAGAGCGTCTGGACGATGAGGATCGCCATCGTGCCGAGGATCGCGAGCAGGGTGTACAGATGGATGTACGGGTCCTGGCCTGTGAGCCAGAAGGCGCCGACGAGGGCGACCGCGATGGCCGACTGGACGTAGGAGGCGATGTACGGGGAGCCGTGCACCGGGTGCGTGCGGCCGAGCGCCGGGTGGAGGAAGCCCTCGCGGCCGATGGCGTACAGATAGCGCGAGGCGCACTGGTGGAAGGCCATGCCGCAGGCGAAGGAGCCGGTGAGCAGCAGCCACTGGAAGGCGTCGACGGCCCAGGCGCCGATGAAGGACTGGGTCGGGGCGAAGAACAGGTCGAGCGGGGTCGCGGAGCCGGCGAGCTTGACGGAGCCGCTCAGGCCGTTGCCCGCGATGGTCATCCAGGAGACGTAGATGTAGAAGACTCCGACGCCGATGACGGAGATCAGGGTCGCCTTGGGGATGACCCTCTTGGGGTCCCGGGACTCCTCCCCGTACATCGCCGTCGATTCGAAGCCGACCCAGGACCAGAAGGCGAAGAAGAGGCCGAGGCCGGCGGAGGTGCCGGTGAAGGCGTTGACGGGGTTGACCGGCTCGACCGGTATGCCGTCGGGGCCGCCGCCGCTCAGCAGGACGGCCGTCGCCACGGCGAACAGCACGGCGATCTCGGCGACGAGCATCACGCCGAGGGCCTTGGCGGTGAGGTTGATGTCGAAGTACGCGAGGACGGCGGTGACCGCGAGCATGCCCGCGGCGTAGACGATCCACGGCAGGTCCACCCCGAGCTGATCGGCGACCGTGGTCTTGGTGAAGTACGCGAAGACGCCGACGATCGAGGCCTCGAAGACGATGTAGGCGAGGACGGCGAGCATGCCGGAGGCCATGCCCGCGATCCGGCCCAGGCCGTGGGAGATGTAGCCGTAGAAGGCGCCCGCCGCGGTGATCCGTTTCGCCATGGCGACGTAACCGACCGAGAAGACGGTCAGCACGAGGGTCGCGAAGAGATAGCCGGCGGGGGCGCCGGTGCCGTTGCCGAAGCCGACGGCGATGGGGAGGTTTCCGGTCATCGCCGTGATGGGAGCGGCGGTCGCGACGGCCATGAAGACCACGCCGACGAGCCCGACCGAGTTCGCCTTGAGCCGCTGCACCTGTGAGGTGGGGTTCTCTGCCATGGCGCGACACCATCCTCCGCAGTGACGTAGACCACAATCGACAGGAGGTCGCGCAATTGAGCCATGGGCGCGACGAGTTGTCGCCGCGCGGGCGGGCTCGTCACGGCGGGGGATGTTGCGCAAACACCTACCGCGGGTAGCGTCCGGCCCCATGGACAATCAGGGCGGGATCACCGTGCAGCGGGCGCTTGAGCTGCCCGGACTCCGCGGCGGGCTCCCGGAAGTGGTCGCCGGCGCCGACCGGCTGCACCGCACCGTGCGCTGGGTGCACGCGGGCGAGGTGCCGAACATCGCGTCGCTGCTCAAGGGCGGCGAGCTGCTGCTCACCACCGGGCTCGGCCTGGGCACCCGCCCGGCCGAGCAGCGGGCGTTCGTCCGCCGGCTGGCGGACCGGGGGATCGCGGCGCTGGTCGTGGAGCTGGGCCCGCGGTTCAGCAGGCTGCCGGCCACGATCGTGGAGACGGCGCGGGCGGCGGGCCTGCCGCTGGTGCAGCTGCACCGCGAGGTGCCGTTCGTCTCGGTGACGGAGGAGGTCCACACCGAGATCGTCAACGGCCATTACGCGCTGCTGCGGCAGGCCGAGGAGGTGCACCGGCAGTGCACGGAGGCGCTGCTCGGCGGCGGCGGGGTGCCGCAGGTGCTGCGGATCCTCTCCGACTTCACGGCGAACCCGGTGTTCCTGGAGACCGCGGACGGGCAGCTGCTGTACGCGGCGGGCACGGAGAGCGGGCCGGCGGACCCGCTCCAGGTCTGGGACGGGCTGCGCGGTCAGCGGGCGGCGAGGGAGTCGGGGCCGCCGACGGGCTCGGTGCTGGTGGACGTCCCGGGCGGCGGCCCGGGCTCGGGCAGTGTGCGCGCCCGCCTGGTGCTGCTGTCCGTGGCGGGCCCGCTCTCACCGGTGCACCGGATGGCGGCGGAGCGGGCGGCGGGGATCCTGGCGGTCGTCCTGATGCAGGCGCGCCAGGAGGAGGAGCTCGCGGCCCGTGGCCGCGGCGACTTCCTCACGGACCTCGCGGAGGGCCGCATCACGGCGGAGGACGCGCCGGCGCAGGCGCGGGTGCTCGGCTTCAAGCCCGGCGAGGGCCCGCTGCTTCCCGTGGTGATGCGCCTCGCCTCCGAACTCTCCCCCTCGGGCAACTGGGCGCTGCTGGCCCGGGCGGTCCTGGAGGAGCTGTCGTCCGTGGGTGTGCCGGTGCTGCTGGGCGTACGTCCGGTGGAGGGCCGGGTCCCGCTGCTGCTGGGCCTGCGGTCGGAATCGGAGCGGACGGCGGTCGCGGACCGGGTCGCGGCGGCGCTGCGGGCGGGCGTCGAACGGGCGGGCCTGTCCCGGGCGGGCGCGGGCACGCACCCGCCGGTCGTGGTGGTCGGCGTCGCGGGCGGCTGGGCGGCGGCCTCGGCGAGCCTGCGCCACGCGGCGGAGACCGCGACGGCGGCCCAGGGCCTCTCGGACCGCCCCTGGTACGACGCCCGCCGCCTCGACATCGACCTGCTCCTGTGGCGCCTGCGGGACCACCCGGACCTGGCGGCCTTCGTCGACCGCGCGATCGGCCCCCTCCGCGACCACGACCGCACGTCCCGCCCCCCACTCCTCCCCACCCTTCAGACGTACCTGGCCCACGCGGGCCGCAAAGCGGAAACGGCCCGCGAACTCCACCTCAACCGCCAAACCCTCTACAACCGCCTGGCCCGCATCTCCGACCTCCTCGGCACGGACCTGGACGACCCGCAGACAGTCCTGGCGCTGTCGTTGGCACTGCGGGCGCGGCGACATACGGCGGGGTAGGGGCGGCCGCCAGGCGGTTGTGGGCAGCCGTTCCGCGGTGGGGGCCCCAGGAACGAAGTCCTAGGGGGAGGAACGGGTGGTCACAACCGCCCACCGGCCCACAGCCGCCCCTCAACGGCCGCGCCCGCCGCGCCGCGGGCGAAGCCGCGGGGCGGGGCAGCGCGCCTCGCGGGCCGGGCGTCGACCCCCGCGTGCCAGGGCTCGCCACCCACCACCCGCCCCCGGCAGGGTTTTCGGGAAGGGGCGGGGTGGGGGAACAACCCCCCGCCGACACCCCTACGCGCCCGCCAGCTCGTCGTACACGCTCAGCACCTGCGCGATCGTCTCGTCCTCCGTCGGCCACGTCGCCGCCTGCGCCCGGCCCGCCGCGGCCAGGGCGTCGCGGCGGGGGCGGTCCGCCAAGAGGGACGTGACCGCCGCGGCGAGGGCGGGGGCGTCGCCGTAGGGGACCAGTTCCGCCGCGTCGCCGACGAGTTCGGGGACGCCGCCCACCGCCGTGGCCACCAGCGGCACGCCGAGGCGCAGCGCCTCCTGGGCGAGCAGGGAGCGGGCCTCCCAGCGGCTGGGGAGGACCGCGAGGTCCGCCGAGGCGAGCAGCTCGGTGACGTCGTCGCGGCGGCCGATCAGCCGCACCGGCAGCCGCTCCCCCTCGATCCGCCGCTGGAGCGCCCCCCGCTCCCGGCCCTCCCCCGCGATCGCCAGCAGCGGCTGCGGATCGAGGTCCCGCCACTCCCGCGCCGCGTCGAGGAGCGTCCCGTACCCCCGGTGCGGCTCCAGACTGCCGACCGCCATCAGCAACGGCCGCCCCACCGCGCCCAGTTCGGCCCTCGCCTTGGCCTCGTCCCCGCCCGCCTCGGCCGCCGGCACCCGCCCGGCCGGGATGGTGATCGGCGCGAGGCGGGCGTCCCGCGCGCCCCGCCGCCGCGCCCGGTCGACGAGTTCGGAGGAGGTCGCGAGGACCACCGCCGCCGCCCGTACCGTCCTGCGCTCCAGCAGCCGCAGCAGACCCCCGCGCGCCCCGTCGGCGTGGCTGCGCGTGTGCCAGGTGACGACGAACGGGGTCGACCCGCCGCCGAGGGCGAGACCGGTGCGTACGGCGGCGTGCAGGCCGTGCGCGTGCACGATGTCCGCGCCGGCGCACGCCACTCGCAACGCCCCGACCGTCGCGGGGTCGTTGCGCCGCGGCACGGGTACGAAGTGCGCCCCGGCGCCAAGGAAGTCGTAGACACGGTCGAGTTCGGGCGGGGCGCACACGGTCACCCGCACCCCTCTCGCCACCAGCCCCGCGGCGAGTGATCTGACGTGTGCGCTGCTGCCCGCGCTGCCGCCGCCCAGCACTTGGACCGTACGCAGCTGTGTCACGCGCCCAAGGATGCCAGCCCGTACGCACGTTCCGGCACCGATGCGCCGTCCTTCCCGTGTCGCCGCTGGCAACTCCCGTCCGCGTATCACTCACATGGGTGAGCGCGCGAGGTCGCCGTACACGGCCGCGGCGACGAGGCCCGCCGCGTGGGCGGCGAGACCGAGGCGTCCGTTCCCGGCGGCGACGGCGGTACCGAGGGCCGCGCCGAGCGCGTGGGCGCCGGTGTCGCCGAGCATGGTGCGCTCGCCGAGGTCGTCAACGAGGACGGCGGCCGCGGCGCCCATGGGGGCGGCGGCGACGGAGCCACGGAGCAGCCCGGGGGCGCCGAGGGCGAGGACGGTGAGCGCCGCCCGCCCGGGGCGTACGTCCACGAGGTTGACGAGGTGCGCGGTGCCGGCGACGACGACTCCGGCGAGGAGCCTGTCCAGGGGCCGTTCCTTGAGCAGGGCCCCGGCGACGAGCCCGGCGGCTCCGATGCCGACGAGTTTGACGGTCCCGCTGGTGATCTCGCCGTCGCGCAGCGCCGTCAGATGGGCCCGGAAGCCGCGCCGCTCGTCGCCGTTCAGGTCGTCGTAGCGCCCGCACGCCCCGGCCACCAGCGTCGCCAGCGCGGCGGGAACGCTGCCGGCCGCAAGGGAGCTGCCTGCGGCGACGGCGGGCCCGGCGAAGAGGTCGACGGTCCGTCCGGCGTAGTTCCGCCGGTGCCATGAGGTGTCCCCGTACGACGTGTCACCGCGGCGCCGCAGCCCCGCGTGCACCGCGCGCGTGACCCCCGCGGCGACGGCGAACGTACCGATCCTGCCGGCCCTGCTCAACGATCCGATCATATGAAGCACCCTATGAGGGCGCCTTGGAGCTCTCGCAGGCGCGCCTGGCCCCGCCCGCGCTCCGTCGCCTACGCGTCCGCCCGCGCCGTCGCCAGCAGTTCCTCCGCGTGCGCCCGCGCCGTCTCCGAGTCCTCCTGCCCGGCCAGCATCCGGGACAGCTCCCGCACCCGGTCCTCGCCCTCCAGGACCGTGACCCCGGACCGCGTCACGGACCCGTCGTTGGTCTTCTCGACCAGCAGCTGCCGGTCCGCGAAGGCCGCCACCTGCGGAAGGTGGGTGACGACGACGACCTGCGCGGACTTGGCGAGCTTGGCCAGACGGCGGCCGATCTCCACCGCCGCCTTGCCGCCGACACCCGCGTCGACCTCGTCGAAGAGATACGTCGGCACCGGGTCCGTACCGGCGAAGACGACCTCCACGGCCAGCATCACACGGGACAGCTCACCGCCCGACGCGCCCTTGGCGATCGGCCGCGGCGGGGCTCCCGGGTGCGGGGCGAGGAGGAGTTCGACCTCGTCGGCGCCGGTAGGTCCGTAGGCGACCGTACGGCCGCCGACCTCGACGCCCTCCGGGTCCTCCAGCTGGCGGATGTCGAAGGACACGCGCGCGTGGGGCATGGCGAGCGAGGCGAGCTCGGCGGTGACGGCGTCGGCGAACCGCGCCGCCGCCTCCGTGCGGGCGTCGGTCAACGCCTGAGCGAGCCCGGACAGTTCCGTCCGCAGCGTGTCCCGCTCGGCGGTCAGCTCGCCGATCCGGTCATCGTCGCCGTCCAGTTCGGTGAGCCGGGCGGCGCTCTCCTCGGCCCAGGCGAGGACGGCGGCGATGTTCTCGCCGTACTTACGGGTCAGGCCGGTGAGCGCGGCGCGGCGCTCCTCGACGGCGGCGAGCCGCCGCGGGTCGGCGTCCAGGTTGTCGGCGTACCCGGCCAGCTCCCCGGCCACGTCCGCCAGCAGGATGGCGATCTCGCCCATCCGGTCGGCGAGCGCGGCGAGCGCCGGATCGTGGGCGCGTACGGCTTCCAGGGCCCGGCCCGCGCCGCCGACGAGGGTCGTCGCGTCGACGGCCTCCGGGTCCTCGGGGTTGCCGGCGAGGGCGCCGTGCGCGAGGGCCGCGGCGGAGGCCAGTGCCTCGGCGTGGCCGAGCCGTTCGGCCTCGGCGGCCAGCTCCACGTCCTCGCCCGGCAGCGGTTCCACGGCCTCGACCTCGGCGAGCCCGAAGCGCAGCAGATCCGCCTCCTGCGCCCGCTCCCGGGCGCGCGTGGTCAGTTCGTCGAGTTCGGCGGTGACGGCCCGCAGACGGCGGTACGCCTCGCCGTACGCGGCCAGCGGGCGGGCGACGGCGTCGCCCGCGTACCGGTCCAGCGCCCCGCGCTGCCGCGCGGGCTTGAGCAGGCCCTGCTGGTCGGTCTGGCCGTGGACGGCGACCAGCTCGTCGGCCAGCTCGGCGAGCAGGCCCACGGGCACCGCGCGCCCGCCCAGGTGCGCCCTGGAGCGTCCCTCGGCCGAGATCGTGCGGCTGACGAGCAGCGCGCCCTCGTCGAGTTCGGCGCCGGCCTCCTCGGCCCGTGCGGCCACGGAGGCGCCCGCGGGCAGGCTGATCCGGCCCTCGACGACGGCGGAGCCCGCGCCGATCCGCACCAGGGCGGGGTCGGCGCGCCCGCCGAGCAGCAGCCCCAGGCTGGTCACGACCATGGTCTTGCCCGCACCGGTCTCACCGGTCACCGCGGTGAAACCGGGTGACAGCTCGACGACCGCGTCGTCGATGACTCCGAGCGACCGTATCCGCATCTCCTCCAACACGGTGAAGACCTTACGAGGTCGGGGGGCGTGTGTGCGACGGCCCCCGCCCCGCGCCGGCGAAGGCGCAGGTCGTGGCGGGCCTTCGTCACCCGCCGGGGTAGGGATTTCCCCCCTGCGATCCGGGTGCCCGCCGCATGTCGCCGGCGCCCCGCCCCGCCGCACCATGATCAACATGACGACGACACGACTGGCGCTCGCCGCGCTGCGCGCCCACCGGCCCGCCTTCGCCGGAACGGCGGTGGCGGCCCTCTTCGCCTCGGCGGTGATGAGCGCGTCGACCACGATGCTAGGGGTGACGAGCGGGGTCCGCACGGAGGGCGTGGGCGAGATGGCGCTCGTCCTGCTCATCGGATCCATCTACATGTCGATTTTCGTGGTCGTCTCGACGATGGGGACGGCGGTCACGCAGCAGCACCGCGAACTGGCGCTGGTACGGGCCGTGGGCGCCCGGAGCGGTCAGGTCCGCCGCGCGGTCGCCGTCCAGGCGCTCGCGGCGTCGGTACCGGCGGCGCTGCTGGGCTGCGCGGGCGGCTGCGCGCTGGCGCGGGTGTGGTTCGACGGCATGGTGGGGCACGGCCTGATCCCGACCGGGACGGCCTTCTCCCTGACCTGGCTCGCCCTGCCCCTGTCCGTGGGCGTGACGGCGGTGACGTCGACGCTCGCGGCCGTCCTGTCGGTGCTGCGCTTCTCGCTGCTGCGCCCGGCGCGTGCCCTGGAGGAGGCGGCGAGCGGGCGGCGGACGCTGGGCCTGGTCCGCACCCCGCTGGGCCTGGCGGCCGTGGCGGGCGGCGTGGCCCTGTCGGTGCTGCTGTCCCGCGAGCCGGCCGAGAAGGCGGGTGAGGCGTCCTTCCTGGTCCTGATCCTCTTCTGCGTCGGAACGGGCCTCCTCGGCCCGCGGCTCATCGGACCGGCGGCCTGGCTGGTGTCCGCGCTCGTGGGCCGCTTCGGCAGCAGCGCACGGCTGGCGATGCTCAACGTCCGTACCCAGCCGAGGCGTTTCGCGGCCGCGGTGGTGCCGCTCGTGCTGGTCGTCGGCTTCGGCCTCACCAAGATCGCGATCCATACGACGGCGGAGCACCGCACCGGATCGGCCGGCGCCCGCGGCGAGGTGTGGCTGGACTACTTCGGTACGGGGCTGTACGCCGGGTTCGCGGCGATCGCCGCCGCCAACACCCTGGCCATGATCTCCTTCGAGCGCCGCCGGGACGTCGCGCTGCTGCGGGTCGTGGGGAGCCAGCGCCGCCAGGTGCGGGCCATGGCGGCCTGGGAGGCGGCCGTGGTCGCCCTGACGTCCCTGCTGCTCGGCACGGCGATCGCGCTGGCCACCCTCGCCCCGCTCCTCGACACGGCCTTCGGCTCGCCGCTGCCGTACCTGCCCTGGCCCGTCGCCGCCTCGATCGCCGCCGCCACGCTGCTGCTGACCCTGCTCGCCACCGGCCTGCCGGTCCGCGCGGTGCTGCGGAGCCGGGCCATCCATGTGGTGCAGGCGGCCTAGGACGACCCAGGACGGCCTACGGGCGCTAGTGCGGCGCCCCCCGCCAGCCCGAGACGGGCAGCGCGAACTTGGCGACCAGACGGTCCGTGAAGGAGGCGTGGTGGAGCCGGGCCAGCCGGACCGGGACCACACCGCGGCGCACCTCCACGCGCGCGCCGGCCGGCAGTTCGACCGTACGGCGGCCGTCGCACCACAGGACGCCGTTCGGCGTGTGCGGCTCGACCTCGACGGCGAGGACCGAATCGGGCGTGGTCACCAGCGGCTTGGCGAACAGCGCGTGCGCCCCGATCGGCACCATCAGCAGCGCCTCCACCTCGGGCCAGATCACCGGCCCGCCCGCCGAGAAGGCGTACGCCGTCGACCCGGTCGGCGTCGCGCAGATCACGCCGTCGCAGCCGAAGCCGGTCACCGGCCGCCCGTCGATCGCGAGCACGACCTCCATCATCCGCTCGGGCGACACCTTCTGCACGGCCGCCTCGTTCAGCGCCCAGTCGGAGTGGAGCAGATCGCCGTTCTGGTACACGGAGACGTCGAGGGTCATCCGCTCCTCGACCTCGTACGCGCGCGTGACGACCCGGTCGACGACCTTGTCCAGGTCGTCGCGCTCGGCCTCGGCGAGGAAGCCGACCCGCCCCAGGTTGACGCCGAGCATCGGCACCCCCGAGGCGCGGGCGAACTCCGCACCGCGCAGCAGCGTCCCGTCGCCGCCGAGCACGATCAGCAGCTCGCAGCCCTCAAGGACGTCCGAGCAGGCCTCCGGGACGGTCTCGACCTCCGGCGGCAGCGGCAGATCGGCCGCCTCCGCCGCCAGGACGCGTACGCCCAGGCCGCTGCGGAGCAGCCCCTGCACGACGAGTTCGGCGCTGCGGACGGCGGCCGGCCGGCCGGTGTGCAGGAGCAGGAAGACAGTACGGGGTGTTGAACTCAACGAGGTCCCTCCGCCACGGCGCGGTCCACATCCGCCGGATCGAGCGCGGGCGCCCCGGCCCGCAGCCACAGAAAGTACTCGACGTTGCCGGAGGGGCCGGGCAGCGGGCTGGCGGTCACGCCCAGCACCCCGAGCCCGAGCCCGGCCGCCTGCCGCGCCACGTTCCGTACCGCGTCCGCGCGCAGCTCGGCACTGCGGACGACACCACCGCTGCCGAGCCGCTCCTTGCCCACCTCGAACTGCGGCTTGACCATCAGCACCAGGTCGGCGTCGGGCGCGGTGCAGCGCACCAGCGCGGGCAGCACGAGCCCGAGCGGGATGAACGACAGATCCCCGACGACCAGGTCGACGGGCTGGTCGTCGATGAGTTCGAGCGTCAACTCACGGACGTTCGTACGGTCCTTGACGGTGACCCGCTCGTCGCTCTGGAGGGACCAGGCGAGCTGGCCGTAGCCGACGTCCACGGCGACCACGTGGGCGGCTCCGGCGCGCAGCAGCACATCGGTGAACCCGCCGGTGGACGCGCCCGCGTCCAGCGCGCGCCGGCCCTCGACCTTCAGCCCCCGGGGGACGAAGGCGGCCAGCGCCCCGGCCAGCTTGTGGCCGCCGCGCGAGACGTAGTCGGGGTCGCTGTCGTCCTGGGTGACGACGATCGCCGCGGCGGTCTCCACCTGCGTGGCGGGCTTGGTCGCGAGGGTCTTGCCGACGGTGACCCGTCCCGCGGCGATCAGCTGGCTCGCGTGCTCGCGCGAGCGGGCGAGCTTACGACGGACCAGCTCGGCGTCGAGGCGGCGGCGTGCCACTCCTGCCACGTTCGGTTCAGCTCCTGTTGTCGTGGGACGGCCTGTACGGCGATACGGGCTCGGGGCGGGCGTCCAGCGCGGTCAGCGCGTCACGCAAGCCCCGGTGTACATCCTCGTACACGTCCAGGTGTCCGTCCGCCGGGAGGTGGTCCGCATCGGCGAGACGCTCCAGACGGGCGTCGATGCAGGGGTGCCCGGTGGGGGTGCGGGCCACGCCGAGGGGCGCGGGGGCGGCGGGCTCGTACGCCTCCTCGGGCTCGGCGTCGGGCCGGGGGTCCAGGCGCGGGTCGGCCTCGGCCTCGGTCTGGCCGTCGCCGGGGGCCTGCGTCGGTTCGGGCGCTTCGCTCATGCCCAGACGCTACCGCGAAGCCCTGGGGTACGGTCGGTCACGATGGCAACGACGGAGGAGTGCCGCAGCGCACTCGACACACTCTCTGACAACCTGGCGCGGGCGAACGGCGACGTCCGCGGCGCGGCCGCGCTCGACCGTACGGTCAGCTGCCACATCACCGACCTCGACCTCACCTTCGTGGGACGGCTGCGGGGTGGCCGGATCGAGGTCGACGACACCTTGCCCGGGCCGCCGCCCGGCAAGGCCCAGATCCGGCTGGCGATGAAGGGCGACGACCTCGTCGCGATGGTGAACGGCGACCTGAACTTCGCCAAGGCCTGGGCCTCGGGCCGAGTCCGCCTGGAGGCGGGCTTCGGCGACCTGCTGCGCCTGCGGAACCTGCTCTAGGTCCTGGCCGGCGGAGGCTGGTACGTCCGCGGGACCACCCACCGCCCCGCGTCAGTCGCTCAGCGCCTGCGCCCGCTCCGGCGCCCGTACGGCGGCCGCCTTGGACCGGGCCTCGCGGGCCGCCGGGACCACCAGGGGGGTGCCCGTCTCCGGGTCGTCGATGACCTGGCAGCGCAGACCGAAGACCCGCTCGACCAGCTCCGCGGTGACGACCTCGGACGGCGGACCCTCGGCGACGATCTCGCCGCCCCGGACCGCGATCAGGTGCGTGGCGTAGCGCGCGGCGTGGTTCAGGTCGTGCAGCACGGCGACCAGGGTCCGGCCCTGGGTCTCGTGCAGCTCGGCGCACAGGTCGAGGACGTCGATCTGGTGCTGGATGTCGAGGAAGGTCGTCGGCTCGTCGAGCAGCAGCAGCGGCGTCTGCTGCGCGAGGGCCATCGCGATCCAGACCCGCTGGCGCTGACCGCCGGAGAGCTCGTCGACGTACCGCTCCCCCAGCTCGCCGACCCCGGTCGCGGCCATCGACTCCTGGACGATCCGCTCGTCCTCGGGCGACCACTGCCGCAGCAGCCCCTGGTGCGGGTAGCGGCCCCGGGCGACGAGGTCGGCGACGGTGATGCCGTCGGGCGCGATGGACGACTGCGGGAGCAGCCCGAGCGTCTTGGCGACCTTCTTCGCGGGCATGGTGTGGATGGCCTGGCCGTCGAGGAGGACCTGGCCCTGGGACGGCTTGAGCATCCGGGACAGCGCGCGCAGCAGGGTCGACTTGCCGCAGGCGTTCGGGCCGACGATCACCGTGAAGGAGTTGTCGGGGATCTCCACCGACAGGTCGCGGGCGATGACCCGCTGATCGTAGGAGAGGGTGACCGATTCCGCGCTGAGGCGCTGACGCCGGCTCTGCATGGACGTACTCCTGGACTTCTTCTCGGAGGTGTCGGAGGTGGGGGTCGACGGCGTCGGGGTCATATCCGGCCTGCCTTGCGTTCGGTGACCAGCAGCCAGAGCAGGTAGACACCGCCGACGACGCCGGTGACGACACCGACCGGCAGCTGCCGCTCGCCGAAGGCGTTGCTCGCGGTCCAGTCGGCGACGAGCAGCAGGGCGGCGCCCATCAGGGCGGACGCGCCGAGGCCGGGGCCGGGCGAGCGGGTGAGGCGGCGGGCCAGCTGGGGGGCGCTGAGCGCGACGAAGGTGATGGGTCCGGCGGCCGCCGCGGCGACGGAGACCAGCACGACGGCGGAGGCCATGAGGACGATCCGGGTCCGCTCGACCCGTACCCCGAGCGCATACGCCGCGTCGTCGCCCATTTCCAGCATCCGCAGCGGTCGGCCGAGGGCCAGCACCAGCGGGATCAGGACGGCGCACACGGCGAGCAGCGGCCAGAACTCGGCCCAGTCGCGGCCGTCGAGCGAGCCGGTCATCCAGACCACGGCGCGGGTCGCGTCCACCAGCTGCGCCAAGGTGAGCAGGTAGTGGATGACGGCCGTGAGGATGGCGGCGACGCCGATGCCGATGAGGACGAGCCGGAAGCCGTGCACCCCGCGCTTCCAGGCCAGCAGGTACACGGCGGCGCCGGTGACCAGGCCGCCGACGACCGCGCCGACCGCGACGGCGGCGGCGCTGCCGTGGAAGAGCACGATCACGGTCAGCGCGCCGACGGTGGCGCCCTGCCCGAAGCCGATGACGTCCGGGCTGCCCAGCGGGTTGCGGGAGACGGACTGGAAGACGGCGCCGCCGGTGCCGAGCGCGGCGCCGACGAGGACGGCGACGAGGACCCGCGGCAGCCGCAGGTCCTGGACGACGAACTCCTGGGCGGTGGTGCCGTTGCCGAGCAGGGTGGCGACGACGTCGGCGGGCGCGATGGGGAAGTCTCCGCTGCCGATGAGGACGACGGAGACGGCGAGGATCACGGCGAGCAACAGCAGCGCGGAGAGCGCCGCCCGGGGCTCGATCCGCAGGGAGAGCCCGCCGGCGGTGCGGATGGCCTTGACCGTACGGGTGGAGGGCGCTGACCGCCGCGCGGGGGCCTCCGGCGCGGGGGACGGCTGGGTCGCGGTCACAGCTGGGCCATCCTCTTGCGGCGTACGAGGTGGATGAAGACGGGCCCGCCGACGAGGGCGGTGACGATGCCGACCTGGAGCTCGGAAGGCCGGGTGACGACCCGGCCGAGCACGTCGGAGCCGAGCAGCAGGACGGGCGAGAGGACGGCCGCGTACGGCAGGATCCACCGCATGTCGGGCCCGGTGATGGCGCGTACGAGGTACGGCACCATCAGGCCGATGAAGACGATCGGGCCGCAGGCGGCGGTCGCCGCTCCGCAGAGCAGGGTGACGGCCAGCATGGCGAGGACTCGGGTGCGGTTGAGGTCGGCGCCGAGCGCGCGGGCGGTGTCCTCGCCCAGCTCCATCGCGTTGAGGGGGCGGCAGATCAGCAGGGCGAGGACGACTCCGGCCACGATGAACGGCGTGACGTTGCGGACCGTCTCCATGTTCGCGGTGGCGAGCGAGCCGACGGTCCAGAACCGGATCCGGTCCAGCGCGGCCGAGTCGAGGAGCTGGACGGCGTTGACGTAGCCGTAGAGCGCGGCGGTGGCGGCGGTGCCGGCGAGGGCGAGCCGTACGGGCGTGGCGCCGCGGCTCCCGCCGAGCACGTACACGACCACGGAGACGACGGCCGCGCCGAAGAAGGCGAACCACACATATCCGGTGATCGAGGTGACCCCGAAGAAGCTGATCGCGGTGACGACGGCGGCGGACGCGCCCGCGTTCACGCCCAACAGGCCCGGTTCGGCGAGCGGGTTGCGGGTGAGAGCCTGCATGACGGCGCCGGAGAGGCCGAGGGCGATGCCGACCAGGAGCCCGAGCAGGGTCCGCGGCACCCGCAGGTCCTTGATGATCACGTCGTTGCCGGTGCCGTCGTTCTGGAACAGTCCGTGCCACACCTCGCCGAGCGGCACCGCTTTGGCGCCGACCATGATGCTCAGAACACAGATCAGCAGCAGGACACCGACGGCGACGAACAGCCCGAGCGCGCGTATGGAGTTGCGCCGGGACGGCTGGGCAGCGGCTATCGGCTCCGCGCTCGTTTGAGGGGGACTCTCGACCAACACTCGGTTAGGTTAGCCTACCCAACTATGGGGTCGGCCGAGAGCTCCGCCCAAGATCACCTCACCACCCGAGCCGGGCCAGCGCCTTTCCGGAGTCGAGGCCGCACGAGCCGTCCCCGGCGTGGGTCCAGGCGGCCGCGCACAGCGCCCGCAGCCCGTCCAGCGGCGTCCCCTCCCCGTCGAGCGCGAGCGCGTCGCCGCGTACCTCCGCCGTCCAGCCCCCGCAGCTGAAGCCGCCCTCGGCCCCGGCCACCTCCGTGACGTCCGGCTGCCCGGTCAGCAAGCCCCGCAGATCGGCGTCGACATACGTCGGCCGGTGCCGCGGCACGGCGGCCAGCAGCTGCGCCGCGTCGGTCACCCCGGTCAGGACGAGCAGCGAGTCCACACCCCCGTTGAACGCGCCCTCGATGTCCGTGTCCAGCCGGTCCCCGACCACCAGCGGCCGCTCGGCCCCGGTCCGCAGGATCGTTTCGCGGTGCATCGGCGGCAGCGGCTTGCCCGCCACCTGCGGCTCGGCGCCCGTCGCAATCCGTACGACCTCCACGGCCGCGCCGTTGCCCGGCCCGATCCCCCGGCGGCCGGGAATCGTCAGGTCCGTGTTGGACGCGAACCACGGCACCCCGCGCGCCACGGCGTAGCACGCCTCCGCGAACCGCCCCCAGGGCAGCTCCGGCCCGCCGTAGCCCTGCACCACCGCCGCCGGATCGTCGTCCGCCGACTCCACCGGCTCCAGACCACGCTCGCGCAGCGCGACCCGCAGCCCCTCGCCGCCGATCACCAGCACCCGCGCCCCGGCCGGCACCTGCTCGGCGATCAGCCGCGCCACGGCCTGCGCCGAGGTGATCACGTCACCGGCCTCGGCCGGCACACCGAGCTCGGTCAGATGCCGGGCCACCGCGTCCGGGGTACGCAGCGCGTTGTTGGTGACGTACGCGAGGTGCATCCCGCCGTCCCGGGCCGCCGTGAGCGACTCCACCGCATACGCGATGGCCTCCCCGCCCGCGTACACCACACCGTCGAGATCCAGCAGCGCCGTGTCGTACGCCTCGCTGAGCGCGGTCGCACTCCCCCGCGGCCTTCCGTCCGGCCGATTCCTGCCGTGCTGCCCCATAGATCCCTACTCCTCGCTGGTTGCCACTCCCCCGATCATCGCTCATCGTCGTCACCCACTTACGATGACGGGATGAACAACGGTCCCGCGGCCAACGACGGTCTGCAGCTGGTCCCGTTCCGAGGACTTCGCTATGTCCCCGAACGGGTCGGCAGCCTGGCCGCGGTGACCTCCCCGCCGTACGACGTCGTCGTCCGGCCGGACGGCCTCGACCACCTCGAGTCGGCGGACCCGTACAACATCGTCCGCCTCATCCTGCCGCAGGCCGACACCGCCGCCGAACGCCACCGCCAGGCCGCCAAGACCCTGGACCGCTGGCTCTCCGACGGCGTCCTCGCCCCCGATCCCGAGCCCGCGCTCTACGTCTACGAGCAGCGCAGCGGCGACATCCTCCAGCGCGGCATCATCGGCGCGCTGAAGCTCTCCACCGCCGAGGAGGGCGTGGTGATGCCGCACGAGGACGTCATGCCGCACGTCGTCGAGGACCGCGCCGCGCTGATGCGGACGACCGCCGCCAATCTGGAGCCCCTGCTCCTCACCTACCGCGGCGACGGCGACCCGAACGGCGCGACCGCCGTCATCGAACGCGCCATCCAGCACCCCCCGCTGCTCTCCACGACCACCGAGGACGGCTTCCAGCACCAGCTGTGGTCGGTCACGGACCCGGACGACCTCGCCGCGATCACCCGCGATCTGACGCACCACCAGGCCCTCATCGCCGACGGCCACCACCGCTGCGCCGCCTACCTGCGGCTGCGCGAGGAGCACCCCGGCGCCTCCGGCCCGTGGGACTACGGCCTGGTCCTGCTCATCGACACCGCCCGCTACCCGCTGCGGGTACGCGCCATCCACCGCCTCCTCAACCGCCTCCCGGTCGCCGACGCGCTCACCGCCCTGGAGGGCAGCTTCCGCGTACGGCCGGTCGACGGCCCGCTGCCGCACGCCCTGGAGGTCCTCGCGACCGCCGCGGCCGACGGCAACGCGTTCCTGCTCGCCGGGGACGGCGCCTTCCACCTGGTCGACCGCCCGGACGAGGACCTGCTGGCCCGCACGATCCGCACGGACCGCCCGCGGGCCTGGCGGACCCTGGACGCGACCGTGCTGCACTCGACGATGCTCGACCACCTGTGGCGCATCCCGGACGCCCCGGAAGACATCGCCTACCTCCACGACACGGAGGCGGCGATCTCCCTCGCGGAACGCCGGGGCGGCACGGCGGTGCTCATGCATCCGGTACGGGAGGAGGTCGTCCGCGACCTCGCCCGCCAGGGCGTCACGATGCCGCGCAAGTCCACGTCGTTCGGCCCGAAGCCGGCGACGGGCCTGGTGCTGCGCAGCCTGAACCTGGACTGAGCCGGCCTACGGACATGAAAAAGGGCGGCGCCCCCGAGGGGGTGCCGCCCTTTTCCGTGCCTATGGCTCAGGCCTTGTCGCCGTCCTCGGCGTCGTCAGCGTCCTCGCCGTCCTCCGCCTCGTCGGCCCCGGCGGACTCCTCCGAGTCCTCCGGCTCCTCCGGCTCCTCGATGAAGCCGGCCTCGGCGTCGGCGTCCACATCGCTCTCGTCGGCCGCGTCGACGAACTCGATGCCGTCCATCTCGGCGAGCCGGTCGGAGGCGTTGGTCGCGCCGTCCTTGTCGGCCTCGACCGTCTTGGCGAACCACTCACGCGCCTCGTCCTCACGGCCGGCCGCGAGGAGCGCATCGGCGTACGCGTACCGCAGGCGCGCGGTCCACGGCTGCACGGAGCTGGAGGCCAGCTCCGGGCTCTGCAGGGTGACGATGGCGGCGTCGAGCTGCCCCAGGTCCCGGCGGGCGCCGGCGGCGACGAGCCGCATCTCGACCTGCCCGGCCTTGTCCAGCTTCTGCACCTCGGGCTCACCGGCCATGGCGAGGGCCCGCTCGGGACGGCCCATGCCGCGCTCACAGTCGGCCATGACGGGCCAGAACTCCACGCTGCCGGTCATCCGCTTGGCGGCCCGGAACTCGGCCAGGGCCTCGGAGTACTTCTGGTTCGCGTACGCGGCGAAGCCGGCGGCCTCACGCACGGCGGCGACACGAGAGGCGAGCCGCAGGGCGACGCGGGAGTAGGCGTACGCCTTCTCCGGGTCCTCGTCGATGAGCTGAGCGACCATCACGAGGTTACGAGCCACGTCCTCGGCGAGGGTCTTGGGCAGGCTCATGAGCTCCTGGCGCACGTCCTGGTCGATCTCGTCACCGGTGACGTCCTGCGGGATCGGCAGCCGCTTGATCGGCTCCCGCTCGCGGTCACGGTCCCGGTCGTCCCGACGCCCGTACCCACCACGGCGGTCGTCTCGCCGATCGTCGCGCCGGTCGTCACGGCGCCCGTACCCGCCACCACGGTCGTCGCGACGGGGGCCACGGTCGTCACGGGGACGCTCGTCACGACGGTCGTCCCGACGGAACGAAGGACGGTCGTCACGGCGGTCGTCACGGGGGCGATCGTCACGGCGGAAACCGCCACCACGGTCATCGCGACGGGGGCCGCGATCGTCACGAGGACGCTCGTCACGACGGTCGTCCCGACGGAACGGGGGACGGTCATCGCGCCGGTCGTCACGGGGGCGATCGTCACGGCGGAAGCCGCCACCACGGTCGTCGCGACGGGGGCCACGGTCGTCACGAGGACGCTCGTCACGACGGTCATCGCGCCGGAAGGCCGGCCGGTCGTCACGGCGGCCGTAGC
>NZ_JBVKAP010000012.1:0-925 GCF_055639315.1 Streptomyces sp. NPDC039465 | reverse complement strand
GTAGCCACCACGACCCCGGTCGTCGTCACGACGGAAGGACGGACGCTCATCACGACGGTCATCACGCGGCCGCTCGTCACGACGGTCGTCCCGACGGAACGAAGGACGGTCGTCACGGCGGTCGTCACGGGGGCGATCGTCACGGCGGAAGCCGCCACCACGGTCGTCGCGACGGGGGCCACGGTCGTCACGGGGACGCTCGTCACGACGGTCATCGCGCCGGAAGGCCGGCCGGTCGTCACGGCGGCCGTAGCCACCACGACCCCGGTCGTCGTCACGACGGAAGGACGGACGCTCATCACGACGGTCATCACGCGGCCGCTCGTCACGACGGTCGTCCCGACGGAATGAAGGACGGTCATCGCGACGGTCGTCGCGGCGGAAACCGCCGCCACCACCACGGTTGTCGTCGCGGCGGAAGCCACCGCCACCACCACGGTTGTCGTCACGGCGGAAGCCACCGCCACCACCACGGTTGTCGTCACGGCGGAAACCGCCGCCACCACCACGGTTGTCGTCACGGCGGAAGCCACCGCCACCACCACGGTTGTCATCGCGGCGCGGGCCGCTGTCGTCACGACGGAAGCCGCCACGGTCGCGATCGTCGCGACGGGGCCCACGGAAGCCGTCCCGCTCGCCACCGTCCCTACGACGAGGCTCGCGCTCCGGACGGTCGTCGGAGGAGTTGGGGGACATGGGCATGGCTCCTGTCTTCGGGTACCGCTGTCATTCTCGCGCAGTCGGCGATCCGACGCGCTTCGGAAAAATACATGCAAAAACAAAAGGACCCCTGGTCCCAGCGTGAACGCTGAGGACCAAGGGTCCTGAAAGATTGTTCGGCGGCGTCCTACTCTCCCACAGGGTCCCCCCTGCAGTACCATCGGCGCTGAAAGGCTTAGCTTCCGGGTTCGGAATGTAACCGGGC
>NZ_JBVKAP010000011.1:0-226835 GCF_055639315.1 Streptomyces sp. NPDC039465 | reverse complement strand
ACATGTTCAGACGAAGGCCGCTTCCGTGTACGGCGGACACCGAACCGAGTGATCAAGTACGACGCACCGTTCGACGGCGCACGTTAAAGATCAAGCTAGGGGATGACGAGTAGCTTGCCGGTGGTACGCCGAGCCTCCAGATCGCGGTGAGCTTGGGCGACCTCGGCGAGCGGGTAGCGGGCCGTCACGGTGGTCTCAAGCGCCTTGGTGCGCACCAATTCAAGCACGTCGGTGGCGCGCCGGAGCAGCTCGGACCGATCGGCGATGAAGTGATCGAGGCTTGGCCGGATCAGGGTCAGCGAACCGCCTTGGGCGAGCCGGATGGGGTCGAAGGGCGGCACTGCACCACTCGCGGCGCCGAAGAGCACCAGGTGGCCGCGGGTTCGCAGGCTGGCGAGGCTCGCATCGAAGGTGTCCCTGCCGACGCCGTCGAAGACGACAGGCAGGCCCTGGCCGCCATGGAGCCGCTTCACCTCGGCCGCGAGATCGTCCACTGCAGAGTAGAGGATCACCTCGGCGGCCCCGGCGCGCCGCGCCAGCTGGGCCTTCTCCGGTGTCGAGGTTGTGCCGATCACTCTGCCGCCGAGATGGGTGATGAGCTGGGTCAGCACAAGCCCCATGCCGCCGGCAGCAGCGTGCACGAGCACCGTGTCGCCTGGCTGGACCGGGTAGGCGTCCTTGACGAGGTAGTGCGCCGTCATGCCCTGCAGCAGCACGGCGGCGGCGGCCTCGAAGTCGACGCCGTCGGGCAGGGGCACGAGCCGGGAGGAGTCCACGACGGCCTGCTCGGCATAGGTGCCGGGAATCTCCACCCAGCCGACCCGGTCTCCCACAGCGACGTGGGTGACGCCGGGTCCAACCTCGAGGACCGTGCCCGCGCCCTCAGTGCCCGGGGTGAAGGGCAGCGGGAGGGTGTACCGGCCCTGGCGGTGGTATACGTCGAGGAAGTTGACGCCGGACGCGGCGACCTCCACGACCGCCTGGCCCGGGCCCGGCATCGGTTGATCAATGTCGACCAGTCGCAGCACCTCGGGACCGCCCACTTCGGAAACCTGAATCGCTCGCATGACCCCTCCTGAAACGGCTAACTTCCCTCACCAACTCCGGTCGTGGCGATCCGATTCCCGCTCGCGGTGAGGTGTCGTAGCCGTCTCGTGCCCACGTGGGAGAAGGGTGCCACCGACGGAATGGGCTTGCCCAGGTGACGAAACGCGGTCGACGGTCGGCCGGGCATCACGGCTCTGCCTGCGCTCGCACCGCAGCTGGCTCCCGTTGGCGGTCATCACCCGGGATCGCGGACACAGCTGCGCGGGATCGACGCCTGGCGGAAGCCACGTTCCTGCAGGTCAGTCAATTCCGTCGGTGGCCCTTGTTCATGCACATTGATCCGTGCAGCTCTACGCGTCCTGCCGCGCGGATGCGGGCGCGGGTGCGTCGGCTTGAGGCTTGGGGGCGGTGGGTTCGGGCAGGGCGCGGAAGAGGAGCCAGCTCAGGGCAGGCATGGCGATCAGGGGGGTGAGGGCTGTCTTCAGGGAGGTGGAGTCGGCCAGGTGTCCCAGCAGGGGGCTGATGAGGCCGCCGATGCTGACGGTGAGGCCGAGGGTGACGCCGCTGGCAGTACCGATACGGGAGGGCAGGTAATCCTGGCCCAGGGTGACCTGGAGGGAGAAGGGGACGTACAGGCCGACGGAGGTGAGGGCCACGAAGAGGAACATGGCCGGGCCGGGTGCGTAGATCACTCCGGTCACGGCGGCGACGGAGAGCAGGTAGGACCAGCGGGAGACATGGACGCGGTCGTAGCGGTTGGCCAGGGACCCTCCCAGGACCGAGCCGACTGCGCCGCCCAGGAACAGCAGGAACAGGGCGATGGTGCCCGCGGTGGTGCTGCCCTGCATGCGCTGCTGGGCGTAGAGGGAGATGAAGGTGCTTAGGCCGGTGAAGACGATGGAGCGGAAGACGACCGCCAGGGACAGCTTCACGAACGAGGCCACATCATCGGCGCCCCGCGGTGCCTCCGTCTTGGACGCGCCGGCCTCGGGCCGGGCGAGCATCCGGAGCACGGGCACACACAGAGCGGCGCCGGCGAGCGCGGGCAGGACCAGGACGGGCGTCCAGCGCAGGGAGCCGTGTCCGATCACGGCCGACACCATGAGCGGGGCAAGTGCGAAGCCGATGTTGCCGCCCAGGGAGAACCAGCCCATCGCGCTGTGACTGCCTTCGCTGGCCAGCCGGGCCACGCGGGCCGACTCCGGGTGGTAGGCGGCCACCCCGATCCCGGAGACAGCGACGAAGAACAGGGTGAGCTCGTAGGAGCCGCTCAGGCCGCTGAGCGCGATGCCCACCCCGCCCAGCAGAGTGCTGACCGGCAGCAGCCACGGCATCGCCCACCGGTCGGTGAGCGCCCCGAACACCGGCTGGGCCACCGACGACAGCAGGGACGCGGCCAGCACGATGCCGGAGGCGACCGCGTAGGTGTAGTCCCGTTCGGCCACGAAGAACGGGATCAGCGCCGCGACGGCGCCCTGGTAGATGTCGACGCAGGCGTGTCCCACGGCCAGCAGGGAGATCGATGTATTCCTTCGCACCCTCCCATGCTGGGAGAAGCACACGGTGTCGCGCTTTCGGTAGATTGACAGGTGATGCAGAAAGTCCGCCACGAATCCGTTGCGCCGACCCGGACCCAGCGCCTGGCCTCCGGCGGCGAGATCGATGCGCACCGACATGACGATCACCAGATCGTCTACGCCGGCCGGGGCACCATCGCGGTGACCACCGACGCCGGTTCCTGGGTTGCCCCCGCCACCCGCGCGCTCTGGATCCCCGCTGGCACCGTCCACCAGCATCAGGCACACGGCGAACTCGACCTCCACCTCGTTGGCCTGCCCGCCACCGACAACCCCCTCGGCCTGGACAAACCCGCCGTCCTCGCCGTCAGCCCCCTTTTGCGCGAACTCATCGTCGCGTACACCCGCGACCCCGACAACGACAGCCCACCCCACCTGCGCCTGCGCGCGGTCATGCTCGACCAGCTCGCCCTCTCCCCCGAACAGCCGCTACACCTGCCGGTCCCCACCGACCCTCTGCTCCGCGAACTGCACGACATCCTGCGCGCCGACGCGGCCGACAACCGCTCACTCGACGACCTCGGACGCCAGATCGGCGCCAGCGCCCGCACCCTCTCCCGCCGCCTCCGCGACGACCTCGGCCTCACCTACCTACAGTGGCGCACTCAGATCAGGCTCCACCACGCGCTGATCCTCCTGGCGGACGACATCCCCGTCACCGCGGTCGCCCACCGCTGCGGCTGGTCTTCCGCCAGCACCTTCATCGACGTCTTCCGCCGTACCTTCGGCCACACTCCCGGCGCCCGCCCCGCCACCTGACACAGGACCAGGTCTCCTAGTCCTGCCCGCCTCCGTCGTCGTCCTCGTCCAGCTCCAGTGCGTCTGGGTCGCGCAGCGGGCGCAGGGCGCCGGCGTCCGGGACGCTGGCGGTGAAGCTGTAGCGGCCGAGCAGATTCATAGTTGCGGTGCTTGAGCGGGGACAGCCGGGCGACGTCCTCGTCGCGGATCTCGTGGCCCTCGGCCCGGAGCTGAGCGACGGCTGCGTCGATGTACTTCGTCGTCCACAGGACAATCGCGTTGAAGCCCAGACCGAGCGCGCCGAGCTGGTCCTCCATCCCGTCTCGGTATGCCTGGTGGATGGTGCCGCGCTTACCGTGGCACACGTCCCGGGCCAGCTTGTGGCGGGACTCCTGCACGGTGAGCTGCCGGTTCATCTGACGGCGGTAGGTGTCGTCCACCGGGTCGATCACCCGCAGCAGGTGCTCGGTCTTCGCGATCCGCCCGTACTCCGCGAACGCCGCACCCAGCGGAGTCGGGCGCCCCTCACGCCCGAACATGCGCAGCAGGTCGTAGGCGCGGACCTGGTTGGTGACCAGGGAACCCGCGACCTTCAGCATGTCCGGCCACTGCGTGATCACCTTGTTCAGGTTCACGCGGTTGCGCGCCAGGTCCTCCACCGCGCCGTATGTTCCCGCCTCGACGCCGGGCATCGTGGCCCGCCAGAACCGCTGGTCGTCCAGGTCGCGGAACCGCGGGCTGAAACGGCAGCCAGCTGCGAAGTCTAGATCCAAACAAAACGGCCTCGTACAGGCGGGAGACGAGCTCCTGGCGGTCGGGGAGGACGGCCCAGACCGGGACAGGAGTGAAGTCCTCGGGCGACACCTCGCCACGGCCGTCGCTCATGATGCGAAGACCGTCTCGCCGTGCTCCCGCGTCCAGGTCCTCAGCACCTGCAGCTGACCGGGGCTCGTCCGGGTGAGGGTGAGGACCGCGGCGGTGTGGTCGCCGTCGAGGCCGACGAAGGAACGGAACTTCCGGACGGCCGTCTCACCGCTGCTCCACTCACCGGGGACGGCCGGGACGCCGGGCTTGAGCCGGACGACCACCTCGAACGACAACACCGTGCTGGACTACCCCGTCCATGCGGGGGCGCCCCGGCCATATCGCGTCCCGCTTGACCATCTGTGCCCAGCGACTTGCAGTGAGGGCTGAATACCGAAGAGGTCCGTGCCTGCGAGGCGGGCTACTTGAGGAAGCGGAAGACCTGTCGGGGCGAGTCAGTGACGCATTGCAGTTGCGAGACGAATGCCCACTCCTTGTGGTCGGCTTCCGGTACTCCGAGGCAGAGGTTTTGTCTTTGGTCTTTCGGTACGAAGCGGAGGTGGTCCGGTTGGAGGCGGAACCCGCCTCCATGGAGGTTGACTTTCTCAAGACGGAACTGCTCGGCCTCTATGAGCTCTTGGGTGCCGCAGTACTCGATGACCGCTGCCATTCCCTCTTGTATCGATGCGCCATAAACTCCCAGGCATCGCTGATCTTCGTGTTGTCTGCCGGGGAAGATGATCCTGTAGGTGCCGTTGCTCGTTGCTTTCACGGTCACGTTGTCGCTCTGTCTCGTGGTGCACGGCGTCAGGAAGAGGCCGATCCCTTCTACTTCCTCTGATTCTTCTCGTCGCTCGACGACACATCGGCCGTCCGCTGTGCGCATGCGGTATGTGCCCGACTCAAGCAGCGGCCGGGGAGACGGAACTGGAGAAGAGGGGGATGGGGAGGCGGACGTCGGGAGCGGCGGCGTCGTCCGGGCCTCCGTTGCCGACGGCGAGTGCTTTCCGCTGTTGTCATCGCTGTTCACCCACACCGTGAGCGTGCCGAGCGTGAGGGCGGCGACGGCGGTGACCGCGCCTGCGATCAGTAAGGCACGCCCGAGCCACGCTGGGCGTGCTGTGACGGGAGGCTGTACCTGGTTCGGGGTGAGGGGGTTCGCGGGCTCGTCGGCGGCATCTTCGGCGGACGAGATCAGCGAGCCGCTGTTGTCGGAGATCTTTTGCGCCGTCTCCCAGTCCGTTGATCGCTCGTGGGGCCTGGGCGGGGCGGGCAGGGGTTCGGAGGCGACGGCCAGGCGCCTGCGTGCGGCAAGCCAGATCTCGACGCTGTCCGCGTCACCCCCGCAGGCGCGGACGTAGGAGGCGACAAACTCCTCCCGGGGCAACTCCGTACGGTTGAGGACCCCGGAGACGGTGGCACGGGGCAGAGCCCCGCCGTCGGCGGCAGCACGCCGTTCCAGATCCCGCAGGCTCAGGCCCGCCCACCTCCGCAGTCGTCGCAGCATCGCAATGAACTCGGCTGACGTCGTGACCGACTGCGGCTCGGGTGCCGGTTCCATGACCACTCCTGTCCATTCATGAGGCGGACGAGCTCAGTCTGGCGATCTTCGGGCGCCCGGCACACCGGATTCACCAGCTCCGCATGACGCCGGACGCTGCCCCCGGGATATCGGCGGCTCTCCTGGCTAGCGCCGGCACAGGTCGGTATCCAGTGAGATGCACGGTGGCCGCCCCGCCCACACCCGGTGTTTCGCCCCTTCTATGAGGGCGTCCGCGGCAGGGTGCGTAACCACGTCGATGGGATCGGACGTGGCCGTCCTGCCGTCACGAACGGCCCGGACATGGCCACTGACCAGGCCGGACAGGCCCGGACCGTCCCGGACGCCACATCCGTTGCCTGGGCCTGCGACGACCCGCAACGCTTCTCCCATCCCCGCACCACACCCGGCGCCTCACTCCCGTGCCAGCGCCGCTACTGCCGCCTGCCACCGGCCGGCGGCCACCTGAAAGTCGATCAAGGAGATTGTCGATGAGCGTTCCGTCCCACCAGTACCAGCAGCGGGCAGCCCTTCCGTGGCTGCCCCAGGCACAGCGCCGCTGGCCCACCGCCTGGCGCCTGGCCTTCGTGGCTCTCGTGGCCGCGCTGAGCTTCGTGCTGGCCGGCCCCGCCGCCACCGCCTCGGCCGCTCCTCCACCCCCGCCCCAGGCGTCAGGCGATTCCTCGGGCAAGCCCAGCTGGCGCGACCGGGCTTACTCCGCAGGACACGAACTCTTCAACACGGGGCACGCTCTGAACCCCTACGACCCCTGGCACACCGTGAAGGCTGGGGCGCGTATCGGTGTCAAGCGGCTCTACACCTCTGGCATCCCCTCCTCCTGGGGTAAAGCCCTGGAAGCCATCGCGGAAGACTACGACGCGTTCAAGAAGGCCCAGAAGAACAACGTCGCCCGTGTACAAAAGAAGCTCGCCCGGGCGGAGAAGCGCCTACACAAGGCCCAGGTCAAGCTCTCCCAGGCCAAGACACCCAAGGCGAAGCGCAAGGCCAAGCAGGCTGTTGAGCGGGAAGACCGAAAGGTGAAGGGCTTGAAGGCCAATGTCCGGGCTGTCGAGGCCGGCCTGCCCGTGGACATCCCGACAAGGGTCGCGCAGGCCGACAAGCGCCTGCGTGCGGCGAACGACAAGGTTCGCAAACTCGAATGGCGCGCCAAGCTCCCCGGGGCCACCCCCCAGGTGCATGAAGACCTCGCCGCCGCACACGAAGAGAAGACCAAGGCCGAGGAAGCCCGCAAGAAGTTCCCTAACCCGCCCGACGACAACGACGACGCGGGTGGGAGCCGTCCAGCCAAGCGCGGCCCGAAGTCTCCGTCGCAGGGGCCGGGAAGCACTAACGCGAAGACTCCGCCGACGCCGCTGGTCAGCAACACGACGAAGAGCCCGCCGGCCATCAACGTGAAAACTCCGCCGAAGACGCCGACGATCACCGCGGTGAAACCGCAGCAGGCCGTCGTGCCGAGCGTGAGGACGCCCGTGGGAGTACGCGGGGTCCGTGGCTCTGTGGCCGCGGAGGCCGTCGGTGACTTGGTCGGACAGGCAACCGACGAGCACTTGAGCCGTAAGAACCAGAAGGTGCTGGACAAGGCGCTGAGCGACCCTGAGATGCGGGCTCGCCTGATCGCCGAGCACCGGGAGTACAAGGCGCAGGGGCCGTTCCAGCAGCTCGCGCGGCCCTTCAGCGGGAAGGAGTTCACCCCCGGTGAGATGAGGGAGAACGGCCCCAAGCTGATCAAGGTCGAGAAGACCCTCGACGCGGTGAAGAAGAAGGCCGACCGGTCCAACGCCGACCCGCTCTACCGGCAGGCCCGTACCGAGTGCGGCGGCTACGACACCTGCGTAAAGGAACGCACCCGCACCCTCCGGGACAAGAACACCAAGGACATCGCCGAATCCACCCGCAAGGCACGCAAGTCCAACGCTGACCCGGCCTACCGGCAGGCGCGCACCGAGTGCGGCGGCTACGACACCTGCGTAAAGGAACGCACCCGCAAGCTGAGGGCCGAGCAGGCGAAGGACACCGCCAAGGACCGCGCCGGCAAGGGCAAGCGGGACCGGGACGACAGCCGGGCGCAGTACTCCGGCAAGACGTCGAACGGCAAGGACACGGACACCACCAGCAGCCGCGGCGACCGGAGCGACCGGGGACAGCACAAGGACGCCAAGGCCGGCCCCTCGAAGAGCAAGTACGAGAACAGGGCAGTCTGAACCCACAAGGCGGCCGCTCGCCCAGCCCGGGATCACCCGTCGGCGCCGGAACCCGTCCACGACGGTGCAGTTCGCAAGTTCCGCCTGGCGCAGGAGGTGAGAGGCGTGGACACGCAAGAGACGGAGGCTGCTATGAGCAGGCGGACGTCGAGGCGCCCACAGCTGGGCGGCACTGTTGTCGTCCGGTCGGCGGGCAGCGATCACCTCCAGCCGTCGATCGGCGACGGAACGATCTCCGCGCCCCCGCCACAGCAGCACGCTCAGCCTCGCCACGCTGCCGCCGCCTCGCACGTCTCCGCCCTCCGCCGCCTTGCCGCACACCGGATCCTGATCGCCCGGGTCAGGCGCAGTCGTTGGCGTCCCAGCAGGTCTCCTCGGGGAATGGGTCACCGCCACCGGACGTGGGCGAGGGTGCTGGGGAGAACGGCGGCGGCTCGTAGGGTGGAGGTTCGTAGGCTGGCGGTGTCGATTCCGGTGCCCTCGAAGTCCGCTGCGGCCCCGGCTCGCCGGGACGAGCCGTGCTCTTGGAGGGCGACGCTGACCGCGGCAGCTGCCGTGTGGCTCCCGGTACGGGAACGTTCGTGGCTCCGGGCTCTGCCGCGGGGCTGGAGAAGGCGGGGGTGCGGGGTGTCCGGCTGTGCGTGACCGGCGGGGAGAACGTCACGGTGGCAGGCGGGCGTATCCGGTGCGCGGGTGGCTCGCCGGGATGGTCGTCGGGCGCCAGGACGATCCCGGTGACACCGGCCGACAGTAGCGCGGCCACGACCCCTGCCACGAGCGCCCTGCCCGGCAGACCGGCGAAGCCGGAACGGCGCGACACAGCAGTTTCCGGTCCTGCCGGCGGGGTGCGCGCCTCCGGGCCTGTCGTGGACGATTCCTCCTGCACGGCCGGTTCAGCAGCGGCCGCGCCGGTGTCCGCCTCCCTTTGGGCCACCACATATGCCTCCGCAGCGGCTGGCGGGTCCCTGTCCGGCTCCACCGGTCCGCCCGGTACGCCATGAGACGTGCCTTGCGTCGCCGAAACGTCGGCGCTGGAGTCACCGGCTTCACGCGGTCTTTTGACGGCGTCGTCCTGCAGAGCGTGCCGCAGTCCGCTCTGCGGGTCGTTGTCGTCTGGCGGAATCGGGACTGTCAAAGCTCCGGCTGCCGCATGTTTTTCGGCCGGCACGTGGGCACTGGAGCGCTGCTCGGCCTCGACGGCCAGACGCTTACGGACAGCGACCCATGCATCAACCTCGGACCGATCTCCGCCACAGGCCCGGACAAAGGCCGCCAGCAGCTCCTCCCGGGGGAGGTCACTCCTTTTCAGTACGCCGGCCAGCGTGGCCCGGGGAAGCACATCGCCCGCCGTCTCCGCCCGGCGTTCCAGCTCACGGAAACTCAGATTCGCCCATATTCGTAACTGCCGCATCAACGCCACAAACTGGATGGCGTCCTCCGCCACTTGGGGCTGAGGCCCTCTATCGTCCACGCTCCCCCCATGTCTTCAGTCTGCGATTCGGACATCGTGCCCGGAAGCTTAGGGCCTGTCCGGCGGATCATGTGACTGTCGGATCAGCGGCTCGTTGTTCCCGGCATGGGGCGGGGTGATCTGACGAATGCCGAGCGGGTCCGGCTGGAGCCACACCTGCCGGTGTCGGGACGGCGTGGCGGACGGTGGAGCGATCACCGGAGGGTGCTCAACGGGATCTTGTTCCGGGCGCGAACGGGCATACCGTGGCGGGACCTTCCCGAGCGGTTTGGCAGCTGGAAGAGTCTCAATGACCGTGTCAACTCGCTTGCGTGAGCGGTGGGACGGTCGTGAACTGCCTTCCGTCTCGGAGCATTGCCCATAGGACATCGACGCGGCGACGGGCCAGAGCGAGAAGCGCTTGCGTGTGGATCAGCCCTTCAGCACGCTTCTTGAGGTAGTAGTCCCGGGACGGTTCCCGGCCGCATCATGGCGGTCTGCGCGGACATGTAGAACAGCCACCGCAGACGGCGGTGGTAGCGCTTGGGCCGGTGGAAATTGCGTGTTCTGCGGCCGGAATCGCGAGGGAAGGGGGCCAAGCCGGCGTGGGAGGCAAGGCGGCCGGCGTCTTTGTCGCCAGACAGGTCGCCGACAATGGATACGAACTCGGCGCCCAGGATCGGACCCATGCCGGGCAGAGACTCGATGATCTCAGCACGGTCGTCCGTGCGGAATGCCTCGCGGATCTCCCGGTCGTTCTCCTTGATGCGCTCGTCAAGGGATAGAAGCTGAGGGGCGAGGTCGCGAACCAGCCGAGCTGCACGTTTCTCACCGGGGAGCTCGGTGTGCTGGGACCGGGCGGCCGCCACTGCCTTGGCCGCGACGGCGGCAGAACCGTAAACCCCACGCCGCTCGAGCCGGGCTGCCAGCCGCTTCTCGCCAGTCCTGCGGATCGCCGCAGGCGTCTGGTATTCCGTCAGCAGGATGATGGCCCCCTTGGCTCCGGAGTAGTCGAAGGCGCGTTCCAGAGCGGGGCAGATGCCCACGAGGAGGTCCCGCAGGCGGTTGATCAGCCGCACTCGGTCGGCGATCAGGTCGGCCCGGTGGTTGGTCAGCAACTGGAGTGTGGAGACCAGCTCGGGCGGCGTACTCAATGTGTCGAAGTCACGGCGCATGCGGGCTTGATCGGCAATGACCAGGGCATCCTTCGCGTCCGTTTTGCCCTCGCCGCGGTAGGCGCCGGACATCCGGTTCACCGTGCGGCCGGGAACGTAGACGACTTGCTGACCATGAGCGATGAGCAGAGCCAGAAGGAGCGTGGAAGCCCGGCCGGAGATGTCAACAGCCCAGCACACCTCGATACCCGTTTCGCAGGCGGCGGCGATGAGCTGGAGGATCTCATTCTCGTCGTTGACCACCTTGCGGGAGAAGAGCGCCTGGCCATCTCCGTCGACGGCAACTGCCCAATGGTGCCCCTTGCCGGCATCAATGCCGACCCATATGCGCTTGCCGGATGAACTCAACTCATCACTCCGTTCCTGTGCCAGCACCTTCATGGCCCAAGGAACACTCCGCCGACGGGTCCTTAACCAGCGATGTCCGCAGCTCTCAATCAGTGGCCGGAGCGTCCCAAGACGTGGAAGATCCTCCGCGACTGCCGGCTCAAGGGCGACGGCGTCCACCACGCCATGCTCGGCATCGCCCGGATGCACAACCTCGCCCTCGCCGGATAGGCAAGCGGGCCGCCACGTGGCGGCCAACCGCGCCCGAGGCAACCAGAAGATCATTTACGGGACAGCCCTTAGACCGTGTCCTATGTGGTCAGTCGGATGAGGCGTTTGTAGCAGCAGAGGGCGGCTGCGAGGCCGAGGAAGGCCAGGTAGTTGCGGGGGTGGCGTTCGTAGCGGTGGTTGAGGCGGCGGTAGCCGGTCAGCCAGGACATCGTCCGCTCGATCACTCACCGCCGACGCCCTAATCGCTCGCTCGACTCGATGCCTTTGCGGGCGATCCGGACGCCGATGCGTTTGCCGCGCACCCATTTCCGCAGGTCGGGAATGTCGTAAGCCTTGTCGGGGTCGTGTCTCGTTTGGTGACCGAGCACCATGGGCTTCAGGGCTTCACTGTCATGGATGTACAGGACGTGCATCTTGGAACCCGCCTTGCCCCGGTCCACGGGGCTCGGACCTGTGAGTTCGCCCCCTTTTTAGCCCGGACGTGGGCGGAGTCGAGGACCACGCGGGAGAGGTCGAGCAGGCCGGCGTCGTCGAGCCGGTACAGGATCTCCTCGTGCAGGCGGCCCCAGACGCCGGCTCTGGACCAGATCAGGAACCGGCGGTGTGCGGTGGACTTCGATATCCCGAAGCACGGCGGCGGTGCCCGCCAGGCACACCCCGATACCAGCACGTAGATGATCGCCGCGAACAGCGTCTCATCAGGCGTGTCCTGTGCCCCGCCGCCCTGCGGACGCACCTTCGACGGCGGGATCAACGGCTCCGCGATCTCCCACAACCCGTCCGGAACAATCCAACTCCACGTACCCCGCCCCATACGAAGCCCAACGACGCCCCACCACATAGGACCCGGTCTTAGACACCTCCACCACACCGGAGGTCTTCGCCATGATCAAGACCCGCGACTGTCAACAACGCTCGTGATCAATACACCTAGGCCCGAGACGTTCCGCATCACCGCGGCCCCACCTACGGGATCGCGTCACAGCCGCCCGCGGAACACCGGCATCGCCCACCGCGGCGGCTCCGGCGGCGGCCCGGGCGGCGCCGGCGGGACGCCAGGGACGGACCTGCGCCGGTCACGCCCCCGGTCCCGGCCCGTCTCCGCGTCCCGTACCGCCGCCCGCACCTCGGAGACGAACTCCAGGCAGGTGCCGTACCGCTCCTCCGGGGCCTTGGCCAGCGCCTTCGCGAGGACGTCGTCGAGGCCGGCCGGCAGGCCCGGACGCTCCCCGGTCAGCGGCGGCGGGGGATCGTACTGATGCGCCCAGAGCAGCGCCATGTCGTCGTCGCGGCGGAACGGCGGAACCCCCGCCAGGGTCTCGTAGACGACACACGCGAGGCTGTACACATCGCAGCGCCCGTCCACCGGCTTGCCGGAGATCTGCTCCGGAGCCACATAGTCGAGGGTCCCCACGAACTGGCCCACGCTCGTGAACCCGGTCAGCGACAGCGACTTCTTCGTCAGCCCGAAGTCGGTGAGGTACACATGCTCCGGACGGTCACTGTCGATGCCCGCGGCGACCAGGATGTTGCCCGGCTTCACATCGCGGTGCACCAGATCGTGCGCATGCGCCGCGTCCAGCGCCGAGGCCACCTGCAGGGCGATCCGCGCCGCCTTGTCGGGCGGCAGCGGGCCCTCCCGGTCCAGCAGCGCCCGCAGGTCCTGTCCGGCGACGTACCGCATGGCGATGTACAGCAGCCCCTCCGTCTCACCGGCCTCGAAGACCGGCACGATGTGCGGATGGTCGATGGCGGCGGCCACCCGCGACTCGTGGGCGAACCGCTTGCGGAAGGTGTCGTTGCGGGCCAGCTCCGGCGCGAGCAGCTTCAGCGCGACCGTCCGGTCCAGCCGCAGATCCCGCGCCCGGTAGACCACCGCCATGCCGCCGCGGCCGATCTCGCCCTCCACGCGGTAGCCCGCGATCTGCTTCCCCAGCAGCCCGGACGGCCGGCCGGCGGGCAGATCGGGGTCGGGGTCGGTCGTACCCGGCTCCGCCATCACCCCTCACCCGCCCCGGGCCGCACGTCCCGGTCCCCCGGGTCCACCTCCCGCGTCGGCTGCGGCTCGCCCCCGGCGTCCGGCACCTCCGGCATCTGCGTGACCACCTGCGTCGGCTCATGCCCCACCACCCCCGCGGGGGCCGTGTCGGGCCGTGGCGGGACCTCGAAGGGCACGGAGGCGGGCGCGGGCGCGGGCGCGGCGGGGGGCGGGGGAGCGGCGGCGGACGGCCCCGACGAGGCCGCGTACGTCGTCAGATGGGTGCCGTCGCAGTACACCCAGCGCTCGTGCTCGGCGTCGTACAGCCACACCGCCTCGCCGTCGACGACCATCCCGACACGCAGCCCGCGCGTCCGCCGCCGGAACGCCTCCCGGTCCGCCTTCCCGGCGACCAGGTCCTCGGCGGCCCGCCGGTAGCGGCCGATCGACTCCTCCGCCCGGCCGATCAGCGGCCGCGGATCGGCGGTCCTGCCCAGCGGCTGCCCGGCGGCGGGCGGTTCCATCGGTACGGGGACCAGGAGCCGTCCGTCGACCCAGGCGGACCAGCCGTTGGCGCACACGATCCGCCCCCAGTCACCCACCCGGTCCACCAACTGCACCGGCAGGAACGGATCGAGCGGCTCGGTCGGCAGCTCGGGGTCCGGGGCCTCCCAGGCGGGCAGGCCGTCACGCGGTACGACATGGGTCGGCCGGAAGTCCGGCACCACGGGACCGACGGAGCTGACGGGAAACGCCATGAGCAGCGCCTACTTTCGCTACCTTCGCTATTTACGCATGATCACGGGCTCGTGCCGGCGCAGCAGCCTCGCCACGACGAAGCCGAGCACCACGGACAGCACCACCAGCATCCCCATGTCGAGCAGCCACGCTCCCACGGTGTGCTCGAACAGCGGATCGCTCGTCTTCTCGTTGGGGGCGATCTTCCCGATGTCGATGGTGGCGCCCATCGCACCGAACGCCCACCGCGACGGCACCAGCCAGGCCAGCTGCTCGACGACCGGCGAGCCCTGGACGGTGAGCAGCCCGCCGCAGAACACCACCTGCACGATGGCGAGCAGCACCAGGAGGGGCATCGTGACCTCCTCCTTGCGCACCAGCGCCGAGACGAACAGGCCCAGCATCATCGCCGTGAACGACAGCAGCGCCACCGCGAGGGTCAGCTCCACCAGCGGCGGCATCAGCACACCCTTGCCGTCCGGGACGTTGAGGGGGACGCCGATGAGGCCGACCAGCGTCAGCACCACGGCCTGCACGACCGTGACCGTGCCGAGCACGACGATCTTGGACATCAGATACGCGGATCTGGACAGGCCGACGGCTCTCTCCCGGCGGTAGATCGTCCGCTCCTTGACCAGCTCCCGCACCGCGTTGGCGGCGCCCGTGAGCACACCGCCCACACAGAGGATGAGCAGCACGTTCATCGTCGACTCGGGGCCGAACGAGCCCTCGGACAGGGCACGGGCCATCGCGCCCATCACGAACGGCAGCGCGATCATGATCGCCAGGAAGGTCCGGTCGGCGCTGAGCGCGGCCGCGTACCGCCGTACGAGCGTACGGAGCTGCGCGCCCCAGCTCTGCGCCTTCGGTGGCGGCGCGGGCGGAGAGACGTCCGGCCGGGCGGCGCCCGGCAGCGACGGACGCCGCATGGCGCTCGCGATGTACCGCTGGTGGAAGGGGGAGTGGCGGTACTGCCCGGACCAGTCCCGCTCCCGGTCGTTCTCGAACGCCTCGAACGCCTCGGGCCACTGCGCGAAGCCGAAGAAGCCGAGGGTTTCGTCCGGCGGCCCGTAGAAGGCGATCCGGCCGCCCGGCGCGAGGACGAGGAGCCGGTCGCAGACGTCCAGGCTGAGCACGCTGTGGGTGACGACCACGACCGTACGGCCGTCGTCGGCGAGCCCGCGCAGCATGTGCATCACGGAACGGTCCATGCCCGGGTCGAGCCCGGAGGTGGGCTCGTCCAGGAAGAGCAGCGACGGCTTCGTGAGCAGTTCGAGCGCCACACTCACCCGTTTGCGCTGGCCGCCGGAGAGGGAGTGGATCGGCTGGTCCGCGCGCTGCTCCAGGCCGAGCTCGCGCATGACCTCCTCGACCCGGGCCCGCCGTTCCGCCTTCGCCGTGTCCTCGGGGAAGCGCAGCTCGGCGGCGTATCCGAGGGCGCGCCGGACGGTGAGCTGGTGGTGCAGGATGTCGTCCTGCGGGACCAGCCCGATGCGCTGGCGCAGCTCGGCGTAGTCCCGGTAGAGGTCGCGGCCGTCGTACAGCACCGAGCCGTGGTCGGCGGGCCGCAGCCCGGTCAGCGCGTTGAGCAGGGTGGACTTGCCGGCGCCGCTCGGTCCGACGACCGCCAGCAGGCACTTCTGCCCGACCGGGAACGACACCTGGTCGAGGAGGGTCTTACGGCCCCGGTCGACGGTGACCGCCAGGTCCTGGACGTCGAGGCAGACCTCGCCGGTGTCGGTGAACTCGACCAGATTGTCGCCGATGAGGCAGAGCGCGCGGTGGCCGATGCCCACGATGTCGTCGGGGGTGACGAGGGCGTGGGTGACCCGGGCGCCGTTGAGGAAGGTGCCGTTGTGGCTGCCGAGGTCGTCGATCCAGTACGTGCCGTCCGGGTGGGCGCGCAGCTCGGCGTGGTGCCGTGAGACGACGAGATCGTCGATGACGAGGTCGTTGTCGGTGCCGCGCCCGATCCGTACGGTCCGCGTGGGCAGTGGCCGGACGGAGGTCGGCTGCCGGAAGGTGCCGGTGGCGTCCGGGTGCGAGACGGACGAGGGGCGGGGTGGCGGCGCGAGCGGCACCGGCGCGGGCCCGGCGTCGTACTCGGGCGCGCCTTCGAATTCGGGTGCGGCTACCGGCTCGGGCTCCGGTGGGACCTCGGCCTCGGCCTCAGGTGGGGGAGGGGCCGGGGGAGGCTCGGGCGGGGGTTGGACATGACCGGTGAGGACAGCGCGAGGGCCGTCGGCGGGGTGGCCGAACCGGATGACGCTGCCGGGGCCCACCCCCCAGTCGTGGATCCGGTGCCCCTCGGTGAAGGTGCCGTTGGTGCTGTCCTCGTCGGTCAGCGTCCAGTGGTCGCCCTCCGCCCGCAGCACGGCGTGATGCCAGGAAATCCGGGCATCGGCCAGCACGATGTCGCTCAGGGGGTCGCGCCCGATGCGGTAAACCCGGCTCGGGCTCATCACGGTGGAGTCCCCGTCGATGTCGAGGACCAACTCCGGTGCGGCGGGCACGACGGGCCGCTCTCCCATGCGGAAAATTCTAGCTTTTCGTCCTGATGTGCGCCCTGCGAGCGGTGCCGGATGCGGTGAGGAACCATTCGCCCCGCGTCAGGTCCCATTCCACCGACCTGGGTGTCAGCATGGGACAGAGCGAGTTTCCGACGTCCTTGATCGAAAGCGGTTGACCATGGCGGTGGAACAGAGGCGGCCCGGTACTTCGACGACGACGGCGGTGGACGGTGTGCCGTACGGGCCATCGGCCAGGACCGGCCCGGCCGCGGAAGCCCTCGTCTCCCCGGTCAGTTCGCACAACGAATGGGATCCGCTGGAGGAGGTCCTCGTCGGGCGCCTCGAAGGCGCGACGATCCCCTCCGACCACCCGGTCGTGACCTGCAACATTCCCCCCTGGGCGGCGCGGTTGCAGGGGCTCGCCGCCGGCTTCGAGTATCCGCACCGGCTGATCGACCCGGCGCAGGAGGAGCTTGACCAGTTCGTCGCCCTCCTGCGGTCCCTCGGTATCACGGTCACCCGCCCGGACCCCTTCGACCACAAGCAGCGCTTCGGCACCCCCGACTGGTCCTCGCGCGGCTTCTCCAACACCTGCCCCCGCGACAGCATGCTCGTGATCGGCGACGAGATCATCGAGACCCCCATGGCCTGGCCCTGCCGGTACTTCGAGACCCACGCCTATCGCGGGATCGTCAAGGACTACTTCCGGCGCGGTGCGCGCTGGACGTCCGCCCCGAAGCCGCAGTTGACCGACGAGCTCTTCGACCCGGACTTCCGGATCCCGCAGGCCGGCGAGCCCATGCGCTACATCCTCACCGAGTTCGAGCCGGTGTTCGACGCCGCGGATTTCGTCCGCGTGGGACGCGACCTGTTCGTCACCCGCAGCAACGTCACCAACCAGATGGGCATCGACTGGCTGCGCCGCCATCTGGGACCCGGCTATCGCATCCACGAGATCGAGAGCCGCTGCCGGACACCCATGCACATCGACACGACGTTCCTGCCTCTCGCGCCCGGCAAGCTCCTGGTCAACCCCGAATACATCGACGTCGACCGCCTTCCGCCCATGCTGAGCTCGTGGGACATCCTGATCGCCCCCGAGCCCAACCCGATCGACGAGCGCCTCCTGAAGCTCACCTCGATCTGCGGCAAGTGGCTCAGCATGAACGTCCTCATGGTCGACGAGACGCGGGTCATCGCCGAGCGGCACCACACCAACATGCTGCGCGCGCTGGAGAGCTGGGGCTTCGAGCCGATCCCCTGCGACCTGCTGCACTACGCGCCGTTCGGCGGATCGTTCCACTGCGCGACCCTCGACATCCGCCGCCGAGGCACGCTCGAATCCTATTTCCCCGACGGGTCCTGACCGAGTCCTGACGGAGTCCTCACCGCCACGCGCCTCGCTGCCCCGGGTCCCGCCGTCCCTTGTCCCGCGACCATCGCCACCACTAGGTTCGGAGCCCGTAGAAAGCGCTCTCCCACCGTGCCCGGAGGTCGGCGTTGCCGCGCACCGACGTGATCGTCTACACCCGCACACTCGGCTACCGCCACGACTCCATCCCGGCCGGCGCCCAGGCGCTCGCCGAACTCGCCGCCGAACTGGGCCTGCGCGCGGAGGTGACCGAGGAGCCCGGGGTCTTCACCGCCGCTCGGCTCGCGCGCTGCGTCGCCGTCGCATTCCTCTCCACCACGGGGCCGGTCCTCGACGATCCCGGGCGCGCCGCCCTGGAGTCGTACGTACGCGACGCGGGCGGCGGCTTCCTCGCCGTCCACGCCGCCGCCAACGCCGAACCGGACTGGCCCTTCTACCGCACCCTGCTCGGAACCCGCTTCGACGGGCACCCGGAGATCCAGCCCGCGGAGATCAGCGTGGACGATCCGCACCACCCCGCCACCGCCCATCTCCCGGCCCGCTGGCGCTGGACCGACGAGTGGTACAACTTCACCGCGCACCCCCGCGACGCAGGTGTCCATGTGCTGGCCCGGGTGGACGAATCCACCTACCGCGGAGGCACCCTCGGCACCGACCATCCGCTCGCCTGGTGCCACCCGGTCGGCCGCGGACGCGCCCTGTTCACCGCACTCGGCCACGCCACGGAGGCGTACGCCCACCCCGACTTCCGCGCCCACCTCTCCGGCGCGCTGCGCTGGGTGACCGGGACGGACCGCGGCGCCGGGCGCGCGGGCCCGCACTGACCCGCGTTGCGGGCGGGCGCCCCAGGCGGCAGGGTCGAAGAGGCGACCGCCCCACGACGAGGCCCCCTGCCCAGCGACGAGGAGGACCCATGCCCATCGCCACGGTGAATCCCGCGACCGGCGAGACCCTGCGCACGTACGAGGCCCTCGGCCCCGACGCCGTCGAACGGTGCCTCGCCGACGCCGAGGCCGCCTTCCGGGCGTACCGCACCACCGGATTCGCCGAGCGCGCCGAACTCCTCACGCGCGCCGCCGCCCTCCTGGAGGAGGACCAGGAAGACATCGCGCGCACCATGACCACCGAGATGGGCAAACCCCTCGTCGCGGCCCGCGCCGAGGCGGCCAAGTGCGTCAAGGCCATGCGGTGGTACGCCGCCAACGCCGAGTCCCTCCTCGCCGACGAGCACCCCGCCGACTCCGACGTACGCGACTCGGGCGCCTCCGCGGCCCGGGCCCACTACCGGCCCATGGGCGTGATCCTCGCCGTCATGCCCTGGAACTTCCCGCTCTGGCAGGTCGTACGGTTCGCCGCCCCCGCCCTGATGGCGGGCAACGTCGGTCTCCTCAAACACGCCTCCAACGTGCCGCAGACCGCGCTCTACCTCGGCGAACTCTTCCACCGCGCCGGCTACCCCCGAGGCTGCTTCCAGACCCTGCTGATCGGCTCGGGAGCCGTCGAAACGGTCCTGCGCGACCCCCGGGTGGCCGCCGCCACCCTCACCGGCAGTGAACCGGCCGGCCGCGCGGTCGCCTCCGTCGCCGGCGACGAGGTGAAGAAGACGGTCCTGGAACTGGGCGGCAGCGACCCGTACGTGGTGATGCCGTCGGCCGACATCCCCAAGGCCGCCAAGACCGCCGTCACCGCGCGCGTTCAGAACAACGGCCAGTCCTGCATCGCCGCCAAACGCTTCATCGTCCACACCGACGTGTACGACGAGTTCGCCGAACGGTTCACCGCGGGCATGGCCGGCCTCGCCGTCGGCGACCCGCTGCTCTCCTCCACCGACGTCGGGCCCCTCGCCACCGAGCAGGGCCGCGGCGACGTGGAGGCACTCGTCGATGACGCGGTCCGCAAGGGCGCCACGGTGCTGTGCGGCGGCCGGCGCCCGCCCGAGCACCAGCGCGGATGGTTCTACGAGCCCACGGTCCTCACCGACGTCGGCCCCGCGATGCGCATCGACCAGGAGGAGGCCTTCGGGCCGGTCGCCACGCTCTACCGCGTCGCGAACCTCGATGAGGCCATCCACCGGGCCAACCACACGCCGTTCGGCCTCAGTTCCAACGTGTGGACCCGCGACGACACCGAGATCACCCGCTTCGTCCGCGACCTCCAGGCCGGCGGCATCTTCTTCAACGGCATGACCGCCTCCCACCCGGCCTTCCCCTTCGGCGGCGTCAAACGCTCGGGCTACGGCCGTGAGCTGTCGGGCCACGGCATCCGTGAGTTCTGCAACGTCACGACGGTGTGGCACGGAGCCGAGTAGCCGCGACCCGCGAGGCGTTCGCTGCCGCCCCGACCGTCAAGGGCCGGCCGCGGAGCCTGCCCACCCCACTAGGCCTATGTGATGTTGTGATCAGTCGGCGGCCTTCAGGAGGTCGTCGCACTCGGCCGGTCGGGCGCCGGGCAGCCGTGCGCGGGCGGGCACGTCAGGTTGACTGTCAGCCCTCGTGCCTGGCTGGGGCCGGTGGCCGTGCCCGCAGCCGCCCGGCGGCGGCCAACACGTGCAGGCGACGCTGGCCGCCCGTGTCCCCCCTTGGGTGCCGACGCGAGGGCGGCGGCCGCACGCAACGAGGTGGGCGAGGGCATGCCGTTCACGGGGGTGGACGTCGGCCGGCGTCCGACGCGTTCGGCGTGGGGTCCCGGTTACGGGACCGAGGCCTGCCTGGCCGGCCTGGTCTGCCTGGCTTCGGCTTCGAGGCCCTCGGGCTGCCGGAAGTGGTGGCGTCGACGACCATGAACAACCTTCGCTCCCAAGCAGAGATGCGCCCGATCGGCATGACTTGGGACCCGGCCGACGACTTCGAGGATCCGAGCGTGCCCGAGCGGCCGCTTCGCCCGTGCGCGCTCTACCGGACGCTCGCGGCGTACCACAATGGACGGGTTCTGTAGCAGGTGCCACCGGTCGGGCAGGGCGACGTCAGACGGGAGTACGGGCGGCGGCTGCCCGCGGCCCCGCCGGGGCCAGGACGACGGCCGCCAGGTGCTCGCGGAACCAGCGGTGCCCCGGGTCGGCCGAGTTGCGGGGGTGCCAGGCCATCCCGAGGTCCAGGGGCTCAAGGTCGAGGGGGACGGGGAACGTCCGCAGTCCCATGGCGGAAATGGTGTCGGGGAGCCAGTCGGCCAGGCTGAGCGCGACGAGGTCGGTGTCCCGGGCGAGCATCATCGCGCTCGTGTGGCTGGGCACCACGACCGCGGTCCGGCGCCGCAGCCCGAGTTCCGCGAGCGCGCTGTCGATGGGCCCGAGGCGCTTACCGAGCCGGGAGATGCCGATGTGGTCGGCCGCGGCGAAACGGCGGGCGTCGATCCGCCCGTCGAAGAGGGGATGACCGCTGCGGGCGATGCCGACCAGCGGCTTCCGGGTGAGCTGCCGGGTTCGGATCTCCGGGTCCAGGTGCCCCAAGACGCCCAGTTCGACGTCCACCCAGCCCTGCCGCAGCCCAGGGCCGCCCTCCACTGCCTCCGGCAGGAAGACGACGTCAACCTGCGGGGCCTCCGCGTGGATCCGATCGGTCAGGCTCCCGGCCAGTCCCACCAGCAGCAGGTCGGTGGCCTGCACCGTGAAGGTGCGCTGGAGGTGCGCGGAATCGAAACCGGGACCGGGCCGCAGGACGTTGTCGCAGCCGCGCAGCAACGCGCCGACCTCCTCCCGGAGTTCCATGGCGCGCGGGGTCGGGACCATCCCCTGGCCGGCCCGGACCAGCAGCGGGTCGCCGACGGCACGGCGGAGCCGGGCCAGGGTACGGCTGACCGCCGCGGGCGAGGTGCCCAGGCGCTCCGCTGCGCGGGTCACGCTGTTCTCCTGGAGCAGGGCGTCCAGGGCTCGCAGCAGGTTGAGATCCATCGATGCCTCCTGAGCTGCACTTTTACGCCTGAGTCAATGATTGCGTGCCAATCCTTGCATTGCTGCGGCATCCTGCGGTGCGGAGAGTGGAGATGCCCGCGAAGACGCGCGGCATTCCCTTCCCCCCTTTCAAGGAGTGGCTGTGCAGCAGTCCCCCCGTGCCGGTCGGGACGGCGACGTCCTGGCCGTCGTCAGTCAGAGCGGACCGACGGTCTCGTTCTTCGACGCCGCCTCCGACCGGCACCTCGGCGATGTGCAAGTCCCCGCGGAGCCCCACGAGTTGTGCTTCGACCCGACGCGGCGACTGCTGTGGTGCACCCTGACGTACCACTCGGGCTACTACCACGCGAACGGCGGCCGGCGCACCGAACTGGCCGTCATCGACCCCGACACCCGCCGCGTCGTCGAGGTCGTCGACCTCGCCCCGGAACACGGGCCGCACGGGCTGGCACTGGACCCGGTGCGCGGGCGCCTGTACGTCAGTGTGGAGAGTACGGACGACCGGCCCGGCGGGGTCGTGGTGATCGACACGGAGACCCGCCGGCCCCTGGGCAGGATCGACACGGACGCGCCCGGCCCGCACTGGTTCGCCATCGATCCGGCGGGGCGGACGGGCTACGCCACCAACAAGGAAGCGCCGTTCGTGTCGGTCGTAGACCTCGAACGGGGCATCCTCACCGCGAAGGTCGAGGTACCGGGCAGTGAGGGCCTCGCCGTCTCCGCCGACGGCACGCACGCCTTCGTCGCCGCGCCCTACGGCAACTTCTCCGGCACCGCCGAGGAACGGCCGCCCACCGGAATCCGTGTCATCGACCCCCGGACAGCGGCCGTCGTCGACACCCTGCCCACAGAGGACATCGTCCTGCCGGTGCACTTGACCTCGACGGGCAGGCTGCTCGCGGGCGAAATGCGCATGGCGCCCGATGCGGTCTCCCGACTCGGACGCCACGCACCAGGCCGCCTCACCGTGTTCTGCGCCGACACCCGCAAGCAGCTGGGTGACCTCGAGGTCGGCCTCTTCCCGCTGACCATCACCTCGTCCCCCGACGGCCGGCTCGCCTATGTGGCCTGCGTCGTCTCGTCCACCGTCGACATCGTCGACCTGGAGACGCTGGAGCGCCTGGCCCGGCTGGACATCGCCAGGCTCGGCGAGCCCGGCGCGCACGGCCTCACGTACGTCCCGCGTCCGGCCTGTCCGCCGCCCGGACCCACCAGGCACGGGGGGTGGGTCCAGTCGTCGCTACGGTCGCCGCTTCAGTCGGCCCTTCCGGCACCGCGATCGGGTGCGCTCATGTCTCCCGTGGCGGGAGTGCCGTCGGCGAGCCCGTAGCGCAGGTACACAGCGCCCTTCGGGCCGGCCGCCGGGGGCTCGAGGAGCGTGAGGTTGGTGGGCACCGCGCCGCCCTCGAACACCTTCTTCCCGACGCCGAGCACGATCGGGTACAGCCACAGGTCGAGACGGTCGAAGAGCTTCTCGCGCAGCAGGGTCTGCACGAGGTTCAGGCTCCCGACGACCTTCACGTGCTCGTGCCGGTCACGGATCTCGCGCACCGCGCCGCCAAGGTCCGGGCCGAGCTGCCTGGACCCGGCCCACGACAGGTCGGGCCTGCCGCGGGAGGCCACGTACTTCGGGACGCTGTTGAAGAGCGTGGCGATCTCGTTGTCCTCGCCGCCCTCCTGATGAGGCCAATAGGCGGCGAAGATGTCGTACGTCCGCCGGCCGAGCAGGAGGGCGTCCGTGCCCTCGTACGCGGCACCGACCTGCGCCCCGGCGACCTCGTCCAGCAGGGGCGCCTGCCAGCCGCCGAACGGGAACCCCGCCGGGTCCTCGTCGGGGCCGCCGGGAGCCTGCCCGACGAGGTCGAGGGTCGCGAACAGCTCGATGTGGATGAGGCCCACGGCACACTCCCGATGAGTCGGTTGTCTCTGTCTCCGTCAAGAGATAAACCCGCAGCAGCCCGCAGACTCATTGCCGCGCCGGAACCCGGCTCGACCACTGCTGTGATCGGTTGGCGGCCTTCAGGAGGTCGTCGATCCAGACATCGTGGCTGACGGGCAGGCCGCCCCTTGCGCCCTTCTTCTTGCGGTTGGTGTCCTGGTCCCTCTTCTCCGGGATGGCCGCCTCAATCTTGCGTTTGCGCAGGTAGGTGCGGTTACCGCGGGACGAGTGGGACTTGTCCGCGGCAACCGCGCCGGGCTGGGCCTGGTGCGGGGACGCCGACGGGCAGACTGGCCCGCACCCTGCTGAGCACGGGGATGAATTGCGGACTGTCAGCGTCCTGCCCGACCGCCCCCTTTTGCGGGCCTCCTCCTGCTCACGCGTCCACTAGCCCGCCCACTCCACTAGCCCGCCCACTCCAGCAGCTGGTCCGCCGGCCAGGTGTTGATCACCCGTTCGGGCGGGACCCCGCACTCCTCCGCGCGGGCGCAGCCGAAGATCTGCCAGTCCAGCTGGCCCGGGGCGTGCGCGTCCGTGTCGACGGCGAAGAGCGTGCCCGCCTCCAGGGCGCGGTGGATCAGGCGGCGCGGGGGGTCCAGGCGTTCCGGGCGGCTGTTGATCTCGACCGCTGTGCCGGACTCCGCGCACGCCTCGAAGACCCGGTCCGCGTCGAACGTGGACTCGGGCCGGCCCCGGCCGGTGATCAGCCGGCCCGTGCAGTGGCCGAGCACGTCCATCAGCGGGTTGCGGACGGCCTTCACCATCCGCCGGGTCATCGCGGGCGCGTCCATCCGCAGTTTGGAGTGGACCGAGGCCACCACCAGGTCGAGCTGTTCGAGCAGCTCCGGCTCCTGGTCCAGGGAGCCGTCCAGCAGGATGTCGCATTCGATGCCCGTCAACAGCCGGAACGGCGCCCACCGTTCGTTGAGCTCCGCCACCACCTCCAGCTGCTCACGCAGCCGCTCGGGCGACAGCCCGCGGGCGACGGTCAGCCGCGGTGAGTGGTCGGTCAGTACCGCCCACTCATGGCCGAGCGCTGCCGCGGCCCGCCCCATCGCCTCGATCGAGGAGCCGCCGTCCGACCAGTCGGAGTGCAGATGGCAGTCCCCGCGCAGCGCGGCCCGCAGCCGTTCACCGCTCTCCGTCCGGGGCAGCGGGGCCTCCTCCTCCAAACGGACCAGGTAGGACGGAACTTCACCGGCCAGCGCCTCCCGTACCACCTTGGCCGTCTTCGGGCCGATGCCCTTGACCTCCTCCAGCGTCCCGGCCACGGCCCGGCGCTCGGCCTCGCCCGGCGCCATCGCCGCGACCGCCTCCGCCGCGTTGCGGAACGCGCGGACGCGGTACGTGGGTTCTTGGGACCGCTCCAGCAGGAACGCGATCCGGTCCAGCGCCGTCACCGGGTCCATCGCCGCGTCTCCTTACGTCAGCTCGTCAGCTCGTCAGCTCGTCGGCATGTCAGCGGAAATCAGTACGTCAGCGGAGGCCGCTGTGCCCGGACCCGCCGTTGCCCCGGCCACCCCGCTCCGGCCCGATCTCGCACCACACCGCCTTGCCCTCGCCGCGCGGCTCCACGCCCCAGCGCGTGGCCAGCGCGTCCAGGAGCAGCAGGCCGCGCCCGGAGGTCGCCGCCTCGCCGGGCGTACGGCGCCGGGGCCAGGCGCTGGAGCGGTCCTGCACCGACAGGCGCACCCGCCGTACCGGCTCCGGCAGCACCTCCAGCGTCAGCACCGCGCCGCCCTCGGTGTGCAGCAGGACGTTCACCAGCAGCTCGCCCGTGATCAGCTCCGCGTCATCGGCGAGCGCGCCCATGTCCCAGTCCCGCAGTGCCTGCGAGACGGCCGCGCGCGCGTCCGACAGGCCCTGCGGATCGGCCTGGTGGATGTACTGGTGGATGCGGGGCGCGCGCGGCGTCCCCGGGTCGGGGCTGCGCCGCAGCACCAGCAGCGCCACGTCGTCGCCCGAACCCCAGCGCTCCCACAGTTGTTCGGAGAGATGGTCGGCGAGCGCCTCCGCCTGCGGCGGCCCGCTGCTGATGGCGTCCGACAGGGCCTGGAAACCCTCGTCGATGTCGGATCCCGGCTGCTCGACCAGACCGTCCGTGCACAGCACCAGCGTCTCGCCCGGAACGAGATCGAGCCGGGTCTCGGGGAACTCCTCGTCGCCGAAGACCGACGCCACGCCCAGCGGCAGCCCGCCGCGCAGCTTCGGAATGCCGACCCGGCCGTCCGTGTGCCGGATCAGCGGGCCCAGATGCCCGGCCCGCACCGCCCGTACCGTCCCGCTCGACAGATCCACCTGCGCGTACGTACAGGTCGCGAACCGGGCCGTGTCCAGCTCGGCGAGGAAACGCGAGGCCCGCGCCAGCACCGTCGAGGGCGCGTGTCCCTCGCCCGCGTACGCCCGCAGCGCGATCCGCAACTGCCCCATGATCGCGGCGGCGTGCGTGTCATGGCCCTGGACGTCGCCGACGACGATTCCGACCCGGCCGCGCGGCAGGGGAACGACGTCGTACCAGTCCCCGCCGACCTGACGGCCGCTCCACGCCGCGTGGTAGCGGACCGCGATCTCCCCGCCGGCGATCTCCGGGATCCGGCGCGGCAGCATCGTCGCCTGGAGCCCCGTGGCCAGCTCCCGCTCCTCGTCGAAGAGGATCGCCCGCTGGAGGGACTGCGCGACGATGGCGGCCAGACCCAGGCAGAGATTGCGCTCGTCTGCGTTGAAGGCCGTACGGGCCCGGTAGAAGAGCGCCATGCCGCCGAGCGAACGGGCCTGCGCGACCAGCGGCAGATACGCGGCGGCTCGGAACTTCAACCGCCCCACGTACGGCGCGAGCGCCGGATAGTCCCGGCCCAGGCCGGCGAAGTTGCTGACGAACAAGGGCCGCCCGCCGAGGACCGTCTCGGCCAGCGGCGTCCCGTGCTCCAGCCGTCGCGTGCGGAAGTCGTCCAGGATCTCCAGCGACTCACCGCTCAGCGCGATGACGTTCACCGACCCGTTCTCGATCAGGCCGAGCGCCAGACCGTCGGCACCGAGCCGGGCCAGACCGCCCGGTCCGGTCAGCGCCGCCGTGACGTCGTCCACGGTCACGGCGCGCGAGAGGGCGTGCGTGGTGCGCTCGACGATGCTCGTCTGCACCTGCCGCCGCTTTTCCAGTTCGAGGACGAAGGCCGAATGGGTGACCTCGGCCGTCGTGTCCCGCACGATCCCCACGATGCGGTGCGCCTGTCCCGTGGCGTCGCGCAGGATGCGGGCCTGCACATGGGTCCACTGCTCGCCGCCGTCCTCGCGCGGAATGCGGAAATGCGCGGTGTACGAGGATCGGCCGCTGGAGAGGGCCTCGCGGATGACCGCGTCCAGCCGGGCGCGCTCGTCCGGCTCGAGCCGGTGCACCAGCGAGACCGGGCGGGAGTCGAACGTCTCCGGGTCCAGCCCGAAGACCAGCAGGCCCGCCTCGTCGACGTCGATCGTCGCGGAGTCCAGGTCCCAGTCGAAGCTGCCGGTGCGGTTCATGGCGAGCCGCTCCATGGGCCCGATCTCGCCGCCGTGCTGCCCGTCCGGTGCCGGGCGCGGCGGCGACCCGATGCGCTGTCGTCGGTCGTCGTCGGTCATCCCCCCCATTGTCGAACCCGGTGACCCGGAATGCCATGGCGACGACACGGCAAACCATCGACACGAAAGGCTGTTTCCGCCACGGGAACCGCCCAGACGGCCGAGCCCGACGGCGCGGGCGGCCCACCTCGCCGCGGGTGCCCGGACCATGGCCCGGACCCGCGGACCCGCGCACGGCACAACTGCCCGAACGCAGGAGCCTCACGGCGCGGGTCGGCAGCCGGCGTGGGTGATGGCCGCGACGCCGCCGACCCGCCGGCGAGGCTGCCGCTCGGGCCGCGCGGCGGCCGCGTGGGGTCATGGCCGCGACGCTGCTGTCCCGCGCGCGGCGCTACTGTCCGGGCGGCCGAGCCCGGCGGCGTGGGGTCGTGGCCGGGACGCTGTCGACCCGCGTGCGGCGCTACTGTCCGGATGGCCGAGCCCGGCGGCGTGGGGTCGTGGCCGGGACGCTGTCGACCTGCGGCGCGGCGCTACTGTCCGGGCGGCCGAGCCCGGCGGCCGGGACGCTGCTGACCTGCGCGCGGCGCAACCGTGCGGACGGATGAGCCCGGCGGCGTGGGGTCATGGCCGCGACGCTGCTGACCCGCCCGCGGCGCTACTGTCCGGACGGACCAGCCTCATGGCTTGGGCGCTTGCCCCGCCGCGGGCATGGGGCCATGGCTCGACACCGCTGCCCCGACCGCGACGCCAACGACCGGCCGCGCGGTGGCCTCTCGGCGCTTCGCGGCCGCGTGCCGATGGCGAAGGCTGCGCGGCTTCGACGACCCCGGCGTCCTCGCGGCCCCGCGCGGCCACGGCCCGGACCCGACGATCGTCCCCGCCCAGGCGGCCGTCCCCGGCGTCACCGTCCGCTTCGCGGACGCCCTCGGCGGCGCCCTCAGCACACTGCGCCACCCGGCGGTAGGGGAGTAGGGCCCGCCACGGCCCCAGGGACTGTCGGTGCCCCGGTGGAGAATGGACCGGTGATCACGGACTACCGCGTACTCGGGCCCACCCGAGCCCATCGGTCGGACGGCGGCGAGGTGCCGCTCAGCGGGCCCCGGCTGCGGGCGCTGCTCGCCGCGCTGGCCGCGGCCGGCGGGCGCGTGGTCGGTGCCGCCGCGCTGACGGAGTGGATCTGGGGGGAGGACGAGGACCCGCCCGCCGACACTCACGCGGCGCTCCAGGCCCTGGTCGGGCGGTTGCGGCGGGCCCTGGGCCGGGACGCCGTCGCCTCCGCGCCCGGCGGCTACCGCCTCGCCGCCGCCCCGGACGCCGTCGACCTCTTCCGCTTCGAACGCCTCGCCGCCGAAGGCTCCGACGCCCTCGCCGCGGGCGACCCCGCCACGGCCGCCCGGCTCCTCGACCACGCCCTCGCCCTGTGGCGCGGCCCGGCCCTCGCCGACCTGCCCGGCCGCGCCGGCGACCCCCTCGTCGTCCGCGCCGAACGCCGCCACACCGATGCCCGCCGCGACCGCCTCGCCGCCGACGTGGCACTCGGCCGCGCCGCCCACACCCTCGTACCGCTCGCCGCCCTCGCCGCCGAACAGCCCCTGGACGAGCCCCTCCAGGCCCTGCGGATCCGCGCCCTGCGGGCGGCCGGACGGCAGGCCGAGGCCCTGCAGGCGTACGAGGACGTCCGTACCGCCCTCGCGGACCGGCTCGGCACCGACCCCGGCCCCGAACTGCGCGCCCTCCACGCCGAACTGCTCATCACATCCCCCAGGCCCCGCCCCGCCCCGCGGGCCCGGCTCACCTCCTTCGTCGGCCGCGACGCCGAACTCACCGACCTCGCCGAGGAGTTGGTCACCCACCGTCTGATCACCCTGCTGGGCACGGGCGGTGTCGGCAAGACCCGGCTCTCCCTGGAGGCTGCCGAGGCCGCCCTGGCCGCCCGCCCCAACGTCTGGACGGACGGCCCGTACGTCGCCGAACTCGCCCCCGTACGTGACGCCGACGGCGTCCCGGAGGCCGTCCTCACCGCACTTGGCGCCCGCGAGACCCACATGTGGGGCGGCGGGTCGCCCGAACCGCAGGGCCCCGACCCGGTGAGCCGGATCGTCGAGCACTGCGGACGCCGCAGGCTGCTCCTCGTCCTGGACAACTGCGAGCACGTCGTGGACGCCGCCGCCCGGCTCGCCGAGACCGTCCTCACCCGCTGCCCCGGCGTCACCATCCTCGCCACCAGCCGCGAACCGCTCGGCGTCCCGGGCGAGACCGTACGCCCCGTCGAACCCCTCCCGCCGCACGTGGCCCTGAGGCTCCTCGCCGACCGCGGCGCCGCCGCCCGCCCCGGCTTCCGCGCCGACGACGACCCCGACGCCTGCGCCGAGATCTGCCGCGGCCTCGACGGACTGCCCCTCGCCATCGAACTCGCCGCCGCCCGGCTGCGCGCCCTCAGCCCGCGCCAGATCGCCGACCGGCTCGACGACCGCTTCAAGCTCCTCAGCAGCGGCGCCCGTACCGTCCTGCCCCGCCAGCAGACGCTGCGCGCGGTCGTCGACTGGTCCTGGGACCTCCTCGACGACGCCGAACGGGCCGTCCTGCGCCGCCTGTCCGTCTTCGCCGGCGGCTGCGCCCTGGCCGAGGCCGAAGCCGTCTGCGCCGAGCCGGGCACCCTCGAACTGATCGGCTCTCTCGTCGACAAGTCGCTCGTCGTCGCCCGCCCCACCCCGGACGGCGACATGCGCTACCACCTGCTGGAGACCGTCGCCGAATACGCCGCCCTGAGGCTGGCGGAGGCCGGCGAGGGGGAGGAGACCGCACGCCGCCATCTGCGGGCCCTGCGCGAGCTGGTCCGCACCGGCGAGCCGGAGCTGCGCGGGCCCGGCCAGGCCGTCTGGCTGCGCCGCTTCGAAACCGAGCACGACAACGTACGGGCCGCGCTGCGCACCGCCACCGAACTCGGCGAGGAGCAGGATGCGCTGTGCCTGGTCCTGTCCATGAGCTGGTTCTGGCAGCTGCGCAACCACCAGAACGACGCACGGGTCTGGTCCGCCGCGGCGGCCGCCCTCGGCCCCGACCCCTTCGCACCGCCCGTACGGCCCGCGGTCGCCCTCACCGCGCGCGTGACCGACACACCGCCGCCGTGGGACGAGGAACAGCTGTGGGAGGCCCGCAGGGGCGGGCGGCTCCTCGTGCTCGCCTCCGAGGGCGGCGACGGCGCCACCGCCCTCCAGCGGCCGGAGACGGTCGCCCGGCTGACCGCCGTCATCGACGCCTACCGGCCGGGACTGCCGCAGAACTGCCGCCAGCCCGGCTCCGTGTGGTTCTTCGCCCGGCTCATGGTCGGCGAGTACCCCGACCTCACCACCACCCTGGACGCGGCCGTCGCCGCCTGCCGCGCCGAGAAACTCGGCTGGGAGCTCGGCTCCCTCCTCCTCATGCGGGCCAAACTCCTCAACGACGCCTCCGGCGACGCCGACGAGGCGCTGGCGCTCTTCCAGGCCGCCCAGGACGCGTGGGGCATCGCCGAGTCGCTCTGCGCGCGTGGCGAGGCCAACGAACGGGCCGGCCGCGACCGGGAGGCGGCCGCGGACTTCGCCGCGGCCATGCGCGCCGCCGCGGACATCGGCGCCCGCACCCAGGTCCCCGTCTTCAAGGCCCGCCTCGCCGGCCTGCGCCTCACCACGGCGAGCGACACCCATGAGCGCGAGCGGGCCGAACGAATGCTCGTCGAGGCCGCCGACGAGGCCGAGGAGTTCAGCCCGGAGGGCGTCTCCACGGCCCGGCTGCTGCTCCTGCACCACTACGCCCGGACGGACCGCCGCGGCCTCGCCCGCGAACAACTGCGCCGCATCGAGGACGGGTTCGGCGACCACACCCCCGGCATGTTCCGCGGTATGGCCCTCGGCCTCCACGGCTGGCTGGACTGCCTCGACGGCGCCTACGAGCGGGCCGCCGCGCACCTCACCCGCGCCGTCCGGGCGCTGGAGCCGCTCGCCTACGTCGTCGCGCCGTACATCGTGGTCGGCCAGTTCCCCGCGGCCGCCTGGGCCAAGGCGGCCGTCGGCCCGGCGGACGACGGCGCCCGCCTCCTCGGCGCGTACGACCGCCACAGCGGCACCCCAGGGGGCCCCGGCTTCCGCCCCTTCGCCGAGGCGACCGAGCGCGCCATCCGCTCCCACGCCGAATCCGCCGCGCGCGCCGCGCTCCCCGCGGCGGACTACGCCCACGCCTACGAGGAGGGCCGCGCCCTGGAAATCCGGGAGGCGGCGGCCCTGGTGTAAGGCTCAGCCCTGCGCGGCTGGGGGTTGCTGCCGGGGGTGAGCCTGAGCTCCTGCGCGGCTGGGGGCTGCCGCTTTGGTGTGGGCGTCGGCCTTGCCCGGTTGGGGGCTGCCGCCGGGTGTGAGGCTCGCCCTGCCCGGTGGGGGTAGCGCCGGTGTGAGCCTCAGCCCTGCGCGGTTGGGGCTGCCGCCTGGTGTGAGCCTGGGCGCCTGCCCGGTTGGAGGTAGCCGCCTGCTGTGCGCCTGAGCTCCTGCCCGGTGGGGGCCGCCTTGGCGTGGACGTCGGCCCTCCTCGCCCGGGGGCAGCCGCTGGTGTGGGCCTCAGCCGTCCTCGCTCGGCGCGGCCCGATGCCGCCGTAGCTCCCGTACCGTCCCGGCCTCGCCCGCGAGCCACGCGCGACCCCGCGCCCGGGCAGGAAGCCGGCCGGGTCACAGCCGCCAGCAGGCTTCCCCGGCGTCCTGGGTCCCGGTGCACCGCACCGCGGCCCGGCCGGCCACAGGGGGCCCGGAGGCTCCCGGGGGTAGTGCCGGCCCGCTGGCCACATGGGCCCCGGGGGCTCCCGGGGTAGCGGCCCGCCGAGGGCCACTTCGACACGCGGTCACCACCCGTCCCGGTGCACCACGCTCCGTACCGGCTTGCGGCTCACCGGACCGAACCGGCCGACCGGCCAGCCCACCGGTATCACCGCGAACGTCCGCACGTCCCTGGGGATCCCCAGCTCCCGCTTCCACTCCCGCTCCAGCATCAGATGCCAGATGGTCAGCGTGGCCGCGAGGCCTAGGCCCCGGGCCGCGAGGAGCAGATTCTGCACGCCCGGATACACGCTCGACGCCTCCGCGAGCACCGAGAAACGGGCCTGCCCGCGCATCAGCCGGGCCAGGCCGCCCGGCCCCAGCGCCGCCGCCGACGCCTTCGCGCCGGCGAGATCGGGCCGCGGGGCCGGATAGCGGTAGCAAGGGATGATCAGGGCCGGGGTGTCGGCGAACCGGTCGCGCTGGTAGCGGACGGCCGCCACCAGCCGCTCATACGACGTCTCGTCCATGCCCCGCGGCGGGTGCTTGCCCGCCGTCGCCAGGTAGGCGTCCACACATCGCTGCCACAGCGGGGCGAGCCGCGCCATCACGGCCCGGTCGGTGACCACGACGTACTGGTAACGCTGCGCGTTCGACCCGCTCGGGCCCCAGACCGCCGCCTGGATCAGCCGGTCGAGGAGCTCCTCGGGCACCGGATCGGGCCGCAGCCGCCGCATCGCGCGCGTGGTGGACATGATGTCGAAGAGACCGGGATCGTCGTCGGCGGCCAGGCGTTGATCATCGCTCATGACCGCGGAGCATAGGACCGCAGGGGGCCACCGCCGCGCCCGGATGCGGGACCGGTGGCAGGAAACGAGAATGACGTCATCCGGACGAACGAGGAGGCGGCATGAACGCTGAGTCCGATTCGACCTCGAAGCGGCAGGGCCCGACCCCCGACAGCATCCTGCACACCGGCTCGGAGGGCGAATTCGCCGCCGAGGATCTGGTGCTGGCGTCGGGCCGGGACATCACACCCGAGAACCTCGCCTGGGCCGAGCGGCGTATGGCCGAAAGAGGCCGGGCATCCCTCGACGAGCTGTTGCCCTGACAGCGGCGCCGCCGCTGTAGACCCGATCGATCCGCAGGGCGCCGCCGCCCCGGGCGGCGGCGCACACCTCTGTCCCGGCCCGCCCGCGCCTGATCAGGAGGCCGCCGGGGCCACCCCCGCCAGGTCCAGCAACCGGTGCATCAGCTCCACCGGCAGGGAGGGATTGAACGCGGCCGCCTCGGGCTCCCCGTCCTCGTCGAGCAGCTCGACCAGCCGCCCGTACGGCAGCCGCGGATCGCGCGCGGCATGGGCGCGGACCCAGCGTGCCGGGTCGTGCGACAGGCGCTCGATCAGCTCGGGACCCCCCTCCGGGTCGAAGAACGCCGCGTACCGCAAGCACTCGTCCGGGTCGTCCGCGAACCGTGCGAGGCCCGGGCGGGCGAAGTGGGGGCGGTGGACGAGGGAGCCTTTGCTCAGCCCGTTCCAGCTCCTGAGCATGTCCACGAGCAGCTCGTGCGGGGCCTGCTTGCCCTCGCACAGCGTCAGCCGGACGAAGAAGTCCTCGTCCGACGCCAGCAACTCGACTACGTCGTCGGGGAGTTCGGGTGCCTCGGCGACGGCCCGGCGCAGCAGTACGTGCGAGGAGGCGGCCAGCTCCCGCAGCGCCTCCGGGTCCCCGTACCGCTCCTTGATCCAGTCCGGCACGCGATGCCGGCCCTCGGGCACGGTGTAGTCGATCGCGGCGCGCTGCTCCTCGGCCAGGTCGGCGCGGAGCGAGAGGCTCAGCCGGACCCAGTCGTCGGGGTCGGCGGCGAGCGAGAGGGCCAGGTCCCTGGGCACGTGCGGATTACGGGCCGCCCCGGCGCGTATCCCGGCATCCTCGTGCGTCACGAGCAGCCGGGCGAGGTCCTCGTCGGCGGCGGCCTCGTACGCGGCGTCCCGGCGGCGCCGCCCGTCCTCCTCAGCCTCGAACGCCTCGAACGCCTCGAACGCCTCGACCGTCGTCGGCAGCGGAGCCTCGACCCGGGTGGCCCGCTCGACCGCCTTGCGCACCCCCGGATCGGGGTCGGCCTCGGCGGCGGCGCGCACCTCCGGCCGCAGCCGGGGCCAGCTCCAGGCGGAGAGCGCGGCGGCCCGTACCCGCGGGTCGGAGTCCTCGGCCAGAGCCAGTGCCTCGTCCTCGGGCAGCCCGGGGAGCCCCACGGCCCAGTGGCGCACCCTCGGCTCCGGGTCATGGGCGAGCTTCCGTACGGTGTCGAGGCCCAGCTCGACACCGTAGTGATCCGCCGTGAGCACGACGCCGGCCCGGACCCGGGGTTGTGGGTCCGCGGCCAGCAGCCTGAGCACCACCGGGTCCGGGTTCTCGGCGAGCATCCGGCGGGCCTTCGGGTCGGGGTGGGCCGCGGCGGCCCGCGCAGCCGCCGGAGTCAGCCGGCTCCAACTCAGCCAGCGCCCCTCCCCGGGCAGGGGGTCCACGGTGAAGACCCGCCGGGCGACGGACGCCGGGGCCGCCTTGTTCACGGCGAGCCCCAGGATCCACGCCGCGTGCAGCGCCGTCCTCCCGCGCAACTCGTCGAGTGCCGCGGCCCGTTCGGGTTCCGTCGCGTCCGGGTCCGCGAACGCCGTCCGCATCAGCTGATCTCCCATGAGCGTGATCCTCTCAGCCTCCCCGGGACGCGCCCCGCACCCCCCTTCCGGATTGCTGAAACAGGTTCTACTCTTGCGCCCGCCGCGGTGAACCGGCGCGGACGGCGGACATGAGCGCGAGACGACGCCTGGAGGGGCCGTGCACCTCGAATACACGCCTGAACAGCAGCGGTTGCGCACCGAACTGCGCGCCTACTTCGACGTACTGGTCCCCGACAACGTCTACGCCCGCTACGCCGACCCCGCCGCCCAGAAGCGCTTCTACCGCGAGACCATCCGCCGTCTCGGCGCGGACGGCTGGCTCGGGGTCGGCTGGCCGAAGGAGTACGGCGGACGCGGACTGACCCCGATGGAACAGTTCATCTTCTTCGACGAGGCCGCCCAGGCCGGCGTACCCCTGCCGCTGATGGCGCTCAACACCGTCGGCCCCACGATCATGCGGTTCGGCACGGCCGAGCAGAAGGCGTACTTCCTGCCGAAGATCCTCTCCGGAGAGATCGACTTCGCGATCGGTTACAGCGAACCCGACGCGGGCACGGACCTCGCCGCGCTCAAGACCCGGGCCGTCCGGGACGGCGACGAGTACGTCGTCGACGGCCAGAAGATCTGGACCACCAACGGCGACACCGCCGACTGGGTCTGGCTCGCCGTCCGCACCGACCCCGACGCCCCGCCCCACAGGGGCATCACGATGCTGCTGGTGCCGACGTCCGACCCGGGCTACTCCTGCACCCTCATCAACACCCTCGCCTCGCACGACACCACCGCCAGCTACTACGAGAACATCCGTGTCCCCGTCACCCGCCGCGTCGGCGAAGAGAACCAGGGCTGGCGGCTGATCACCAACCAGCTCAACCACGAGCGCGTCACCCTCGCCGCCCACGGCACGATGGCCATCCGTGCCCTCCACGACGTCCAGCGCTGGGCCGCCGACACCAAACTCGCCGACGGCCGCCGCGTCGTCGACCTCGCCTGGGTCAGAAGGCGCCTCGCGCAGACCCACACCCGCCTCGACGCCATGAAGCTCCTCAACTGGCAGATGGTGAACGCCGTCCAGACCGGCACGCTCACCCCCCAGGACGCCTCCGCCGTCAAGGTGTACGGCTCCGAGGCCCGCCGCGACGCCTACGCCTGGCTGATGGAGATCGTCGCGGCGGCCGGCGCCCTCAAGGAGGGCTCGGCGGGCGCGGTCCTCCACGGCGAACTGGAACGCGGCTACCGCTCGGCCGTCATCTTCACCTTCGGCGGCGGCAACAACGAGATCCAGCGCGAAATCATCTCCTGGATCGGCTTGGGCATGCCGCGCGTACGCCGCTGAGACGCTGTGACGACAGACGATGGTTGGCACCTACCGAGGCTAGTGTTCGCCGAAATCGACACTGGTCAGCCTGGCGTCGCTGCCGAGCTCGTGTGGAGGCTCAGACGGAGCTGCGGGCCTCTTCGAAGTCCGGCTCTGGTATCGGGCCCTTCTTCTTTCCGCCAGCAGGCAAGGTAATCAGCAGCACAGCTGCTCCGAGGAGTGCGATGACCGCGATCCAGCCCGCGCCGACGTGCATAGCATGGATGAACGCATCATCAGCAGCCTGGGCGAGAGCGGGCCGGTGGATAGCGGTGGCGACGTGGCGGGCCTGTTCGGCGGAGACTCGCGCCTGATCCTGCACCGGACCGGGTGCACCCTCCAGCGAAGGTTCGATCGCACGTCGGTACGTGATCGACATGATCGTGCCGCCTACTGCGATTCCGATCACACTGCCGGTTTGCCGCACGGTATTGGTGACGGCCGATCCTGCACCGGCCTGGTCCAACGGCAGGTTGCTGATCAATGCGGCCGTAACGGGGCCGATCACCATGCCGATCGAGAGGCCCTGTATCAACAACAGGATCTCGATCCAGACGAGTGGAGTGTGGAGTCCGAGGAACCCGTACCCGCCCATGGTCAGCGCAGCCACGGTTAGCGCCGGCACGGTGACAAGGCGTAGCGACAGGCGGCGAACCAGGCGCGTGGCGAGGGGCGCCCCCGCGAGCGCGCCGAATGCGGTCGGGATATTGGCCAAACCCGCCTTCATCGGCGAAAATCCGAGCGCGCCTTGCAGGTAGAACGCGTTGTAGAAGGTGATGGCGGCCACAGCAAAGAGCAGTAATCCGAGCGCCACATTGCCGCCACCGAATGTGCGTTGCGCGAGCAGGCGCGGATCAAAGCTGGGCACCTTGACACGCAGTTCGACGAGTACGAAAACGGCCAGCAGAACCAGACCGGCAACGATCGGCGCCCAGACGTCGGTACGACTCCATACAGCCACTTGCCCCGCCCGGATCAGCCCGTAGGCCAACGCCACGAGCCCACTGATCGACAGCAACATTCCAGCGGGGTCCAGTGGCCGCAGAGTGGGGCTGCGGAAATTCGGAACCAGCACGGCGAGCCCGACCAACGCCAATACCGCGACCGGGACATTGATCAGAAAGACCGAGCCCCACCAGAAATGATCGAGCAGGAACCCCGCCAGCACCGGGCCGGCAGCCATTCCGACACCGGCCGACGTCGAGAAAATGCCGATCGCGGCAGCCCGCGCTGGGCCGGTAAAGGTCCACATAAGGATGGCCAACATGGCGGGCGTGATCAGCGCGCTGCCCACCCCCATCGCGGCTCGAGCCGCAATCAGCTGGCCCGCATCGCTTGCGCACGCCGCCCACAGCGAGGACCCGGCGAAGATCACCAACCCACTGGAAAACACAGTCCGGTGACCGAACCGATCGCCCAATGCGCCTGCAGTGAACATTAATGTGGCGAAGGCCAGAGTGTACGAACCGGTCGCCCATTGCAGCTGACCGGGATTGGCCCCCAGTCCATGGATCGGGTCTGCAAGGGTCTCCAGCGTAGTACTCAGGACGGTATTGTCCAGCCAAATCAGCAGCGAACACAACATGAGAACGGCAAGAATCAACTGCTGCCTGAACTTCGGCAACGTTGGAGGCGCGGTCATGAATACCTTCAGATATCGATCGGCGGGAACCTGAACGACTGGACCATAAGCAAACCCCACGACGCCGTCAAGTTTGGAGTTTCTTGTCAATACTGTTGCGGCTGAACGCACTATATGCCCTCTGCCGGATTTGCAGACTGAACAATTTTGTGCCCTCTGGTGATTTGCGAGTTGAAGGATTTCATGGCTTCCGGAGGGTTGCGACTGGGCGGATTTAATGCCCTCCAGTTACCGAGCACCATTCTTGAGCGATGATCGAGCCCCATGTCTCGCTGGCCAACGACCAGCCTTGCAGCGCCTGGCGGCGTCGCCGGTAGTCGATCGGGTGAGCTTCGGTGTGTTCAAGTACCGCGACTTCACCGACAGGCGGTGGGGGCGGGAGTTCCGCGGGTTCCTGTACGGGCGGGCGTGGACGCACGCGGAGGGGCCGGTGGCGCTGTTCAACCACGCGGTGACGTGGCTGCGCAAGAACCGGGTGCTGCTGCCGGGGGTGTCGGTGCTGGCCCGGCAGGTGCCGGAGGCCCGTACGGCGGCCGAGCGCCGGCTGTACGAGGCGGTGGCCCGTGCCGCGCACCGGGCCGATCCCGCGCTCGCGCCGGCTCAGGCGGAGCCAGCGGCCCCGGCCAGGACCTGCGCGCCCCTTCCGGGACCCGGAGGCCGCGGAGGACGACGAGGATTGACGGTCGGCGCAACGAGTGACCTGGCCACTCGTTGCGCCCCGCGGGGCCTGGCATCCGGCTTGTTGTGACGCCTTCGCGGCAGGCGTCACAACAAGTCGGGTGCACTCTCCTGGGCGGGATCCTTGGATGCCAGGCGATCTGGACCGCCGGCCGGGGCGGCCGCACGCAGCGCCGCTTCGACCCGGCGGTTGCTGGTCATGGATGCCGTGACGGCCGTCATCGCCAGGAGGAGGACGGCGGCGGCGTAGAGCGGGGAGCGGATGTCGTAGGTGGTGGCCAGCCAGCCGCCGAGGAAGGCCCCGATGGGGGCGGCGCACATGGCCAGCATGCGGGAGGTGGAGGCGACCCGGCCCATGAGGTGGGCCGGGACGATCGCCTGCCGGAGGGAGGGCCCGAGCACCATCGTGGCGCCCATGCCGGCCCCGCAGACGGCGAGCGCCAGCCCGGCCACGTACGGGTTGGGGGCAGCGGCCAGGCCCAGGATGGCAAGCCCTTCGACTGCGGCCGTGCAGGTCAGTGCGGTGCCGGTACCGAGTCGTCGGCCAAGGTAGGAGGCGATGCCCGCACCGAGCAGACCGCCGGTGGCCTCCGCCGTGAGGAGCAGGCCGAAGCCGAAGGTGTCGATGCCGAGGCGATCGTGCGCGAAGAGGGCGAGGACGGTCTCCACGGCGAGGAAGGCGACGTTCCCGACCGCCGGACGCAGCGCGAGCCCGAGCAGCAACCGGTCCCGGAAGACGTACGAGGCCCCCGTCCGCGCCTGCCGAAGCAGCGACTCGCGGACCTCCGGCACGGGCCGGGGCATGGCGGGCAGCGTACGTACGAGCAGTGCGGAGAGCATGAACGACACCGCGTCGGCTAGCAGCGGAACCGCCCGCCCGAGCACGAGCAGCGCACTGCCCGCAGGCGGCCCCGCGAAGCCGGACATGGCGGTCTGGGCGCCGCGCAAGCGAGAGTTGGCGCGCTCCAAGAGTGCGGGGTCGCGGCCGAGTAGATCCGGGAGATAGGCCGTGGCGGCCGTATCGAAGAAGAGTCCGCCGAGGCCAAGCAGGAAGGCGACGGCCGCGAGCAGCGGAATGCTCAGCACGTCGAGCGCGGCCGCTGCCGCCGGTATCGCGAGCAGCACCGCACGCGCCGCGTCCATGCCCCACATCGTGCGCCGGCGGTCCCAGCGGTCCACCAGCGCACCGCCGAGCACCCCGAAGAGCAGCCACGGCAGCGTCCCGGCGGCCGTGACGACGGCGAGCGCCATCGGATCCCGCGTCAACGTCAACGCGAGCAGCGGCAGCGCGGCATGCGACACCCCGTCACCGAGCGAGGACACCGTCTGCGCGGTCCACAGCCGTCCGAACCCGGCTGGCAACTTCCGAACGTCTGAGGTCACTTGGCGCCCCCCTCGGCCTGCTCGCGCGGTGCCGGGTGGAACAGTGCGAAGACGAGTGACGCGTCCGGCAGCGACGGATCGGACAGCTCCTGGTACTCGTCCGCCAGAGCCTGCAACCGCGCTCCCAGCTGTGCGAACTGCTCCTCGGTGAGCCGCAGGTGCGCCATCCGTACGTGCCGCTCATCCACCGGCGACGCCTCCAGGTCCGCCACCGCATGGCGCATCAGCACATCCGGCCCTCCCTCGCCCGGATCCGGCAGCGCGATCGCCCGCGCGGCCATCGCGTAGTACCGCTCGGTGACACCCCGCACCTTCCGCGTCCGTACCACCTTCACCAGGCCGGCCCGCTCCAGCAGCCGTACGTGATAGCTGGAACTCCCCTTCGCAAGGCCCACCCGCTCGGCGATCTGCGTGATCGTCGCGGGCTCGAAGCGGAGCGCGGCCATGATCCGGTGGCGCGTGAGATTGGAGACGGCGCGCAGCTGCTCGTCAGTGGTGACGTGAAACGTCTCGGGAAGATCATCGGTAGGCATGCGAGCAATGGTCAACGATTCTTGACCATTGAGCAAGGGGATTTCGCGCGGACTTCCAGAACCTGCTGTCGGCGCGCGAGACCTTCCGTCAAAGCCCCCACCCCGCTGCCGATCCGGGGAGCTGTAGGTCAATCGGCCTTCGCCGAAGCGACGCCGTGCTTCCCGTTCGAGTGGGGCCCACCCATTACCTACGGAGCCCAGGCCCGGGTGCGGCTAACGGCGGGAACCAAGAGCCGCAGTCCGGACGCTGCGCTCCCGGTGGCGACCGCGTCCCTGCGGAGCCGGGCGGCTTCCCCCGGGCGAACGTGTTCTCCGTCTTCTCGATGGCATCCAGCACCATCGTGGTGCGTGTGATCGGGTCAGCCCGGTCCCACTTCTCGGCGGTCTCCATGTTGGGGATGAACAGGCGCTGTTTGCCCCTTCGTTGGGCGTATGACCGCAAGAATCGTCGCGATGAGTGAAAGCGCGGCAAGGCCGGCGAAGAGATGCCCGTAGCCGCCGAGCGGTCCGGCGAGGGCGGCTCCGGCCCAAGGGGCGAGGGCTGCGGCGATGTGGGCGGGGGCGCCGAGGAGGGCGGAGAGACGGCCGTAGTGGGTGGTGCCCCAGCGGTCGGTGACCGCAGTGGCCTGGAGGAGGGTGAGGTTTCCTCGGACGACCCCTGCCAGGATCGCGACGATGACCAGCAGTGGAATGGGGCCCGGGATGAGGGCCAGGGCTGCCGTCGTGGCGCCGCCAAGGCCAATGAGCGTGGCCGTGCGGGTCGTGACGGACGTGCGGGCGGACAGGCTTCCGTACAAACTGCGGCCGAGGGTCTGACCCGCGCCGCCGAGTCCCAGAGCCCAGGCTGCCGTGGACGGACTGGCCCCCCGTTCGGTGAGGAGTGGGATCAGACCCATCACGACGGCGTACATGGCGAAGCTGGACAGGGTGAAGGCTGCGGCCAGCAGGAGGAAGGGGCGGCTGCGGGGGATCGGGGTGCGATCGTTCGTCGATGGGGTGGGTGGGGCTGCCGGCCAGGGAGCCCGTAGGGCGAGGGCGTGGGCGGGAATGGTGATGGCGGCGAGGATCACGGCCAGTACGACGTAGGTCTGGCGCCAGGTGAGGTGCTCGGCAAGGGCGGCGGTGAGCGGGGCGAAGGCGGTGGAGGCGAGGCCCCCGGCGAGGGTGACGATCGTCAGGGCCCGGACGCGGTCGGGTCCCCACCACCGGGTGATGGCGGCGAACGCGGGCGGGTAGAAGGTGGCCGCCATCGTGACTCCGGCGAGTAGCCAACCGAGCGTGAAGACCGCCAGGTTGGGGGCGGCGGCGATGAGCACGATCGCGAGTGCCCCGAGGACGGAGCCTGCGGTCATCACGGCCCTGGGCCCTCGGCGGTCGAGGATGCGGCCGACCGGGATCCCGACGGCGCCGGAGACGAGCAGGGCGAGGGAGAAGGCGGCCGTGGCCGCGTTCGCGGACCAGCCGGTGTCGGCCGTCAGGCGTGGGAGCAGGACCGGGAAGGCGTAGTAGAGGATGCCCCAGCTGGTGATCTGGGTGGCGCAGAGCGCAGGCAGGACGGCGCGTGGCCGCGACCGGACCCTCGTCCCGGCCCCGGCCACACCGTCGTGCAGATCGGCCACTTCGAGGGTCAGCAGCCGCCGGAGACGGTGGCGGGGGCGCCGATGGTGAGGGTGGCCGGGGCCGCGCAGCAGCCGCCACCGCTGTTCTCGGCGGCCTCGGGCGCGTCGAACAGGCCCGCACCGCCGCAGACCCCGGTCTCGGGAAGGACCAGCTCGACACGTTCGGCGGACTCTTGGTCGCCGGCGAGGGCGGCGGCGATGGAGCGGACCTGCTCGTAGCCGGTCATGGCGAGGAAGGTGGGGGCGCGACCGTACGACTTCATGCCGACGAGGTAGACGTCCTTCTCCGGGTGGGAGAGCTCGTTGACGCCGTGGGGGTAAACGGTGCCGCAGGAGTGCTGGTTGGGGTCGATCAGCGGGGCGAGCTCGGTCGGAGCCTGGAGGCGCTCGTCCAGGCCGAGGCGCAGCTCGGCGAGGAAGGAGAGGTCGGGGCGGAAGCCGGTCAGGACGATGACCTCGTCGACCGGGTCGAGACGGCGGCCGTCCTCGGCGACCAGGACCAGCTGCTCGCCGTTGCGCTCGACGGTGTTCGTACGGAAGCCGGTCACCGCGTCGGCGTAGCCGTTGTCGACGGCAGCCTTGGCGGCGAGACCGAGGGCTCCGCGGGCGGGCAGCTGGTCGGCTTCCCCGCCGCCGAAGGTGGAGCCGCTGATCCCGCGGCGCAGGACCCACGTGGTGTGCGTGCCCGCTTCCTCCTTCGCCAGGTCCGCCAGATAGGCGAGTGCGGTGAAGGCGGAGGCGCCGGAGCCGATGACGGCGGTGCGCTTGCCGGCGTAGCGGGCGCGGGCGGCCGGGTCCTTGAGGTCGGGGACGCGGTAGGAGATCCGGTCGGTGGCGGAGCGCTCGCCGAGTGCGTGCAGGCCGTCGCCGCCGATGGGGCTGGGGGTGGACCAGGTGCCGGAGGCGTCGATGACGGCGCGGGCGGTGAGCCGCTCCTCGGTTCCGTCGGCATGGGTGATGTGGATGGTGAAGGGCTGCTGCTCGCGGCCGGCGTCGACGACCCGGTCGCGGCCCAGGCGGGAGACACCCGTGACGCGGGCCCCGAAGCGGACCCGCTCCCCGCCCAGTACGTCGGCGAGCGGCCGGAGGTAGCGCTCGGTCCAGTCGCCGCCGGTCGGGTAGGTGTCCGCGTTCGGCTTGACCCAGCCCGTGGGGGCGAGCAGCTTCTCGGCGGCGGGGTCGACCACTTCGCCCCAGGTGGAGAACAGCCGTACGTGGCTCCACTCGCCCACTGCCCTTCCGGCGCGCGCACCGGCCTCCAGGACCAAGGGCTCGAGGCCCTGGTCGACAAGGTGGGCGGCGGCGGCCAGGCCGATGGGGCCCGCTCCGATGACGACGACGGGCAGATCGGTGTTGGCAGGCGCGTTCACGGTCGACTCCTCGGTGTTTCGACATCCGTCGATGCTTGCGTCCTCAGGATGGCACCTGATTCGATGAGCGTCAACATAGACATTCATCGAAACGGGAGATCGTTGATGGAGTCGGCGGGGTCGTGGCCGCAGGGCTATGGCAGCTCACGCTGCCGCGGGCTTTGGCTGCCGAGGGGCCTCTCGGGCTAGTTCGACATGTGTCAACATAGATGCATGTCGAATACGAAGGTGCTGCCGCTGCTGGAGCCGGATGGCGTCGTCCCGTGCTGCCCGCCGCTGACCGAGCGCCCGCTGACCGCCGACGAGGCTGATCGCACGGCCACGATGTTCAAGGCCCTGGGGGATCCGGTACGGCTGCGGCTCTTCTCGGCCGTCGCCTCCCACGAAGGCGGCGAGGCGTGCGTCTGCGACATTTCCGATGTCGGTGTCTCCCAGCCGACCGTCTCTCACCATCTGAAGAAGCTCAAAGAGGCCGGGCTGCTCTCCTCCGAGCGGCGCGGCACCTGGGTGTACTACCGCGTGGAACCGTCCGTTGTCGCGGCCATGGGCGCCGTTCTGGGGGGTGCGGCCAAGGGAGCGTGACTCGAGTACCGATCACCCGCAGCCTGCGGATCAGCTGATCTCGTTCCCGCCCTTGTCGAGCGTGAGCTGGCGGTGGTGGAAGTCGAAGTGGTTCGATCTGATCAACTACGCAGGCCCGTGGACAAGGTGTCGTGTCTCGACCGCCGAGAACGGATACGCCGCCCGGATCCGCCCCGCTTCGTCGAGGGTCGGGAAGTCCCCGGGGTCCAGTTCTACGAGCACGTCAGCGGCAGTCCTGCCCGCATGAGCGGCCTCGGTCTCCTCGCGAACCTGGACGAGCTCCACCTCGACGAGCTGGCCGGCGAGCGCGGCAGTGACCCGATCCCGTACGACGGGGACGTACGGCAAGCCCGGCCCAGCACGGCGAGCAGCGGTCCCGCGCAGCGCACCGCGCAGGCGGCCACCGTGAGCGGCCGACGCCCAGGACGGGCTTGCCGGAGGAGGACTGGGCGGTCACGAGGCGGCTCCGAAAAGGTCAGTCAGCAAGGATCCGGCGGCCTCCGGGGCGCGCACAGTCAGTGCCAGCGAGGCGGGGGTCAGGTGCAGGGTGAAGTCGAAGAAGGCGCAGCAGCCCTGCTCGGCCGTCGCCAGCGCAGCGAGCTCGGCGGCCAGCTCCGGGCTGCTGGGGAAGGTCAGGCGTACCCCGTCCCGAATCTCCTCGCGCCCGGTGGCCCGGCTGACCAGGGCCTGCCACTGTGCGGTGCGCTCCCCGACCTCGTCGCCGCCCAGGGTGCAGGCCACAGGCGCCTCCCGCCACGGCTCCGGGGCATCGGCGGAATCCGGGACCGGCGGGCGGGTGGGTGACGGCTCCACGAGTACGGGGCCCGGCGCCCGGCTCTCGCCGGTGCAGCCGCAGTCCGGACCGCAGGCGCCCGCCGGGGCCGGACCGGCCAGCTTTTCGTGGACTGCGGCCAGGTGGGCGGAGAACGCCGCCAGCTCGCCCGAGCGCCGGTCGGCGTCCGCGATCCGGTCGGCGACCAGCGGCACCATCCGGGCCCGCACCTTCGCGCACACCCCCTCGTCGCGCACGTCGAGGAGGTCGCGGATCTCCTCCAGTGCCAGACCCATCAGCTTGGCGGAGGAGATGAAGGCCAGGCGCTCCGCCGACTCCTCGTCGTAGACGCGGTAGCCGGACGCGGTGCGCTCGGCGGGCAGCAGTCCTGCCGTCTCGTAGAACCGCAGCGTGGACGGGCGAACGCCGGAGCGTTCGGCCAGCTGGGATATCCGCAGGGTGCTCATACACCGAACGTAAACCTTCAAGTCGACTTGAAGGTCAAGTCCGCAGCAGCTCCGCAATCTCACGCGCCGCGTCCCGGGCGGGACGTCCGACGCCGATGAGGGTGGCCGACGCCGGGCCGGTCCAGTCGCCGTAACCCAGCAGGTGCAGGCGCGGCTCGTCCACCGAGCGGGTGCCGACCGTGGCGATGTGGCCGCGGATCCCCCGCAGGCGGAGGGAGGCGAAGTGTGCGAGGGCGGGGCGGAAACCGGTGCACCAGATGATCGCGTCGGTCGGCGTGCTCGTGCCATCGGCCCAGGCGACGCCGTCCTCCGTGAGGTGGGTGAACATCGGCTTCGTGGTCAGGAGTCCGGCGTCGCGGGCTTCGCGGACCGGGGGTACGGCGACGATGTCGCCGAGGGAGGCGACGCCGCCGGTGTCGGTGCGGCCTTCGTCGAGGGCGCGGCGGCGCGCGGTCGCGTGGTCGAAGAGGGCGCGGCCGTCGATGTCGTCGGCGAGGTAGCGGGGCGGGCGCTGGGTGACCCAGGTCAGGTCTGCCGCGTCCGCGAGGTCGGCCGCGATCTGGGCGCCGGAATTGCCTCCGCCGACCACGATCACGCGCTGTCCGGCGAAGTCTCCGGGGCTGCGGTACTGGACGGTGTGGAGCTGGCGGCCTTGGAACTCGCGTCGTCCGGGGACGGCGGGAAGGAACGGGCGTGTCCACGTGCCGGTCGCGCTGATGACCGCGCGGGCCTGCCAGTCGCCGCAGTCGGTCTCGACGCGCAGGAATGCGCCGTCGCGGTGGACCGCCTCCACCCACACACCGCGTTCGACCGGTAGCTCGTACCACTTCTCGTAGTCGGCGAGGTACGAGACCACGTGCTGCGCGTCGGGGTAGACCTCCCCGGGCTGGGGCGGCATGAGGCGGCCGGGCAGGGAGGAGTAGGCGGCCGGTGAGAAGAGGCGCAGCGAGCCCCAGGTGTGCTGCCAGGCCCCGCCGGACGCCTCCTGGGCGTCGAGGATGGCGAACTCGATGCCCAGGCGGCGCAGGTGGTATCCGGCGGCGAGCCCGGACTGGCCGCCGCCGATCACGACCACATCCGTGCGTCGTGTCATGCGGCGGGCTGTCCGCTGTCCGTCGTGCCGCGCATGAAGATGATCGCGACCAGGGCCAGGCCCACCACCATGCCGATCAGCTGCATGCCGATGAATCCGGCGACCGAGGCCGGGGCGATGCCCGCGAAGGTGTCGGTGAAGGCGCGGCCGATCGTGACGGCCGGGTTGGCGAACGAGGTCGACGAGGTGAACCAGTACGCGGCGCCGATGTACGAGGCGACGGCGACCGGGGCGAAGCGGAGGCGGTCGGTGCGCTCCAGGCCGAAGATCAGCAGGATCAGGCCGGCGGTGGCGACGACTTCGCCGAGGAGGAGGTTCCCGGCGGAACGGTCGTGGGTGGACCACCTCACGAGGGGCTCGCCGAACATCGCGTCCGCCAGGATCGCGCCCGCGATCGCGCCGGCGACCTGCGAGGGCACGTACACGGCCAGCTCGCGGGGGTCGACGCCGCCGCCTCCTCGCCGGGCGGTCCACCACTCGGCCAGGGTGACGGCCGGGTTGAAGTGGGCGCCGGACACCGGGCCGAGGAGGGCGATCAGGACGCCGAGGCCGAAGACGGTGGCGGTGGAGTTGGCCAGCAGCTGAAGGGCCACGTCGTCGGTGAGCCGCGTGGCCTGGATGCCGGAGCCGACCACGATCGCCACCAGGGCGGCGGTGCCGACGAGCTCGGCGGCGGCGCGGGCGATCAGCGGGGTACGGGGCGGGGTGGCGCCGGGCGCGGGCCGCGGCGCCGCGTCGGCGGCTATGGCGTCGGTCGCGGCGGGCTCGGTGGCGGTCAAGGCGGGGTCTCCTCGGGCGGGGTGAGGCAGGGCGTACAGGCCGCGCGGGCAGGGCGTACAGGCCGCGCGGGCAGGGCGTACAGGCCGCGCGGGCTAGGGGCAGGACCGCTTGAGGTTCGCCTCGGCGGTGGCGCGCGCGGTCCGGGCGAGGTCGGCGAACTGACCGGCGAGCGATTCGACGACGTCCGGGCGCAGGCGGTAGTAGGTGAACCGTCCACAGGGCTCCGTGTCCACGACCCCGGCCTCGCGCAGCACCTTCAGGTGGTTGGAGAGGTTGGTCTGCTTGGCGCCCGTCTCCTCCACGAGGTGGGTGGTGCAGAGCGTCTCGCGCGCGAGCAGGGTCACGATGTGGAGCCTGAGCGGGTCGGCCAGCACCCGCATCAGATCAGTGTCGACTGACGTCATCATGGGCTGATACTGTCACATCAGCTGGGGCTGACACCAGCCTGAGCTGACCTTACTGGCTCCTTTGAACGGGATCGCCATGCCCACGCCCTCCTCGCCCCTCCTGCCGGACGAACGCCTGGCGGCCGGGGCCGCCCGTCTCGCCTCCCAGTACGCCGGTCGCTTCGCGCCCGAAACCGTGCTCGGCGACGAGGTGGAACCGCACATCATGCAGGCCCTCGCCGAGGCGGGCGTGGACCTGGCCGACGTCGCCGACCCGGACGGCGCACCGATTGCCGTCGTGCGCGACATTCGCGACGCCATCGACGCCCACATCAGCGAGCTACTCTCCCAGCTCGCCCCCTGACGCCCCACGCACACCCACTGCAGTCGCCTCACCCCAAGGAAGAACAGATGTCCTCCGCTTCTGCCGCCTCCGTCCTGTTCGTCTGCATCCACAACGCGGGCCGCTCCCAGATGGCGGCCGGGTTCCTGCGCCACCTCGCCGGTGACCGCGTCGAGGTGCGCTCCGCCGGCTCCATGCCCGGTGAGCAGATCAACCCCTCCGCCGTCGCCGCCATGGCGGAGCTGGGCATCGACATCTCCGACCAGAAGCCGAAGGTCCTCACTCCCGAGGCCGCGCAGGCGTCCGACTACATCATCACCATGGGCTGCGGCGACGCCTGCCCGTACTTCCCCGGCAAGACCTACCTCGACTGGCAGTTGGAGGACCCGGCCGGCCAGGGCGTCGAGGCCGTACGCCCCATCCGCGACGAGATCAAGGGCCTCATCGAGGGCCTGATCGCGGAGATCGACGCCAAGCCGAAGGCGTGACCGCCGTGACCGAAGCGCCCCGACGACAAGATCTCCTCCCCGGTGTCTCCGCCGCAGGTGACGTCGTCGACCACACCTACCGCCAGGCCATCCCTGCCGCCGGCACGGGCTGCCGGGCAGCGCTCGACGCGGAGCGCTACCTCGCCGCCCTCGCCGACGCGCGGTAACCACCACCACACACGAGAGGAGGCCGCATCGTGGCCCTCAAGAGCGTGACCGACGCATCCTTCATCGAGGACGTCCTCCAGAGCGACAAGCCGGTACTCGTCGACTTCTGGGCGGCATGGTGCGGCCCCTGCCGTCAGCTGACCCCGTCGCTGGAGGCCATCGCCGCCGAACACGGCGAGAAGATCGAAATCGTCAAGCTGAACATCGACGAGAATCCGGAGACGGCCGCCGCGTACGGCGTCATGTCCATCCCGACGATGAACGTGTTCGTCGGCGGCAGGGTCGCCAAGACCATCGTGGGCGCCAAGCCCAAGGCCGTCCTCCAGCGTGAGCTCGGCGCCTTCCTGGCAGGCTGACGCGACTCCCTCGATGCCCCCTGCGCCGGGTCCGACCGCAGGAGTTGGTGGTCATGTCCAGGCCGTACGCCTTGCGCCGCCGGCACCGACCCGCCGGGGGTGGCGAAGCTACGAGATCGTCTCGCGCCGCCCGAGCGGCCGATGGGATGAGCCGTAGACGCCCGGCCTCCACCACCCGGCGCCGAGAGCCCCCTGTCGTCACCGCCGCAGTTTGAACGACATGTGCGCGGACAGCGATCGCAGGAAGTCCGGCGCGTCGAAGGCCGCGCCGGCGGAGGCGACACCGGTCGTGCGGGTCCGGTCCGTGAGGATGCGATGGACCGCCTCCACCGCCAGCGGTGCGCTGACGGCGTAGATGTCCCGGCCGCTCGCCACCGCGCGCCGCTCCTCGCCGCCCGCGCGGACGACGGCGTCCACGAGGAAGGTCTGCGCGGACCGTCCGTGGTCGTCGACCGCGGTCGGTGCCGGGGTGTCCGGGGCCGCGAGGTCTCCGGCCGCCTCGACCGTCATGTACGTGCGCACCTCCGGGACGGCGAGGTGGCTGGGGACGGTGACGACGTCGGCCATGGTGAACTCGCCGATCACCTCCCGGGCTCCCATCGGCTCGGGGAAGGGCCACTTCAGGGTCGGCAGGGCGTCGTCGTGGTACTCCAGCCGCCCCTCGCGGTGGCGGACGCGGCGGCCCTCCCTGCGGCGCCCGGAAACCGCGCCGGCGACGCGGGTCCCGGCCGTGGGGTGCCAACTGTCCAAGCCGTAGGCGATGTGCGCCTCGTCGGCCGCCGTCCAGTCGCCCATCGCCGCCGAGACCAGCAGATCGCCGAGGCCGCCGAAGAAGGCCATCGCGGGGACCACGAGGGTGCCCGCGGCGCGGGCGCGGTCGGCGAAGTGCGCGAACGTGTCGGCGTTGGCCTCGATCTCGGCCGCCACGTCCACGTACGGGATCCCGGCGCGCAGCGCCGCCTCGATCACCGGCGCCGCCGTCGTGGCGAACGGCCCGGCGCAGTTGATCACGGCGGCCGCGCCGGCCAGCGCCCGGTCGAGCGAGGCCGGGTCGTCGACCGTGGCCGGCCGTGCCTCAAGCCCCGGGTGGGCCGCCGCCAGCGCCCCCAGCTTGTCGGCGTCGCGTCCGGAGAGCAGCGGGACGAACCCCCGGCTCAGCAACTCCGCCACCACGAAGCGCCCGGTGTGCCCGTAGGCACCGAACACCGCCACCGCCTGACCCGATTCCATGTCTTCTCCCGTGCCCGTACTCGAACGTTCAACGCTGAACATCCTGGCGGTGGTGGCCGACCCGACGTGAGTGTCCGGAACGACGTGGCCCGTACACTTTCGGACATGGGCACTGTCGCACTGGCCGTCACCGACGGAATGCTGCACTTAGAACTCTCCGTGGCATACGAGGTGTTCAGCGACCCGCTGTACCGCCTCACCATGTGCGGGCCCGACCCGGTGCGCGTCGGCCGGTTCCGGCTGGAGCCCGACCGGGGGCTCGACCAACTCCCGTACGCCGACACGGTCATCGTCCCCGGCTGGGCCGACGTCGACGTGGACCCGCCCACCGACCTGGTCGACGCGGTGCGCGCCGCCCACGAGGCCGGAGCGCGGGTGGCCTCCCTGTGCACCGGCGCGTTCGTGCTGGCCGCCGCCGGTCTGCTGGACGGCCGGCGCGCGACCACCCACTGGGCGCACACCGACGCCCTGGCCGCCCGCCACCCCCTGGTGGAGGTCGATCCGGACGTGCTCTACGTGGACAACGGCAGCGTCCTCACCTCCGCCGGCAAGGCCGCCGCGATGGACCTGTGCCTCCATCTGGTCCGCCTCGACCACGGCTCGGCGGTCGCCAACACGGTCGCCCGCCGCCTGGTCGTACCCCCGCACCGGGCCGGCGGGCAGGCCCAGTTCGTCACCGCCCCGGTGCCCGCCCAGGACGACCACCCGCTCGCCGAGCTGCTCCCTTGGGCGATCGAACGGCTCGACCGTTCGCTGACCGTGGAGGACATGGCCCGCCGGGCCAACATGAGCTCGCGCAACCTGGGCCGCCACTTCCGGTCGGCGACCGGCACCACCCCGCTGCAATGGCTGCTGACCCAGCGGATCCGGCGCGCCCAGGAGCTGCTTGAGACCACCGGCGACAGCGTCGACGCCATCGCGGCGGCCACCGGCATGGGCACCGCCACGACGCTGCGCCGGCACTTCAACCGCACCATCGGCGTGCCCCCGGACACCTACCGCCGCACCTTCCGGAAAATGCGGTGACCGCCGGTCCCGGCCCGCGCTAACGTCGCGCCACGCCCTACGAGGGCGACGACGACCGAGCCAAGGAGCAGCCTCATGCGCATCCCCGCCAAGCCCCTCCCCGAGGAAGGAACCACCATCCACGAAGAGGACCTGAGGCTTGATGAGCTCAACGCTCGTACCGCACACCCTGAACCTGGGCATCCTCGCGCACATTGACGCGGGAAAGACCAGCCTGACCGAACGGCTGCTGTACGCCGCCGGAGTCATCGACGGCATCGGCAGCGTCGACGCCGGCACCACCCGCACCGATTCCCTGGCCCTGGAACGACAGCGCGGCATCACCATCAAATCCGCCGTCGTCTCCTTCCCGCTCGACTCGGTGACGGTCAATCTGATCGACACCCCCGGCCACCCCGACTTCATCGCCGAGGTGGAGCGCGTCCTTGGCGTGCTCGACGGCGCGGTGCTCGTCGTCTCCGCCGTCGAGGGCGTGCAGGCCCAGACCCGTGTGCTGCTGCGGACCCTGCGCCGGCTGCGCATTCCGACGCTGATCTTCGTCAACAAGATCGACCGCCGGGGCGCCGACCGGGAGGCCACTCTCCAGGGCATCCGTGACAAGCTCACCGACGCCGTCGTCCCGATGGGGGCCACCGCCGGCCTCGGTACGAGCGCGGCGCGCGTCGTCCCGTACGAAGAGGGCGACACGTCGTTCACCGCCGCGCTGCTCGACCGGCTGAGCGCGCACGACGACACCTTCCTCGCGGCCTGTCTGGACGACCCCGACCGCATCACCCACGCCGCGCTGCGCGCGGAGCTCGCCCGCCAGACGGCACACGTCCGGACGCATCCCGTCTTCTTCGGCTCCGCGATCACCGGTGCCGGCGTGGACGCGCTGACGGCCGGAATCCAGGAACTGCTGCCCCCGTCCCCGGGCGACGGCGACGGCCCCGCCCACGGCACCGTCTTCAAGATCGAACGCGGAGCCGCCGGGGAGAAGATCGCGTACGTACGGATGCTCTCCGGGACCGTACGGACCCGGGACGCCGTGGAGTTCGGCGCCGGCGGACCGGAACGGCCGGAAGGTCCGGCCGCCGAGGGCAGGATCACCGGCATCCAGGTCTTCGACCGGGGCGGCGCGCCCGAGCGGGCCTCGGTGTCCGCCGGGCAGATCGGCCGGGTCCGGGGCCTGGACGGCATCCGCGTTTCGGACACGCTCACCCTCCCCGGCACCGCGCCCCAACGCGCCGGCGCACAAGGGCACTTCGCGCCGCCGACCCTGGAGACCGTGATCGTGCCCGACCGCGCCGGCCAGCGGGGTGCCCTGCACACCGCACTCACCCAACTCGCCGAGCAGGACCCGCTGATCGGCCTGCGCCACGACGACACACGGCAGGAGACCCACCTCTCGCTCTACGGCGAGGTGCAGAAGGAAGTCATCCAGGCGACCCTCGCCGACGAGTACGGCATCGGCGTCACCTTCCGGGGGACCACGACGCTCTGCGTCGAGCGGCCGGTCGGCACGGGCACGGCGTACGAGGCGATCAAACAGGACGGCAATCCGTTCCTCGCCACCGTCGGGCTGCGCGTCGAACCCGCCCCGCCCGGCAGCGGCGTACGGTTCCAGGTGGGCATCGAACTCGGCTCGCTGCCACCCGCGTTCCTCAAGGCGATCCAGGAGACCGTCGACGTCACGCTCCAGCAGGGCGTGTACGGCTGGCGGATCCCCGACTGCGCGGTCACCCTGACGCACTCGGGCTATCTGGCCCGCCAGAGCCACGCGCACGCCACCTTCGACAAGACCATGTCGAGCACTGCGGGGGACTTCCGCCATCTGACCCCCCTCGTGCTGATGAGCGCCCTGCGCGACGCGGGAACGCGGGTCCACGAGCCGGTCCACCGCTTCCGGCTGGAACTCCCCGAGGACACCCTCGACGCGGTCCTGCCCGTGCTGGCGCGGCTACGGGCCCTGCCCGGCGCGACCGCGCAGCGCGGCCGGAACCTGGTCCTGGAAGGAGACATCCCGGCGGCCCGCGTCCACGAACTCCAGCAGCGGCTGCCCTCGCTCACCCAGGGAGAAGGAGTCCTGGAAAGCGCCTTCGCCCACTACCGGCCGGTCACCGGCGAGACGCCGCGCCGGCCCCGTACGGACCACAACCCGCTGAACCGGAAGGAGTACCTCCTGCACGTCCTGCGCCGGGTGTGACACCGACGCGCACTGCCCGCCAGGTTGACGGCGCCGAGCCGCCGGGGGCCCAATGAAGGCATGGCTCCCGGCGCGAGAGACACCGACCCCGGACTCTTCGGCCCGACGTCCGTCACCTGGCAGCTCCACGGCGATCCCGTCATGTGGATCGCCGGGGTGCGCGCCCTCTACCTCCAGGCCCTGCACCCCCGGGCCGTCCGCGGCGTCATGATCAACAGCGATTTCGCCCGGGACCCCTGGGGCAGGTTGCTGCGCACCGCGAACTTCGTCGGCACACTCAGCTACGGCACCACCCGGGCCGCCGAGGCCGCCGGAGCCCGGGTCCGCAGGATCCACCGGCTGCTCGGCGTCGACGACCCCGAGCTGCTGCTGTGGGTGCACTGCGCCGAGGTCGACTCCTACCTCACCGTCGTGCGCCGCTCCGGCATCCCGCTCACCGACGCCCAGGCCGACCGCTACGTCGACGAACACCGCGAAAGCGCCCGGCTCGTCGGCCTCGACCCCGCGCACGTCCCCGCGACGACCGCCACACTCGCCGCCTACTTCGAACGGATCCGGCCCGAACTCGCCGCCGGCGAGGACGCCCGGACCGTCGACGCCTTTCTGCGCCGGCCCCCCGTCCATGCCTTGCTCGTCCCGGCGCGCGAACTGATCTGGCGGCGCGTGGCCGCACTCGCCTACGACTCCCTGCCCCCTTACGCCCATCAGCTCTACGGGCGTCCCGCCCCGTCCCCACAGGCCGTCGACTTCCGCCTCACCGCGGCAGGCAACGCGCTGCGCTGCGTTCCCGCACGTCTCCGCTGGCAACTGCCGCCCAAACACATCCTGACGGCCATGGCACGACTCGGCCCCGACACCCGTCCCGCACCGTACAAACTCCGCAGACAGGCGGCCATACTGGACGGGCCGGGGAGGGCGCAGCGAATCGACGGGGGCGACAGCACGCGATGGGGGACAGCAGGCTGATCCAGGGCCGGTACCGGCTGCTCGAACAGATCGGGCGCGGGGGCATGGGCGAGGTGTGGAGCGCCACCGACGAATCCCTCGGCCGCCGCGTCGCGGTCAAATGCCTCAAACCGCTGGGACCGCAGCAGGACAAGCACTTCATCCGGGTCCTGCGCGAGCGCTTCCGCCGCGAGGCGCGCGTCGCGGCCTCCCTCCAGCACCGCGGAGTCACCGTCGTGCATGACTTCGGGGAGGACGACGGTGTCCTCTTCCTCGTGATGGAGCTGCTCGACGGACGCAACCTCAGCCAGCTCCTGGAGGAGAACCGGCAGCATCCGCTGCCCGTCGACGACGTCGTCGACATCGCCGAACAGGTCGCCGACGCCCTCGCCTACACCCACCGCCAGGGGATCGTGCACCGCGACCTCAAACCGGCCAACATCATGCGCCTCGCCGACGGCGCCGTGAAGATCTGCGACTTCGGGATCGCCCGCCTCGGCGCCGACATCGGCTTCACCTCCCGCCTCACCGGCACCGGTATCGCCATGGGCACCCCGCACTACATGAGCCCCGAGCAGATCAGCGGCGGCCACGTCGACCACCGCAGCGATCTGTACTCGCTGGGCTGTGTGCTCTACGAGATCGCCACCGGCGCCCCGCCGTTCGACCTCGACGACGCCTGGGCCGTCCTCGTCGGCCACCGCGACACCCCGCCCGCGCCGCTGCGCACCCACCGCTCCGAACTGCCCCCCGCCTTCGAGCGGATCGTCCTCGACCTGCTCGCCAAGACACCCGAGGGCCGCCCGGACGACGCGGCCGACCTGCGGCGCCGGATCGTGTCCGCCCGTACCGGCCCGGTCGCTCTCACCCGGCCCGTACGGTCCGGCCCTCCACCCACCCGCCCGGCGCGGCTGCCGTCCTGGACCCGGGGCATGACCACGGGTCACAAGGCGGCCGGCGCCGCCGTGCTCCGTACGACACCGCACGACCCGTCGGCCGGACTGACGGGGGAGTGGACCTCTCCCGCCCCGATCGGCCCCATCGTGCCCGGTGTCCCCACCGATCTCTGCGTCCCCGTCGGGCCCGCCGCGGGCCTCTCCCGCCCCGCGCAACAGCCCCCCGCCGGACCCGCCGGATCCGGAGGCCACGGGCGGCCGACGCCTTCGCCGGAACAGGTCGCCGTCCTGCGCAGCCGCCACGACGCCGGACTCAGCCTCGGCCGGCTCGGCCGCTGGGCCGAGGCCGGCGAGGTGCACCGCGCCGTCGCCGCCGAACGGGCCGAGCTGCTCGGCCCGGACCACCCCGACACCCTCGCCAGCCGCTACGAGCTCGGTTTCACCCTCGGCCGCACCGGCCGCGCCACCGACGCCCTGCGCGAATTCGACGCAGTCGCCGAGGGCCGCGCCCGCGCCCTTGGACCCGACCACCCCGACACCCTCGCCGCCCGCCAGGAGATGGCGTACGTCCTGGGCCAGCTCGGCCGCCATGTCGAGGCCCACCAGGTCTACGCGGCGGTGCTGGCCTCCCGGGAGCGCACCACGGGCCCCGACCACCCCGACACCCTGCGCTGCCGCCACAACCTCGCCTTCAACCTGAGCCGGCTCGGCCGTCTGGAGGAGTCGTACCGGATGGCGCACGACGTGGCCGAGGCCCGCGCCCGGCTGCTCGGCCCCGACCATCCCGACACCCTGGTCACCCGCTACGAAGTCGCCTACACCCTGGGCCAGTTGGGCCGCTGGCCGGCCGCGCTCGCCGCCTACCGCGAGGTCGCCGCCGCCCGCGCGGGCGTCCTCGGCGCCGACCACCCCGACACCCTCGCCGCCCGCTACGAGATCGGCATCAGCCTCGGCCGCCTCGGCCGCAGCGCCGAAGCCCTGGAGCTCTACCAGGACCTCGTCACCACCCGTACGCGCGTGCACGGCCCCGCCGACCCCGAGACCCTGCGCGCCCGCCACGGTCTCGGCGTCAACCTCGGCCGGCTCGCCCGCTGGGAGGAGGCGCTCGCCGAGGCCCGCGAGGTGTGCGCGCTCCGGGAACGGGTCCTCGGCCCGGACCACCCCGACACCCTGGTCAGCCGCCGGGAGGTCGCCGTCTCCCTGGGCTGGCTCGGCCGCTGGAGCGAAGCCCTCGCCGTCTACCGCGAGGTCGCGGGCGCCCGCGAACGGGTCCTGGGCGCCGACCACCCCGACACCCTCGCCAGCCGCAACGACGAGGCGCACTGCCTGGAACAGCTCGGCCACCACGCCGAGGCCGTCGAGCTCTACCGCCGGGTCGCGACCCTCCGCATGCGCACCGGCACCCGCGCCTGATCCGGCCGGGCCCGGCCCACGCCGTCCGGGCCGGGCCTGCGCCTGCGCGGACGGCCCCTGGGCGGCCGTTCACCCGGCAGGGTTCCGGCGCCGCCGCACACGTGCTACCAAGAGCCATGCCAGCACAGCGCTCGTACGACGCCGTCATCGTCGGCGGCGGCCACAACGGACTCGTCGCCGCCGCCTACCTCGCCCGCGCAGGCCGCTCCGTCCTCCTCCTCGAACGGCTCGACACCACCGGCGGCGCGGCGATCTCCACCCGCCCCTTCGCCGGGATCGACGCCCGCCTCTCCCGCTACTCGTACCTGGTGTCCCTGCTCCCCGCGAAGATCGTCAACGACCTCGACCTCGTGTTCGCCGTCCGCAAGCGCACGATCTCCTCCTACACCCCGGTCGAGCGCGACGGCCGCGCCACCGGCCTCCTCGTCGGCGGCGGCGCCGACCGCACCCGGGCGTCCTTCGCCGCGCTCACCGGCTCCGACGACGCCTACGAGAGCTGGCTGCACTTCTACGAGCGCACCCGCCGCGCCGCCGAGCGCATCTTCCCCACCCTCACCGACCCGCTCCCCACCCGCGAGGAGCTGCGCGCCCGCGTCGACGACGAGACGACCTGGCGGATGCTCTTCGAGGAACCCATCGGCGTCGCGATCGAGGAGCACTTCACCGACGACCTGGTCCGCGGCGTCGTCCTCACCGACGCCCTGATCGGCACCTTCGCCGACGCCCACGACCCCTCCCTGCTCCAGAACCGCTGCTTCCTCTACCACGTCATCGGCGGCGGTACGGGCGACTGGGACGTCCCCGTCGGCGGCATGGGCGCCCTCACCGACGCCCTCGCGGACGCGGCCCGCCGGGCCGGCGCCGAGATCGCCACCGAACACGACGTCACCCGGATCGAGACCGACGGCCGCTCCGCCGAGATCACCTACCGCTCGGCCGGCAGCAACGGAACCGTCGCCGCCCGCCACGTCCTGGTCAACGCCTCACCCCAGGCCCTCGCCGGTCTGCTCGGCGAGAGCGAGCCACAGCCCGCCGAGGGCGCCCAGCTCAAGGTCAACATGCTGCTGACCCGGCTCCCCAGGCTCCGCGACACCGCCGTCGACCCCCGCGAGGCGTTTTCCGGCACCTTCCACATCGCCGAGGGATACGGGCAGTTGGGCACCGCCCACCGGGAAGCGGCCGCCGGCCGGCTGCCGAGCACCCCGCCCAGCGAGATCTACTGCCACTCGCTCACCGACCGCTCGATCCTCAGCCCCGAACTCGCCGCCCAGGGCTACCAGACCCTCACCCTCTTCGGACTCCACACCCCCGCACGGCTGTTCACCGACGACAACGACGCGGCCCGCGCCGCCCTCCTCAAGGCCACCCTCGCCGAGCTCGACACCCACCTCGCCGAGCCGCTCGCCGACTGCCTGGCCGTGGACGCCGACGGCCGCCCCTGCATCGAGGCGAAGACCCCCCTCGACCTCGAACGCGAACTGCGGCTGCCCGGCGGCCACATCTTCCACCGCGACCTCTCCTTCCCCTACGCCGACGACTCGACCGGCCGCTGGGGGGTGGAGACCGCGCACGCCAACGTCCTGCTCTGCGGGGCGGGCGCCGTCCGGGGCGGCGGGGTCAGCGGGATCCCCGGCCACAATGCGGCGATGGCGGTGCTCGGACGTTGACCGGCGGCAGGCTCCCGCCTGCGGCGTGAAGCCCAGCTGTGGCCGCGGTTAAGAAAACCTCGATGGACCGCACCGCCGACGTAAGGAAGATTTCTGCCAGGGATCTTGGCCGGGAAACCGGCCCTCCCCCTTCCCCTCGCAGGATTCGTACGTCAGGAGCCGTTGCATTGAAGGCGCTGGTCAAGCTGAAGGCTGAGCCCGGACTCTGGCTCACGGACGTGCCGGAGCCGGCGATCGGCCCCGGAGACGTACTGATCAAGGTGCTCCGCACCGGCATCTGCGGCACGGATCTGCACATCCGCTCCTGGGACGGCTGGGCACAGAAGACCATCGCCACCCCGCTGACCGTCGGCCATGAGTTCGTCGGCGAGGTCGTCGAGGTCGGCCGTGACGTGGCCGACGTCAAGAGCGGCGACCTGGTGAGCGGTGAAGGCCACCTGGTCTGCGGAAAGTGCCGCAACTGCCTCGCCGGCCGGCGCCACCTGTGCCGCGCCACCGTCGGCCTCGGCGTCGGCCGCGACGGCGCCTTCGCCGAGTACGTGGCCCTGCCCGCGTCCAACGTGTGGGTGCACCGCGTCCCCGTCGACCTGGACATCGCCGCCGTCTTCGACCCGTTCGGCAACGCCGTGCACACCGCGCTGTCGTTCCCGCTGGTCGGTGAGGACGTCCTCATCACCGGCGCCGGACCGATCGGCATCATGGCCGCGGCCGTCGCCAAGCACGCCGGCGCCCGCAACGTCGTCATCACCGACGTCAGCGAGGCCCGCCTCGCGATCGCCCGCAAGGTCGGCGTCAGCCTTGCCCTCAACGTCGCCGAGACCACCATCGCGGACGGCCAGCGCCAGATGGGGATGCGTGAGGGCTTCGACATCGGCCTGGAGATGTCCGGCCGCCCCGAGGCCATGCGCGACATGATCGCCAACATGACCAACGGCGGCCGGATCGCCATGCTGGGCCTGCCCGCGCAGGAGTTCCCGGTCGACTGGTCCCGGATCGTCACCTCCATGATCACGATCAAGGGCATCTACGGCCGCGAGATGTTCGAGACCTGGTACGCCATGTCCGTCCTGCTGGAAGCGGGCCTCGACCTCAGCCCCGTGATCACCGGCCGCTACTCCTACCAGGAGTACGAAACCGCCTTCGACGACGCCGCGAGCGGCCAGGGCGGCAAGATCATCCTCGACTGGACCGCCTGAGCTTTCCCTCTGGAGAATCACTGATGTTCGACTCCGTACGCGACGAGCTGCGCACCACCCTCGACGAGATCCGCGCCGCCGGGCTGCACAAGCCCGAGCGCGTCATCGGAACGCCCCAGTCCGCCACCGTCGCCGTCACCGCCGGCGGCCGCCCCGGTGACGTGCTCAACTTCTGCGCCAACAACTACCTCGGCCTCGCCGACCACCCCGCCGTGATCGGCGCCGCCCACAGCGCGCTCGACCGGTGGGGCTACGGCATGGCCTCCGTCCGCTTCATCTGCGGCACCCAGGAGGTGCACAAGGAGCTGGAGCAGCGGCTCTCCGCCTTCCTCGGGCAGGAGGACACGATCCTCTACTCCTCCTGCTTCGACGCCAACGGCGGCGTCTTCGAGACCCTCCTCGGCGCCGAGGACGCCGTCATCTCCGACGCCCTCAACCACGCCTCGATCATCGACGGGATCCGCCTGTCCAAGGCCCGCCGCTTCCGCTACGCCAACCGCGACATGGCCGACCTGGAGCAGCAGCTCAAGGAGGCCACCGAGGGCGGCGCCCGCCGCACCCTGGTCGTCACCGACGGCGTGTTCTCCATGGACGGCTACGTCGCCCCGCTCGGCGAGATCTGCGACCTGGCCGAGCGCTACGGCGCGATGGTCATGGTCGACGACTCGCACGCCGTCGGCTTCGTCGGCCCCGGCGGCCGGGGCACCCCCGAGCTGCACGGCGTGATGGACCGCGTCGACATCATCACCGGCACCCTCGGCAAGGCCCTCGGCGGCGCCTCCGGCGGCTATGTCGCCGCCCGCGCCGAGATCGTCGCCCTGCTGCGCCAGCGTTCCCGCCCGTACCTCTTCTCCAACACCCTCGCCCCGGTCATCGCCGCCGCCTCGCTGAAGGTCCTCGACCTGCTGGAGTCGGCCGGTGACCTGCGCGAGCGGCTGAACGAGAACACCAAGCTCTTCCGCACCCGGATGACCGAGGAGGGCTTCGACATTCTCCCCGGCGACCACGCCATCGCGCCGGTGATGATCGGCGACGCGGCGGAGGCGGCCCGCATGGCCGACCTGCTCCTGGAGCGCGGCGTGTACGTGATCGGCTTCTCGTACCCGGTCGTCCCGCAGGGCCAGGCCCGGATCCGCGTCCAGCTGTCCGCGGCGCACTCGCCCGATGACGTCAACCGCGCGGTGGACGCGTTCGTCGATGCCAGGGCCGCCCTGCGAGACTAGGGGCATGATCGAAGCGCGGCGGCTGCACATCCTCCGAGCGGTGGCCGACCACCGTACGGTCACCGCGGCTGCCGCCGCGCTCTATCTCACCCCCTCCGCGGTCAGCCAGCAGCTGGCCGCCCTGGAGCAGGAGACCGGGCACCGGCTCGTCGACCGCAGCGCCCGCGGCGCCCGGCTGACCCCGGCCGGGGAGATCCTGCTCAGCCACGCCAACGCGGTCCTGGCCCAGCTGGAGCGGGCCGAGTCCGAGCTCGCGGCCTACGGCTCCGGTGAGGCCGGCACGGTCACCGTGGCGGCCTTCGCCACCGGCATCGGCCTGGTCGTGGCGCCCGCCATCACCGAGCTCGCCCGCTCCTCGCCCGGCATCCGGGTCCGGGTACGGGACGCCGAGGGCGACGCGAGCCTCCTCATGGTCCTGGACCGGCAGGTCGACGTGGCGGTCGCCGTCGAGTACCGCGGCGCGCCCGGCGAGGACGACGCGCGGCTGACCAGGCTGGCGCTGTACGCCGAGCCGTTCGACGCGGTTCTGCCGGTCGGCCACCCCCTCGCCGGCGACGAGCAGATCGCGCTCGGGGCCCTCGCCAAGGACCCGTGGATCGGCCCCTACCCCGGCAACCCCTGCCATGACGTGGTCGTCCTGGCCTGCGAGTACGCCGGGTTCGAACCCCGTCTCGAGCATTCGTCCGACGACTTCCGGGCCGTGGTCTCGCTGGCCTCCGCCGCCGCGGGCGTCGCCCTCGTGCCGCGCTCGGCGCTGCGCGGCATGGACCTCACCGATGTGGTGATCCGTCCCGTCGACGGAGTGGCCCCCACCCGCCGCGTCTTCGCGGCGGTCCGCCGCGGCGCGGAGGAGCACCCCCTGATCCGGCCCGTCCTGAAGGCGCTGGAGACGGCGGCGGCCCCCAGCGTCTGACGAGGCGGACCGGCCTCAGTCCGCCGAGGGGGTCCAGCCCTGGGCCTCGATCCGGGCCGCGTCGGACGGCCGGGTCTCGTCGAAGAGGGTGCGGCGCCCGCTGCGGACCCGCAGCTCGTCGACGTACACCCCGCGTCCCACGTACAGCTGGTCGGTGGTGTACCGCCAGCGCAGCCGGAACGGCGCCGTGCGCCAGGCCGTCAGATCGGCCGCCAGGTCGTGCGGGCGGCGGCCCGACCAGCCGGTCGCCGATCCCTTCGGGTGGGCTTGAGGCTCCTCGCCCGGCCGGACGGTGGTGAACGGCACCGGCTGCCATGTGGCGCCCGCGTCGCTCGATGCCTCCAGGTGGACGGCGTCCGAGCCGGGCTCGGTGTCCCACCACAGGGAACAGTCGAGCCGCAGCGGGCCTGCGCCGGGGGTCAGCTCGGGCAGGGTGAGCGTGGCGGTGGTGCTGCCTGCCATTCCGGAGAACCAGGCGGTACGTCCCCGCCGGGGGCGCACCGGCACCGCGCGGGCGAGATGGGTGGCGGCGGCCACCCGGGGCGCCGAGCCGGAGCGCCAGCCGCGTACGGGATGGACGGAGTTGCCGAGCAGGATCAGGAAGGTGTCGGTGCTCGGGTCGAGCACCAGACTGGTGCCGGTGAAGCCGGTGTGCCCGGCGCTGCTCGGAGTGGCCATCGCGCCCATGTACCAGTGCTGGTAGAGCTCGAAACCGAGCCCGTGCTCGTCGCCGGGGAACGCGGTGTTGAAGTCGGTGAACAGCAGCGCGACCGAGTCGCGGCGCAGGATGCGGGCCTGGCCGTACGCACCGCCGTTCAGGAGCGTACGGGCGAGGACCGCCAGGTCCCAGGCGCAGGAGAAGACGCCGGCATGGCCCGCGACCCCGCCCAGGCTGTACGCGTTCTCGTCGTGGACCTCGCCCCACACCAGCCCCCGCTCCAGGCCCGACCACGGCAGCCGGGCATCCTCGGTGGCGGCGATCTTGGGCCGCCAGGAGGGCGGGGGATTGAAACGCGTGCGGCGCATCCTGAGCGGAGCGGTGATCTCGTCGCGGAGCAGTGCATCCAGAGGGTGACCGGTGATCTCCTCCAGGATCAGCTGAAGAGTGATCAGATTGAGGTCGGAGTAGAGATACCGGGAGCCGGGCGGGCTCACCGGCATCTCGTTCCACAGCAGCCGCAGCTTCCCCTCCCGCGTGGGCTCCTTGTAGAGCGGCAGCCAGGCCCGCAGGCCCGAGGTGTGGGTGAGCAGCTGGCGTACCGTCACCTCCTGCTTGCCGCCGCCCCCGAACTCCGGCAGGTACGCGGTGACCTTGCCCTCCAGCTCCAGCGCGCCCCGCTCGATCTGCTGCACGGCCAGGATCGCGGTGAACAGCTTCGATACCGACGCCAGGTCGAAGACCGTGTCCTCGGCCATCGGGATCTGCCGCTCCACCGGCAGCTCGACGCCGGTGTCGGTCGTCTCGTCGTAGGCCGCGTACCGTAGCGCCTGCCCGATCGGCCGGTGCAGTGCCACCGTGGAGCCCCGGCCCGCGAGCAGGACCGCGCCCGCGTACCACGGGTGCTTGGGGGAGGGGCCGAGATACCGCTCGGCGTCGGCGACCAGCCGATCCAGATGCTCCGGCAGCAGTCCGGCGCGTTCGGCCGAGCCGCGCCGCAGCACAGGCGTACCCCCGGCCGCGTCGCCGCGGTCGTCCGCGGCCCAGGCCGCCGCCGGTGGCATCGGACCGATCACCAAGGAACCTCCCAGGGCCAGGACCCCGCCGCCCAGTCGTCGCCTGCTGATGGCCTCGCCCGTCGTTCCCGGCGTGGAGCCCTCTGCCATCGTGCCTCCCGGTCCCAGCCCAGCTGAAAGATTCCTTCGGTCACGTCCGCAACAGAGGAAACTTTCATACCGAGGTGACCTGCCGTCAAGGACGCCACAGGGGCCAGGGAGCCGCGGCGCCGGACCGCGAGCATGCCCCAAAGAATCTGACACCGCATCAGAAAATCTCTTCCCTCGTCCCGGCCGCTGCGGCATCCTGCGCCCCATGGAGACGGAGCTGAGCAAGAGACTGGGCATCGAGCACGCCATCTTCGGCTTCACGCCCTTTCCCGCGGTGGCCGCCGCGATCACCCGCGCCGGCGGCTTCGGCGTCCTCGGCGCGGTGCGCTACGCCGCCCCCGAGGACCTCGCCCGCGACCTCGACTGGATGCAGGAGCACACCGACGGGCTGCCCTACGGACTCGACGTCGTCATGCCCGCCAAGAAGGTCGAGGGGGTGACCGAGTCCGACGTCGAGGCGATGATCCCCGAAGGGCACCGGGAGTTCGTCCGCACCACCCTCGCCAAGCACGGCGTCCCCGAACTCGCCGAAGGCGAGGCCTCCGGCTGGCGCATCACCGGCTGGATGGAGCAGGTCGCCCGCAGCCAGCTCGACGTCGCCTTCGACTACCCCATCAAACTCCTCGCCAACGCCCTCGGCTCCCCGCCCCCGGACGTCGTACGCCGCGCCCACGACCAGGGAGTCCTCGTCGCCGCCCTCGCGGGCAGCGCCCGCCACGCCCGCCACCACGCCGACGCCGGCATCGACATCGTCGTCGCCCAGGGCTACGAGGCGGGCGGCCACACCGGCGAGATCGCCTCCATGGTCCTCACCCCCGAAGTCGTCGACGCCGTCGGCCCGCTGCCCGTCCTCGCCGCCGGCGGCATCGGCAGCGGCGAGCAGATCGCCGCCGGACTCGCCCTCGGCGCCCAGGGCGTCTGGCTCGGCTCCCTCTGGCTCACCACCACCGAGGCCGAGCTCCACTCCCGCGCCCTGACCGCCAAGCTCCTCGCCGCGGGCTCCGGCGACACCGTCCGCTCCCGTGCCCTGACCGGCAAGCCCGCCCGCCAGCTGCGCACCGAATGGACCGACGCGTGGGACGACCCGGCCGGGCCGGGACCGCTCCCCATGCCGCTCCAGGGGCTGCTGGTCGCCGAGGCCGTCTCCCGGATCCAGAAGTACGAGGTGGAGCCGCTGCTCGGCACCCCGGTCGGGCAGATCGTCGGCCGGATGAACGCCGAACGCAGCGTGCGCGAGGTCTTCGACGACCTCACCCGCGGCTTCGAACGGGCCGTCGACCGCATCCAGCGCATCGCCGGAAGGAGCGGGACATGAGCGAGGGCGACATGAGCGAGCGGGAGACGAGCGAGCGCGAGCGGAACATGGGTGAGCAGGGTGCGCGTCCCGCTCCCAGCGGCTTCTGGGCCCAGGCGGCCGCCGACCCCGGCCGTACGGTGCTGACGGCGCCCGACGGCGTGGAGTGGACCGCCGGCCGTCTGCACGCCGCCGCCAACCAGCTTGTGCACGGTCTGCGCGCCGCCGGCCTGCGCCGCGGCGACGCCTTCGCCGTCGTCCTGCCCAACGGCGCTGAGTTCTTCACCGCCCACCTCGCCGCCACCCAGGCCGGTTTCTACCTCGTCCCCGTCAACCACCACCTCGTCGGACCCGAGATCGCCTGGATCGTCTCCGACTCCGGCGCCAAGGTCCTCATCGCCCACGAACGCTTCGCCCAGGCCGCCACGGCCGCCGCCGTCGAGGCCGGCCTGCCCGCCACCCACCGCTTCGCCGTGGGCGCCGTCGAAGGCTTCCGGCCGTACGCCGCACTGCTCGACGGACAGCCCCCCACACCGCCCGCCGACCGGACCCTCGGCTGGGTGATGAACTACACCTCGGGCACCACCGGCAGGCCGCGCGGCATCCGCCGCCCCCTGCCCGGCAGACTGCCGGAGGAGACCCATCTCGGCGGATTCCTCGGTATCTTCGGCATCAGGCCGTTCGACGACAACGTCCACCTGGTCTGCTCGCCGCTCTACCACACCGCCGTGCTCCAATTCGCGGCCGCCGCCCTGCACATCGGCCATCCGCTCGTCCTCATGGACAAATGGACGCCCGAGGAGATGCTGCGGCTCATCGACGCCCACGTGTGCACCCACACCCACATGGTCCCCACGCAGTTCCACCGGCTGCTCGCCCTGCCGCAGACCGTCAAGGACCGCTACGACGTCTCCTCCCTGCGCCACGCCATCCACGGCGCCGCGCCCTGCCCCGACCACGTCAAACGCGCCATGATCGACTGGTGGGGCCGGTGCGTCGAGGAGTACTACGCGGCCAGTGAGGGCGGCGGTGCCTTCGCCACCGCCGAGGACTGGCTGAAGAAGCCCGGCACCGTCGGCAAGGCCTGGCCCATCAGTGAACTCGCCGTCTTCGACGACGACGGCCACCAACTGCCGCCCGGTGAGCTCGGCACCGTCTACATGAAGATGTCCACCGGCGGATTCTCGTACCACAAGGACGCGACCAAGACCGCGAAGAACCGCATCGGCGACTACTTCACCGTCGGCGACCTCGGTGTCCTCGACGAGGACGGCTATCTCTTCCTCCGCGACCGCAAGATCGACATGATCATCTCGGGCGGGGTCAACATCTACCCGGCCGAGATCGAGGCCGCGCTCCTCAGCCACCCCGCCGTCGCGGACGCCGCCGCCTTCGGCGTCCCGCACACCGACTGGGGCGAGGAGGTCAAGGCCGTCGTCGAACCCGCCGACGGGCACATCCCGAGCCAGAGGCTCGCCGCCGAGATCCTCGACCACGTCGCCGGACAGCTCGCCGGCTACAAACGCCCCAGGTCCGTCGAGTTCATCGACACCATGCCCCGCGACCCCAACGGCAAGCTGTACAAGCGACGGCTGCGCGATCCCTACTGGGAGGGCCACACCCGCCCGCTGTAGCGCCGCACCGGCCCGACGGTGGCCAGATGCCCGACATATGGCACTATCGTGATCATGAGTTCGAGCGTGGCAGGACTGGCACGGCAGTGGACCACCTGGGTCCCGGTGGTCGCGGCGGTCGCGCTCGCGCTCGCCTGGGGCCGCGATCTGCCCGGACTCGCCGCCGCCGTCGTGGGACTGTGTCTGCTGGGCGCGGTCCTGTCCGCCGTGCACCACGCCGAGGTCGTCGCCCACCGCGTCGGGGAACCCTTCGGCTCCCTCGTCCTCGCCGTCGCCGTCACCGTCATCGAGGTCGGACTCATCGTCACCCTGATGGCGGGCGGCGGGGACAAGGTCTCCACCTACGCCCGGGACACCGTCTTCGCCGCCGTGATGATCACCTGCAACGGCATCGTCGGCCTGTCCGTCCTCGTCGCCGCGCTGCGCAACCGCGTCGCCGTCTTCCACGCCGAAGGCTCGGGCGGCGCCCTCGCCACCGTCTGCACGCTCGCCACCATGACGCTGGTCCTGCCGACGTTCACCACCAGCCGGCCCGGCCCCGAGTTCTCCACCGACCAACTCGCCTTCGCCGCCGTCGCCTCCCTCTGCCTGTACGGGGTCTTCGTCGCCGTACAGACCGTGCGGCACCGTGACTACTTCCTGCCCGTGCCCCGCGAAGGACACGACTCCGAGGACGAGCACGCCCCGCCGCCGACCGTCCCCCAGACCTGGTGGAGCGTCGGGCTCCTCCTCCTGGCCCTCGTCGCGGTCGTCGGCAACGCCAAACTGGTCTCGCCGACCATCGAGGACGAGGTCGAGTCGGCGGGCCTGCCCAACGCCGTCGTCGGTGTCGTCATCGCCCTGATGGTGCTGCTGCCCGAGACCCTCGCGGCGGTCCGCGCCGCACGCCGCGACCGGATGCAGACCAGCCTCAACCTCGCCTACGGCTCGGCGATCGCCAGCATCGGACTGACGATCCCGGCGATCGCACTCGCCACCATCTGGCTCTCCGGCCCCCTGGTCCTGGGCCTCGGCCCCGTCCACATGGTGCTCCTCGTCCTCACGGCGGTGGTGAGCGCCCTGACCGTCGTCCCCGGCCGGGCCACCCTCCTCCAGGGCGGCGTCCACCTCGCGATCTTTGCCGCCTTCGTCTTCCTCTCCTTCAGCCCCTGAGGACCCGTCACCCTCCGGGCTCTCCCTGAGCGACGAGGGACTCGCCGAGGGCCGTACGGGCGTACAGCACCGAACGCCCCGCCCGGTGGGCGCTCACCAGGCCCGCGTCACGCAGCGCGGTGAGATTCTGGGACACCCCGGCCGGGGACAGACCCGTACGCCCGGCCAAATCCGTGGTCGAGGCCGGACTCTCCAACTCGGTCAGCAGCAGCGCCCGCGACCGGCCCAGTACGGCGGCGAGGGCGCCGCCGCTCGTGCCACGCCGAGGGGCCCACAGAGATCCGACGCCGCGCGCCGGGTAGGCCAGTTGCGGCGGCTCCGGCGGGGTCACCCGGGTGAACAGATCAGGCCCGGTGAAGACCGAGGGGATCAGCACCAGCCCGGCACCGGCAGACGTCCGGGACAGCGCCTGCCGGCGGCGCGACAGCCGCAGCGCCTGATCGTGCCAGCTCACCGACGGGTGCAGGTCGTTGAAGAGACGCCCGGTGCCGTGTTCGGCGACCCGGCGGGCACGGTAGAGCACGTCGGCGTCGAGCACGGCACGGATCCGCGCCCAGTACGGGGCGAGCGCCAGCTGCCAGTACGCCTCGATCTCCTCCGCGAGCCGGGGCAGGCGGCCCTCCGGATCCGCGTACAGGGCCCGTGCCCGGGGACCGGGACGGCCCTGCTCCCGCGCGAGCCGGTCGAGGTCCTTGCGTACCTGCTCCGGCGGTGTGGCCAGCATCCTGGCCAGCTCCTCGGCGAGCGTGGGCGACGCCCCGCAGGGCGCGGGGTTGAGGAAGTCCGGAACATAGCCCGAGGCCGGGACGAGCTCGGCGAGCCACCCCCGGTCGAGCCCGGCGGCCGCCACCCGGGGCCACACCTGCCGCGCCCAGGGTCTGTGCACCGGGGGCGGCGAGGCGGTGCGCAGCAGCCGGGCGCTGGGCCCGACCTCCCACATCGGAGAGACGGCGAAGCGCACCTGCGCCAGATCGCTCGCCGAGAACGCCAGCTCAGCCGGCACCGCATGCCCCCCGCCGCCAGGATTCGCGTATGTCTGAATCAATGGCGGTCAGCCTACTGTTGAGGGCACCCTGATCGGCATGACCTCAGAGACGATCACCGCGGCGGCCTCCGGTACCTGGAAACTCGGCGACCTGACGGTCAACCGGATCGGCTTCGGCACGATGCGCCTCCCTCAGACCGGCGAGGCGCTGATACCGGACGCGGTGCCACGCGACCGCGACCAGGCGATCCGCGTACTGCGCCGCGCGGTGGAGCTCGGTGTGAACCACCTCGACACCGCCGCCTTCTACTTCTCGCCGTCACGCTCCGCCAACGAACTCATCAACCGCGCCCTCGCCCCCTACCCGGACGACCTGGTCATCACCACCAAGGTCGGTCCTGGCCGTGACCCCGCCGGCGAGTGGCTGCCCCACGCCACCGCACGTCAGCTGCGCGGCCAGGTCGAGGAGAACCTCCGCCAGCTCGGCCGCGACCACCTCGACGTGGTGAACCTGCGCGTCGTCGGCGGCGATTCGATAGCCGAGCGGTTCGGCGCCCTGGCCGAGCTCCGCGACGCCGGACTCATCCGCCACCTCGGCATCTCCAACGTCCAGCCACACCATGTGGCCGAGGCCCAGGCCATCGCGCCGGTGGTCTGCGTGCAGAACCAGTACGGCATCGGCATCCGGCCCGAACACGACGACTTCGTACAGGACTGCGGCGCGCGGGGCATCGCGTTCGTGCCGTTCTACTCCATCGCCGGCGCCGGACGCGAGGCGGGCGCGACCGGCGGCGAGAGCGACGAACTGCTCACCGTCGCCCGGGCACACGGCGTCACCACCGCGCAGGTGCGGCTGGCCTGGACCCTCCACCGCGGCCCGCACGTGCTCGCCATCCCCGGCACCGGCGACCCGGAACACCTGACGGCCAACGTAGCGGCGGGCGCGTTGCGCCTCTCCGCGGACGAACTGGCCACCCTGGACGCCCTCCACCGACGCGACGCGTAGCCGGAGGGCTCGATCACGCCCGTACGGGGACGGGGGCCGTACGGGCGTGCCGGCTTCAGCGACCCGGGCCCGACCGCGGGGTCAAGCCTCCGTCTTCGGGCCGGCGCCCGAGCCGGGCGTGCCCCTCCGGGCCCAGCCCCGGACCGCCGTCCCCCACCTCCAGGCCGACGCGCCGTGCCGCTGCGCGCTCTTGACCTGCCCCGGCCCGCCGCTCAGGATCCAGCCATGGCAGCCTTGGAGCGACTCCTCAGCCGTACCGTCGACGGCCTCCTGCACGACAGCGCGGCCCGCGTCCCCGACCGGATCGCGCTGCACTACGCCGACCGGGTCTGGACCTACACCGAACTCGACGCCGCCGTGTCCGCCGCGGCCGCCGTGCTGAACGGCGAAGGACTCCGGCCCGGCGACCGGGTCGCCACCTACGGCCACAACTCCGACGCCTACCTGATCGCCTTCCTCGCCTGCTCCCGCGCCGGACTCGTCCACGTCCCGGTCAACCACCACCTCACCGGCGACGACCTCGCCTACCTCCTCGGCCAGTCCGGCAGCTCCCTCGTCCTCGCCGACCCGGACCTCGCCGCCCGCGTGCCCGCCGGCTTCGCGGTCCGTGCCCTGCGAGACAACGACGACTCCCTGCTCACGGCCCTCGCCACCGCGCGGCCGTACGAGTCCGGATCTCCGGACGGTGACCCCGGCAGCCTCGTACAGCTCCTCTACACCTCCGGCACCACCGCCCTGCCCAAGGGCGCGATGATGACCCACCGCGCCCTGGTCCACGAGTACGCCAGCGCCATCGAGGCGCTCGATCTACACGAGGACGACAAGCCGGTCCACTCCCTGCCGCTCTACCACTCCGCGCAGATGCACGTCTTCCTCCTGCCCTACCTCGCCGTCGGCGCGGAGAACACCCTCATCGACGCGCCCGACCCGGCTGTCCTCTTCGACCTGATCGAGGCGGGCCGCACGGACAGCCTCTTCGCCCCGCCGACCGTGTGGATCGGCCTCGCCAACCACCCGGACTTCACCGGCCGCGACCTCGGCGCCCTCACCAAGGCGTACTACGGCGCCTCGATCATGCCGGTCCCCGTCCTGGAGCGGCTGCGGACGCGGCTGCCCGGGCTGCGCTTCTACAACTGTTTCGGGCAGAGCGAGATCGGACCGCTCGCCACCGTGCTCGGCCCCGACGAGCACGACGGCCGGCCGGCCTCCTGCGGCCGGCCCGTCCGGCACGTCGAGGCGAGGGTCGTCGACGAGGACGGCGACGACGTGCCCGACGGCACGCCAGGCGAGGTCGTCTACCGCTCCCCGCAGCTGTGCCTGGGCTACTGGGACAAGCCCGCCGAGACCCAACAGGCCTTCCGCGACGGCTGGTTCCGCTCCGGCGACCTCGTCGTCCGCGACGGCGAGGGCTATCTCACCGTCGTCGACCGGGTGAAGGACGTCATCAACTCCGGCGGTGTCCTCATCGCCTCCCGCCAGGTCGAGGACGCCCTCTACACCCACCCCGCGGTGGCCGAGACGGCGGTTGTGGGCCTGCCCGACCCACGCTGGATCGAGGCCGTGACCGCCGTCGTCGTCCCCCGCGGCGAGGTCACCGAGGCCGAACTCATCGACCACGTAAAGGGAGCGCTCGCCCCCTTCAAGGCCCCGAAACGGGTCCTCTTCGTCACCGAACTGCCCCGCAACGCCAGCGGAAAGATCCTCAAGCGGGAGCTGCGGGACCGGTTCACCACCGCCTGACGGCCCGCGCCCGGGCCCCCGGACCACAGCCCACCCGGCGCCCCGCCTAGCGGGGGTTCCTGAGGTCCACGATCCGCCTGATCTTGCCGACCGACCGCTCCAGCGTCTCCGGGTCCACCACCTCGACCAGGGCCGACACCCCGATACGGTCCTTGACCGCCGCCGCCACCGCCCGGGCCGCCTCCGCACGCTGCCCTGGCGTCGCCTCCGCCCGCGCCTCGGCACGTACGGTCAGCACGTCCAGCCGGCCCTCCCGGGTCAGCCGCAGCTGGAAGTGCGGGGCCAGCGACGGTGTCCGCAGCACGATCTCCTCGATCTGCGTGGGGAAGAGATTCACACCGCGCACGATCACCATGTCGTCGCTGCGCCCGGTCACCTTCTCCATCCGCCGGAAGACCCGCGCCGTGCCCGGCAGCAGCCGGGTCAGATCCCGGGTGCGGTAGCGGATCACCGGCATCGCCTCCTTGGTCAGCGAGGTGAACACCAGCTCCCCCTGCTCCCCGTCGGGCAGCACCTCGCCGGTGAACGGGTCGACGACCTCGGGATAGAAGTGGTCCTCCCAGATGTGCAGCCCGTCCTTGGTCTCGACACACTCCTGCGCGACACCGGGGCCCATCACCTCCGAGAGCCCGTAGATGTCGACCGCGTCGATCGCGAACCGTTCCTCGATCTCGCGGCGCATCTCCTCGGTCCACGGCTCGGCGCCGAAGATGCCCACCTGCAGAGAGGTGGACCGGGGATCGACCCCCTGGCGCTCGAACTCGTCCAGCAGCGTCAGCATGTACGACGGCGTCACCATGATGATCTCGGGCCCGAAGTCCTGGATCAGCTGCACCTGACGTGCCGTCATGCCGCCGGACGCGGGGATGACCGTGCAGCCGAGCCGCTCGGCCCCGTAGTGCGCGCCGAGCCCGCCGGTGAACAGGCCGTAGCCGTACGCCACATGGACCTTGTGACCGGGCCGGCCGCCCGCCGCGCGGATCGAGCGGGCCACCACGTCGGCCCAGGTCTCGATGTCGCGCTCGGTGTAACCCACCACGGTGGGCCGGCCGGTCGTCCCGCTGGAGGCGTGGATGCGGCGCACCTGGGACTGGTCCACCGCGAACATCCCGAAGGGGTAGTGGTCGCGCAGGTCCGTCTTGGCCGTGAAGGGGAAGCGGGCGAGATCGGCGAGCGTACGGCAGTCGTCGGGCTTGACCCCCGCCGCGTCGAAGGACGCGCGGTAGAAGCCGACGTTCTCGTACGCGTGGCGCAGGGTCGCCCGCAGCCGCTCCAGCTGCAGGGCCTCCAGCTCCGCGCGGCCGAGCCGCTCCCCGTCGTCCAGCAGCTCCGCCCGATCCGTGCGCTCCGTCAGATCCACCCGACCCGTGCGATCCGTTCGCTCCGTCATGCGCCGCTCTCCCGTCCGTCCGACAGCTCCCTACCGATCATTCGGTCAGGTCGGTTCGATGGCAAGAGGCGGTGGCCCGATTCCCCAAGATCCCCCTGGGCCGAAAACCGATTGCGTCCCCGCGCGCGCCGGTGCTGGAGTGGGACTTATGGATCATGAAGCGGTGTTGGCACGGTACGACCGGCAGATGCGGCAGGGCGCCCGGGCCGACGGCCCCGGAGTCCGCGTCGAACGAGACGGTCCAGTCGTCCGGCAGACGGGCCCCGCCCACGCCTGGAACGGCATCCTCTGGTCAGGCCTCGGCGCGCTCGACGCCGACGCGGCCATCGCCGAACAGATCCGGTACTTCACCGGCCGCGGCCTCGCTTTCGAATGGAAGGCCTACGGACACGACGGCCCGGCCGACCTCCCCGACCGGCTCCTCGCCGCCGGGTTCACCGCCGAACCGTCGGAGACCCTCATGGTCGCCGACATCGACGACCTGCCCCTGGACACCCCGCCGCCCGACGGTGTCACCCTGCGCCCGGTCACCGACGCCGCGGGCGTCCGGCTGCTGACCGAGGTCCATGACCAGGCGTTCGGCACGGACGGCTCGCACATCGGCCGCCGGCTCCTCGACCGGCTGACGGAGACGCCGGACGAGGTCGTCGCCGTGGTCGCCATGGCCGGCGACACACCTGTCAGCGGTGCACGCCTTGAGCTCAGCCCCGGCACCGGCTTCGGAGGACTGTGGGGCGGCGGCACCGTCGAGGGCTGGCGCGGCAAGGGCATCTACCGGGCGCTCATCGCCCACCGGGCCAAGATCGCCGCGGACCGCGGCTACCGCTACCTCCAGGTCGACGCCTCCGACCAGAGCCGCCCCGTCCTCGAACGCCTCGGCTTCACGCCCCTGACCACCACGACGCCGTACGTGTACACGCCCTCGGCGCGCTAGGGCGCGTATCGAGTGGTGATCATCGGGTGGTCCTGGTGAGGTCTTTGCTCCAGATCATCGAGGCGTGCAGGTGGAGACTGGCGAGGTAGCTGTCGGGAGTCTTGTCGTATCGGGTGTCTCACCGTCCCAGTTCCGGCCTCCTGGTACGTCACGCTCTGGGGCGGGTGAGGCACGTGGAGCCGACCGGTGCACTGATGCCCGGGCGGGGACTCATGGGACATGGCCCGGCACCCGGCTCAGGTTCCGGGGAGGATACGGCGCGTTTCGTAGGCCCACATCGCGATCTCGACCCGGTTGCGGGCGCCGAGTTTGGCCATCAGGCTGGCCAGATGCGTCTTCACCGTGCTGAGGCTGATGTGCAGTGCATCGGCGATCTCGGTGTTGGTCAGCCCGCGAGCGACGGCGAGGAGCACCTGCTCCTCGCGGGCGGTGACGGGGGAGACCGGCTGGGCCACGGGCCGGCCGGCGGGCAGGTCCGCGAATGCCTGGAGCAGACGGACGGTGACGCTGGGCGCGATGAGCGCCTCACCGTCGGACGCCGACCGTACGGCCTGCGCCAGAAGGTCCGGTCCCGTGTCCTTGAGGAGGAATCCGCGGGCGCCGGCACGCAGTGAGCCGTAGACGTACTCGTCGAGGTCGAACGTGGTGATGACGACCACGGCCAGCGGCTCGGCGACGCCCGGGCCGGCGACCAGCCGGGTGGCCTCGAGCCCGTCGAGTACGGGCATGCGGATGTCGAACAGGCAGACGTCGGGGCGTAGTTCGCGGGCCAGACGTACCGCTTCCCGCCCGTCGGCGGCCTCGCCGACCACCTCGATGCCGGGCTGGGCGTTCAGCATGATCCGCAACCCGGTGCGGATGATCGTCTGGTCGTCAGCGACGAGGACGCGAATGGACACCGCTCTCGCTCCTCGCTCTCGGCAGTTCGGCTTCGACATGCCAGCCCCGGTCGGTACCCGGGCCGGCTCGTAGTGTGCCGCCGAGCAGGGTCGCGCGCTCGCGCAGTCCGGTAAGTCCGTATCCGTCGCGACCCCGGCCGGTGCGCCGGCCGTTGTCGCGCACGCTCACCCGTACCGTGTGCCGTTCCGCGGCGACCCGAACGACGAGCTCGGTCGCGTCGACCGCATGGCGCAGCGCGTTGGTCACCGACTCCTGCACGATCCGGTAGACGGCCGCGTCCACGGCCGGGGGCAGCGCGTCCAGTTCGCCGTCGAGCCCCAGGTCGACCCTGAGGCGACCACCCGGGGTGCGCACCAGGCGCTCCAGATCCGCGACTCCGGCAGGGGGCGCCAGCTCGGCGCCGACCCCGCGGTCGCGCAGCGCGGCGACCATGGCGCGCATTTCCTCCAGCGTGCGCGCCCCTTCCTCCTCGACCCCCTCCAGCGCCTCGACGGCGGCGGACGGGTCGGTGCCCGCGAGCACCCGGCCCGCCTGGGCGATGATCACCATGGCCGACACGTGGTGGGCCACCGTGTCGTGCAGTTCCCGGGCGAGCTGCTCGCGCTCGCGGGAGCGCACCTGCTCCAACTGCCGCTCGCGAGCGGTCACCCGGAACCGCACGGCAGCCCCGACCACGCCGGGCAGCAGCAGGAAGACGAAGCCCACGACCTTTTCGACGACCGGGGTCTCGTCCGTGACGACACACAGCGCGCCGGCCGCGAGGATCACCGCGCCGCCCAGCACGATCTCGCGTCCCGATCCCCACCGGGGCAGCGCGTACACCAGCACGAGCACGACCGCGCCGGTGTACAGGCCGACGGGCTCGCGCGGTGCGGCGACGAGCGAGGCCACCGGAAGCAGGATCACCGAGCCGAACGCCAGCGTCACCATCGCCAGCGGGCGGGTCCGGCGCCACAGGGGCAGCAGGCACAGCCATACGGCGAACACCACCGCCACCGGCCGCCACACGACGTTCTCGCGCAGGGTGGCCTCCAGCGCCACACCGGCTAGGCCCGCGGCGAGCAGCGCCCAGTCCCGCCGCACCCGGGCGGGCGCGTCGGGCGGCCGGGGTTCGGTCCACAGGGTTCGCAGGTCGTCTCGGAGCACGGTTCTCAGCCTAGGGACCGCGGCGTGCCGCGCATCGGCCGAAAGGACGGGTCGTCACTCCGCCCCGGGGCCGACGGATCCGCGGCCCGCGGGCCGATGCCGCAGAGCGCCGTAGCGACGAGCCTCGGCATCGGCGGCCGTACAAGGACGGCCGACGAGGTGGTTGGAGGACCCGATGCTCTCGAAAGCCCTGTTGCGCCTGGGCGCAAGCGCCGCCCGCCATCCCTGGCGGGTGATCGCGGCATGGCTGATCGCCGCCACGCTCGCCGTCCTCGCCGCCGTCGCCTTCGGCGGGCGGACCGCGGACTCGATGACCGCTCCGGGACTGGACTCCCGACGGGCCGCGGAACTGATCGAGCGTGCAGGCACCGGCGAGGAGGGGATGACCGCCCAAGTGGTCGTCACCCCCCTCGACGACGGTGCGACGTTCTTCGACGACGACGGCGCGCGCACCGCTCTCACGCGGCTGCGGGCCGAGGTGAAGCGGCTGCCGCACGTGCTCGGCACGAGCGACCCGGCGGGGGCGCTCGACGCGGGCGGGGACACCGCCGTGCGCGGCGGCCTCGTTTCGGCCGACGGGCGGATCGCGGTCGTCCGGGTGCAGTACCCCGACCAGAGCCAGCTGTCGGCCGAAGACCTCGACGCCCTCGTCGATCTCGGCGACCGGCTGCGCGCCGAGCTGCCGCTGCGCATCGAGATGGGCGGGAACCTCTTCTACGTCTTCTCCGACCCCGACGGCGGCGCGAGCGAGCTGATCGGCCTCCTCGCCGCGGCCGCGATCCTGTTCCTGGCGTTCGGTTCGCTCGTCGCCGCCGCGCTGCCGATCGGCATGGCGGTCTTCGGACTGACCGTCGGGGTCGCCACGATGACGGTACTGGCGGGGGTGACAGAGGTCCCCACCTTCGCACCGGTCCTGGGCAGCATGGTCGGGCTCGGAGTGGGCATCGACTACGCGCTGTTCGTGCTCGCCAGGCACCGGGAGTACCTCGCGTGCGGGCTCGATCCGCAGGCGGCGGCCGGACGAGCGGTGGCAACGGCGGGGCGGCCGGTGGTCTTCGCCGGCGGCACCGTCGTCGTGTCGATCCTCGGCCTGGCGGTCGCGAACGTGCCGTTCATGACGGTGGGCGGGGTTGCCGTCTCGATCGTCGTCCTGACGATGGTGCTCGCGTCGGTGACGCTGCTGCCGGCCTTCCTCGGCGCGGCGGGCCCGCGCCTGGCCCGGGCCGGCCGGATCGGCCGGGCTCTGCAGACCAGGAAGCTGGGCCGACTCGCACGGCGGCGGGACCCGGCGGCAGGCGCCGCCCACGCCGCCGGGTGGCGTCGCTGGATCGGGCACGTCAGCCAGCACCCGGTGCTGTACGCGGTCGGCGCGGCGGGGCTGCTGCTGACCGTGACGCTGCCCGTGCTCGGCCTGCGCGTCGGCCTGCCCGACGACGGCTCACTGCCCCACAGCCGTACCGAGCGCCGGGCCTACGACCTCGTCGCCGAGGGGTTCGGCCCGGGCACCAACGGTCCCCTCGTCATCGCCGCGGACCCCGCCGGTGATCCGGGAGTGCTGGACCGACTCGTCGAGGCGGTCGCGGCGGATCCGGGCATCGCATCCGTCGCGCCGACGCACATCGATCGGGCCACCGGCATCGCGACCCTCGTGGTGTTCCCGACCACCAGCCCTCAGGACAAGGCCACGGCCGACACCCTCTCCCGGCTGCGCACCGACGTGCTGCCCACGGCGATCGGGCACGGCCCGGCCAGGGCCCACGTCGGCGGCGCCGCCGCGAGCCTGTCCGATGTGGGCCAACGCACCAGCCAACGCCTGCCGGTGTTCGTCGCCGCCGTGCTGGCGCTCTCGTTCCTGCTGCTGATGCTGGTCTTCCGCTCGATACTCGTACCGCTCAAGGCGGTACTGCTGAACCTGCTGAGCATCGGCGCGGCCTACGGCATCATGGTCGCGGTCTTCCAGTGGGGCTGGGGAGGCGCACTCATCGGGCTGGAAGCGACGGTTCCGATCGTGTCGTTCATCCCGATGTTCCTCTTCGCCATCCTGTTCGGCCTGTCGATGGACTACGAGGTGTTCCTCCTCTCCCGCGTACGCGAGGAGTACCTGCGCACCGGCGACAACGGCACGGCGATCGTGGAGGGCGTCTCGCGCACGGCCCGGATCATCACCTCGGCCGCCCTCATCATGGTGGCGGTCTTCCTGTCCTTCGCCGTCGCCGAGGACCCCTCCACCAAAATGTTCGGGCTCGGCCTGGCCACCGCGATCTTCATCGACGCCACAGTCGTACGCATGGTGCTGGTACCGGCGACCATGACACTCCTCGGCCGGACCAACTGGTGGCTGCCGAAGTGGCTGGACTGGATACTTCCCCGCGGCCCGGTCGGCACCGACGACACCGACGCGGAATCCACGGGTGAGGCCCCGCGTCCACGGCTGGTTGACCGTTGACTCAACTCCTGCCCGCGCTTGGCGTCCGGCACCTCAGCGCGTCACCTAGGGGCGTATCGAGTCGTGATCATCGGGTGGTCCTGGTGAGGTCCTTGATCCAGATCATCGAGGCGCGCAGGTGGAGACCGGCGAGGTAGCTGTCGGGAGTCTTGTCGTATCGAGTGGCGATGCCTCGCCATGCTTTGAGCTTGTTGATCAGGCGTTCGACGGTGTTCCGCTCCTTGTAGAGATCGGCGTCGTGGCTGACGGGTCGGCCACCTCTGGAGCTCTTCTTCTTCCGGTTGGCGGCCTGGTCCTTCTTCTCCGGGATGACCGCCTTGATACGGCGTTTGCGCAGGTGGGCGCGGTTTCCGCGGGACGAGTACGCCTTGTCCCCGGCGACCGCGTCCGGCCGGATGCGGGGTCGGCCGACGGGCCCGCGTACCCGTACCTTCTTCAGGACGGGGATGAACTGCGGGCTGTCCGCTGCCTGGCCTGTGGTCAGGATGAACGCCAGCGGGCGGCACTTGCGGTCGGCGGCGAGGTGGACCTTGCTGGTCTGCCCGCCTCTGGAACGTCCGAGGAGGGCGGCCTTCAGCCGGAGTTTCCGCCGACGCCGGATGCGTCGTCGTTCTTCCAGCGCGGGATCACTTTCGGTCTCTTGCCCGTTTTGCTCTTCGAGGCCGCCCCCTTTGACCTGGCCTTCTCCTCCTCGGCCGCGGCTTTCTCCAGGGCGGTGACGACGTCCTCGTCGAGGTGCATCCCGGCCGCGTCGTGGTGGGCTCGGGCGGTGGTGGAGTCGATACTGACCAGGGACAGGTCCACCTCACCCCGCTTCGCGGCTTCCGGGATCAGGCCCTCCAGCAGGGCCTCGAAGACGCCGGCGTCACGCCACTGCCGGAAGCGGTTGTGGACGGTCGACCAGGCGCCGAACTCCGTCGGCATCTCCCGCCACTGCCCGCCCGTCTTGAACCGCCAGATCACGCCCTCGAACTGCTGCCGCAGTCGCTCGGGGTACGGGCCGTACTCGCCGATCGGCAGGTACGGCTCGATGAACTCCCCATCCGGATCGGTCAGTTGAACTCGCGTCACGTAAGACCGTCTATCGGACCGGACCGTGCCACGAAGGCACATCCCGCAAATTGATCACGACTCGATACGCGCCCTAGCGCGTCCAGTGCGCGGGACGGGTGAGCCCCTGCGGCAGCCGCGTCGCCGCGTCCCCCTTCGCCGCGTTGACCTGCGGCTGGGTGAGGAAGAGGCTCCCGGTCAGATCGGCGCCCGACAGATCCGCGTCCCGGAAGTCCACGCCGATCAGGTCCGCGAGCGTGAGATCGGCGCCCTTCAGGTCGGCGGCGATCAGCAGGGCGCCCCGCAGGTCCGCCCCCCGCAGGTCCGCGCCGCGCAGCTTCGCCCCCATCAGGTCCGCTCCGCGCCGGCTCTTCGCCTTGCGGCCCGCCGTGGCCCGTACCAGCGAGCTCGTCTTCAGCAGCAGGACGTTCACCTCGGCCCGCTCGGCCGCCACGTCGAGCGCCGCCAGCTCCTCGGGCCCGCCCTCGGTCAGCCGCTCCACCTTCTCCAGCGCGCGGCGCAGATCGGCGTGGATCGAGCGGGTGGCGCGCAGCGACAGCGCCTCGGTCAGATAGCGCAGCAGCTCATGGAGCTGGCGCATCACCGGGAACACGTCGTACATCTGCCGCGCCGTGCCCGGGGCCGTGCGCCAGTCCTGGCCGCCGAAGGTGACCTGCGACACCTTCTGGCCGGCGCCGAAGCAGTCGTAGACCGTGCAGCCGGAGAAGCCCCGCGTCCGCAGCTCGGTGTGGATGTCGCAGCGGAAGTCCTCCTGGAGGTTCCGGCAGGGCGTCCCGGACGGCTTGTTCACCGCGAAGTCCGCGGACTTCGCGAAGGGGAGCGCGACACAGCACAGCCCGAAGCAGTTCGCGCAGTCGCCGGTCAGGGCGGGGGCGGCCGCGTTCTCAGGAGTTACGGGCACAGCGGTGCGCTTCCTTCACATGAGGGGTGGTGGCCTTCCACCGTATCGCGCTGTCGGCGAACTCGGTTGCCGTGATCATCGCGGCCCGTGAGGATCGGCGTCATGCCGATGTTCACGACGTACGACGGAACCGAACTCGCCTACCACATACGAGGGGAGGGAGAGCCGCTGGTCTGCCTGCCCGGCGGGCCGATGCGGGCCTCCGCCTACCTCGGAGACCTCGGCGGACTGACCGCCCACCGCACCCTCGTCCTGCTCGACCACCGCGGCACCGGCGACTCGGAAACCCCCGCCGACCTAGCGTCGTACCGCTGCGACCGGCTGGTCGCCGATGTCGAGGCTCTCCGCGCCCACCTCGGCCTCGACCGGATGGACCTCCTCGGCCACTCCGCGACCGGAAACCTCGCCACCCTCTACGCGGCGGCGCACCCCGAGCGCGTGCGCTCGCTCACCCTGGTCACCCCCGGTGTCCGCGCGGTCGGCATCGAGATCAGCGACGAGGAGTGGGACAAGGCCGTCGAGGTCCACGCCCACCAGCCGTGGTACCCCGAGATCCGCGCCGCCCTGGACGCGCTGCCGGCCGACATCACGATGCGGGCCCTGCACGAGCTGGTCGCCCCGCTCGCATACGGACGCTGGGACGAGGCCGCCCAGGCCCACGCCGCCACCATCGACGAGGAGGTCAACTGGGAGGCCATGGACCGCTACTACGGCGAGGGCGCCTTCGACCCCGAGGCCACCCGGGCCGCGCTCGCCGCCGTCACCGCGCCCGTCCTTGTCCTGGCCGGCGCCTGGGACGGCAGCCCCACCCCCGCCCGGGCCGCCGAGCTCGCCGCGCTGTTCCCGCACGCCGAGCTCGCCGTCCAGCCCGGCGCCGGGCACTACCCCTGGGTCGACGACCCGGCCGCCTTCGCCCGCACCGTCGCCGCCTTCCTCGACCCGGAGGTCTCCACGGTCACGGTCGACGGGGTCCGCCTCGCCTACCGCACGTGGGGCGAGCCGGACGCGCCGCCGCTCGTGCTCGTGCACGGCCGGGGCGGCAGCGGCGCCGACTGGGCCCCGATCGCCCGCGAGCTGGCCGCGACCCGCCGGGTGTACGCCCCCGATCTGCGCGGCCACGGCCTGAGCGAGCGGCCGGGCCGCTACGGCTTCGACGTCTTCCGCGACGAGCTCGGCGGCCTCCTCACGGCGCTCGGCCTCACCGGGGCCGAGGTGATCGGCCACTCGATGGGCGGCGCCGCCGCCTACCTCCTGGCCGCGCGGGAGCCCGGCCTCATCGGCCGACTGGTCCTGGAAGACGCGCCGGTGTTCTTCCCGCTCGACCCGCCGCGCGGACCCGCCCCGAAGCCGGAGGAGGACCCCGGCTTCGACTGGGAGGTGGTCGCGGCCACCAACGCGCAGCTGAACGCCCCCGATCCGGGGTGGCGCGACGACCTCACCGGGCTCACCACACCGACCCTGCTGATCGGCGGCGGCGAGAACAGCCACCTCCCGCAGGAACAGCTGGCGTGGATGGCCGGACAGCTCCCCGACGGCCGCCTGGTCACCATCGAAACCGGCCACATGATCCACGAGTCGGAGCCCGACGCCTTCCTCGCCGCCGTACGGGACTTCGGTGTCGGCGCCTGACCCGTGCCCGGGGTGCCCGGGACGCCCGGCCGGCGGCTAGCCGGCGGTGTCCTCGGCCGCAGCCACCGACCGCGCCCAGCGGTAGTCGGCCTTGCCGCTGGGCGAGCGCTGGATGTGGTCGGTGAGCACCAGCTGGCGGGGGACCTTGTACCCGGCGAGCCGGGTACGGCAGTGCGCCTGCACGGCCGCCAGGTCCAGGGCCCGGGCGCCGGCCCGCAGCTGGACCACCGCGGCCACGTGATTGCCCCAGGTCGCGTCCGGCACCCCGGCCACCAAGGCGTCGTAGACGTCCGGATGGGACTTGAGCGCCTGCTCGACCTCCTCCGGATAGACCTTCTCGCCGCCGGTGTTGATGCACTGCGAACCGCGGCCGAGGACGGTCACGATGCCGTCCTCGTCGACGGTGGCCATGTCCCCGAGCAGCACCCACCGCTCCGTGCCCCGCTGGAAGAAGGTCTCGGCGGTCTTGACCGGGTCGTTGTAGTAGCCCAGCGGGACATGGCCGCGCTGGGCGATCCGCCCCGGCTCACCGGGCGCGACCGGTTCGTACGTCGCCGGATCCACCACCTGCGTACGGGCGTTGACCCGCAGCCGGAAGCCCCGCTCGGGGCCCGAGTCGTCGGTGGCGGTGCCGTTGAAACCGGACTCGGAGGAGCCGAAGTTGTTCAGCAGCATCACATGCGGCGCGCGCTCCGCGAACTCGCGCCGTACGGTCTCGGACATGATCGCGCCGGACGAGGAGACGCTGAACAGCGAGGAGAGGTCGGCGCCCTTCAGCGGACCGGTCAGCGCGTCGATCAGCGGGCGCAGCATGGCGTCGCCCACCAGGGAGATGCTGGTGACCTTCTCCCGCCCGATGGTCCGCAGGACCTCCTCGGGCACGTACTTGCGGTGCAGCACCACCCGCTGCCCGAAGTTGAAGCCGATGAAGGCGGTGAGCGTGGAGGTGCCGTGCATGAGCGGGGGAGTGGGGAAGAAGGTGATGCCCTCGCCCCCCGCCGCCACCCGTTCGGCCAGCTCCTCAGGGCTCTTCACCGGCTCGCCGGTGGGCGCCCCGCCGCCGAGGCCGGCGAAGAACAGGTCCTCCTGGCGCCACATGACGCCCTTGGGCATCCCCGTCGTCCCGCCGGTGTAGATGATGAAGAGGTCGTCGGCCGAGCGGGGCGCGAAGCCCCGCGCCGGCGACCCCGCCGCCTCCGCGTCGGCGAAGGCCACGCAGTCGAGACCGGGCGCGCCCTCGGGCGGGGTCCCCACCCGCACGAGGTGCCGCAGGTTCTCCGTCCGCGGCAGCGCGGCGGCGACCCGCCCGGTGAACTCGGCGTCGAAGACGAGCGCGGCCAGATCGGCGTCCCGGTAGAGATAGACCAGCTCCTCTTCCACGTAGCGGTAGTTGACGTTGACCGGGACGATCCGCGCCTTCAGGCAGGCCAGGACCGTCTGCAGATACTCGACGCCGTTGTAGAGGTGCAGGCCCAGATGCTCGCCGGGCCGGAGGCCGGAGTCGATCAGATGGTGGGCGAGCCGGTTGGCGGCCGCGTCGAGCGCGGCGTACGTCAGCCGGCGTTCCGTCCCGGTGCCGGGATGGTCGAGGTACACGAGCGCCTCACGGCCCGGGACCGCGTCGACGACCGATTCGAACAGGTCGGCAAGGTTGTACTCCACCGTTCCTCCTGACCGCGGCCCCAACTGGCTGGCGGTCATTAGAGCGCCGTGCGGCGGAGGAGGGAAGGGGCCCCGCAGAAGAATCTGACTGGGTGTCAGAAAACTATTGAACTGGACCCCCACCTCCTGCAACCTGTTCTAGGTCTGAGACGGGAGGACGGCCATGGGTGGTACCGAACACCTCACCGTGCGGCGCGAAGGCGCCACACTGATACTCACGCTCAACCGGCCCGAGGCGAAGAACGCGCTCTCGCTGCCGATGCTGGTGGGCCTGCACGACGGGTGGCTGGAGGCCGACGCCGACGACACCGTGCGCTCGATCGTGCTCACCGGCGCGGGCGGCACGTTCTGCGCCGGCATGGACCTCAAGGCACTCGCCGGCAAGGGCATGGAGGGCGAGCGGTACCGCGAGAGGATGCGGGCCGACCCGGACCTGCACTGGAAGGCGATGCTCCGCCACCACCGGCCCCGCAAACCCGTCATCGCCGCCGTCGAGGGCCACTGCGTCGCGGGCGGCACGGAGATCCTCCAGGGCACCGACATCCGGGTCGCCGCCGCAGGCGCCACCTTCGGACTCTTCGAGGTCGCCCGCGGCCTGTTCCCCATCGGCGGCTCGACCGTACGCCTCCCGCGCCAGATCCCGCGCACCCACGCCCTGGAGATGCTCCTCACCGGCCGCCCCTACGACGCCGAGGAAGCCGCCCGGATCGGACTCGTCGGCCACGTCGTCCCGGACGGCACGGCGCTCACCAATGCCCTGGAGATCGCGGAACGCATCAACGCCTGCGGCCCGCTCGCCGTGGAAGCCGTGAAGGCGTCGGTGTACGAGACGGCGGAGCTGACGGAGACGGAAGGCCTGGCGGCGGAGCTCAAACGCGGCTGGCCGATCTTCGACACGGCGGACGCGAAGGAGGGCGCGCGCGCATTCGCGGAGAAGCGCACGCCGGTGTACCGGAGGGAGTGACGTCCCCCCCACCCCGCCCCCCTCCCGAACTGGGGCTCCGCCCCACGCAGCAGCCCCACCGACAAGGAGCCCGCCCATGTCACCCGCCCCCGCGCCGCAGGCACTCCGCGCCCCCCTCGTCCTCGAGTTCCCCTTCACCCGCTCCCTGGGCCCCGTCCAGTCCGCCTTCCTCACCGGACTGCGCGAACGCACCGTCCTCGGCGTGCGCACCACCGCCGGGAAGATCCTCGTACCCCCCGTCGAATACGACCCCGAGACCGCCGACGAACTCCGCGACCTCGTCCAGGTCGCCGAGACCGGCACCGTCACCACCTGGGCCTGGAACCCCGAACCCCGCCGCGGCCAGCCCCTGGCCACCCCCTTCGCCTGGGTCCTGGTCCGCCTCGACGGCGCCGACACCGCCTTGCTGCACGCCCTCGACGCCCCCGGCCCCGACGCCGTCCGCACCGGCCTGCGGGTCCGCGTCCGCTGGGCCGCCGAACGCACCGGCGCCATCACCGACATCGCCTGCTTCGAGCCCCACGACAGCGCCCCGGACGCCGAACCCGCCGCCCACGACGGCCGGTTCGACAACCCCGTCACCGGCATCGCCGCCCCGGCCCGCCTCGACTACACGTACACCCCGGGCCGCGCCCAGAGCGACCACCTCACTGCCCTCACCGACCGCCGGATCGTCGGCGAGCGCTGCCCCTCCTGCCACAAGGTCTACGTCCCGCCCCGCGGCGCCTGCCCCACCTGCGGCGTCGCCACCACCGACCAGGTCGAGGTCGGCCCCCGCGGCACCGTCACCACCTTCTGCATCGTCAACATCAAAGCTGCGCATACGGCGAATCTCGACATCGAGGTGCCGTACGTCTACGCGCACATCGCGCTCGACGGCGCCGACCTCGCCCTGCACGGCCGGATCGGCGGCATCCCCTACGACCAGGTCCGCATGGGCCTGCGCGTCGAACCCGTCTGGACCGACGGCGCCCGCCACCCCGACCACTACCGGCCCACCGGCGAACCCGACGCCGACTACGACACGTACAAGGAGCTGCTCTGATGGCACCTTCCCGGGACGTCGCGATCGTCGCCTTCGCCCAAGGCGACCACCGGCGGCGCACCGACGAGCTCTCCGAGGTCGAGATGGTCATGCCCGTCCTGCACGAGGTGCTCGGGCGGACCGGACTCAAGACCGCCGACATCGGGTTCACCTGCTCGGGATCGAGCGACTACCTCGCCGGCCGCGCCTTCTCCTTCACCATGGCCCTCGACGGCGTCGGAGCCTGGCCCCCGATCTCCGAGTCCCACGTCGAGACCGACGGCGCCTGGGCGCTCTACGAGGCCTGGGTGAAGCTGCTCACCGGCGAATGCGACACCGCGCTCGTCTACTCCTACGGCAAGTCCTCACCCGGCTCCGTGCGCGACGTCCTCTCCCGCCAGCTCGACCCCTACTACCTCGCGCCGCTGTGGCCCGACTCGGTCGCCCTCGCCGCCCTCCAGGCCCAGGCCCTGATCGACGCGGGCGACACCACCGAAGGCGAACTCGCCGCGATCGCAGCCCGCAGCCGGGACGCCGCCACCACCAACCCGCACGCCCAGCTCCCCGGCGCCCGGCCACACGGCGACCACGTCGTCGCCCCCCTGCGCACCGGCGACTGCCCGCCCATCGGCGACGGCGCCGCCGCCGTCGTCCTCGCCGCCGGCGACAAGGCCCGTGAGCTGTGCGAACGCCCCGCCTGGATCCGCGGCATGGACCACCGCGTCGAAGCCCACGCACTCGGCGTTCGTGACCTCACCGACTCACCCTCCACCCGGCTCGCCGCCCGCCGGGCGGGCGCCTTCGACCGGCCCGTCGACACCGCCGAACTCCACGCCCCCTTCACCTCCCAGGAAGTGGTCCTGCGCAAAGCCCTCGACCTCGACGAGAGCGTGAGGGTCAACCCGTCCGGCGGAGCGCTCGCGGCCAACCCCGTCATGGCCGCCGGACTGATCCGCCTCGGCGAGGCCGCCGCCCGCATCCACCGCGGCGACAGCGACCGCGCCCTCGCCCACGCCACCTCCGGCCCCTGCCTCCAGCAGAACCTGGTCGCCGTACTCGAAGGGGAGTCGCATGTCCGGTAAGGAGCCCGTGGCCGTCGTCGGCATCGGCCAGACCAAACACGTCGCCGCCCGCCGGGACGTCTCCCTCGCCGGACTCGTCCGCGAAGCCGCCCGGCGCGCCCTCGACGACGCCGCCCTCACCTGGGCGGACATCGACGCCGTCGTCATCGGCAAGGCCCCCGACTTCTTCGAGGGCGTGATGATGCCGGAGCTCTACCTCGCCGACGCGCTCGGCGCCGTCGGCAAACCGATGCTCCGCGTCCACACCGCCGGATCCGTCGGCGGCTCCACCGCCCTCGTCGCCGCCCAGCTCGTCGCCGCCCGCGTCCACGGCACCGTCCTCACCCTCGCCTTCGAGAAGCAGTCCGAGTCCAACGCCATGTGGGGCCTGTCCCTGCCCATCCCGTTCCAGCAGCCGCTGCTCGCCGGAGCGGGCGGCTTCTTCGCCCCGCACGTACGCGCCTACATGCGGCGCACCGGCGCCCCCGACACCGTCGGCTCCCTCGTCGCGTACAAGGACCGCCGCAACGCCCTGAGGAACCCCTACGCCCACCTCCACGAACACGACATCACCCTCGCCAAGGTGCAGGCCTCCCCGATGCTGTGGGACCCGATCCGCTACTCGGAGACCTGCCCGTCCTCCGACGGGGCCTGCGCCATGGTCCTCACCGACCGCGCCGGAGCGGCCCGCGCCCCGCACCCTCCCGCCTGGCTGCACGGCGGCGCCATGCGCAGCGAGCCCACCCTCTTCGCCGGCAAGGACTTCGTCTCCCCGCAGGCCGGCAAGGACTGCGCCGCCGACGTCTACCGCCAGGCGGGCATCACCGACCCGCGCCGGGAGATCGACGCCGTCGAGATGTACGTCCCCTTCTCCTGGTACGAGCCGATGTGGCTGGAGAACCTCGGTTTCGCCGACGAGGGCGAGGGCTGGAAGCTCACCGAGTCGGGCGTCACCGAACTCGACGGCGACCTGCCCGTCAACCCCTCCGGCGGGGTCCTGTCCACCAACCCCATCGGCGCCTCCGGCATGATCCGGTTCGCCGAGGCCGCCCTCCAGGTCCGCGGACAGGCCGGCGAGCACCAGGTCGAGGGGGCCCGCCGGGCCCTGGGCCACGCCTACGGCGGCGGTGCCCAGTTCTTCTCGATGTGGCTGGTCGGCGCCGAGCCGCCCACCACCTGACGCGCACCGGCCGCGGACCTCGGTCCGCGGCCTGTGCGGCGCCCGTGCTGATCGCTAGGCTGGCCCCCCAAGGCGACGATGCGGGAGGAGCACGGACGTGGCGGAGAGCACCACCACCCAGCACACCTTCGCGGGCTGGGAGAAGCCGGAACTCGACCTCAGCAACGCCGACTGGCAATCGGGCAGCCAGGGCGCGGGGGACGTCCAGATCGCCTTCGTCGAGGGCTTCGTCGCGATGCGCAACGCGGGCCGGCCCGAGGTCCCGTCGCTGATCTTCAGCCCCGCCGAGTGGCGGGCCTTCGTCCTCAACGCGCGTGACGGAGAATTCGACCTGACCTGACACCGTCGCTCTGACACAGCGTCAGCCCGCCGCCAGCACGTCGCGGACCCGGGACGCCTGTACGTACGGATCGCCCTCGGCCCGTACGGGATAGGCGTCCCGCTTCAGGTTCCAGGCGTTCTCCATGGCGAACCAGTCGATCGCCACCGGGGCCCGGCCCGTCACCAGCGCCGTCTCCAGGCTGTCGAAATACGCCGACCAGCGCGGCGCGTAGAAGCCCGAGACGAGCCCCGCCCACTCCCGGTTCGCGTAGTCGTGCAGATGGCCCAGCTCGCTGCCCGCGCGCGGCCCCCAGGTGGTGAGGATCGACCGGGCGTCGAACTCCCACCGGGCCCGCTCCTCGTCGGTGGTGCCCCATGCCCTCGCCGCCTCGAGCCACGGCCCGAGCAGGAACCGCTCGTCGGCGGCGAGCAGCTCGTCCAGCAGCGTCAGATGCCCCAGCCACCGGTCCGTCAGCTTCCGGAACCCTGCCAGGTCCTTTGCCTCGTACGCGCCCTTGATCAGCGGCAGCAGCGCCCGGCTGCGGTTGGCCAGGGCCTGCCGGGCCACGTCCACCAGATCGAACCGGTAGGCGTCGGTGCCCCGCAGCGCGGGCGCGACCTTCAGCAGCTCGCTCAGCGCCCGCGTCACGGTCGTGGCGTCGTAGCGCATCTCCCCGGGGCTCCAGCGGGCCGCCTGGCCCGCCGTCAGACTCGGCCGGGCGGTGAAGAGGCTGTCCTGCGGCTCGCTCCACTTCCCGGCCGGGGTGCTGTACGGGCCGCGCCGCAGCAGCTCCCACGCCGCGACCGCGTGCGGATCGGCCGCGCCGTAGCGGCGCGCGGCGTACGACGCGAACCAGCCTGCCTGGTCGAACGGTCCGGTCCGCCAGGCCAGTTCGGTGAACAGTTCGTACGCGGCCGGGTTGCCGCCGGTGGCCTCCGGTAGATACGCGATTCCGCGCAGCGCGCTGTCCGGCTTGGTCCGCCACCGCTCGAACCGCTCCGTCCACACGGCGGTGTTGGCGCCCAGGGTCGTGTGCCCGCCGAAGTTCGGGATCGTGCCGAACGCGTACGGGGCGCCGTGCCACGACGTCTCCCGGTCGAGCCCGTCCCGACGGTCGGAGTAGCCGTCCACGATCAGTAGCCGGCTCTTGTCCACCGCGTCGATCACCTCGACGGACGGGTTCTTCTGCCAGCCCAGGAGCACCCACACGGCGCCGGGCCGCGCGGTCTGCAGCGCCTTCATGACCGCGGCGGCCGCGGCCCCGACCGGGACGTCGCCCGCGCTGCCGCCTTCGTGCAGCAGATCCATCTTGTACAGCGTCGACGTGCCGAAGATCCGCTTCTGGTGGCGGTAGAACGCCTCGGCGACCTGGCCGAAGAGGGGGCCGCGCGGGTCCAGCCAGTCCGGCCGGGCGAAGGCGGCCCAGGTGCCCTGCGGCACGGTGCGCCCGCCCGGCCGGCGCTCGGCGAACCCCGGCGGGACCGTCCCGAAGTACCCCGGCAGGACCGGCGTCATCCCCAGCTGCCGCAGCCGGTCGGCGATCCGCCGCCCGAGCCTGGCCCGGTCGTCGAGGAGCCGCTCGGAGACCGGGCCGCCGAACGACGACAGGTTCTGCATCAGCCACCACGGCTGGTGCGCCGGCCCCGGAATCCAGGCACGCAGCTCCTGCCCGGAGTATCCGAACTCGCGTAGCGCCCGCGCGTACACCGCGTCCGCTCCCATCTGCACGAACACCTCGTTGACGCCGTGCAGCGCGAGCAGGTCGATCTGCCGCTCGTACGCCGCCCAGCCGCGGTACGCGCCGGAGTAGCCGTCGTCGGTGTCGTTGAGGGCGAAGCGGTGCGGCACCGCCGCGGCCCTGCGCTCGGCGCGCGGGGCGGGGAGCGTCGCGGGGAGCCGTTCGGTGCTCGTGCCGGGCCAGCCGATGTCGACCTTCGCGGTGTGTTTGAGGTACCAGTTCACGCCGGTCAGCAGCACGGCCGGGCTGGTGCCCCGGACCCGTACGGCCCCGGCCCGGCCCGACACGGCGAAGTAGTCTCCGGAGGCCGGGCGGGCCACCGGCTCCAGCGCGAACTGACGGGCATGGCGCGGCAGCAGCCGTACGAGTGCCGCGCGGGCCGGATCGGCCGAGAAACCGGGCCGGGTGCCCGGCGGGGGACCCGCCTGGGAGACGGGGGCCGTCACGGCGGTGGCGCAGCCGACGAGCGCGCAGGCGGCGAGGACGGTGGCCGCGCGGACGGCCCGGGAACCGAGGATGCTCAACGGGTACCTCCTCCGCTCCGCGGGCAACGGGCCACGGAGCGTGCTCATGATCCCGGCCCGAGGGCCCCGGGCCCGGACGACCCACCGGCACCGTCACCCGCCTATCGTGGTGATCATGAGCGGTGAACATGATCTGACCAGGCTCCTGACCGGCATGCGGCCCCGGCTCAACCCCGGGCCCTACGTCTTCACCACCGTCCCGGGCCCCGCCGTACCCCCCGGCGTCAACCCCGTCGTCACCGTCGCCGAGACCGAGGCCCTCACCCTCGTCGTCCGCCAGGCAGAGGCCGACGCCGCCTCCCTGCCGTACGACTACGTGGCGGCCTGGATCACGCTCCGTGTCCACTCGGCGCTCGACGCCGTCGGCCTCACCGCCGCCGTCGCGACCGCGCTCGCCGACGCCGGGATCAGCTGCAACGTCGTCGCGGGCTTCCACCACGACCATCTCTTCGTGGACCAGGGCCGTGCGGGTGACGCCCTGACCGTGCTGCGTGAGCTGGCCGAGCGGGCGGCCTAAGCCCGGCGACGCGGGACGCGCCCGGACACGTACCATGGCGGCATGTCCTTCCTCCGCCGCCGCAGCGCCGCCACACCCGCGGGCCCGGACTTCGACGTCCTGGCCATGGACCCGGGGGACTGGCCCGGAAATCTCGGCGCCGGCCTGCTGCCCGCGCCCGACGGCAGCTGCCAGGGCGTCTTCCTGCGCTACGACCTCTTCGGCGGCCGCGGCCCCGCGATGATCATCGGCAATCTGCCCGAGGGATCGCCCGCCCGCGAGCTCGCCGAGGGCCAGATCCCCTTCGAGGTGGCCCAGCTCCTCGCGGCCCTGGAGAACGACGAGCCGGTCGAGGTCGTCGGCACCGAGGACGTCCCCGTCATGCAGGGCGACAACCTCCTGATCGTGCGCCGCCTCAAGCTCTCCGAGAGCCGTATCTCCTGCGTCCAGTTCGACCGCAGCGACAACGTCCTCGTGACCATCGCCAGTTGGGACCGGCCCATCACGGACGACCTGTACGCGCTGCTCAAGCCGCTGCCCGCAGAGCTGTTCCAGCAGGGCTGAACTTGTAGAGTCGCACCATGGCTTCCGACGAGGGCAACGCGACCGGCGGGACCGCACGGGTCGACAGCTGGATCTGGGCGGTACGCCTCACCAAGACCCGCTCCCAGGCCGCCACGGCCTGCCGGGCCGGGCACGTCCGCGTCAACGGGGAGCGCGCCAAGCCCGCCCAGCCCGTGAAGGCCGGCGACGAGGTCCGGCTCTTCCACGCCGGGCGGGAGCGGATCGTCGAGGTACGGCGGGTGCTGACCAAGCGGGTCGGACCGCCGGTCGCCGCCGAGGCCTACGTCGACAACAGCCCGCCCCCGCCGCCGCGCGAGCATGTCGCCCTGGCCGGTGTCCGCGACCGGGGCGCGGGCCGTCCGACCAAGCGCGAGCGCCGCGAGCTGGACCAGCTCCGCGGCGCCCGCGAAGGCCGCTGACCGCCCGCCGCTACGGCGCGAGCAGCGCCGGCACCCGGGCCGCCGACGTTCCCAGCCCCGTCGGCCCGGACGGCAGGCCCTGCGCGAGCCTCCGCGCCAGCGGCGTACCGCTGCCGCGGTGCACGTCCTGCGCGCCGTACCGGCGGATCCCGCGGTGCCAGTTGAGGATGCCCACCATCCAGTCCTCCAGCTCCCGTACGTAGGACTCCAGCGCGGCCCGCCCGGCCTCGCTCACCTCGAAGTCCTCGTACAGCAGCGGCAGTTCATGCTGCTTCACGTGGAGGAACTGGCGCATGCGGCCCTTCATCAGATCGTCGATGATCGCCATACCGGTCGGGTAGTCGCAGTCGAAGAACTTCTGCACCACCAGCACGCCGTTGTGCACCTCACCCTCGACCTCGATCTCCTTCTGGTACGAGAAGAGGTCGTTGATGAGCATCCCGTAGTCGGCCGCCGAGCTCTCCAGACTGCGCACCGTACCGCTGCGGTAGATCTCCGGCCCCAGCTCATTCGTGTGCCGCAGCCGGCACAGCAGCATCGTCAGCTCGGAGCCGAAGGTGTGCCGGCGCATCTCCAGATAGTCCACCGGGTCCGGGATCCGGTGCTGCGCCTGGTTGTGCAGCTCCCACATCCAGCTGTCCAGCATCGTGTCCATCGCGCAGCGCAGTTCGGCCCGCGCGGCCGCGTCCATGGGCTCGGTCGTACGGGCCCACAGGTCGGCGAGCGACCGCTCCAGGGGGCCCACGGCCAGTGCGGCGCCCGCGCCGGGGTCCTCCACGGACATGCACGCCTTCAGCCGCTCGGTGGCGTCCTTCGCGCCCACGAGATTGCGGGTCCGCCCGAAGACCTGCGGGTAGTAGTCGTCGCCGTACGTGCCCCAGGTCAGCCACTCCGCGCTGAGCTCCAGCTCCTCCAGCGTCGCGTCCGGGTCAAGACCCGCCGAGCAGAGCGCGAAGTCGAAGCCGACCAGCATCTCCTCGTCCCACAGGTCCTCCAGCATCCCCATCCGGCGCGCCCACTCCACCGACCGGGCAAGGGCCTCCTGGTGGTGCGGGCTGAGCGACAGCTCGAAGGGCATGTCGAAGTCGGGCAGCAGCGACGGCCCCACGCGCTGGTGCGGCACATGCGTGAAGCTGCGCAGCCGCGCGGCGGCCGGACGGCCGAACAGGGTCCGGATGTCCAGGGCCGACGTGCCGAGCACCCCGCCGGTCCACGAACTGCCCGTCAGCGCACCCTCGTTCATGTAGCGGCTGGAGCGCAGATGCCACTCGTGGCCGCCGGACTGCCAGTCCTGGAGCCCCTTGGTGTAGAGGGCGACCGCCGCGCACTCCTCGGGGCTGAGCCCCTTCTCCACGCACAGCGCGGGAACCTCGGTCAGCGCGGTGTTCTCGAACTGCTGGAGCCGGGAGGTGAGCAGGTCGTTGACGGCCTCGGCGGCCTGCTGCGTGGTGCAGTCGAGGAACTTCTCCAGCACGAGGACGCCGTTGCTGTTCTCGCCCTCGTCCTCGACCTCCCGCTGGTACGAGAAGAGGTCGTTGCGCAGGTGCACCGCGTCGGCGAAGGCGTCGGTGAGCACGCGCAGCGGCCGGGCCCCGGCCACCTGCGCGGGGATCTCCGCGCCCGCCGCGTACTCGATCAGACCGGCCGACCAGGGGGCGCCGCCGACCTTGCGGCGCATCTCGATGTACTCCACCGGATTGGCGATCCGGCCCTCGTTGATGTTGGACAGCTCCCACATCGACTCGTTGAGGAGGTTCTCCGTCGCCAGCGCGAACCGGGACCGCCAGCCGGGGGACATCGACGGGACCGTACGCATCCACAGATCCGCGAGCCCGGCCTCCACCGGATTGGTCGGCTCCGGCATCGGGGTGGCGGGGTCCAGCGGCATGAACAGCGGCAGCCGGTCCAGATAGGCCTTGCCGCCCGCCCGGTCCTGGGTCCGTTTGAAGACGTCGAGGAAGTGGTCGTCGAAGAAGAAGACCCAGACGTACCAGTCGGTGACCAGCGACAGGGCCTCGGCGTCGCAGTCGGGGTGGGTGTAGGAGCACAGCAGGGCGTAGTCATGGGAGTCGAGGTCGTGCTCCTCCCAGATGCCCGAGCCTTCGAGCATCCCCATGCGGCGCGCCCACTCCTTGGTGTGCGCCCGGGCCTCCTTCACATGGGGGTTGAGCCGTGCCGGATACGGGACATAGAAATCCGGCAGTACGAAGGGCTGTGCCATGCGTGCGAGGCCTTCCGGTGAGCGATCGTCACTTCCGGGCCGTGCCCTACCCCTGCCCCGGGCGCTCCACTCCGCTCTCCGGATTAGTCATATGAACTCCACGCTCCGGCTCGCGGGCCCCGGACTGCGCCAGAGCGCGCTTGACCTTCACACCGGTATGAAGCCTTAGCGTCCCCTCCCATGAGCGCACATTCCCCGACCTCCTCTCTCGTCCACCGCAACGGCCACCCCGCTACTGCCGACGACCTCGCCCCGCTCGCCTTCGCCGGCTACGCCCACTTCACCGCGATGCAGATCCGCGACGGCCGGGTCCGCGGCCTCGACCTCCACCTTCAGCGGCTGCGCCGCGCCTCGATCGAACTCTTCGGCCGGGCACTCCCCGACGAACTGGTCCTCACCCACCTGCGACAGGCCCTCCAGGACGGCCCCGAAGACCTCTCGCTGACGGCCACGGTCTACTCACCGGCGGGCGAATTCACCGTCGCAAGCCCCGAGGTGGAGCCCGAGCTGCTCGTCCGTACCGGACCGCCCGCGACAGGACCCCAAGGACCGCTGACGCTGGCCACCGTCGGATACGAACGGGTCCTGCCGGCCGTGAAGCACGTCGGGGAGGTGGCCAAGACCTACTTCCTCCGTGACGCCGTCGCCCAGGGCTTCGACGACGCGGCCTTCGTCGACCGCCAGGGCCGCCTCAGCGAGGCGACGATCTGGAACCTCGCTTTCTGGGACGGCTCGGCGGTCCTCTGGCCGCTGGCCGACATACTGGAAGGCACCACGATGGGCATCGTCCGCCGGCAGCTCGACAGGCTCGGCGTCCCCCAGCGCGTCCAGGAGGTCACACCCGCCGACCTGCCGACGCTCGCCGGAGCCGCGGTCATGAACTCCTGGACACCGGGAGTGGCGGTGCACCGCATCGGCACCGCCGCCCTGCCCGAAGTCCCGGACTTCCTCGACCTCCTCCACCGCGCCTACCAGGCCGAACCCCTCACCGCCCCCTGAGCGGTCAGACGCGGGAGACCCGCACGTCCGACGCCTTCACGAAGGCGACCCGATGGCCGAACTGGATCTCGTAGTACAGCTCCTTGCCGCGCACCACGGTGTGACCGGTCGTGTCGTACACCGGCGCGTAGAAATACTCGCCGGGTGTACGGTCACCCACCACATAGGACTGGCCTGCCGCCAGCGTGTACGGCAGCGGAACCACCGACTGCACCGGCACCCCCGACGGATACGCGGCCGCCTCCGGATAGGCCCGCCCGTACACCGGAACCCCGGCCGGGCCCTCCTTCGGGGTCAGCACCCAGCCCCGCGCGCCCACCGCCGTCGGCGCCGAGCGCGGATTGTGGAACCACGCCTTCTGCCCCAGGTACCAGATCGCCGTCCAGTCCCCGCGACGCTCGGCCACCGCGTACTGCTGGCCCGTCGAGGCCCGGGCACCCGTGTCGTTGACCCCGGTCGTCGCGGGGCTCCCGCCCGGGCTCAGCCCGATGTCCTTCACCAGCGGGCTGTCCGCGTCCGGAGCGCTGTGCAGCCGCACCGCGCCGCTGCCGTGCGGAGCGCAGGTGTCACCGGGCTTCAGACAGCTCGTGTACACCGGCCGGTGCCGGACGTAGTCGGGGCGGATCGTCACCACGGCGCTGTGCGGCCCGGCGGTCGGCGTGAACGGCCGGCCCAGCAGCGTGAAGTAGTGGTCCCAGTCCCAGAACGGCCCCGGGTCGGTGTGCATGCCCCGGATCGTCGCCGGGACCGTCCCCGGCACGTTGTCGTGCCCCAGGATGTGCTGCCGGTCCAGCGGGATGTCGTACCGCTTGGCCAGATACCGCACCAGACGCGCCGAGGCCCGGTACATCGCCTCCGTGTACCACGCGTCCGGAGACACCAGGAACCCCTCGTGCTCCAGCCCCACCGACTTGGCGTTCACGAACCAGTTCCCGGCGTGCCAGCCCACGTCCTTCAGCGGCAGATGCTGGGCGACGTGCCCGTCGGAGGAGCGCAGCGAGTACTGCCAGGACACGTACCGCGGGTCCTGCACGAGCTTCAGGGTCATCTCCCAGCTCGCCTCGGTGTCGTGCACCACGATGTACCTGATCGACTGGGACACCGGCCGGTTCGCCTTGTCGTGGTTGCCGTAGTCACCGTCGCCGAACTCCTCGTACGGCGCCGGGATCCACTCGCACGGCACCGACACCGGGCACTCCGACAGTCCCCGGTCGGCCGTCCGCAGCCCCAGCGCCGCGACCTGACCGGGGTCGGCGACCACATCCGCGTCCGGCGGCAGCGACACCACCTGCCCGCTGTCCGTGACCCGCCGCTGACCCGTACGGATCACGTCGAAGACGTCGTTCGCGTAGGCCGTCGCGGTCGCCGTGTCATCGGCGCCCGAGTACCGCGCCACCGCACCGAACCACGCCGCCGGATCGGCGCTCGCCGGCCGGCCCAGCTCCCGCTGCGCGGCGGCCAGCAGCGCCGCGCCGCCCCGGATGTTCGCCGCACGGCTCGTCCGCAGCTCCTCGGCCGCGATCCCAGAGACCGCCGCCGCCCGCTCCAGGGTCCGCAGCCGCGGCGGCAGCTCCGACACCTCCGGCAGCCGGGCCTCCGTACCGTACTTCGGCCCGCGCGCGTCGTCACCGCGGGCGTCCTCCGCTCCATGCGAGTGGTGCGGGGCCCGCGCCAGCGCGGTTCGGGCATCCGTCAGATGCATCGGACCGTACCCACCGCTCACACTCGGCGCGCCGCCGTGCCCGTCCCACCGGGACTGCAGGTACGCCACGGCGAGCAGCACACCCGGGGGTACGTCGTACCGCTCGGCGGCCGCCGCGAACTCGGCCTGGAGCGATCCGGTCGCCGGCTGATCGGCGGTGGCGGACGGACCCGCCGACAGCAGGGGCAGCAGCAGCGCCACGGACGCGACGGCGCCCAAGGCTCCACCGGCGCGTCCGCGGGCGCGCCTGAGGAAGAGAAGACGGGGCAAGGCAGCCTCCTGGGGGACCGGGGTGACGACGGGGCGTACAGTGCCGGACCCGTACAGGGGTAGCCGCTTCCCGACGGCCCGTCAATGACCCCACGACACCGGAGAGTTCCCAGATCAGAGCCGTTCGGGGGAGTTTCGCGGCGACGGCGCACGGGCCTGCGGCGCGTCAGTGGAGTGGACCTGTGCCGCCCGAGCGCCACCCCGAGGAGGCCGGAAACGACAGCGCGCTGCGCGCCCGGCGTGTCGGCACCGGGCGCACAGCGCACTTCCCCCTCGTCGTCGGTCGGCGCGCCTCAGCGCGTCCCGACCGCAGCGCGCACGGCCCGCCGTGCCAGCGCGCAGTCATCATGCAGCCGCCTCAGCAGCAGCCGCTGTTCCTCCCCGGGGGAGACCGCACCGGACGGCAGCTGCACCGAACCGGCCGGCGGAGCCTCCCGGATCGTGCGCTGCACCGCCGTCTCGTACGTCCGGATCTCCCGGGTCAGCACCATCATCAGATTCACCAGGAACGCGTCCCGCGACGCCGGACCCGCCGACTGCGCCAGACCACTGATCTGCCGCCGCGCCAGCGGGGCGTCACCGAGAACCGACCAGAGGGTCGCCAGGTCGTACCCGGGCAGGTACCAGCCCGCGTGCTCCCAGTCGACCAGCACCGGTCCCGTCGGCGACAGCAGGATGTTCGACAGCAGCGCGTCGCCGTGACAGAACTGGCCCATGCCCTGGCGGCCACCCGCGTGGGCCAGGCCGTGCAGCAGCTTCTGCAGGTCGTCCCGGTCCCGGTCGGTGAAGAGCCCGAGCTCGTGGTAGCGGGCGATGCGGGACGCGTAGTCCAGCGGCGCGTCGAACGTGCCGGCCGGCGGCCGCCAGGCGTTGAGCCGGGCGATCGCCCCCAGCGCGGCCCGTACGTCCGCCCGCGGCGGGGCCTCCATCGGGTGCCGCGTCAGCGCCGCCGGACGTCCCGGCATCCGCTCGATCACCAGCGTGCAGTTCTCCGGATCCGCGGCGATGAGCCGCGGCGCCCGCACAGGCGGACGGTGCCGGACGAACGCACGGTATGCCCCTATTTCGTGCCGGAACCGCTCGGTCCAGACCGGCGAGTGATCCAGTAAACACTTCGCGACCGCAGTCATCCGTCCCGTGGTCCCCACGATCAGCACGGACCGGCCGCTGCGGCGCAGTACCTGCACCGGATGGAACTCGGGGCAGATGCGGTGCACGGAGGCGATCGCCTTGCGCAGCTGCGCGCCCTGGGGGCCGGACAAGTCGATTCTCCCGCTCAGCGGCTGGGTCACGTTCCCTGCCCAGCGTCGGGCCCGACCCGCGTGCGTGGGGTCGAGGAACGGTCCGCTCCCGGCCTGGGCCGGGACGGTGCGCTGCGGCCGGGGCGGGGCGGACACGGAGGACGATGCTGTGTACATGGGCGAGACAGATCCCTTCGTGTGCCGACGAGTTGCGTACGCCTGCCCCGTCCCGTTCCCCGGTCGACACCCTGGGGAATGCGGGCCGGTTTCCGGGGCGGGGTGGCGCTTTCCTACCTGACACCCAGGCGCGGGTGGCGGAACATCGGGCGCACCCTGGCGAACCCTGGCGAATAGTCGCCAGCCCTATGACAGGGGGTTACTGTCAACTCAGCCGAGAACCTGGGGGCTTGACGTGACCGGAGATTCCAACACCCGCCTGGCAGACCTGTTCGGCCTCACCGGCTGGTCCAAGGGAGAGCTCGCGCGGCTCGTGAACCGGCAGGCGGCGGCCATGGGCCACCCCCAGCTGGCGACCGACACCTCGCGGGTGCGGCGGTGGATCGACATGGGGGAGACCCCGCGCGATCCCGTGCCCAGAGTGCTGGCAGCCCTGTTCACCGAGCGACTCGGCCGTGTCGTGACCATCGAGGACCTCGGGTTCGTACGACACGGGCGCGCCGGCAAGCGGCAGAACGTCAGGAAAGGTGACAACCCTGACGGGCTCCCCTGGGCACCCGAGCGTACGGCGGCGGTCCTCACCGAATTCACGGGAATGGACCTCATGCTCAACCGACGCGGCCTGGTGGGCGCGGGCGCCGCGCTCGCCGCAGGCTCCGCACTCAGCAGCGCCATGCACGACTGGCTCCACACCAACCCCGCACCAGCAACCGACGCCCCCCGCGCCACCGATCCCCTGCACGCCGACCCCGCTGGGTTCGACCGCTACGAAGCCGCCCCCATCGGGTCGCAGGAGATCGAGGCACTGGAACGTTCCGTCGAAGTGTTCCGCGCCTGGGACGCGGCCCGCGGCGGAGGACTTCAGCGCAAGGCCGTGGTGGGCCAGCTCAACGAGGTGGGCGGCATGCTCGCCTACCGCCACCCCGAACACCTCCAGCGCCGGCTCTGGGGCGTCGCCGCCAACCTGGCGGTCCTCGCCGGCTGGATGTCCCACGACGTCGGCCTCGAACCCACCGCCCAGAAGTACTTCGTCATCGCCGCCCACGCGGCCCGCGAGGGCGGCGACCGGCCACGCGCCGGCGAGGCCCTGTCCCGCGCCGCGCGTCAGATGGTCCACCTCGGGCGTCCCGACGACGCCCTGGACCTGATGAAGCTCGCCAAGTCGGGCTCGGGCGACGAGGTACTGCCCCGGACCCAGGCCATGCTGCACACCATCGAGGCCTGGGCGCAGGCCTCCATGGGCCGGGGCCAGGCCATGCGGCGCACCCTCGGCGAGGCCGAGGACCTCTTCGTCTCGGACAAGGGCGATGTGCCACCGCCCAGTTGGATGCAGATGTTCGACGAGGCGGACATGCACGGCATGCAGGCCCTCGCCTACCGCACCCTGGCCGACCATGAGCCCACCGCCGCGCTCACCGCCCAGCGCCACGCCAAGCAGGCCCTGGAGCTGCGGATCAACGGCCGCCAGCGCTCCAAGATCTTCGACTACATCTCCCTGGCCTCGGCGTGCTTCATCGCCGACGACCCCGAACAGGCCGACCGTTACGCCCGGCTGGCCCTGGTGTCGATGGGGGACAATTCCTCGCACCGCACCTGGGACCGGCTGCGGGAGATGTACCGGCTCACCGCGCAGTACGCCGGGTACGCGAAGATCGAGGACCTCCGCGAGGAGATCGCGCTCGCCCTGCCCAAGCAGTCCCGGACGGCAGGGGCCTGAGCCACCCCGTCCCTCCCGCACGGATCCCGCCCGGCACGGAAAGAACCCCCGCACAGAAAGAACGAGGGCGCGCCGAGCGCGCCCTCGTCACCGGCCGATCGTCCAGGAGCCCCGTCGACCACCCGGGGCCCGGACCTTCCTCCTAGCCGCCCACCCGGACCACCAGCACGCAGGCGTCGTCCTCGCGCGGTCCCTGACCGAACTCCTCGACCACCGACCGTACGACTTCCTGCGCGTCGCGGGCCCCGGCGAACCGCGGCGCGAGGGACAGCAGGCGGTCCGTACCGAAATCGTCGCCACCAGTGCCGCGTGTCAGCCCGTCCGTGTGCAGCACCAGCACGTCACCGGGGCGCAGCCGCACCTCGCACTGTTCGTAGACGGCCCCGTACGTGGCACCGAGCAGCATCCCTTCGGGCCGCTTCAGCGCACACCCCTTCCCACCGCGGAACAGCAGCGGGGAGGGGTGTCCTGCCTGTGCCCAGCTGAGTGTCTGGGTCACCGGGTTGTACCGGCAGCACAGCGCACTACCCAGCGCGGGCTGCGCGGACGCTTCCAGCAGCTGGTTGAGATGGCCCATCAGGGCGCCGGGGGCGATACCCGCCACGGCCATTCCGCGCAGCGCGCCCAGTAGCATCGCCATGGACGAGGTCGCCATGACCCCGTGGCCGGTCAGATCGCCGACGGTGAGCAGCGCGTCTCCGCCGGGCAGCGCCAGCGCGTCGTACCAGTCCCCGCCGATCAGCCCGGAGCTGCCGGAGGGAAGGTAGTGCCCGGCCAGATCCAGCGGTTCGGGACCACCGGTCGCGAACCGCAACGAGCCGCGCCAGGGCGGCAGCACGGCCTCCTGGAGCTCGACCGCGACCCTGCGCTCGGTCTGCTCGATGTGCTGCATGCGCTGGAGCGAGTCGCTGGACTCGCGGACCGCCCGCTCGCTCCGGCGCAGCTCGCTGACGTCTCGTAAAACGGCCCACATCGACGCGGTGCATCCATCGGAGTCCAGCACCGGCTCGCCCATCATGTGCACGGTCCGCACCCGGCCGTCGCTGCGCACGATCCGGAACTCTCCGTCGATCGGCTTCCCGTCGATCAGGCAGTCCGTCACCATGGCTTGAAGTAGACCCTGATCTTCGGCGAAAACCATCGCCGGCATCTCGTCGAGCGTCATCGGACCGCGCTCCCGCGGCCGCCCGAAGATTTGGTACAGCTCCTCGGACCAGCTCACCTCGTCGGTGAGGAGGTTCCACTCGGCGCTGCCGACCCGGCTGAGCAGCGAACCGGTGCGCTGCGCCGACATCTCTTCGTAGACGGGCCCGGCAAGCGGACCGGACGGCCCGTCCATGATCGGCTCGGCCATCTCGTCCGGGACCCCGGCGCGCAACTGGCCGAGGTGGGCGCCGAGATCGTCGAGCTGGTGCATGGCCAGCTCGCACAGGGCGCGCTGCCAGCGGCCCTGCGGGTCGTCCTCGTCCGTCACGGCGTCCCGGCGCACCGCGTCCACGTCGCCACGCAGCCGCCGGGTCTGCGAGATCAGTGCGTCCACCGTTCCGCGCTCGGGCGGCTGCTGGGCGGGACGGTCCGCGAACAGATGGGACGGCATGTCGTACTCCGATGCAAGCGCGCGGCCATGTCTGAAAGGGTGGGCCAGTTACGACTGTTGCACAGGCGGCGACGGCCTGTAAGTGATTTGGCAACACTCGATACGGTGGTGCTTCTGGTATATGCCAACGGCCCGACGGTTATCGGCCACCGAACCGGGCCATGGACGGCCCGCCGGAGGGCTACGGTGCTCATGTGGTGATGAACGACGTGGTCGGCACGGTGATCGACGATACGGCCCAGGCCGGGAACGGGGGCGCGGCAAGGCCCATGAGCGAGGACACCGCGGGGACCGCGCTGCTGCTCGCCGCGGCTCCGGCGGGCAAGGGCCGCGTCATCGACGCGGCGTCCGCCCTGCCTGCCCTCGCGGCCGTACCGCCCAGCGCCCTGACCGGGACCGGCGCGGCCACCGTGGTCGAGCTGGCCGACCCGCTCGACCCCCAGACCGTCCTGACCCGGCTGCGGGCCGCCGCCGCGGCGCCCGGCCCGCTCTCCGTCTACATCGCGGGACAGCTCCACCTCGACCGCCGCCAGGGCCTGCCGCATCTCGCCCTGGCCCGCACGGCCACCGCGACCCTGCGGTACACCGCGCTGCCCTGGCACTGGCTGGCGGGCGAGCTGAAGATCCGCAGACCGGGCACCACGCGTGTCGTCGTCGACCTGGTCGCGGACGCCGAGGTATGGGAGCGATGGGCCGGCCACGGCACCCTCCTGTCGCTGGGTCAGGGCACGAGTCTGTACGGCCGCGTGGCCCCGCCGCCACCCCGTCGCACGGTGGTGCTCCCCGCCTACCTGAAGGCGTATGCGTCGATCTGGCGCAGTGGCGCCCGTCCGCCACTGCCCCTGCTGCACGAGCAGGCCGCGGCGCGTACGGGGACGGAGGACGGAGCCGTACTGCTCGCGACGGACGGCACGGCGCCGATGCACGCGCCGCCCGCGTCGCTGGTCACCATGGCGGCGCCACCGGCCACTCACGTGGCCCCGCCCGCACTCGCGCCCGACCCGCATCCGGCGATCCTCGCCGCCGCGCAGGCCGGGCGCCACGGAGAGGCGGCGGCCGCCGCGGCCGCCTGGGAGCAGGACGCCCTGCGTGTCCACGGCCCCCGCTCCCCGCAGGCGATTCACTGGATGGAGGTACGCGCCGACCTCGCCCGACTGGCCCAGGACCCCGCCCGCAGCTGTGAGTTGTGGCTCGCCGCCGCACAGGCCCGGCTCGACGCGGGCGGCTCCCCGGCCGACCAGGACGTCGAGGGCGCCGTCGACCGCGCCCACCACCAGTGGGAGCGCCTGACCGACCCGGCCCGCGCCCACGCCCTGGCCCCCGCGCTCGTCACGCTGCGCGAGCGGGTCCCCGGCCGTCAGCCGGGTGCGCTGGAGGCGCTCCGGCGCAGACTGGGCTGACGGCTCAGCCCCTCGAGCCGATCGGCCCGAGTCCTACGCGTCGTCCTCGTCATCCTCGAAGTCGTCGTCGAAGCCGTCGTCGAGGTAGTCGTCATTGAGGGCGTCGACCAGGCGCTCGTCGATCGGGTTGCCGAGGGCGTCCTTCTCCATCAGCATGCGGCGCAGCACGTTCAGCGGGTAGAGGCCGCGCTCCGGGCCGTCCGAGGGGAGGCTCACGCAGGGGGTGTCGAGGACGCCGGGCCGGTCGGCCGGGTCGAAGAGCGGGGCCGGCGCCTGGTCCGCCGTGGTGTCCGGCTCGTACTTCCACACCGTCCCGCGCTCGCGGCAGACGACTTCGCCGAGGTACCAGACGGCGCCCTGGACGAACGGGCCCCGTCGCTGTGCGGCGATCTCCGCGTCGGTGTCGAACGTGTCCCGCAGGAGGTCGTCGAGGACGTCGAGGGAGGAGGGGCTGAAGTCGAACCGTTCCGGGCCGCCGGCGTCCTCGGCCCAGCGGGGGAAGGCGGCCTGTCGTTCGGTCAGCCAGGCCAGGAGCTCGGGGTGCCGGGCCGGGTCGGTGCCGTGTTCCGCGTGGTCGGTCATAGCGGCCCACCGTAGCGAACCGGTCCGGCGCGGCATTCAACCACCTGTGGATGTTTTGTAGTTGAGCGATGTCCCGCCGGTAAACCGTTGCATCAGCAAGCGTGGGAGGCCCTAGTCTGAGCCGCTGGCGGACGGGGACATGTCACGGGGGCCCCACCCCGCCCGCCCTCCCTGTCCCACGAGCCCCCTATCAGGGACCTCAGTGAGCACTCCGATAACGACGCGCCTGAAGCGGCGCCTGGCCTCGTGCCTCGCGATCGCTTCCGCGGCCGGGATGATGCTGGTCGGCCTCCCGGCCGCACCGGCGCAGGCCGCGCCCGGCGACACCGCGAAGATCACTACTGGAAAGCGCTGCGACCAGCTCCACCTCGGCAAGACGTACCCGCGGACGCCCGCGAACTCCGGCGCGCCGGGCAGCGGTCACCACGACGTCTTCCCCGGGCTGGACGAGCAGTACTTCTTCGACAACCTCTTCAAGGGGTTCGACAACCTTCCCGCCCCGACGCCGCAGCAGCTCGGGCAGGTCGGCCGCACGGACGACGACATCGACGCGTGGGACAAGAAGTACGCGGCGTCGAAGGACCCGGACGACATGCGGAATGGGATCTACGCCCGCTACAACCGGTTCAAGGACACCGCGCAGAACCCGAACCTGCCGTTCGGGAAGTGGATGAAGCGCTACCTGATCAACAACGAGATCAACAACCACAAGGGTGGCGCCTTCGAGCGCAAGACGGTGCGTGACTTCAAGATGATCGGCCCGGACTGGCTGTGTGAAGTCACCATCGAGATCCGCGACAAGGACGGCAAGCTCGTGGCGCGTCGTAAGTACGACTCCTACAACGAGAAGCTGAACCAGTTCGGCGAGTTCAAGTCCAACGGCAAGTACCGCTCGAACCAGCTCAAGGCCGACAAGATCATCATGCGGCACAAGGACGCCAAGTTCGACTTCACCAAGAACAAGCTGGTCATGTACGCCGGGGAGAAGGCCACCCGGGGGACGACGAACCAGTACGGCGCCCTGAACAAGGCCCTCCAGGGCGAGCGGAACACCACGGGCAACCCGGTCCGTATCTACGAGCGGCGCGCGACCGGCAAGGGTGTCTTCCCGACCACGAAGTACTCCAAGTCCTACCCGGTCATGAACCCCGACCCGTCGAAGGGGTCCCGAGGCCCCCTCAACGACGCCGCGTTCGACTCGGGCAAGACCCCGAAGGAAGCCAAGGCGCTCCAGCGCCAGTACCAGCAGGTCAACACCCGCAGCGGCCTCGGACGCGGCCCCGGCGGCATCGACTTCTCCACCCTTCAGCTCCAGTACGTCGGCAACCCCGTCAAGGGCAAGGGCCTGGACTACTCCTTCAAGGCCGACTACATGCCCGACGAGGACGAGAACCCCGGCTACGGCGGCCAGGCCAAGCTCCAGCTCGCCTCCGACGCCCTGTTCACCTGGCTCGCACTGACGCCGGACAAGTTCTGGGTCAACCTCAACCCCGACCAGCCCGACCGGATCATGGACTCGGCCTTCGCGAAGACCGACGCCGGCCGGGTCCTCCTCGAAGCCGACCTGGCGATGAAGCACGACTTCGCCAACGCGATCAACCCCGAAAAGCACGCCGGCGCCCGCCGGTTCTGGGACACCGCACCGCGCCGTGACGGGATGCCCTGCTTCCCCATGGTCCGCATGTGGATCGAGCCCCAGACCGCCAAGGTCCGTGAGCAGGACGGCGGCATCTACATCCTCGACGCGCCGCTGAAGGTGTCCACCGAGTGGATGGACGTCAAGTACGAGAACCCCGGCGCCCGTATCTGCAAGCTCACCGACCCCGAGAAGCGCGCCAGCGAGACCCTGCTGCGGGCCAACGTCATCCCTGAGGTCGAGAAGCGCGTCAACACCACCGCCACCTACGCCGACCTGCGCCGCGTCTACGCGTCCCGGGTCGCCGCCGAGTGGATCCGCCAGCAGGACGCCAAGACCCCGACCGACTTCCGCAAGATCATCAACAGCAATGTCGTCGACCGGTGGACGCTGCGCGCGCCCAACGAGAAGTGGTCCAAGACCGAGACCTGGCAGCGGTACATGAAGTCCTACCGCGAAGGCGTCGAGTGGTTCGAACTCCGCTACGGCGGCAAGGTCTACAACCAGGGCGTCGGCGGCGTCGACTTCTCCAAGTCGCCCAAGCGGAACATCACCCAGACACGTTTCCAGGTCGAACACCCGCGCCTGCCCGCCACCACCAAGACGTCCGTCCGCGCGGAGATCTCCGCCCGCGAGAGCGACACGTCCTACCTGGGGGGCAACGGCGCGGGCGACAGTGACAACGGCGGCACCCCCGCCCCCACCCCGACGCCCACCGACCCGGGCAAGCCCACTCCGACGCCGACCGGCCCGGGCGCGCCCGACCCGACCGTCACCAACCGCCCCGACCCGGGTGAGACCGGCGGCAACAAGCCCGACCCGGACGGCGACCTCGCCCACACCGGCAGCGACACCCCCGTCGGCCTGATTGCCGGCATCGCCGCCGCCGCGGTGGCCGCCGGTGCGGGCCTCGTGTGGTGGAAGCGGCGCCGGAACGCCATGGGCTGACCGGAACAGCACCGCAGGAAGAGGGGGTCTCCCGTTCGGGGAGGCCCCCTCGCGGCCCGATTCGCCGATGTGAGCTGGGTGCCGCTGGTGCTTCCCAGGGCGGGCAGGCCAGCCAGGTCAGCGGATCTTCTCGCCCGCCGCCAGCTTCGCGATCATCCGAGTCAGCCGCTCCGCCCTGTTCTCGGGCGTGCGGGCCGTCACCAGCCGCAGGATAACCAGATAGCGGTCCGTCTTGCCGAGGCTGTCGTAGAAGTCCTTGGCCGCCGGGGAACCGGCCAGCGCCGCTTCGAGGTCGGGCGGGACCGTCGCCTCCTTCTGCGACGGGTACGCGGCCGCCCACCGCCCGTCCTCCTGGGCGGCCCGGACCTCCGCGAGACCGGGCTCGCGCATCCGTCCGGCGGCGGTCAGGGCATCGACCTTGCGGACGTTCACCAGGGACCAGAGGCTGCGCGGGCGGCGCGGGGTGATCTTCTGCAGGAAGTGGACGGTGTCGTACGCCCTGCGCTGCCCGTCGATCCAGCCGAAGCACAGGGCGACGTCGATGACCTCCTCCGAGGTGATCGACGTGACGCCCGTGCCCTTCTTGGCGAGCTTGAGCCAGACACCGGACGCCGTCGCGTGATTCCCGGCCAGCCAGGCCTCCAGCACGCCCGTGTCCGTGGGAACGAGCACCTCAAGTCCGTCGAGTGAGTTCATGATCCCAGAGTGCCCGCCCGACCCGCCCGATGGGGGATGAGCGATGATCTCGGTATGAGCGGGAACGACACAGAGATACGGATCCGGCGCGCCACCGCGCGTGACGCGAGGCGGCTGACGGCCCTGGTGCGTACCTCGCGATCCTACGAGGGGCCGTACGCGTCGATGGTCGCCGGCTACCGCGTGGGCCCCGACTACATAGAGACCCACCGCGTGTTCGTGGCTGCCGGGCCGGACGGAGCGGTGCTCGGTTTCTACGCGCTGGTGCTGGATCCGCCCGAGCTCGATCTGCTCTTCGTCGCCGACGCGGCCCAGGGTCTTGGGGTGGGCCGGCTCCTCATGGAGCACATGAAGGGTGAGGCGCGGGAGGCCGGGCTGACCGAGGTGCGGATCGTCTCGCACCCGCCCGCCGAGGGGTTCTACCTGGGGGTGGGGGCGCGCCGCGTGGGCACGGTCGAGGCCCGGCCGCCCGCGGTGATGTGGGACCGGCCCGAGCTGGTGATCGACTGCGCTCCGGTCAGGGACCTCCCCGCACGAGCAGGTCGATCGCGAAGGCCGTGATCAGCGCGCCGGCCGCCAGCGCCGTGCCCAGCCGCCCGCGGGGGCCGGTCAGGGCGCGGCCCAGGAGCGCTCCGCCCCCGGCGAGCAGCAGCTGCCAGCTGGCGGACGCGGTGAGCGCGGCCAGCACGAAGACGGTCTGTTCGAGGACGCCAGGGGCCTCTGTGGCCCGGGTGCCGAGGACCAGCGCCGCGAAGTAGATCACGGTGAGGGGGTTGAGCAGCGTGATCCCGACGAGCCCGAGATAGGCCCGGAGCGGTCCGGGCGGAGTGCTCACGGTCCCTTCGGGCGCCTGCGGGCGGCGGTGGCGGCGTAGAGCGGTGAGGGTGCCGTGGGCGGCGAGGGCGATCAGGACCAGGGCCGACACCAGGCGCAAGGGCGTCGCGGCGGGGGCGAGCAGCGGGGCGAGCGAGGAGCCGCCGACGACGGCGACCAGTGCGTACAGTCCGTCGGCGGTCGCCACTCCCAGTGCCGCCGCGGCGCCGATCCGCAAGGACGTACGCGCCGTGAGCGCCACCAGATAGGCCGCGACCGCTCCGACCGGCAGGGCGATGCCGTATCCGGCGAGGAGCCCCGCGACGAGCGCGGCGGTCATGCGACGGGCGGCGTAGGCCTCCGTCGGGGGCCGGGCTGCTGCTGGCCGCGCGTCGGTAGGACGGCGGGCATCAGCGGCAGGAAGGCGAAGGTGTGTGTCATGCCCGGATTCTGGCGACGCCTGACGGCCACGGGCAACTCATTTGAGGACGGGGAACCGACCGGGGCGCAAGGAAACGGTGCTGCACCCCGGTCGGTTCCAGGAGGTGCAGCACCGTCGGTCGTGGGTCAGGTTGTCCTTCTGCCCTTGCTCATGAGGAGGCCGCCCGCAACGAGTGCGAACAGACAGACACAGGCTCCCGTGATCACGTTGCTGAGGATCGCTCCGGTGCCGGCGTCACGCGACACCACCCACGGGGAGACGATCAGCCAGACGCCCAGCAGCAGGACGACGAAGTTGAGGTCCTGGGACCTTTCGGGCGCCATGGACATCGCGAGTCCGAGGACCGCGAGGGCAATGCCGCAGATCAGGTTGGAGAGGGCCAGCTCCGGCTTGGCGGCTGCGAAGTGGACCGTCCATGCGGAGATCGCAGCGTAGATACCGGCCAGGAGCACCAGCTCCTCGACCGCCGCCACGCCTCGGGTTCCAAGCATCCTCTGGTAGCGTTCGCGCATTTCCGATGCGTCGGGGTGCCCCGCGATGTCGCCGCGACGGTGAGAGACGTCGGCCATTCCACTCGCCTCCTTCTAGCGTGTGCAAGATGCCGCGTTCCCATTGTGCTCTTATATGCCCTTTATGTGTAGTTCTGGGCTCAAGGGTTTCTGGCGGAGGCACTCGACGCCTTACCGTCACCAGCGGTCACGCACGGCGACGGCAGAGCCCGCCGGCGCCGGTCCCGCCGCCCTCGTACCGCCGCGCCGGCCGTATCCTCGCGTGCACGGCCGGAAGGGGGCGCGGGGGATGGGCTGGGGCGGGCGGCGCGTCCTGAGGGACCGCAATGTGGTGTTCTACCTGAGCGGCGTCGTCGTCTCGGGCTTCGGCACCTCGGCCATGGCCCTGGCGGCCGGTGTGTGGGCCAAGTCCCTCACCGGATCGGACAGTCTGGCCGGCCTGACGACCTTCTGCGTATGGGCACCCACGCTGCTCGGCCCCCTGATCGGCACGTTGGCCGACCGTACGCGACGGCGGTCGCTGCTGATCTGGACCAATCTCGCCATGGCCGCCGTCCTGCTGCCGCTGCTCGCCGTCCACTCCGGCGAGCACATCTGGGTACTGTTCGCGGTGTTGACCGTGTACGGCGTCAGCGGCGTGCTGCTGGACGCGGCAGAGGCCGCACTCGTGGCCGCCGCCGTACCGGAAACGCTGCGCGGGGACTTCAACGGCCTGCGGATGACGGCGAACGAAGGCATGAAACTCGTCGCCCCGCTCCTGGGGGCGGGCCTGTTCGTCCAGTTCGGCGGCGCGGGCGTGGCCCTGCTTGACGCCGCCACCTTCCTGCTCGCCGCCGCCGCCTTCGCCCTCATGCGCGTCGCCGAGCCCGCGCCCCGCCCGGCCAAGGCCCACCGGTGGGCCGCCGAGACCGCCGAGGGAATCCGCCATCTGCGCCACCACCCGGTTCTGCGGCGACTGGTACTGGCCGGGGCGGCGACCATGGGCATGGCGGGGCTGAACGGCGCGGTGATCTATGCCGTGGTCGACGCCGGCTTGCACCGCTCGCCCGCCTTCGCCGGGGTGCTGTACGCCGTGCAGGGCACTGGCTCCGTCCTCAGTGGGCTCTTCGCCGGCGCCCTGCTGCGGAGGATGCCCGAACGGGTCTTCGCGGCTGCGGGAATCACGCTGTTCGCCCTGGGCCTCGCGCTGCGCACCCTCCCCTCGGTACCCGTCGCCCTGCTGGCCAGCGCGGTGATCGGCGCGGGGCTGCCCTGCGTACTGATCGCGGCCATGACCGCCGTCCAGCGCGCGACCCCGAGCGAGCTCCTCGGCCGGGTCGCGGCCACCGCCAACACCCTCCTCTTCGCCCCCAACGCCGTGACCCTGGCAGCCGGTGCGGGCCTGGTGGCCCTGGTCGATCACCGCGTCCTGCTCCTCGGGGCCGCGGCCGTGGCGGCCACCACCGCGGGCGCCTGCCTCCTGGGCGGCCGTGGCCGGACGGCCGTTCCCGCGACCGAATCCGCGTCGGAAGGATCCGCCGGTACGGAGCAGGAGACCACCGAAAAGGCCGAGGCTCCCCGCGACCCCCGCTGATTCACGCGGCGCTGCCCTCCCCGGCGGTCGGCCGCACATGGATCACGCCGTCGGTGACGGTCACCTGGTGCGTACGCACGGCGCGGCGGGCGGGCAGACAGACCGGGCGGCCGGTGCGCAGGTCGAACGCGGCGGCGTGCAGCGGGCATTCGATCAGCCGGCCTTCGAGCCAGCCCTCCGACAGGGAGGCGTCCTGATGCGTGCAGGTGTCGTCGATGGCGTACAGCTCGCCGTCGGCGTTGAACACCGCGATGGGCGGCGTGGTGTCGAGGCGGACGCTGGAGCCCGCGGGCAGGTCTTCGAGACGGCAGACGGGAATCACGGGGCCCCCACTCGGTCCAGGAGGTTGGGTAGCATCATGTTTCGTATGGCGCACGCCGGGGCGCTGTGCGCAACAGAATCCGGCGGGCCGCCCACGCCGTCAAGGGCTGCCCGCAGATGCGGCCCGAACCGGCCGACACGCCACGGGAGTTGAGTCATGGGCCAGCGGAGTGCGGGCGCCATCCAGTCCGTCGACCGTGCGGTCAGCGTCTTGGAGATCCTCGCGCGGCACGGCGAGGCGGGGGTCACCGACATCGCCGACGAGCTGGAGGTGCACAAGTCGACAGCCTTCCGGATCCTGGGAGTTCTGGAGAACCGGGGCCTGGTGACCCAGGCCGAGGGCCGTGGCAAGTACTACCTCGGGGCCGGCATCCTGCGTCTCGCGGGCGCCGCGGCCGTACGGCTGGACATCTCCCAGGAAGCCGCGCCGGTCTGTCGTGAACTCGCCGACGAACTAGGGGAGACCGTCAACATCGCCGTCGTCGACGACGACGCGGCCGTCAACATCATGCAGGCCCGCGGCTCCGCCTCGGTCACCGCCCAGAACTGGCTCGGACGGCGCACCCCGCTGCACGCCACCTCCAGCGGCAAGGTGCTCCTCGCCCATCTCCCGCACGCCCTGCGGGAAGGGCTGCTGGCCCGCACCCTGCCCCGCTTCACCGAGCACACCGTCACCGGAGCCGGCGTGCTGCGCGCGGAGCTCGACACCGTGCTCCAGCGCGGCTATGCCATCGTCGTCGAGGAGCTGGAGATCGGCCTCAACGCGGTCGCGGCCCCGGTCCGCGCCCACGACGGAAGGGTGATCGGCGCCATCAGCGTGTCGGGCCCCGCCTACCGGCTGGAACCGGACCGCCTGCCGGACCTCGCCCTCCGTACCGCCGCCGCCGCCGACCTCCTCTCCCGCCGGATGGGCCACGGCATCTGACGTAGCGTCAATAGCTTGGCTGTGCCAGCGATTTCGCCAAGACCGCGCCGTGCCGAACGGACCCGTACGGCCGTGTCACGGCGGACAGCCGGGCGATCCGGCCACTGTCCGTCCCACCCCCTTGACGGCCCCTCGACCGCCTTCCCAGTATGTTCCCCACCGCGCAACCCGTCGTGCACTGCGCAACAGCAGAGGAGTCTCATCGTGCCCCGTGAGATCCATGCCACCGCCGCCGGGGGAGCAGCCAGGGGCCCCCGCGTCGTCGTCATCGGCGCGGGCATCGTCGGCTGCTCCCTCGCCGCCGAACTCGCCGCCCGGGGCTGGAGCGACATCACCGTCCTCGACCAAGGTCCGTTACCCGAGCCCGGCGGCTCCACCTCGCACGCCCCCGGTCTCGTCTTCCGGACCAGCCCCTCCCGTACCCTCAGCACCCTCGCCGGCCACACCATCGACACCTTCACCACCCTCACCGTCGACGGCAGACCCTGCTTCCGGCGCGTCGGCGGACTGGAGCTCGCCACCACCCCCGAACGCTGGGCCGACCTGCACCGCCGCGCCGCGCTCGCCACCTCCTGGGGCGTCCGCGGCGCACTCGTCACCCCGGGCCGCTGCAAGGAACTGTGGCCCCTGCTCGACGAGTCCCGGCTCCTCGGCGGATTCCACACTCCCGACGACGGACTCGCCCACGCCGTCGACGCCTGCCGCGCCCTGACCGCCCGCGCCGAGGCCGGCGGAGCCCGGTTCCTCGGCCGCCACACCGTCACCGGCATCCGGCAGCACGCGGGCCGGATCACCGCCGTCGACACCGACCACGGCACCTTCCCCGCCGACCATGTGGTGTCCGCCGCCGGATTCTGGGGACCCGTGATCGGCCGCATGGCCGGTGTCGACGTACCCCTGCTGCCCCTCGCGCACCAGTACGCCACAACCGCGCCGCTGCCCGAGCTGGCCGGCGCCGTCCACGAGGCGACCCGGCCCATCCTGCGCCTCCAGGAACGCGACCTGTACCTGCGCGAACACACCGACCGGCTCGGCATCGGCAGCTACGCCCACCGGCCGCTGCCCGTCGATCCGTTCACCCTCCCTGCCTACGACGACGCACCCCGCATGCCGTCCTCGCTGCCCTTCACCCCCGACGACTTCGCCCCCAGCTGGCGCGACTGCCAGGACCTGCTGCCCGCCCTGCGGACGAGCACCGTCGACGACGGCTTCAACGGCGTCTTCTCCTTCACCCCCGACGGCATGCCCCTGATCGGCGAGACCCGCGCCCTGCGGGGCTTCTGGCTCGCCGAAGCCGTCTGGATCACCCACTCCGCAGGCGTCGCCAAGGCCCTCGCCGCATGGATGACCGAGGGCCGGCCGGGTCTCGACCTCCACGACTGCGACCCGGCCCGCTTCGAGGCCGCCCAGCGTTCCCCCGCGTACATCGTCGAACGCGCCGCCCAGCAGTTCATCGAGGTCTACGACATCATCCATCCGCTCCAGCCCCCGGAGCACCCGCGACCCCTGCGTGTCAGCCCCTTCCATGAACGCCAACGCGCCCTCGGCGCCCACTTCCTCGAAGGCGGCGGCTGGGAACGCCCCCACTGGTACGAGGCCAACGCACCCCTCACCGACCGCCTCGACGTGCCGCCCCGCGACGCCTGGTCGGCCCGCCACTGGTCACCCATCGCCGCCGCCGAGGCGCACGCCACCCGCGAACGGGTCGCCCTCTACGACATGACCCCGCTGCGCAGACTGGAGGTCACCGGCCCCGGCGCCCTCGCCTTCCTCCAGCACGTGACCACCAACAACCTCGCCAAGAAACCCGGCGCCGTCACCTACACCCTCCTCCTCGACGAACACGGCGGCATCCGCTCCGACCTCACCGTGGCCCGCCTGGCTCCCGACCACTTCCAGATCGGCGCCAACTCACCCGCCGACGAGGACTGGCTGCTGCGGCACGCCCCCGCCGACGTACACATCCGCGACATCACCTCCGGCACCTGCTGCATCGGCGTCTGGGGCCCCCTCGCCCGCGCCCTCGTCCAGCCCCTGACCCGCGACGACTTCTCCCACGAGGCCTTCGGCTACTTCCGCGCCCGGCAGACCTACATCGGCCACGTCCCGGTCACCGCCCTGCGCCTGAGCTACGTCGGCGAACTGGGCTGGGAGCTCTACACCACCGCCGACCTGGGCCTTCGCCTGTGGGACACCCTCTGGGAGGCGGGCCGCGCCCACGGCGCCGTCGCCGCCGGCCGCTCCGCCTTCAACAGCCTGCGCCTGGAGAAGGGCTACCGCTCCTGGGGCCAGGACATCACCACCGAACACACCCCGTACGAAGCCGGACTCGGCTTCGCGGTCCGCATGGACAAGGGTGACTTCGTGGGCCGCGCCGCCCTGGAGAAGGCCGAGGCGCCCGGGCGCATCCTGACCCCGCTGCTCCTCGACGACCCGGCCGCCGTCGTCCTCGGCAGCGAACCCGTCCACGTCGGCGGCACGCCCGCCGGGTACGTCACCAGCGCCTCCTACGGCTACACCCTCGGCCGGTGCATCGCCTACGCCTGGCTGCCGCCGCTGACCACCGGCACGCCCGTGCACATCGAGTACTTCGGCGGGAAGGTCCCGGCGCACGTCGCCACCGAGCCGCTGTTCGACCCCGAGATGAGCCGTATCCGCCGCTAGCCGCCAGCCGGTGGCCGCCAGGGAGGCCTGCCATGTCCCCTACGTACGACGTGATCGTCATCGGCCTCGGCGGGATGGGTTCCGCCGCCGCCCACCACCTGTCCGCACGCGGGGCCCGCGTCCTCGGCCTGGAGCGGTACGGACCCGTCCACCAGCGCGGCTCCAGCCACGGCGGCTCCCGTATCACCCGCCAGTCCTACTTCGAGGACCCCGCGTACGTGCCGCTGCTGCTGCGCGCCTACGAGCTGTACGAAACCCTGGAGCGCGCCACCGGCCGCGACATCGCCACCCTCTGCGGCGGACTGATGGCCGGCCGCCCCGACTCCCGTACCGTCGCCGGCTCCCTCCTGTCGGCCCGGACGTGGGACCTGCCGCACGAGATCCTCGACGCCAAGGAGATCCGCCGCCGCTTCCCCACCCTCACCCCCGAGGACGACGATGTGGCGCTCCACGAGACCCGGGCCGGATTCCTGCGCCCGGAGAACACCGTCGCCGCCCACCTCCAGCTCGCCACCCGCGGCGGCGCCGACCTCCACTTCGAGGAGCCGCTGCTGCGCTGGGAGCCGTACCGCGACGGTGTACGCGTCCACACCGCCGAGGACACCTACACCGCCGGACAGCTGGTCATCTGCCCCGGCGCATGGGCGCCCGAGCTCCTGGCGGACGTCGGCGTGCCGTTCACCATCGAACGCCAGGTCATGTACTGGTTCCAGCCCGACGGCGGCACCGGCCCCTTCCAGCCCCAGAACCACCCGATCTGGATCTGGGAGACCGCCGAGGGTGTCCAGAGCTACGGCTTTCCCGCTCTCGACCGCCCGGACCAGGGCGTCAAGGTCGCCTTCTTCCGCAAAGGCACCGTCTGCGCCCCCGACACCATCGAACGGACCGTGCACGACCACGAGGTGGCCGCCATGGGCAGCCATGTCGCCCGGCACGTCCCCGCCCTGCCCGGCCGCTTCCTCAAGGCCGCCACCTGCATGTACTCCAACACCCCGGACGAGCACTTCGTCATCGCCCGGCACCCCGCCCACCCCGGCTCCGTCACGGTCGCGTGCGGCTTCTCCGGACACGGCTTCAAATTCGTCCCGGTCGTCGGCGAGATCCTCGCCGACCTCGCCCTCACCGGCACCACCGCACACCCCATCGAGCTGTTCGACCCGCACCGGCTCTCCACCACCGACGCCTCAGGAGCCCGCCCGTGACCACCGCACCGCTCCCCTCCAGCCTGCGCGCCACCCTCCCCGGCGGCCACTACACCGACCCCGAGATCTTCCGGCGCGAACAGGAACGCCTCTTCGAAACGGTGTGGATGTGCGCCGTCCGCGCCGCCGACCTCGACCACCCCGGAGCCTTCCGTACCGTCCAGATCGGCCGTGAGAGCGTCGTCGTCGTCCGCGACCGCACCGGCCTGCTGCGCGCCTTCCTCAACATCTGCCGCCACCGCGGCGCCCGACTGTGCACCGAGGAGAGCGGCCGCGTCAGACGCGCCCTCCAATGCCCGTACCACGCCTGGACGTACGACCTCGACGGCGCCCTCATCGCCGCGCCCAACCTCGGAAAGATGCCCGACATCGACCGCGTCGCCTACGGCCTGGTAACCGTCCACCTGCGCGAATGGCTCGGCTACGCCTGGGTGTGCCTGGCCGAGAGACCCCCCTCCTTCGAGGAGACCGTCGTCGGCGCCGCCGTCGAACGCCTCGGCGACGCGTCCGCCATCGACCGCTATCACACCGAGGATCTCGCGCTCGGGCGGCGCCACCGCTACGACGTCCGCGCCAACTGGAAACTCCTCGTCGAGAACTTCATGGAGTGCTACCACTGCGCCACGATCCACCCCGAACTCACCGATGTGCTCCCGGAGTTCGCCGACGGCTACGCCGCCCAGTACTACGTCGGCCACGGCGCCGCCTTCGGCCCAGGCATCAAGGGATTCACCGTCGACGGCGGCGAAGGCTTCGCCCCGCTGCCCGGCCTCGCCGCCGAACAGGACCGCCGCTACTACGCCATCACCGTCAAGCCGACCGTCTTCATCAACCTCGTCCCCGACCATGTGATCCTGCACCGGATGTTCCCCCTCGCCGAGGACCGCACCCTCGTCGAATGCGACTGGCTCTACGCCCCCGAGGTCGTCGCCGACGGCCAGGACGTGTCCGCGTCGGTCGAACTGTTCCACCGCGTCAACGTCCAGGACTTCGACGCCTGCGAACGCACCCAGCCCGCCATGGCCTCTCGCGCCTACCGCGACGGCGGAGTCCTCGTCCCCTCCGAACACCACATCCAGCACTTCCACCGCTGGGTCCTCGACCACCTGGCGGCCACCGATGCCTGACCCCGCCAGCGACCCGGCCCGTGACGACGACGCCGCGGTCGCCGCCTTCGGCTACCGGCCCGAACTCACCCGTACCCTCGGCAGCTTCCACACCTTCGCCGCCGGAATCTCCTACATCTCCATCCTCACCGGCACGTTCCAGCTCTTCTGATTCGGCTACGCCAGCGGCGGCCCCGCCTACTGGTGGTCCTGGCCGCTGGTGTTCGCCGGGCAGTTCATGGTGGCGCTCTGCTTCGCGGAACTCGCCGCCCGCCACCCCGTCGCCGGATCCATCTGCAACTGGGCCAAGAAACTGGGCAATCCGCACATCGGCTGGTTCGCGGGCTGGATGATGCTCGTCGCCTCCGTCGTGTCGATCGCCGCCGTCGCCCTCGCCTACCAGCTCACGCTGCCCCAGATATCGGCGGTGTTCCAGTTCGTCGGCGACGGCACCGGCGCCCACGACATCGCCACCCCAACGCCGTCCTGCTCGCCGCCGTCCTCATCCTCTTCACCACCGTCGTCAACGCCTTCGGCGTGCGGCTGATGGCCCGTATCAACACCGCGGGCGTCTTCCTGGAGCTGGCCGCCACGGTCGTCCTGATCGTGCTCCTCGCCGTCCACGCCGTACGCGGCCCCCAGGTCGTCCTGGACACCGCTGGAACCGGCAGCGGCCAGCCGTACGGCTACCTCGGCGCGTTCCTGATCGCCTCGCTCGCCTCCGCGTACGTCATGTACGGCTTCGACACCGCCGCCTCCCCCGGGGAAGAGCCCCTCGACCCCGCACGCAACGCCCCCCGCGCCATCCTCCGCGCGCTCCTCGCCTCCTTCGTCCTCGGCGGACTCGTCCTGCTGCTCGCCCTGACAACGCCGCCGCCCCCCACCACTGGTACCTGCGCTGGGGCGCGGTCCTGTTCGTCGCCGTCATCGCGGGCGGCGGCTTCGCCTACTACTGGTTCGTCCAGCGCCACCGCACCGGCATCCTCGCCGAACACGCCGCCGCCCCGAAAGCCCCTCCCGCACGGTGAAGATAGGCGCCGACGACCCGCCGGCCCGCTCGACGCCCGCCCGCGCGTCAAGGGAGTCGTCGGGCCGCGGGTCGCCGACGGCTCGGTGATGCCGGACCTCGTCGGACCTGCTCAGGGAGGACCGCGAGGCCCGCCTCGGGCTCCGTCAGCGGCCGCTGCCCGCCAGATGACGGGCCGGCGGAGACCACACACCCACCAACGGCGGCACCGGGAGCCCGGGCCGCAGCAGGGCGGCCCCCAGCAGGTCCATCACCGACCTCTGCGCCGGCGTCCGCGGGCCCGTCGGCGCCACCCGGCCCGCGCACGGGCTGCCGGCGAGCAGCAGGGACAGCAGCAGCCCCGCCGAACGGCCGCTGAGCGTCCGGGCCGCCGCCACGAGCCGGTGCCGCTGCGCCACCGGCAGCGACAGCGCGACACACCCCGCCTCCCGCGCCACACCGAGCGGCACCGCCGCACACACCTCGTTGGTCGAGTACTCCAGCAGGTCGAACTGGGCCGCCGCGGGGCCGTGTCCGTCCAGCGCCCGGAACAGCGCCCGATGGTCGGTGATGGTCCGCGGAGTGAGTCGCACCGGCTGGCGCCGCGACAGATGATCCATCCGCCCGTCGAAGTCGAGCTGCGCCAGCAGGCTCTTGCCGACCGCGCTGGCGTGCGCGGAGGCACGGAAGTCGACCCACTCGTGCACCTTCGGCGTGCTCGGCCCGTCCGCGTACCGGGAGATCTTCACCTCCCCGTCGGTGTAGCTGCTGACGTAGACGGCCGCACCGGCCGCGTCCCGCAGCCCCGTGAGGGTCTGCTGCAGCACCTCCTCGGGCTGGACGCCCAACTGCCCGGACATCATGAGCATCACCGGGCCCGCCCGGTAACCGCCGTCGTCCGTGGCGGCCGCGAGCCCCTGCTCGCAGAGCCAGTACAACAACTGCTCCAGGATCTGGTGCGGCAGCCCCGTCGCCCGTGAGATCCGCTCCGCCCCCACCGGACGGCCCGCGCCGCCGATGAGATCCAGCACGTCCAGGACCCGCTGCACCGCCTCCCACCGCTGCGGCGCTCCGGTCTCGTCCGGCATCTGCTGCGCCAGATCGGTCACGGACGCGGGCCGCAGAGGCGCAGGCGACCAGAGCGAACCACCCTCCGGCACGGACGCGCTGTCCGGTACGGATACACCGCCCGGCACCGGCACACCGCACGAGGTGTCCGCCGCGCCGTCCACGTCCGGCGGCCCGAGGGCGGCCAGCGCCCCCCGTACCTCCGGCGCGAACTCCGGGTCCTCCTCGCCCGCCCCCTCCGCCGCGGGACCGGGAACCCCCGGCTCCGCCAGACCCAGGGCGCTCAGCAGCCGCCACGCGTCCCCATGGCCCCAGCGGGCCGCGTCCCGCACCACGGCCAGAACCTCCGTGGCGTCCGGCGGCCCCGGGGCCGCCGCCCGGTGCAGTACGACGGCCAGCCGGAAGGCCGCCCCCGGATGCCGCTGCACCCACGCACGCCGCAGCCACTTCCCGGCCGGGTCCAGATCGCCCGCGCGCAGCGCCTTCGAGCCCAGCCGGTAGCACGAGTTCGCGTGCCGGCGGCGCTCCGCGCGGCCCGACCGCGGCCGGTCCGCGCCCCGCTCCCAGTCACCCTCGGGCCGGTCCCAGAAGTCGGAAGGTCCCTTCAGCCCGGACAGCAAGGCGGCGAGCCCGGCCGGGACGACCGGCCCCGGGCCGGCGCCTCGGCCGCTGTCGTTCCTGCTCACTTCACTCACCTGTGCCCTCTTCCACGCGCCTGCGCTGTGTGAGATGTCGGTCGCGGGTGTGGAGCCGGACCTGTTCCATGGCGCGCAGCTCCCTGGCCGCCTTGCTGCTCAGCACACGGACCTGCTGGCGCGGCATCTTCAGGTCCTGCGCGATCTCCGCCTCCTCCATGCCGCGCAGCTGCCGGTCCGCGACCTGCTTGCGCTGTGTCGCCTTCATCTCGGCGACCGCCGGTCTGGCGACCTCCTCCAGGGGATCGACCGGCGTCACGGCCTCATGGCGGCACCCCTCCCCCCGGTCGACCAGCTGGAACAGCGAGGTGTCGTCGACCGGTTGCTCCTTGGACCTGGCCGTCGCGTCGACGGCGAGGTGGTGCGCGACCCGGTGCATGTACGGCAACGGGGAGCTGCCCGCCCGGTTCCGGCGGCGCAGCCAGGTGTCCAGGGTCCGCAGCAGCGCCTCGTTGGCGATGTCCTCGCCCCAGTCCCGCAGCCCGGGGAAGCGGTGGCGCAGCCGGGCGGTCACCTGCCGGACGTACTCCTGGTAGTGCTCCTGGAAGAGCCGGCTCACCTCCTGCGTGTGCCGTGGGTCCTCGCCGGGCGTGCCGGTATCTACCATGGGCCGCACTCCTCCCGCCGTTTGCCGCAGGCGGGCGCGGCCCCTGAGGCCCACACCGTCAGCCGGCCGCCGTCCGGAGGCTCGTAGCGGATCATCACCCGTGCCGTACAGCGCTCCGGGGCCGCCGGAGGAGCGCCGGTCCCACGACGGGAGGCGCGGCCCCACCATCTGCGCGGGTCCCCGGCGCGGGCCAGCCGCCAGGCGGCGATCAGCACCGGGACCGCACCGGCCACGGCCGGGACCAGCCCGGCCACATCGGAGGGGGTCATGCAAGCTCCAGATCTTCCTCGGTCCGCGAGGACGCAGTGCGCGTCACGCACCTCTTACGGCGGGAGCCGCGCGGAATTTCCTCGGGACCAGAACTGATCGGAGTTGATGGGACGTCACCGGACGGTGACCGTAAGTCTCCCTTCAGGCAGGCGAGTTGGGTCAGGCACCCGCGTGCATATGCGCGGACCAGAGGGCCGGGGTGGCGCGGTGGCGGTCACGGGCCGCACGCACCGCGCGGTGCAGGGCGTGCGCGGAGCGGTCCGTGCCGGGCGGGCCGGTTCCGGCATCCGTGAGGGCGCCGTAGAAGTCGACCGCGATCCGCATGGCCTCCGCGTCGTTGACGGGCCAGAGCGTCCCGATGACATGGCGGTACCCGGCCAGCAGGAACCCGGCGGTGATGTGCACCGACTCGTCCGCGAGGAGCTGGTTGCCCACCGTGGTGCTGCACGCCGACAGATAGGCGAGCGCGGCATCGGCCAGCCGCAGCCGCCGCACCGCGTCCACGGTGAGCCTGCGCAGCCGCAGCGGGTCCTCCTCGTCGGTGAGCAGCAGACCGCTGGAGCCCGGGTCCGCCCACTCGCTGACGCCGTGGCAGACGAAATGGGCCACGGGATGGCTCGCCAGCGCCCCCAGGACGCCGGTGCCGGTGGCGGACGGCCCGGAGAGCGAGGCGAGGGCCGTACGGGACAGCAGCGTGCCGACCCGCGCGGACTCCTCGGCGGCACGGGTCAGCCCGGGCGCGTCGGGCGTGGCGACGACGAGGGCGCTGTCGCGTACACCTGCCGGGGATTCCTCCCGGGCCCTCCGCGCATGGGCCAGCGCCCGTACGGTCGGTGTCCAGGAGGAGACGGCACGGTCCAGCACCGCCGCGCCGGACGACGCCGCGCCGGACGAGGCCTCGCCGTGGTGGCCCGAGGCGTGCCACGGCAGGAACGCCATCACACCGGCCGGACACCACCACACACGCGGCCAGTCGGAGTCCTCGGCGTCGGGGGGCGGCCCGAGCCCAAGGGCGTCGAGCACGGGCCCGGCCACGGTGTCCCACTGCCAGGCCAGCACCTCGGTCACCACGCGGTGCCGGCGCCTGGCCTCCCCGTACGGGATCGTGGTCTCCCCGGCCGGAGCCCGGGAGGTCAGCAGCGCCTCGGCGCGGCGGATCGCCTCGCTCTCGGTCACCTCCGGCAGCTCCACCGACCGGACCGGCGTGGCCGGGTCCGCGGTGAGGACGAGCGCGCCGCCGCCGTGCAGGCTCGTGTAGAGCAGGATCACCGGACCGGCGGCGGCCTGTTCCTGGAGCACGGACAGCCGCGGTCGCCCGAGGAACTCCGCGTGGCCGGGCACCTTCCGGATCCGGCCGAGCAGCTCCTGCCAGGCGGCGTCCAGCTCGGCCCGCTCCGTGGCGACGCGCTGGTCCCAGGCGCCGTCGTCGGCGGGCCGGTCCGCGAGATCGGCGTGGTCGGCCGCGTCCCTGCGCACGCGTAGCGCGTCGAACTCGTCGGCGAGCCCGGGCGCGGCCTCCCGCAGATCGTCGAGACCGCCCCGCATGTCCATGGACTGGTGGAGCAGGACGCCACGGGACTGTTCGAGCAGTTCTACCGCTCGTCCCGGCCGCCCGCACGCCACCGCGACCGCGGCCGCCTCACTGCCCAGACCGCTCATCTCGCCGAGCCCGAACTCTCGGTCGCCGCGCGCGAGCCGCCAGGGCGTGAGCTGTTCGAGCAGGTCCACGGCGGTCTCGTAGGCCCCGAGGGCGCGCTCGGGGTCGCCGGCCTGCATCGCGTAACGGCCGTGGGACCGCGCTGCCTTGATCCGGACGTGGACGGGCGAGATGCGGGAGCGGGTCGCGCGGTCCAGATACCGCAGGGCTTCCCCGAGGACCTCCGGGTCGCCGCCGGCGCGGTACGCGGCCCTCAGCGCGGCGGCGCCCGTGGCCAGGACGCCCGCCTCGGCCGGGTGGCCGTCGGGCAGAGAGGCGACGGCGCGGCGCGCGGTGGACACGAGCTCGTCCAGCGTGTCCGGCGAGCTGTCGAGACGGTGCAGGAGTCGCAGCGCCGTGGTCAGGTTGGCGAGCCGGTCGGTCAGCTCCGGGTGTCCGGGCGGCGATTCCCGTACGGCTTCCCGGCCGGTCCCGACGGCCAGGGCGATCGTCTGGGGCGCACGGGTGACCTCGTACTGGAAGATCAGCGCCATGCACAGGTGGGAGAGGAGCGCCGGGCGCCTGGGGTGGGTCGGCGCGATGGCGTCCACCGCCGACCGCGCGGCCCCGACCGCCTCCTCGATGACAGCTGGGGAGGCGGTGTCGCCGCGCTGGTGCAGCAGCATCAGGGCGGCGGCCAGATTGGACTGGTGCTGGAAGAGGGTGCTGTGGTCCGCGGGGCAGGCGGCGACCCCGGCCCGTCCGGCCCGGATCGCGTCGGTGAGCACCCGCAGTTCGCCGGTGCGCTGGTACTCGGCCCGCAGGCCGAGGCTCAGCTGCATCAGCAGCGGGGCCCGCTGGGGATGGCGGTGCGGCAGCCGGTCGTCGTCCAGCACGGTGCGGGCGAGGCCGACCGCCTCCGCCAGCGGCTCCGGATCTCCGGTGTGCTCGTGCAGCGTGCGCAGCGCGATGGACAGGTTGAGGACGCACAGAGGCCGGTCCGGGTCGTCGGCCGATGCCCTGCCGACCGCCTCCCGCCCGGCTTCCACTGCCGCGTCGAGTTTGGCGGGCTCGCCGGTCTGCCGGTAGTTCGCGAGCAGGATTCCGCAGAAGTTGGTGAGTACACCGGCCCCGGCCCGATGGTCGCGGGCCAGGGCGTCCAGGGCCTTACGGACGGCTGCCTCGGCCTCCCGGGCCGCGTCCTGGTGGGTCGCGGCGCCGGGGAGGGACTCGTGCCGGCGGCGCAAGGCGGAGGCGAGCTGGCCCGCACGCAGCGGGAACGCCGAGTGCTCGGGAGGGGTGAGGGCCACCGCCTCGCGGGCGAGATCGACGGCCTCACGAACCGCGTCCGGGTCCGGGACCGTCAGATCGAGGAGGAGCAGCACCCCGCAGAGGTTGGAGAGCCGCAGCGCGAGACCCGGATCGGCTGGCAGGTCCCGCGCTCTGCGCACCACCTCGCGATGGAGCTCGACCGCCCGCAGCAGGGAGTCCGTCGAGGAGTCCCGCTCGAACCTGGCGGTGAGGGACACCGCGAGGTTGGTCAGATGGGGGAGCGGCGCCGGACGGTCCTGGGGCAGGAGAGCGACGGCCCGCTCGGCCGTCTCGATGCTCTCCTCCAGGACCTCGACGTCACCGGCCGCCTGGTAGAGATCGCGTAACTGGGACGCCAGATTGGTGAGGTGGTTGGGGAGCTCGGGGCGCTCCGGCGGGAGCATGGCGACGGCGCGCCGGCTGATCGCCACCGACTCGCACAGGTCGTCGAGGCTGCCGGTGTGGCGGTGCCGGGCGGACAGGACCGTCGCGAGGTTGCCCATCGCGGGCAGCAGTTGCGGGTGGTCCGCCGGGGCCTCGGCCAGGAGCAGCCGGCCGGTCTCGGCGGACGCGTCCAGCGCCGCCCGGTCGGAGCTCAGCTGGAACAGCCACCACAGCGCGAGCATCAGCCGGGCCAGCACCTCGACACGTTCGGTGTGGCCGGGCGCCGCGGTAGCGGCGGTCTCCCGCAGGAGCGCGACCAGAGAATGGAGGTCTTCCGCTGAGCGGGACCGGCGGAAGCGCTCCGTCTGCGCGATGCTCCGCTCGTGCAGGACGCTCGTGAGGGCCGCCCGGGACGGGGCCAGGCCGGGGTCGCCCTCGCGGGTGGTGGCGACGGCCTCCCGGCCCGCCTCCACGGCCTCGTCCAGCACGGCGAGGTCGCCGGTGCGGTCGTACAGCATGTGCAGCACGATCGCGAGGTTGGACAGGATCGCGGGCCGGACCGGGTCGTCCGCCTCCGCCGCGGAGAGGACTCCCTTCCGGAACAGCCGCGCCGTATGCGTCAGTTGTTCGTCGTCAAAGGGCCGCTCCTCGGCCAGCGCCGCGCTCAGCTCCCGCAGCGCGCGCCGCTCCTCCTCATCCATGGCCGTCCACCCCCGGCACGTACAGCCAGGCCGGTGCCTGATACCCCTTCACATGGGCCTCGACCCGGGTGAACTTCCGGGTACTCAGGACGGGATGGGCCCGTACGACCTGCTGGTGCACGAACTCGCTGACGAGCAGGACGAGATCCGCGCCGGGATTCTCCACCACGGCGTCGCGGACCGGCGCGCTGTCCACCAGGCGACTGAAGCTGAGCACGAGATCGCCCTCGAAGCCCAGCTCCGCCCAGAGGAACGAGCCGAAGTCGGCCGCCATCCGCAGCCGCATACGGTCCGTGTGGCGGTGGTTGTCCGCTGTGAGACGGGCATGCAGAGCGCCGATGAGCCCGGGCAGATCGTGCAGCGGATCGGCGTCGACGGGCAGCGCGACATGGATCCCGTCGCCGGTCGGCTGGCGGTCCAGATCGTCCAGGTCGTGGCCGATGTCGTCCAGCGCGTCGCGCACGATCCGGTCGAGTCGCGTATGCAGGGCGCGCCGGTCCCGCACGACGAGGCGCTTGCTGTATCCGACGATGTCGAGGGTGAAGCCCAGCCGCATGGAGGTCGCGGCGGCATCGCTCGCGGCCGGGGCGCCGTGCTGCGGAAGGCGGACGGTGAAGACCTCGCTGCCCGCGGTCGGCGTCATCCCCATCGCGTCGGCGTCCGAGAGCGCGTACCCGGCCCGCGCACGCACGTCGATCTCCCGCCGCCCGGCCGGTACGAGCAGCACGAAGCACCCCAGGTGCGAGCCGAGCCGCACCGACCCGCCCGCCACGCCCGTGTGACGCCAGCGCACGGCGCGACTGCCGACCCCGAAGACGGCGATGTCGGGCGCCAGGGCCGGAAACGGAATCCGTACGAGCGGCTCGTCAACGGCCTCGTCGGCCGCGGCGAAGTCGAGCCGGGAGGTGAGCACATGGGTGCGGGCCGGTTCGGGGGCCGTCACGCCGCCCGGCAGCGCCGCGGACACCAGCGGGCCGCCGGGGCGGCCGGTGTCGAACCCGAACTCCACCTCGGCCCAGAGCGGCGGCGGGACCTCCGGCTCGCAGTCCACGTCGTAGTGCGCCCGGACGAGATACGCGTCGAGGCGGGGCTCGTCGTGCGCCGCCGCCTTCGCCAACTCCACCTGCCAGCTGTGGAAGCGGATGTGCCCCACGCTGACGTCGGTGGCCTGAACCCCCTTCGAGCGCACGTCCTCCACGAGCGACAGCGCCACCTCGGCCACGGGCTCCACCTCGGCGGCCTCCCGCGCCGTGCCCGCCGCCCCGGTCTCCGTACCCGTCATCACACCCCCGGCGACAGCGGCCTCCCCGGCCCCGCGCCCCGCTCGGTCAGCAACTCACCCGCGCATTCTGCCCCTGCCGGACGCCTGACAGTCGGCACTCCGCGGACCGGGCCCTCCTCGGATTCAGGCTGCCAGCGTGGCGGGGGCGGCGAGTGCCGCGGGCTCGCCCAGGCGGCCCGCGGCGACCCGCCAGGCCCCGGTCACCGCCGCATGGGCGGCGGCCGTGGCGGCGGCGACGTCGCCGGGCAGCCGCACCGGCGCCGCGAGATGGACGTGGACCCGCGGCCGGCGGACGGGGGAGGTCACGAACCCCGCGAGCTGCTTGGGCGTGCTGCCCGAGGTGATCCGGCGGGCACCGGCCTGGCCCAGCGGCACGACCGGCGCGCCGGTGGCCAGGGCGAGCCGCGCCGGGCCGGTACGGAACAGCTCCGGCGCGGCCTCGGCGGCGTCCTTCCGGTACGGCAGCCGCCCCTCCCCGTAGACCAGCACCCGCCGCCCGTCGCGCAGCGCGTCGGCGGCCACCCGCAGCGCGTCGGCGGCATGCGCGGTGCCGCGATGGACCGGAATGTGCCCCTCGCGCTCCAGCAACCGGCCGAACACCGGGATCCGCCACAGCCCCGCGGCCGCGAGGACCACCGGCTCGACACCCAGCCGGCGCAGCGCGGCCAGCACGACACCCGGATCGATCAGGGAAGTGTGGTTGGCGACGATGAGACAGCCGGCCGGCAAGGCGGCCGCGTCGTCGTCGTGGCTGACGGTCAGCCGGCCCAGCGCGGGAACGAGGGACGAAGAGATACGGCTCAGCACGAAGGGGCTCCCGTCGGGTGTCTGACGATGCGTCGCGCCCATCGTCGCCCCGCCCCGGGGCCGCCGGCCTGAGCGCCCGTACTCATCTCCCCTCCGCCGAAACCCCTCCCTCGCCCCCGCTTCCGTACCCGGTCCCGGGAGCGGGCGTGTGCCGTGCCTCGTACAGACCCGCCAGCCGCGGCCGCCCCGCCGACAGGCCCTCCACCACCGCCACCGTCGAGCGGGTCACGAAGATCTGGGTACGGAAGCCGAGCAGTGCCGTGTCCCCGGCCCGTACGTCACCGCCCGGCTCCGGGGCGTCCAGGAGACGCTGGTAGTCGATGTGCTCGGGCGGCGCGTCCTGGACGCCGAGCCGCAGACCGGTACGGGGCAGCAGCGCGCTCCTGATCCGGGCACGCGGGTAGAAGCCGCCGCCGAACAGCGCGGGCCGCCCGTCGGCGAGGGTGTGGGCGACCTCGGTCACATAGACCACGGCGGGCTTCTCCGGCTGGTCGAGGTCGTGCCCGTGCAGCGGAGTCGTACCGGTCAGCGCATGGCCCGGCTCGCCGTGCGTGGCACCGAGCTCCGCAAGGAGCGGCAGCGTGGCTGCGCACGTGACGCTGGGCGCGCTGACCTTGAGGTCCGTGTGCCCCCTCGACTCCAGCGACTCCCGCGCCTTCAGGACGGTACGGAAGGTCGGCGTGGGCTCCGGGACGCCGGAGGCCGGGTCGCACAGCAGGCACGGAAAGCCGGTGACGCCCGCGAGCCGCACCCCCGCCAGCCCCTCGGCGGCCTCGGCGAACGCGTCGAGCGCGCCGAACGGCACCCCGCCCTCCTGCCCCGGATAGACCGCCCCCGCCGCCCCTTCGAGCCGTACGAGCACGTCCTGCACGAAGCCGAGGCCCCGGGCCGCGTCGGCGACGGCCCGGGCGCCCGCGAGGTCGTAGACCGTGACCGCCTCCGGACGCCAGGACAGCACCCGAGGCAGGGCGCGCCGGGGGATCGGGACGAGATGGCCCACATTGCCCGGCCGCGCGCCGGCCGCGTGCGCGATCCGGGCCTCGGCGAGATCGATCGCCGCGAACGCCGGCAGATGCCGGGCCACCGCCCTGATCACCTCCGGGGTGCGGCCCAGCTGTTTGACCACGAACCACAGCGTGAGCCCAAGCCGTCGCGCCTCGGCGGCCAGCAGCGCGCTGTTCGCCTCGATCGCGTCCAGATCCAGGACGTATGTGTCGGCCGGGATCTCACCGCGCCGATGGAGCCCGGCCGCCGCGTCGACGAGCTCGGGATTGCGGATGAGCAGGCTGTCGAGGAACACCGTCAGTCCTTCGATGGGGTCATGAGCTCGTCCAGCGAGCGCCGCAGGATGCCGATGACCAGGTCCGCACCCGCCCGCATCGGGTTGACGCGCACGGTCCAGTCGGCCAGCTCCGGCGCGTCGTCCAGCGATGAGCTCGACATGCGGTAGAAGAGGGGAGCGATCTCATAACGCGACGCGGACCCCACCGGGTACGGCGCCGCGCCGAACCTCGCTGCGACTAGGGGAAGTTCGCGCGCGACCGGCTCCCTGAGCCGCACGAGCAGACAGCGGTCCTGGGCGTTGGCGAGGGCCACCTCGGCGACCCCGGGCACCTCGCCCGCCGCCAGTCGCCGCGCCACCTCCGCCCCCACCTGGGACTGCAGCGACCACATCACCGGCACGTGGGTGAGGGCCCGCAGCACCTCCAGCGCCTGATGGCCCTGGACCTGACCGCCGCCGGAGTAGTTGTCCGCCCGCACCTTCGCGACCAGGTCACGGGCGCCGACGACCACCCCCACCCCTTCCGGCCCGTGCAGTTTGAACAGCGAGAAACAGGAGGCGTCCGCGCCCAGTTCGACCCCGCAGGCGGGCACGCGCAGCGCGGCGTAGTTGTCGTCGACGACGGTACGGACTCCGGCGGCCCGGCAGGCCGCGAGGACCTCCCCGGGGTCGTACGCGTCGGCGAGACGCTGGCGGGTGTGCTGGACGTACGCCCAGCGGAACCGGCCGCCGTGAAGTGCCGCGCGCAGCGCACCCAGGTCGTTGAAGTCGGCCTCGACCGCCTCGACGCCGAGGCCGCGTAAGGTGACCGCGGTCGTGCGGTAGACCGGCGCGCGGTGCACGAGCAGCGCGTCGCCCGCCCCCAGCACCGCGCCGAGCGCGGCCCGGATCGCCCCCGTCCCCGCCCCCTGCACCAGCGCGGCGTCCTCGCCCCCGAAGAAGTCGGCGAGTACGGCCTCCACCCGCGCCGTCGTCCGCGGCCGTCCGAGCCCGGGCACCAGGCCCGAGTCGGCGGTGAACAGCTGGTCACCCTCGAAGTGCGCGGCCGTGCACTCAAGGAGCCGGAACTGCCGGGCGGCCGCGTCGGCGAGCGGCACGGTCGGGAGCGGAGACGTACGGGGCAGGCGGGGATGCGTGGTCATGCCGGGATCCCTTCCACGGACACGCCATACGGAAAGCAAACCGGCCCGCGGGCAGTCGTGCGCGGTCAGGAATCGGAGTGGGCCCCGGTCAGGAACCGGAGGGGGTTGCGGCGGGTCAGCAGGTCGATCGTCTCCTCCTCGACGCCCGCCCCGCGCAGCCGCGGCAGGAACGAGCCGAACAGATGCCCGTACCCCTGCCCGCCCTCGGCCCGGAGATACGCGTGGCGGGAGATGTCGCAGCTGAGCAGCGCCCGGTCGGCATGGCCCGCGTCGATCAGGGCCAGCAGCAGCCGCAGCCGTACCGCGTCGCTCTGGTAGCTCTCCTTGCCGATGGTGTCGAAGGAGACGTACGCGCCGCTCGACGCCATCTCCTTGTGGGTGACCGGATCGTCCAGGAGGTCCTGATGCCCTACACAGATCCGGTGTGGGGGGAGTCCTTCGCCGGTGAGCAGCTCCAGTTGGGCGAGGCCGCCCCGGCCCATGTGGGCGTGGGTGGCGACGGAGAGGCCGGTGGCGAGGGCGGCCCGCGCGGCCGCCCGCAGTGTGCGGTGCTCCGCGCCGGTCGGGCGGTCGCCGTGGCTGCCGATCTCGCCCAGCACACCGGGCCGGATGCCGGTGGAGCCGATGCCGTGACGGATCTCCCGGACGAGGATCTCGGTCAGTGCGCCCACGTCGACTCCGCCACCCTGCCGCACCTCGGGAGGATGGAACGGCGCGTAGTACCAGCCGGTGCCCGCGACCACCGCGACCCCGGAGTCCCGGGAGATCCGGGCCAGGGCGCGCGCGTCGCGGCCCATGCCCCGGCAGGTCAGCTCGACGACGAGCGCGAGCCCGAACTCCTCGCGGAGTGCAGTGAGTTCACCGATCACCGCCGGGGCGTGGAGCCGGGGGTCCAGGACGGCGGCCCGGTCGCCGTGCCGGTCCAGGTCGAGCACCAGATGCTCATGGGCCAGGACCGGCCCCCGTACCGTGCCCGGATCGAGCGGACCGGTGACCGTACGCACGGCCGGACGGACGGTTGGAGGGAGGGCTGGTCGCATGGCTGGTCGCACGGGCTCAGCCCTTGACCGGCGTGAACAGGTCCAGCCAGTACAGCACGTTGAGCGCGACGCCTCCGGCCACCACCGCGGTCGGCGCCGCCGCCATCCGTACGACCGGCCGCCCCATCGTCTCGTTCAGCAGGTACAGCCCGCCGACCAGCAGGATGCCGAGCCCACCGCCCATGGCATGGGCGGCCATCAGGGAGCCGAAGAGGATCGCCAGATGGAGCGTGTCGCCGATCGCGGCGCGCAGATGATCGGAGGAGTCACGGACGCTGGGCAGCCGGCCCAGGATCCGGCCGATCGCGGACAGCGCCAGGATCTCGGCCGCGAACACCAGCGCACCGGCCACCGCCGCGAGGTACGGGTTCGGCAGCAGATAGCCCAGCGGATAGACCAGGGTGAAGCCCGCCACCCCGTACGCCCCCGAGGCCAGCGCCGTCGTCGCGACCAGCGGCAGGAACCCGAACGCCCGGTACAGGTCGACCTGGGCGGCCTCCGCGTACTGCCCCTTGGCGATGAGGAAACTGGTCGCCTCCCCGCCGCCGAAGGCATGCGTCTGCGCGAGCACACAGATCCCGGCGCCGAGCACCATGAACAGCGGCAGGTGCCGGCGCAGCCGCGCCGCGCCCGCGCTGAACAGCGAGACCACCGCGTCGTCGCCCTCCCCGGGGGCCGCGGACCCGCCCGCCCGGCGCTCCTTCATGTCCCGGACGACCGCCAGGCCGATCAGCAGCAGCACACCGGCGGCCATGGCGGGGGCGCCCGCGAACACCCCCGGCCAGAGCTTCATGGTCGCGACGACGAGGACGAGCTCCGCGACCGCCGCCACGCACCCCCACCGCCGCCCGAACTGCCGGGCGACGGCCAGCACCGGGAAGAGCGTGAAGAGATGGAGGATCGGCGTCGACATCTCCTGGAGGAAGGTGAGGATGTCCACCGGCAGTCGGTGCGCCACCTCGTTGGCACCGTCCAGGCCGAACACGACCACCGCCCCCCAGGCGCCGCCCAGGACCGGTGCCAGCCATCGCCGCGGCGAAAGCAGGCCGAGGACGTCGGTGGGCAGGAACAGCAGCCAGGGATTGAGGACGCCGGTGGACAGCGCCATCGGCGCGCCCAGACCGAAGACGAAGCCCGCGGAGAGCCCGAAGGACACGGCGGTGACGGCACCGCGCTCCGCGCGGCCCTGGACGAAGTCGAGGAGGAACGGCCTGACACCGTCGTTGAAGACGGCCAGAGCGCGGTGGGACACGAAGGCGGTCAGCGCGCACAGGGCGATGACACCGAGCTGTTGCGGCGGGCTCAGGGCGAGCCCGGCGGCGAGCGGAGCACTCACGGGTGGCGGCCCGTCGGGAGGTCAGCCGCGCGCCGCGACGGCGTCCGCGAGCAGCGGCACGACCGTGTCGATCTGGTCCAGGGAGAAACCGAAGACCTTCTTGCCCTGGTCGAGCAGGCTCTCCACGGTGGCCCGGTCGGGCACCGAACGCCCGAAGGTGTGACACGCCGCCTGCCCGACGAGGCCGACGAGCACGCCGAGGGAGGCGCCGGCGCCGGTGTGGCAGGTGCCGAAGTAGTAGTCGGCCAGGCCCGCGCGCAGTCGGGTCGCGGCGTCGAGGTCGGAGGAGACGATGACCTCCACGCCGTCCAGGGCGAGTCTTCCGACGGCGTCGGCGGTCTCGATCTTGGCGACACCGCCGGTGAGGATCTTCGCCATGCTGTTTCCTTCTTTCCCGTGTGTTTTCCCGCATGGTTGCCGGGCTGGTGCTGTGTGCTCACGCACCGGGCCGGCCGAGGACGGCCAGATGCAGACCGAGGAAGTGGATCTCGGAGTCGGGGAGCGGCGCGCCGAGCGCCCGCTCGGCGCGGTGGGAGACGGCCCGGGCAAGGGCCACGGCCTCCGGATGGCCGGCGAGCTCGGCGCCGACCAGCGCGTCCGTGGCGGACTCCTCGACGGACGCGCCGTCCAGGAGCCGGGTGAGGGCCCCCATCAGATGACTGGTGAGCATGCCCGCGGACGCTTCCGTCACGGTCCGCCCGGCGGCGGACAGCAGCTCCAGCTCGGCGGCGACGAAGTCGGCCACCTCGGGCTGGACCTGGCCGCTCTCACGGAAGAGCCGGATACGCAGGGCGAGCTGATCGTCCACGGGTTCCCTCCTGGGGGCGGCGGTGGTCTGAGGGACATCAGTAGGAGGGGATGCGTTCGCCCCGGAGCACCTCGCCCTGCAGCGCGGTCACCGTACGGAGATCGAGCGCGGCCCGCACCGCCGCCAGGGCGTGGGGGCAGTCCCGGCGCCCGATCACGGCCGCACTCGAATTGTGCGCCGCCAGCTCCCTCGTGATCGCGTCCCCGAAGGGCAGGACGTCCACGGCCGTGCCGAGCCACCCCTTGGCCTCGTCGAGGTTCCAGACGGTGGCGTCCGCCCGCTTCTGCGCGAAGAGGCCGCCCAGTTGCATGTACGACCCCTCCACCCACTCGATGTCCGTACGCCCCGCGAACGCCCGCTCGGCGAGCAGGCACTGGTCCTCGGAGGTACGGTCCACCGCCACGCGCAGCCCCGGCGCGCCGAGATCGGCGCCTTGGCGCACGAGCACCCCGTGCGCGCCGACATAGGTGCCCGGGCCGAGGTCGGCGACCAGCTCGACCGGATGCTCGGCGAGATAGCGGTCGGCGGCGAGCCGGGAGAGGACGACCAGATCGGCCTTGCCGTCGAGCAGCGCCCGTACGCGCGCCGCGGCGCCGCACATGAACGTGATGGCGAACGGCGTGCCCGCCCGGTCGAACGCCGCCCGCAAGCCGGTCGCCAGCCCCTCGTACCGCCGCGAGTACGGCAGCGGCATCGCCGCGAGCAGCGTGCCGAGGCCCGAGAGCCGCCACAGGGCGGCCCGGTCCGAGCGGATCAGAAACGTGCCGAGGTGCCCCCGTGCCGCGGTCTCGATCGCGCCCGACTCCTCCAACAGCCGCAGCGCCGCCTGCGCGGTTCCGTTGCCCACGCCGAGCGTGACCGCGAAGTCACGGACGCGCGGCAGCCGTACGCCCGGCTCGTGGAGCAGCAGCAGGGCGGCGAGCCGCCGCGCGACCAGACCGTTGCGGGTGAGAAACCGATCGTCGAAACCGTTCACGGTCGAACAGTACGACGAGGGAGGCCGGAATCAGCAAGATCGATTCGCTTGTCGAGTAGTGACGCTCCGTCACGTACCCTGCCTGGCCTCGGGAATGTGACCGACGTCGGCACTGGTGCTGACATCGGTGCCGACGCCGATACCGGAGCGGCGTACGTCCGCCTCCGGGATCTCGCCCGTCCCGCCCGGCGCCACCACCCCCCGTACCCCCGCCGCCGCGAGCACCGCGAAGGCCCCGGCCACGAAGGCCCCGGCGGCCAGGACCGTCGCCGACCAGCCGTACGCCCCGTACAGCCAGGTGGCTGTCAGCGTGCCCAGCGCACCGCCGCCGAAGGACGCCAGCATGAAGAGGGTGTTCACGCGCGCGGCGATGGCGTCGCCAAGCGTGAACAGCCGTGCCTGGTTAGCGACTTGGCTGCCACTCGTGCCCAGAACCAGCAGATTGGCGCCGAGGACGAGCGCGACGGCCGAGTCCCCCCACACCCCGAACACGACGAACGCCACGGCGACGCAGCCGAGCGACCAGCCGCACACCACGCGAGGCCCGTACCGGTCGGTGAACCGTCCGGCCCCCGCCGAGAGCAGCGCCCCAGGGAGCGTCAGCAGCCCGAACAGCCCGGCGAAGGCCGCCCCGAGCTCCAGTGGCGGCGCCGCCAGATGGAAGGGGAGCGTCGCCCAGAACACGCTGAACGCGGCGAAGACGGCCGCTCCGCCCGCCGCCGCGAACCGCACCTCACGATGAGCGGCCAGGAGCCGGGGCAGCGTGCCGAGCAGCCGGCCGTACGGCAGCCGGGCGCCGCGCGGGCCGACGTACCGAGGCAGCCGGCGCGGCAGCACGAACAGCAGGGCCGTCGTCATCACCGCGGCCACCACATAGGCCGTACGCCAGCTCCCGCTGAGGCCGGAGACCGCGCCCGAGACCGAACGGGACGCGGTCGACCCAAGGGTCAGACCGAGTCCGATCAGCCCGACGACCTGACCGCGCCGCCCCGGCCCCGCCAGCGCGGCCCCGACCGGCGTGAGCACCTGCGGAAGGACCGTCGTCGTGGACAGGGCGAGGGTGGCCACGGCCAGCGTGAGCGCGCCCGGCGCGGCCGCCGCCACCAGTAGACCGGCGCTCGTGAGCGCCAGCAGGACGGTGGTCAGCCGCCGCAGGTTCACGCTGTCCGCGAGGGGGACGAGCAGCAGGATGCCGAGCGCGTAGCCGATCTGCGCCGACGACGCGATGAACCCGGCCGTGTTCGCGGACACGTCCATGCCGCGGGCCACGGCCTCCAGGAGCGGCTGGGGGAAGTAGAGATTGCCGACGGTGACGGCACCGGCGACGGCCAGAACCAGGACCGGCACGGGGGTGCGGGGGGCGGTGGGCACGAGGGAGCTTCCTCCTGGGGGAGAACGGGGGCCGGGGAGCCCCGGGGGGCCTCCACCAGACTCCGTGCGCCGCTCCGCCCCATCAAGGCGCGACAATGGAACGGTCGTTTAGCCACACTCAACGATGAGGGTGGTGTCGTCGAACGGAGAGACATGCTGGAACGGATCGAACTGGAGGCGTTCCTCACCCTCGCCGAGGAACTCCACTTCGGCCGGACCGCCGAACGCCTCGGCGTCACCACCGGCCGCGTCAGCCAGACCGTCAAGAAGCTGGAACGCCGTTTCGGCACACCCCTTTTCACCCGCACCAGCCGCACCGTCCGGCTGACCGCCGTGGGGACCCGCCTCCGCGACGATCTGCTGCCCGCACACCGCCAGATCCTCGCCGCTCTGGAACGCGCCACCACAGCGGGGCGCAGCGTCCAGGGCACGCTGCGCGTCGGCTTCGCCACGCCGTGGGGCGGAGAGCTGATGGCCCGGGCCGCCGACGCGTTCGCCGCCGACCATCCCTCGGCCGAGGTCCGGATCCAGGAGGTCCCGCTCGACGGCGCCTTCCACCCCCTCCACGAGGGCGAGCTCGATCTCCATCTCACCACCTTCCCCGTACGCGAACCAGGCCTCACCACCGGCCCCGTCCTCCACAGCGAACCCCGCGTCCTCCTCGTCCCGGCGGCCCACCCGCTCGCCCGCCGCTCGTCGGTCGGACTCGAAGACCTCGCCGGCGTCCCGCTGGTGACCCCCACGGGCTCCGCCCCGCGCTACTGGCTCGACGTCCACTACCCCCGGCGTACGCCGTCGGGCCGTGCCATCCCGCCCGGCCCGGCCGCCGCGTCCTGGCAGGAGGTGCTCTCCCACGTCGGGGCGGGTCGCGGAGTCTCCCCGGGCGCAGCCCGCGGCGCCCGCTACCACCCGCGCCCCGGCATCACCTACGTCCCCTTCCATGACGCCCCGCCCATCGAGGACGGCCTGATCTGGCCCTCCGCCGCCGACAACGCGCTGCTGCGCGCCTTCGTGCGGACGGTCCGCGCGACGGTCCAGCAGGCGGACCGACACACCAAAGAGACGCGCTCCAGCCCGGTTGAAGACGCCGGCTATGGGAGCAAGTAGGTCGTACAGGCCGGCCCCCGCTGTGTGCGAGTTTCACACTCGTCCTCGGTCCCGTCACCAGCGTTGAGGGCGATGATGTGGATGGCGCCCGCCTGAGGCGGGGGGGAAAGGGGAACGCTGACCCGCTGCTCGACCACGCCCTCGTCGTTCGGCCTGAGGGAGCTTGAGTAGAGGTCGACGTTCTCGTCGACCGACTCGCCCTCAGCTGTCTCGGCGGCTACGTAGACTTCGATACTCGACCACGTTTCGACACCGTCGGCGTGAATGTCGAAGCTCAGACGCAACGAGGGCCGAGAACCGTCGACCCTGACATCCGTGATGCTCGGCCACCCGTTGCCCCCGGCGGCCTTGGCCGCGCCGATGACCGCCACGCTCAGCGCCACCATGTAGAAGATCACCCCGAGAATAAGCACAGCGGTCTCCCACAGATTGCCCCGCCGTGTGGGATGAATGAGCAGGGCCACGATGCTGCACACGATGGCGACGATGGCGCAGAGCGAGGCCACATAAATCGGCCACGACTCGTTGTTGAGAGCAACGAAGACAAACTCGCTGCGGAGCCCGAGCGCGGTCATGACTCCCGTGACGGCGACGAGGGCGCCGGCGAGGATTTTGGCAACGTCATCCAAGCGCTTTCCGATGCTGGCCTGGATCATTTCGGATGTCGGGTCAGGTGCGGGGTCCCTGCTCATGTTCTTCACCCCACTCATGCCACCCTCCTTGCCGTCGGTTTTCCAGGTTGACAACGGCACGCGCGCCGGGCGCCCGAGCGTACTACGCCGCATTTGTCCAAAAATGTCGACGACGCGCGGGCCAGAGTGCGTCTCGCTGTCCTCCTACCGTCCTACACCGTCGGCGAGGGCTGCGTCCGCAGCGGCGGGGGCTGCGCCGCGAGCAGCAGGCGCCATGTGTCGGGGTCGGCGGTGCGGGTCGACGGCAGGCCGGCCGACTCCTGGAACCGCTGAAGGGACTCGCCCGTCACCGCACTGAAGGCGCCCGTGACGTCGGCCGGCAGACCGGCGTTCGTGAGCAGGTACTGCAGACAGGCGACCTCCGGCCCCTTGGACCGGGAATCGACGACAAGGACGAGCACCGGCCACGTCCGCGGGCCCACCTTGCCGTCCGGCTGGAGATGGTGACGTGTCTGGAACGCCTTCACCGCGGCGAGTGTCTCCTTGCCGAAGATCCCGTCGACGTGCAGCCGGTGTCCGTGCGCGACCAGCAAGTACTGCAGCGCGGTGACCTTCACGAAGCGGTCGCCCTCCTGCACGAGCGGCCACTGCGCGTCCTTCGGCACCGCGCGCACGGCCAGACCCGCCGATGACGACACCGCCCCCTCGGCGCCACCGCCCGCCCCGCGCGGGGCGGTGAACCACCACACCCCGACCCCCACGAGGACCGTGCAGGCGACGACGACCAACGCCGTCAGGCCCCGGGCGAGGCGTGCGGGCTCGGGGTCTCCGTCTGCGGCCGCGGCCGTCACGTCATCGCCCTCGTCGCCGTACTCGGCGGCGTTCTCGTCAGCGCTCCCCTCCGGACGGACCGTACGGCTGCGCACCGGCACCGCCGCCGCTGCCTCGGCGAGCACCCGCGCCCGTGCCAACTCGCCTTCCGGTGCCCGTAACTGCGCGTGCAGGCCTTCGACCACCCGTAACGGCGCCGTCGAAGGATGCCGGGGATTGAGATAGCGGGAGAGCGTCGTCTGATCGATGCCGAGCCGTAAGGCCAGGGACTGCTGGGTGGGTTTGAAGCGTCCGTCGCGCGCCGACGCCTCCCACCACGCCCGCAGCATCTCCGCGAGCTCCATCCCCGGCGGCCGCCCGCCTCCCCGACCTCCGCCGCCGCCGTCCCGGTCCCCGCCGCCGTGTGTCGTTCCCATTGCCTCGCGCCCCACTCGTACGTCTGCATAACCGCAGGTGGGAGCCGTGCATACGAGTCCGTGCATCGATGCATCCCCCACCGCCCGGCAGATCGTAGTGAGAGCCGTCGATCGTGCGGCAAGGTGAGAACGCGGCCGGCGACCGAGCCCCGCGAACCCCCTCTCACCCACAACCCGTTCCTCGGGTGCCTCTGCCTGCGCGGATGCCGCGCCCGAGGCCCGTCCGAGCGACCGACGGCCATGAATCAAGGGAATCCGACGATGCTGTCATCATCACCCGTACGAGTGCGTCTGGCATGTGCCACAGCGGCCCTGGTCACGGCGGTGGCGACCCCCGCCCTGCTCACACCCCCCGCCCACGCGGCGCCGCCGTCCACCTACCGCGTCAACGGCGTCGATACGAGCCACCACAACCACGGGCGGGGAGAGAAGACCCCCATCGACTGGCCGCGGGCCGCCCGGGCCCACAACTTCGCCTTCCACAAGGCGTCCCAGGGCACGCGCTATCAGGACCCATGGTTCCAGCGGGACTTCGCGGCCGCGGACCGTACGAACCTGCTGCACGCCCCGTACCACTTCTTCGACCCCCGCAGTGCGAGCGACGGTGCCCACCAGGCACGCCACTTCGTCGCCACCGCCCGCGCGGCCGGCTACCGCGGCGACCGGGCGAACGAACTGCCGCCGGTACTGGACGTGGAGAAGGTCGTCCGCAACCGCAAGGAGGTCTGCCCCTCCGCCCTTCGCACGCAGCAGATCCGCATCTTCCTCCAGGAAGTGAAGAAGGCCTTCAAGGTCACACCGATCGTCTACACCCGCGCCTCCTTCGTGAAGGAGTGCATGGGAGGCAAGGGCCAGGTGTTCGCCGGGCATCCGCTGTGGCTCGCCCGTTACGGCAGCGGCTCCAAGGAACCCCAGCCGGTCCCCGGCGCGGACCGCACCTGGACGTTCTGGCAGCACACCGACACCGGCGCGACCCCCGGGATTCCCGGCCGCGGTGACCGCAACGTCTTCCACGGCACCCAGGCGGAGCTGCGTGCCCTGGCGGGCGGCGGCCGGCCGGCCCACTGATCCCGCGCCCCGACCTCACCCGAATCACCCACATGTACAACTCTTCTGAACAGGAGTCACCCATGTCCGCCATGAACACGCCTACCGCGGTCACGACCATCCGTACGCGCCGGATCGTCGCCCTCGCCCTCGCCGCCGCACTCGGCTGCGGAGCCGCGGGCACCGCCACCGCACAGGCCACGCCGAACACGGCCCCCGTCGCCGCGGTCCTCGCACCGGCCGTGAGCTGGCCGACCCTCAAGGCCGGCAGCAGGGGCGTACAGGTCACGGCCTTGCAGCGGCTGCTGACCGCCCGGGGCCAGGCGCTCACCGTCGACGGGGCCTTCGGCCCGACGACGACCGCGAAGGTCAAGGCCTTCCAGCGTGCCCAGCGACTCACCGCCGACGGAATCGTCGGAGCCGCCACCTGGACGCGGCTCGTCGTCCCGCTGAAGAGCGGGGCGACCGGCCCCGCCGTCAAGGCCGCGCAGGGCCTGCTCTCCGCACGGGGCCACTCGGTCGCCGTGGACGGCCGGTTCACCGCCGCCGTCGCCGCCAAGGTGAAGGCGTTCCAGAAGTCCGCAGGGCTCACCGCGGACGGCGTCATCGGCACCCGGACCTGGGCGGCGCTGCTCAACGGCACCACCAAGGCCCCCGGCAACCGCGCCGCCCTCGCCCGGCAGATCCTGCGCACCAGCGGCATCACCCTGGCCACCGTCCACGTCGGGGGCCGGCACGCGGGCTCCTCAGCCAAGCAGAACGTCGTCGACACGGCCAACGGCAAGGGCGCCCAGACCAGCCCGTGGAGCGATGTGCCCCACCGCCGGATCGCCCTCGACACCCGCATGCTCAACGGCCTGCTGAAGCTGCGCACGCAGTACGGCTACCGGATCTCCGTCTCCGAGATCGTCGGCGGCGACCACAGCCGCACCTCGAAGCACTACCAAGGCCTCGCCTTCGACATCAACTACATCAACGGCAAGCACGTCGGCTCGGGTGCCCCGCACAAGGCGCTCATGAAGGCCTGTAAGGCGCTGGGAGCCACCCAGGTCCTCGGCCCCGGCACGCGGGACCATGACACTCACGTCCACTGCGGCTGGCCCCGCTGACCTTCCCGCTCATTTCCCGGTCTTCCGCCGCTCTTCGCCGCCGGCCGCCCCGCTACGGGGCGGCCGGCTTCCCGTGTTGCGGGCGATCAGCGGTCCGCAAGCGTCTGGGTGGTGAGGACGGCGCTGTAGGCGGTGGCGTCGTTCTGCGTCGCCGTGAGGGTGGTGGTGTGAGTGGGGGGATCGAGGGGGCTGATGAGGGAGTCCGGTGTGGTGTGGGTGGTGAGGATCGTGGGGGAGTCGTACTCGACATAGCGGTGGAAGTTGATGGTGAGGGACGTGGGGAGCTGGGGGTGGATGTGATGGGTCTGCGTGGCCTGGCGGGTGGCCTCGATCAACAGCATCCCCGGCGCGTGGTCGAGGGGGTGGTCGAAGAGGATCGGGTGGGTCGGGTCGATACGGAGCTGATGCTGATTCGGGTTGGACGTGGAGGTGAGCGTGACGTCCTGGGGGAGGGTGCGGTGGATGGCCCGCGGGTTGATCGGAGGGGTGGGCGGCGGGGCGGTAAGGGTCGTCTGGGTCGGGTTGGTACGGCCCTGACGCAGGCGGGTGTAGAGGCTCGGGTGGTGGCAGTGGTACCGGGTGTGAGCCGTGGCAAGGTGCGCACCGTTGTGCGTGATCGTGAAGTGGATGGTGAGGGAGGTGAGTTGGCCCCGGCGGAGCTTGATGTCGGTGCAGACGGCGGAAATGTGGATGTCGGCTGGGGTGTTGGTCTTGAGGAGGGCGCCGGGGTTGAGGGTGTAGTGGAGGTGTTCCCAGCTGAGCTTGTGGCTCAGCGGCAGGTCATAGGCGGTGTGGGCAATGAGGGGGAGGGCCTGCCGCAGCGTTTCGCAGAGGATGAGGGGGTCGTGATGGTGGGGGTACGTGGAGTAGAAGGTGTGCTGGCGAGGCCACTGAGCCGTGAGGGCGTAGGTGTCGGGGGCCGTCGTGCGGATCGAGGTGAGGAACACCTCGGAGTGCGCGAGCCGGTGGACGTACTCCCGGGGCACGGTGTGGGTGAGGGGGGTCGTGGGGCCGGCGGGTATCAGGCCGTCGGATAGGGGCGTGGCCGTGGGTATGTGCGTACGGCCCTTGGAACCGTGATCGGCGGTGGGGCCACCGACGGGCATCGAGCTGCTGGTGGGGCTGGTCGCGGGCTGGTGCGTGGTTAACGTCATGGGGTGCCTTCCTCTCATGGATGGTTGAGGGGGCGTGCCGCGGCGGACGCCGGACGGATCGATCGTCGGCCGCCTGCATAAAATAGAGAGTGTTCTTTTTGTTTGTCGAGGGGGTACGGGTGGGCGTGTCACGGGGCGGGGTTGGGGCTGGTTGCGGGGGAAGGTGAACGGTGCATGTGTGGTTGGTGAGCTTTGAGCGTCTGTGTTGACTGAGGGGATCAGGTGGTGGCGGTGACGAGGGTGGCGCGGGTGAAGCAGGAGCGCGCGGTACGGACGCGGGAAGCGATTCTCCAGGCGGCCGCTGAGGTGTTCGACGAGAACGGCTTTGCGGGCGCGAGCATTACGAAGATCGCGGAGCGGGCCGGTTCGACGACGGGCGCGCTGTATTTCCATTTCAAGTCGAAGGAGGGAATCGCCCTCGCGGTCATGCGGGCGCAGCCGTCGACCATTGTCCCGCGGCTTTCCTCCGGGGGTCTGCAACGATTGGTGGACATCACGCTGGTGTGGTGCTGGCGGCTCCAGCGGGACCCGTTGCTGCGGGCGGGCGTCCGGTTGGCCGTGGAGCAAGGGGCCTTCGGCCTGCAGGACGACACCTCCTTCCGCGAATGGGCGCGCATCATGGAGGAGTGCCTGGCCGAGGCGCGCACGGCGGGAGATCTCCTGGATTCGGTGGACGCGGGAGAGGTCGCGGAATTCGTCGTCGGCGCGTGCACGGGAACGCAGTTGCATTCACAGCTGGCTTCGGGCCGGACCGATTTGCCGGACCGGGTGCTGCGGATGTGGCGCTTTCTGCTGCCAGGAATCGCGACGCCGCAGGCGGCGTCCGGGATCAAGCTGGATCTGGCCCGGGGACGGGTGGAATGACGACGTACCGCCATGCCGTGCCTGGGTACCGTCGAGGGCTCTGACACCTCTCCTGACCGGTCGCAACGGTCCGCGCTCCTCGACGACCACGGGGAGCGCGGACAAGGACACGTCAGGCCCGGCGGGCCGTCCGGGTCGATCGCGGAACGTGCAGACACCCAGGCAAAGTTGATTCGCTCGCATACGCCGGAGGAGGGTCACTCCGTCCACCTCACCGGATGAGGCTGACGTACGGCACAGCGGCGAGCGGCGCACGCTCCTCGACGACGTCGGAGGCGTCAGCGGTTGTCGTCGAGCTCCTGGTGCATCTGGGGCTGGTCGTCCTGGTCGTGGGTCAGGGCGTGGCGTTCGACCTTGTTGAAGGCCTCGGAAGCGAGGCCGAGGATGTCCTTGTACGGGTTGACGCCGACGGTCTTCTTGGCGGTGTCGCCGAGGAACCCGCCACCCACGTCGCTGACGATCTTGTGCCCTCCGGCGAGGGGCTTGCCGGCCTCGGACAGGACGTTCTTGGGGAGACCGGCCATGTCGGCGTACTTGTCGGTGAGGGCCACGCGGACCATCGCGATGTACGCGTCGTGGGCGCCGGGCGGCAGGAACTTCTTGTAGAAATCGACGGCCTGCTTCGTCATGAAGACGCCGTCGTCCGTCTTCTTCCACTCCTTGTCACGCTCGGCGTTCCACAGCCGCTCGACCTCGGCGGCGTCCTTCGGTAGCAGCCACTTCTCCGGCGTGCCGAGGTAGTGGTTGACGTAGTGCCAGGCGCACATGAAGCCGTGGGCGTCGTCCTTCGAGACGTGGATGCCGAGGTTCTTCATGGCCTGGAGGATCTGGGTGCTGAAGACGCAGGCGGCGCCGGTGGTGTACTTCTGGGAGACGGGCTCGCCCCACTTGGCGTAGTCCCACTCGCCGCTCTTCTTGTGCAGCTGCCGCACCGAGGCGTGGACCAGCCGCACCTTGGTGACGTTCGCGGCCAGAGTGCCGTTGCGCATGGCGTCCTTGTCGCCCATGTCGACGAACAGCCGCGAGGACTGCGACAGCCGCCGCCCCGGACCCCCCACGCCGCCCAGGCGTCCCGTGGAACGCAGGGTGAAGGCTCCGGTCGGGGAGAGGTACGTACCGATGAGCCCGACGGTGCCCTGAAGCATGGACACTTCGCCGTGGTGATGGGCGAAGAACCCCTCCGCGGCCTTGACGTCCGCCTCGCTCCAGCCCGGCGGCTCGGCGGCCGCCTCCCGCATGAACTCGGCCAGCCGCTCGGGAAGCTGCGAGAGGTCTTGTCCGGGCTTGAGGGTGCCGATGGTGCGGAACAGGGCGTTGACCCCGTCGATCTCCCGATTGTCGATCAGGTCCGACACGAGCGCGTCGGCCTTGGGGTCGCCGACCTTGCTCGCGGCCTCAAGCTCTTGCGAGACGTTCTCAGCGGTGATTGGCACGGCTGGGCTCCATTCCTTCGAGATGGGATGCCGACCGCCCCGCCCCAGGACAGGCGGGGCGGCGGACGAGTCCCGGCCCGGGCCGCTCCACACTCCGCGATGCGCGGCCGCGTGGGTGTGCGGCAGCACGCGCTCATCCGCGGGGCACGCCCGTGTCGTGCGGGGTGTGGCCGCCACGATGGGCCCCGGGCGAGGTCGTCGTCCGTCCCTCCGGATCTTGCCCGCCGACGGACGGTCTCGGCGATCCCCCGATCGAGCACGTCGGAGTGCGCCCCGAGCGTGACAGGGGCGCACAGGCTCCGGCCGCTTCGACGCCGACCAGAAGGCCCTGGCCTCCTCCCGGCGTCGACGCCGTCACGGTCCACCAGGTCCTCGCCCGCGAACACCCGCACCCGTGGTGGAGCGTTCTCCCCCGGACGGGGGAGAACGGGATCGTCCGGCTGCTCGATCCGTCGCGGGGCCCGTTCGGAGAGAGTTGATCTCAGGCGGACGGACCACGGAACCACGACGGAACCGCCCCGCTGAATCTGCTGAATCCACCGATCCGATTCATTCATGACTTCTGGAGGACCTCATGGCCGCCGCGACCGCGACCGCTCTGCCGACTCGGCAGTCCACCTGGGCCGCCTACACGGCCGCCGCGGCAGCACTGGCCTACGCGGCGCCGCACTTCTGGTGGGGCGCCGGCGTCGGGGCGACCTTCCCCGGGGACTTCGCCAGCGCCCCGCACGGCACCATGGAGGCGGCGATCGGCTACTGGGTGATGGGCGGCGTGTCCGTCTTCGGGGCGCTGATCGCCCTCGCCCTCGTCCGCCCGTGGGGCCGGCGCGTCCCCGACCGTCTCATCGCGGTGCCGGCCGGGATCGCCGCCGTCGGCATGACCCTCTGGGGCTTCACCTACTTCGCGATGCAGTACCTCCTCACCGCCGAGCGCGTGGTCTCCTCCCCGGCCTTCGCCGCCAAGGACGCCCACCCGCAAGCCGCCTGGGGCCTCTTCTGGTACGGCCTCTTCCTGATCTGGGGCATCACCCTCGGCGCGGCGGCGTGGCAGCGCCTGCGTGCCCGTCGCCCGCGGTGCGAGCGCTGCGGCCAGGCCTGAGAAGCGGGCGACCCGTCACTCGCACCCCCTGAGACACCCCCGGGCGGCCGCGCGTCGCCGACGCGCGGCCGCCCGCGGGCGTGGACGAGCCCTGCTCACACGGTGTTTCCCGTTGCTCGTCCCGCCGGACGACAGGCACCCCTTGCCCGGCGGGCCGTCCGGCCGGGACTCTCGGATCAGCGACGCTGCGTGGCCGACGGTCACGTAGCGTCCGGGCCAGGGGTTCACGTACGGCTGTGGGATGCGCCGTTCCCCGAGGCCCGCGCCCGAACCGATCACCGGCCGGGAGCCTCGGGGCACGTGTCCCGAGGGCCGAACTCCGGGCCGCCACGCACAGACGGGAACGCCCATGGCCCCCTGCCACGTCCCTCCGGACCGCGACCTCGAAGTCACCAAAGCCGTCTACCTCGTCGGCCGTGACCTCGGTGGGTCCGACAAAGTGATGCTCGCCGGCTTCGAGGCCGGCTGGGGCGAGTCGCACATGAACAACCTCGACTGCGGCGACCGCGACTCCCTCGGGGTCTTCCAGCAGCGCCCCAGCCAGGGGTGGGGCACACCGGAGCAGATCCGGCACGTGCCGTACGCGGCCGAGCAGTTCTTCACCCGGGCTGTCCGGGTCGAGCAGCAGTCGCCCCAGCTGACCGCAGGTCAGACGGCGCAGAAGGTGCAGCGCTCCGCCTTCCCCGACCGCTACGACCAGGCCGAGGCCAAGGCCCGGGCCCTGCTGGACGAGGCGGCGCGGGCGGTCGGACCGGGCCACCGATGGGCGCCGCGGGTCGGCATCGGCGTGCCCACCGCCGTCGATACGTGGAGGGTGCGGTTCAGGGCCGGTTGAGTGTACTGATCGGTCGGGACGGGGGGATGGTGTTGTTCGCTCGTGGTGTGGATGACGGGCTGCATCATCGGTGGCAGTCGGGCACGGGCGGCCCGTGGTCGGCCTGGAGCCCCTCGGCGGGCGGCTGTCCGCCGACCCGTCGGTCGTCCTCAAACCCCATGGATCGCTCTCGGTGTTCGGGCGTGATCCGGCCGGCCGCGTCACCCACACCTGGCAGCACGGCCCCGAACACGGCCACGCCTGGAACGACCAATGGGTCGACATGGGAGGCGACCTCGCGACCGAGGGCGCCGACGACCGCGCGGTCGTCACCCCGCAGGCTGGTTGACGTACCCGCACCGGCTGACGCGCGGGCGGCACCCCTAGCCGCCCGCGCTGTCTCCGGCCGTGTTACGGGCGGAAGTGCCCGGGCTCGGCTACAGGGCCGGGGCCGGCGCCGGGGCCGCGTACGCCTCGCGCAGTAGCCCCGGCGCTTCCTTGCGATGCTTCCTGGACAGCGACAGCCAGATGCGGGCGGCCGGCGAGCGGTCGTAGCGTACGAACGTCGCGAGCGACACGTGGTCGTCATCGGCCTGGACGACGAGATGTCCGGTCAGGAACCACGAGGCGGCCTCGAGCCTGATCCAGTCGTCACCACGGTCGGCGATCTCCCATCCGGCGACCCGGTCCGGCGATGCCGTGAGCCGCAGCCCCAGCAGGCACCGCCAGATGAACTGTCCCGCGAGGCCCGCCACATCCTCGAACAGGATCCTGGCCCACTGCTCCGGCGACCGTCCCGGCACCCCGCCGGCCAGGGTGAACGCATCGACGTAGTCCGGATCCGTCATGGTGCTGAGGGCGCGGATCTGCCCGGGAACCGGCTGCTCCTGGCGGACGGGCGGCAGGAAAGCTTCAGCCTTTCCTGATTCTGATTCTGATTCCGATTCTGATTCGACGTTCATACGTCGTCTCTCCCGTTGAGGTCGGTCTGCGTGACGACCTGTCACAGGCACGGTAACCTACATACATGTATGTATGTAGGTGGGGGTGGTGACGATGGCGGGGAACGGGAAGCGCGCTCCTCGGGAGTCGCAGGCGGACCGGCGGGCCCGGACCAGAAACGCTCTGCTGGAGGCAGCGGCGCGCGGGCTGTCCACGTACGGGTACGCCAACTTGGTGTTGGAGCGCGTCGCAGGCGAGGCGGGCTATACGCGCGGCGCGCTGTACCACCTGTTCGCCAACAAGGAAGACCTGGCGCTGGCGGTGGTGCGATGGGTCGAGGAGACCTGGGACGCCGAGGTCGGTCATCTCGCCGCCGCGCAGGCCGACCCGGTCGACGCGCTGATCGAGATGGCGCGGGGCCATGCGGTCTACTGCCGCCGGGACGTGGCCAACGTGATGATGACCCTGAGAGTCGAGTTCGCCGGCCAGGACCATCCGGTCGGCCGGGCGATCACGGAGATCGTCGACCGGCTCGAAGCCGACTGCGCCGCCCTCATCACCGCCGCGCGTGACAGCGGCGCCATCCCGCCCGGGCCGCCACCGGCGGTCATGGCGTCGGCCTACCTCGGCGTCGTCGAGGCGGTCGGCATCGAGCTCGCCGGCCACGCACCCCACGACACCGAACTCGCCGTCCGCGCCGTCCGAGGCCTGCTCGGCCTGCCACCCGTCACGCCCGATGGGCCGCGCACTCCCCGGACCACATGAGGATCCCTGTTATGGAGGACCAGAAATGAAGCTCCCCAACTCAGCCCACACCGCGCGTCCCTGGCGCATCCATGAGGTCGCCCCTGGCTTCCAGATAGAGGACGTCTGGGCGCTGCCGACGCCGGGCGGCCCCGACGACTTCCCCCGGCTGGTGTCGACCATGATCTCGGACTCGGGCTCGGGCGGCAGCTTTCCGGACGGCGCCAATGTCGTCGTCCGGTTCCTCTGGAAGACCCGGGAGAAGGTGGGCGCCCTGCTCGGTCTGGACGCCAAGAACGCCGGCGTCGGCTCCCGGGTGACCTCACTGCGGGACCGCCTGCCGAGCGACCTGCGCGAGGCGCCCCGGGGCCCGGACTTCACGGACGTACCCCTCACCTCGGTCTACCTGCTCGCCGACGAATGGGCGTCGGAGATGGCCAACCGGACTGTCCACAGCGTCATGCACGTCGCCTGGGTCAAAGACGAATCCGGCGGTCACCGCGGCCAGATGACGGTCCTGGTCAAGCCGAACGGGCCGCTCGGCGCCGCGTACATGGCCGCGATCAAGCCGTTCCGCTCGCTGTTCGTGCTACCGGCGCTCATGCGCTCCATCGAACGTGACTGGGCGGCGCGCGCCGGCGACACGAGGAAGGCGTAGCGAGTTTCACCGGTCGGCATACTGCGCGGCGTACTCCGGCGAGGGTGGGATGGGCGTGATGACGTCGATCAGGACGTTGTTCGGGTCGGCCACGATGAAGTGACGCTGCCCGAAGTCTTCGCTGCGCAACTCAAGGAGGGGCCGCAGTCCTTCGCGCACGACGAGCCGGTCCCACTCCGCGTCGACGTCCGCCACCTCGAAGTTGAGGAGCAGCCCCTGGGCGGGGACGCGGTGGCCTTCGGGGATGGTGGGGTGGGTGTGGTCGAGGAGGGCGAGTTCGTAGCCGGGGTCCCCGTCGTGGCGCAGGCTGACGTACCAGTCCGTCGCGAAGGTCGTCTTGAACCCCAGCAGCCGCGTGTAGAAGTCGTGGGACTCCTCCAGCTGTGCCGTGCCGATCACCGGATAGAAGCTGGTCGTTTGCATGACGGAGACCTCTTTCGCGTACCGTTGGTATGCGAAAAGTATTCGCGTACCGTTGGTATGTCAAAGAGTGTGTTCGAGGAGAGGAACGCGATGCCGCAGCACGGCGTCCGGGTGCAGCAGCGGGAACAGACCAGGCAGGCGCTGCTGCGGGAGGGCAGGCGCCTGTTCGCCGACCGCGGGTACGCCACCGTCAGCCTGGCCGAGATCGTCGGCGCCGCCGGGGTGACCAAGGGGGCGCTGTACCACCATTTCGCCGGTAAACCGGAGCTCTTCCATGCCGTCTTGGAGGAAGTGCAGCAGGAGGTGGGGCGGCGCGTCGCCAAGGCCGCCGACGGCCAGGGCGATCCATGGGACCAATTCACCGCAGGCTGCCAGGAGTTCCTCGCCGCGGCCACCGATCCGGACATCCAGCGGATCATGCTCATCGACGGGCCCGCGGTGCTGGGGTGGGGCGAGTGGCGCGCGATGGACGAGGCGGCATCGGCCCGACACCTCGCCGATGCGCTGACCTCCCTCGTCGAGGCGGGAATCATCGCGGACCAGCCAGTCGCGCCCTTGGTCCATCTGCTGTCGGGGGCGATGAACGAGGCAGCACTCTGGCTGGCGGCCTCCGGCGACCCCAGGGACCTGGCACATACCTGGGAGGCGTTGAGGAAATTGCTCGAGGCGTTGCGCACCGACTGACCGCCGACAGTGAACTCGACACGGCTGCGGCCCTGGACATGGTCGATGTCCAGGGCCGCTTTCGTGCCTAGGCGTCAGCCGATGCCGTTTCCTCGGCCGCCGTCGTCGATGCCACCGCTGTGGGCGCCGCCGTCACCGCCGTCGCCTGCGTCGCCATCCTGCGCGCCGCCGTCACCGCCGTCGCCTGCGTCACCGTCCTGTGCGCCGCCGGTCTCGGTGCCACCGTCATCATTGCCGTCACCTTCACCGGCGCCGGGACCGCCCCCGCCGATCTGGGCGCCGACAGCGTCCAGGGCCGTGGTCACCGGCTGGAAGAACGTCTCACCGCCCGAGGTGCAGTCGCCGCTGCCGCCCGAGGTGAGGCCGACGGCGTCTCCGTCCCGGGTGAACAGGGCGCCGCCACTGTCACCGGGCTCCGCGCAGACATTGGTCTGGATGAGCCCCGAGACCGTGCCCTCGGGGTAGTTCACGGTGGCGTTGAGCCCGGTCACCTGGCCGTCCCGCAGACCGGTCGTGCTGCCCATCCGGAACACCTGCTGGCCGACCGCCGCGTCGACCGCCTGCTTGATCTCCAAGGTCCGACCGTCGCCGGTGTCCACGGCGCTCGGAGCCTCGATGTTCGGGTCGTCGTACGTCACGAGCGCGAAGTCGCCCTCACCGGGGAAGACGGCCTCCTGCACGGTTCCGATCGGCTGGCCGTTCTGCTGCTCCGACCAGCGCTCGGTGGCGACACCGCAGTGCCCCGCCGTGAGGAAGCCGGCCTGACCGTCCTGGGTGGTGACGTTGAAGCCGAGCGAACAGCGCGCGCCGCCCCCGAAGATGGCGTCGCCGCCCTCGATGAAGGGCTTGAACTCACCCTTGGACTTCTGGATGCGGGCAACGCCGTCGCCCAGCGAACGGACCGCGCTCTCCACCTTGTCCCAACGCTCACCGGTGACCGTACGGTCGGCGGTGACCAGGATCTGGTTCGTCCTCGGGTCGACGGCCCACGCGGTGCCGGGTACCGACGCCTTGTCGCTCAGCGAGCCCATGGCGGAGGTGAGCGCCGAGAAGCTGTTCCGCACGCTGCGCGCGACGGCGCCGGCCTTCTCGACCTCGACGTCGGCCTTGTCGTTGCCGCCCACGACGTTGACGACGAGCTGCTGCTTGTCCGCGTCGTAGTACGCGCCGCCGTAGGAGTCGCCGAGCTGCTTGCCCAGCTGCTGAAGGACGTCCGCGGCCGAGGCGGCACTCATCTTTCTCGGCGAGCCCGCCTGCTCGCCCGCCCCGTCCTGCGAGGCATTGGCCTGCGGCAGCAGGATCGCCGCCGCGGCAATGCCCACCGCCCCGGCCCCCGCGAAAATCGCCTTCCGCCTGGGTATTCGCCTGTGACTCAACTCTTCGCCTCCTGCGAGGGTACGGACTGCGGCCGCCGAGAGGGCGACCTGGGGGGACGCGTCCGGCCTCTCATACGTATGACGGGAGGGGTTCTGTTCATCGCCTGCGCAAAGAACTGATCCACCGCCCGGCCTGCGAGGAGAAACCCCTCAGCCCGGCAGCGTTCGTACCTGCGCATCAGGGAGCTTGGCCCACCAGTGGTGGTGGCGGCTGTAGACCCGGGGGTCGCGGTCGGCCAGCAGCGCCGTCAGGGAAGCGGCCTCCTCCGCCAGCCCGTCCCACACCCCGCGGGGGAGATCGTGGAACGCCGTCGCCTCGATCCCGCCGTCGACCGGGCGCCAGACGCCGGCGACGTAGCCGTCGACCAGCAGCGTGGGCAGTACGTCTCCGTTGATACGGATCACCAGCGGGCGGTAGGCCGGCGGGATCAGGCGGCTGCGGTCGGCGTAGGCCAGCAGGACGCTGTCCCACATCGCCATCAGCCGGGGCGGTGCCGGCGTGTCGGCCGGTGGACGCGCGGCACCGGGAAGGTCGAACAAGGCAACGCCGTCAGGTCCGTCGATCTGCTCCACAGCACCGTCGAGCGCGCGCAACGCCTGGCGGACGCGGCTCCGCTGCGCCATCGCGAACTGCGCCACGTCCGCCACCGACGCGGGACCGTACCCTTCCAGATAGCGCAGTACGAGGGCCTGAAGCGCCTCCGAGGCATCCCAAACGACCCCCGGCACAGGTGCCTGCTCCGCCCCCGCGCCCGTCCCCGCCCCCACGGCGACGTACGACGGACGGAACCCGAACGACCACGGTCCGCCCGTGGGGACGTGGAGCAGCGGCGCGTACGCCCGTAGGCCCCACCACGCTCCGGCCTTCTTCTCTGTACCGAGCCGTTCCTCGAGCCACGCCTCCATCTCTGCGATCGTCCGCGGCCGGTCGGCGAACGCCAGCAGCCCCGGCACCAACTCCTCCGCGTCCGCGGGCGTGAGGCCCGCGGCGGCGAAACGGTGACCGAGGCGGGAGGCGTACAGCGTCGGCCCCATCGCCGCACGGAAGACCTGGTAGTCGTCGGCGTGAATCGCGTGCAGCGTGATCCGCATCAAGGTTGCCTTGACGACCGTACGCTCGGTGAAGGCGGCGTCCAGATCGGCCGGAGCGAAGCCGTCGAGCCGGTTCCACAGCGCCAGATACGGCGAAGCCGCGTGCTGCGCCTGCAGCGCGACCAGGCGACGGACCGCGTCGACGACGTCGAGCGACTCCCGCCGTAGCAGCAGCTGGCGGCTGAGCGTTGCCCGGTTGAGTGCGCGCGCGGTGATCTCCACGGCCGAGGATTGTGCCGTGGACCGCCCCGAGCCCGCCAGTGCCCGGTCGCTGCGGGGAGGTCACATCAGCACGTCAGACGGCCGACGGGGAACCGGTGTTGACATGAACCGACGCGATGCGGTCCAGGTCGTCGAAGAGCACGTCCACCGTGCCGCCGTCCGGGAGGCCCGCACTGATGCGGTCGGCCCCGGCGCGGCGGGGGAGTTCATGGTGGGCGAAGTAGCCGTCCACGACCTCCCGGGCGGAGCCGCCGAGCAGGGCGGCGCCGGACATCAGCACGCGAGGGAGAGTGATCGCGTTCGGCTCGGCGCGGGGCACCTGCGGGTCGTCGGGGACCATGTACGCGCGGGCGCTCGGGTTCGCCTGGACGCCGATGTAACCGGCGGCGCCGAGAACGCCCATCGCCGTGAAGGCCAGGGTCTCGGCGGCCCGCCGGGGGTCGTCGTGGCCGGCGAGGTGGATCAGTTCGTTCGCGAACTCCGGCAGACCGTGCTCCTGCCCGTACCGCCGTAGCTTCTCCGCGGCGTCGACCACCGGCGACCCCTCGAAGCCGGGGTTGGCCCAGGCCCACAGCCATGACTGATCGTCGGTGTCGAAGGTGCCGAGCAGGGAGATGCGCAGCTCACGCCCGGACTGGCGGTACAGGCACTGCCCGAGGTCGGCACTCCACTCGCCCATGGGTATGAACTCGTTGAAGGTCTCGAGCTGTTCGGCACCCCAGGCGGAGTGTCGCTCGGTGAGGCGGAGGAACGGGGCGCTGAAGGTCGTGATCATGCGCATGACCCTATGACAGGTGGCGGGGGCGATCGGCCGCCGGTACGCGGCAACGTGAGGGTGAGGGTGAGGGTGAGGGGAGCAGGAGCGGCGCCGCCGCGACCGTCGGCGGCCCCTTCAGCTCGAACCGCACCAAGTCTGCGCCGCCGCGCCGCTCCCCTCGGCTCAACTCGCCGCCACGTTGCGCATCATGCGCTGGAGCACCCTCAGCGTCGTCACGTAGTCCGCGTCGTCGATGCCCGCGTGTATCTGCTCACGCCAGGCGGGTGCGTGGGCCTTGAGGTCCGCCCGCGCGGCGTCCCCGGCGTCGGTGATCCACAGCCGCCCCTCACTGTCCTGTGTCACCCATCCGCGGTCCAGCATGGTCACGGCTTCCGCGGCGAGATCGTCCTCGAACCGCAGGTACGTTCTCATGGCTTCGACGAGTTCGGCGACGGTCATTCCGTGCCCGTCCACCGAGATGTCGTTCTTCGAAAGGTGCCTGAGGATCCAGTACTGCGGCTGGGTGAAGCCGAGTTCGGCCTGCCGGCCACGAATGAACCCGATGATCTCCTCATAGGCCATTCCGGTCCAGTAGGCGACCGGCTGAGCAGCGAGCTCCTGGTCCGAGTACGTCGCGGTCTCCATGATGTGCCCCCTGAGCTGGTGATCGGCTGAACAAGATCACCGTAAAATCTCAAGTTCACTTGAGGTCAAGGGGTCGTGTTCTGTCAGCCCGGGATGAACTCGGCCTGCTGGGTCCGCGTCCGGGACGCGGACCCAGGGCGGGGCCGCCCGCGTTACTGGCCCACCCGGCCGTCGACGCACTCGCGCAGCAGGTCGGCGTGGCCGCAGTGGCGGGCGTACTCCTCGATCCTGTGCACCATCAGCTCCCGAACCGGGATCCCCTTCCTACCCACACGCTCGCCCAAGTCCTCGTGCTCGGCCAGCGCGGCGTCGGTCGCGGCCTGTTCGCGCTCCAGATCGACATACGCGGCGTCGACCACGGCCTGGTCGGCGACGGCTTCGTCGAAGTCCGCGTCACGCTTCCCGTACAGCTTCGGCAGCGGGTCACCGTCGCTGATCCAGTTGTGCCAGTCCCGTTCCACCTCGGCGAGGTGCCGAAGCAGGCCGAGCAGCGACATCGTCGACGGCGGAACCGACCGACGGGCAAGCTGCTCCGCGTCCAGGCCGTCGCACTTCATCCGCAGGGTCAAGCGGTAGCCCGCCAGGAAGTCCTGCAGCGTCGCAAGCTCGCCCTCCGGACTTGCACCGTCCTTCTCTCGGGGGTCGTTGTCCGGGTCGGCCCACATGTCGGGGTAGACGGTTGCCTGGGTCCATCGCGCGGGCTGGTCACTCATGTGCGCATGATCGTCGGTGGTGGCCCGAGTTCGCCACCCGTTTTCGCTTCGGAACGGTGGACGTAGTCCTTCCATAGACGCAAGGCCGCGCTGAGTCCCGCTCGTCCTCGGCTGATCGCTGTACGCGTAGCATGTCGCAGGGGAGCCGCCTAGCCCGATGACCACCGGCCTGGCGGCGCTGAAGAGGCGGGGGATGATCGCAATGCGCTGGCGTCGGCAGGCACCGCTCGGTGTGAACGTTCTGCTCGGCATTCCCGGTGTGGTGCCGATTTGGTTGCTGTGGTACGTCGCGGCCAACGGGCCGCTGGCGGACCTTGGTCTGACCGAACGGGAACCGACGGAGAACGACGGCCTGCTGGGCTGGCTGCTGATCATCGCCCCGATCGTCGGGGCATACGGGTTGCTCTGGTGGCTGGCCAACCAGCCCCTCCGGCGCAGGAGCTCGCTGGCCCGCAGCACGTACTGGCCGCTCAGCGTCGCGGCCACCCTTCTCCCCACGCTCATCCTGATCATCGGCCCCTGGGCAACGAGCTAACCCAGGCACCCGCGGCTTCACCTCGGCAGCCCGTTGTCGAACGAAGGGCAGAGGGCGCGGCCATGGCAGCCATCCTGCCCGGCACGGGGGCACCGGCAGGGACCGGCGGACCCGGGAATGCCGGATGGTCACCGCTCCTGCGAGCGTCCGCGCGCCAAGGGGCTTCGTGCTGACGTTTTCCAGGGACGGAGTACGCCGGGTCCGGATGCGGTAGGGCGCTACCGCGGGGCCGGTTCCGTCTCGATGCGGCGGGCCGTCACCAGCCAGGCGGTGCTACGGAGCCGGACCGCGTGGTCCTTTTCGTGGGGGAGTAGCGCGTCCCGCAGAGCGCTACGGGCCCGGGTTCCTGTGGCCGGGTCCACCTGGGCGAGCAGGTGGCGGCCCGGGCCCGAGTCCAGGAGGAAGTCGGCGGCGTCCTGGGCGTCAACTCCCCACGTGCCGTACGCCGCCACCCGCTCGGTGCGGATGTCCGTGAATCCGGCCGCGGAGAGGATCTCGGTGGTGCGGGCGGGGTCCGCGAGGGAGAACATGCCTGGGGAGCCGGGCGAGCCGAACTCGCCGACCGGGAGGATCCCGCGCAGGGAAGTCAGGGCCGTGAGCCACTCGTTGCTCTCCGCCTCGGCGGCGCAGACGAACGCCAGGCGTCCGCCCGGTCGAAGGGCGCGTCCGATGTTGGTGAAGGCGGCGACGGGATCGGCGAAGAACATCACGCCGTAGCGGCTGATGGCGACGTCGAAGGCGCCGGGCGGGAACCCGTGCGTCTGGGCGTCGCCTTGGAGGAACTCCGCGTTGGCCACGTGCTCTTCGCGGGCAGTGGCGCGAGCGCGTTCGAGCATGGGGGCCGAGAGGTCGAGACCGACGGCCCGGCCGGCCGGGATCCTGCCGGCGGCGAGGCGGGTGGTTCGGCCGGCGCCGCAGCCGATGTCCAGGATCTGGCCGGCGTCGGCGACGTCGGCGGCGTCGAGGAGGGTGTCGTTGAAGCCGTCGTTGACGGCGTCCCAGCGATCCTGGTGGCGGGCCCAGTGGTGGCCCTCGTATCCGTTCCAGGCCTGGGACTGCTCGGTGTTGACGATGTGTTCCATGCGAGACCTCACTAGTATGGGCGAGTGCCCAAACAGTATGGGCGCTCGCCCATACTTGCAATCGGCTTTCGGAAAGAGGTGGCATGTCACCGCGTGGCGTGGCGATTCCCGACGTACGTGACCGGCTGTTCGCGGCCGCGGAGCGCGTGGTCATCCGCGAGGGGCCCGCCGCCCTGACGAGCAGGGCGGTGACTACGGAGGCGGGCGTTGCCAAAGGTGCTCTGCACGCCCACTTCGCGGGGCTGGACGAGTTCGTCGCCGAGCTGATCCTCGACCGGTTCGCCCGTACGGCCCGCCAAGCCGCTGAGCTTCCGTCACTGGTGGGCAGGGAGACCGTGGCCGGCAACCTCGTCACCGTCGCGCTGGCGCTGCTGACCTCCGTGGATCCGGCCGTGGTCGCTCTGGCGATGACCCGCCCCGCGGCCTCGGTGCACGCGCGTCAGGGGTTGGAGGCGGGGGCACCGGCGTTCTCGGCCGTCCAGGACGCGGTCGCCGCCTATCTCGATGCCGAGAGCCGCCTCGGCCGGATCCCTTCCGGCGCCGACACCGCGACGATGGCTCTCGCCCTGGTGGGGACGGTCCACCACCTGCTCATGACGCGCGTTCCGGGCGGTCAGGAGCCCCGCGAGCTGGCGGAGAAACTGGTCGCCCTCCTGGTCGGCGCCTGAGTCGGGGATGCCCCGGGGGGTCCGCAGAACGGCGCCGCCGCTCCCATGGGGCAAGTGCGCCGGAAGCTTGCGTGGCGCGTCAAAGGTGATCTACGCTCCGAATTGCACTTAGTTCAAGTGAGCGGGGGGATGGGAAGCGCCGCCCATCCACTCCACAGCGAAAGGCGTGACCTCGTCACCATGAAACGTTCAAGAACGGGCGGGGGAGGGCGCGCGGTCGCCCTCGTGACCTCGCTCGCCAGTACCGCCGCCCTCCTGGGCCTCACCGCCGCGCCGCCCGCCGCCGCCAGCGGCACCGAACTGCACCCGACGCCCCAACTGGGCGTCCAGCAGGTCCTCTTCGAGTCCGGCACCGCCGGCTACGGCTGCTTCCGTATACCCACCCTCGTGCGTACGAAGAGCGGCGCGCTCCTCGCCTTCGCCGAGGCCCGGACCTCCCCGTCCTGTGCGGACCGCGGCCCTATCGACACCGTCGTCCGCCGCTCCACCAACGACGGCCGCACCTGGAGCCCCATCCGGGTCGTCCTGTCCGGCAAGCCCGGCGACCCGCACGCCCCGTACACCCGCGGCAACGCCTCCCCCGTCGCCGACATCAGCGAGGACGGACAGGGCCACGTCTTCCTCCTCTCCAACGGCGAGGCGCCCGTACCCGGCGGCAGCAAGCGCCAGTCATGGGTGCAGACGAGCACCGACGACGGCCTCACCTTCGGTGAGCCCGAGCCGGCGCCGCTTCTGTCGGACGACGGCTCGGTCTGGTTCGGTACCGGCCCCTCCCACGGCATCCAGATCACCGAGGGGGAGCACAAGGGCCGCCTCGTCGTGGGCGCGTACCAGAGCGTGAGCGACACCGACCAGCGCGCCGGCATCCTCTACAGCGACGACCACGGCGCGAACTGGAAGGCCGGTGGTACCGAGAACTCCTTCGTCAAGGACCAGGCGAAGCCCGGCGAGCCGGTCGTCGCCGAGCTGCCCGGCGGCAAGGTCTACGTCAGCGCCCGCTCCCCGTACAGCACCGGCCACCGCATGCACGCCGTCAGCGGCGAGGGCGCCGACGGCCCGACGGTCCCGAAGTTCGGGCACACCGTCGGCTGGGTCGGTCCCGACGTCCAGGTCGGCCTGCTCGCCCCGCGGAAGACGTACGAGAAGACGCCCGGCGACGTGCTCCTGATGTCCACCCCCACGCACGCGACCAACCGCGAGGGGATGTGGATCCGCTACTCCCTGGACGACGGCGCCTCCTGGACCGACGCGCCCGGCGGACAGCTCAGCCAGGTGGATGGCACCGGCCGTCCGAACCGGGCCAGTTACTCCGACATGGCCGAGCTCTCCGAGGGCGAGATCGGCGTCGTCCACGAAGGCGGTACGTCCTTCTCCGCCCAGCACATCTACTTCAACAGGTTCAATCCGGCGGCGCTGAAGCTCCCGACGGCGATCACGGTCCCGGCCACTGTCCTGCCGCAGACCAGCCCCGCCCCCGGCCGCACCACACCGGACACGACCGCCGAGGCCAACGACGCCTACCTGGCCGGTCAGGCACAGCTCGGCGGCGAAGCCGCCCGGCCGCCCGCCAAGCCCGAGGGGCACATCGGCCAGGGACTCGTACTCGACGGCAAGGGCTCCCACGCCGACCTGCCGTACACCCCGTCCCTCGACCCGGTCACGGGTGACGTCACATACGCGCTGTCCTTCAAGTACAGCGCGACCTCCACGACCCCGCAGCAGACCCTGATGTGGGCGTACGGCGTCGGCAGCAACCGGCCCCAGGTGTGGATCCGCGCCCAGCCCGCCCAGAACCGGATCACGGCCTGGGTGGAAGGCGACAAGCGCCACGCCGCACTGGCGGTGGAGGCGCCGGAAACGGCCAAGCCGGGCTTCGGCGACGGCACATGGCACCACCTGACGCTCACGCGCAGCGGAACCACCCTCACCCTGCGCGTGGACGACAAGACCACCGAGGTCAAGGACAAGCTCGACACGAACGGCAACGTCGTCGACCGGCCCGGCGACGTGGGCCGACTGGCCGTCCCGCGCACGGCCGACCCCCTGGGCATCCGCCTCGGCGACAAGCCCGGCACCGACGCGCTCGACGGTTTCACCGGTGTCCTGGACGAGTTCCGACTCTACCGGCGCGGTCTGACAGCCCAGGAGGCGAAGAACCTCCAGAGCGCCGCGACCGCACAGGCCGTTGGCGGCGGCCTCGCCGCCCACCTGCCCTTCGAGGTCGTCGACACCGCGACCCAGGCCGCCCTCACCACCGTCCGCATCCAGGACGACGCCTCCGGCAACTGCCTCGACGGCACCCTCCTCGGAACGGCCGACCCGGAGGCGAAGGAGCCGAAGCCGATCCAGGTGAAGGGCCGGATCAGCGGCGGCGCCCTGGCCGTCGGGAGCGACCTGCCGGGCGTGGAGGTCCCGTACACGCCCGCCGCGGACACGGACGGCAAGGACTTCACCTTCACCCTCTGGTTCCGCTACCGCGCCGCCGACGTGACCGACGAGGCCGTCCTGCTGTGGGCGTACGGCTCAGAGTTCAACGGGCAGTCGCTCTGGGTCCGGGTCCGCCCCGGCCGCGACATGCTGACCGCGCGGGCCACGACCGACACCACCACGTCCCTCGCGATCGACCTGAAGGACGATCAGGCCGATCGCGCCGCCTTCGGCGACGACGTCTGGCACCTGCTCACCCTCATGCGGCGCGACGGCAGACTGACCCTCGGCGTCGACGGCATCGACGACGCCCACTCCACCACCTCCGCGACGGAGCTGACCGGATCGTTCACCAAGGGCAGCGCCACGCCGGAGGGCATCAGGATCGGCTCGAAGCCCGGCGGGGAGGACGTCCTCACCGGCGCGCTCGACGACTTCCGCTTCTACCGGCGGGCCCTGACCGACCTCGAGCTGAACACGAACATCCTGAAGATCGCCGAGGGGAAGTGGAGCCCCCCGATGGACCCCGCCCTGTGGTGGACCATGGAGGGCGGCAACACCGAACAGCACCTGGTCATGCGGCCCACGATCGACGCCAGTACGCGAGCCACCCCCGGCACCTCGAAGCACTGCGGCCACGCGTACGTCCGCGGCGGCGCCATCCCGACGGAAGCCGCCGGGAAGTACGAGCGCGGTATCGGCTTCGACGGCACGGACGACCTCGTCGAGCTGCCGCACGGCGACGCCAGGGCGCTGGGTGACGGCGACTTCACCCTGTCCACCTGGGTGCGCTACCGGAGCGCCGACAACACCACCCCGGCGCTGGTCTGGGCGTACGGCTACGGTCCGGCCGAGCGCCAGCTCTGGATCAGGGCCGTGCCGGAGCAGAACAAGGTCGTCGCCCACTTCCAGACCGACACCGCCACCACCAGCCTCGAAGTCGTCGCCCCGGCGGGCGTCGACTTCGGCGACGACAGCTGGCGGCTGGTGTCGCTGCGCCGTGACGGTGACCGGCTGGTCCTGTCCGTGGACGGCTGGTCCACCGAGAAGACGGGCCAGTCCGGCTCGCTCACGTACGGGGACTCCTTCGAGGTCCGCGGCATCCAGCTCGGCGCCCGCCCGAACGGCGGGGCGGCCGACCGGTTCAAGGGCGCGATGGACGAGTTCCGCCTCGACCGCCGATTCTTGTCGGACACCGAACTGGGCGCTCTGCGCGCGGCGCAGGCTCCGGCGGCGACCTCCAGCGCCACGGTGGTCCGTCTGCCGTTCGACACCGTCACGAAGACGGGAACCTTCGCCCGCATGTGACCAGGGGACGGGGCCGCATGTGCCCCAGGGGGCCGTACCGGCAGCCGGTACGGCCCCCGCCCCCTTTCCGCTTTCCGCGCCGAATTTCCGGAACTCAATTTCCGTACCGAGTTACCCGGCAGCGTGTCGAGGCGCGGCTTGACCGGCCCGGATCAATACTTTGACGAGTAATTTCCGTCTCATGGATTCAGGTACGGAGTTGCCATGGCCACCTATGAAGAGGCGAGAGCGAACAAGTTCGCCAAAGCCACGACCACGACCGTCACCGGCGTGTCGCTCGACGTTTCCGACGACCATCCGCTCCGGCGGGCCGGCAATCAGCCATTCCAGCTGTGCGTGTGCGTGACCGACCCCTGCCCGTGCGCCGACGGCCCGATCATCTGGGTGGGCGAGGAGGCTGTGCGCGACCGCCCCGGAACAGGCCGGCGGACAACTGCCGGCGACGAAATCCGCGAATTCGCGATCGACGCCGACGCGCCGGTGGTCATCGAATCCTTCCGCAGCGTCAAAGCATCCGAACTCGCGGGCGCCACGAAGCCGACCCACGCCCGCGGCACGGGAGCCCCGCCGTTCATCATCCGCCGTCGCCAGGGCGCCCCGCACCGCACTTCCTCCGGCCCCAGGCGCGCCGGCGGACCGGGCGGACCGTGCGGGCCTTGCGGCGGCCACATGTCACCGCAGCTGCGCGCCGATCCTGGATGCACCGACATCGAAGTGGAAGAGGACGGCACGACCTACTGCTTCGTGGAGAGCAGTGAGCACTACTGCATCTACGAACTCTGCTGACCCCAAAAGCCCGGGGGCCAGTACGGACCGCGACCGAACGCCTACGCTCCGAGGCCCGACCGGACGCACATCCGGAGGCACGATTCTGCTGAGCCTGGGCAGGCGCGGGGCAGGGCCCGGCGGCGTACAGGTCGAGGGAATGAGTCGGTCAGGGTGGGGTACGCGGTGGAATGAACCCAATTGTCCTGATGGACGGAGGGAAAAACCGTGAGCATGGTGAAGCAGTCCATCGACGTGGATGTTCCGCTGCGCATGGCCTACAACCAGTGGACTCAGTTCGAGGAGTTCCCGAGGTTCATGGAGGGAGTGGAGGACGTCCAGCAACTCGACGACCAGCACTGCCACTGGCGGACCAAGGTCGCCGGGGTCGAGCGGGAGTTCGACACCGAGATCGTCGACCAGCTGCCCGACGAGCGCATCTCCTGGCGGACCGTGGGCGGGGAGGTCAAGCAGAAGGGCGTCGTCACGTTCCAGCCCCTCGACGAGGCCCACACGCGCGTGAGCCTCGCCATGGACTTCGAGCCCGAGGGGATCCCCGAGAAGATGGGTGACGCCCTCGGCGTCCTCGACCGGCGCGTCAAGGGAGACCTGAAGCGCTTCAAGGGCTTCATCGAAGAGAGCGGTGAGAGCCGCGGCTGGCGTGGCCGGATCGCCCCTACGGACGCGGAAGGCGGCGCCATGCCGCCCGGCGGCCAGACCGGCATGACCCCCACGGATGCGCCGAGGCGGGAGGCGCCGGGCTCCGGAATGCTGTGAGCCACCGGCCGGACTTACGTGCCGGAGAAGGCGTACGGCCCCGGCGGCGGGCTTGAGGATGTCAGCCCGCCGCCGGGGCCTTTTCCGCTCCTCCACCGTGCGACTCCGCGCAGTCCCCCTTGAGAAGAAGGGCGTCCATGCTTTCCACGCTTTCCTCCCCCGCCGTCACGATGCCCGCCCTCGCCGCCTCCGGCTCGCCTTCTCTCCTGCTGATCCTGGTCGGCGTGGTGGTGGCCGGGATGCTGATCTTCGCGATCTGGTGGGGAAGCCGGCGCGTCGCCCGCCGCCGGCGCGCCGCCGACATGCCTCAGCCACCCGCCGCGCAGGCCAGGCGTGAGAGCTGGACAACCCCCGAGGACCCCGCGGGCAAGGAGGGACCCCCGTCCGTGAGCTGAGGAGCGAGACCGGAGGGGGTTCGTTCCGCCCCCGGCCGGGGGAGCGGCCACCGCCGTCCGAGGGACAGCCGTGCCCGTCCGGCGTCCCGTGCGGCGCGGCCACGGTAGGTGTCCTGGCGACGGGCACATCGCCGACAGGAGGGGCAGCCGTGGCGAACCATTCCGAGGGGACCAGCTCCCGCATCACGTTGCAGGTGAACGGCGAGGAGTACACGCTCACCTTGGACCACAGAGTCACTCTCCTCGACGCCCTGCGCGAGCACCTCGATCTGGTCGGTGCCAAGAAGGGATGCGACCACGGGCAGTGCGGCGCCTGCACCGTTCTGCTCGACGGCCGGCGCGTCAACAGCTGTCTGCTGTTCGCCGTCGCACAGAACGGCGCCTCGGTGACCACGGTGGAAGGTCTCGGCGACGCCGCGGGGCTGCATCCCCTCCAGACGGCCTTCCTGGAACGGGACGCCTACCAGTGCGGGTACTGCACCCCCGGCCAGCTCTGCTCCGCCCTGGGCATGTTCGTCGAAGTCGCGGGGGAGGCCGGTCCCGAGCCGCCCTCCGACCTCACCCGCGACGAGATCGCCGAGCTCATGAGCGGGAATCTCTGCCGCTGTGGCGCCTATCCGCGCATCGTGGACGCCGTCATGGACGTGATCGCGTGAAGCCTTTCGCCTACGTGGCCGCCACGAGCCTGGCCGAAGCCGTCGACGCCCATGGAGGTCGACCAGGCTCCCGCTATCTCGGCGGCGGCACCAACCTCGTGGACCTCATGAAACTCGGCGTCGAACGCCCCGACACGCTCGTCGACCTCACCCGGCTGCCCCTCGACGCGATCGAGGAGACCGCGGACGGCGGGCTGCGGGTCGGCTCAGGCGTACGGAACAGCGACTTCGCCGCCCACCCCCTCGTCGCCGCCCGCTATCCGGTCGTCTCGCAGGCCCTGCTGGCAGGCGCCTCGGGGCAGCTGCGCAATGTCGCCACCACCGGCGGCAACCTGTTGCAGCGCACCCGCTGCTCGTACTTCCAGGACATCTCCAAACCCTGCAACAAGCGCGAGCCGGGCAGCGGCTGCGGCGCCCGGGACGGGGTCCACCGCGACCACGCCGTCCTCGGCCACTCCGTGCACTGCATCGCCACCCAGCCCTCGGATCTGGCGGTGGCGCTGGCCGCCGTCGACGCCCAGATCGAGCTGCGGGGCCCGCAGGGGCTCCGTACCGTGCCCGCCACCTCGTTCCACCGGCTGCCGGGCGACAGCCCGGAACAGGACACGGTCGTGACCCCCGGCGACATCGTCACCGCCGTCCTCCTCCCGCCGGGCCCGGCCGGGCTCCCGTCGCGCTACCGCAAGGTCAGGGACCGCGCGTCGTACACCTTCGCGCTCGCCTCGGTCGCCGCCGTGCTCGACCTCGACGCGGGGCGCGTCCGTCACGTCGCAGTCTGTTTCGGCGGGCTCGCCCACCGGCCCTGGCGCGCCACGATCACCGAGGAACGCCTGCACGGCGCCGTACCGACCGAGGAGGCCGTACGGCAGGCGGTGGAGGCCGAACTCCTCCAGGCCCAGCCGCTGCGTGACAACGGCTACAAGATCGGCCTGGCGAGGAACCTCGCCTGCGACGTGGTCACCACCCTCGCACGCTCAGCATCCGGATGATCCCCGCCGCTCCACCGACCTCCATGATCCCCCGCATCCGACCTCGGACGAACGAGTAGGCACCATGGACTCCACCACCGTCGGCATCGGCACCGGGACCGCCCTCGCCCCCGGCTCCGCGCTCGGCACGCCCGTCACCCGCCGGGAGGGCTGGGAGAAGGTCACCGGCACCGCCCGCTACGCCGCCGAGCACACTCCGCCGCGATGCGCCCACGCCTGGCCCGTCCCCGCCACCGTCGCCCGGGGGCGGGTCACCGCCGTCGACACGGCGGAGGCCGTGGCCCTGCCCGGAGTCCTCGCGGTCCTCACCCCGTTCGACGCGCCTCGACTGGGCCCCGCCGACGATCCCGAGCTCCGCGTCCTCCAGGACGCCGTGGTGCCCCACCACGGCTGGTACGTCGCCCTGGCCGTAGCCGAAACGCTGGAGACCGCCCGGGAAGCGGCACAGGCCGTACGCGTCACCTACGAGACCGACCCCGACACCCCGCACGACGTGGTCCTCACCGTCGACCACCCCGGCGCCTACACGCCGGAGAAGGTCAACGGCGACGATCCCGCCCACCGCGAACAGGGCGATGCCGCCACCGCCTTCGCCGCCTCGCCCGTGCGCGTCGAGTGCACGTACAAGGTCCCGCCGCTGCACAACCACCCCATGGAACCGCACGCCGCCACCGCCCACTGGGACGGCGGCACCGGCCGGCTCACCGTCCACGACTCCAGCCAGGGAGCAGGACCCGTACGGACAGCGCTGTCCACCCTCTTCGACCTGCCGGAGGACAGCATCACCGTCATCTCCGAGCACGTAGGCGGGGGATTCGGGTCCAAAGGCACCCTGCGGCCGCATGTCGTCCTGGCCGTGATGGCCGCCCGCCACACGGGCCGGCCCGTCAAACTCGCCCTGCCGCGACGCCACATGGCCACCGTCGTCGGCCACCGCGCCCCGACCCTGCACCACGTGAGACTCGCGGCCCGCGAGGACGGCGTCCTGACCGCCCTTGCCCACGAGGTGACGACGTACACCTCCCGCATCAGCGAGTTCGTCGAGCAGGCCGCCGTACCCGCCCGTGTCATGTACGCCGCCCCCGCCCACCTCACCACCCATCGCGTGGTCGCGCTCGACGTGCCCACGCCCTCCTGGATGCGCGCCCCTGGGGAGTGCCCCGGCATGTACGCGCTCGAATCGGCCATGGACGAACTGGCCGACGCCCTCGGCCTCGACCCCGTCGAACTACGGATCCGCAACGAGCCTGCCACCGAACCCGAAAGCGGCCGTCCTTTCAGCAGCCGTCACGTGGTCGACTGCCTGCGCGAAGGCGCCGCACGATTCGGCTGGTCCGCGCACCGCACGCCCCGCAGGGAGGGGCCTTTGCTTATCGGTACGGGGGTGGCGGCCGCGACCTACCCCGTACTCGTCTCGCCCTCCACGGCACGGGCCCACGCCCTCCCGGACGGCACGTACGTCGTCGAGGTCAACGCCACCGACATCGGCACCGGCGCCCGTACCGTCCTGGCGCAGATCGCGGCCGACGCCCTCGGCGTGCCGCTCGCCAAGGTCACCACGGCGATCGGCCACACGAGGCTCCCCGAGGCCCCGCTGGCCGGCGGCTCCTCCGGCACGGCGTCCTGGGGCTGGGCCGTCCATGACGCGTGTACGGCCCTGATCGCCCGCCTCGGCCGCCACGAAGGGCCGGTGCCCGACGGCGGACTCTCCGCTTCCGCCGACACGACGGCGCACGCCAAGCAGCGCTCTCCGTACGCTCGGCACGCCTTCGGCGCCCAATTCGCCGAGGTGCAGGTCGACACGGTCACCGGAGAGGTGCGCGCCCGGCGCCTGCTGGGCGTGTTCGCCGCGGGCCGCATCCTCAATCCCCTGACGGCACGCTCACAGTTCGTGGGCGGCATGATCATGGGGCTGGGCATGGCCCTGACGGAACACAGTACGACGGACCCGGCCTTCGGGGACTTCCCGGAGAGCGACCTGGCGTCCTATCACGTACCGGCGCACGCGGACGTACGCGAGATCGAGGCGCACTGGATCGAGGAGGACGACAAACACCTCAATCCGGCCGGCGGCAAGGGCATCGGTGAAATCGGCATCGTGGGCACTGCGGCGGCCGTCGGCAACGCCTTCTGCCATGCGACGGGCCGCCGCCTGCGTGAACTGCCCCTGACTCCGGACCGCGTCCTCGCCGTTCTCGGCTGAGCCCCTGTCGGTGCCTGATCACTCTACGGCGGGCGGAGCGAGTCCAGCGTGGCGTGCGCGGTGGCGAGGAGGACGTTCCGCTCTCCGTGCACCCGGGCCAGCACGCGCAGGCCGTAGTACGCGCTCTGCACCTGGCGGGCGAGGACGCGCGGGGCGCGGTCCGTGCGGATCTCACCCGCGGCCTGCCCGGCGGCCACGACCGTGTGGATCGCGTCCTCGACGCTGTCGAAGGTGCGGCGCACCACCTTCCTGACGTCCGGGTCCAGCGCCGCCACGTCGATCGCCGCATTGACCGCGAAGCAGCCACGCAGGTCGATGCCTTCCGCGGCCACGTCGGTGTCGATGGCGTGCGTCATCAGGGCGCGCAGCCGGTCCTCCGCCGTTCCGGGACGGGAGAGGAGCTCCACTTGGTCGGCGGTGGCGGTCTCGTGGTAGCGCTCCAAGGCGCGCAGATAGAGCTGTCGCTTGCCGCCGAACGCGTTGTAGAGGCTGGACGGCCCGAGGCCGGTGCTGTCGCACAGGTCGCGGGTGGAGGTGCCCTCGTACCCCTGACGCCAGAAGGTCTCCATCGCCGCGCCGATGACACGGTCCTCGTCGAACTGTCGTGGCCTGGCCATGCGCCCACTCTAGATGGCGCCGATCGCCTCGATCTCGATCAGCCATGCGGGATCGGCGAGCGCGGCGACCTGGACGAACGACTCGGCGGGGAAGGGGTCGGCGTACGACTCCTCGCGCACCTGCGCGTAGAGGTCTTGGTGCGCGATGTCCGTGACGAAGACGGTGACCTTGACCAGGCGGTCGAGGCCGGAGCCGGCGTGCCGCAGGACGGTGCCGACGTTGGCCATGGCCTGGCGGGCCTGCGCCGCGAAGTCCCCGGGCGCGACGGTCTTTCCGTTCTCGTCCACGGGTGCCTGACCCGAGGTGAAGACCAGGTCGCCGATGCGCATACCGAGCGAGATGCGGGTCGGGGCGTACCAGTTGGGGTCGAGGGTGACGCCGGTGGGGGTGGGGGTGGCGGACTGGGGCATGGTGGCGTTCCCTCTTCTCGGCTGACTGTGTCGCGGTCTCCGGACGGGACGCTAGCATGTTTTGAAGCGTTCGATTCAAAACTCGGGAGTGCGGTGAGGAGGGAGCCGGTGCGATCTCCCCCGCACCGCGTCATGTCGGAACTCCTGTGCGCCCAGAACCATCCATTCCTCTGGACCGCCCATCGCGCCGCTGCCACCATGCTCCAATGCGGACACCCCTCTTACGGATCATCGCTCTGGCCGTGCTGTTCCCCCTGGTCAGCTGCGGTACGAACACGGACGACGACGGCACCGGAAGGGATCAGCCCACGAAGTCTCCGACGCCGAGGCCGGCGAAGGAGACGCCACGTCCCGGCGATCAGACGGTCACCATGACGTGGAAGGGCAAGCAGCGCGTCTACACGGTCCACGCGCCGCCCGGCTACACGCCCACCGAGCAACTCCCCCTGGTCGTCGTCATGCACCCCTACCCGGCCGACGGCGCGTACGCCGCCAAACTGACCGGCTTCAACGCCAAGGCCGACAAGGAACGATTCCTCGTCGCCTATCCGAACGGCATCGATCAGGGGTACAATGCCCTCGTCTGCTGTGGCCACGAGGACGACGTCGGCTTCATCGGCGCGATGACGAAGCGCCTCGTCGACACATGGAAGGCCGACCCCCGGCGCATCTACGCCACCGGTATTTCCAACGGCGCGGACATGTCCTTCAAACTCGCCGTCGAGCTGCCGGGCACGCTGGCCGCGATCGCCCCGGTCAGCGGCGGCTACATCGGCACGGCCGCGCAGAAACCCACCTACATGCCGAAGACCCCGGTGTCCGTCGTGACCTTCGTCGGCGGCCTCGACAAGTACTACAGGGACTTCGAGCAGGGCATCACGTCCTGGTCGGAACGCCTGGGTTGCAAGGCGGGGCGTACCGAGAAGATCGAGGGCAAGAACACGCGTACGTCGGCGAAATGCCGCGACGCGTCGGAGTTCACGACGTACCGCCTCCCGGACATGGGCCACAACTGGCCGGGCAGCAAGGACCAGACCATGGGCTATCCGGCGACCGGCGTCAACGCGACCGACCTGATCTGGGAGTTCTTCGAGGCACACCCGAAGGTGTCATCCTGAACCCAGGATCGCCTCGCCCGCGGAAGCCCGGCTCATGTTCCGGACGCGCCGGCTCTTTGTGGGTACCTCCAAAGAGCCGGGCTTCTGTCTGCCGACGTTTCATGCCTTCAACCCCTCACCGATTCAAGCCACTTGGCTGTGTACTCCTCCTACGAATCGCAACGAACGTTGCCGCACCATCTTCAAAAGGAGAGAACATGACCGCGCACGCCCAGGAAATGAGCAGCCAGGAGCTGGAGCGCGCCTGGCTGGACGAGGCGATAAGGCTGGCCACCAACAGCGTGACGAGCGGCGGGGGTCCGTTCGGCGCCCTGGTCGTCAAGGACGGCGAGGTCGTCGCGATGGGGAACAACCAGGTCACCGCGGCCCTGGACCCGACGGCGCACGCCGAGGTGAGCGCCATGCGTGCCGCCTGCAAACAACTGGGCACCTTCTCCCTCGCGGGCTGCGTCCTGGTCACCTCGTGCGAACCGTGCCCGATGTGCCTCTCCTCCGCACTGTGGGCCCGGGTCGACCGGCTTGTCTACGCCGCCGATCGGGACGATGCCGCCATGGCCGGCTTCGACGACCGCAGGTTCTACGACCTGTTCGAGAAGCAGCCCGCGTCGAGGTGGCCGATGTCGGTCGAGCGGCTGGACCTGCCGAACCGTACGGCGCCGTTCGACGCGTGGCTGGCCAAGTCCGACCGTATCGACTACTGAGAACCCGGTTCGCCCCGCTGGTCTGTCGCGCCTGGGAGACGGGCCCCGCCCTCACCTCGCCCATGGGTACGGCCACGCGGCGGCCGGTAGCGGGCCGGGGGGATGTCCGGATGTGACACAAGCCCGTCATTGCCGTCGCGCTCGGCGGGGGCCGACGATGGGGACATGTCCGAGATCAGTCACCGCGTCGTGATCGCGGTCTTCCCCGACGTCGATCTGCTCGACGTCACCGGGCCGGCCGAGGTGTTCACGCTGGCCAACCGGGAGTCCGGTGGCCGGGCCCGTTACCGCGTCCAGCTGGCCGGGCCCGGGCGGGCGGGGGAGGCTGTGGCCACCTCGGCGGGCGTGCGCGTGGTCACCGACCTCGGTTTCGCCGACGTCGGCGCCGCGGTGGACACCCTCCTCGTACCGGGGGCGGTCGACGCGTACGCAGACGCGCCCCGGCCGCGCATCGACTCGTACGTCGTGGACTGGATCAAGGACACCGCGCCCCACGCCCGACGGATCGCCTCGGTGTGCGTGGGGGCCCACCTGCTGGCGGCGGCCGGTCTGCTGGACGGCAGGACCGCGACCACACACTGGTCCACCGCCGACCAGCTCGCCGCCGACCACCCCGACGTCACCGTCGACCCCGACCCGATCTTCGTGCGCTCCGGCCGGGTGTGGACCGGAGCGGGCATCAGCGCCTGCCTTGACCTGGCACTCGCCCTCGTCGCCGAGGACCACGGTGAGGACCTCGCCCTGACGGTCGCCCGCCACCTCGTCGTCTATCTCAAACGCCAGGGCGGACAGAGCCAGTTCAGCGTGCCGATCAGCCGCCCGCCGGCCTCCCGCAGGGACATCGACGAACTGCGCCTGTACATCGCCGACCACCTCGGCGCCGACCTGTCGGCGGCCGCGCTGGCGTCACGTATGTGCCTGAGCGAGCGGCACTTCGCCCGCGTCTTCACGCAGGAGACCGGAACCACTCCCGCCGCGTACGTGGAGGCCCTGCGGGTCGAGGCCGCCCGCCGTCTGCTGGAGAGCACCGACCAGCCCCTGGACCACATCGCCCAGGCCACCGGGCTCCGCTCGGTGGAGACCCTTCACCGTGCATTCCAGCGGCAGATCGCCACGAGCCCGGCCGCCTACCGGCGCCGTTTCCGTACCACCACGGCCTGACGGGTCGGCGACCGCGCCGTCCCGTACGCCCCCTTACCCACCTTGCCGGTGCCCACCGGCCCGAAAGGAGATCAACCATGCCCGCTTCCCCCGCCCTTCGCGACGTGATCGGTCTGGACAACCAGCTCCCCAAGCTCGCCGACACCACCCTCCTCCTGATCGACTTCCAGAACACCTATCGCACCGGCGTCATGGCGCTGGAGGGGGCCGAACAGGCCCTGGCCGCCGGCGCGCGGCTGCTCGCCGCCGCCCGCGCCCAGGGCGCGCACGTGGTGCACATCGTCAACGACGGCGGCGAGGGCACCCCGTACGACATCCGCGCCGAGATCGGCGCCATCAGCGCCGAGGTCGCCCCGGTCGACGGGGAGCCGGTGGTGGTCAAACAACTCCCCAACGCCTTCCACGACACGGACCTGGAGAAGACGCTGCGTGAACGGGGCGCGGGCCCGGAGCTCGTGCTGGCCGGATTCATGACGCACATGTGCGTCAGCTTCACCGCCCAAGGTGCCTTCAACCTCGGCTACCGGCCCACCGTCGTCGCCGAAGCCACCGCCACCCGCTCTCTCGCCGGCCCCGACGGGACGGTCCTGCCCGCGGGCACCCTCCACAGCGCCGCCCTGACCACCATCGGCGACCTCTTCGGTCCCGTCGCTCCGCGAGTGGAGGACCTCACGGCCCGCTGACCTGGCGCTCCCGAGCGCCCGAACTGGACGCTCTGTCAGTCGTTCGCGCTACTGTGCGGATGTGAGCCTTTACATCGTCGTGGGATTCGGGGCCGCCGGTGCGGCCACTGCTCGGCTGCTGGCTGAGAAGGGGCATTTGGTACGGGTCGTGACCCGCTCGGGCCGGCCCCCGGAGCCCGGTATCGAGCATGTCGCGCTGGACGCGGCAGACAGTGAACGACTGATCGAGGCGTCGCAGGGCGCGGCCGCGATCTTCAGCTGCGCCGCGCCGCCCTACCACCGCTGGGTGAGCGAATGGCCGCCGCTGGCCTCGTCGCTCTGCGCGGCGGCGGAGGCGACGGGGGCCGTGCTGGTGATGCTGGGCAACCTCTACGGCTACGGTCCGGTGGACGGCCCCATGACCGAGCAGCTGCCGCTCGCGGCGACCGGCCCCAAGGGGCGGGTACGCGCCGCCGCTTGGGAGCAGGCGCGCCACCTGCACGACCAGGGTCGTATCAAGGCCGTCGAGGTGCGGGCCTCGGACTTCTTCGGCCCTGGCGTGACCGACGGCGGGCACCTGGCCGCGCGCCTCATGCCACGGCTGCTGCGCGGCAAGCCGGTCTCCACGCTCGGCGATCCGGACGCCCCACACAGCTGGAGCTATCTGCCCGATGTGGCCCGGGCGTTGGTCGAGGTGGCGGGGGAGGAGCGGGCCTGGGGCCAGACCTGGCACGTGCCGACCCAACCGGCGCTCTCCACCCGGGAGATGGTCGCCCACCTCGCCGCCCAGTCGGGCACGGGTCCGGTCGCGGTGCGCAGGATCTCGCCGGCGGCGCTGGGTGTGGCGGGGCTCTTCTCCCCGCTGATCCGGGAACTGAAGGAGATCCGCTATCAGTTCGACCGGCCGTTCGTCGTCGACGCGAGCGCCTACGAAGCCGCGTTCTCGGTACGAGCCACCCCGCTCGACGAGCAGGTCAAGCAGACGGTGGAGTGGTGGCGTGACCGAGTGGCCGCCAAGAGGTGACGATCGCCTTGACCTTCGACGGCTGAGTCCGAAGCCCGCCGGCGGGCTTCGGACTCAGCCGTCAAAGGCAGCGCGAGGTCAGTTGGGCTGCCGACGGGCCTGCTTCAGCTCGCGGGTGACGGCCCGGGCGTCGGCGACCGGCCCGAGGTGGCCGAGCTTGTCGGGATTGACCAGGGAGCGGATGGTCTGGATCTGCCCGTCGAGCACATCGAGGACCAGGGCGTAGAGGACCCTGCCGTCCCGGTCGCGGAAGATCGCGCCGGGCTGGCCGTTGACCTCGTGCGGCTCGAATGTCACATCGATGCGGATCAGCCACGGGAAGACCGCGGCCAGCAGGCGGGTCACCTTGTCCGCGCCCATGACGGCACTGGCCAGATGCGGTGCCTTGCCGCCGCCGTCCCCGACCAGCTGCACATCGGCGGCCAGCAGACCCTGCAGCCCGCCCACATCGCCGTTCTTCAGCGCGTCGAAGAACCGCGTCGCCAGCTCCTGGCGCTCCTGACGGTCCGCCGCGAACCGCGGCCGTCCGGCCCCCATGTGCCCCCGAGCCCGTACCAGCAGCTGCCGGCACGCCGCCTCCGACCGCCCCACCGCCGCGGCGATCTCGTCGAACCCAAAACCGAACACCTCCCGCAGCACGAACACGGCCCGCTCCAGCGGGCTGAGCCGCTCCAGAAGCAGCAGCGCCGCCATCGACACCCAGTCGGCCAGCTCCGCCGACCGCTCCGGATCCTCATACGGATCGCTCAGCAGCGGCTCGGGAAACCACGGCCCGACGTACTGCTCCCGCCGCACCCGTGCGGAGCGCAGCACATCGATCGAGATCCGTGTCACCGCGGCCGAGAGAAAGGCCTTGGTCGACGTGGGACGGGTCGACGAGCCGTCAAAGCGCAGCCACGTCTCCTGCACCGCGTCCTCGGCCTCGCTCACGCTGCCCAGAATCCGGTAGGCGATCGAAAACAGCAGCGGCCGCAGCTCCTCGAACTCCTCGACCTTGCTCACGCCGGCTCTCCTCTCCCTGAAGCCCGCGGCGTCGCCGATGCGCACGCGGCTCCTTGTGATCGTCCAGGCGCCGAGCCTGGGGGCTCGGAGTCCGGCAGCCGGACCCCGAGCCAGTTGCTGATGTCGCTCAGTGGAACTGCCCGACCTCGTAGGTACCGGCCGGCTGCTGGGTGATGACGTTCAGCCGGTTCACGGTGTTCATGAGGGAGATCGCGAGCGTCAGGGCGGTGAGCTGCTCCTCGTCGTAGTGCTTGGCGGCCCGCGCCCAGACGTCGTCGCTGACTCCGCCTGCGGCGTCGGCGATGCGGGTCCCCTGCTCGGCCAGTTCCAGCGCGGCGCGCTCGGCTTCGGTGAAGACGGTGGCCTCCCGCCATGCCGCGACCAGGTTCAGCCGTACCGAGGTCTCGCCGGCAGCGGCGGCTTCCTTGGTGTGCATGTCGATACAGACGGCGCAGCCGTTGATCTGGCTTATACGCAGCGCCACCAGCTCCTGCGTGACGGCCGGCACCGCCGAGTCCCTGATCACCTTTCCCGCCGCCATGATGTGCTTGAAAGCCTTGCCGGCGGTCGGGCTGGCGAAGAGGTTCAGTCGCGCGTCCATGGTGTGCTCCTCCGTGCTCGTCAGTGGCTGCTACAACCCTGAGACGGGGTAGCCCGGCCCCCTGTGACATGGACGGATGTGACCTGCGTCTCCCCAGCTCGTACGCCCACTGAGGGCCGGCGTGGTCACCCAACGGTGGCTTGTGCGTGGGCGAGGAAGCCTGAGATCACGGCGGTTACTTCGGTCGGGGTGCGCCGAGTGGTGTCGACGACCTGCCCCTTGCGGCTCAGCCAGGGGAGGGCCTGCTGATAGTCCTGGACGTGATCCAGGCGCCACTGGCGGGCGCCTGGCTCCATCGTGTCGGTCTCGATGCGCTGGATCAGCGTCTCGCTGTCCGCGTGGAGCACGAAGTGGTGCACCGGGATGTCGGCCTTCTCGAGGCCGGTCGTGATCTCTTGCCAGTACTGCTCCACCAGTACGGATTGTGGGATCACGAGAGTCCCGCCGACGTAGCCGAGGATTTGGGCCGCTGTCTCGACCACGAGATGCCGCCACGGCCGCCAGTCCTGGAAGTCTCGTACGGGAACGGACGTGAGAACGGGCCGGAGCATGAAGCCGACCGTCTCGGAGTCGAAGATCCGCGCATCGGGCAGCGCGGCGGCCAGCTGCTTCGACGTGGTGGTCTTGCCGACGCCGAATGTTCCGTTCAACCAGATGATCACATCGGCGAGCCTAGCGCGGGGCCGCAGGACGCCGGCGGTACTGCCCCGGCGGGATGCCGTACTCGCGCTTGAACGCCTTGGCGAAGGCGAACTCCGAGGTGTAGCCCGCGCATTCCGCCACGACACGCAGCGGTGTGTCGCCTGAGCGCAGCAGGCGGCCCGCCGCCGTCATGCGCAGCCAGGTCAGGTAGGCCAGGGGCGACCTGCCCACCAGCGCGGTGAAGCGGCGAGCGAAGGCGGCCCTGGACAGGCCGGCACGGGAGGCAAGGCCTTCCACCGTCCAGGGCAGGGCCGGGTCGGAGTGCATCGCCCGTAGTGCGGCGCTCACCGCGGGGTCCCGCAGGGCGGCCGCCCAGCCGGTGGCCTCCCGCCCCTCCGGGGACTTCCGTAGCCACCACGTGCGCAGCAGGTACACCAGCAGCGTGTCCAGGAGGCCCGCGACGATCGCGTCGGAGCCGGGGTGCGGCTCCGTCAGCTCCGCGCCCAGCAGGTCTATGGCCGACCGGAGGCCGTGGTGCGTGCCGACCCCGGCTCGGATGTGGACGACCGGAGGCAGCTCCGACAGCAGCGGGTGTGCCCGCGACCGGTTCAACTGGTAGGCGCCGCAGAGCAGCAGCGTGTGCGCCTCCGGAGCGGGACCGGGATCCGGCAGCACCGGCCAGGACCCGTCCGGCGCCAGCGCGAAGTCCTCCAGGGGACTGTCGGGATGGTCGGCCAGAGCGTGCCCGTAGCCGTGCGCCAGGAAGACCACGTCACCGGGGCCAAGCGCCACCGGGGCTGCTTCCCCCGGGCGCAGAAGCCAGGCCGCGCCCTGGAGCACGAGGTGGAATCCGGCGCCGTCCGAGGCGGGGAACCGCACGCCCCACGGGGCGTTCTGCGCCGTACGGGAGGAGTGCGGCCGTCCCGTGCGCATGGCCGCGACAGCGTCGCTGAGGACATCCATGCCCCGACCGTACGCCACCCCACCATCCGCGAGACGATCGGACAGTAGGGGAAGACAATGCGGCATGGATCGTCGCACGGCTGATGCATAGCGTCGTCTCCATGACGACTCCCCTGCACACCAAGGCAGTTCTCTTCCACGAACTCGGCGGCCCCGACGTGCTGCGCGTCGAGGACGTGCCGCTCGGCCCGCCCGGCCCCGGCGAGGTGCTCTTCCGCGTGGACGCGATCGGCCTCAACCGCGCCGACGCCCTCTTCCGCGCGGGCACCTACTACTACCCGCCCACGCTGCCCGGTTCCCGCCTCGGCTACGAGGCCGCCGGTGTCGTCGAGGCGGTCGGCGAGGGCGTGAGCGGCTTCGCGCCCGGCGACCCGGTGATGGCCGCGGCCAACTTCGACTTCGGGGTCCACGGCGTGTACGCCGAACGGATCGTGCTGCCGCAGGAGTCGGTGGTGCGCCGTCCCGCCGGCGCCGACGCCGTGACCTCGGCGGCGGCGTGGCTGACGTACACGACGGCGTACGGCGGGCTGGTGGAGACGGCCGGGATGAACCCCGGCGACCATGTGGTGATCACCGGCGCGTCGAGCGGGGTCGGCACGGCCGCGATCCAGACGGCCCTGCGGCACGGCGCGATCCCCATCGCCGTCACACGCGGGCCGCAGAAGCGGCAGCGGCTCCTGGAGCTCGGCGCGGCCCATGTGATCGCGACGGACTCCGAGGACCTGGTCGCCGAGGTCCGCCGGATCACCGGAGGCAACGGCGCCGAGATCGTCTTCGACGCGATCGGCGGGCCCGGCTTCGCCGCGCTCGGCGACGCCCTCGCCCCCGGCGGTACGGCGGTGCTGTACGGCTGGCTCGACCCGCGTCCGGCACAGCTGGGCCTGAACTGGCCCCAGACGGTGCACATGTACAACAACGGCACGCTCGTGGACCGTGCCGACCTCCGGCAGCGCGCGGCCGCGTACATCGGTTCGGGGCTGGCCGACGGCACGCTGGCGCCCGTGATCGCCGAGACCTTCGACGGCCTTGAGCGCGTGGCCGACGCGCACCGGCTGATGGAGTCAAACACGCACACCGGCAAGATCCTCGTGACCCTCCAGGGCACCAGCGGCGACTGACCCGTCATCCGAACGGCACGTCCGTCTCCCCGGGCGCCGCCGCGCCGGGAACATTCCCGCAGGCCGCCCCGTTGATCACACGTCGACCGCACCGCACAGCACAGCCCCGCGAACGAGGAGTACCTTGCCCGACACCACGGCCACCGCCACCGTGCCCCCTCTCCCGCCGCTCGCCGCGCAGGCAGAACGCCTGATCGAACTGGGTGTGCACGAGCTCGCGGGGATGCCCGCCGACGCGATACGGACCTTCGCCGAGGGGGCCGGCGGCGGACAGGGCGACGCCCTGCTCGCCGTCCACCCGGACCGGGCCCCGGCCTCCGCGCTCGCGCCGCTGCTCCGCCGTGACGACAAGCCCGGCTTCGTCGTCACCGACATGCCCGATGTCGACCTCTTCGCCCCCTGCACCGTCGAGCTGCCGGACGCCCCCCTCTACCTCGTCACCGGCGTCGACCGCGGCGACGACATGGCCAACTGGAGCCCGGACGAGGCACTGCCCGCCCTCACCAAGGAGGACCGCACCCCGCTGCTCCTCACCGAAGGCATCCACTGGGTGCTCCAGCAGCCGGCGGCCCTGGAGCGCAACCACTGCTTCATGACCATCGGCTCCCGGCTGCGCAAGGCGAACGGCGCCCTGGACGCCCGTACTCCCGCGATCTGGATCAGCAACGGCACGGGGCGCGACGGGCGCGAGCGGCGCAACGCCCCCAAGGTCGGCTGGTGCTGGTGGAACAACCGCCACACTTGGCTCGGCTTCGCCTCCGCGACGGGCCGCGGCCACTAGCTGTCACGGCGCGCACGTCGACCGCCGACACCGGTGCGGGCGGGCTCACTTGACCGAGCCCGCCATCACTCCCTGCACGAAGTGCCGCTGGAAGGCGAAGAAGACCACCACCGGCACGATCAGCGAGAGGAAGGCGCCGGGCGCCAGCACATCGATGTTGCTGCCGAACTGCCGGACCTGTGACTGGAGTTCCACCGTCAGCGGCTGCGAGGTGCTGTCCGCGAAGAGCAGCGCCACCAGCATGTCGTTCCACACCCACAGGAACTGGAAGATGGCGAGACTGGCGATGGCGGGCCGGCCCACCGGAAGCACGAGGCGGGTGAAGATCCGCCACTCGCCGCCGCCGTCCATCCGGGCCGCCTCCAGCATCTCGCGCGGCATCTCGGCGAAGTAGTTCCGCAGCAGGAAGATGGCGAACGGCAGCCCGTACGCGACATGGAACAGCACCACGCCCGGGATCGTGCCGAACAGCCCCAGCTGCCCGAACAGCTTCGCCACCGGCAGCAGACCCACCTGTACGGGCACCACCAGCAGCGCCACCACCAGCAGGAAGATCCAGTCCCGGCCAGGGAACTCCAGCCAGGCGAAGGCGTATCCGGCGAGCGCCGCGAGGACGACGACCAGAATGGTCGTCGGCACCGAGATCAGCACCGTGTTCCAGAACGCCTGGGTGATTCCCGCATTGCCGAGCAGCGCCGTGTAGTTGTCCAGGGACAGCTGCCCGGGCTCGGCCAGGGTGGTCCACCAGCCGCTCGCCGCGTTGTCGTTGGCCGAGCGCAGCGAGGAGAGGAGGAGTCCGGCGACCGGCGTGACCCAGATCAGCCCCACGACCACCAGGAACGCCTGCACCAGGCCGTTGCCCAGCCAGCGGCGCAGCCGGCCGCCGCCTGTCGTCGATGTCATCGTGCTCATGACTGGCTCCTGCGGAAGCGGCGGACGTTGAACACCATCGCGGGGATGACCAGCAGCAGGAGCAGGACGCCGAGCGCACTGCCCAGTCCCTGGTTGTTGCCGCCGCCGAAGGAGACCAGCCACATCTGGGTGGCCAGCACGGTGGCGTCCTCCTGCACGGGCCCGGGCGCGATGATGTAGATCAGGTCGAAGACCTTCATCACGTTGATGACCAGGGTCACGAAGACGACCGTCAGGACGGGCGCCAGCAGTGGCACGGTGATCCTGCGGAACACCTGCCACTCGTTGGCGCCGTCCATCCGCGCCGCCTCCAGGGTGTCGCGCGGCAGCGCGGACAGGCCCGCGCCGATCAGGACCATGGCGAACCCGGTCCAGATCCACAGATAGGCGCCGATGATCGCCGGTGTGACCAGGGCCGGGCCGAGCCACGAGACGCCCTCGTACGGCGGCGCGAAGTTCGCCGCGGGCAGCCGCACGGTGTACGTACCGTCGGCCAGTTCACCGAAGCGGAACGATCCGTCGGCCGCGGTGGTGGCCGTGGCGACCGCCTTGCCGTCCCGCACCGCCTCCACCGTCATGCCCGGAAGCCCACGCTCGGCCGGGTCGACCACGCCGGGCTTGCCACCGCCCCCGGGGGTGAAGTCGAGGTAGACGACACCGCGTATCTCGCGCGCGGCGGCGCCGGCGGCGGCCGCTTCTGCGGCGGGCTTCGCCCCGGCCGGCATCTCCTTCGGGGGGACGCCGACGAACGCGAGGCTCACGCTGCTGCCCGGGGTGACCGCCTGGGCCGTGGCGTACGACCCGTCGGCCGCCCTGGCCGGCCCGTGGCCCTCGCGGGCACGGGCCGCCGGGTAGGAGGACGATTCCTTGAAGGTGTCGTGCACCCCGACCACGGCGGCGTTCAGCACGCCCTTGTCGGGGTCCTCCTCGTACGCCAGCCGGAAGATGATGCCCGCGGCGAGGAACGAGACCGCCATCGGCATGAACAGCAGGAGTTTGAAGGCGGTGGCCCAGCGGATCTTCTCGACCAGGACGGCGAGGACGAGACCGAGCCCGGTCAGCAGCGTCGGGGCGACGACCACCCAGATCGCGCTGTTGCGGATGGCCTTGAGGGTGGCCGGGTCGCGGAACATCTCCGTGTAGTTCCCGCCGCCGACGAAGCGCGTACCGGACGCGTCGAAGAAGCTGCGGCCGACGGAGAACAGCACGGGGTACACCACCAGCGCGCCGAGCAGGAGCAGCGCCGGCAGGACGAACGCCACGGCGATGATCCGGCGCCGGCGGCGGGCCCGTGCCCGGGGGGTGATGGTCCCGGGGCCGCCGGGCGGGCCGGCGGCCCGCCGCGACGGTGGGGGAGCGGTGACTGTGGTCATGACGTCCGCCTCAGTTCTTGTACGCCTTGGCCGCGGCGGCCTCCAGCCGCGCCGCGGTGCCGGCCGGGTTCGACGGGTCGCGCAGGAAGTCCTGGAGCAGCTTCCACTCGCCGGTGCCCTTGGTGCCGCCGAAGGCGGCCGGAGCCTGGTCGGACATGTCGAAGCGGACCGAGTCACCGGCGTTGATCAGCGACTTGGCGGTCTCGCGCAGCGTGTCGTCGCCGTACGAGCCGAGGTCCAGCTTCTTGTTGGGGGAGAGGAATCCGCCCGCCTTCGCCCACACGGCGGCCGCCTCGGGAGTCGCCAGGTACTCCAGGAACGCCATGGCGGCCTTCTGGTTCTTGCCGTCCTTCAGGACGACCGCGGCGTCACCGCCGCTGACCACCGGGGCCTGGCCGCCGGTGACCTTGGGGAAGGGGAAGAACGTGGCGTCCTCGCCGATCTTCTTGCCGAACTGGTCCTTGGCGATGCCGGCGACGAAGTCACCCTCGTACACCATCCCGGCCTCCGGGTCGGGGCCGAAGACCTTCTCGACCGAGCCGGGGAAGTCGGTGCCCAGCGCGCCCTTCTGGCCGCCCGCGATCAGCTTCTTGTCGGAGAACAGCTTGCCGAGGGTGGTGAGGGCCTTGACCACGGTCGGGTCGGTCCACTTGAGCTCGTGCTTGGCCAGGCGGTCGTACATCGTGGGGCCGGCCTGGGAGAGGTAGATGTTCTCGAACCAGTCGGTGAGCGTCCAGCCGTCCTCACCGGCGACCGCGAAGGCCGGCAGGCCCGAGTCGGACACGGCCTGCCCGGTGGTGAGCATCTCCTCGTACGTCTTCGGCGGCTTGACGCCCGCCTGCTCGAAGGCCGCGGGGCTGTACCAGACGGTCGACTTGTGGGCGGCCTTGAAGTACAGGCCGTACAGCGATCCGTCGACGGTGCCGTAGGACTTCCAGACGGTCGCGTAGTTGGCGTCGACGGACTTGCGCGTCGTGTCGGAGAGCGGCTTGAGCCAGTTGTTCTTCGCGAACTGCTGCAACACGCCGACCTGGGGGACCATCACCACGTCCGGGGCGTTGCCGCCCTCGATCTTGCTGCCGACGACCGTGGAGACGTTGTCACCGGTGGAGACGAACTGGGTCTTGGCCCCGGTCTTCTCCGTGAAGGCGTCCAGCACCTTCTGGAAGTTCTTCTGCTCGGCACCGGACCAGACACCGGCGATGGTGAGGGTCTGGCCGCCGAGTTCCTTCTGCCCGCCGCCCGCGGCCACCGGGCCGCCGCCGCAGGCGGTCGCACCGAGCGCCAGGGTGAGTACCGCGCAGCAGGCCGTTGCTGTCCGTCGTCGCATCATGATTGCCGTACCTCCGGGTCAGGGGTGGGTGGTGTGGTCGTCGGTGATCCACCAGGCGGCGGTGGATCCGGGCAGTACGCCGGCCGGGCAGGGCCCGCTGGCGAGCAGGGGGGCGCCGGCGACCGGGGCCGGCACCGGCACGGGAGAGAAGTTCACGGCGCAGACGAGGCCCTCGCCGCGGACGAAGGCGAGGACGCCGGGCGGCGACTCCAGCCAGCGCATGGTGCCTTCGCCCAGCTGGGGCAGGCCCTTGCGCAGCTGCAGGCCCTCGCGGTACAGGTGCCAGAACGAGCGGGTGTCGGCGAGCGCCCGGTCGGTGGCGTGCTCGGCGAACCAGCCCGGCTGCGGCAGCCACGGCTTGGCGCTCTCGGCGCCGGTGCTGAAGCCGAACGGCGAGGCGTGCCCCGACCAGGGCAGCGGCACCCGGCAGCCGTCGCGGATGCGGGCCCGGCTTCCCGTGCGGCGGAATATCGGGTCGGTGAGCACCTCGTCCGGCAGGTCGTCGACCTCCGGCAGGCCGAGCTCCTCGCCCTGGTAGATGTACGCGGCGCCGGGCAGCGCGAGCATCAGCATGGCGGCGGCCCGGGCGCGGGCGGCGCCCAGCCCGCTGCCCTCGGTGCCGGACTCCCCGTAGCGGGTGACGGTGCGGACCTGATCGTGGTTGTTGAGCACCCAGGTGACCGTGGAGCCGGTGCCGGCGATGTCCCGCATCGCCTCGGTGATCACCTTGCGGAAGGTGTCGGCGTCCCAGGGGGCGCCCAGCAGATCGAAGAAGAACGCCTGGTGCAGCTCGTCGGGGCGGACGTACTTGGCGTGCTCGCGGGCGGTCGGTACGGACACCTCGCCGACCAGCAGCCGCTCGCGGCCGTCGCGGGCCGTGTACTCCTCGCAGACCGAGCGCCAGTGGCGCCACACGTCGTGCACCTCGGGCTGGTTCCAGGCGAGGGGGTTGACCGAGTCGCGGGTACGGGCGTCCGCCTCCGGGTCGGGGGAGTCCGGCAGCTCGGGGTGCTTGAAGAGCCCGGCAGCCACGTCGATACGGAAACCGTCGACGCCCCGGTCCAGCCAGAACCGCAGCACCTCGTCGAAGTGGGCGCCGACCTCGGGGTTGCGCCAGTTCAGGTCCGGCTGCTCGGGCGTGAACATGTGCAGGTACCACTGGCCGGGCGTGCCGTCCGGCTCGGTGACCCGGCTCCAGGCGGGACCGCCGAACATCGCGTGCCAGTTGTTGGGCGGCAGCTCGCCGCCCTCACCCCGGCCCTCGGCGAAGTGGAAGCGGGAGCGGGCCTCGCTGCCGGGGGCCGCGGCGAGCGCCTCGCGGAACCAGAGGTGCTCGCTGGAGCAGTGGTTGGGGACGATGTCCAGCAGGACCTTGATGCCGAGCCGGTGCGCGTCGGCGACCAGCCGGCCGAACTCGTCGAGGTCGCCGAAGACGGGGTCCACGTCGCGGTAGTCGGCGACGTCGTAGCCGTGGTCGGCCTGCGGTGACGGGTAGAAGGGGCTCAGCCAGATGCCGTCCACGCCGAGCTTCTTGAGGTACGGCAGACCGGCGCGGACCCCGGCGAGATCGCCGATTCCGTCCCCGGTGCTGTCCAGGAAGCTGCGGACGTAGACCTGATAGATCACCGCGTCGCGCCACCAGTGGTGGTCGGTGCGCTGCGAGAGGCCGTCGTCGGCCGGGGCTGTGAGCATCACCCGTTGACCTTGTTTCTTCGTGAAGGGGTGCACGCCACCCAGAGCGGGTAGCGGTTATGCATGCATGTTAAGTAGGAGTGACGAGAAGGTGTCAACGATTGCGCGGAAAGCAGCGGATATTGGGGGCATATGTCCCGTTTGCGTGGGCAGGGAAGCGTCCGAAGCGATACCTAACAGGTATCTAGGAGGGGGCGTGCAGAGGTCAGCGGCGGCGGGTGATCGCCGCGAGCTCGCCCGCCAGCCGGCGCACCGCGGCCTCGGGCGTCAGATGCTGGGCCAACGCGTCGTGGACCACGGCCTGCACGGCCAGACTGACCTGCTGGTAGTGCGGACTCTTCGGCCGTGGCGCGGCCGACAGCACGCTCGTGCGCAGCGCCGGCAGATACGGGAAGCGGCGCACCAGCGCCGGGTCCTGGTACAGCGCGGCCCGCACGGGCGGCAGGGCGCCCTCGGTGAGCACCCGGCGCTGGACCGGATCACTGGTGAGGTACGCGATCAGATCGCGCGCAGACTCCGGATGCCGCGCATGGGCGCTCACCGCCAGATTGGCGCCGCCCAGCACGCTCGTACCCGGCCCGTCGGGCCCCGGCAGGGGCACCGCCCCGAACTTCCCCGCGACCTTGGAGTCCTTGCCGGACGCGCCCGCGTAGGCGTACGGCCAGTTGCGCAGGAAGAGCAGCCGGCCGTCCTGGAACGCCTGCCGGGACTCCTCCTCCTTGTAGGTCAGCGCTTCCCGGGGGATCCAGCCGTCCCGTACGCCGCGCGCCAGGAAGCCGATCCCCGAGCGCGCCGCGGCCGAGTCGACCGTGACCCGCTCGCCGTCGTCGCCGAGGATCGTGCCGCCCGCCGAGTACACCGCCTCCGCGGCGTTCACCGTCAGCCCCTCGTACGGCAGGAACTGGCCCGCGTATCCGTCCAGGCCGTACTTGGGTGCGATCGTCCGCGCCTGCCGCTCCAGCTCGGCCCAGGTCCGTGGCGGCCGTTCGCCCTCGCGGTCGAGCACGTCCTTGCGGTAGAAGAGCATCCCGGCATTGGTCACGTACGGGACCGCGTACAGCCTGCCGTCGTACGTCGCGGTGTCCGCCACGCGCGGCAGGAAGCTCTCCAGCGCGAAACGGTCCCGCTCCAGCGGCGCGATCCACCCCGCGGCGGCGAACTCCGAGGTCCACGCGACGTCGATGTTGAGGACGTCGAAGCGGCCCCCGCCCGACCGCAGGTCGGTGATCATCTGGGAGCGGGTCTCGTCGGCGGAATCCGGCAGCTCGACGAGCGTCACCTTCTCCGCCGGATGATCTCTGTTCCAGCCCTCCAGGACCGGACCGAGATAGCCGGTGAGATCGCCCGCCGTGGCGAGCGTCATGGGGCCGCGCCCGCCGTCGCGCTCCGCGCCCGTGGGGGCACCGGACGCCACGTACCCGGTCAGAACGACCATCGCGACCAGGAGACCCCTACCCGCGGCACGTATCCACCGCATAGGTTCCTCCCAGTGCACCGGCGCCGGACACCCGCGTCCGGCGACAGGGGCATGTATACCCGTTAGGCATGGGCGATACTAGAGCCCGCATCGTTACAACAGCCTACGGAGGAGGACAGCACGAGTGCGCCTGCCCCTCCTCGCCCTCCTCGCCAAGGGCCCCGCCCACGGCTACGAGCTCAAGCAGGACCTTGAGCAACTGCTGGGCGCCGCGTACCCTCCAACCAACGTCGGCCAGATCTATGTCACCCTCGGCCGGCTGGAGAAGTCGGGGCTCATCGAGGGCGAGGAGATCGCCCAGGAGAGCCGGCCCAACAAAAAGATCTACCGCCTCACCGATTCCGGGCAGGAGGCGCTGCGTGCCTGGTTCGAGGAAACGGCCGACGAACCCAGGGTCCGGGACGAATTCTTCATGAAACTCGCCCTCGCCCCGCGCACCGGGCTCGCCGACCAGATCGCTCTGATCAACAAACAGCGACGCGAGTACCTCAACACCATGCGCAACCTTTCCAAGCTGGCAGCCACCGAAGACCGGGACAACCGCATCTCACAGCTGCTCATCGAGGGCGCCATGCTGCATCTGCAGGCCGACCTCGACTGGCTGGAGCGCTGCCAGGAGGAACTGGAGGAGCTGGAATGAGCGACGCCGCCGACGACTCCATACGCCCCGAGGGCTCCGTACGCCCCGGCGCCGACACCCCGCTGCTGCGGGCCGAGGGCCTCGTCAAGACCCACCATGGCGAAGGCGCCCCCGCCCACGCCGTACGGGGCGTGGACCTGTCCGTACGGCACGGCGAATTCGTCGCCGTCACCGGGCCCTCCGGCGCCGGGAAGTCCACACTGCTGCATCTGCTCGGCGGCCTCCAACGCCCCGACAGCGGCTCCCTGTGGCTCGACGGCGAGTGCACAGACGCCTACAGCGAGGCACGGTGGGCGGTCGAGCGGCGCCGCCGGATCGGCATCGTCTTCCAGTTCTTCAACCTCGTCTCCAACCTCACCGTCGCCGACAACGTCGAACTCCCCGCCCTGCTGGCCGGCACCTCGGCGCGGCAGGCCCGCGCCGAACGCGAGACGCTCCTCGCCGAGCTCGGCCTGGAGAACAAGGCACGCAGCATGCCCGGCGAGCTCTCCGGCGGCGAACAGCAGCGCGTCGCCCTCGCCCGCGCCCTGGTCAACCAGCCCCGGCTGCTCCTCGCCGACGAACCGGCCGGCAGCCTCGACAGCAAGGGCACCCGTGAGGTCATGCGGCTGCTCTCCCGCTTCCACCAGCGCGGCCAGACGATCGTGCTCGTCACCCACGACGCCCGCCTCGCCAGCGCCGCGGACCGGGTGATCAGCTTCTTCGACGGCCGGATAGCCGACGACGCCGAGCTGGACGGAGCCCCACGGCGCGGCACCGGCCTGTCCGGCGTGCTCGAACTGAAGGGCTGACCGTGCGGGCCATGCTGCGCTGGGCGCACGCCGATCTGCGCACCCACCGCGGCGAGGGGCTGTTCCTCGTCTGCGCCACCGCCGGAATCGTCGCCTCCCTGCTGCTCGCGACGGCGCTGTTCGGATACGCCACCAACCCCTGGCAGCGGGTCTTCGCCCAGTCCCGCGGGGCGCACGTCTGGATCCACACCGGGGCCGCCGCCGACGCCGGCCGGCTCGCCGGACTCGACGGCGTCACGGACGTCTCCGGCCCGTACCGCACGGCATCCGCCACCGTCGAGTCCCGTGGCGCCCGCGCGGGCGTCGAGCTGCGGGCCGTCGGCGAGCAGCCGCCCACGACCGGCCGCCCCCTCCTCACCGCCGGCCGCTGGCTCGACCCCGCCGTCCCGGACGGCGTCGTCCTCGAAAGCTCCCTCGCCCGCGCGCTGTGGGCCGAACCGGGCGACCTCCTCACCCTCCCCGGCGGCAGCCCGCGCACCCTCACCGTCCTCGGCGTCGCCGACAGCGCCGAGCCCCGCTACCGCCCCGGCGAACACCCCGGCACCGTCTGGGCGCTGCCCCGGGCCCTCGGCGGCGAGCACTCCGGACAGGTCGTCGGACTGCTCCTGGCCGACCAGGGCGACACTGACTACGCCGTACAGCGCGCCGTCACCACTCTCGGCGCCGGCGCCGTCACCGACGTCTCCACCTGGGAACAGGCCCGGGCCGAGGCACAGGGCGACACCAAGCTCCTCGGCCAGGTCCTCGGCGTCTTCGGCCTCGGCGCGCTGATCGCCGCCGCGCTCGCCGTCTTCGGCGCCATCAGCACCCGAGTCCGCGGACACCTGCGCGACATCTCCGTACTGAAGGCGATCGGCTTCACCCCCGGCCAGGTCGTCCGCGTCTTCCTCGTCCAGCACCTGGCCTTTGCGGTGCTCGGCGCGGCCCTCGCCGCCGTCCTCATCCAGCTCCTCGGCAGCCGTCTGCCCGGCAGGCTCGGCGAGGCCGTCGGCGTCTGGCAGGGCCTGCCCGGCCACACCGCCGCGCTACTCGCGGTGCCCGTGGCGGCCGTGCTGTTCATCGGGGCCACCACCTGCCTGGCCGCCTGGCGGGCCGGGCGGGTCGAGTCCGTACCGGTGCCGCTCGCCCCCGCCTCGGCCGGCCGGGGGACCTCCCGGACCAGGCCCGGGGGAGGAGGGCTGTCCGGCCTGGCCAGGAAGGCGCTCGGGCTGCGGATTCCCGTGCCGCTGGTCCTGGGCTGGCACCGGGCCTTCGGGCGCGGCCGCCGCGCGCCGGCCACCATCGTCCGTCTCGCGCTGCCCCTGCTGCTGATCACCGTGGCTCTCGGCGCCTGGACCACCATCGAACGCTTCGACAGCCGGCCCGAACAGGTCGGTCTGGCCGCCGCCCTCACCGCACGCGCCGACGAACGCCTCGGCGACCGCCTCGGCGACCGCGAGGCCCAGACCCTCCTCGAAGGCAACGCGCACATCGCGGCCGCCCACCCCGGTCTCGAAGTGGCCGCCCTCGTCCCCGGCCAGACCGGCACCATCGCCTTGCGCGGCCTCGGCACCCGCGACAAGCCCTACCCGTACACGGTCGCCGAGGGCCGCCCGGCCCACGGCCCCGACGAGGCGGTCGCCGGACAGGGCCTGCTCGACCTGCTCGGCGTCCGCGTGGGCGACTGGGTACGCATCACCGTCGGCGGCCACCCGCAGGTGCTGCACATCGTCGGCCGCAGCATCGAACCGGAGAACGCCGGCCGGGTCATCTCCACCTCGCTGGACACCCTCCGCGAGAACGACCCCGCCCTGCGCCCCACCCTCTACCAGCTCCAGCTCCACCCCGGCGCGGACCCGCGTACCGTACGCGCCGAACTCGCCGACGCCTCCCAAGGACGGCTCGACATCCACGAGGTCTCCAGCCCCGCGGACCGCCTCTCCGCCCTGCGCGGCGTGGTGGCCGGTCTGATCGCCGTCCTCGCCCTCATCGGCCTCACCGAACTGTCCACCGCCATCGGCGGCTGCGTCCGCGACGGCGAACGGGACCTCCTCGCCCTGAAAGCCATCGGCCTCTCACCCCGCCAGATCACCGCGGTCACCGTGACCGCCATCGGCTGCACATCCCTCGCCGCCGCGATCGCCGGCACGGCGCTCGGCGTCCCCGTGGCCAACTGGCTGATCGACCGCGAGGGCCACTCCAGTGGCATCGGCGCGGGCATCGCCCACGCCCCGCCCCTGCTCCAGCTGCTGGCCCTCGCCACGGCCGCGGTCCTCGGAGCCCTGGCCCTGACGATCGTCCCGGCCGCCCGCGCGGCCCGCCGCAGACTCGCGGACACCCTCAGCGCGGTCGCCTGACCCGCGCCGTGGTGACGCCTGGTGGCATCGCCTCGGTCCTAGAATCCGGCCATGGACAGGACCGACCGCGCCAGTCGGCTGATCGCGGCACCACCAGCGACTGTCTACGGCGCCCTTCTCGACCCTGAGTCGCTCGAGGCCTGGCTGCCGCCGGAGGGCATGCGCGGGCGGGTCGAGCGGTGGGATCCCCGGCCCGGTGGTGGGTTCCGGATGGTCCTCACCTACCTCGACCCCGCCGGCAGCCCCGGCAAGACGTCGGGCGCGACGGACGCCGTCGACATCGCATTCGCCGACCTCGTGCCCCCGGAGCGCGTCGTACAGCGGGCGGTGTTCGAGGCCGACGACCCGTCCTTCGCGGGCACCATGACGATGACCTGGCACCTCGCCGCCGTCGGTGAGGGGACCCTGGTCACCGTCACCGCCACGGACGTGCCACCCGGTATCGACCAGACGGTCCACGAGGCCGGGATCGCCTCCTCGCTCGCCAACCTGGCGTCGTACGTCGAAGCCGCCGGCTGACGGTGGCGGGGGATCGGTCATCCCGGGCCGCGATGGCGATGCTGTTCCTGACCCTCGTGGTGCTCGCGGGCGCAAGCACGCTCAACAACGTGCTCGTGCCCCAGTGGTACGTGCCGATCTGCGTGGGCACCACCGGCCTCCTGCTGCTGATCGCTCGGCTGGCCGGGCTCACATGGGAGGAGCTCGGCCTCGGACGGAAGTCGGCACGCCGAGGGGTGCGCTGGGGGCTGGTCCTGGCCGGCACCGTGGTGGTGCTGTGCCTAGTTGGGCTGGCGTTGCCGTTCACCCGGGAGGCGTTCACCGACGAGCGCGCGGCCGGACTGTCCGGCGGGGAACTCGTCTATCGCGTACTGGTGCGCGTACCGCTCGGGACGGTGCTGCTGGAGGAGGTCGCCTTCCGCGGGGTGCTGTGGGCGCTCGTCGCACGCCGGTGGGGGACCAGCTGGGCGACCGCGGTTTCCTCGCTGCTCTTCGGACTGTGGCACGTACCGCCCTCACGCGGCCTCACCCGGTCGAACGCGGCCGCCGAGGCGTTCTTCGGGTCCGGCCGGACCGCGGTCGCGCTGTCCGTGGCGGCGGCGGTCGTGGCCACCGCTCTCGCCGGAGTGCTCCTGTGCGAGCTGCGTCGCAGGTCCGGCAGCCTGATCCCGCCCGTCGCGCTGCACTTCGCGCTCAACAGCACGGGCTACGCACTCGCCTGGGCCGTCGGTCGCTGAGGTTCACTCAGGCCGCGGTTCACCCGGCCTCCGGCTCCGGAGCGGCTGCCGTGATGTGGGTCAGGACGCACAACCAGCGGCCGTCCCGCCGTAGGAACACATCCGTCGTCCACTCGTCGGCGTCGAATCGACGGCCTTGGTAGTGGGCGGTGTTCGTCATCCGCGCGGTGAACACGGCGGTGTCGCCGTACACACGGATCCTGGGCCGGTTGACGACTTCCATCGCCGAGTGGGTCAGATCCCCGGACCCGACGAGCCCGAGGAACTGCTCCCTCGTGGCGGTGCCCGACTCGGAGACGATGGTCCACTCGTCCGCCATGAAACCCGCGATGCGCGTGACGTCGTTGGAGACGATCGCGGCTGCCCAGTCCTTGGCGAGGGCGGTGAGCTGAGCGTGTACCGCGTCGCCTTCCGGGCCCTGCGCGGGTGCGTGGAGGCTGCCGCTCATGCCCCGATCGTAGCCGCGGCCTGCCCACACGGCCTGTTGGCGGCGACTACAGGGCCGGTCGTGGACGACACCCGACGAGAACCTTCACATTGTGCGTGTGTCGAGAGTTTCCCGTCGTCGCCGGTCACCGGATCCGCCTCGCCGACCTCGCCGCTATGTTGCACCCTGCCCCTTTCATACCCCCCGCATGACAAGGCGGCCGTAAGTGTTACTCGGTTCTGAGGAGAAGGTGTCGCCATTCGGTGAAACTAGCTTGACGCGCGTCATTCGAGGAACACATCCGCCTCTGAGAGCACGTCAACTCAATTGGCAGCGTCACCCGTTCCCGTGCTTTGATCAGGCGCGCTGCGGCGGTTGCGAACAACGGCCGAGATACGGGCCCGTAAGGCCGTCTGGCTGCCGCAGATATGGATTCCCCCCCAAGAAAATGAACGAAGGGTGCGCACATGCGTAACGACCTTGAGACCCGTGAGATCGCCGACACCGAGCTGGACGCCGTGTCCGGCGGTCTGGTAAGCGTCTCCGGCGGCCTCGCCGGTGCCGCGACCAGCGACGTCACCAACGTCCTCGGTGCCGTCGGCTCGCTCCAGACCGTCCAGGGCGTCGAGACCCTCGCCGCCGGCGTCCCCGGCCTGGCCTCGGGCGTCACCGGCGTTTCGGTCAACGCCGCCGGCGTCACCGGTCTCGCCGGCCTCTGAGTGGTTTTCCCATGAACCCCGGAACTTCCCTGTTCCGGGGTTCATGGTGCACCACCGCGCCCGATACTGCGCCCGACCCGAACGAATGCAGCCGAAGGAATAGTCCGTGCAGTTCCGCCAAAAGGCGCTTTCCAAGCTGCAGTCCCCCGAAGAACTCGATCTGCCCGTACGCTTCGCGCGCCCGCAGGGACGACTCGTCCTGGCGGTCACGGTCGTCGTCATGGCAGCCGCGTGTTTCTGGGCCTTCGCCGGCACGGTGTACTCCAAGCTCAGCGCGCCCGGCATCCTCACCCACGCCGGGGGCAGTTACCTCCTGCAGAGCCCCGTCGCCGGACAAGTCACCGACGTCCTCGTCGAAGAAGGCCGGACGGTGCCCTCCGGCACGCCTCTCCTCGTCGTCCGGACGGACAAGGGTGACCGGCCCGTGCGCGCGGTAGCAGGCGGCCGCGTGACCACGCTCTTCGCCACGACGGGTTCGGTCGTCACCACCGGCGCGGACGTGGCGACCGTCGAACGCGTGACGGATCCGGACGAGCCGCTGGTGGCCATGGTGTACATACCGGGCGGCAGCGCCTCGACGATCCAGGTGGGTGCCTCGGTCGACCTGACGGTCCAGACCGTCCCCCGGGAGCGGTTCGGCGTGCTGCGCGGTCGCGTCGCGGCGGTGGGCCGCGCGCCCCAGACGCAGGCGCAGATCGGCAACTTCCTCGGCGACAGCGCGCTCGCCGCCCAGTTCGCCCGGCAGGGCAACCCGGTCGCGGTGCTCGTGAAGCTGAAGCGTTCCTCAGCCCCGTCCGGCTACACCTGGTCCTCCGCGGACGGCCCCCCGCACCCCGTCGACTCCGGGACACCGGTCACCGCCGCCGTCCACCTCTCCGCCCAACGCCCCATCGACTGGCTGCTCCCGTGACCTCCTCCCACGAAGCCGACCGGGCCCAGGCCCGGTCGGGGCCGAGTTCCCGCCGGCTCCCGCCCGCCGGCCGCAGGCGCCGCCGCCCCGCCCCCAAGGGCCGGCGCCCCCGCGCCGTACGCACCCCCACCGTGCTGCAGATGGAGGCGGTGGAGTGCGGCGCCGCCGCCCTCGCCATGGTGCTCGGCCACTACGGCCGGTTCGTCCCCCTGGAGGAGCTCCGCATCGCCTGCGGCGTCTCCCGCGACGGCTCACGCGCCAGCAACCTCCTCAAGGCGGCCCGCGGTTACGGACTCCAGGCCAAGGGCATGCAGATGGACCTGGCCGCACTCGCCGAGGTCAGCGCCCCGGCCATCCTGTTCTGGGAGTTCAACCACTACGTCGTCTACGACGGAATGGCACGCCGCTTCGGACGCATGGGCGTGTACGTCAACGACCCCGGCAAGGGCCGCCGGTTCGTCCCCATGGACGAGTTCGACACCAGTTTCACCGGCATCGTGCTGACCTTCGAGCCCGGCCCAGGGTTCCGCCGCAGCGGCCGCAGGCCCGGCGTCATCGCCGCCATGCCGGCCCGCCTGCGCGGCACTTCGGGCACCATGGCCGCCGCCGTGATCTCCAGCCTCCTGCTGGTCGCCGTCGGCGCCGCCGTACCCGCCCTGAGCCGTACGTACATCGACATGTTCCTCATCGGAGGGCAGACGTCCCTGCTCGGTGTGCTCTTCACGGCGATGGCGTCCGCATTGGTGCTCGCCGCCGTGCTCACCGCGCTCCAGCAGGCCAATCTGCTCCGCGGGCGCATCATCTCCTCCACCCTGGGAAGCGCCCGGTTCCTGCGGCACCTGCTCAGGCTGCCCGTCACCTTCTACGCCCAGCGCAGCCCGGCCGACCTGGTCCAGCGGCTGCGGTCCAACGACGCGGTCGCCGAGACGCTCGCCCGAGACCTGTCCGCCGCGGGCGTGGACGCCGTCGTCGTCGTGCTCTACGCCGTCCTGCTGTGGACGTACGACCCACAGCTCACCGTCGTCGGCATCGGCATCGCGCTGCTCAACGTGGTGGCCATGCGGATCGTGATCCATGTGCGGGCGACCGGCACCCGCAAACTGCGCGCCGAGAGCGCCCGGCTCACCAACACGTCCTACAGCGGCCTCCAGCTCATCGAGACCATGAAGGCCACCGGCGGCGAGAACGGCTTCTTCCGCCGCTGGGCCGGCCAGCACGCGGTCACCCTCGACGTGCAGCAGCGGCTCGGCGTGCCCAGTGCGTGGCTGGCGATCGTCGCGCCCACCCTGGCCGCGCTCAACAGCGCCCTGATCCTGATGATCGGCGGGTTGCGGGCGGTGGAGGGACATCTCACCGTCGGACTCCTCGTCGCCTTCCAGGCCCTGGTGACCAGTTTCACCGCGCCCATCACCCGTCTCAACGGCGTCGCCGGACGTATCCAGGACTTCGCCGCCGACGTTGCCCGGCTCAAGGACGTCGAGAACTTCCCCGTCGACCCGATCCACACCCGGCGCGAACCCGCCACCGCCCGCCGTCTCACCGGCCGGGTGGAGCTGGAGGGCGTCACCTTCGGCTACAGCCCGCTGGACGCCCCGCTGCTCAAGGACTTCTCGCTGTCCGTCGGCCCGGGACAGCAGGTCGCGCTCGTCGGCGGCTCCGGCAGCGGCAAATCCACCGTCTCCCGGCTGATCGCCGGACTCTACGCACCCTGGGAAGGCGCCATCCGCATCGACGGGATGCGGCTGGAAGACATCCCGCGCGGCGCGCTGTCCGCCTCCGTCTCCTTCGTCGACCAGGACGTCTTCCTCTTCGAAGGCACTGTCCGCGACAACGTGACGCTGTGGGACCCCTCCATCCCGGACGAGGCAGTCATCGCCGCACTCGAGGACGCCGCCGTCCTCGACGTGGTCTCCCGCCGCCCCGGCGGGATACGGAGCCGTGTCGAGCAGGACGGCCGCAACTTCTCCGGAGGGCAGCGTCAGCGCCTGGAGATCGCCCGGGCGCTCGTCCGCAACCCCAGCGTGATGGTGCTCGACGAAGTGACCAGCGCCCTGGACGCGGTGACCGAACGGCTCGTCATTGACAATCTGCGGCGCCGTGGCTGCGCCTGTGTGGTCATCGCCCACCGGCTCAGCACCGTGCGCGACAGCGACGAGATCCTGGTGCTCGACCGCGGCACCGTCGTCGAACGAGGACGGCACGAGTACCTGCTGGCCACGGGGGGCCCGTACGCCGAACTGGTCAAGGAGCACTGAGGTGACCTCTCCGCACCCCGCCACGGTCGCCGCCGCCCAGGCTGCCGGGGCGCCGGACCCGGTCGCGGCCGCCTTGGGCGGACTGGGCACACCGGTCGACTGCACGGACCTGCGCAGCCTGGCACTGGAGGGCCCGTCCGTACTCTGGCTCGTCGTGCACGGCGCGCTGGACCTGTTCGCCGTCGACGCCGCGCTGCTCGGGCACTGGCACTTCCTGGGCCGCCTCGAAGCGGGCGCGCTGTTGCTGGGCCCCGCGGAGGGCCCCCAGCACACCCTCATCGGCCGGCCGTCGCGGGACTGCGTACTGCGCCGCATCGAGCTGCGGGAGCTGTACCGCCCGGAGCACGGCGACGTGTGGGACACGAACCAGTGGGACGCGACCCAGTGGAACACCGGGCAGTGGAACACCGCGCAGTGGAGTACGGGGCAGGGGTACGCCGACCAGACGTACGGCGCGCAGGGGTACGCCGCCCAGGGCGGTTACGGCCCGACCCCCGGCGGTCTCAGCCCGCTGGAGAACGCCTTCGCCCTCGGCGTCGGCCGCGGCCTGCGCGTGCTGTACCAGGCGCCGCTGGACGGCCGGGCAGCCAGCGAGCCGGGTGCGGCCGACGACGACATCGTGTGGATGCAGCTCACCCCCGGCAGCGTGCAGTACGGCGCCGCCTACGACGCGGAGGCCGCCGGCGTCCTCCTTGTGGACCCGGCCATGTGGCAGGGCATGGTCGAGCAGCAGTACCGGCTGCTCTACGCGCTGGACCGCTGGATCGAGCAGCGCGAGCGCGACCACGAGGACCGTACGGCGGCAGGACTCGAAGCCGGCCGGGCGGCACGTACCGAGGCCGACCAGGCGCTGCTGGCCTCCATCGGCCGATCGGGCAGGCGCGCCCGCCCCACCGCGAGCGTGGACGCGACCTTCGCCGCCTGCCGTCTGGTCGCCGAAGAGGCGCGCATCACCCTGTCCGAACCGGCTGACGCGGGGGCCGGATCCGAGCGGATGGACCCCGTCGAACGCGTCGCGCTCGCCTCCCGGCTCCGTACGCGCGCGGTCCGGCTCGAAGGGCGCTGGTGGCGGGAGAACAGCGGGCCCCTGGTGGGCAGGCGCGAGGAGGACGGGACGCCGGTCGCCCTGCTGTGGCGGCGCGGCGGGTACGTGGCGGTCGACCCCGCGCACGGAACGCGCGAGCGGATCACCAAGACCGGTGAGGCCGACCTCGAACGGCAGGCCGTGATGTTCTACCGCCCTCTGCCCGACGGAAAGCTGGGGCTGCTGTCCCTGGTCCGCTTCAGCGTGCGGGACACCCGCCAGGAACTGCGCGCCATCGTCCTCGGCGGGCTGGTCGCGGTGGTGCTGGGGGCGCTGGTGCCCGTGGCCACCGGCAAGGTGCTCGGCCAGTACGTACCGGCCGGCGAAGGCGGCCTGATCGTGCAGACCGCCGTCGCACTCATCGCGGCGGGCGTGGTTGCGGCCGCCTTCATGCTGCTCCAGAACATGTCCATCCTTCGCCTGGAGGGCCGTATCGAGGCCACGCTGCAGCCTGCGGTGTGGGACCGGCTGCTGCGGCTGCCGACGAACTTCTTCGCGGGACGCTCGACGGGTGAACTGGCCGGCGCAGCCATGGGCATCAGCTCCATCCGCCGCACGCTGTCCGGCATCGGCACGGTCTGCGTCCAGGCGAGCACGGTCGGCACGATGAACCTCGTGCTGCTGCTGGTCTACAGCGTGCCCCTCGCGCTGGTCGCGCTCGGCATGCTGCTCGTGATCGCGGCGGTCTTCACCGGACTGGGGCTGTGGCAGCTGCGCTACCAGCGCCGTCTGATCAAGATCAGCCACCGGCTCGACAACCGCGCCTTCCAGACGCTGCGCGGTCTGCCCAAGCTGCGCGTCGCCGCCGCCGAGAGCTTCGCCTACGCGGCCTGGGCGCGGGAGTTCGCGGGCACGCGCGTGCTGCAGCAGCGCGTCGGCCGACTCCAGAACCTCGTCACGGTCCTCAACGCCGTCTGCCTGCCGCTGTGCACGCTCGTGATGTTCATGCTGCTGGCCGGGCCGGCCCGCGGCACGATGTCCGCCGCCCAGTTCCTCACCTTCAGCACCGCCGTGACGATGATGCTCTCCTCGGTCACCCAGCTGACCGGAGCGCTCCTGTCGGCCGCCGCCGTGCAGCCTCTCTTCGAGGAGGTCGCGCCGATCCTGCGGGCCGAGCCGGAGGTACGCGGTGCCGCCACCCAGCCGGGCGTGCTCAGCGGAGCCGTGGAAGCCCGGCAGCTGTCCTACCGCTACACCGAGGACGGCCCGCTCGTCCTCGACAACGTGGACTTCCAGGTCCGCCCCGGCGAGTTCGTCGCGATCGTCGGAGCGAGCGGCTGCGGGAAGTCGACCCTGCTGCGGCTGCTCATCGGCTTCGACAAGCCCACCACCGGCAGCGTGCTCTTCGACGGCCAGGACCTGGCGGCGCTCGACCAGGCGGCCGTACGCCGACAGTGCGGCGTCGTCCTGCAGAACGCCCAGCCCTTCACCGGCTCGATCCTCGACTGCATCCGGGGAGCGGAGGCGTTCTCGCTGGAGGAGGCGTGGGAGGCCGCCGCGATGGCCGGGCTTGCCGAGGACATCAAGGCCATGCCGATGGGCATGCACACCATGCTCTCCGACGGCGGCGGCACCATCTCTGGCGGCCAGCGCCAGCGGCTCATGATCGCTCAGGCTCTCATCCGCCGGCCACGGATCCTCTTCTTCGACGAGGCCACCAGCGCACTGGACAACGAAGCCCAGCGCGTGGTCATCCAATCCACCCGGGCCCTGCGCGCGACCCGCATCGTGATCGCCCACAGACTGTCCACGATCATGGACGCCGACCGTGTGATCGCCATGTCGGACGGCCGGATCGTCCAGCTCGGCTCTCCGGCGGATCTGCTCGCGGACACGGACGGCCTCTTCCACGAACTGGTCCGCCGCCAGCTGTGGCGGTGATCACCGTAGGGCGACACGGAAGAAATGTCCGTTTATCTCCTTTTATTGGCACTTAGGGAAGAGATGCCCCGATGGGGGGCCTTGAGTCCCTTTTCTGGGAAATAGTGACCGATGCTCGCCGCCAGTGATGTGGGTCACCTCGAATTCCACCCCCTGTGGTGCTGGTGCGGAGTCAAATATGAAGCCCAGAAGAATAGTTGGGCCAAGGGGCGGCGGGCGAAAGGATGATCCTTTTCTTTCCTTTCTGCGGATTCATTTGCATTGATGAATCGCGGCCTTGTTCTTGTCGCTTTCCTTCGCTTACGGTCACCTCCATCCGGATGGACCGCCGAATCCTGCCACCGTCCGGGCATCGAACCCACCCACACGTCCGGCAGGAGCGGGGGACCCAGGTTTGCCGCCGGTCCGGTCTCCGGAGCGGCTCGGGGTGAAGCCGCGTGCGCCGCGGCCGGGCATCTCCTGCCCGAACCCGACAGCTCACCTCGCAGGCGAAGGAGAGGAACTCGCCATGCGTGGACACGGAAAGCACCGCCGTCCCAAGGAAAACCCGCTCGCTCGCCGTCTCGCCGCCGTCGGCACCGGCGGCGCCGCCCTCGTCCTGCCGGTGATCGGCGCGACCGCTGCCGGAGCCGCGACGCCGCAGGCCGCACATTCGGTCGCAGTTGAAAAGGCGGCGGTCACGACTGCGGTCAAGGCGGCGGCGAAGTCCGGCACGGTGACGTATTCCGTCGTCGCGGGTGACTCGCTCTCCAAGATCGCGGACAAGCACTCGGTGAAGGGCGGCTGGAAGCAGCTCTACAAGGACAACCGAGCCGTCGTGGGCGACGACCCGGCGGTCATCCGGCCGGGCATGAAGCTCACCATCGCCAAGAAGGCCGCCACGCGCTCGGCCGCCGCCACGGAGCGCGCGGACCGCTCGGCGCGCCCCACCACCCTGACCGCGGCCGCCCCCGCCGCCAAGGCGGCGCCGGCGAAGAAGGCGTACGCCAACAACCTCGACGGCTGGATCCGCGAGTCCCTCGACATCATGGCCCAGCACGGCATCCCCGGCAGCTACGAGGGCATTCACCGCAACATCATGCGGGAGTCCAGCGGTAACCCGAACGCGATCAACAACTGGGACATCAACGCCCAGAACGGTGTCCCCTCGATCGGTCTGCTCCAGGTCATCAAGCCGACCTTCGACGCCTACCACGTCCCCGGCACCAAGAACAGCCAGTACGACCCGGTCGCCAACATCACCGCCGCCTGCAACTACGCGGCCGCCCGCTACGGCTCCATCGACAACGTCAACGGCCCCTACTGAGCCGACGTGCCCATCGGGTGACATGTGGCCGGCACTGCCCACGAGTTGGCAGTGCCGGCCGCGGCATTCCCGCCTTACGACACGTTCAACGCCCGATCTCGGGCGGCTGCCGACCGGTCTTCCTTCCGTGCGGCCAGGACGATGAGCGCTCCGGAGACGGCCCCCACGAAGAACGGGGACGGCACGAGCAGCACGCCGCCCACCACGCACCACACCACGAGGCCCCACCCGGTCCAGGCCGGCACGCTCACCCCGCGGCCGGCGAAGTGCCATATCAGGCACCCCAGCAGCACCAAGGGCACGGCGAAGCTCCCCGGACCACCCCAGAAGGTGGCGACATTCCTGAGGGAGTCCACAGTCTCCGGCGCCCCCTCCGAGAGGTTGAGGGGGACAGCTGCCCAGACCCCCCGATCGGCCCAGCCGGCGACCTCGTCCCAGGCGGTGAGCGCCAGCAAGGACAGGTGTCCCACTCCCAGCACGAGCATGATCCCGCTCGCCCAACGGAGCAGTCGCTTCCTGGAGTTCATCGGGGCTCTCCTCTTCTTCGTGCGTGGCCCCATGTGACCGCCACGCCATTTGTACGGGGCCGTACAGAACGCTGTGTACGGTACCGTACAAATGAACCGCGTCGAATGGAGGTGGCCCCGATTCCCGCTCTGCCCCGCACCCCACGAGCCCGCTGGATTGAGGCGGGCCTCGAAGCCCTCGCCCAAGGAGGCCCCGACGCGGTCCGCATCGAGGCGCTCGCCGCCGAACTCGGCGTCACCAAGGGCGGGTTCTACGGCTACTTCGACGGCCGTCCCGCGTTGCTCGCGGAGATGCTCGACGAATGGGAACGCCGCTGTACCAAGGAAGTGCTCGCCCAGATCGACGCCGAAGGCGGAGACGCCGCCGATGCGATCCGGCGCGCCGGTCAACGGACGTTCACGGAAGACTTCCACCGGATCGATCTCGCGGTCCGGGCATGGGCCCGCCACGACGAGGCCGTGGCGGCGCGCCTGCGGCGCATCGACAACGAGCGCATGGAGTTCCTGCGGAGGATGTTCGGCGCCTTCCTCACCGACCCCGACGAGATCGAGGCCCGCAGCACCTTGGCGTTCGCGCTCGGGATCGGCCGTTACTTCATGGCCGTGGACCACCCCGGGTACACCGACCGGGAAGCCGTCCACCTTGCAGGGGAGTACCTCCTGCGTCCGCAAGCGTGAACGCGTGGTCCGGGCACCATCGGGCAGCCCGGGCTCCGGAAGCCGCGATTCCCATGGTGCCGGAATTGCGCACGTCTCGGGCGGTTGAGGTGTGGGATGGCTGGTGCGGCTCAACGGTCTGTTGACCCGTACCCGCCGGGGGTTTGAGCATGGCCGGGTCAATTCCGTCCCGACGGAAGGAACCCAGCATCATGAGGAGTACCCCGGCAGGCTCCGTATGGCGGTCGCCGCCATCGGGTCTGCCTTGCTGTTACCCCTCGCGGTCGCCGCCCCGGCAGGCGCCGCCACCCCCGAGCCGAGCAAGGCCGACCGACTGGGCATCCAGCTCGGCAAGCCCGAGAAGGTGACACCCGCAAAGGCGCCCGGCGCGGCCGACGCGTCGGATGCGGCCGACGTAGGCGCCCAAGCGCTGGACTGCGCGCAGGGCGAGGCGGTCAACAGCCGCACGGAGTCATGCTCGAACTGGCGCATCCCCGTCATCTACACGATCAACGAGGTGCCGACCGGCACGGCCACCCTGCACGCCAAAGCCACCGCCACGCTGCAACCCCGCAACCGCTACGCCTGGAACCAGAAGGTCGAGGTGCGGCTGACCAACCCCACCAGTTGGGCCGGATGGTCCACGATGGGCCGCGTCGGGTTCGACTGCAACCACTGCGACGTCGACGAGTCCGGCGAGCAGTACCTCTTCCCCAACCGCACGGTGACGTACGAGTTCACCGTGTCGTCGCCGGCCGCGACCGGGTCCGCGACAGCATCCGACCGTACGCGACGCTCGACGCTCCTCGCCACGACGAGGGCTCCGCCGTCATAGGGGGAGACGTTCCGCCCCCGGTGCGACAACACCCCCCGCATCACGCCCGTACGGGCCGGCGGCTGTGTCTATCCCGACGTCCCGGCCGTGTGGGAGCTGTCCACCGCCAACCCTCGTGTCGACGCGGTGGCTTGGCATGTCGACTGGGCGCAGCGGAACCTCAAGCAGCCGTGGGGCAAGCCCGGCACCCGGTACACCTTGCAGCGGACGTTCGACGACACGATCATCGGCGACAACCGCGAGGTCGCGTGCGGCCGTGACGTACCCCGTCCGCCTCCGGGCAGCGGCCTGTCCTGCGATGAGTACCCCTTCGCCCAGACCCTGCAAGGCGCCAGCCGTTAACCCGGACTACAGCTGTCACTTCCTGGACGAGGGTGACAACAGCCGCGAGGGCAGCCTGCGCAAGGCTTCCTTGAACGGACAGCGGGTGCTGGAAGGTGACCACTTCTACGTGCGGGTCATCAAACCCACAGGCACCGCCCAGGACCGCCCAAGGCCCTCGGGCCGGTCGGCTGCGGCAGCGACTGACGCGGCCTACGGCCGGCCGGAACTCGACCAGTCGCACCCGGCGGGGGTGGAACGCCATGATGGTGTTCCACCCCCGCTCCCGCTCCGCGCGAGGAAGGACCCACCCCATGACCCAGCTGATCCACCGCACGACCGATCAGGTCTTCGTGGACGCGTCCACGGTCGACCTGGTCGACGAGAGCACGGTGGCGGAGTTCGAACCGGAATGGGAGTCCAACGGCCTGGTCGACGTCGCACCCGACGGCGACGCGGCGAGGATCCTCTGCGGACAGGAGATCGGCACTGTCACCGTCACCGCGGAACTCTGGGACGGACCCGCCCCGCTGGACACCGACGACTGGCAGGACGTCGCCGAAGTGTCCGTCGCCTGGACGGGGGACGTGATGGACTTCGCCACCACGAGGGCCCAGGACACCGGCCGTAGCCTACTGCGGCTGCCGGGCGCCGGTGACTACCGTGTCCGCGTCCACGGCAAGCACCGGGACGACGGCGACCCCCGTCACGACGAGGACCCGGTGGAGGAGTACCTGATCCAGGTGTGGACCGCCCCGCGCGACAAGCCCGCCCTGCTCAAAGGCACCAGCAGCAAGGGGCTTTACTGGCGGACCTGAACGGTGGTCTTCAACGGCGGCGGTTGAGTACGCCGATGAGAACGGCCAGGTCGTCCGCGCCCGCCGGGTCGTCCGCATAGCGGGTGGTTTGGAGGCGGCCGACCTCCGGAAGGACGACGTCCTCGCGGGCCAGTACGTGGACCAGCGCCAACAGGGCCGCACGGGCATTGCCGTCGGCGAACGGGTGGAAGAACGCCACGTCGAGGTAGACACGGGCCGCGCGGGACGCGAGAGGCACCCCCGGGTCGGTCGCCTCGCGCAGGCAGGCGGCGAAGTCGGCTTCGGTGCGCGGAGTCAGGCCGTAGCGCTCGCGGCCGCCCTTCGCGAAGGCGTCCCCCGTACGGAACGGCGCCGTCGCCACGCCGAGGACCGCCCGCTGCCAGCCGGCCAGCAGGGCGAAGTCCAGCGGGGCACGGCGGACGGCATCGGCGCGGGCCATGTCGTAGGCGGAGAGCAGGCGCTCGGCACGGACGGGGTCGCGCCGGCGGACCGGCCCCGCGCACCAGTCCCGGAACCCGTCGCGCGCGGGCAGCGGCGGCGTCCCGGTCCGAGGCGGCAGGGCAGGTATGTGGTGCCAGTCGGCCTCCCGGCGCACGCGCAGCCAGGTCACGAGGCTGTCGGCAGCGGCGAGGCGGTCAGTGACGGCGGGGCTGCCAACAGCAGCGGGCCTGTCAGCGGCGGTCATGGAACTCCTCCAGGGCGGCGCGCTCGCGGTGGTCCTGATAAGGGACACGGCAGGTGAGAGCGACGGCGAGGTCCTCACCGACCGAATCGATCACTGCCTGCCCTGGGACGACCCAGCTCTCGAACCGGCCACCGATCGCGCGCTCCACCGCCTGCTCGGCGTCGGCCCGGTCCATGCCGGTGGTGGTGAGGAACCAGCGCAGGACCAACGCGGCCTGCCTGTGCCAGCCGCCCTCCGCGCCCGAGTCCAGCGCGAGTGTCACGAGCCGGACGGATGCCCGTTCCAGATGCCAGCTGCGGTCCTCGGGAGACGCGTCTGGCGGCGGAGCCAGTTCAGCAAATCGCTGAGCCATCCTCTCCAACCACTCCCGCCACTCCAACAACGCGGCTACGACACGGGCCGCGGTCTCGTCGGGGGTCGTCACCGAGGATTCTCCGGTGACCCAGCTTCCTATGGGACCGCCGTGCCGGTAGCACCAGTTCCATCCATGGGCCCAACTGCCGTATCGACCCCGGATGATCGCGTCCACCTGGCGTTCGCACCAGCGCTCGCCCGCCCACCAACCGTCCATGCCGGAGAGCACGGGTGGCACCCATTCGCGGACCAGCGCGCGGAGCTGGGCCTCTTCGTCCTCGTCCCATGCGAAGGGGTGCCGGGCCGGGTCGAGATTCTCCCAGCTCAGCCTGGTCTCGTAGGAGCGGGCGGGCACCAGGTTGTCAGGGAAGGGCAGGGTGTCTTGGTTGTACGTCAGTGCCGGCCTCGCAATTCTGTCTGCGACGATGGGCTATCAGTCTCGGTTCGTGCAGCCCGGGTTAGCGAGTGATTTTCGCGACGGGGGCGCTGCCGGATCGGGCGCGGTCGGGTGCCGGACGAGAGACGGCGGCGCCGGGAGCGTAGGGTCGGGCGCATGGTGCATGTGCTGTCCAGCCGGATCCTGCTGACGCCCACCGATCCGCAGCGCTCCCGCGACTTCTACGGCGGCGTCCTGGGCCTCGCCGTGTACCGGGAGTTCGGCACCGGACCCGACCGGGGGACGGTGTATTTCCTCGGCGGCGGCTTCCTCGAGATCTCCGGCCGCTCCACCACCACCCCCGCGGTGCCCGGCATCAGACTGTGGCTCCAGGTGGCCGACGTACGCGCCGCCCACGAGGAGCTCCTTGCCCGCGGCGTGGAGGTCCTGAGGCCCCCGAAGGAGGAGCCGTGGGGCCTCGTCGAGATGTGGATCGCCGACCCGGATGGCGTACGCATCGCGGTGGTCGAGGTCCCCGAGCAACACCCCCTGCGCTACCGGCCCTGACCGGCAGAACGACGCGCCTCGCTGTAGAGCCTGGCCGTCACTCCGGTTCTCCGCCGGTCTCCTCGGCGCGGTCGAAGGCCAACCCGCTCACCCCCTCGCCGAAGCCGACCCGGCGACGCCGTGACACCCAGACGCAGGTCCGGCCGTCGAGCCAGCGGGTCCGCCGGACCGCACGCTGGATCCGTGTGCCGGAGCGCTCCACCTCCTCCTCGCGGACCCGGTACACAGCCGGATCCGTCAGGCCGTCCGGTGTCAGCACCCGCCCCACCGGCGGGACGTTCTCCAGCGCGCCGTCCGTGAAGCGCTGCATCGCGGCGCGCTGGAGGGCGACCGAGCGCAGGGTGGTGTCGGTCCTGACCGGCAGGAAGGGAATCCAGTTGACCGGCACCGTGGTCTGCAGGCGGTAGCGCAGCGGAGCCGCCGTCGGCGGCTCCGGGGGCGGCCCGTCCGTCATCGACAGGGCGCGCTCACGTCCGTCCCACGGCCTTCCGATCCCGTTCTCCGTGGTGCTCTCCACCGCCCACACCATGTTGGCCTGTTCGTCGCGGAGGAACCGGACCTCCTCGATCACCGGCCCGTCGACGGTGGCTCGCAGCGCCGACGGCGGCAGGGCGCAGTAGTCGGTGACACCGGCGGCGGTGTCGCTGGTGGAGAACATCGTCCAGCGGTCGTCGGCGGCGTCGGCCCTGCCCACCAGCGTCCACTCGTCGAACACGTCCCGGACAAGAAGCTGGTCGACCCTGAGCAGCGAACCGACCGGGCGGCCCATCGGAAGGACGAACCAGTCGTCACCCTGCGCCAGCATCACGTCCAGGACCAGCGCCTTGGCCAGTTCGCGCCGGTCGGTGTCGAGGCCGGCCCAGTTGAACCGTGCGTCCTCGAACCGCCACCACCGGCCGTTCGGCAGACCGGGGAAGGCGAGACGGGTCGGGAAGAGGCTGTGGTGCGTCGTGGTCACGGCCGGCTCCGGCTCCGGCGTCTCGGTCGCGGACACGTCGAAGCTGTACCAGTCGTACTCCCCGTTCGGGCCCGCGTGGGCGGACAGCCGGTGCCGTCCGCCGCCGGGCGTGGCGGCCCGTACCTCGACGTCGTAGTCGAGCCGGTCGGGCCTCCAGGCGGGGGAGTCGCCCCGGCCGAGCGGCCCGTACGCCTGGTCCGCCCAGGCCAGAAACGCGCCGAACGCCTCCGTGACCGGTCCGGGGTCCTCGCCCGCCGGAAGGACCACCTCCGGCGGAAGGTCGGGCGCGGCGGCATCGGCGGCGGCCCGCGCCGCGATCCCGTCGACCGCCCGGCCGCCACACACACGCAGGAACCGATCGAGTGCCGCGTCCGCCGGATCGGCGGTGGCCGCTTCCGTGGGACCAGGGACGGGGAACGCGGCCCGCACGGCGGCGATCACCGCGTCGCCGGCGTCCCTTGCGGACAGTTCGCGGGTCAGGGCGTGGCCCAGCTCCACCGCGGTACGCCAGTCGGGCGTGGCTTCCTCGCTCTGGGCCAGTGCCTCAAGCGGCGCGCTGCCGTCCAACTCGGCGAAGGACCCGGGCCCGGCGCGCCAGGCTTCGAACCGGGCGGCGCTCGCGGCGTAGGTGACGTACGCGGGCGAGGCCGCGTCCTCCCCGCGGAACTCACCCAGCTGCCATTGACGGGCCAGGAACCACAGCGGGTCGCGCACCGGGGCTTCGAGGCCCCGTACGAGGCTGTCGGAGCGAGGGGTGGGCTCCACCCGGTTCCAGTAGGTGACGCTCGGCATCAGTCCTCCCGCACGATGGTGGGCCGGCCGGTCAGCAGGCGCCTGAACGAGGTCGTGACGGTCGCGTTCTTCACATTGGCGGCGAGGTATGCCGCGGGGAAGAGCTGGCCGTAGCGGCCGAGGTCGGAGAGGTCGACGGCTCGTACCCGGGTCAGCTCCAGGGTTTCGAGGAGCGTCGCCTCCAGGTCGTCGTAGGTCCACAGCCCGGCGTGCGTGGGCGGCACGGCCAGCAGCACGCAGTGCGGTGCCTGGGCGACCGGCGCGTCGTAGTGGAAGGCCACACCGGTCTCCTCCTCACGGTTCGGCAGGATCTCGGGCCAGACGTCGAGCAGCAGTCCGCTCCAGGGTTCGTCCGCCGCCGGAACCTCGCCGAAGAGGGCCAGCGAGACAAGACCGGAGGGGTGCTCGGACCCGTCCGGGTGGTCCAGCGCTGCCCAGGGCGCGCCGTCCTGCGGGGGGAGCTGCACGATACGCGGGCGGTCCGTGTCCGTGCCCGTCGCCCGGGCGTACACGAGCACCTGCCGCCAGGCGTCGAGGGGTGCACGGACCCGCAGCACCCCCGCGAGCCAGCCCTCCACCGCCCCGGCCGGGTCGGTGCCGAGGCCCGGCTCGGTGGACAGCGCGGTGGTGAGCGTCTCGGGCGTGGCCGGGCGGAACCGGGGCAGGACCGGCAGCGCCCGTCCGAACACCGCGCGCAGCCGCTCGGTCGCGTCAGAGGCACCGGCGCGGGCGGCGATCCGGCGGCCGAGTTCGGCCGCTGCCGCGTCGCCGAGCGTCAGCAGCGCCTCCACCGCCGCGGGCGCAGCGTCGTGACGGGTGGGCGGAAAGACGTCAGGGACGCCGAGCGCCGTGGCCCCGGCGAGCGCCGCGCGCAGCGCCGACAGCTCCGGGGCGGTGCCCTGCGGTGTGGCGCGCACAGCGTCGAGGGCGTCGGTGAGCGCCTGGACGGCGGCATCGAGCGCGGCCTCGGCCGTGTCGGCGCGCCCGTCGAGCTCCCCGGTCATCTCGTCGGCCGCGGTCAGGGCCGACTCCTGCTCGGGGGCGACGAGATGGGCGGGTGCGAGCGGCCGCGCATAGCCCAGTGCCCGCGCCACCTCCGACAGCAGCTCGAGGACGGCAGCGAAGGAGAGCTGGGCGCTCCCCGCGTCCGTGTGGTCGACGGTGACGGCGGTGTCCGGCCCGGTCGGTCCGATCACCTCCCAGGCGATCCGCCGGTCGAGCTCGGCCGACGAAGCGCCCGCCTGAAGCAGGGCGGCGTGCAGCAGCAGATCGGCCGGCGCGAGCCCGAGGTCCGCCGCCGTGACCGTGCGCGGCGCCCCGCCCTCGGCAGTGGCGACGCAGCCCAGCCCTTCGGGCGACCCGAGCAGCCGGCCGAGCCACGCGTTGAGCTCGGGGGCGGCCTCCGCCCGGGGCGTCGCACCCAGCGCGCCCCACTCCGCCGGCAGGTCCGTTCCGGACATCACCAGAGCCACCCGCTGGTGCAGCACGCCGCCGCCGCGGGGTGTCCCGGCCACCTCCGGCTCGGGAGGCCGGTGGCCCTTGGCCAGGCTGTCGAGCGTGGCCCCGGACGCCCCCGGGCTGCCCCGAAGAGTCTGATGCACCGACTCGGCGAGCAGCAGATCGGAGACCGCGTCGACGGCGTCGTCGAGCCGCCGCAGCTCGGCCTCGATCGCGGCCCGTTGAACGGCGGTCGGAGTGAGCCCCGGGCTGCCCCACGGAATGGTCCCGGCACGCCAGGCGGACCGCAGCCGCAGCCCGTCCACCACATTCCGCGCCGCTACCGACTCCGCGGGCTCCCCGCTGTCCTCACTCTTGTTCGCGACCAGCGGATAGCGGGCGCGCAGGCCCTCGACGAACTGGTCGAGCTCCACCCCAGGATGCCCCTCGTGCAGCCCGCGTTCGAAGCGGTAGCCGAGCCCGGCGCCCAGCGGCTGCTCCGCGCGCACCCCATCGATCAGCGTCAGCGCGTCCCGTACCCGCCGGGACGAGAGATCGACGGCGTACGCCTCCACGCCGCCGCGCGCGAGCCGGGCACCGCGCAGCACCGCCGCGGTGGCGGCGTGCGCCATCGACGGGGCGAGGACATGGCCGCCGGAATCGGTCCGTGCCTGCGCGAGCTCGCCCTCCGCGCCGACCCGTACCGGCACGAACTCCGGCACCGGATCGGGCCGCAGGTCCTCGACCCAGCCGTAGCACCCGACATGGACGCCCTGCGGCTGAGCCCGCCGCATTCGCTCAAGGCGCTGGGTGTACAGCGAGGTGACCCAGGGGTCGATCCGGTGCGAGCAGGTGTCCAGGGTCTCGGTGAAGAGCCGTTCCAGCTCGGCGCTGGGCAGCTGTTCCAGGACCCGCAGATCCGTGCGCAGGCGGGCCAGAGGCTCCAGCGCACGACGCACCGCGGGCGAGTTCGCCCCGAGCACCGCGCGCGGGTCGGCCAGGAAGGCCCCGAGCGTTCTGTCACCGGTCAACCCGGCCACCCGCTCGTCGAACCGGGTCCACGCGGTGCGGTCCGGGCTCCGCCGGCCGGGGACCACGTCGATGAGCTCCGCCTCGAAGCGGTCGTCGGCCGCGGCGAGCCCACGCCCCACGAGCAGATCCAGCGCCGCGGTGTCGTAGGCGCGCAGGAGTGAGTGGCGGAGCATCAGATAGAGCAGCGGCAGCGGCGCGTCCAAGGCCGGAGCGGCCGTCTGGTCGCGCAGCGCCTCGGGAGAAGCGGTGCGCAGCCAGGCCAGATAGTTGACGACCAGCGGCTCCGATTCGGACAGCGGCTGGCGCTGGACCAGTGGCCCGGCGAAGTCATGGGCGAGATCGGCGAACGTCAGCCGCGGAGCCCGAGCCTTGCGGGGGACGTCGCCCAGGTCGTCGAGGAGGATCCGTGTCGTCGTCTGCTCCAGGCCGCGCCACGGCCCGATGTCCACCCCCAGGAACCCGAACAGGTTCGTGTGCAGATCGGGTCCCAGGACCTTACGGATCTGCGCCCCCTGCGCACTCGCGTCCTGACCGAACACCTCGATCAGATCGGCGTCAGGGTCCGAGGACCTCCCCAGACGCGGGGCAGTGCCGGAGGCCGTACGCCAGCCGCGCAGCAGTCGGCGCAGCCACAGCGGCAGCGTCTCGCCCAGGGGCCGCGCCGCGTTCGGCTCCGCTGCCCAGCGCGCCAGGGAACTGACGGGCAGCAGCCCGTACGGCACCGCTCCGGCGCGAAACGCGGGCAGCGGCCCGCGCGGCCGGACGTGGGCGTCGGCATGGTCGCGGAGCGCCCGCGCGGTGGCCTCACCGATGTCGGGACTGAGCATCTGCTCCAGGAAGTGGCCTACGGTCGTGGGCCACAACGCCGCGCACATCGCCCGCGCGGGAGTCTGCTCGTCCCGCCCCGCGCCCGGCACATGGTCGGCGGTCGTCGGCTCGACGCCCAGCGCGATCATGAAGCGGTGCCCGTCCGTGCCGGGCGCGGCCGGCGGAGCGCCCCGCGCCACGGCGAAGCTCGCGGCGCCCGCCGGGTCGGCCGGCGGATGGTCCGACGGCGCGTCGGCCGAGTTGTTCGTCCGGGCGCCTTGCGGCACGAACGCCAGGCCGCGGCTGAACCGCAGCCCGTCGAAGAGCCCCGCCAGCTTTCCTGCCTGCCCCAGGGGATCCTCCGTCGTGCGGACACCCGTGGCCAGGACGGTGTCGAAACCGGCGACCAGGTCGGCGGCGGTGAGCGGGACCGTGACCGCCATACCCGCCTCGACCGCCTCGTCGAAGGCGTACGCCCAGCGCAGGCCCGGCTCGACGGAGAGCCCGTCGGGGGTGAGCGCGACAGCGTCGTCGAGCCCCTCCTCCTCGCCGTCGGCGCTCATCCGCAGCGTCAGCGCCAGGCCCTCGCGCACCGGCTTCCCGATCGCCCGGTGCAGCACCGCACCGCCCCTGAAGCAGGTGACGATCCAGCGGTCGGGCAGCAGCGGCGCCTCCGGCGGCCGGTGCCAGCCCGGCGGCCGGGACTCCCGGGACGGGAAGACGATCTCGCCGCCGCTCGTCGTCGGCTCGGTGCGCTCCACGATCCACGCCGCACGCTCCGGCGTCGCCTCACCGACCAGCAGCGTCCACGACGCCTCCTCGGCCATGCCGTCGTGCACCCGCCTCCAGTACGCCTCGCCCGCCACGGCCTCGGCTTCGGTGAGCAGTGGTTCGAAGCCGTGCGCGAGCAGGCCGTCCGGGTAGATCCGCACGAGCAGCCGGCCGCCCCTGCCGCCGGCGTCCCGCCGGAAGCGGGTCTCCAGCCGTACCGGCAAAAGCGCCATGGGGAACCGGGCGTCGAGGCCGCCGATCCGCTCCACAGGATCCGTCACGAGCCGCTCCAGCTCGACGCGCAGACCGTCGAGCGCCCTTCTCTCGGCCGCCCTCGCCTTCTGCAGCGCCGCCACCGCCCGCGCGTGCTCCTCGGCGAGCCGCTCCCGGTCCTTCTCGCTCGCGGCGGCCAGCGCCGTGCGTGCGGCGGCGAGCCGCCCCGCCGCGCTGCCGCGATCGTTCTGGGCCTTGGCCCGCGCCGCGCGCAGCCGCTCCAGCCTCTCGCTCATGACGGGGTCTCCTCCGGGAGCAGGTCCGAGCCGTGGATGGCGACCCGGAAGGGCCGTTGCAGCGTCACGAAGGCGAGATCCGAACCGTTGGCGCCCTTCGGCCCGAGCCCGTGCTCGGCATGCCAGGCCAACGGCGGGTCGCTAGGTGCCGGGATCACCTGGGTCGTGTCGGGCAGCTCCGCATCCAGATCGATGTGCCCGAGCGTCTCCATGGCCCCCGCGTCGGCCACGAGCTGCGCCCAGTTGAGGTCGTTCCAGCTCGTGGGAGGCGCCGCGTAGTGCCCGTCGTCCCGGTCGAGACCGAACACCGGCTCGGTCGGCTGTTCCTGGAGCATGAAGTACCAGCCCTGGTCCTGCTGAGGGTCCTCGTCGCCCCGCACGTCCTCGGACAGCAGATCGAAGCCGTAGAAGGAGATGTCGGGATCGAGCCGCCCTTCGAACACGGGAAACTTCCGCTCGTCACCCAGCGCGCGCCGCCCTCCGTCCAGGACGGTACGGACCGCGTAGACGAGGGTGCCGGGATAGCGGCGCAGCACCTCACCTTTGATCAGCAACACCACATGGCCCTGGCTCGGCGCCGGGCTGCGGCCGGTGTGCGCGCCGAGGTCGGTGGCCGGACCCCAGCGGTGGATCTCGTCGATGTCGCGCAGCGTCGCCGGGTCCGCCGGTCCGCCGCCCGGCCCCACGACTCCGCGCACGTCCCAGAACTGGCGGAAGTACGTGCCGCGCTGGTCGGTCGGGTACTCGTGGTAGAGCAGTTCGCGCCCCATCTCGTGGCTCAGGCCGGCCATGTACGCCTCGATGAACCGCTGGTTGGTCTTCAGGAGCGTCGCCGTGTCGGGCGCGATCCGGCCCACCCCCGGCAGCAGCCATTCCTGGCCCAGGTCGCGCAGCGGCTCGTACATCGGCGTCTCGATCGACGGCGCCGCCATGACAGCCTCCAGCGGGTCGTCGAAGTCCCAGCGCACCCAGGGTGCGAGGGTCAGCCGGTGGCGCAGACCGGCGGCGACGGTCAGCCGCGGCTGCATGCGCTCCGACATCGAGTCGGCGAGAGCGTCCAGGTCGGCGACCGCCAGCCGGGGCCCGGGCGCCGGAGGGGCGTTCAGGTCGCTCACCGCGTCGGCGAACGCCTCCCTGAGGCGTACCGCCGCCGCCAGGGCCTCCGCGGGCGGTACGTGGTCCACAGGCACCGGTCCCACGTCCCACGCCCCCGGCCGGCTGACCGCGGGGACGAAGCCACGGGCCGGCCGCAGCGACAGGACGTCCTCGGGCCCGGCGTCCGGGTCGAGGAGCCGTCGTTGGGCCAGGGCCCCCTTCCGCCGTGCCCGCGCCCGAGCGAACACCGCCCCCGCCACAGCCAGCGAGACCGCTCTCCCGGTCCGGCCCCGTGCCGCGCCGGCGGCGGCAAGACCCAGTGCGAGGGGAAGTCCCTGCCTCGCGCGCCGCCCGGCGGGGGGCAGCACGCCCTCGCGCTCCAGGGCCTTCACGACCCGGAGTCGGGTCACCAGCACGGCGGGCGTCGCCACCGGCGGCCGGGCCCGCACCTCGGCCGTGTTGAGCCGGGCCAGCACCGGCGCCGTGCCGTCCACCCGCAGCCGTTGCAGCCTGCGGCCTACCGGACCACCCGGGCGCAGCACCCGCCGCAAACCACCGGCGAGGGTTCCCTCGGGCACGGGGCTGCGCCTCAGCCGCTCGTGGACGGTGATCGCCGCGCCGGCCGGGCCCCCCGCGCCGGGGGCGACGAAACGCGGATGCAGAGGCGCCGTGACCGCGAGGAAGTCCTCCACGGGAAGCGACAGCAGGTGCCGTTCCAGGATCCGTTCGGATGCCGCACGCGACACCTGCGCCCGGCGTAGTTCGGCGTTGGCGGCGAGAATCCCCTCGACCTGGTTCCATGCCTCGGCAGTCAGCTGCTGGTCGTGGGTGCGCACCACTTCGGCGCCGAGCCCGGCCGCCGCGCGCAGGCAGGGATCGGCGTTCAGTTCGTGGAACCAGCGGGGCGGGCCGCCTGCCGTCGCCAGCCGGTCGGTCGCCGCCTGCCAGCGCACCCACAGAGGCGGCGCGACGGTCAGCGGGGCACCGGGGGCCTGCAGGAGGTCGGCGGGCCGGTTGAGGAGCCCGGCGAGAGCGGTCACGAACGGTGCGCGCTCCTCGTCGGCCCACGGGCGGCTCGTCGCATCCGGGGCGATCAGGGCGCCTTCCATGGAGAGCGGCCCGGAGGCGGCCGACGGCAGCGCCGGGTCCGGCGCACCGACGAACAGGTCCCGCATCCCCGTACGGGCGTCCACGGGACGTGCCCGCAGCCGGCGCGCCAGCGTCTCGAAGTCCCCGAGGACCCCGGTCTGGAAGCGCCACGAGTAATACACCGGCAGTCGCACCCGTGTCGCGCCGGGCTCCCAGGCGGGCGCCAGGCCGTCGACCGCCCCGTCCAGCGGTGCCCGCAGCCCTGCCAGCCTGCCCCGCTCGAACGCGGGGACCAGGAACGCGCGGTACCGGGTGCCCGGCGCCAGCCGCCGGGCCGCGAGGAGCCGTGACCGGACCCGCCGGGGCTGGCGGCGGACCACGTCGTCGAGCGTCTCCGACGCCGCGTCGAATCCGTCGATCTGCACGTGCGCCCACGCCCAGCTCTGCGCCAGCAACGGCAGGCTCCCCGCGTCGTCGACGGTGATCGCGGCGAGCGTGCCGTCGCCGAGGGCGGAGCTCTCCTCCAGGACCGCGTTCTCCGGCAGCACGGCGAGCACCAGCCACGGCCGCAGCCGGCCGCGTGCCGCCTCTGCCCGGGCGGGGGTGAACCGCCAGGGGAAGTCGGGCTGCGCGAACTCGACCGCGGGGAAGAACGTGGGTTCGGCGTCGGTCTCGTCGGCGCGGGGGACGATACGGATCACCACGCGCGGATCGACGGCGACCACCTCACCCGGCCCGTACAGCTCGAACCCGGCGGTCACCGGGCGACTTTCGCCGGCCGCGTCGATCCCGAGCGTCACCGGCAGCGCGGCCCGGGCCTCTCCCGTCAGCGAACCGTCGGGCCGGTCGATCTCACGGGCCACGCCCCGCCGCAGCCACGGCAGGAAGGCGTACGACGCCGGGGTGCTCACGGCGCACCCGCCAGCTCGTGCACCGGTACCACCTGGAGGCCCGCCCGGCCGTCCGCACGCTTGCGGGCCCCGTACGCCGCGCCCTTGGTGAGTGCGATGCCGAGGTCCGGGCGCGCGGTCAGGGAGTCGAGCGAGGCGACGCCGTACTCCTCCGCGGCCAGGACGACTGCCCGCTCGGCCGGGACGGCGGCGGTGAACTTCCCGGCGCCGGAGTCCTCCCACACCGACCGCGCACGGCTGCCGCGGGAAACGGTGGCGAGCTGCAGCGGACGATCCAGCGGCGCCCGGGCCGCGGGCTGGTCGTCCGACGGGGCGTCGACGATCCGGGTCTCGTACTCCAGCCGGGCCGACTTGAGCGCGGTGAGCGGGCCGTCCACGAAGTCCCCGCCCACGGTCACACCGGCGTCCATCTCCTCGAACGACGGCCGCGACAGCTGCTCCGTCTCCGACAGGTCCTCGAAGTCTCCGGGCGCGAAGTGGTCGCGCACCAGGTCCCAGTGCGCGGCGGGGGAGTCGCCGACGGACACCTCGCGCAGATCGAAGCGGTCGGGGCCCTGGATCTCGTACTGCCCGAAACGCTCCAGCGGGCGATTGAACGGAATCACGGTCTGGCGGAGCGTCGCCGCGCCCATCGGGTGCAGCAGCGGGGTGTTCGGGGCGTCCGGCGGGGGTCGCAGCGCGACGGCCGCGGCGAGGTCCGGCTCCAGACCTGGCGACCAGTTGTCGGCCCGGCGGATCGCCGCCTCCAGCAGGGGCCAGGGGTCGCTCGGCGGCAGGGTGTTCTCGCGCCGTTCGCCGAACTCGGCGTCGAACGGTACACAGATGTCGAAGAAGAGCAGCGACAGACAGCCCTTGCCCCAGGCGTGGAACGGTGCCGGACCGGTCAGATGTCCGTCGACCGAGATTCCCGCGATCCGGTCCGAGCCCCGGAACAGGCCCATCCCGGCGTCGAAGTCGACACGGAACGACAGCGGGACGACGACCAGGAGGGCGTCGAAGCCCAGCCAGCCCTTGACGGCGAAGCCGCCTGCCTCCGCGAAGAGTTCGGCGCGGGCGCCGAACTGGCGCGAGTTGGATGTGATGGCGAGATACGCCTCCAGACTCACCCGCGGGTTGTCGCCCGTACCCAGCGCGATGCTGACACGGCGCAGGTCGGGGAAGCCGGGCGGCGGAGTGACCTGCGGGTTCATGCCGCCGACCGCCAGCGCCACATTCGGCGGGTCGGCCCAGGAGAACCGCAGGGCCATGTCGCCGGAGACCGGGAAGGCCGCCACGTACGAGTCGCGCAGCGAGGCGTCCACGGCCAGCAGCCGTTTGGCGGAGTCCAGCACCGCGACCACGTCGACGTTGAGCGAGACGACCGGCGCGTCCTCCGGAAGCACCACGGAAGCCTGGCCGACCAGGGCGAGCGTCACCGGGTCGGGCACGTCGAGCAGCACCCCGATCTCGGCACGGACCAGCGCCGGCGTGCCCCAGCCGAGGATCGCCATCGGCCCGAACACCGAGCGGCCCATCGCCACCGGGAAGAGCGTGGTGAGATGGGAGACCAGGGTGTGCGCCTGGGCCACAGGGTCCTGTGGGAAGAGGATCGCGTCGACCGCGCCCGTACGCACCCCGGACAGGAACGCGTCCGTGTCCAGGCGCCGGTTGACCGCCGCGAGCCCGCCGACACCGGTGAGGGTGAACCCGTACCCCAGCTGGATCGGCGCGAACTCGGCCGAGACCGCGATCAGAAGGGAGAATCCCGGCGCCGGCAGCGGATCGCCCTGCGCGTCCTTGGTGTCGAGGACCCCGATGGCGGTGACGCCGACGTCGAAGACGTCCAGTTCGAGGACGCCCGTGTACCGACCCGCCTCCGGGTCGAGCCGGATGAAGCCGCCACCCGTCACCACACCGGCCGCGTCGACCACCAGACCGAGACCGGACGGCGTCAGCACACCGAAGCCCACGTCGAACGGTCCCGCGTTGCCCGGCTCGAAACGGACGGGCAGATGCACGCCGACCCGGTCGGCCGCGTACGACACAGGACCGAGCGCACCGGACAGCGCCGCCGACGCACGGACGTCGATCTCCGGGGTGACCCCGGCCCCGGCCGTACCCCGCACGGCCAGATCGACCCGGTCGAAACGCAACGCACGGACACCGGCGTGAGGATAGAGCGACACCTCCAGGCCCGCCCCCGCCTGGAAGTCGAGCCCCGTACGATTCGACCACCTCAGCCCCATCGGCATCTCGACCCGGGTGTCCTTGCCGCCCAGCATTGAGCCGAGGAAACCGTCGAGCGAACCGGCCGACAGCACCAGGGCCGCCCCGCGCGGCTCCGCGCCGAGCACGACCTCCACAGTGCCGCCGCGCACGTCGACCCCGATCGACAGCGTGGCACCGGCCAGCTCGATGCGGTTGCCGTCGGGCTCGCCGAAGACCACCGACGGGCCCTCGGGCGCGTAGACCAGCGAGAAACCCAGCCCCGCGGACGGTAGCGCGTGCCCCGGCGCGAACGGGTAGCGGACCGAGGTCTCACCGGGCCGTAGCACGATCCCGAGCTGCTCGGCCAGATCGGTGCCCGCCCGCAGCCTGAACGTCCAGCGGTCGCCGAGGGCGACGTCCTGCGCGATGCCGTCCGGCACCATCGGCCCGATCACGATGCCCGGCAGCGCCGCACCCTCCGCCGGCAGCTCGGTGACCTCCAGGCCGACGTCGGAGTACTCCCCGGCGACCGGCAGGTCGAAGAAGGGCACCGTCAGGCCGTGCTTGAGCGGCCGCGCGGGTGTCCCGGTCGCCAGGTCCTGGATCGCCGTCGCATACGCCGACGAGACCGCGCCGACCGAGGACGGCAGCCGCAGTGCGAGCGTCAGCTCACCCAGCAGTTCGGCGGCCTTGCGGAAGTCGAACTCCGCCGTTCCCCAGCCCAGGACGACCGCCGGGACCGACATCGGATCGCCCACCACCTCCGGCAGCCGCTCCCACTCGAAACGGGTACGGACGAAGCCGGGACGGGACCCGGAGGGGTCCACCGGCTCGAAGCGCACCACGCCCAGCAGTTCGAGGATCGAGAAGGTATTGGGCAGTTCGGAGAGCAGATACTCCGCCAACAGATACTCGAAGAGATTCCGGGCCAGCTCGGACATGGCCGCCGGATCGACCCCAGGCGGCACCTCACCCAGTCCGTCCACCGCCGTGTACACGTCTCCGACCGCCTCGATCAGCGCGACGACCTCCTCCGCTCCGGCATCGTCGGCGAGGTCCCCGGCCGCCGCGGCGGCCTGCACGGCGGCGTCGGCGACGGCCACATAGCTCGGCGGCAGTCCCTGCACGTCCCAGCCCAGCTGCCACATCAGCCGCCGGAAGGACTCGGCATCACGGAATCCCCGGTCGAGCGGCTCCACGGCCGCCGCCAGATGCCGCGCAACGGCGTTGAGGGTGGATCGGTCGGTGTCGCTCATTTTGGGTACCGGTGGTGGTAGTCGGCGTCGATGGCGCCGTGCTGGGTCGGGTCGATGAGATCGACCATGGCGTAGCGGCAGACAGGACAGAACTGGTAGGCCTGAGCCCGTCGGCCCTTTGGGCGGAAGTGCTGGGTGTGCATCAGGCAGATACCGGTCGGCCGGTACACGCCGCAGTCGTGCTCGTCGCCGTTCTCGTACAGCCCGACGATCCAGGAGGAGTACTCAGGCGGCTTTGGCGCAGGGCCGGGAAAGTTGACGGCCGGCGTCGGGACGTCCAGTTCGCCCGGGCACGGCCGGTTGGCGGCAGCCCCCAGGGGCGGGCTGAGCGGGTTGCTGGTGGCGTTGATCTGGGTACGGACCGTCGCGTGCATCAGTTCGAGGTCGTCGGCGAAGACCCGGCTGGCGGAATCCGGGTCATTGCCGCGTACGGGACAGATCAGCACCGAACCGGCAGGGTAGTCGGCGGGAGTGAGGACGGCCGCCGTCAGCGCCTCCAGCTCGATCTCAGGATCGGCGACCGAGGTGACGATGAACCGGTCGCTCGGTGGGGGAGAGCCCACCAGCGGACGTCTCCGGAAGCGGACGACGTCGCCCGCCTGGAACCGTGTGGCGTGACCAGCCTCCAGAAGCACACGGACGAGAGGGCTGCCCAGATCAAGCGGCTCCGCAGCGAGGACGCCAGCCGCCCGCAGTCGCGGCCAGCGCCATTTGACCTTGTCCGCATCAAGGTTGCCGCCGGTCAGCAGCGCTGTCCGTGGTTGTACGTTCGCCACGGAGGCGAGGGCCGCCTCCCTCGTCGAGGGCAGGAGTCCACGGCCGCCGTACTCGTCGTCAAGGCTCATCGAGTGCCCGAGCTCATGCGCCGCCATGGTCCAGAAGTCGATGTGGATGGGCGGAATGCTGTCGGGGAGGAGGTTCTTGCCGCGCCCTCCGGGGGCGTCCTCGATGCGGTGTTCGTCCTCGTCATCCGTCGTCATCGCGACGACCCGCCCAGAAGGGTCGCGGAATACCATGCTGCCGCCGTTCCGCCGCGAGTGGGCGACCATGACGATCCGGTCCTCGTCCGTACCACCCCTGACCCAGACACCGCCGACCGTGGTCCCGCCAGGATCGCGCAGAGCGCCGAGGAAGTCGTCGAAGTCCTGCTCGTCGAAGCGCGACGGGTGGAAACCGGACGAGCGGATCGCGTCGAACCGCTCCGCCGCTGGGCGCTCGCCCAGGATGAGGGAGAACGCCGTGTCGGGTTCGTTGAGCAGGAACCGGTCGTTGGCGGCCGGTGCGGGGGGAGGGCCGGTATGCCATTCGGCGGGCTCGCTGCCCGGAACCACAGCTGTGTCGCGCTCTTCCGCATCTGCGCGCGCGCCCGACACGTGCGAACGCTGAGTCAGCTCAAGCACGCTGACTCCGGCTTCGGGCGACTCGACCCACACCATGAAGTAGTTGAACTTCTCCTTCAGCAGGTCGAACGGTCGCGTACGGCGCCGCTTGCGCAGACGGTTCACGAGTTCCCGTGCGAGCCGTTCGAAGCCGGATTTGTCCGCGGCCCGGAATCCGTCCGGCAGGATCAGGATGTTGGCGGAGTCCGCCATGGGCATGGCGGCGACACCGGGGTCGCCGATCAGCGTCACGGTCATGGGCGTGTTCCAGGGCGCCGTGGCCGTGGCCGTTCCGGGATGCGAGGCCGGCACCGGCGTGGCGGGCGATGTGGTGATCGACGCGGTGATCGACGAGCTGCCGCTGTTGGCCACTCCGGTCAGCAGGCCCGTGTCCGAGGCGACGCTGACCGGGCCCCCAGCGGGTGTTGCGCTCCACGCGATCGCCGGCGTGACGGTCCCGGCCTGCCGCACGAAAGTCAGCTCCCCTCCAGCGGGCGCCTCTTCAGGGCACCACGCCGTCAGGTCCCCGTACCTCCCGTCGTCGAACTCGGCGAGCAGAGTGAACCGACACCTGCGTACGTTCTGGTGGACGGTGAGTGAGGTGGGCGTGAGCCACATCCGGCTGATCGAGGTGTGGATGTGGAAACGCTTGAATCGGCTTTTCGTCGTTGCGCCCTCGGTCACCGTGGCCTGCACGAGGAAGTCGAGGAGCATGTCCGGCCCAGGCAGCGGTCCGGTGACCGTCACCTCCCCCTGGGCGCTCACGGACACGCCTGCGGTCTCGGGGCCGGGGGTGAAATTCGGGGTGAAGGTGACCGTCACGCCCGGGTGCGGGTTGTCCGCCCGCCGGTTCCCGGCCGTGTCCTCGATCCAGAGCAGATGGTCGAGTCTCGGGCCCGTGACACCCGGGATCAGATGGATGTCCTGGGCGGAGGTGCCCGGCCAGAAAGGGTCGACGACCGTCATGGCCACTCACTGGGCTCGTTGAGGTCAGCTGAAAAGGTCCGGGCCTGAGGCCTGGTGCCGATCGCACCGGCGCCTGTGCGCGTCCGCGCGGGGCCGGACACTTCCATCGTGCGACGCGACTCTCCCGCCCGCAACACCACTCCCGGCCGCGCGCACCGTCTGCTGCCGACGGTCCTGTCGGCGCTTCAGCGAGCGGAACGGCGAGCCTGCCGGGCGGGGCGGGACCCCGGGGTGTTGGCTGGCTGGGGTCGGCGTCGTGCTGGGCGAGTGGAGGTCGGTCGTGGATACGGACGGAGAGCAGCTTGGGGAGGGGCTGCGGTGTCTGGTCACTGGCGCGACCGGGTATGTCGGTGGGCGTCTGGTGCCGGAGTTGCTGGAGGCGGGGCACCAGGTCCGGTGCCTGGCCCGTTCCCCGGGGAAGCTTCGTGATCATCCGTGGGTCGGGGATGTGGAGACGGTCCAGGGGGATGTCACGGACGCGGAGTCGGTCGCCGCGGCCATGCACGGCATCGACGTCGCGTACTACCTGGTGCACGCTCTGGGCTCCGGCGCCGGTTTCGAGGACACCGACCGCGATGCCGCGCGCGTCTTCGCCGAGCAGGCGGAGGCTGCCGGTGTGAGGCGGATCGTCTATCTCGGCGGGCTCACCCCGCGGGGCGTTCCGGAGCACCTGCTGTCGCCGCACTTGCGTTCCCGGTCCGAGGTCGGGCGTATCTTCCTCCAGGCGCCGGTGCCCGCCACGGTGCTGCGGGCCGCCGTTGTCATCGGCTCGGGGTCGGCGTCGTTCGAGATGCTGCGCTATCTGACCGAGAGGTTGCCGGTGATGGTGACCCCCAGCTGGGTGCGTACGCGCACCCAGCCGATCGGCGTGCGTGACGTGCTGCGCTATCTGGTCGGTTCGGCAGGCATGCCGGACGACGTGGACCGTACGTTCGACATCGGGGGGCCGGACGTTCTGACGTACCGGGAGATGATGCGCCGCTATGCCGTGGTCGGTGGACTGCGACGGCGGCTGATCGTGCCGGTGCCGGTGCTTACTCCGGGGCTGTCCAGCCTGTGGGTGGGACTTGTCACGCCGGTGCCCGCCTCCATCGCCCGGCCGTTGACGGAGTCGCTGCGACATGAGGTCGTCTGCCATGAGCATGACATTGCCCGGTATGTGCCCGACCTGCCGGGCCGGCCGATGCCCTTCGACGAGACGTTGGCCTTGGCCTTGCGGAGGGTGCGGGAGGCGCAGGTCGTCACCCGCTGGTCGTCCGCCGCTGTTCCGGGGGCACCGAGCGACCCGCTGCCCACCGATCCGGACTGGGCGGGCGGGAGCCTCTACCAGGATGAGCGGGAGCTGCCGGTCGACGCGTCGCAGGAAGCGCTGTGGAAGGTGGTCGAGGGCATCGGCGGCGACAACGGCTGGTACTCCTTCCCGCTGGCCTGGGCGGTCCGCGGCTGGCTGGACCGCTTCGTGGGCGGCGTCGGTCTGCGCCGTGGACGGCGCGACGCGGAGCGTCTGCGGGTAGGTGACTCGTTGGACTTCTGGCGGGTGGAGGAGATCGAGCCCGTACGCCTCCTGCGGCTGCGGGCGGAAATGCGGCTGCCGGGCCTGGCGTGGCTGGAGATGTACGTCGAGTCGGACGCCGAGGGCCGTACCCGCTACCGGCAACGCGCGCTGTTCCACCCCCGCGGCCTCCTGGGCCACGTCTACTGGTGGGCGGTCTCCCCGTTCCATGCCGTCGTCTTCGGCGGTATGGCCCGCAACATCACCCAGGCCGCCGCCAAAGGCATGAGCGCTCGGGGGAGTGTCGCCCCCGCAGGCCACATTCGGCGCCGCCGCGCCCGACGGGGGTCGCGGCACTGAGGCCCAGGGCCTCCCCGCCTGCTGTGCGCGATTTACTCACTGTGCACGATCTGGATCAGGTTGCCGCAGGTGTCGTCCAGTACCGCAGTGGTGACCGGGCCCATCTCGAGCGGCTCCTGGGTGAAGCGCACCCCGAGCGCGCGCAGCCGGCTGAACTCCGCATGTACGTCGTCCACGGCGAAGGACGCGGCCGGGATGCCATCCTCGACCAGCGCCTCCTTGTACGGCTTCACCGCCGGATGGCCGGAGGGCTCCAGTAGCAGTTCGGTCCCGTCGGGGTCATCCGGTGAGACCACGGTCAGCCACCGGTCCTCGCCGAGCGGGACCTCGGTCTTCTTCTGGAAGCCGAGCACGTCGGTGTAGAAGCGCAGGGCCTTGTCCTGGTCGTCGACGAAGACGCTGGTCAGGTGGATCCTCATGGGGTGCTCTCCGGTGTGTCGGGCCTGAGCCACCGGGTCACGATGCGCTCAAGGGGTTCGGTGTTCAGATCGTGGAACTTGTAGCGGCCCTGGCGCCGCGTGAGGATCAGACCCGCAGATTCCAGGACGGCCAGGTGCTGGCTGATCGCCTGGCGGGACAGCCCCAGGCCGTGCTTCGTCACCAGCCGTGTGCATATCTCGAACAGGGTCTGGCCGTCCCGTTCCACCAGCTCATCCAGGATGCGCCGCCGGGTGGGGTCGGCCAGTGCCTTGAAGACATCCTCAGCCATGTCTCACACGATAGGCAAGTGATGGCTTGCCTATCAAGCTGGGCGGGTGTGTCAGTCCCAGAGATCGTCTCCCTTGGTGAGGTGCCGTCGGACGAACGGCGCGGAGCCGAGGACCAGTGCTGCGAAGCCGGTGAGTCGCTGAAGTCCCGGCTGGGCGAGCAAGGTGCTGTGCTGGATGCCGTAGATCGCGTACCAGTTGGCGGCGATGTCCGTCGCCACGATGACGCAGGCGAGGTCCATGCCTCGGCGCCTGCCGCGGAGCAGGAGTACGGCCGCGAGCGGGTCGAAGAGCGCGAGCGAGGACCAGTAGAGGTTGAGCCAGCTCGGTGCCCATGCGTAGGGGTGCAAGCCGTGGTGGAACAGGTCGACGATGTGGGAGACGGCTCCGACGAACAGCAGGCCGGCGGCGGTGGCCAGGGTCAGTGCCACCGCCCACCGCGGGGCGTGGCGCATCCAGCCAGTCACGTCTCGGTTCCCCCAGGTCCCGGGTGCGGTCATGTCGCGTGGCCAGTCTGCGGTAGCGGAGCTGCCTCGCCCCCATGCCGGCGATGGCAGGGAAAAGCTCCGCCTCGCGCTCGAATCGATCACTCCGGGACTGATCACATCACCTCATCAGCTCAAACGTTCTAATGTGGCCGTCGACCGAAGGAGGCGGCACATGGCCGATGTCAGGGATCTGATCTGCTACCCCATCAAGGGCTGCGCGGGCACGTCGATGAGCGACGCGCTCCTCACGCCGGCAGGTCTCGCGCACGACCGCAGCTTCATGGTCATCAGCGAGGACGGGGTCTACCGCACCCAGCGCCGCGACCCCCGCCTCGCCCTGATCCGACCCGACATCAGCCCCGACGGCACTCGGCTCACGCTCGACTCGGCCGACACGACGGGCCGTTACGGCACGCTACGCATCGACGTGACCACGTCCGCACCGCGCCGCGACGTCGATCTGTTCGGCGCCGCCTTCAAGGGGATCGACCAGGGCGACGACGCCGCCACCTGGCTCTCGGAGGTCCTCGGCACCCCCAGCCGCCTGGTCCGCGTGCCGCCGGAGCACGACCGGGTCACCGAGGGCCACACCCCCGGTACCTCCGGCTACGCCGACAGCAGCGCCGTGCACCTGCTGTCCCGCTCCTCCCTCACCCTCCTCAACCGGCAGATGGCCGAGCGCGGAGCCCCGGCCCTGTCGATGGACCGCTTCCGCCCGAACATCGTCGTCGACAGCCACCCCGGCCCCGGCATCGACCATGACGGCGAAGACGGCGACTGGGCAGCCGTACCCCACGCCGAGGACCGCGCACGCCGTATCACCGTCGGCGGCGCCGAGTTGGGCTACGCCAAGCTCGCGGTGCGCTGCGCGGTCACTCTGGTCGACCAGGAACTCGGGGCGCGGCAGGGGCCCGAGCCACTGCGTACGCTCGCAAGCTACCGGCGGGCGGCGAGCGGGGGCGTCGTGTTCGGCACGAAGTTCTCCGTGCCACGGCCGGGGAAGCTGTCGGTCGGCGACGAGGTGACCGTCCACGAGTGGGGCGACGCCGAACTGTAGGACGGCCGCGGCCGACCGCCCCCGGCGGACGGTTCGCCCCCCGCCGCCCCCACCGTCGGCCGGTGCCCGCCCCGTCGGCCGGGCACACGACCAGCGGCCCCGCGCTCAGGACGTCATGCCGTCGCCGTCGTCGCGGTGGGACACGCTGAACTCCGACGGCCGCGGGAGCGCCCCACCCGCGGGGATCCGCAAGAACGCGCCCAGGGTGCGGTGGTTCTTGCGGGTGCACTGGTCGTAGACGATGCCGCCCCGGGCGGTCGATGCCGTCCCGGTGCGGACCCGGTGGGTGCGGGGCTCCTCACGGCTCGTCACGGCTCGTCACGGCTCGGCCGGAGCGAGCGGGCGATCTGGGCCGTGATGGCCGGGATGACGTCCGTCATCTCCGGCCGCCATCCGGGAACGGCGTTGACCTCGCAGATCACGAAGGTGTCATCGGGTCCGAAGAGCAGGTCCACGCCCGCGACCGTGAGGCCCAGGGCCTGTGCGGCGCGTACGGCCAGTTCCTCGGCCCGCGGGTAGAGGCCCGCGCAGAGCGTGGCCTGTCCGCCCTTGGCCAGGTTGGACTTCAGAGCGCCGTCGCGGGAGGTACGGACCTCGGCGGCCACCGGCTTGCCGTCGACCACGACCACGCGCAGGTCGCGGCCGTGGGAGTGGTCCACGTAATCCTGGAAGAGCAGAGGCACCTGCTGCGCGAGGTTGCCGTGAACGTCGTGCAGCATCCGTTTGTCGGGGGCGAGGAAGACCTCCCGGCCCTTGCTGCCGCACACGGACTTGACCACACAGGGCGCCCGGAACTGCGGGCTGTGCAGGACGCCCTCCAACGGGGCGTTCGCGTAGGAGAGCGTGTCGGGCACCGGCAGTCCCGCCAAGGCCAGCTCCTGCAACTGCTGGAACTTGTTGCGGCACGCCAGGTGCGCGTCCGCCGGATTCAGCAGGGCCGTCCCCATCCGCTCCAGATGCCGCAGGAGGGTGACTTCACGAGCGTCATGCATGCTGCTGGGCATCTGGCGCACGCACACCACCGTCGGTGCCGGCACGGGCGCACCACCCAGGGTATACAGGACCAGCCGTCCGTCCCGTACGCCGAGGACCAGCTCATCGGTGCGCCAGAGGGCGAACCGGGAACCGTACGCGTCCTCCAGGGCCTGAGCCAGCCTGCGCGTCGATGCCAGAGGCATGGTCGGGTGTTCCCGGACCAGCATCCACACGTCAGCTCGTTGCACCGTCATCTGTCCCATCAGACTTCGCGTCTCCCTTTCTGTGGCGGCGAGCAGTCAAACGTGAGCGCGGGCACCATATCCGTCCGGCAGGCGGGTGCCGACCGGGCGCGGCGCCGTTTCACGGACCGTCCCAGGCTGGTATGCCCTGGCGGGACGAGTTGCTCGGTGCGGGAGGTGGCGTGTGCGTGTGGCCTTGCTGATCGGGACTCCGGCGGAACTGGACACCTGTCATGCGTTGTACGCGACAACGCTGGCGCGGCTGGGCCACGAGGTGCGGGTCGGCTCGGTCAACCAGTTGTCCGCCGCGGGGGAGGAGGCCAGCACGGTGGCCGGTCGGGTCGATGGCCCGTTGACCGCGGGGGAGCGGTTACAGGCCGTGCCCGGGCCCGCTGTCGCTCGAGGACATGGAGGCGGTCTGGGTGCTGAACTACCCGCAGCCGTCGGTCCAGACGGAGGCATGGCAGCTGCTGTGGCAGCTGAACCTGAGGGTGCCGTTCGTCAACGACGTCACCGGCATCCTGATGCTCGGCAACAAGACGAACCTGCCGGTGGTGGTACCGCCCGGGCACCGGCCGGCCACCCTCGTGTCCAACTCGTACGAGCAGGTGTGGGCGCACCACCAACGCGCGCCGCAGGCAACGTGGGCGCTGAAGCCGACTGACGAAGACGCCGGCGCCGACGTCTACCTCCTGACGCCCGGTTCCAGCAACAACCGGGTACTGATGCAGTCCCGGCACGTCGGCGCCGCGCACGGCGCGGACGTGGACGTGTCGTTGACCGAGAGCTACCCGCCCCTGCACAACGACCGGGACATCACCGCCGCCGTCCTGACCACCGCGACCATGCTGCTGGACCCCGAGTTCGTACGCGAACTGCCCGAACCGGTGATGGGCGCCGAGGACTTCTCGTACGTCCTCGAACGCGCCCCCGGCGCCATGGCCCTGGGGCCCATACACGCCGGTGAGTGGCCACGTCCCACCGCCCACCGGCGGCCGTCGGGTCAGTGAGCGTCCTGCCTGTCTCCGTCGTCCGTGCAGAGGACCGGCTGTGGCTGAAGCTGGTTGTTGGCGAAGCCGCCGCGATTCCATGGCGGTCGGACCGGCTGCCGGTTGCCCCGCGAGTCCGTCGCGCGTGCGCAGAGGAGGTACCGGCCCGGTTCTGCGGACCAGCGGAACCGCCACCGGCGCCAGGCCCAGCGGCCCGTGCCGTCGGCGGGCAGGGGCTCCAACTCCGCGGGGTTCCAGGTGGCGCCGTCGTCCGTGCTCACCTCGACGCCGGTGACCGTGCCGCGACCGGACCAGGCACGACCCTCGAGCTCGACAGGGCCCGGCCGCACGATCCGCGCCCGCGACATGAAGTCCGGAAACCCGGGAGGCAGCAGCAGGGCGCGCGGCGCGATCCGCGTGACCGGCTCGCCCTCCTCGTCCTTGCTCTGCCGCAGTCGGTAGGCGAGCGCCTGCTGGAAGCCGGTGAAAGGCGTGTCGACGACGGTGATGGCGCGCAGCCACTTCACGTGTGCCATGCCGTACCAGCCCGGCACGACGAGCCGCAGCGGGAATCCGTGCTGCGGCGGCAGCGGTACACCGTTCATGGCGTAGGCGACGAGCACGTCGTCGTCCTCTTCGCCCATGGCCACGTCCAAAGGAAGAGCGCGCTCGTAGTCCTGCTCCACCCCGCGCTCGACCCCGTGGTCCGCGCCGGTGAAGACCACCTCCACGGCGTCGGACGCCACCCCCGCCTCGGCAAGCAGGTCGCGCAAAGGCACCCCCGTCCAGTCGGCCGTCCCGACGGCTTCCGTCAGCCATGGCTGGCTGACAGGCCGGGGCGACAGCAGGGCGCGGCCGTTACCCGCACACTCCATGGTCACGCGCCGGGTGACGGCGGGACGCGCCCGTAGCTCCGCGACACCGAGCGTGAGCGGACGACGCACCCGGCCGCCGACCGCCAGCTCCCAGGCTTCGCCGTCCGCCCAGGGGATGTCGTAGTGGGTCAGGACGTAGTGCAGCCCCGGTGGCGTGACGTCGTACCGCAGAGCCTCCAGCGGCAGACCGTGATTACGTGCCGCCAGCGCCAGCTCCTCCCGGCTGATCCCTTCCTCCGGGCCGGCCAGCCGCGCGGGCGCACTGACATCACCGAGACGCTGCCCCATACACCCAGTCTGCTCCCACGCCACCCCGGACGACCACCCGCCCTGGGGCACTGCCGGCGGGACCGGCCGGGCCGCCCCGGTCGCGGCCTGGCTGACGGCGACGTACAGCTGGATCATGAGCGAGGAGAGGTCGTCATGGCACCCGGGGGAGATCGTCCCGTCCAGCGGGATCTACGAGTGCGACTGCGGCGGTGAGCACCACTGGAGCACCGACGTGAAGGGACACCGCTTCCCGCCACTGCCGCCGCTCTGCCTGGGCGAGTACTGGCCCCTGAAGGCCCAGGCCGACCCCGAGGAGAACATCGGCTGATCCACGCGGGGAGCCGGTCACGGACGGGCTGTGTGGCACGGTTTACCTGTCCGAAACAGGTTGTCGGCAGACTCCGCGGCATGAAGATCGAACAGGTCCTCTGGACGGACCCGGACGCCATTACGCTGCGCGAACAGCAGCGAGCCGAGATAGCCGCCAGATACGGGACCCCGGACAGCGAACCTGGAACGGCGCCCTCGGCCGTGGACATCGCCGCATTCTTCGTGGCTCGCGAGGACGACGGCACCGCCGTGGGGTGCGGGGGACTCCGCCACCTCGGCGGAGGCGTCGGCGAGGTCAAGCGCATGTACGTAACCCCAGCCTGGCGTGGCTCAGGTGTCGCCACGAGCGTCCTTCGCACGCTGGAGGACTGGGCGAGTGCGCAGGGTTGGTCGAGCCTCCGGCTGGAGACAGGAGACGGCCAGCCCGATGCCGTGCGCTTCTACACGCGCTCCGGCTATCGGCGGATCCCGAACTTCGGCGCCTACGCCGGTGTTGAGAGTTCCCTGTGCTTCGAGCGGCTGCTCTAGAGCTGGAAGAACTGGCCGCGAGCGGCATCCTCGTTCCGGGTGAAGGCACTGTGAGGGCTTTGCGGGCGAGCCGTGGATGCATAAGATCCGGCGATGTCGATCAATGCTTCAATACCTATCCTTCGCGGCAGGAAGGACACCGATCTCCGCGCCGTGGACGAGGAGTTGGTCCTGCGCCGAGCGCACCAGGAGCACCGCATTCCGTTCTCGGCGATCGCGCGCGTCCACGCGGAACAGCGGGCCGTCGAGGTCAGGCTCACGGCACCCGCCGCGACCGCGCCGACCGTCTACCGGATCGAGGACGTCAGCGAGGCCGCCGCCACCGCCTTCGCCCGGGCAGTGAACGCCGTGCTTCCGCCGGCCTCCGCCGAGAGTTCCGCCGCGGTCGACGGCTCCACCCTCGTCACCACCCGCACCGCCGAGCGCGAGTCAGAGGCCGAGACCCCGACTGAGGCGCTCCGCCGACGGGTCAAGTGGCTTGCGGCGGGCTCCGTACTCGCGATCGTCGCGATGAGCGTGCTCGTCTCCTTCGTCGCGCACCCAGCCAACATCATTTTCGTCGTCCTCTTCGGCGGCCTCGGCTTCCCGATCACGATCGCGGCCGCGATGTCGGCCCCGGGCGGTCGTCAGACCCTGGAGGCTGCCCCGGCACGGCATCACAGTGACGGCGGACTACGCCCACGACGCGGCTCAGCCGAGCCTCTACCTGTACTCGGACGTGGACGGGAACACGCTGAAGTACTTCGACACGAGCGGCTGCCTCAGCATCGAGGTCAGCTACGACCCGCGTGATCCCGCCAAGGCGGTCCGCGCCGACGGCACGGGGCGATGGGGACCGATGATCACCCCCTGATCATGGGTGTCCTCGGCCTGATCACCCTCGCCGCGTTCTGCGCCACACCGTTGCTGGACCTCGGCCCCATGGGCGAAGAGTACGGAGACCAATATCGGTAGGGGACGAGGTGCGGCCGGGGAGAGGCAAGCGCTCCGCAGGCCCCTTCCTGCTCGACGTGGCTTTCCTCCTCCACAGGGCGTTGCGAAGATCGTTCCCATGACCTTCTCGTTCTCCGTCGACCGGATCCTGGGCGACCGCTCCTTCGCCGAGATCGGCCACCCCACCCACGCTGTGGCTGACGAACGGCGGGGCCTGCTCGCTGTGGCGGGCACGCAGGCTTCTCCGATCACCCGACGGTCGGCGTCTACGACACCGCCACCCTGGCCTGCCGCGCACTGATCCGCTCTCGCCTCGTGGCCCAGGCGATGGCCTTCCACCCCACACTGCCGCTGCTCGCCGTCGGAACCGGCTCCTACGACGGCGGGTACGTCTTCTCCGGTGACCTGCTCCTGCTCAACCTGGAGACGGGAACGCACATCTCGGCCTTCGAGCATGGGGACGGGCGTCAGGTCCTGGAGCTGGAGTGGCTCGACGAGCAGCGACTTCGCGTGCTCATGGCCCCGCCCGACGACTGGCAGGACAAGGAAGCGCACACGCACGGTCAGACCGCCGTGGTACTGCGACCCGACTGGACCTCGGTGGCGCCCAGGTCCATCACGCCCTACGACCTGGCCGGCCCCAGGGTGCCGGCGCCCCGCCCCGACGGCAGGGCGGCCGTGTATCAGCTGTTGACCGACCTGGGCCCGGACTGGGATCCCCGTCTCACTGTTCAGGCAGTTGAGGAGCTTTCGGACGGCCGGATCCTCGCCACGCTCGGCGGAATGCAGTTGGAGTGCTGGCTCCCGTCGGGGGAACGGGAATGGGCCGTCCCGGGCGAAGAAGGGGGCTGCGAGATCGCCGTGTCCCGGGACGAGAGTTCAGCCTGGGTCTCGCTCGTACGCCCCGAAAGACACAACCGGCGCCCGCGGTCTGTGGTCCGGCTGTCCCTGGCGGACGGTGCGCAAGTGGACCAGTTCGACCATCCGGCTACGTGTCGCTGTCGAGTGCGGCGGACGGCGATCCGGCCCTCGCCCCCTCCGGGTACTGGATCCGGGATGTGCCCGTCGCCAGCAGATACCCCTTTCACATACGGCACGTCAGCCACACCTGGTTCTTGTCCTACGTGAAAAAGGAGGGGGCTCGGCGTTCGAATCCTGGAGTTCCGTGGGTGGCCACCGCCGACCTGAAGCCCGGACGAGGGCCCGGCCGACCGTCCGAGCCGGCGGAAGTGGACGTACGGCGCCTGTTCCCCTACTCCTGGCTCCCCGGTGAAGAACACCTCGGTGGGCCCGGCGTGGAAGCTGCCGACGGGAGTCTGATCCACGCGGGCACGGTCTTCAGGCAGAGACGTCAGCCCGGTGACTCGTTCGTCGTACGGCGCGAGGCTTCGGACGGGACACCGCGGTGGGTCTTTCGCACCGACTGCTCCGCCACCGCGCTGGACGCCGACGCGACCACCGTCTTCATCGCCTACGACGACGGCGAGATCGTCGCTCTCAGCCTCGACGACGGCACCGTGCTCTGGCGACACCGCCTCACGCTCGGAAACGTGTCCGTGATACCCACGGCGCTCACCGTCACCCGGACAGGTCGCCTACTCATCGGGACCCGCGAGGGCCGAATCCCCCTCTGCTCCGCCACCACGTGATGGAACTCTGCACGCACGTGATGGAACTCTGCACGCGGCGCCGCCACCCGCCGCTGTCCATCCGGCTGGCACCCGTACGCGAAGGGGCGCTTCCCTGATGGCTGGTGGCGCATGCTGTTCCTAGCCTCAAGCCATGATCTCTACTCGT